>NZ_LXVX01000041.1 GCF_001650725.1 Sphingobium sp. TCM1 | reverse complement strand
AGATGTGTATAAGAGACAGGGCGGCATCCGCGTGCCGAGCTACACCGCGTCCAAGAGCGGCATCGCGGGCCTGACCAGGCTGCTGGCGAACGAGTGGGCGGCAAAGGGCGTCAACGTCAACGCCATCGCGCCGGGCTATATCGCCACCAACAACACCGCCGCCTTGCAGGCCGACGAGACCCGCAACCGCCAGATCCAGGAACGCATCCCCGCCGGCCGCTGGGGCGATCCCGGCGACATCGGCGGGGCGGCCGTGTTCCTCGCCTCCGCCGCCGCCAACTATATCCACGGCCATATCCTCGCCGTCGACGGCGGATGGCTCGCGCGCTGACCGACGCGCGATCCATATCCCGTTCGAACTGAGCCTGCCGAAGCCCGCTGCTTCTCTTCGGGAGAAGAGAGACAGGCTCAGCCCGGACGAAAGATCATCCCGAGGAGGGACAAACCCTCCCGCATCCACAGGTAGAGGAGGACCGATGCCCGATCTCGACAGGCGAACTGCGCTCACCGCCACCGGCCTCGCGACGCTGGGGCTGGCGCTTCCCGGCCGCGCCGCCCCGATCGCCCCGCTCAGCCTCGATGCCCGAAAGCCCGGCCTCCCGCTCAAATCCGGCCATCTCCACATGGGCAGCGGCACCGGCCCGCATGGCGCGCTCGGCATCACCAACCTCTATCTGACCCGCGACGACCGGCCCTGGCTCCCGGTCATGGGCGAATTCCACTTCACCCGCTTCCCCAACCAATATTGGGAAGAAGAACTGCTCAAGATGAAGGCGGCGGGCGTCACCATCGTCGCCTCCTATATCCTCTGGAACCATGTCGAACTGGCGCCCGACCGCATCGACTGGACCGGCGACCGCGACATCCGCCGCTTCGTCACCCTCTGCCAGAAGCACGGCCTGCTCTTCTTCCTGCGCCCCGGACCATGGGGCCATGCCGAAGCGCGCTTCGGCGGCATCCCCGACTGGATCGTCGCCGGCACCCGCCCGCGCAGCAACGACCCGGCCTATATGGCGCAGGTCGATCGCTTCTGGCGCAGCCTGCACGATCAGGTGAAGGGACTGTTCTGGAAGGATGGCGGCCCGATCGTCGGGATGCAGGTCGAGAATGAATATAATCTCGACGGCGGAGGGCAAGGCCGCGCCCATATCGCGGCGCTGAAAGCCCTGGCGCAGAAGATCGGCTATGACGTGCCGCTCTACACCGTCACCGGCTGGGACCAGACGCTCTATCCCAGGGGGGAGGTCGTGCCCGTCCATGGCGGCTATCCCGACGAACCCTGGTCGGCCAAGACGACCGCGCTGCCGCCCAAGGAAAATTATCTGTTCCGTTTCGACAGCCGGGTCAGCGGCGACCTTGGCGCGCAGACGCGCAACAATCGCCGGGGCGACGCCGACAGCGACATGGCGGACACCCCCTTCCTTGGCGCCGAATATGGCGGCGGCGTGCCGGTCATGTATCGCCGCCGCCCGCTGCTCGAACCCGCCGACGTCGCCGCCGCCGTCACCACGCAGGTCGGGTCGGGCGTCAATCTACTCGGCTATTATATGTTCCATGGCGGCGCGAACCCGCTGGCGCAGGGCCGTACATTGGAAGAAACCCAGCGCTCGGGCGGCTATAATGACTGCCCGATCATCGGCTATGATTTCCAGGCGCCGCTCGGCCAATATGGCGAGGTGAACCCGGTCAACGCCGCGCTGCGCCCGCTCCATTATTTCCTGGGCCACTATGGCGAACGGCTTGCGCCCATGGCCGTCCATGCGCCCACAGCGCTCCCCGCCGACAAGAATGACCTCAAGACCCTGCGCTGGGCCGTCCGCAGCAAGGGCGACAGTGGCTTCCTCTTCGTCAACAACCATGTCCGCCAATATGCCACGCCCGCTTTTCCCGGCACGCGCTTCACCGTGCAATTGCCCGGCGGCGACGTCACCCTGCCCTCGCGCCCCGTCACCATAGCGCCCGGCGCCAGCTTCTTCTGGCCGATCAACATGGATATGGACGGCGTGACGTTGAGCTGGGCCACCGCCCAGCCCGTCACCCGCATCGAAGATAAAGACGGCCCGATCCACATCCTCGCCGCCACATTGCCCGGCGCGGTCGAACTCGCCTTCCCCACCGGCACGCGCCTCTCCGCCCCCATCCGCACGGAGGAAGGCCGCGTCATCGCGCAGGTGCCACCCTCGCCCGATCGCCTGCTGACCATCACCAGCCCGGAAGGCCACCGCATACGCCTCCTCCTGCTGGACCCGGCATCGGCGCAAAATCTCTGGGTCGGCGACATCAGGGGCCAGCGCCGCCTCGTCCTCACCTCGGCCGACACGATGTTCACGCCCGAAGGACTGGTTCTGCGACAGCGCGGCAAGGCGCGGTTCGACTGGCGCATCCTCCCCGGCCCGGCCGCCAGCGCCACCGTCAAAGGCCCGGCCTCCACCACCATCGCTTTCACCCAGACCCGCGAAGCGGGCGAAGCGCCACCTATCATCATCGGCGGTCCCGCCAAGGCGGCGATGCAGCCGCTGCCCGAAGCGCATAAGGCCGCTGCCGCCTTCACCTTCACCCTGCCCGCCGACGCGGTACAACAGGGCGACGCCTTCCTCGAAATCGACTGGCGCGGCGACATCGGCCGGCTGTTCGACGGCGCGGACATGCTGGACGACGCCTATTGGGACGGGCGCGTCTGGCGCATCGGCCTCAAGCGCTTCGCCAATCGCCTCGGCAAGCCCTGGACGCTCACCATCCTGCCGCTGCGCGCCGATGCGCCCATCTATCTGGACGACAAGGCGCGCGCAAAATTGCCCAAGGGCGATCAGGTCGCCAGCCTCCTCACCCTCCGCCTCGTCCCCGAACTGGAGCATCGCCCATGACCCGCCTCACCCGCCGCGCCACCTTCGGCCTTGCGGCCCTGCCGCTGCTCGCCCATCCCGCCCTCGCCGCGTCGAAGACGGGGGGCGCGCGCCCCGGCCCCTTCCTCATCGGCGCGGACATCAGCTGGGTACCGGAGGATGAGGCCGCCGGCGCCCGCTATTATGTGAAGGGCGAACGGAAAGACCCGATCGCGATCCTGCGCGACGCCGGTTTCAACGCCATCCGCCTGCGCATCTTCGTCGATCCGGCCAAGGGCTATTCCAAACGCGAACCGGACAAGGCTTGGGCGGGCCTCGACCAGACGATCAAACTGGGCCGCCGTATCCGCGAGGCGGGCCTCTATCTCGTCCTCAGCTTCCATTATAGCGACACATGGGCAGACCCGGAGCATCAGGGCGTGCCCGCCGCCTGGGCCGGTTACGACCTGCCCCAACTCGCCACGGCGGTCGAGGCCCACACCCATGACACGCTGGTCGCGATGCGCGCGGGCGGCGCGCCGGTCGACATGGCGGTGATCGGCAACGAAACCACCTTCGGCATCCTCTGGCCCCATGGCCGGGTGAAGCTGTCCACCCCGACCGGCAATCCCGTCACCGACGCCAACCATGCGAAGGTGGGCGAAGTCGGCGGCTTCGACAATTTCGCCAGCCTTCTGCGCGCCGGGATAGCGGGCGCGCGCCGCGCCGAACCCGCCATCGCCATCCAGTTGCACAATCATCTCGGCCGCCACTGGCCGATCGTGCGCGAATGGACCGACGCGTTGGTTGCCCGCAAGGTCGATTTCGACGTGATCGGCTTCTCCTGCTACCAGCAGCGCGCGCAGGGCGACTGGGCCACCACCTTCACCGAATTCGTGAAGCGCTATCCCGACAAGGGTCTTCTGGTCGCCGAATATTCCAGCCGCAAACGCTATATCAACGACCTCGTCCACGCGCTGCCCGGCAAGCATGGCTGGGGCACCTTCATCTGGGAACCGATCCGCCATCAGGAGGCTATCTTCGATCTCAACGGGAAAAATGCGGGCGAAGGGGCCAAACCCGACCTGATTTCGCAAGGTCTCAACAGCGCCGAAGCCCCCGGCGGCCTCGCCACCGCACAGCCCGCGCCCAAGCCCGAGCCGACCGGTCCCATGGGCCATGGCGGCGACTATGTCGCAAACCCACTGCTCGACCTCTACGGCCAGATGGCAAAGGACTATCAGTGAGGCGCCGCGACTTCGCGCTTGGTCTTGGTTTTTTGGGCCTGGGCGGGCTGAACCTCGCGGCCTGCGCCACCGGCCGCTCGACGCGCCCTTACGATCCGCTTCTCTTCGCCTATTTCACCACCGGCAAGAAGGGCGAGGCCGATGGCCTGAAATTCGCCGTCAGCGACGACGGCTTCGCCTTCCGCACGCTGGCGGGCGGACGCAGCCTGCTCATCCCGCAAGTCGGCGAGAAGAAGCTGCTCCGCGATCCATTCCTCTTCCATGACGGCAAACTTTATCACCTGCTCTGGACCACCGCCTGGGAAGGCGTGTCCATCGGCCATGCCACCAGCGCCGACCTGATCCACTGGTCCGCGCAACAGGCGATCCCGGTGATGCAGGCCGTGCCCGGCACCCGCAATTGCTGGGCGCCCGAAGCGATCCACGATCCGCGCACCGGCCACTATCAGATTTTCTGGTCCAGCACCGTCACCGGTCGCTTCACCGAAACGGCGGGCACATCGGAATCCGCCTATAATCACCGCCTCTGGCGATCCAACACGGCCGATTTCGAGACCTTCTCACCGCCCGAACCGCTCTACGACCCCGGCTTCAGCGTGATCGACGGCACCTTCGCCCGCGGCCCCGACCAGCAACTCTACCTGATCGTCAAGGACGAGACGGTCGAACCGCCCCGCAAATGGCTTCAGGTCGCCAAGGCCGACAGCCCCACCGGCCCCTTCGGCCCGCTATCCAAACCTTTCTCTCCCCCATGGGTCGAAGGGCCGATGACGGCGCAGGTCGGCGACGCGCTGATCTGCTATTATGACGTCTACAAGGAAGGCCGCTGGGGCGCGGCGATGACCCGCGACATGGCGACATGGGAAGATGTGAGCGCGCGCCTCGCCCTGCCGGCGGGCGCGCGCCACGGATCGCTACTGCGCGTCCCCCGCGCCCTCATCGACCGGATCGCCTGAAGACCATCCCCCGCCCAGCGCGAGGAAGATCGCGATCTGGTCCTGCACCAGTTGCGCTCGCGCGGCGGCGGCGGAAGCCTCCGCGCTCGCCAGGCTGCGCTGCGCATCGAGCAGCGAAAGAAAATCTCCCCGCCCGAAACGGAACAGCTTGCCTGCCTGCCCCGCCGATACGCCCGCGCTGTCGCGCGCCCTGTCCAGCGCAGCGGCCTGCTCGGCATTGCGGCGATAGCTTTCCAGCGCCGTCTCGGTCTGGCGCAGCGCCTCCAGCACCGATGCGTCGAATCCGGCAAGGTCCGCCTTCACCTGCGCATCGGCCTGCGCGATCTGCGCACGCACTACGGGACGATTGGGAAAGCTCCAGCTGAGCAGCGGCCCCAGGCTGAAGCCGAAGGCCGATCCCGATCCGAAATCCTTGAGCGGTCCGGCGAGGCCCACCGACCCGCCGATGCTGACCCGCGGATAGAGGTCGGCCGTCGCGACGCCCAGCCGTGCCGTATCGCCCGCGATCGTCCGTTCCGCCTGCCTGATATCGGGCCGCCGCCGGATCAGCGCCGCGCCATCGCCTACCGGCAAGGGCTGGCCCAGCATCGGTAACGCCGCGCAACTTTCCACTTCGCGTGGATAGTCGGCGGGCGCGCGACCCAGCAGGGTCGCCAGCAGATAGAGCGCATTCTGCCGCTGCGCCGCGAAGCCGGGCAGCGCCGCCTCGCTCGTGTCCACCGCCGCCTGCGCGCGGCTGACGTCGAAGGCGGTGCCGCGCCCGCCTTTGGCCAGCCGCCGCGTCGCATCCAGCGTATCGCGCTGCAACGCCACCACCTTGCGGTTGATCGCGAGGTTGTAGTTGGCCGCGCACACCTGCGCATAGGCCTGCGCCGTCGCCGCCGCCACGCTGACGCGCACATAGTCGCGCGCCGCGGTCACCGCTTCGACATCGGCGCCGCTCGCCTCGATCGCGCGCTTGATCCGACCGTTGAGATCCAGCGGATAGGAGGCGGCCAGCCCCAGATCATAGCTCACCGAACCGGGCAGATGCTGCGACACGCCCGAAGCGCGCGCAATCGTCTCGCCGCCACTCACCGATGTCGTGATCTCCCGTCCTGCCTGCGCTTCCCGCAGCACCGCCTGCGCCTTTTCCAGATTGGCATCGGCGGCGCGCAGGTCGGCATTGGCGACCAGCGCCTGCTCGACCAGCGTGTCGAGCTGCGGATCGGCGTAGAGCCGCCACCAATGGTCGGGCAGCTCGCCTTGCGAAAATTGCCCGCCTTGCGCCGAATGGAAGGCACCCGTCGCCCCCGGCGCGGTCGCCGCCGACTGTTCGGGCGGGCGATAGTCCGGCCCGGCGGTCGCGCAGGCGGCAAGGCTCAGCGCCAGCAGCGGCGCCCAGACGCGCTTACCCATGACGGCAATCCCCCGGCTTGCCATCCCTGGCCGCCGGCTGCACCGTCACGGTCGCGGTGCGGCCGGAAATCAGGCGCAACCCCTCCGGCACCTTCTCCAGCTTCACGCGCACAGGGATACGCTGGGCCAGCCGCACCCAGGAGAAGGTCGGTTCCACCGATGGAAGCAGGTTGCCCGCATTGCTGCGGCTGTCGTCATTGATGCCATAGGCGATGCTTTCGACCCGGCCATGCACATCCTGCGCCTCGCCCATCAGCCGCACCGTCACCGGCGCGCCGATGCAGATCAGCGGCAGCTTGGTTTCCTCGAAATAGCCCTCGACGCGCAGCGAATCGCTGTCGATCAGCGCCATCGCCTGGCTCCCCGCGCCGACATAATCGCCGGGATGCAGGTCCAGATTGGTGACGACGCCATTGACCGACGCAACGATCTTGGTGCGCTTCAGGTTCAGCGCGGCGGCATCGCGCCCGCTCAGCGCTTCGGCCAGCGCGGCCTGTGCGGTTTCGACCTTGGCGAGATTCTGCTCATGCGTCTCGGCCGCCACCAGATCGCCCAGCGCCGTGTCGCGCCGGGCCTCGCGCCGCGCCTGCCCCAGCGTCGCCTGCGCGCTGGCGATCCGGGCGTTCGCCTCCTCCAGCGCCATGGAATAGCGGGGCGTGTCGATGACGAAGAGCAGGTCGCCCGCCTTCACCTGCTGGTTGTCGCGCACCGCGACCGAGGTGACGAGGCCGCTGATGTCGGGCGTCACCCGCACGACGTCGGCGCGCACCCGGCCGTCGCGGGTCCAGGGGCTGCCCTCATAATGATTCCACATCCACACGGCGACGGCGGTCGCGGCGACGACGAGGGCGATGGTGGCGGCGCTGCGGATCAGCACTGTAGTGAGGCGATTCATAGACGGATTCCAAGGGTGGGGACGAGGATGGCGAGGCCGCCAAGGATCAGCACGAAGATGCTGAGATCGACGGCCGCGCGATAGGCGAGGAAGCGGTAGAGGCCGGCGGCGCCGATCAGCCGGGTGACGGCCCAGGCGAGGATCAGCGCGACGAGCGCCAGCAGCAGGAGCGTGGGGATGAAGATACCGCCAAGGGCAATTTCTCCGGTCATGCGGTGGCCCTCCGATGGCCTTGCGCGTCGGGGAACAGGTTACGGCGCAGGCTGACGAGGCCCAGCACCGCCTCGCGCCGGATCGACGGTCGCGGATTGGCCGCCAGTTCGTCGATCGCCGCGTCTATGTCGTCGAGCAGCGCCGGGTCGGCGGCCTGCGGTGCGTCAGGGTCCAGCCGGCGATAATGACGGCCGACCCCCTGCAACACAGTAGCGAGCCGCCCGCCCTCCTGCACCGGCAGGTCGAGCCGCAATTGCCGCAGTTCGCCGATCGCCACGCCCGTGCGCAGGTCGCGCAGCGCGTCGTAGAGCGGCTTGCCGCTGTCCCGCCGCGTGGCGGCCAGGCGCGGGGCGAGCAATGCGATGCGATCCAGCATCCGGTTTATCCAGCCGCGCACGTCGGGCGGCGACATCAATGTCGCGCGATTGGCGATGTCGGTCCAGCCCGCGCGGATCGTCCGGCGGATTGCCCGCTCGACGCCCGCCGACTGGAGCAGGCCGGCCATGATGATCGCGAACCAGATGCCGACGATCTGCGCCACCGCGCCGTTGATGTAGGTGGCGAAGGCGCTGACATAGCGGTCGGACAGCAGCACCGGGCTGCCGAGGCCCAGCAGCGTCGGCAGCGCGATCCCCGCCCAGCGGGGCGAGGCCATCAACGCGCCGAGCAGCAGCAGCACCGGCGCATAGGCCAGGGCCAGCATCGCGAAACCGTCCAGCCGGGGCATGATCGCATAGCCATAAAGCGCGCCCAGCGCGGATGCGGCGATCGTCCCGACCATGAAGCCCTTGAGCGGCGCCAGCGGATTGTCGGCGGCGGCGAACAGGGCCAGGAACACGCCCGCCAGCATCACCGCCGTGCCGCCATCCTTCCATCCGCTGCCGATCCACAGGGCGCAGCCGATGGCGATGGTCATGAAGGCGCCGAACGCGCCGCGCGCCGCCCCCGCATAATCGCGATGCAGTTCCCGGTTGCGTCGCCCTTCCAGCAGCAGCGCGACGCGCGGCGTCACGGCGGCACGGCTGTGAGTCGCCATCTGGTCCGCCAGGTCGCGGCAATCGCGATGCGCCGCGACCAGCGCCGCGAGCCGGGCATAGAGGCTCAACCGCATCATGTCGCCCCAGCCCATCGCCGCGTTCGCCTCCGGCTCCAGCGCCTGGCAACGGTCGATCAGTTGCTGCGCCCGCGTGGCGCGGGTCGCATTGTCGGGCGCGGGCGTCTCCAGCCACAGTCGGATATCGGCTATCAGCGCCTCGACCTGCATCGGCACCCTGCCGTCATTGGCGGCCTTCAGCTCGGCCAGCCTGTCTTCCACCGCCGCGCCCAGCGGCAGCAGCATCGACAGCTGGTCCTGCAACGCGCGCACGGTGCGGACGCGTGGGGCCAGCCGGCTGATGTCGAAGGGCAGGTGGACCGACATCTGGTGCAGTTCGGTGACGTCCTGCGCCAGTCGGCGGCGCTCGGCGTCCAGCCCCGCCACCGGCGCGACGGCGATCGCGTCGCGCGACCAGCGCTCCGCATCGCGAAGGATCGCCTCGACCCGGCCCAGCAGCACCGCCGTGATCGATCCGGGCAGGACGACGCCATGGACCAGGCTGCCACACAGGATGCCGATGGATATTTCCTGCACCCGCAGCGACGCGACGGTGAAGATGGCCTGGGGCGTATCGACGTCGGGAAAGACGATCAGGCAGGCGGTATAGCCCGCCAGCACGAACATGTAGGAACGGGGCGTGCGATCCAGCAGCGAGACGAAGACGCACAGCCCCAGCCAGGACGCCATCGCGAGCGACAGCAGTTCCGGCGCATTGACCAGCGGCGGCACGATGGCGACGGCGAACATGGCGCCGACGAAGGTGCCGATGATGCGGAACAGCGCCTTGGAAATCACGGCCCCCGCCATCGGCTGGGCGACGATATAGCTGGTCAGGAATGCCCAATAGGGGCGCTCAAGCCCGATGCTGAAGGCGACGAACAGCGCCAGCATGGCGGCCGCCAGGCATTTCAGGGAAAAGAGCGCGGCCGGCAGGCCGAATTTTTCGCCCAGCGTCACATCTGGCTCCGCCGTTCGGCGATGCGATGGGCAAGAAGGTCGAGCATTTCGACCATGATCTCGATCGCCTCGTCGGGCACGTCGCGCAGCAGGTCGGCGCGCAGCGCGCCCAGCTTCGTCTCGATCTGCCCGACCAGTTCCTTGCCCGCCGAGGTCAGCGCGATGACGTTGGACCGCTTGTCATCCGGATGCTGCGTTCGCGCGACCAGCCCCGCCGCCTGCAACTGGTCCAGCGTCCGGACCAGCGAAGGCTGGCTGATGTCGAGGGATTCGGCCAGTTCCGCCTGGCGCACATCGGGGCCGATGCGGTCGATATGGATCAGGCACCAGCCCGCGCTGTTCGACACGCCGAACTGCGCCAGCGCGGCGTCGGCCAGCTGCCGCCAACTGCGGGCGACAGGCGCCATCTTGTGCGCGAGCGCGCGCTTGGATTCTGAAAGGGGCATATTCATTAGATAGCTAACTAATGAATAATGTCAAGATTCGTACAGCTGTCCATGTCGCTGTCGGCTTTCGTCCCGTTCGAACGGGAAAGGCCCGGACGAATCCGGGCCTTTCGCCTTTCAGCCCCGACGCGTGCCGTTGAAGGCCGACGCGCCGAAGGCGCCCAGCTGCATCGTGCCGGTGATCGCGTCGCCGGCGACTTCCGCCTCGCACTCCAGCGTCATCGGCATGGGCATGGTCATTTCCATCTTCCAGGTCAGCTTCGCGCCATCGACCTTGCCGTCGACCACGTCCAGCGATCCCATCATGCCGGCGAAGGTGCCGTTGAAGCGGTCGCCGCTGCTGATGACGGTGAACACGCCCTTCTGGTCGCCCATCGGGGTCTTCGCCACGCAATCATAAGCGCCATCGACACTTGCCATATCCAGTCTCCTTTACGTTCGCGTCAGTCTGCGAGTGTGCCCGTTTCAACCGGCAAGCCCACCGCGTCAAGCTGCGGCCGCACCAGTTTCGCGTCGCCCACCACGACCCAGATCAGCCGGTCGGGGCTGATCGCCTCGCGCGCGGCCTTGTCCATGTCCGCCGCGGTCATGGCGCGATAGACGTTGGGCAGCGTCTCGTAATAATCGTCGGGCCGCCCGATCAGGCTGTTGCGCATCATCGCGCCCAGCAGGTCGGACGAGGTTTCGAAACTGCCGGGCAGCGAGAGGATCTGGCTGTTGATCGTCTGGTTCCGCTCCGCCTCGGTCGTGCCCTTGGTCGTCAGATACTCCCTGATGTCCTGTCGCGCGGCGATGATCGATTCGCCGGTCTTGTCGGTCTGCACCGGGGCGTAGACCAGCAGCGGGATCGTCTCCTTGACGCCCGGCAACGCCGTGCCGGCACCATAGGCCCATCCCTTCGTCTCGCGCAGGTCCATCGTCAGGCGCGACGTGGTGCTGCCGCCCAGCACTTCGTTGGCAGTCAGCAGCGTCACCGGATTGTCGGTCCCCGCCTTGCTGGTCAGCAGCCCGCCCAGGATCAGCGACTGCGGGCTTTGCGGCTTGTCGATCAGGATGATCCGCGCCGGGCGCATCATCCGGTCCATGCGGAACAGCTTGGCGCCCTTGGTCACTGCGGGCGCCTTCCAGTCGCCGAAGCGCTTTTCCAGCAGCGGCAGCAGTTCGCTCAGCGTCGTGTCGCCCGCGACGAAAATCGTCGCATTGTCGGGCCGCAGCCACTTGTCGTGGAAGGCGCTCAGGTCCGCCCGCGTCACCGCCTTGACGCCCGCCTCGGTGCCCGATCCGGTGAAGGGAATGCCATAGGGATGCGCCTGGCCGTAAAGCAGCGGCGGCAGCATCCGCTGCGCGATCGCCATCGGCTCGGTCTTTTCCGCCTTGATCCGGGTCAGCACCTGCCCGCGCAGCCGCTCCACCTCGGCTGGCGCAAAGGCGGGGTTGCGGATCACATCGGCCAGCAGGCCCAGCGACGCGTCCAGATTGGGCTTCAATGCGAACAGGCCGACATCGGTCCGGTCCATGCTGTTGCCCGCGCTGATCGACGCGCCCAGCCGCTCCTGCTCCTCGGCGATCTGCACCGACGACCGGGTCGTCGTGCCTTCGTCCAGCAGCGCGGTGGTCAGGCCCGCCGTGCCCAGCTTCGCCTTGTCGTCGGCGGCGTTGCCCGCGTCGAAGGCGACCGACACGCGCACGGTCGGCACGGCGGTGCGCCGCGCGAAGACGACCGGGATGCCGTTCTTCAGCTTGGCATGTTCGACATCGGGAAAGTCCAGATCCTTGACCGGCTCGATCGGCGGCTCCGCGATCTTCGTGGGCGCGGGCGGTGTCGCCGCAGCAGGCGCCGCGTCGGGATCGCGGAAATAGGCCGGGCTGTGCGTCGCCCCACCTGCCTTCACATTGCCCGCCAGCGCATTGTCCGCCGCGCTCCGTTCGCCCGGCGCAACGGTCAGGCGCAGCACCGGCCGCCCCAGCCATTTGCGCGCGGCCGCCGTCACGCTCTGCGGCGTGGCCGATGCGTAGATGGCGAGGTCTTTCTTATATTTGCCCGGATCGTCGGAATAGACCGCCCCTTCGGCCAGCGTCACCGCCTTGCCCGAAAAGCCGCCGACCTTTTCCAGTCCCGAAATGGTGCCCGCGGCCTGCCCGGTGGCGGCGCGCAGCACCTCGTCGGCGCTCGGTCCGTTGGCCAGATAATCGGCCAGCAGCGCGTCGAGCCGCTTGCCCACCGCCACCGGGTCCGCGCCCGGCTTCACGTCGACGGTGATCTCGGCCAGGCTCAGCTTCTCGAACGGCTGGATGCTCGCCTTGACGCTGACCGCCACCTTCTCGTCGCGCACCAACGCGTTGTCGAGCCGCGACGAGCCGAGGCCTCCGAACACCGTCATGGCAAGGTCCAGCTGCTGCAATTCGGCCGAATTGACGCCGGGCACCACCCAGTTGCGATAGAGGCGGGTGGCGGCGACATTGTCGTGCATCACCACCTCGGCATCCTTGGCCAGGGTCGGAACGGTCGCATCCACATCCTGCGGTGCCGGGCCGGCGGGGATATTGCCGAACCACTTTCCGACCTTCGCCTTCGCCGTCGCGACGTCGATATCCCCGGCCAGCACCAGCACGGCGTTGTTGGGACCATAATGGGTCTTGAACCAGTTCTGGACGTCCGCCAGGCTCGCGCTGTTCAGGTCCGCCATCGATCCGATGGTCGAGTGGCGATAGGGATGACCCTCCGGCAGCAGCGCGGCAAGCTGTGCATATTCGACCAGCCCGTAAGGCTCATTCTCGCCCATCCGCTTTTCATTCTGCACGACCCCGCGCTGGGTATCTAGCTTGGTCTGGGTGACGGCGCCCAGCAGATGCCCCATGCGATCCGATTCCAGGAACAGCGCCCGGTCGAGCGCCCCGGTCGGCACTGTCTCGAAATAATTGGTCCGATCGAACCAGGTCGTCCCGTTCCAGTCGGTCGCGCCGATATCCTCCAGCCGGCCGAAGAAGGGGCCATCGGCATTTTCCGAGCCGTAGAACATCAGATGCTCGAACAGATGGGCGAAGCCTGTCTTGCCCTTGGGCTCGAAGCGGGAGCCGACATGATACCAGATCGACACCGCCACCACCGGCGCCTTGCGGTCGGTGTGGACGATGACGCGCAGCCCGTTGGCCAGACGGAACTCCTCATAGGGAATGTCCACCTTCGCCACGAGGCTGGAAAGCGGCGCCGGCGCGCCTGCTTCCGCGCTCTGGGCGACCGCCTGCGTCATCGGCGTCATGGCAAGGACGGAGAGCGCGAGAGGGGACAGGCCGATCAGCAGGGACAGCCGGCGCGACAAAGAGGAAAGGATCATGAAAGGCCTCTGGCAGGAGCTACGGACCATGCGGTCAGGGGAACGACCGCGACAGACGGGCAGCATAGCGGGGCGTGGTAGAGTCGCAATACGCTTATGCTGGACAGTCGCGCAGGCCGGCGGCAAATCTGTCGCCATAAAATGCTTGAGTGAAAGACCATCCATGAACCGTCTGGCCCTGCTGGCTGCCGCCGCCACCCTGATCCTGCCCGCTGCCCTTCCTGCCCAGCAGGCGGTCGATCCCGTCTTCTCCGCCGCCGCCGTGCGCGCCCATGTCGAATTTCTCGCCGACGACCTGCTCAAGGGCCGCGACACCGGGAGCGAAGGGCATGAAATCGCCGCCCGCTATGTCGCCAGCCAGTTTGACGGCCTCGGCCTCAAGCCCGCCGGCGACGCTGATGCCGATGGGCGCGGCTGGCTGCAACGCATCACCTTCCAGAAGACCGAGCGCGGCGAAACCCCCGCCACGCTCACCGTCACCGGCCCCGGCGGCGCCAGAAGCTTCACCCATGCCGGCGACGTGCTGGTAGGGCTGAACGCTGCCGAGCCGAAGCTGGACGTCACCGCCTCGTTGGTCTTCGTCGGCTATGGCCTTGAAAATGCGCGCTTCGGCCTCGACGACTATGCCGGGCTGGACGTGAAGGGAAAGATCGTCGTCACCCTGCGCGGCTATCCCAAGGGTCTGCCGAGCGAGGAGGGCGCCCACCTGTCCGCGACCAAAGCGATGATCGCGCAGGCCCATGGCGCGATCGGGATGCTGTCGATCGGCACGATCCAGTCGATGAAGGCCCGGCCCTGGGCGCGCATGGTGCAGTTCGCCGATGAACCCGGCTTCACCTGGGTGTCGCCCGAAGGCGTCCCCTTCGACGAGGCGCCGGGCATCCGCGCTTCGGCCTCCCTCGATGATCCGGCGGCGGAGGCGGTGTTCGCGGGCGCGCCCACGACCATCGCCGCGATCCGCAAGACCGCCGACAGGGCGGGCGGCAAGCCCCGCGGCTTTGCGCTCAAGACCTCGGTCCGGATCAAGGCCGACAGCGTCAGCCAGCGCGTGACCAGTCCCAATGTCGTCGCCATCCTGCCCGGCAGCGATCCGAAGCTGAAGGACCAGTATGTCGTCCTCTCGGCCCATCTCGACCATATCGGCGTCAGCCCGGCCAAACCGGGCGACGCGCCCGACAAGGACCGGATCAACAATGGCGCGCTGGACAATGGCGCGGGCATCGCGACCATGCTGGAAGTCGCGCGCGCCATGGCGCAGTCCCCGGACAAGCCGCGCCGCTCGATCATCTTCCTTGCATCGACCGGCGAGGAGAAGGGGCTGCTGGGCGCCGACTATTTCGCACGCCATCCCAGCGTCCCGGTCAGCCAGATCGTCGGCAATGTCGATCTCGACATGCCGCTGCTCCTCTATCCCTTCACCGACGTCATCGCCTTCGGCGCGGACCATTCGACACTGGGACCGATCGTCGCCAGGGCGGTCGCACCGATGGGCGTGAAACTCTCTCCCGATCCGATGCCGCAGGAAACCATCTTCGTCCGCTCCGACCATTACAAGTTCGTCAAGCAGGGCGTGCCGGCCGTCTTCCTCGCCACCGGCTATGCCAATGGCGGGGAAAAGGCGTGGGGCGACTTTCTCTCGGGCGCCTATCACCGGCCCGGCGACGACATGAGCCAGGCGATCGACTGGCAGGCGGGCGCCCGCTTCGCCGAGGCCAATTACCGCATCACCCGCGCCATGGCCGATGGCGACACGCCGCCGCTCTGGTTCGCAAGGGACTTTTTCGGCGACCTGTTCGCGCCGCAGGCCGCCAAGGCTGCCAGATAGGGATAATTGCCTATCGCCCCTTGTGTGGTTTTTGCGCAACACTACATCGCCTGCATCATATTGGGTGGGACGCACATGAACCTCGAAAAATTCACCGACCGCGCCAAGGGCTTCCTCCAGTCGGCGCAGACCGTTGCAATCCGCATGAGCCATCAGCGGATCGGGCCGGAACATCTGTTGAAGGCGCTGCTGGAAGACCAGCAGGGCATGGCGTCCGGCCTCATCAAGGCGGCGGGCGGCGATGCCGGAGTGGCGCTGCGGGAAACCGACGTGGCGCTGGCCAAGGTGCCGTCCGTCTCCGGCAGCGGCGCGCAACAGACCCCCGGCCTCGACAATGATTCCGTCCGCGTGCTGGACAGCGCCGAACAGGTCGCGGCCAAGGCAGGCGACAGTTTCGTCACCGTCGAGCGGCTTCTGCTGGCGCTGACCCTCGCCACCACCACCACGGCGGGCAAGGCGCTCGCGGCGGCGGGCGTTAAGGCGGAGGGGCTGAACGCCGCGATCAACGCCCTGCGCGGCGGCCGCACCGCCGACACGGCGGGCGCGGAGGATCGCTATGACGCCCTCAAGAAGTTCGCCCGCGACCTGACCCAGGCGGCGAAGGACGGCAAGCTCGATCCGGTGATCGGCCGCGACGAGGAAATTCGCCGCACCATCCAGATCCTCGCCCGTCGGACCAAGAATAATCCCGTCCTGATCGGCGACCCCGGCGTCGGCAAGACCGCCATCGCCGAAGGGCTGGCGCTGCGCATCGCCAATGGCGACGTGCCCGATACGCTGAAGGACCGCAGCCTGATGGCGCTCGACATGGGCTCGCTCATCGCGGGCGCCAAATATCGCGGCGAGTTCGAGGAACGCTTGAAGGGTGTCCTCGACGAGGTGAAGGGCGCGGAGGGCCAGATCGTCCTCTTCATCGACGAGATGCACACGCTGATCGGCGCGGGCAAGTCCGAAGGCGCGATGGACGCGGGCAACCTGCTCAAGCCCGCCCTGGCGCGCGGCGAACTCCATTGCATCGGCGCGACCACCCTCGATGAATATCGCAAATATGTGGAGAAGGATCCCGCGCTCCAGCGGCGGTTCCAGCCCGTTTTCGTGGGCGAACCGACGGTGGAGGACACCATCTCCATCCTGCGCGGCCTGAAGGAAAAATATGAGCTGCACCATGGCGTGCGGATCACCGACAGCGCGATCGTCAGCGCAGCGACGCTCTCCAACCGCTACATCACCGACCGCTTCCTGCCCGACAAGGCGATCGACCTGATGGACGAGGCCGCCTCGCGCCTGCGCATGGAGGTCGAATCCAAGCCCGAGGAAATCGAGAATCTCGACCGCCGCATCATCCAGCTCAAGATCGAGCGGGAGGCGCTGAAGCGCGAGACCGACAAGGCTTCGGCCGACCGTCTGGCCGCGCTGGAAGAGGATCTCGCCAATCTGGAGGAACAGTCCGCCGCCCTCACCCAGCGCTGGCAGGCCGAGAAGGACAAGATCGCGGGCGAAAGCCGGATCAAGGAACAGCTCGATGCCGCCCGGCTGGAACTGGAACAGGCGCAGCGCGCCGGCGACCTCGCCAAGGCGGGCGAGCTGGCCTATGGCCGCATCCCCGATCTGGAGCGCAAGCTGGCCGATGCGCAGACCGCGTCGGAAGGCGCGATGTTGCGCGAGGAAGTGACGGCGGAGGATATCGCCTCGGTCGTCAGCCGCTGGACCGGCATCCCGGTCGACCGGATGATGGAGGGCGAACGCGAAAAGCTGCTCGCCATGGAAGCGGAACTGGGCAAGCGCGTGATCGGCCAGGCCGAGGCGGTCAAGGCCGTATCGACGGCCGTGCGCCGCAGCCGCGCCGGTCTACAGGATCCCAATCGGCCGTTGGGGTCGTTCCTGTTCCTCGGCCCCACGGGCGTGGGCAAGACCGAACTGACCAAGGCACTCGCCGGCTTCCTGTTCGACGACGACAGCGCGATGGTGCGGATCGACATGAGCGAGTTCATGGAAAAGCACAGCGTCGCCCGGCTGATCGGCGCGCCTCCGGGCTATGTCGGCTATGAAGAAGGCGGCGTGCTGACCGAGGCCGTCCGCCGCCGCCCCTATCAGGTGGTGCTGTTCGACGAGGTGGAAAAAGCGCATGGCGACGTGTTCAACATCCTGCTCCAGGTGCTGGACGACGGCCGCCTGACCGACGGGCAGGGCCGCACGGTCGACTTCACCAACACGATCATCGTGCTGACCTCCAACCTCGGCAGCCAATATATTGCGGGTCTTGCCGACGACGAGCCGGTCGAGAAGGTCGAGGATCAGGTGATGGACATCGTCCGCGCCCATTTCCGCCCGGAATTCCTCAACCGCCTGGACGAAATCATCCTGTTCCACCGCCTGGGCGCCAGCCATATGGCGCCGATCGTCGACATCCAGGTCGCGCGCATCGGCAACCTGCTCAGGGACCGGAAGATCAGGCTCGACCTGACCGACGGCGCGCGGGCCTGGCTGGGGCGGGTCGGCTATGACCCCGTCTATGGCGCACGCCCGTTGAAGCGCGCGGTCCAGCGCTATCTGCAAGACCCGCTGGCCGACCTGATCCTGCGCGGCGAGGTGCCCGACGGCGCGACGGTCAAGGTCGAGGATGGCGACGGCGCGTTGAAGATCGGCGTAGCGTAAAGGAAAAGGCCCGTCGCGCGATGCGGCGGGCCTGCTCATGTCCGCTCCTGCCGACCGGCAAGCCGGCTTGCTTCACCCGTTGGGGTTCATCCCCGCCCGGTTGCGGGTGATCAGGTCGTCGGCATCGCGATTCTGCTGCTCGCTGATGGCGCGCCATTCCGCGTTGGTCTTGCAGATGCGCTCCTTGCGCACCAGCGATCCGGTCACGTCCAGCCTTTTGCAGCGCACGGCATTGGGATCATTGCGATCCAGCTTGGGCTGATCTTCCGCCAGCGCCGGCATGGCCAGGGAGACCAGGCCGGACGCGATCACTGCTTTCAACATACGCACATCTTGTCTCCCAGAAAGACGACAGCGCGGACCGGGATCGTTCCGCCGCCGCTGTCATCGCTCAGATGCCGGTCAGGACGGATTGCGTCTTGCTGGCATCGGCAGTGGCATAGAATTGCTTCAATAATATCTGCTCTTCAAGTGACAAATGCGGATTCCAAACGTCGAAGATCAGCACCACGCGCAAATGGTCGCTGTCGTTCCAGGCTTCATGGTCTATCGTGTCGTCAAAGGCGAAGGCCACGCCTTCTTCCCACGCCCTGGTCTCTCCGCCGACGCGGAAGAAGCAGCCGGGCGGCACGACCAGCGGCAGATGGATGATGGCGCGGGTGTTGGTCACGCCGCTATGCGCCGGGATCCGGCTGCGGGGCTTGAGCAGCGAAAAGAAGGCCGAGGGCGCCCGGCCCGGTATGTCCGCGCGCGGCAGCGCTTCGAGCGCCGCGACCGTCTGCGGGCAGGCCGCGCAGACCGCTTGGTTGCGCACGCCATATTCCCACAGGAACGACGCCCCCCAATCCAGCGATCCGTCGAGCGCGGTCCATTTATTCTGCGGCGTTCCCGCCTCCTGCTGAACATAGGGGCGGACATTGCCGCCGTCCCGCGCCACCATCGCCAGAAACTCGGCGCGGATCGCGTCGGTCTGTGCTTCCAGTTGCGCCATCCATGGAAAATGCTGCCGGTCGAAAAATTCGTCGGCGGGCAGGAAGGGGTAATGCAGCCCGGAACATTGGTTCTGGAACAGTGCGCGACGGCCGAATTCATGATCGAGGCAGGCTTGGAATCGCCGGCGCGCCACCGGGTCCGCCGCGCCCAGCCGGTCCGCCACGCCAGCTTCCACGAAGGCCGCGAAATTCGCCTTATGCTCCTGCACGAAATGGCGCGCCGTTTCCAGCGTTTCGGCGAGCGCCGGCGGAATGTCGCCCAGGCCGGACGCCAGGGCCAGCACCTTCCCCCAGCTGTCGGCCGCGTCCTGCCTTTCCCCAAGCCTCTGCTGCAACTGCGCCATGCGGATCTGCGCCATCAGGTTGCGCTGGTCGATCGCGATCGCCTGGTCGAGAGCAGCCCGCTCCCCCTCCGCATCCCCCAGCCCGCGCTCGGCGGAGGCGACGTTCATCCACAGCGCCGCTTCCCTGGGGTCGGCCTGCGCTGCCGCCCGGAAACGGGCGCGCGCTTCGGCGAAGTCGCGCTGGTCCAGCGCGATCAGACCAAGCAGGTTGAGCGCCTGCGGTTGCCCCGGCTGGAGCTTCAGGGCCTCCGCCAGCTGTTCCCGCGCATCCGCCAGACGGCCCGTCCGTCGCGCTTCCACCGCCTGTTGCAACAGGCGCGTCACATTCATGTCCATTCAAGCCCCCAGCGTCCCGCCATCATGGCTAGCATATGTCGCTACGCGCGCAACCAGGGGAAATGCGGCGGCCTTGTGCGCCCCGGCGACGCGTGCGAAGGCTGGCGACGATGAGCAGCGCCCCGCCCCCGATCCGCGACCTTCTCGCCAGCGCCGAATGGCTCGCCCATCGCTATGATCCGGGTCACGACGCCCTTCACTTCCGCGCCGTGCCCCGTGCGCGCCATGCCGACATCCCCTTCCTGACCGACGAGCTTCTTGGTCCGCAAGAGCCGCTGGTGCTGCGCCGCGTCGACGCCATGGCGCAGGCGCCGGCCCCGGCGCCGATCCATTTTCTCTTCCATTCGGCCTATTGCTGCTCGACCCTGCTGGCGGCAGCGTTCGACAGTCCGGGCGTGGCGATGGGGCTGAAGGAGCCGGTGCTGCTCAACGACATCGTCGGCTGGCGGCATCGCGACGCCAAGGGAGCGGAGGTGGCGCGGGTGCTGGACGAAAGCCTGCGCCTGCTCGCCCGTCCCTTCGGCCCCGGCGAAGCGGTGGTGGTCAAGCCGTCGAACATCGTCAACCCGCTGATCCCCGCGATCCTGGGCCTACGACCAGAGGCGCGCGCGCTGTTGCTCCACGCGCCGCTCGAAGCCTATCTCGCCTCGATCGCGCGCAAGGGCATGTGGGGTCGGCTCTGGGTGCGCGACCTGTTCCAGAAGCTGATGCGGGAAGGAATGCTCGCGCCGCTGGGCGTCGCTCCCGATGAGTATCTCGGCCTGACCGACATCCAGGTCGCGGCCCTTGGCTGGCTGGCGCAGCATCGGCAGTTCCAGGCGCTGACCCGGCAACTGGGCGACCGGGTGGCGACCCTCGACAGCGAAAATCTGGTCGCCCGGCCGAAGGAGGCGCTCGCCGCGCTCGCCCGGCTGTTCGGGCTGAACATGGACAGCAGCCTGATGGACGCGATCGTCACCGGTCCCGTCTTCGCGCGCGACGCAAAGAGCGGCGATGCCTTTGCCGATGGGCAGCGAGCCCGGCAGGCGCGGCAGGACATGGACATCCATGGCGACGAGGTCGCGAAGGTCGCCCATTGGGCGGGCGTCCTGGCGGGTAATGCGGGCATCGAAATGACGCTGCCCCGCCCGCTCCTTGGCTGATCCGCCGAAGGGCACCCCCATCCTGCGGGCATCGCGCCCATGAAAAAGGGGCCGGTGTTGCCACCGGCCCCTTCTTTCTCATGCCTGATGCGCCGATCAGAAGCGCAGCTTGGCGGCGACCGTGTAGCGGCGGCCCAGCGCGTCGTAGGTCGACGGATAGACGTTGCCGCTGTTGTAGCTGGTCGAACCGATCGTGTTGCCGACGACCTTGGGCTGGTTGTCCAGCAGGTTCTGGACGGTCATGGTGATCGTCACTTCGTCGCTCACATGGAAACGGCTGGTCAGGTCGAAATAATGTTCGGCGGGGATCGTGTTGAAGTTCACGTCCTTGCCGTTCAGCGTTCCGACGAAGGCGTCGCCATCCTCATATTTCACGCCGTCGATATAGCGCCACAGGAGCGACAGATCGACCGACTCGAACGAGAGGGTGTTGCGGACCGACCAGGAGAATTCCGGCTGGATCGACGCGCAGTTGACCGAATAGAGGCCCACGCACTCGCGGTTGATCGACGTCGGGGTCGCCTGGAAGGTCGAGCTGTTCGTCCAGTTGCCGTTGGCGGTCAGCGCCCACTTCGCGAAACCAACATCCTTCTGATAGTTCAGCTGAACGTCGATGCCGTCGGTGGCCAGCTTGCCAAGGTTCGACAGAGTCTGCGGCAGACCACCCACCACAGCGGCTTCGCCGAACAACGCGCCGGTCGACGGATCACGGCGGATGCCGGTGCAGGCCGGGTCGGTCGCGCTAGCGGCGGTGATGTTGTCGAAGCAGGCCGAAATCACGTCATCAGGCGTCGGGTTGGTGATCGCACCCGTGATCTTGATGTTGTAATAATCGACCGTCAGGCTGAAGCCCGGCAGCGCGCTCGGCTGCAAGGTGACGCCCAGGCCCCAGCTGTTCGACTTTTCCGGACCGAGGGCGAGGTTGCCGCCGCCCGTCGAGTTCACCTGGCCGGCCGGATCGTTGATGATCGAACCGAGCTGCGCCGCAGTAGCACCCTGGGCGATACAGACAGCCGCCAGATTGGCATTCTGGGTCGGCGCGACGCCGGCGCAGGGATCGCTGTCCAGGTTGGTCAGGGTGGTGTTCACCGGTGCGAACAGTTCGGCGATGTTCGGGGCACGAACCGCGCGCGAATAGTTGCCGCGGAACTTGATGCCGTCCACCGGCGTCCAGTTGCCGGCCACCTTCCAGGTGGTCGTGTTGTAGCCCGAACCGCCATCGACGCTGTAGTCGGAGTAGCGGATGCCGGCTTCCACGGTCAGATCCTGGAAGAAGGGCTTGTCCTGCACCAGCGGCAGGATGATTTCGCCATAGGCTTCATAGACGTCATAGCCGCCGTCGATGTTCGGCGCCGCGCCGCCGGCGCCGCCCAGATCACCCGACTGCGACAGCAGGTCGGATTCCTGCGACGCGCCATATTTGCGATATTCGGCACCAAGCGCGAACGCGATGCTGTCGGTCGCCCAGGGGGCTGCAAAGCCGACGTCGCCGCTGATCGTGCCCTTGACCTGAGACAGCGTGGTCTTGGTCGCGACCTGGCTGTTGGCGGTCAGGAACGCGTTCTGCGCGGCGGTGATCGAGCCGTCCGGACCGAACACGTTGAGCGGTACGCAGCCATTGGTGTCGGTCAGGCAGGTCGACGTGTTGGTCGCCAGCAGCGCCTGACGGACGCGCGAGTTCAGCCAGTAGCCCTGCTGGGTCTGGATATTCTCGGATTCGCCGTAGCTGCCCGACAGATCCCAGTCGATCGAGTCGGTGATGCCGCCACGGGCGCCAATGCGATAGTCGAAGAAGGTGGTGGTGAAGTCGGAGACGCGCGGACCCAGTTCGGTCGCACGACGCGACAGGGTGGTTGTGACCGTTTTATAATTGGGATCGGTCGGATCGGTTGCAGTGGCAGCGGCATTGCACTGGGCCTGCGTGAAGAGCGGCGTGTAGCCGGCTCCCGGGGTGGTGTCGAATGCGCAGAAGGCGTTGCGCTGGGCAGCCGACAGATAGGGGTTGCTCAGCGGAACGACGACGGAGATGCCGAACGCGCCCGACGGGGCGATGATGGTGCTGACGGTGTTCTTCGAGAAGATGCCGCGCGTATAGACTTCCACAGCGTCGCTGACTTCATAACGGCCCGCGCCGTACATGTTGAAGCGCTCGAACGGCGTCTGGAAGATGTTGAAGGGGTTGAAGTTGTAGGCGTCGAAGGCCGAGGTCGGACGGAAGGCGCCACCGGCGGCCGTCACCTGACGGTTGCCCTGAACGGTGTTACAGGCCGGCTGTCCAGCCAGGCCACAACCCGTGGTGATCGAATCCGCACCGGTCGTGTTCACGTTGGTGAAGCGCGACGGGGTCGACGTGCCCGAACCGCCGTTGGCGCCGGTGAAGGAGTCGATCGAGAAGGCCGAGAAGGGACGATCGCCCTGGTAGACCGGGTCCGACTGCTGGTAGCCGACCGAGAAGACCACATTGCCGCGGCCGTCATCGAAATTGGCGCCGAGCGTCAGGTCCGCACGGATATAATGGCCGTCGGCCTCTTCCGTCAGCTGGTTGGCGATATTGGCTTCCAGGCCCGAGAAGTCCGACTTGGTGACGAAGTTGACGACACCCGAAATGGCGTCCGCGCCATAGGTGGTCGAAGCGCCGCCGGTCAGCACGTCGACGCGGTCGATCAGGGCCAGCGGAATGTTGTTGAGGTCGAAACGGCCGTTCAGTTCGGCAGGCACCAGGCGGTTGCCGTCGATCAGCACGATGTTGCGGTTGGAACCCAGGCCGCGCAGGTTGACGAACGAAGCGCCGCCATTGCCGTTGTTGACGGCCGAACCGATGCTGGGAACGATACCGGGAATTTCACGCAGAATTTCTTCGGCGGTGTTGTTCTGCTTCAGTTCGATCTGGTCGGCCGTGGTGGCGGTGACGGGGGTCGAACGGGCAAGGTTCGGGTTCTTGATAAGCGAACCCGTGACGATGATGGTGTCGCCTTCGGCGGCTTCGGCCGCCTGGGGCGCGTCCTGCGCGAACGCGGCGGTCGCGATCAGCGACGCGCTCAGGATCGCCGGAGCGGCGCTGGCACGCAGAAGTGCCCTTTTCGAAAATGTTTTCACTGTCCAGTCCCTTGCTCTGGAGTTTGGCAGATGCCTGCCACTAGCTTGTCACCTATGGAGGGAATGGTGCCCGACAGCGTCCCCCCATTTGGATTGCGGGAAACTGCGCGGGGTTCAGGGCGCTGTAAAGCAGGGGAAAAGCCGGAAAGCCGCTTTTGAAGAAGGCTGTATCATAAATGCAACAAGCGCCGAACCCCGCTGTTTTACGATCGTGTTGCAAGATTGTTTCACGAATTTACAAGAGGCTGTAGCATTAATGCAATCACCCCCGGCCAAGGGGATCATTTGTGGCTTCACCGGCAGGCCATCGCCCGGCGCGGCGGATATTGACCTTGCTTCCGGCGGGTGCATGGTGCGCCAGACCGGACTGGGGCGAAGGAGATTGGGACATGATCGGCAAGCGTGGCTGGATAGTGATGGCGCCTCTTTGCCTCATCGCCGGGCAGGCGGGGGCCGCCCCCAAGCAGCAGCCCCGGCCGGAGATCTTCACCAATCTGCTCCAGTGCCGGACCATCGCCAGCGATGCCGAACGCCTCGCCTGTTTCGACCGGCAGGTCGCCACCATGGATGCCGCCGCCCAGCGTGACGAGGTGGTGGTGCTGGACAAGAGCGAACTCAACAAGACGCGCAAGACGCTGTTCGGCTTTTCCTTCCCCAAATTGCCCTTCCTGGGGGATGGCGATGACAAGGACGAGGTGAAGCAGGAGGAAGGCTTCAGCCATATCGAGGCGAAGATCGGCACGCTGCGCAGCCTGGGCTATGGCAAGTGGCAGATCGGCCTTGAGGACGGCGCACAGTGGATGACGACCGAGGCGATCACCGGCCGCGATCCCAAGGTCGGGCAGATGATCGAAATCCATCGCGCGGCCATGGGCAGCTTCATGGGCAAGGTCGAGGGCGGACGCGCGGTGCGGATGAAGCGGGTGGGCTGACCTCTCAGTCGGGTCATTCGGTCTGCGGCATCGGCCCCGCGATCAGCAGCGGGTCGATCCGCGCGTCATGCCATTTCATGCCCCAGTGAAGGTGCGGGCCGGTGGCGCGCCCGGTCGCGCCGACCGCGCCGATGCGCTGCCCCCGCGACACATGATCGCCCGGCTTCACGTCGATCCGCGACAGGTGCAGGAAGGCGCTGTTGAGACCATGGCCATGGTCGATCATCAGCAGATGCCCTTCCAGCGTGAAGGGCTTGTCCACCGCCGCGAGGATGACGACGCCATCGGCCGGCGCCACCACCGGCGCCCCGGTCCCGCCAGTGACATCGACGCCGCCATGATAGGCGCCCGGCTGGCCCTGATAGATTCGCTGCGATCCGAACAGGCCGGATATGCGGCCCGTGCGGGGCCAGATGAAGCGTTGCCGCCAGCCCTGCGCGTCCGTCGCTGTCGCGCGGGCGGCGGCGATCGCCTCCAGCTCGGGCTTGCGCAGCGCCAGGAAGGCTTCGGTGCTGCGCGTGGGGCGAAGCGGCGCATTCACCCTTTCGATCCGCCAGTCACGCGGCATGATGGTCAACTGTCGCTCGATCGCCCGGCCATCGGCGAGGCGCGCGAACAAGCGCGCGACAGGGGCGGCGTCCCGGTCGAAGGCGATGAGGAAACGGCCATCGGCGTCGACCGGCACCGCCTGCTCCCCCAGATGCAGGGCGATCGTGCCTGCCGGCGCGGTGCCGGTCACCGCCCCGCCCTGCATCAGCGGGCCGTCCAGCCGGAAATCGGGGCTGACCATGGCGGGCGACACAGGCGCGGCCATCCCGGCCGCCGGCAACAGGGCCAGCAGAGCCATCGCGATCGCCTTCATCCGGCGTGGTCGGCCTGCAACTCCGCCTGCACCGAAGCCTGGGCGCTGGCATAGGGTTCCTGCCGGGCGATGCTCCAGTAGCGCAGATCCTCCAGCGCGATCCGCTGCCCGGTCACGGCGCAGACGACATGGTCGCCGGCCTGGAGCACGCGAAAGCTGTAGGCCATATAATGGAGCCGGGCGATCCGGTCTCGGTTGGACATCAACATGGTCGGTCTCTCTTCACGGCGTCAGGAAAAAAGATCCTGCTGCCCTTCGCCCGCTTCGCGTGGCTTGCGAACGGGACGGGACGAAGCCGATATAGCGCTCGATGCGCTCTTCTCAAGCGGCTCGCCCGCCTGACCCACCACCGCGTCCACCGTGCCGTCGCGAAAGTGCAGCGTCACCTGGCCCGCCGCCTGCGCCGCCGCCACGGATTCCACCAGCCGCCCGCCGGCCATCACCCGCGCATAGCCGCGCTGGAGCGGCAGGTCGGGATCGAGCGAGGCGAAATGGCGCGACACCCGGTCGAATGCCGTGGCGCAGTCGCGATGCACGCGCAGCAGATAATCGGGCCGCAGGCGCAATCGGTCGAGCCGTTCGCGCCCGCGCTGAAGCTGCTGACCGAGCAGCGCCGGCCGCAGCGCGCCGCCTGCCTGCCCCAGTTGCGCGCGCGCATCGGCGAGGCGATGACGCAGACCGCTGACCAGTCCGTCGGACAGCTGGTCGAGCCGCTGCCGCTGCGGCGCCAGCAGGGTGTCGGGCGTCGGCATCAGCCGCGCCTGCATCTCCAGCCTTTCCCGCGCCTGCGCCGCGCCGCGCCGCACCGCGCGCCCAGCCCTCAGGCCCATTTCGGCAAGGCCAGCCAGCAAGTCCGCCCGCACCGGCACCGCCATTTCCGCCGCTGCGGTGGGCGTGGGCGCGCGGCGGTCGGCGGCATAGTCGCACAGCGTCGTGTCGGTCTCATGCCCCACCGCCGAAATGATCGGGATGGTGCAATCGGCGACGGCCCGCACGACGATCTCCTCGTTGAAACTCCACAGATCCTCGATCGATCCGCCGCCCCGCGCCACGATCACCAGGTCTGGCCGGGGCAACGGGCCGCTGCCATCCATGGCGGAAAAGCCGCGCACCGCGCGCGCCACCTGCTCGGCCGCGCCCTGCCCCTGCACCAGCACCGGCCAGAGCAGCACATTGGTCGGGCAACGATCCGCCAGCCGATGGAGAATGTCGCGGATCACCGCGCCGGTGGGCGACGTCACGACGCCGATCGTGCGCGGCAGGAAAGGCAGGGGCTTCTTGCGTTCGGGCGCGAACAGCCCTTCCCCTGCCAGCTTCGCCTTCAGCTTTTCCAGCAGCGCCATCAACGCGCCTTCGCCGGCCAACTCCATCCGCTCGATCACGAGCTGATATTTGGACCGGCCGGGATAGGTGGTCAGCTTGCCGGTGGCGATTACCTCGACGCCGTCCTGCGGCGCGAAGGCCAGCCGCTGCGCCCCGCCCTTCCACATCACCCCGTCGATGACGGCATTATCGTCCTTGAGCGCAAGATAGAGATGCCCCGACGCCGCACGTTTGAAGCCGGAAATCTCGCCGCGCAGCCGCACATGGCCGAACCGGTCCTCGACCGTGCGCTTGAGCAGGCCCGACAATTCACTGACACTGAGCGGCGGCGCGTTGTCCCCCGCCCGTTCCTCGGCTAACAGGCGGCCCGAACTGTCATAGGCATCAAATTCCGGGGACATGGGCGAGATGAACATCCTTTTGCTTGGCGGCGGCGGCCGCGAACATGCGCTGGCGTGGAAGCTGGCGCAATCGCCCCGGCTGTCGACCCTCTATGCCGCGCCGGGCAATCCGGGCATAGCCCAGCACGCGATATTGGTCGACCTCGAAGCCACGGATCATCGCGCGGTGCTGGATTTCTGCACCCGCCATTCGATCGGGCTGGTGGTGATCGGGCCGGAAGCACCGCTGGTCGACGGCCTCGCCGACAATCTGCGCACCATGGGCGTTCCGGTCTTCGGTCCCAACAAGAAGCCCGCGCAGCTGGAAGGGTCCAAGGGCTTCACCAAGGATCTGTGCCGGCGCGCCAACATCCCGACCGCGGCCTATATTCGCGTGACCAGCAAGGATGGCGCGATCGCCGCGCTGGACGATTTCGCGCTGCCGGTGGTCATCAAGGCGGATGGCCTGGCGGCAGGCAAGGGCGTCATCATTGCGGAAACCCGCGAAGAGGCGCTGGAGGCGCTGGATTCCATGTTCTCCGGCGCGTTCGGCGCGGCGGGCGAGGAAGTCGTGCTCGAAGAATATATGACCGGCGAGGAAGCGAGCTTCTTCGCCCTCACCGACGGCACCGCCATCCTGCCTTTCGGCTCGGCGCAGGATCACAAGCGCGTCGGCGACGGCGACACCGGCCCCAATACCGGCGGCATGGGCGCCTACAGCCCCGCGCGGGTGCTGACGCCCGAACTGGAGGCTCTGGTGATCGAAACGATCATCAAGCCGACCGTCGACACGCTGGCGGCGGAGGGCATCCCCTATTCGGGCGTCCTCTATGCCGGTCTTATGCTGACCGCCGAAGGGCCGAAGCTGATCGAATATAATGCCCGCTTCGGCGACCCGGAATGCCAGGTTCTGATGACCCGCTTCGACGGTGATCTGGTCGACCTGCTGCTCGCCGTGGCGCAGGGCAGGCTGGCGGAGCAGGGCCCAGTGCAACTGGCCGATCGCACCGCGCTCACCATCGTCATGGCGGCGAACGGCTATCCGGGCACGCCGGAAAAGGGCGGCGCGATCGGCGGGATCGATGCGGCGGAACAGAACGGCGCCAAGGTGTTCCATGCCGGCACCGCCGACAGCGACGGCGTGCTGGTCGCCAATGGCGGGCGCGTGCTCAACGTCACCGCCACCGGTGACACGGTAAGCGCGGCACAAGCTGCCGCCTATGCGGCGGTGGACGCCATCGATTTCCCGACCGGCTTCTGCCGCCGTGACATTGGCTGGCGCGAGGTCGCGCGCGAGGCGCGATAGGGGGCTGGCGGGAGGTCGCGGGCGAAAAGGCGTGACGCCCTTGCCCCCTGCCCGCAAGCGTCCTTAAATAGAGCCAGACACGCAAACAGGGAGACGATGCTCGATGCAGGAATTCTTCATGGACTATGGCCTGTGGCTGCTGATCGCGCTGCTGGTCGTCATTGGCCTCATCTTCCTTCTGTCAGGCAAGCGCGGGACGCATGTCGACGCGCCGATGGCGCCGGTCGCCCCGCCCCCGATCGCGGAACCGAAGCCCCAAGCGCCCGCTGTCGCGACTGCGGATGTCGATCCCGCACCGGCTCCGGTCTTGGCCCCAGAAGCCGCGCAGCCCGCGCCGGCCATTGCGGACGTGGCGCCGCCGGTCGCCCCCGCCCAGCCCGTCCCGGCCTCCCCGGCCGTCACGACACTGGATGGCGAGGTAGACGATCTGCTCAGGCTCAAGGGTGTCGGTCCCAAACTCAAGACGCTGCTGATCGAACTGGGCGTCACCCGCTATGCCCAGATCGCGGCCTGGTCCGACACCGACATCGCCACGATCGACACCAAGCTGGGTAATTTCAGGGGCCGCCCCGTGCGCGATCAGTGGATCGACCAAGCGAGATATCTGGCCGCCGGCGATATCGCCGGTTTCGAAGCCAAATATGGCAAGCTCTGAGCACTCAGACGGTCTGGACCACGGGCGCGGTTGAAGGAGGCGGAGCGCTCTGCAACGGCGCGGCGCCCAGCATCCGTCCCAGCTCGGGCAGACGCATGATCGCCCGGCTGGCGAGAAAAAGGCCGGGGACTGCGAGCGTCAGCAATCCCGCCGTCCCGGTTCCGCCGGCCATTAGAAGCGCCATGGCCATGGGATGCCAGAGGTAAAAGAAGAGGCTCTCGCGCCCGATGGCGTTGAGCGGCGCCAGGCGCAGCTGCAGGGCCGAAATTGCCGGCAGCAACGCGATCAGCCCCAGGCACATCAACAGCCGCGCCGCCATCAAGGTCACCGGGCTGGCGCCGCTTGCCAGCCCTGACCACCAACTCATGCCCAGTCCCGCCACCAACAGCGCAACCGCCAGATAGCGTTTGGGCATCTCCCGCTCCGCCATGACCATGCCGAAGAAGAAATAGACCGGATAGCTCAGGAACCGGCTGTCCAGCGCCAGCGGCGCGGTGCCGATCGCGCCGTGGTTCAGTCCGAAACTCGCCATGATGAACAGGCTGACAGGCGTGCCGATGGCGAGCAGCAGGATCGGCGGAGATGGGATCAGCCGCGCCAGCATCACCAGGAAGAACAATACCGGGACATACCAGAGGTGGAAGGGGGGCAGCAGCAGCAGATCGATCGGGGCCGTCCAGCCGACCGGCCACCCGCCGGCCATGACATAGACCAGCATCGCCACGCCCCAAGGGATCAGCATCCGCCGGCCATAGCGGGCGAACAATTGCCGTGTCGATGCCGCGCGCAGTGCCGCCAAGTTGAGCAGATAGCCCGAAATGCCGATCATCAGGGGCATACGAAAGCCCGCCCCGATCCACAGGATCGGATGCTGCTGATGCGTAATCTCCATGGCATGGCCGATCATGACGAACAGGATCAGCGCGCCCTTCAGCAGATCGACTGACGGATTTTTTCCCACCCCCGACTCCAATGCCCCAACACCGCTATAGACGGACGGCGGCGCCATCGGCTTAACACAATTGGTGAATGGATCATGACAGGGCCTGCCGCCGCACTCCGCGGGGCTTGGCGCATTTCGCCGGTATCGATCCAGTCTGGGAAAAACGCCCCAGGGTCGCCTAATCCCGGGCCAATATTTCCCGCGCGCGCGGCATCAATCGGTCGACCGCGGCGGCATGGATGCCGGGTGCGGCGCACAGCAGGCCGAAGGCGGTGGGCTGGGGCCGGTTGAAGCGCAGCGCATCGCCGAGCGCATCGGTAACCATCGCCCCCGCTTCCGCGCAGATCAGCGCAGCCGCCGCGACATCCCATTCATTGCCCCAGCGTACCGTCGCGACCAGATCGGCCTCGTCGGCAGCGACCATCGCCATGCGCAGCGCGATGCTATTGGGCTTTTCGACGACGGTCAGGTCACGGTCGGCGCGCGGCAGCTGATCGGCGGGCACGCGGGCGCCCGGCAGGTCGGTCCGCGCCCCTGCGCGCAGCGAAAGGCCATTGCGGGTCGCGCCCAGCCCCGCCTGGGCGATCCACAATTCATTGCGCGCCGGTGCCGCTAGGATGCCGAGCTTGACCGCTCCGTCCTCGACCAGTGCCACCGAAACCGCCCAGCCCGGCCGTCCACGCAGATAGTCGCGCGTGCCATCGATCGGATCGACTACCCAGACACGCGACACGCCCAGCCGATGTACCGTGTCGGCCGTCTCCTCCGACAGCCAGCCCGCCTGCGGATCAATCTCCGCCAGCCGCTGGCGTAGCAGAGCGTCGACGGCCAGGTCGGCTTCGCAGACCGGATGGCCAGGCACCTTTTCCCACTGGCGCACGCGGGTTTCCCCACCTGCCCAGAGGGTCAGCGCATGGTCGGCCGCATCCGCCACGGCGGACACGACAGCGCGCAGATGGGCGTCATCCCCCGGCAACGGTCATCCCGTCGATGCGCAGCGTCGGCACGTTCATGGCGTATCGGAACTGGAGGTCGTTGGCGGGTACCAGCGCCCGGAACATATCCTTCAGATTGCCGGCGATGGTGATTTCCGACACCGCGTGCGCCACCGCCCCATTTTCGATCAGGAAGCCTGCCGCCCCCCGGCTATAGTCGCCGGTGACGCCATTGACGCCCATGCCGATCAGTTCGGTGACGTAGAGGCCGCGCTTCACATCCGCCATCAGGTCGCCCGGCGACACGCCGCCCGCCGCCATATGGACGTTGGTGACGCTGGCGCCTGGCGCGCCGCTGCCGCCCCGGCTGGCATGGCCGGTGGGTTCCAGGCCCAGCTGCCGTGCCGACGCGCTGTCCATCAGCCAGCCGGTCAGCACGCCCTTGTCGATCAGCGCGCGCCGTTCGACCGGCAGACCTTCGCCATCGAAGGGGCGCGAGCGCAGCCCGCGCGGCAACAGCGGGTCGTCGATGATGGTCACACCGGAATCGAAGATCGCCTGGCCCAGCATCTCGAGCAGGAAGCTCGACCGGCGGGCGATCGCCGGGCCGACCATCCCGCCGATCAGATGGCCGAGCAGACTGGAGCCGATGCGCGGGTCGAAGATCACCGGCATGACGCCGCTTTCGACCTTGACCGGATTGAGCCGCGCCACTGCGCGCTGGCCGGCGCGGATACCGATCGCTTCGGCATCGTCCAGGTCTTCCAGGTGCCGGACGCTGTGGCTGGCATGATCGCGCTGCATGTCCGCGCCGGCGCCGGCCAGCACGCTGGCCCAGGTCGCATGGCTGGTCCCGGCATAGGCGCCGGCAAAGCCGTGGCTGGTCGCGAGCGCCATCTGGCTGCGTCCGCTCGACGCGCCGCCGCCTTCACTGTTGGTGATACCCGGAACGCCTCGCGCCGCCTCTTCGGCGATCAGCGCGCGTTCGCGCAGGGCCGCGGGTTCCGGCTCTTCCTCGTCGGCCAGATCGAGCGAAGGAGGCCGCTTCCTGAGCAACCGATCCTCTGGTGCCAGCCCGGCATAGGGGTCTTCGGGTGCCTCCCGCGCCATCGCTATGCAGCGATCGACCAGAGTCGACAGCGTCGCAGGGTTCATGTCCGACGCGGAAATGCTGGCGGAACGCTGGCCGATGAAGACGCGCAGGCCGATCTCCTCGCCTTCGGACCGCTCGACATCCTCCAGTGCGCCGAGACGCACCGACACGTTGGTCGATGCGTTGCAGGCGTAGATGGCGTCGGCCGCATCCGCGCCCGCCTGGCGCGCGGCGCTGACCAGATCCTGCGCGCGCGACTGGGCTTCTTCTAGGCTGAGCATGGAGCGGAGATAGTCCTTGAATGGAAGAAAGTAAGGGGCATGGCCTTACGCGCTTGCGTCCGCAGGGACAACCGTCGCGAGCCAGCGGTCGAGCAGATGCCAGGCGACGGCCATCGGCGGCGGCGGGAGGAAGGGCGCATCGGGATCGCCGGCCAGTGCTGCGCGGACGCCGTCCGCATCGCACCAGAAGGCATCCTCGATCTCGGTCGGATCGAGGGTCAGCGCCTCGTCATCCGCCTCCGCGAAGCAGGCGATCATCAGCGAGGAAGGGAAGGGCCAGGGCTGGCTCATGACGTAGCGGACATCATGGACACGCACGCCCGCTTCCTCATGGAGTTCGCGCGCCACTGCCTCCTCGATCGTCTCGCCCGGCTCGACGAAGCCCGCCAGCGCCGAATAGCGGCCCGCCGGCCAGCTATGCTGGCGACCCAGCAGCACCCGGCCCCGATGTTCGGCCAGCATGATGACCACCGGATCGGTGCGCGGAAAATGCTCGGCCCCACACTCACCGCATTTGCGCGACCAACCCGCCTTGACGGATTCCGTCGCCGCTCCGCAAACCGAACAAAAGCGATGCCGCGCGTGCCAATGGACCAGGCTGCGCGCCGTGCCGTAGAGCGCGACCTCCTCGGCCGGCACCAGGTCGACGATGGCGCGGCTGCGCGGCGTCGGGAACAGGCCGGGGCCGAGGTCGGCGATCAGCCGGGCAAAGATCGGCCTGCCCGCAGGGTCGATGCCCAGCAACACATGATCCTCGATCCGCGCATCGTGCGGCAGCGGCTCCAGCAGCAGATGCCCATCCGCCTCGACCGGATCAATCCCGTCCAGCACCAACAGTCGGGCCGCCGGGTTCGCGAAGCTTTCCGCCAGCAGCGCGGCATTGGTACGGATATGGTCCACCCGGTCCAGCGTCCCGCCGACAAATCCCGGCAGCTTGCGCATCTCAGTCCCGTGCATGTTTCTCCTTCCTCACCGCCTCGGCCGCGCGGGCGAACAGGGTCGGCAGCCCGGCCTCGGCGATCCGTGCGATCGGCCACCACGCGCCGTCGCCTTCGGGCGTCACTCCCGCCTCCACATGGGCATGATGGATGCGCAGCGCCAGTGAGAAATGGGTAAAGACATGGGCGACGGGCTCATCGATGGTCGTCCAGCGCGCGGGAATGGGCGGCGTTGAGTCGGGCGCGGCGCTCCAGTCGGAACTGGGCAGCGCGCGCATTCCGCCCAGCAGCCCCTTGTCGGCGCGGCGTACCAGCCAGACATGGCCGTCGCGCTCGATCCACCAGCCATGGCCCAGGCGATGCGGTTTCGCCTTCTTCGCCGCCTTGACCGGGAAGGCGGCGGGATCGGCGGTCAGGAAGGCCGCGCAATCCTGCCGCAGCGGACAGATGCCGCAAGCCGGATTGCGCGGGGTGCAGATAGTCGCCCCCAGGTCCATCATGGCCTGGGCGAAGTCGCCGGCGCGCGCATCGGGCGTGATCCGGTCGGCCGCAGCGCGAATTTGCGGCCGAGCGGCGGGCAACGGCGTATCGATCGCGAACAGCCGCGCCACCACGCGCTCGACATTGGCGTCGACCACAACCGCACGCCGGCCGAAGGCGATGGCGGCCACGGCGGCGGCGGTATAGGCGCCCACCCCTGGCAGGGCGCGCAGCCGATCCTCCGTATCGGGAAAGCGTCCGCCATGGTCGCGCACGACCGCCCGCGCGCAGGCCAGCAGGTTACGCGCGCGGGCATAATAGCCCAGCCCTGCCCAGGCGGCCATCAGGTCGGCGTCCTCGCTCGCGGCCAGATCCCCGACCGTCGGCCAGCGATCGGTGAATTTCGCATAATAGGGGCCGACCGCCGCCACCGTCGTCTGTTGCAGCATCACTTCCGACAGCCACACCCGATAGGGATCGGCGGCGTTCGCCCCCGGCGGCGCGCGCCAGGGCAGGCGGCGGGCATGGACGTCATAATGGACGAGCAGGTCGTCCGCGATTTTTCTGTCTCTACCCTCGACGTGCATGGCGGCGCTATGCCATTAAGCGAGCTATGACGGAACGCCCGGTCCCCCCGAAAATGAAGAATCGCAAGCTGTCGGCCGAGGAACGCCCACGTCTCGGCGCGCCGCGCCGGATCGCCGACCTGATGCCGGACATCGGCCGCGCCGCCTTTCGCAAGTTCGGCTTCGTCCAGTCGAGCATCGTCACCCGCTGGCCGGAGATTGTCGGGCCGCATTATGCCGCCATTACCGCGCCCGAATCGATCCGCTTCCCGGTAGGTCAGAAGGCCGGCGGCACGCTGCAACTCACCGTCATGAGCGGCCATGCGCCGATGGTCCAGCATGTGTTGCCTGACATTATCGACCGGGTGAACCGCTTCTTCGGCTACGCCGCCGTCGCCAAGGTCGCGATGCGCCAGGGCGACATATTGCCCGCCACCGCCGAACGCCGCCCGCCGCCCCGGAATTTACGACCTATTCCGGTCGAACTGGGCGATTCGCTGCGCGACATCGGCGACCCCGAACTGCGCGCCGTGCTCGAATCGCTGGCGCAGGGGCTTGCCAACAGCAGCGGCTTGCCCAAGATCAACTGAGCGATTTCACGTCAGATGGCACTGCTGGTCGCCGGGAAATCGCACGAGACAAAATGATTAGGCTGTCGTTCAGCCGCCTTCACCTACGGACCCGGCCCATGAAGAAATCGCTCCTGCCGCTCGCCCTGCTCGCCGTTCCTGCCACCTTGGTCGCGGCGCCCGCCGCCAGTTGGGTGAGCCGGGTCGTGCTGTCCCCGATCGGCGGCCATTATATGGGCAATCCCGCCGCGCCGACCAAGCTGGTCGAATATGTAAGCTATACTTGTTCGCACTGCGCCCATTTCGTCGGCGAGGCGAGCGCCCCGCTCAAGACGCAATATGTGAAGGGCGGGAAGGTCGGCGTCGAAATACGCAACGCCGTGCGGGACAAATATGACCTGACCGCCGCACTGCTCGCCCGCTGCGGCGGCCCGGCCCGCTTCATGGGCAATCACGAGGCGCTGTTCGCCAACCAGAGCGCCTGGATGGAGCAGCTTGAAACCTATGATCGCGACGCCACCAAGTCCGCCGACCAGACGGCGGCCATGCGCGACATCGGGCAGAAGACCGGCCTCTATGGGCTGATGAACAAGCGCGGCTTCACCAATGCCCAGCTTGATGCCTGCATCGCCAACCCGCAGGCGATGAAGCAGATCCTCGCCATGACGGACGAGGCGTGGAACAAGGTGAAGATCGGCGGCACACCGGGCTTCACCGTCAACGGCACTCGGGTGGAGGGATCGACCTGGTCGATTCTGCAGGCCGCATTGCCCCCCGCCGCGCGCTGATCTAAACCCGCTTCATATCGTCCATCATCGGAGCCCCGCCCGTCGTGAAAGCCGTTTCCGCTATTGCCCTCATCGCCCTCAGCCTGACGCTCGCCGCCTGCGGCAAGAGCGAAGAAGGCGCCAAGCCGACCGGTGAACCCATCGCCGCCGTCGCCGCGCCCGCCGGCACCAGCTGGTCGCAAACCGTCGCCCAGACGCCCGATGGCTATTTTGTGATGGGCAATCCCGACGCCAAGCTCAAGCTGGTGGAGTTCGGCTCCTACACCTGCAGCCATTGCCGCGATTTCGCCGCCGAAGCATCGGAAGAGATCAAGAAGCTGGTCGACACCGGCAAGATGAACTTCGAGTTCCGCACCTATGTGCGCGACCCGATCGACCTCACCACCGCGCTGCTGGCGCAATGCGGCGGCAAGGATATCTATTATCCGCTGTCGGAACAGTTCTTCGCCAACCAGACCGCGATGTTCGAGAAAATCCAGGGTCAGGACGCCGCCTTCAAGGGCGTGGAACAGTTGCCGCCGGCCCAGCGCCCCGGGGCCATCGCCCAGATCGCCGGACTGATCGAATATGCCCAGCAGCGCGGCATTTCCGCCGACCAGGCCAAGCAGTGCCTGGCCGACACCGCCGCCGCCGAAAAGCTGGCCAAGGGGGTCGAGGCGGCCAACAGCCAATATCAGATCCAGGGCACGCCCAGCTTCCTGATCAATGGCGTGCTGGTCGACAATGTCGCCAACTGGGCCTCGCTCCAGCCAAAGCTCAAGGAAGCGGGACTCTGATTGGCGGCCGGGGGGCGGAAACAGGCGTTCACGCATAGGAATACCGGGGCGGTGTGCCACCCCGGTCCGACCCCATGCAGATAAAACGTCTCAAGCTCTCCGGCTTCAAGAGTTTCGTCGATGGGACGGAGCTGCGGATCGAACCGGGCCTGACCGGCATCGTCGGTCCCAACGGTTGCGGCAAATCCAACCTGCTGGAAGCCATCCGCTGGGTCATGGGCGAATCCAGCGCCAAATCCATGCGCGGCGCGGGCATGGAGGATGTGATCTTCGCCGGCACGGCCACCCGTCCGCAGCGCGATTTCGCCGAAGTGTCGCTGCTCACCGTCCAGGAACAGGGCGAACTCTTCTCCGCCGTCGATGTCGGCGCGGACGGCGAACTGGAAGTCACCCGCCGGATCGAGCGCGGTGCGGGCAGCGCCTACCGTGCCAATGGCAGGGACGTGCGCGCCAAGGATGTCGCGCTGATCTTCGCCGACGCCGCCACCGGCCCGCACAGCCCGGCGCTGGTCAGCCAGGGCCGCATCGCCGCCGTCATCGCCGCCCGCCCGCAGGAACGCCGCGCGATGCTGGAGGAAGCGGCGGGCATCGCCGGCCTGCATGTCCGGCGCAAGGATGCCGAGCAGAAGCTGCGTGCGGCCGAGGCCAATCTCGCTCGGCTCGACGAGATCCTGCTCGACATGGACGCACGCGCCAACAGCCTGCGCCGCCAGGCCAAGGCAGCGGAACGCTATATCCGCCTGTCCGAACAGATTCGCGTGGCCGAAGGCCGCACACTCTTCGCCCGCTGGCGCGAGGCGAACGCCAGCGCCGAGGCCGCCCGCGCCGAAGCGAAGCAGGCCGACGCCGCCGTAGCCGCCGCGCAGGAAGGACAGATGGCCGCCGCCGCCTATGCCCAGGCCGCAGTCGCAACCCTGGCCGACAGGCGCGCCGCCGCCCAGAACGCCCGCGACGCCGCCAATGAGGCCGGCCACCGCCTCGCCGCGCTGCGCACGGAGCGGGATTCGGTCGTCCGCCGCCTCGCCGACCTGGCCCAGCAGGTAAGCCGGCTGGAGGAGGACCGGGCGCGCGAAGGCACGCTGGCCAACGACGCGGCGGAAGCCATCGCCCGGCTGACCGCCGAGATCGCCACGCTCAAGGCGCGCATCGCCGAGACTGAAAGGCTGCGCCCCGATTTCGCCGCCCGCATTTCCGCCGCCGAAGATGGCGCGCGCGACGCCGAACTGGCACTGGCGAAGGCCATGGCGAAGCAGGCGGCCGAACAGGCCGAACTGCGGGTCTCCGATGCGGCTCTCACCGCCGCGCGCGGGCATCTAGACCGGGCCGAACGGGACGTCGCGCGGCTCGCCGCCGAAGCGGCCGGCCTGCCCGATGCCGCCCCGCTGGAGGCGCAGCGGACCGCCGCCCTCGCCGATCAGGAACGGGCGAAGGTGGATCGCGATGCTGCCGACGCTGCGATCCAGTGCGCCGATGCCGATCGCCAGGGGGCAGCGGACGCGCGGGCGGCCGCCGAAGCGACACTCGCCTCCGCCCGCGCCGCGCTCGCCGCGCTCGACAGTGAATCGGCCGCCCTCAAGCGCGCCGTGGAGAGCGGCGCAGCCGGCAAGGCCCGCGCGCTCGACCGGCTGAAGGCCGCCCCTGGCTATGAACGCGCGCTCGCCGCCGCCCTGGGCGACGATCTGGAAGCGCCCGTCGGAACCGAGGGCAAGCGCCGCTGGGCCGGCGCGGAGGCATTGCCGGCTGATCCCGCCCTGCCTACTGGCACTACATCTCTGGCCAGCCATGTCTCCGCCCCACCCGAACTGGCCCGCCGCCTGGCGCAGATTGCGGTGGCCGAAAGCGACGAGGGCCATCCGCTCGCCGTCGGCCAGCGACTCGTCACCCTCGACGGCCAGCTCCGCCGCTGGGACGGCTATGTCGCACTCGAAGGCGGCGCGGCGGCGGCGGAACGGCTGATCCGCCTCAACCGGCTGGATGCGATCGCCGCCACCCGCCCCGCCGCGCAGGCCGAAGTCGAACAGGCCGCCACCGCACAGGAACAAGCCAAGGTACGTGAACAGGCCGCCGCGCAGGCGCTGGCCGCAGGCCGCACCGCCCTCTCGCAGGCTGAACAACGGCTGCGCACCGCCCTGCGCGCCGCTGACGAGGCAACTACCGCGCTCGAACGGCTTGCCGGCCGGCGCGACGTGATCGAGGAACGGCTTGCGGCCGCCCGGCAAGACCGGGATGGCGCGCAGGTCGAGCATGAAAAGGCCAAGGTAGCGCGCGCCGCCGTGCCCGACGGCGCCGAAACACGCGCGCTCGTCGCGACCCTTGTCCAGGCGAGCGAGAAGGCCCGCACTGCCGTCAGCCAGCTTCAGGCCGACCAGGCGCTCGCCGACCGCGCGCTTGGCAGCGACCGCGAGCGGCAGGCCGCCGCCGATGCCGAGATCAAGGGCTGGCGCGCGCGCGCCGGCGAAGCGGCCAAGCGCATCGCCGCCATGGTCGCCCGCGCCGACGAGATCGCGACCGAGCGCGCGACGATCGAGATCCAGCCCGATCGGCTGGCGCAGGCCATCGCCGCCCTCAGCGACCAGGGCTCGGCCCTGACCGACGCCGCCGATCAGGCCCGCCGCGCCGAGCAGGACGCCGAAGCCGAGTTGCGCGCCGCCGAAGCGCGCGCCGCCGAGGCGGGCGAGACGCTCGCGGCCGCGCGCGAATCCCGCGCCACCGCCGTCGCCCGCGCCGAGGCTGCCGACGAACGCCGCATAGAGACCAACCGGCTGTCGGGCGAGCGCTTCGAATGTCCGCCCCCGGTCCTGCCCGAAAAACTGGGATTCGCCAGCGCCGACGTGCGGCCGGCCCAGACTGAGCAGGCCGAACATGACCGTTTCGTGGCTGATCGTGAACGGATCGGACCGGTCAATCTCGTCGCCGCGCAGGAACTGGAGGAGCTGGAAGCCACCGAGGCGACCATGCGCGCCGAAAGCGAGGAACTGACCCAGGCGATCCACCGGCTGCGCGGCTCGATCGGCAGCCTCAACCGCGAAGGGCGCCAGCGCCTGCTCGCCGCGTTCGAAGCAGTGGACGGCCATTTCCGCCGCCTCTTCACCACCTTGTTCAACGGCGGCCAGGCGCATCTGGAACTGATCGACAGCGACGATCCCCTGGAGGCCGGCCTCGAAATCATGGCCCAGCCGCCGGGCAAGAAGCTGGCCGCGCTCACTTTGCTCTCGGGCGGCGAGCAGGCGCTGACCGCCGTCGCGCTCATCTTCGGCCTGTTCCTGACCAACCCCGCCCCAATCTGCGTGCTGGACGAAGTCGACGCGCCGCTCGACGACGCCAATGTCGAGCGTTTCTGCGATCTGCTCGACGCCATGGTGGCGCAGACCGACACGCGCTACCTGATCGTCACCCATAATGCCGTCAGCATGGCGCGGATGCACCGCCTGTTCGGGGTCACCATGGTCGAACGCGGCGTCAGCCGTCTTGTTTCGGTCAATCTTCATGGTGCGGAAGCCCTGCTGGCGGCGGAATAAGGCCACTCCGCCCCGGCCGGTCCTTGTTCCCGCCCGGTTTGCATCCCAGCATCGCGCGCCAACGACAAGGAGCGACCATGGTAGATCTGCCTCCCTTCGCGCTCGATCACTGGCTATCGGCCTATGATTTCGCGACCCCGCCCATCGCCTATAATCTGGCATCGAGCACCGGCCCGCGCTGGAGCGTGGCCGACCTCTGCGCGCTGGGCGACGCCCAGCTGGCGATTGACGATGTGGTCCTGAGCTATGCCCCGCCGGAGGGAAGCCGGCAGTTGCGCGAGGCCATCGCCGCCTTCCATGGCGCTGATCCAGACGCGGTCATCGCCACCACCGGCGCGTCGGAGGCACTCTCGATCCTCTTCTGCCTGTGCGCGCGACCGGGCGCGAACATCGTCCTGCCCGATCCCGGCTATCCCGCCTATGCGGCCGTGAGCCAAGCCTGGGGCCTGGCGGCCCGCACCTATCGACTGGACCGCGAGGACGGCTTCGCCCAGCGCGCGGATGCGATCCTGGCGCAGGTCGATGCCGACACCAGCCTGGTCATCCTCAACACCCCCCATAATCCGACCGGCACGGTCATGCCCCGCCCCGACATCGAAGCCCTTGCCGCAGCCCTCGCGGAGCGCGGCGTCCCGCTGCTGGTGGATGAAGTCTATCATCCGCTCTATTTCGCCGCGCCCCAGCGGTCCGCAGCCGGTATCGCCAATGTCATCGTCACCAGCGACCTGTCCAAGTCGCTGTCGCTTCCAGGGCTGCGCATGGGCTGGCTGATCGACGTGGACGCAGATCGGCGCGCCCGCATCGTGGATGCGCGCAGCTATTTCACCATCAGCGCGTCGCCCCTGCTCGAACGACTGGCGACACAGGCTCTGCGCCACTGCGACGCCATCCTCGCTCGGCTATGTGTGGTGGCCCAGCGCAATATGGCGATGCTGGACGCGCTGGTGGCGCAATCCGACGGCCGACTCGCCTGGGTGCGCCCTAACGGCGGCACCACCGCCTTCCCCTGGCTCAGCGACGGCCGTGACAGCCGCCCCTTCTGCCAGGCGCTCGCGGCGCAGGGCGTGCTGCTCGCGCCCGGCGACTGTTTCGGCCATCCCGCCCATATGCGAATGGGTTTCGCCCAGCAGGTGGACGGGTTCGATGTTGCTGTCGGCCGGATCGCCGAGGCGCTCGAAGCCCTGTAGCGACCGTTACCCCCGGCCGAACCAGCCACGCATCCGGCGGAAGAGGCCACGTTCGCTGACCGCCTCGAACATCTCCTCCGGACCCTCGGGGTCCAGCACCTCATGGTCCGCGAGCCAGGCCTGCACCTCGTTCAGGTCCGGGGTCACATAGGGGCGCAAGGTCCGTCCCGGCTTCTGCCGCAACTCCTCGATCGCCGCGATCAGGCCGCGCTCGGCGATCACCGTCGCCACCCGCTCCACCGGCAGGTCGAGATGTTCGGCGATCAACTCGTCGCGAATCCGCAATATCGTCGCCTGCCGTCCGTCATTGGCCGGCAGCGCGGTGTCGATGGAGATGTCGCATTCGGTGTCCAGCCGCATCGATCGATTGTTCATGTTGGACGATCCGACGCGGATCAGCCGGTCGTCCACGATCAATATCTTGGCATGGACATAGATGGGGGCGCCACGCTGGGTGAACGGGTGATAGATGCGGAAGCGCCCGTGCGCGTCGCGCGCCTTCAACGCCTCGAACAGCCGGGCGCGGGCCGTGTCCATCGCCTGCTGCTCCAGCCAGCCATCGGCCTGCTCCGGATTGACGATGACGATTTCGGGGGGGTCGGCTTCCACCAGTCGCTTCGCGATCGCCTCGGCAATCCGACGCGAGGCGAAATATTGGCTCTCGGCATAGATATGCCGCCGCGCCGCCGCGATCTGGTTCAGATATAGCCGCTCGATCTCGGTCAGTTCTTCCTGGTCGTCCATCGTCGGCGCGGTCCGGGCGATGGCGACATCGACCTGCTCGAATTGCACCGGCAGCCGGTCCGGCCAGCAGTCATGGCTGCCTTCGACTGGCTCCAGCGCATCGCCACCCGCCCCCTTCCATCGCGCCCGCGCATGATCGCCCAGCGCGGCCGCCACCGGCCCCTTCAGCGCCGTGGTCGCATCATGCCAAGGGCCGTAGGGCGACCCGTCCGGGTGACGACGACCCGGATCTTCGTCGCGATGATGGCGCGTGTCCCAACGATCGCCAGTCATGTCGATGCCGCCGCAGAAAGCGAAGCAATCGTCGATCACAACGATCTTCTGGTGGTGCGATGCGGCCGGCGGATGATGACTGTCCAGTTTCACCGTGACGCGCGGATGCGCCATCCATTTGAGCGTGGTGTAGAGATTGCTCGGCCGCGCCATAGACTTCATCGCGCCGACATCCCAGCGCAGCAGGAAAATCTCCAGCTCAGGCGTCTGATCGACGAGCCAGCTGATGAAGTCGCCGATGACCAGCGGCGCGTCATCCTCTGCCTCATCCTCGCGGATCAGGCTGATTGCGGCGTCGAAATCCCAGCCTATCAGCATGATGCGGCGCCTGGCCTTCATCATCGCCGCGCGGGCATGGCGGAAATAGGCGTCGGCGTCGATGATGACGCTGGCCTTGTCGGCGCGCGCGATGCGCCAGCAGTCCTCGCCGGGCTGCGGCGTCATGCGGCGCTCCCCACCACCAGGCAACCTAGGAACATCAGGAAGCCGGAAAAACGGTTGGACCGGAATTTGGCCAGCGGATCGACGCCATCCTGCTTGAGGGTCGCCACCTGCCACGACAGATGCGCCGCCATCGGCAGCAGCGCCGCAAGCGCCAGCGCGTCGGCGCGCACCTGCCAGATCGCACAGGCCCAAAGGGTCAGCGCCAGCGCGTAGCAGAAAGTCACGCCCGCCCGGACATGCCGCCCCATCGACAATGCGCTCGAACCGATCCCGATCAGCGCATCATCCTCCCGGTCCTGCAGCGCATAGATGGTGTCATAGCCCACGACCCAGAAAATAGTTCCGCCGTAAAGCAGCAAGCCAGGCAGGGTGAGTGCGCCGACGACCTCGCTCCATCCCACCAGCGCCGCCCAGGAAAAGACCAGGCCCAGCCAGAGCTGCGGCCAGCCGGTGATCCGCTTCATGAAGGGATAGGCCGCGACCAGCGCAAGACTGCCCAGCGCCACGATCTGCGCGTAGAGGTGGAGTTGGAGCAAAACGATCAGGCCGATGAGACACAGGCCGATGAGCCAGGCCCAGGCGGTCTTTACCGACATCGCCCCACTCGCCAGCGGCCGGGCGGCGGTACGCGCCACCTTGCGGTCGAGATCGCGGTCGACGATGTCGTTGAACACGCAACCCGCGCCGCGCATCGCGATGCTGCCCAGCAGCAACCAGGCGACCAGCGGCCAGCGGGCGAATCCGCCGCCCGCGAGCGCCACGGCCCAGGCGCCGGGCCAGAAGAGCAGCCACCACCCGATCGGCCGGTCGAACCGCGCCAGCTGCGCCAGCGTGCGCGGGGTTTCCGGCAGCCGCGCCAGCAGGCCGCGCGCTTCGCTGTCGGGGACGATCGTCTGATTCACTACGACTCCGTTCGGGCTGAGCTTGTCGAAGCCCCATTCTTCTCTTTAGGGAAGAATGGGCATCCGACAAGCCAAGAGAGATCATGACCGCAACCCCAGCCTGGCCGCCGCAAAGCGCCCCGCGCCTCCATGTCGAAACCCAGCTCGGCGAGGGGGTCGCCGTGCCGGTCGACGGCAACCCGGCCCATTATCTGATCAGCGTCATGCGAGTGAAGCCCGACGACATCGTGCTCCTGTTCGACGGCCGGTCCGGCGAATGGGCGGCACGTGCCCGCGACATTCGTAAACGGGATTTGGTGCTGGAGTGCATCAGCCAGACCAGGCCACCCGAAATCGTCCCTGATTTCTGGCTCTGCTGCGCGCCGATCAAGAAAGGACGGATCGACCTGATCGCGGAAAAAGCGTGCGAACTGGGCGTCGCCCGGCTCCAGCCGGTGCTCACCCGCCGCGCCGTGGTGGACAAGCTCAATCTCGACCGGCTCCATGCCCATCTGGTCGAAGCGGCAGAGCAATGCGGCCGCACGGCATTGCCCGACCTCGCCAATATGGTGAAGCTCGATGCGTTGCTCAAAGGCTGGTCCGCCGATCGCCATCTCTTTTTCGCCGACGAAACGGGCGGCGAACCGCTGGTCGAAAGCCTGCGCGCCCATATCGGCCCCGCCGCCTTCCTGGTCGGACCGGAGGGGGGATTCGATCCCGCCGAGCGGGAGGCGATCCGCGCCACGCCGGGCGCCGTGCCAGTATCGCTTGGCCCCCGTATCCTGCGGGCGGAGACGGCGGCGATCGCCGCCACGGCCGCCTGGATGGCGATTAATGGCGATTGGGACTAGTTTCATTTCGCCATGTTATTGCGCAACGGATAGGCGCAACTTATCTGTGCGCCGCGCGCTCTTGTTTGACGCGCAGAGGGGAAGCACTAAGGGCGGGGCATGAGCACCAGAACCGACTCCGGGGGACATGATCCCGTCATCGAAAGCCGCGACCAGCTGATCGCGGCCTTTTCCAAGGGCGAGAAGCCCAAGGATCGCTGGCGCATCGGCACCGAGCATGAAAAATTCGTCTACAGCCGCAAGGATCATCACGCCCCTTCCTATGAGGAGATGGGCGGCATCCATACGTTGCTGATCGGCCTCACGCGCTATGGCTGGAGCCCGGTGTTCGAGGGCGAGAATATCATCGCCCTCTCCGGCAGCGACGGCACGGTCAGCCTGGAACCCGCAGGCCAACTCGAACTGTCGGGCGCGCCGTTGGAAAATCTCCACCAGACCTGCGCCGAAACCGGCCGGCATCTGGAGCAGGTGAAATATGTGGGCGACATGCTGGGACTGGGCTTCCTGGGCCTGGGCATGTGGCCCGACAAGAACCGCGAAGAATTGCCGATCATGCCCAAGGGTCGCTACGATATCATGTTGCGGCACATGCCCCGCGTGGGATCGATGGGCCTGGACATGATGCTGCGCACCTGCACGATCCAGACCAACCTGGACTATGGCAGCGAAGCCGACATGGCGCAGAAATTCCGGGTCAGCCTCGCGCTCCAGCCGCTCGCCACCGCACTCTTCGCCAACTCGCCCTTCACCGACGGCAAGCCCAACGGCTATCTCTCCTACCGCAGCCATATCTGGTCGGACACCGATCCGCACCGCACCGGAATGCTGCCCTTCGTGTTCGAGGACGGCTTCGGCTATGAGCGCTATGCCGACTATGCGCTCGATGTGCCGATGTATTTCGTCTACCGCGACGGCAAATATATCGATGCGGCGGGCCACAGCTTCCGCGACTTCCTTGCCGGCAAGCTGGCCGTCCTACCCGGCGAAAAGCCGACCGAGAAGGATTGGGAGGATCATCTTTCCACCGCCTTTCCCGAAGTGCGAATGAAGAGCTTTCTGGAAATGCGCGGCGCCGATGGTGGCCCCTGGAGCCGCATCTGTGCGCTGCCGGCCTTGTGGGTCGGTCTGCTCTACGATCAGGGCGCGCTCGACGCGGCTTGGGACATGGTCAAGGACTGGAGCATGGAGGAACGGCAGGTCCTGCGCGATTCCGTGCCGAAACTGGGCCTCGACGCGCCGGTCGGCGGCGGGCGCAAGCTGCGCGATATTGCGGGGGAAGTGGTGGATATCGCCCGATCGGGCCTCGCCGCCCGCGGGCGTCTCAACGCCTCAGGCGACAATGAGACCGGCTATCTCTCGGCGCTCGACGAGGTGATCGCCTCGGGCAAGACCCATGCGGAGCGGCTGCTCGACCGCTATCATGGCGAATGGCAGGGGGATCTCAGCCGCATTTATGCGGAAGAGAGCTTCTAGCGTCTACTCCGCCGGCTGGGCCACCACCGCCGTCTCGCGCTTCCTGCCCGTCATCCAGGCGAAGAAGCGCGGGACCGGTGCGTTACGCTCCATCCAGTCGCTATAGGCGCGATAGTCGGGATCGGCCGACAGATGCTGTTCTTCGGTCCTGGCGCGCCAATAATAGACCGCGTTGGTTAGCGCCAGCATCGCGCAGTTGCGGACCATGTCGGTCATCGACCCGCTGACCGTCAGGAAAGGCAGCGCCGAAAACCACCAGAAGAGATTCTTCGACAGATAGGCCGGGTGCCGCGTCCAGCGGTAAGGACCATGGGTCAGGATGCCCCGATGGGTCAGGTTGGAAAAGCGCAGGCCGAACGCCACCGTCGCCCAGGCATAGATGGCGGTCAGCAGCACAAGCCAGCCGCCCAATAGCCATTGCAGCGCGCCCTGCGTCCAATAATCCCATTCCGCCCCACCGGCATGATAGTCGAGCGGCCCGCCGCCGCCCATCAGCACGAAGGGCGGGTAGCAGATCAGCGCCGCCAGCCAGCCGCCCAGATAGGGATTGGCGGTGCGGATATGGGAATCCAGAGGTTTGAATGTCAGGATGTAACCGACCGTCGCCAGACAGACGTCGATCATGAACATGGCCGCGATCAGGAACCCTGCCAGCGCCACGGGGTTGGCGAAGCTATCCTCGATCCGCCAGTTCACAACGTTGGTGAAATTGCCCGGCACGATCGAGATCATGAAGGCGAGGAAAAATCCCTTTACCGCCCAGGCGCGAGCATGATGCGCCACCTGCTCCATGTCGGGTTTGCCGGCCGCGCCGCCGATCACCCATTGTCCGAAACTGTAGGAGGCATCCCTTGGCTCGATCAGGCGCCGGTCGATCCAGACGACATAGGGGATGGAAAACACCAGCAGCCAGGGCGCCGCATTGATGAACAAGTCCATGGAAAAGCGGTAATTGCCGCTCCAGTACCAGCGGGCGATGCAGTAGAAGATGGCGATGGCCAGCCATGTCGCCCATAGTCCGGCGATCTTGATGATGCTGATATCCAGCATTTGCCGGACCGGGCGGGGCGCGGCTTCCCAGTCGATCCCCGTCGATGCATTGCGATGCACCTTGTCTACGATCAGCGACCAGAGCACCATGGGCAACCCGCACGCGACCACGGCAGCAAGTCCTGCGTGGGGACCGTTCATCCCATAATGACGCGCTATCAGCGTCCAGACGCCCAGCCCAACCAGGCCGGCGATGCCGACGCCATGGCTCACCGAGGATTTGGGACAGGGATCGGCCTTGCTCATAACGCTCGGCCTCTAGCGGAAAATGGTAATCAAGCCATGAAGGCATTTCGTCGCAAATCCCCATACTGCCCATGAACCGAAAGAATATCAGATCGTTATGGCGAGAGAGCGGGCAAAAAAATGAGGAGAGCATCATGTCGATCGCCGTGCGATTTCCCGACGGAAGCGTCCGCGCCGTTCCGGGGCATTTGCGGCAGATCGATGATCCGCCGAAGGGACCGCCTTCCTTTGAACAGGTACCGCTCCACTGCGACTCCCGCTGGATCTACTATCGCAGCGGGAAAAGCTGGTTCGCCCGTCCCCGGTCCGGCCACGTCACTCCCTTTTGCCCGCCGGTGGACGAGTGGTGGCGGTCGATCCGCGCGATGGCGGACGATGAGCCGCTACCTGAGACGCGTTGGGAATCAGCTGCCTGACCCGCCCAACACGTTGATGGTGAAGGCGAGGATGCCGATGTTGAAGAGGAACGCCGCCAGGCACTGGAACAGCACCGTCCGGCGCATCGCGCTCGTCGTCACTGAGACGTCCGACGTCTGGAAGGTCATGCCCAGGGTGAAGGCGAAATAGAGGAAATCCCAGTAGCCCGGTTCATTCGTCGCCGGAAAATCCAGGCCGCCCCGATCCTTCCCGAGGCCATCGGGCAGGTAGAAGATATGGGCATAATGCATGGCATAGACGAGGTTCGAGAAAACCCAGGCGATCAGCAGCGTAGCCAGCAAAAGCGCGATCATCGCTCCGTCCGGTCCGCCATGCTGGCTGATCGCGACCCCCACCGCCACCAGGATTACCAGACTGACGATTCCGGTCAGCAGCAGCATCAGGCCGCGATTGGCGTCGTTTGCTTGCGCATTGCGACGCATCGTATCGGGGGCGGCATCAATGAGCGGCGCGACCGAAGCCATGAAGGCGATCGCAGCCAGATCGAACCCGGCCATCACCGCCTCATGCCACGGCAGCAGCACCGCAAGCGGCGCCGCGAGCGCAAGCAGCGCCAGGAACATGCCGTAACTCCAGGGAAAGAGGGGCCGGGATCGCATGGCGGATATCAATGCGAGAGGGAAGCCTGTGGCAAGAGGCAAATTAACCTGTGGTTGCGAGCGCCGCGAACCAATCCATCGTCGCAACATGGATTGCTTCGCGGTACCCGCGATGACGAAGCGATCATTCCGTCACAGCACGCCGGCGATCAGCCCCAGCGCCTGCGCTTCATTCGCCTCCAGATACCAGTTTTCCGGTGCTTTTTCCAACAGTTGCTCCATCGTCACCTGCGATCCCAGGATCAGGTTCTGGAATCCCTCATTCTGGATGGCGATGGATGATTCGATCTCGTTGAGCGTCGCCTTCAGCGTCGCAATGCAGGTGGAAAGCGGCCCGGCCAGCTGGATCGACTTGGTGATGATCCGTTCATGGATCATCAGCCGCGTGCCGCGCGTCAAATAGCGATTCTCGGTCGCGAAGAAGCTCATGAAGGTCGCCCCCGCCGAATAGACCGCCGTGCGGCCCATGAATACCAGCCGCCGCTCGGGATAGAGTTCGGAATGGAAGCGGATGTCCTCGCCCATCAGCCGGGCGATTTCCGGGTCGCCGCCCAGAGTGGAGATTTCGACCACGACCAGCCCCTGCTGCGGCGCGGTGGACAGGCAATTCTTGAAATGCAGGTACATGCCATGGTCGACGATTCCCGACAGCATGATCGAGGGAAATTCGAAATCCTTGGGGCCAAGCAACGGCGCGGTCATCAGCATCCGGTCATCCTCATGTTCGGGAAGGTCGCGCTGCACTACGCATGGGCCGACAAAAGGTGCCGCGCTTTCCCACTGGCGCGCGGCGCAACAGGCTGTAAAGAACAGATCATGACCAAAGGGCAGCGCGCCGAAGGGCAAGGCAGATGATCGCGAAACTGAAGGGCTTGCTGGACAGCACCGGTATCGACCACGCCATCATCGATGTCGGCGGCGTGGGCTATCTGGTCGGCGCATCGTCGCGGACTCTCGCGGCGCTGGGGCCAGTGGGCGAAGCGGTGACGATCCACACCGAAATGCTGGTGTCCGACGATGCGATCCGCCTTGTCGGCTTTGCCCGCGCCGAGGAGCGCGACTGGTATCGGCTGCTCACCCATGTCCAGGGCGTGGGATCGCGCGTCGCGCTGGCCATCCTCTCCGCCCTCGAACCGCACGACCTGCACCGCGCCGTGGCGATGGGGGACAAGGCGATGATCGCGCGGGCGAACGGCGTCGGCCCAAAACTCGCCCAGCGCATCGTCAATGAATTGAAGGACAAGATCGGCGCGGCTCCTGCTGGTGGCCCGGCGGGCATGGGCGGGCCAGTGGCGGTGCCGACCGGCGGTTTCGCCGCCGACGCCCTGTCCGCGCTCCAGAATCTGGGCTTCAAGCCGCACGAAGCCAGCACTGCCGTCGCAGCCGCCGAAGAGGAACTGGGCGACACCGCCAGCCTTGACGCGCTGGTGCGCCTGGCGCTGCGGAAGGCGGCGAAGTGACCGACGACCGCCTCCTCACCCCCGCGCGCCGTCCCGAGGATGTCGATGCCGCGTTGCGTCCGAAATCGCTGGACGAGTTCGTCGGCCAGCAGGCGGCGCGTGAAAATCTGCGCATCTTCATCCAGGCGGCCAAGTCGCGGGGCGATGCGCTGGACCATGTGCTCTTCTTCGGGCCGCCGGGCCTGGGCAAGACCACGCTGGCGCAGATCGTCGCCAAGGAAATGGGCGTAGGCTTTCGCGCGACCTCCGGCCCGGTTATCGCCAAGTCGGGCGATCTGGCCGCTTTGCTCACCAACCTGGATGAGGGCGATGTCCTGTTCGTGGACGAAATCCATCGCCTCAATCCGGCGGTCGAGGAAGTCCTCTACCCGGCGATGGAGGACCGCGCGCTCGACCTGATGATCGGCGAGGGGCCGTCCGCCCGTTCTGTCCGCATCGATCTGCCGCGCTTCACCCTCGTCGGCGCGACGACGCGTCAGGGGCTGCTCACCACGCCACTGCGCGACCGCTTCGGAATTCCCGTGCGGCTGCAATTCTATACGGTCGAGGAACTGGAACTGGTCGTGCGCCGCGCCGCGCGGCTGCTCGACCTGGCGATCACCCCGGACGGCGCGATAGAGATTGCCCGCCGATCGCGGGGCACCCCGCGCATCGCCGGGCGGCTGCTGCGCCGGGTGCGCGATTTCGCCAATGTCGCCGGTGCGCCTGCTGTCGACGCGAAGGTCGCCGACGCCTCGCTCCGCCGGCTCGAGGTCGACCAGCTCGGCCTCGACCTGATGGACCGGCGGTACCTGATGATGATTGCCGACATCTATCGTGGTGGCCCGGTCGGCGTCGAAACCCTCGCGGCGGGCCTTTCCGAGGCGCGCGACACGATCGAGGAGGTGATCGAGCCTTATCTCATCCAGCTTGGCCTCATCGCCCGCACGGCCCGGGGGCGATGCCTCAACGGGCCGGGCTGGAAGCATCTGGGCCTCAATCCGCCCGCAGGGTCACAGGACGGACTTTTCGACTGAGGCGATTTGCGGTCGGATGAAATCGACGCCCCGGAAATCGCGAAACGCCAGAGCGAAACCTTGGAAAAGCATGGCCGTTACGGCGAGGCATGGTTATAGCCTTGCCTTACGATCAGGCGCGCGCCAGACGCGCCGAAAAGCACAGGAGTTGAGCCTTGAGGGCCATCGAGAAATTCCCCAACCTGGTGACGATGTTCTTCGCCCGCGCTGCCGAAAAGGGTGACGCCCCCTTCCTCTGGCGCAAAAGCGGCGGCCAATGGCGCAGCCAAAGCTGGGCCGAGGTCGCAGGCCAGGTCGTCGCGCTCGCCGCAGCATTGAAGGCGCAAGGACTGAGTCCGGGCGACCCGGTAATGCTGGTCAGCGAAAACCGTCCCGAATTCTGCATCGCCGACCTCGCGATCATGGCGGCGGGCTGTGTCACCGTGCCGACCTACACCACCAACACGACGCGCGATCATCAGCATATATTGACCGACAGCGGCGCCCGCGCCGTCATCGTCTCCACCGCCAAGCTGGCGCAGGCGCTGATGCCCGCCGTCGTCCGCTCGCAAGCCAGCTTCGTCATCGGCATGGAGCCTCTGCGCGGAGCGCAGGGCGGCTGCGCCTGCCATTTGTGGAGCGATCTGATCGCAGCCCATGCCGTCCGTGCCGCCGATGTCGATGCCTTCGCCGTCACCCAGACCGCCACCCGAAACGACCAGGCCTGCATCATCTACACAAGCGGCACCGGCGGCGCGCCGCGCGGCGTGATGCAGCATCATGGCGCGATCCTTGCCAATGTGGAGGGGGCGGGCAAGATCGTCGCGGAGGATTTCGGCTGGGGGGATGAGATATTCCTTTCCTTCCTTCCCCTCTCCCACGCCTATGAGCATAGCGGCGGCCAGTTCCTGCCCATGCTGCTGGCCGGGCAGATCTATTATGCGGAAGGTCTGGAAAAGCTGGCTTCCAATATCGAGGAAGCGCGCCCGACGATCATGGTCGTCGTCCCCCGCCTGTTCGAGGTGCTGCGCACCCGCATCATCAAGTCGATCGAGAAGCAGGGGAAATTTCCAACCTATCTGCTGGGTCAGGCCCTGCGCATCGCGGCGAAGGAGCAGGCCGGCAAGGGCTCTGTGCTCGATCTGCCGATGAAGCTACTCCTCTCCCGCACCCTTATACCCAAGATCCGGGCGCGCTTCGGCGGCCGGATGAAGGCGCTGGTGTCGGGTGGCGCGCCGCTCAACCCTGATGTCGGCCTCTTCTTCGACGCCATGGGCCTCACTCTGCTGCAAGGCTATGGCCAGACCGAGGCGGGGCCAGTGGTCAGTTGCAACCGCCCCGCGGCCGGCATTGCGATGGACACGGTCGGCCCGCCCCTGGACGGGGTAGAGGTCAGGATCGCCGAGGATGGAGAGATACTGGTGCGCGGCGAACTGGTCATGCACGGCTATTGGCGCAACCCGGCCGAGACGGAGAAAGTGCTGAAGAACGGGTGGCTCCACACCGGCGACATCGGTGAGATCGACGAACGGGGCCGCATCCGAATCACCGACCGCAAGAAGGATCTGATCGTCAACGACAAGGGCGACAATGTCTCGCCGCAGAAGATCGAGGGAATGCTCACGCTCCAGAGCGAGATCGGCCAGGCCATGGTCCATGGCGACCGCCGCCCCTATCTGGTCGGGCTGATCGTACCGGACGCGGAATGGACCCGCGAATGGGCGTCGGCGCAAGCTATAGCGCCCGACGCCGCCGCGGCCAACCCCGCCTATCAGGCGGCGCTGCGCGCGGCGGTGGACAGGGTGAACGACGACCTGTCGGTAATCGAGCGCGTCCGTCGCTTCATTCTGGCGGATGAGCCTTTCACCATCGAGAATGAGGAAATGACGCCTTCGATGAAGATCCGCCGCCATGTGATCCGCAAGCGCTACGCTGACCGGCTGGACGCGCTGTACAAGGGGTGAGGGATACGCGCCTGTCGAGGCCAGCAGTCTGATTGACCCGGCAGGTCGCCCCGCTAAGCCAACAGCATGACCGCCTTTCACATCCGCAGCTTCACGCCCGCAGACACCCAGGGCGTGATCGACCTCATCCTGTCGATCCAGCGCGAGGAATATGGCATCGACATCACCGCGCAGGACCAGCCTGATCTGTCCGAGATTCCGGCCTTCTACCGGAGCGGTACAGGCGATTTTCTGGTCGCAGAGGCGAAAGGCAGAATCGTCGGCACGATCGCGATGAAGGATATCGGCGCGGACCGGGTCGCGCTGCGCAAGATGTTCGTGGCCGCGCCCCGGCGGGGGCGGAAAAACGGCGTCGCCCAGGCCTTGCTTAACGCGCTGCTCCACCTTGCACGGGAACGCGGCGTCGCTGAAGTCCTGCTGGGCACCACCGATGCATTTCTGGCGGCCCACCGCTTCTACGAGCGCAACGGATTTATCCTGGTCAATGCCGATAGCCTGCCGTCCACTTTCCCCCGCATGGCGGTAGATAGCTGTTTCTATCGGTTGATGCTCGGCGCGCGCGGCTAGTCCGGAATATCGGCTTTTCTCCGCGCTGGCGGGCTACGTGTCAGCCCATCGATCGCCGCCCAGCCCTTCGCGCCAATGGCACGCAGCATGGGCTCATGCGCTGCGTTCACCCCTCCCAACGCCAGGACAAACCCGTCCGCCACCCGCGCCAGCGCCGCGAAGCGCACGCGGCCGAGAGACCGTGCCCCGGGATGCGACCGGGTTGGGAAAAGTGGCGACAGCAGGATCATATCCGCTCGCACAAGACGCGCCGCAGCCATTTCGCGGGCATCATGCGCCGGCGCGCTGCGGATCATGCCGCGCCCCAGGCGCTTCCTCCCATGGCCATGCCAGCCGTCAGCCTTCCAGGCGGCGGCATCCCGTCTGTCCCCTGCCAGCAGAAGCACCAGCCGCCGACGCCTCGCGATCTCGCGCACGGCAGCAAACAAGGCCCGCCGTCCGTCCCTTTCGGTGCGATAATGGCGGAAGATGATGCCCGCCCTGCCCTTCGGCAACCGCTCGGCCGCCTCCAGCAGCGCATCGTCCGTCACCCGCTCATCGGTGATCAGCCAGAGGCCGGGCAGCTTTTTGCGGTGGCGGCGGTGCATGGCCCTGCCTATAGCAGCGCGCATGACGACCGCCAGCATCCCCGATAGCAGCGACGCGGCCCAGCGCCTGGCCGCCGTGCGCGAATCCATCGAACGCGCCGCCCGCCTGACCGACCGCACCGCCGATGATGTCAAGCTCATCGCCGTATCCAAGACCCATGGCGCCGACGCGATCCGCCCGCTGATCGCGGCCGGGCAGTGCGTGTTCGGTGAAAATCGGGTGCAGGAAAGCCAGGACAAATGGCCCGCCCTGCGCGAGGAATTTGCTGACATCGAACTGCATCTGGTTGGCCAGCTCCAGTCGAACAAAGCGGCCGAGGCGGTCGCTTTGTTCGACGTGATCCACGGGCTCGATCGCCCCTCCCTGCTGACCGCGCTGGCCAGGGCGATGGACGTGGCGGGCAGGCGCATCCCCTGTTTCATCCAGGTCAATATCGGCGCCGAAGAGCAGAAGGGCGGCTGCGCGATTGCCGACACGGCCACGCTGATCGCTGCCGCGCGCGCCGCCGACATTCCGCTGCTGGGCTTGATGTGCGTCCCGCCCGCCGACATCGAGTCCGCGCCTTTCTTCGCGCTGCTGGCGAAGATGGCGCGGGAGGAAGGCCTGCCGCGCCTCTCCATGGGCATGTCGGGCGATTATGAGACGGCGATCATGCTGGGCGCGACCGACATACGCGTCGGCACGGCACTGTTCGGGGAGAGGCCCTCCCCCGCTCGCCCGGTGCCGGCGAGCGGGAGAGGAATGCTCAGAAACTCCCGCGCAGGGTAATGCCGTAGGTGCGCGGTTCGGCGAGATAGGCCGAGATGAGCTGGTTCGCCATCGGCGCGCCCGCCGCGAACTGGCCGGTAGTCGACGTCGCCGGGCTGCTCGACTGGAGCGGGCTGGAGAAAGCGACCTGGGTATAATCTTGGTTGAAGATATTCTGGCCCCAGAATTCGACTGCCCAGCGCTGGTTCGGCCCGCGAATACCGACGCGGGCGTTGACGATGGCGTAGCCGTCCTGCGCCTTTTCGGGGAACAGGTCCGACCCCGTATTATAGTCGCTGGTCATGCGGCCATCGACATAGAAGAGGGCGGACAGACCCGATGACCCGATCTCCGGCGTCCATGCGGCACTGGCCGTCGTGACGACCTTGGGCGCGTTGCTGTTGATCGAGCCGGGCAGCAGGAACAGCGCGGGGTCGAGCGGCACGCTGCCGTCGCTGCTGCCCACCAGCCGGTTGGCGAACTTGGCGCTGGCATAGGTGAAGCCGCCCGACACGCGGAAATTGCGCGCCGGAGTCGCGGTCAGTTCCAACTCGATGCCCTGGCTGATCAGCCCCGGCCCGACATCGCCGCTGTCGCAGGTGCGCGTGGCGCTCAAGGCGCTATCGCAGCCATTGATATTCTGCACGACGAAGCTGGTGCCGTTGAAGGTGTTCAATTGGAAATTCTTGAACTCCTGCCGGAAGGCGGCGATGTTCGCGCTCCATTTGGGCTGGCTGTATTTCAGGCCCACTTCGAACGCATCGACCTTCTCCGCCGCGAAGCGCAGGCTGGTGACGTCGGCGTTGGTGCGCGGCGCGAAGACGGCGGGCACGGCATTCAGGCCCGTCGATCCCAGCTGGAACCGGTCGAGATTGTAACCCCCGGCCTTATAGCCCTTCGAATAGCTGCCATAGAGCAGCAGATCGTCGATGGGCTTCCAGGACAGCACTGCCGTACCGGAAAATTCGCCATCGCTGATCTTGTCATTAAGGTCGAGCGCATTGAGCGTGGTGGAGCCGTTGCCGAGGCATCCGAGGGTCAGGATGCCCCCGGCGAGCGCCGCCGCGCTGCCCAGCGCCGCATTGGTCGCGATCCCCGGCAGCGCCGAGGACTGGAGCGCCGCGCACGTGGCGTTATTGTTGTTGAGATCTGCAGAAAAACGCTTGCTTTCATGGGTGTAGCGAAGGCCGAGCGTCAGATCGAACCGGTTCGTCACATGAATGATATTATGGGTGAAGAGCGCCCAATTCTCGCTTTTCTGGCGATAGAGCGACGCGACATCACCGGTGCCGGCGGGGATGGCGGACAGCGCGCGCAGGCCATTGCCAAGGCCGGTCGAGATTGCGCCGGCCTGCGCCGCCGCGACCGCCGCAGGCACGCCGCGCGCGATGAGGGCGGCGGTCAGCCCGCTGTTGAGATTGGCCTGGGTGCCGGTGATCAGCGCCGAGGTGGCAAGACCGCTGCCGCAGGCTGCCAGTTGCTGCGCGGTGAAATTGCTGTTGAGGCTGGAGCCCGCCATCAGGCGGCAGGCGGCAAAGCGACCATAATCCGCGCCGAAGACGATATTGTCCTGCAAGGTCAGCTTTTCATTGGCATAATAGCCGCCGACCAGCCAATCGAGCATGTCGCCGAAGGCCGATCCCTGGAGCCGCAATTCCTGGGTGAAGGTCTTGAACTGGCGATAGGTGTTGGGATCGCGATAGAGCAGGTCGGCGCGATTATAGTCATAATCGCCATAGTCGCGGGATTTATAGTCGCGATAGGCGGTGATGCTGGTCAGCTTGGCGCCCCCGAAGTCGTAATTCACCTCACCAGACAGGCCCCAGTCCCTGAGTTTGCTGACATAATCGCGACCCGGCGTGATGGACAATTCCCGGTCATAGGGATCGGCGGGGATGGTACTCCCCTGCCCCGCCAGAATGGCCGTGATGCGGTTGAACGGGGCCGTGGTATAGCCGCCGCCCGCCGCCGGGCGCCGTTCGCTCGCCTCTATATAGGCCGCCCCGCAGCAGCTTTCGTCGCGATTGGTATAATCGCCGATCAGGCGGATGGAGAGCGCGTCGTTCGGCTCGATCAACGCCTGGCCGCGCAAGAAGTAACGGTCGCGGTCGTTGGTATCGCCGATCGTCGCGCCGCTGGCGTCCACCAGCTTGTAGAAACCGTCGCGCTTCGACCACACGCCGTCCAGCGCCAGCGCGACGCCTTCGGCGACCGGCCCGGTCACGCGACCCGACAGGCGCCAATAGTCGTAATTGCCGTAGGTTATCTCGCCCTTCGCATGGAAGGTCTTTTCCGGTGCCTTGCTGATAATGTTGATGAGACCGGCCGACGCGTTGCGGCCGAACAGCGTCCCCTGCGGCCCGCGCAGCACCTCCACTCGTTCGATCTCGCCCAGTTCGTTGAGGCCCGCACCCGTCCGCGAGCGATAGACGCCGTCAATGAATACCGCGACCGAACTTTCCAGCCCCGGATTGTCACCCACCGTGCCGATGCCGCGGATACGCGCCGAGGCATTGGCTTCCGATCCGGTCGAGGAAACTAGGAGCGAGGGGGCAAGCTGGTTCAGCGTGCGGATGTCGCTGGCGCCGCTATTCTGCATCGCCTGCGCGCCCACCGCCGACACCGCGATCGGCACGTCGGACAAGGGACTGGCGCGGCGGGTCGCGGTCACGATGATGTCGGCGCCCGGCTCTTCCTCTGCTGCCTGCGGCGCGGCGCTCTGCTGCGCCATGGCCGGCGCGGTCATGGCCAGTGCAACGGCACCGACGCTCGTCAGCCAGAGACTCTTGTCTGTCATGATGGTCTGATCCTCTCCTGGCCCGCGCGTCTATCTGTCGCGTCGGGATGCGGGTGATTATGCTGCCACAGCAGGGACAAGGCAAGATACCCCAGCTTTTCCGGGCGTTGTAAACGATGAAGCGGGCGGATAATCATGCTGTGTTGCCTATCGGCCACGGCTTAATTTCCGGTTTCCGTAACGTCGCTTTACGATAAGGGAAAGCGCAGCAGCCGGTCCGCGACCGGCACCAGAGCGGCCGCTCCCGGTCCCACCGCCCGGCGAATCTCCCCATGACCCGCATCCAGTCCTCCCGTCAGCGCTCCCAGCGCGGGCAGGATCAGCTTGGTTGCCGATCCCACGAAACAGCGCCGCGACACATGCCGTCCGCGCAACGACAGGCGCAGCTTGGGGTGGAAATGACCGGAAATTTCGGGTCGGGGATCGTCCGGCTCCGCCTCATGCCTCAACCGGATTCCCTCGACCTCCGCCTCCGCCATCCGCCTTCCCCCCGGCATGGCCGTGACACCGACATCATGATTGCCGGTAATCCACGTCCAGTCCACCCTTTCCGTAAGGGAAATCAACCGATCGCGCGTTTTCCGGTCGAGCCGCGCGGCACCATCGCTGTCATGGAAACTGTCTCCCAGCGAAAAAACGGATCGGGCACCGGTCCGCGCCACCAGCGCCTCGACCATGTCCAGCGTCGCCTGACTGTCATGGGGCGGCAGAAACTGACCGAAACGGGCATACCAGCTCGCCTTCTCGAAATGAAGGTCGGCGACCAGCAAGGCGCCCTGATCCGGCCAGAAAAGCGCAGCCTCGGGCAGCGCCAGAAACTCATGACCTGCGAACGAAAGGGGAACCATGTCCCGCCTATGCGCCTGTCCGCCCCGGCTTTCAAGAGGCCGGCCGTTCGCTTATAGGCGCGCCATGTCCTACACCGTCGCCGCCCTCTATCATTTCACCCGCTTTGGCGATCCGCAGGCCATCGCAACCGATCTCAAGGCGCTGTGCGCCCATTTGCGCACCTGCGGTACGCTGATCGTGGCGGGGGAAGGGATCAACGGAACCGTCGCCGGGGATGGCGACGCCATCGCCGCGTTGGTCGCGCATATCCGCGCCCTGCCGGGCTGCGCCGAACTCGACGTCAAATATTCGCAGGCGCAGGCAGCGCCTTTCGCCCGGATGAAAGTGAAGGTGAAGGCAGAGATCGTCACGCTGGGCGCCGGCGACCTCGATCCGGCGACCCGGGCGGGCACGCATCTCGACCCGGTCGCATGGAACGCGCTGATCGCCGATCCCGAGACGGTCGTCATCGACACCCGCAACGCCTATGAGGTCGCCTGCGGCACCTTCGATGGCGCGATCGACCCGGCCACCCGCTCCTTCCGCGACTTTCCCGCCTGGTTTGACGATTTCGCCGCCGACCTGAAGGCGCAAGACCGCACGCCCAGGATCGCCATGTTCTGCACCGGTGGGATACGCTGCGAGAAATCGACCGCACTGGTAAAGGCGCGGGGTTTCGACGAGGTCTATCACCTCAAGGGTGGCATCCTGCGCTATCTGGAGGAGATGCCGGAGGCTGACAGTCGCTGGCAGGGCGATTGCTATGTCTTCGACGAGCGGGTGACGGTGGGGCATGGCCTCAAGCCCGGCGATTATGTCACCTGCCGCGCCTGTGGCTTGCCCCACCCGCGCGATGTCGCGCATGACTGTCCGGGCGACGCATCGGGCGCCTGGCCGCACCGGAACTAGGCTGGCGTCTCGACCAGTTCGGCGATCTCGAACCGGTAGCTTTTCCACCCCCGCATCCGCGCGCCGTCGGCCGCCGGCCCCTTCAGCTTCTTCGCCTCGGCGAGGGAGCGTGTATGGCCCCAGAACACCTCGGTCTTGCCATTGTCCAGTTCGGCGACGATCCGCCAATAATGGGTGAAGGGGTCGGCCGTCGGCCCGATCGTCTTCACATAGCCATCCGGCATGGTCGCCGTCAGATAGCGTTTCCGGCGCGCCATATCCCCTAACCCCGATAGCGATGCAGGCCCGCGCCATGTGCCCGCAGCCATTCGCGCGCGGGCCGGGGATCGGCACCGTAGATACGGCGGTGCGCGGCGTGGAACGCCTGGCTATGGTCCATGTGCAGCAGGTGCGCCAGTTCATGCGCCACCGTCGCCCGCCGCACCTCCGGCGGACAGAGGATCAGCCTCCAGCTATAGCGGATCGCGCCGGAAGAGGTGCAACTGCCCCAACGGCTGCGCGGATCGCCGACGCCGACCGAGGCGACGATCAGTCCATGCTCGCGCGCCAGTTCATGACTTTCGGTCTCCAGCACCGCCCTGGCGCGGGCCACCAGCCAGCGTTGGACGCGCGCGCCGACCGATTCCGTCGCCCCGCCCAGCAGCAGCCGGTCGCCTTCCAGGCGAATCGTGCGCGTCGCACCCTCGACCCAGACAATTTCGATTTCGCGCCCCTCCAGCGGGAAGGTCGCGCCATGTGCCAGCTGCGTCACGACCGGCTGCTTCGCCATCTGCGCGCGCACCCAGGCTTCATGGTCCTGCGCCCATCCCAGAGCCTTCTTGAGGTTCGCGCGCGCAGGCAGCGACAGTCGCAATTCACCGCGGGCGCTGTCGATCGTCAGCCGATAGGCCCGCGCCCGCGCGGACCGGCGCACCCGCACCGGCATCGCGGCGCCGTCGATCAGGATCGCCGCGTCAAATGTCTCGGTCGACAAGATGATGTTCCCAATCGCCCGCATCGGCTTCGGCCACCGTCCAGCCGCGGACCGACTCCCCGGCGCGGTGGACCGCCTCCCGGTCGCCGCAGACCAGATAATGCCACTCCGGCAGCGGCAAGCCTTCACCCCGCAACCGATAGGCGCAGGTACGGGGCAGCCAGCTGATCTGTTTCACCTTGGTCGGAGTCAGCCGCACGCAATCGGGAACGAATGTGCGCCGATCCTTGTAGTTGCTGCATTGTCCGCTCTGCCGGTCGAGCAGGCGGCAGGCGACATTGGTGGGATAGATATGCCCCGTATCCTCGTCCTCGGCCTTGTGCAGGCAGCATTTGCCGCAGCCGTCGCACAGCGCCTCCCATTCGGCACGGTCGAGCTTGTCGAGGGGCTTGTCCCAGAAGTTCGTCACTTGACCCATTTTTCAAGGAAGGCGAGCACCTTGTCAGGTGCGCCCTCGTCCGTATCCGGCGTGCCCGGATCATCCACTGGCACCAGCGCAACCGGCTTGCCGTCGCCATCGAACAGATAGGGCGTGCGGCTGTGGCTGACCAGATAGTCGCTTGTGCCGCCGGTCTTTTCCGGGCTGCTCTTTTCCGGATTATAGATCACCACGAAATCCCTGGCGACCTTCGCGATCTGTTCTTTCGTGCCGGTGAGGCCAATCAGGCGCGGATGGAAGGCCGCGACATAGGTCTTGAGTATCTCCGGCGTGTCGCGGTCGGGATCGACGCTGATAAGCATGGGCTGCACCTTGGCCGCCAGCGCAGGCTTGTCCTTCTCGAACCGGGCGAAGGCCTGCATGATCTTTTGCAGGTCGACCGGGCACACATCCGGGCAATAGGTGTAGCCGAAATAGACGAGGCGATACTGCCCCTTGTAATCGTCCCAACGCGCAGGCTGGCCATCCTGGTCGGTCAGGGTGAAGGGCGCGCCGATCCTGGCGCCGGCCAATTCGCCCGGCTCGCTCGATCCGCTTGATCCGTTGCCACCCGCGCCCATATTGCAGGCGGCCAGCAGGGCGAGCATTGGCAGGGCGAAGGCGGAGACGGCTTTGTTCATGGCGTGGCCAGCCATGCCCTGCTAGGACGCGATTTGCAATGCAACGGGGCGCCAAGATGAAGACGAAGTTCCTTTCCGCTTTCCTGGGTTCGATGGCGCTGGCGCTGCTGGTCCCGGGACCGGCCCAGGCCCAGTTTTCGGACAATTATAATTTCCTGAAGGCGGTCAAGGACAAGGATGGGCAGAAAGTCACCGACTTCATCCAGAAGCCCGGCTCCACCGTCATCAACAGCCGCGACGTGTCCACCGGCGAAAATGCGCTCCACATCATCGTCGCCCGCCGCGACGCGACCTGGCTGACCTTCCTGCTCGCCAAGGGCGCCAACCCCAACCTGACGGACAATGACGGCAACACCCCGTTGATGGACGCGGTGCAGGGCCGGTTCGAGGAAGGGGTGCGTACCCTGCTGAGCTACAAGGCACAGGTCGACAAGACCAATGACAGCGGCGAAACGCCGCTGATCCGCGCGGTGCAACTGCGCGACGTCGGCCTCGTCCGCCTGCTGGTGGCGCAGGGCGCCAACCCCGACAAGCGCGACACCATCGCCGGCATGTCCGCCCGCGACTATGCGGCCCGCGACAATCGCACGCCCGGCCTCAGCGAAGCGCTGGACGCCGCCAAGGGAAATGGCGTCAAGCCGACAGGACCTGTACAGGGTCCGGTATTCTGACCGCCTAAAAGCCCGATAGTACAGAGACAAGATTATCCGCCCCCGGCGCGGGAGAGGATGATCTGGTCTCTACCATCCCAGTTCCGCTGCATGATCCGGGTCGCCAAGCGCGGTCAGCCGCCGGGCCGCGCGCCGGGCGAAGCGCAGCGTCTCCGCCTTGCGCCGCGCCGCCGCCAGCGGCTCGACCGGCGCGGGCCGCACCAGTTCGGCATCATATTGGTCGGCGACGATCAGGCCCGTGCGAGCGGGCCAAAGCGCCTCACTGTCGAACAGAGTCAGGTCGAACCTCGCCGGCACCGCCCAGAAAAAGCGGTCGCAATAATCGAAATAATCGGGCCACTTCATGTCGCCCAGCAGGTCCGCGCGGCTGCACTTGATCTCGACGATGGTGAGCCGCCCGGCACCGTCGATTGCCATGATGTCGGCGCGCCGGCCATTGGGGAGCGGCACTTCCAATATCCCGCTCATGTCATGGCGGAAGAAGAGGCGCAGCGTGCCCCGCGCCACCGCCAGCGCAGTGCCGTCGGTCAGCGGAGAACAGGCATCTGCAGGAACGGTGCTCATGCCCCTTATTAGAACATTATGGGAACAAAAGAAAAGGCCGATTCGGTGATCCCGAACCGGCCCGCCATATCGTTCGCCTGCGCTCCGCCAGCGATGGGTGGCTATCTCAGCGATAGAAGACGTGATTGTCGATCGACGCCAGCCGGGCCTTGCCCCAGCCGGGCGACACGCGGCGCGCATGGAAATAGAGTGCGCCTTCGGCCAGGCTGTCCCAGCTGTCGTTGGCAGCGATCTGGGCGATGGCGACGGCCTGCCGCCAACCACGGCCTTCCGTGCGAATCGGGGGCATACCGCCGCCGCGCACGAAGCTGAACTGGCTCGGCTGATAGACGACGCCGCAAAGGCTGCTGGCGAAGCGGCCGGACTTGGCGCGGTTGATAATCACGCGCGCGACGGCCAGCTGGCCTTCCAGGCTTTCGCCCTTGGATTCGAAATAGACCGCTCCGGCCAGGCACTTCATATCGCCGTCCAGCTCCTCGGGTTCGCCTTGGGCGTCGACCAGAGCAGCGAGGCTGTTCGCCTGAAAATCGGAATCGGTGGAAAAACCATTGTCGGCCCTGGGGGCCGAAGCCAGCGGCTGCGCGATTTCGCGCGGCGCGGCGAAGACGACAGCGGGCTTAGCACCGGCGTGGTTCGTCTGGGGAAGAGAAGCAACCGAGGCGACAGATTCACCTGCGATCGACATGTCGGAAGCGGACACCGCAGCGGCGGTGGACAGGGCAAAGGCTGCTAAGATCGCAGCTTTCAGGCGGAAACTCATCGTGGCTCAAAGACATGCGGTTCTTGGCCGGGGCGTCGTCATTTAACCCATATTCACCGCGACGACCGGCCGCCCCCCGTCTGCGTGTTTACCGCGCCCGCCCCCCATTGGGCGAATTCGGCAACCTGCGCGTTGGCGTTGGGCGCCTCTGCACGGCTCATGACGATGAGTCAACGATCAGCAAATCGTTTCAGCGGCGAAGCGTTCCGCTTCTGGGACATCGAGTTCGATCAGCCACAGGTCGGGGTCCGCCCTGCGCCGTCGCGTCACATAATGTGACAGCGACTCCGAACCCTCTGCAGGAGAGGGTCCACAGCGCATCAACGCATAACCTCCGGCAAAGTTCGGCACTCGCTCAAAAAGACCAGTTTCCTGACCTTTTTCAAGTGTTTGCACCAGGATAACGCCGCTGATTTCGTCACCCTTGGCCAGCACCGTCGCGAAGCCGCCCGCGGCGGCGACGCGGCGCCGCAGCGCGCCGACGAGCATGGCGCTGGTCAGCCGGGCGGTCGGATCCGATTCAGGCGCCATATCCCGGGAGCGATGACAGCGGAAATTGCGAGCGCATGAAGGTGCCGGTGCCGCGGCCCACCTCCTCGCCGGTGGAATCGATCAGGCTCGCCTCGGCGACATAGACGCGGCGCTTGCCGCTGATCCAGCGGCCCTCGGCGCGGATTCGCCCCGGACCGATCGGCCGGGTGAAAAGCAGGTTGAAGGCGGTGGTCAGCAGGAAGCGATCGCTGACCAGGCTGTTGGCGGCGTAGAAGGCCGCATCGTCCAGCATCTTGAAATAGACGGTGCCATGCACCGCGCCTGCGGCGTGGAACTGGCTTTCGTCAACGTCAAAGTCGATGACCGACCGGCCAGGCTCGGTAATGGTCAGATCCGACCGGAACATCCGGTTGATCGGCGCGGAACGGTAAAGCTGTTCCAGCGCGCGAAAATGCGCCGCCTCGCCGCTGGGCGCCTCAGGCTGCGTCACGCGCCTCGCCGCCCGCGAGCAGTGCGTGCAGCGCTTCGGTGGAACCCGCGCCCCGCAATCGCACGACATTATTCTCATCGCGCAGATAGCGCGACACGCGCGCCAGCGTCTTGAGATGCTCCGCGCCGCTGTCGACCGGCGACAGCAGGGCGAAGACGATATCGACCGGCGCCTCGTCGACCGCGTCGAACGGCGCAGGCGGATCGAGCAGCACGACGACGCCGCACATCCTGGAAAGATCGGGGATCTTGGCATGAGGGATGGCGACGCCGCCGCCGAAACCGGTCGACCCGAGCCGTTCACGCTCGAACAGCGCGTCAGCGACGCTATCGGCGTCAAGGCCGTAGGCGCCGGCGGCAAGCGCGGCGATTTTCTGGAACAACTGCTTCTTGCCGTTCACCGACAGGCTCGTGGCAAGCGCGTCAGGCGAAACGATATCGTTGAAATGCACCATGACAAATCCGAACCAGCCGAGCCGCGCCCAGCCAGTCAATCATGCGCGTCTGCTCGGGGAATATGAAGCCCGGCCCCATAGGCCGCCTGCACCCGAAGGTCAACAGCCGCAGGGCCGGGCAGAATGGGTCAGCCCCGCGGCTCGACCCAGCCGATGGTCCCGTCATGGCGGCGATAGACCATGTTGTAGGCGGCTGTTCCGGCATTGAGGAACAGCAAGGCGTTGGTGTTGCGCAGGTCGAGCATCATCACGGCGTCCGACACGCTTGCTTCGGGAATGTCGACCCGCGTCTCGGCCACGATCAGCGGGGCGTCCGCCGGCTCCTCTTCTTCCGCCGCGGTGGCGAAAATGGTGTAGCCCGCGCCGTCGATATCATCGACGCTGTAGCCATTGGCGCGCTGCGCCTCCGCCGCGGCCGCCTGGACACTGCGATCCTTCAGGCGGCGCATATAGCGGCGCAACTGCTTCTCGATCCGGTCCGAAGCCTGGTCGAAGGCGGGATGCGCTTCCTGGGCCTCGCCCGCGCCCTTGAGGATCAGGCCGGTCATCACATGGCACACGATATCACAATGAAATGCGCCATGCGGAGCCTTGCGAAAGGTCACCTGGGCGGAAATCGTGCGGGAGAAATATTTCTCGGCCATCGCCTCCAGCCGGTCCCTGACATGCTGCTTGAGCGCGTCGCCCGTGTCGACCTGATGCCCGGAAACACGAATATCCATATGCCTTCTCCTTGTTCTTGCCGGGTCGCCGGAAAGGCGGCCCGGTTAGCGGGGAGGCAGGAAGGCCGGCAGCCTGGCCGTCGGCCTATGCCTCCTGCAACCAGAGCGGCTCCTTCAGCGTCGCGACGAACGCTGCGTGCCGTTCCAGCTCCTGCGCGCTGGCCGTGAAGACCCGCGCGGGACGAACAGGGCGAACCACGGTGGTTTCCGTCAGTTCCACCCTGATGATCTGTTTCGCTTCCTCCTGTGCAAGACCAAGGCCGATCTGACGGCCCCCGGTCAGTTCGATGTAGAGTTGCGCCAGCAGTTCGGCGTCGAGAAGGGCGCCATGCTTTACCCGGTGGCTGCGGTCGATGCCGTAGCGGGTGCAGAGCGCGTCGAGGCTATGCTTGGCGCCGGGATGTAGTTGCCGCGCGATCGCGACGGTGTCGATCATCCGATCCAGCCCGACTTCGGAATGGCCGCACAGCCTGAGTTCGTGATTGAGGAATCCGAAGTCGAAACGCGCATTGTGCGCAACCAGCGGGCTATCCTCGATGAAGTCGAGCAGTTCCCGCGCGCCCAGCCCGAACAGCGGCTTGTCGCGCAAAAACTCGCTCGACAGCCCATGCACCGCGAAGGCGGCGGCGGGCATGTCCCGTTCCGGATTATAATAAGCGTGGAAGGTCCGGCCACTCGGCACGCGGTTGATGAGTTCGATACAGCCGATTTCGACCAGTCGGTCGCCGGATGCGGGATCGAATCCCGTCGTTTCGGTATCGAAAATGACCTCGCGCATCGCCCTCTTCATTCGACTCTGTGGGCCAACCCTTATCTGCCTGTCTTCGCGCCAAGGCAAGCGACCAGACGCCTGACCTGTGCACGGGTCGCGGCAAATGTCGTACCCGTATGGATGATATAGTCGGCCCGGCGACGCTTTTCAGCATCGGGTGTTTGCAGATGGACAATCTGGCGGAATTTCGCTGCGGTCATGCCCGGCCGCGCCAGGACCCGCCGGCGCTGCTTCCAGGCCGGCGCGGTCACGACGATCACCCCGGCCAGCCGCTTCTGCCCGCCGGTCTCGAACAGCAGCGGAATGTCGAGAATGACGAACGTGCGCGACCGGTGCCGGCGCAGAAAGGCGCGCCGCGACTGCTGCACCGCCGGATGGACGATCGCCTCCAGCGCCCGGCGGGCGTGGGGATGGCCGAACACCGCCGCGCCCAGCTTCGCCCGGTCGACGCCCTGCGGCCCGGTGGTGCCGGGAAAGCGCGCCTCGATCGCGGGGAGCAGCGCGCCCCCTGGCCCCTGGAGCCGGTGCACCTCGGCATCGGCATCGAAAAGCGGGACGCCCTCGCGCCGGAACATCGCCGCCACCGCCGACTTGCCCATGCCGATCGACCCGGTGAGGCCATAGACCTTCATTCCTCGCCCGAAAGCAGCAGCGCGCGCAATTCCGCGTCCAGTTCGCGCGGCGCTTCGGCGTCGAAGAAGATGTCGAAGGCGAGCGCCGCCTGCCCGATCAGCATTTCCAGCCCATCGAGCGTCCTGAGGCCGCGCGCCTTCGCCGCCTTGAGCAGGTCCGTCTCCAGTGGCGCATAGACGATGTCATAGACGGTCGCATCATCGGCCAAGGGCGTGAGGTCCAGATGGAGCGGCGGCTGGCCCACCATGCCCAGCGAGGTCGCATTGACCAGCAGGTCGGCGGCGGGCAGCGCATCCTCCATGCCGATCGCCCGCCCCCGCACCCCGGCGCGGTCGAGCAGTGCCTGGCCCCTGGCAGGATCGCGCGCCATGATGCTGATGTCGGGCACGCCCAGGCTGGCAAGCGCGAACAGGATTGCGCGCGCCGCGCCGCCGGACCCGACGATGACGGCGCTCTGACCCTTCCACTTGTCGCGCAGCAGCGGCTGGAGGAACCCGCCCGCGTCAGTATTGGTCCCGATCAGCGGCCCGCCGGCTTCCGATGCGATCGTGTTCATCGCGCCGATCCGTTCGCGCACGCCGCCCGGATCATCGGTATAGTCCATCACCGCAATCTTGTGCGGAATGGTGACGTTGCAGCCGAGCCAGTCGGGATCGGCCCGACGCGCCAGGAAATAGGCGGCCAGCCCCTCAGGCGGCACATGGGTCTTGCGATACTCCGCCTCGATATCCAGCGCCCTGAGCCAGAAATTGTGAATCAGCGGGGATTTGCTGTGTTCGATCGGATCGCCGATCACCTCGGCATAAGGGAGGGGGGCATGGGGCAGCTTGTCGGTCATGCCGCCAAAACGCCGCGCACGCGCAGAAAGTCAAGCAAAGGCAGCAAGGGAAGCCCCTGAATCGCGAACTGGCTGCCCTCGACCTTGCTGAACAGCTGCACCCCCGGTCCCTCGATCCGGTAGCAGCCGACACACCAGCGGCACGCGTCCCATTCGGAATCGAGATAGGACGCGATGAAGGCGTCCGACAGCGGACGGACCGTCATCCGCACCCGTTCGACATGGCGCCAGATCGGCTCGCCATTGAGCGCGATCACCGCCGCGCTGTGGAGATGATGCACCCGGCCCGACAGCAGCCGGAGAATCCGCTCGGCATCGGCCCGGTCGATCGCCTTGTCGATCATCTCGCCGCGATCCTCGCCATCGCCGATGCTCAGCGTCTGGTCGCAACCCAGCACCAGCCCGCCCGGCACCCGACGCGACACCTTGAGCGCCTTCAACTCCGCCAGCGCGTCGGCCAGCGCGCGCGCATCCAGCCCGTCGGCGCGCAGCGCGTCCTTGGCCGCATCCTCGTCCACGCCCGGCGACAGCGCCTCGAAAGGCACCTGAGCGGCGGCAAGCAGCGCCCGGCGGCTTGCGCTCTGCGATGCCAGCACGATCATGGATGGGCTCCTTCGCCAAGTTCGCGGTCGTTGAACAGATTGATGATCGCCGCCGCCGCCTCCTCGATCGACCGGCGCGTCATGTCGATCACCGGCCAGCCCTGGTCGGCGAACATGCGCCGGGCGAAGGACAGTTCATCCTGCACCTTGTCGATATCGACATAGGCGGTCTCGGGCGCCTGGTTGAGCGAAAGCAGCCGGTTGCGACGGATCTGCACCAGACGCTCGGGGCTGACGGTCAGGCCCACGACCATCGGATGGCGCAGGTTGAAAAGGCTGCGTGGCGGCGGCGATTCCGGGACGAGCGGGATATTGGCGGTCTTGTAGCCGCGATTGGCGAGATAGATGGAGGTCGGCGTCTTGGACGCGCGCGATACGCCCGCCAGCACGATGTCGGCCTCCTCCCAATTTTCATGCCCCACCCCGTCATCATGGGCGATCGTGAACTGGATCGCTTCGATCCGCGCGAAATAGGCTTCGTCCAATATATGTTTGCGTCCCGGCCGGGTCCGCGTTTCCTGCCCCAATATGTTGGACAGCGCGTCCGCCACGCTGTCGAGCGCGGCGACATGGGGCAGCCCCAGCGCGCGGCACCGCGTTTCCAGCCGGCGGCGCAGCATATGATTGGTCAGCGTGAAGAGGACGAGGCCGGGATTGGCGGCGATTTCCTCCATGATCCGGTCGAGATGCACCTCCGACCGCACCATTGGCCAGAAATGGCGGATTGCCTCGACATTCTCGAACAGGCCGATCGCCGCCTTGGCGATATTCTCCAGCGTTTCGCCGGTAGAGTCGGACAGAAGATGCAGATGAATACGCGCCATGGGCACATCTCTGTGGGGAGGCTGTGGATAAAGCAAGGGATGAATCCGGGGATAAGTTTCCCTCATTTCCCCGTCCCCGCTGCCCGGATTCTTATCCACAACAGCCCAACAGCCCCGAATTTTCATCCACAACCTGTGGATAACGGGGATAGTCACGCTGACTCGTACCGCCTTGCGTGACTCTGCGGAGTCAAGTTGTTGGCAAAAGCGGGCACAGCGCATAAACCCCGCTGCCAACGGACCAACAATCACCACCATCCTTTGAATCTAAATATAAGAGAGAGTCTGATGAGCTTTGACGCCCCGGCGCGCCTCGCCGAAAAACCCCTCCTGGGCGTCCTCCAGGGTGAACGCCCAGCCGTGCCGCCCATGTGGCTGATGCGCCAGGCTGGACGATATCTGCCCGAATATCGCGCCTTGCGGGCGGAGAAAGGCGGATTCCTGGAACTCGTCTATGACAGCGAAGCTGCGGCCGAAGTGACTCTCCAGCCGCTCCGGCGTTTCGGATTCGACGGCGCCATCCTCTTTTCGGACATTTTGATCGTGCCCTATGCCATGGGGCAGGATCTCTGGTTCGAGGCCGGGGAAGGTCCGCGCCTGGCACCCATATTGGCCGAAACCGCGCTGTCGGTGCTGAAGCCGGATTTCAGCCGGTTCGAGGCGGTCTATGAGACGGTAAGACGGGTAAAGGCCGCCCTTGATCCCCATGTCACCTTCCTGGGCTTCGCCGGCAGCCCCTGGACCATCGCCACCTATATGGTCGCGGGGCAGGGCAGCAAGGATCATGGTGCCGCCCGTCGCATGGCCTACAACGAACCAGACAGTTTCGCGGCTTTGATCGACGCGATCATCGACGCCACCGTCGTCTATCTTTCCGGCCAGATTCAGGCAGGCGTGGAAGCCGTGCAGCTGTTTGACAGCTGGGCAGGCAGCCTTGCCCCGCTTCAGTTCGAACGCTGGGTGATCGAGCCGAACCGGCGGATCGTCGAGCGACTGAAGGCGCTGCATCCCGATGTTCCGGTCATCGGCTTTCCCAAGGGCGCGGGCGCCAAGCTGGCCGACTATGCCGCGCGCACCGGGGTCGATGCGATAGGCGTGGACGAGACGATCGATCCGCATTGGGCCAACCGGGCGCTGCCGCAGGGAATGCCGGTGCAGGGCAATCTCGATCCGCTGGCGCTGATCGCCGGTGGCCGCGCGGTTGAGGAAGCGGTCGACACTATCCGCGCCGCCTTCGCCGACCGCCCGCATATCTTCAATCTGGGCCATGGCATATTGCCCGACACGCCCCTATCGCATGTCGAGGCGCTGATCCGCCATGTGCGGCAACGGGGAGTTCGCGACTGATGGCCTATCTTGGTGCCGCCTATCTCTGGGTGAAGGCTGCCCATGTCATCTTCGTCATCTTCCTGATGGCCGGGCTGTTCATGATGCCGCGTTTCTTCGTCTATCATCAGGAAACCCTGCCCGGATCACCCGAGGACAAGAGGTGGATCGAGCGCGAGGGACGGCTGCTCAAGATCATCCTCAATCCCTCGCTGATCCTCGTCTGGCTGTTCGGGCTGATGCTGATGGTCGAGATCGGCGCCTGGCATTTCGGCTGGTTCCACCTGAAGCTGCTCTTCGTGCTGGGGCTGTCCGGCTATCATGGCTGGATCGCCGGCTATGTGAAGAAGCTCGCAAGGGGACAGCGCCCACTGACCGACCGGCAACTGCGGATGCTGAACGAGATTCCCGGCATCGCCGCCGCCGTCATCGTCATCGCCGTGATCGTGAAGCCCTTTTAGGCGCTGCCGTTCGAACAGGCGGCATCAGGCAGGGTCGATCGCAATATTGTCGATCAGCCGGGTGGTGCCCAGCTTGGCCGCACCGAGCAGCCGCGCCGGACGGTCGAGCGCATGGATCGGCGCCAGTGTAGCCGCATCGCACAGCGTCACATAATCGATCGGATCAAAGCCGTGTGCCGCCAGCGAGGCGATCGCCTTCGCCAGCGCCGCATCGACCGGCTCGCCCTTCTCGATCTGCCGCTTCGCCTCGCCAAGTGCGCGGGGCAGGGCGAGCGCCGCCTTGCGCTCTTCGTCGGTCAGATAGGCGTTGCGGGAAGAGAGGGCGAGGCCGTCCTCGGCCCGCTGGGTCGGCATCCCGACGATCTCCACGGCCATGTCCAGGTCCGCGACCAGGCGCCGGATCACCGCGAGCTGCTGATAATCCTTCTCGCCGAAGATGGCGATGTCGGGCCGCACCTGGTTGAACAGTTTGGCGACGACCGTCGCCACCCCGTCGAAATGGCCCGGCCGGGCCGCGCCGTCCAGACCTTCGCTGATCCCGGACACGCTGATATTGGTCGCGAAACCGGCGGGGTACATCATGTCCACGCCGGGCGCCCAGAGAATGTCGACCCCCGCCGCCGCCAGCATCTGTGCGTCCTTGGCCTCCCGCCGGGGATAGGCGTCCAGATCCTCATGCTCCCCAAACTGTTTCGGGTTGACGAAGATCGACACGACGACATGCCGTCCGCGCCGCCTGGCTTCGTCTACCAGAGCCATGTGCCCGTCATGCAACGCGCCCATGGTGGGCACCAGAACCAGCGGCTTTCCGTCGCTCTTCAGCGTTTCGACGGCGGCGCGGAGGGCGGGCAGGTCACGCAGCGTTTGCACGGAAGTTATGGCTCCGATAAGGGCGACAGGATAGGAATGTCCTGCTAGGCTCGTGCCGGCGCGACCGTCAACAAACATTGCGACAATCAACGGGGTTATCAGGGGCAATGGCGAATCCGCAGCCGCATCTCATCGTTTTCGCCAACGAAAAGGGTGGGACGGGCAAGTCGACCACCGCGGTTCATACCGCTATCGCACTGTCGGCGCTCGGCCATAGCGTGGGCATGATTGACCTCGATCCGCGCCAGCGCACCGTCACCCGCTACATGGAAAATCGCCGTGAAACCGCGCGTCGGCGCGAAATCGACCTGCCGACTCCTGCTTTTTCGGTATTCACCGGCGACAGTATAGCCGCGCTGGACGATCAGGTGATCGAACTGGCGCAGGGCAAGGATTTCCTGGTCGTCGACACGCCCGGCCGCGACGATGTCTTCGCCCGGCATCTGGCGCCCCATGCCAACACGCTGGTCACGCCGATGAACGACAGCTTCGTCGATTTCGACCTGATCGGCCAGGTCGACCCGGAAACGTTCCGCGTGCGCCGCCTGTCCTTCTATTCCGAACTCATCTTCGAAACACGCAAGGCGCGGGCGAAGGTCGATGGCGTGTCGATCGACTGGGTGGTGCTGCGCAACCGCGTCCAGCATCATGACGCCCGCAACAAGAAGCGCGTTGGCGATGCATTGATGGAATTGTCCCGCCGCGTCGGCTTCCGCGTCATTCCCGGCCTGTCGGAACGCGTCATCTTTCGCGAACTCTTCCCTTCGGGCCTGACCCTGCTCGACAAGGGCCATCTGGGCGAACTGGGCGTCAGCCATATCGCGGCGCGGCAGGAACTGCGCGAGATGGTGTCGGGGCTGGCCCTGCCCACGCGCGAGGGCGTCGACTCGGTGGACCTGCTCGGCGCCGCCTGATGGGCGTGTTCGCACTGCTGCTCGCCGGGCTTGCCGTCTGGCTGATCTGGACGGGAAGGCTGCAACGCATGACGGCAAAGGATGGCATGGCGCTCGGAGCGGCGCTGGTGGGGGCGGTCTTCGCGGCCAAGGGCAAGCCGGTGATCGGGGCTCCGCTGCTGATCGGCGCGGCGCTTTTCTTCGTCAAGCAGGGGAAAGCCAGAACAGGCGCGCGCAAGCGTCCCATTGCACCGCCCCCGCCGCACCGCGCGGAGGATGTCGCCAGGGCGCGCGCGCTGCTCGGTGTCGCGCCCGATGCGGACGCCAGGACGATCCGCGCCGCCCATCGCCGCCTGATCGCGTCGGTCCATCCCGACAAGGGCGGCACCGAGGCGCTGGCTGCCCAGATCAACGCCGCGCGTGACCTGTTGCTCGAAGAACAGAAGACCCCATGACGCATCGTTTCGACCCGACGCTGCTGCGCGATTATGATCTGCGCGGTACGGTGGGCGAGACGCTCCATGCCGCCGACGCCCGGGCGCTGGGCCGCAGTTTCGGCACGGTCATCGCGCGCGCTGGCGGCAGCCGCGTTGCTGTGGGCTATGACGGGCGGCTGAGTTCGCCGATGCTGGAATCCGCGATGGTCGAAGGGCTGACTGAAAGCGGAATCGACGTCGTCCGCATCGGCCTTGGACCCACGCCGATGCTATATCATGCCGAGGCGACCGGCGATGTCGATGGCGGCATAGAGATAACCGGCAGTCATAATCCCGCCGACCAGAATGGCTTCAAGCTGGTCAAGGACCATGCCCCCTTTTTCGGAGCCGACATCCGGCGACTGGGAGCCATGGCGGCGAGCGGCGACTGGGAATCGGGCACGGGACGGATCGAAACGGTCGCGGTGACGGACGCCTACGCCGCCCGGCTGGTGCAGGGATTTGACGGCCCGGCCTGCCGCATCGGCTGGGATGCGGGCAATGGCGCCGCAGGTCCGGTGGTGGAGAAGCTCGTGCAACTCCTGCCCGGTGAGCATCATTTGCTCTTCACCGAAGTGGACGGTCATTTTCCCCATCATCATCCCGATCCTTCCGAGGAGCGGAATCTGGCGGACCTGCGCGGGCTTGTCCTGGAGAAGCAGCTCGATTTCGGCGTGGCTTTCGATGGTGACGGCGACCGGATCGGGGTGGTGGACGGGCGGGGCAGGGTGATTGCCGGCGACCAGCTGCTGGGCCTGTTCGCGCAGGATGTCCTGAAGAACCGGCCCGGCGCGACGGTCGTCGCGGATGTGAAGACCAGCCAGCGCATATTCGACGCCATCGCCGGGCTGGGTGGCCAGCCGGACATGTGGAAGGCGGGCCACAGCCACATCAAGTCCAGAATGAAGCAGATTGGCAGCGTGCTCGGCGGCGAAACCACCGGCCATCTCTTCTTCGCTGACGATTATTATGGGTTTGACGACGGCCTTTATGCCGCCGTTCGCCTGATCCGACTGGTGGGGACACTGGGCCAAGGCGTCACGGCGCTGCGCGACGCGATGCCGGAGAGCGCCATCACGCCCGAATTGCGCCTTCCTGTGCCCGAGACGCGCAAGTTCGCGGTGGTGGAAGACGTCCTCGCCCGGCTTCGCATGATGGGTGCCGATGTTTGCGCCATCGATGGGGCACGGGTGCGGACGGCGGACGGCTGGTGGCTGCTGCGGGCGTCGAATACGCAGGCAGAACTGGTGGCGCGGGCGGAGGCGTCCGACGAGGCGGGGCTGGCCCGGTTGCTGGCGCACATCGATTCGCACCTCGCCGATTCGGGTATCGAAAGCCGCGTCACGCCGCGAAAATGACCCGACACGATCATATTCTATTAGCGCTATAATTTTTTGTGATCATCATTCCCTTACGGAATTATGGATTTTTGAGAATGATTGCAGGAAATGCAATCATGCGTGCCCGTTTCGCATTTGCGACAATCCGCGCTGCACTGCACAAGGAACGGGCCTTTCAGGCATCCTCTCCTAAAACTTCACAGCCGCCTTCCGGGCGGCTTTTTTTTTGCCTTTTTTCCGCTGCCGCTTTTCGCTTGCAGCCGTAGCGTCCGCGTCACGCTAACCATGAAAAATGCCCTGAAACCGCGGCAATGCCCGATCTTCAACACTGGAAATTAACGATATTCTTGATAAGCCGCCTGACTCATAAGCCCGGCTTGCGCGTTCGCGCGTCATCGGCCGGCATGAGAATAGCGCAACAAGCAGAGGATTTGCCCATGTCCCTTAGCCGCCGCCTTGGCTGTTTCCTTCTCGTGACCGGGGCCATGACCGCGTCGTCTCCCGCGCTGGCGGGCGGTTTCTATCTGCAGGAGCAATCCCCCATCGAAACCGGACGCGCGCTGTCCGGTGGCGCGGCGGCGGCGGATGATCCCTCGACCATTTATTTCAATCCCGCCGCCATGACCCAGTTGTCGGGCATCCAGACCTCTGTCGGCGGATCGCTGCTGATGGCGTCGGCGCACCAGACCAACCGGGGCAGCTATCGTTCCATTCCCGGATCGACGGTGCGGGTGCCGGTGACCGGCAATGACGGTGGAAACGCGTTCGAGAGCGTGATCCCGGTCCCCAGTTTCTACGCCAGCGCGCAGGTCAGCGATCGGTTGTGGCTGGGCCTGGGCGTGAATGCACCCTTCGGTCTGAAGCTGGAATATGATGACGGCTTCTTCGGTCGCTATGACTCGCTCTATACCGACCTCAAGACCTACAATATCCAGCCTTCCGCGGCGTATAAGCTGACCGACAGCCTGTCGATCGGCGGCGGCGTCGACGTGCAATATGTGAAGGCAGAACTGACCAATGCGCTGCCGCAACTGTCTCCGCTCGCCACCACCGACGGCTTTGCCAGTCTGAAGGGCGACGATTGGTCGGTCGGCTGGAACGCAGGTCTGTTCTATACCAGCGGAGACACCAATGTCGGGGTTCATTATCGCGCCGGCATAACGCATAAGCTGGCCGGCACCCAGAGCATTTCCGGCCTGACCGGGCTGCTCGCCGGGGCGAATGGGGCGTTTGCGGCGACCGCGCCGCTCAGCCTGCCCGATATCGTCACCGTCAGCATGATGCACCGCCTGACGCCCGGCCTGCGGGCGATGATCACCGGCAAATGGTATAACTGGTCCAAGTTCAAGGGGATCGCCGTGACCACCGCGTCGGGCACCACCAACAAGGAACTGGATTACCGGGACAGCTATTCGGTCAGCGTCGGCGGAGAATATGACGTCAGTCCCGCGCTGACCCTGCGGGCCGGAACGATGTTCGATCGGTCGCCGACCAACGCGCAGCATCTCACCACGCGCGTGCCCGATGGCGATCGTGTCTGGTTGAGCGGCGGCGGGACGTGGAACATGTCGGAATCGATGGCGCTGAACCTCAGCTACGCCCACACCTTCGTGGCGAAGGCGAACATCATTCGGCCGGACAGCTATTATCCATCGCCTGCGACCGTGACGGCGACGACCCTGTCCCAGACCAGCGGCAATGCGGACCAGATTGCCGCATCGCTAACCCTGCGCTTCTAACCGGCGCCAAAAATCCCTATAGGGGCTTCGTGAACACGGAGCCCCTATTTCATGTCCGACCATAATCCCGGCCTGCGCCCCTGGCGCGACATCGCGCGGCGGCAGTCGCGCCAGATCATGGTCGGCAATGTCCCGGTGGGCGGCGGCGCGCCGGTCACGGTCCAGACCATGACCAACACGCCGACATCCGACGCGAAGGCGACGATCGACCAGATCCGCCGGTGCGAGGAGGCGGGCGTCGACATCATCCGCGTGTCCTGCCCCGATGAGGAATCGACTGCGGCGCTCAGGCAGATCGTCCGCGCATCGCGCGTGCCGATCGTCGCGGACATCCATTTCCACTATAAGCGCGCGCTGGAAGCGGCCGACGCCGGTGCTGCCTGCCTGCGGATCAATCCGGGCAATATCGGCAGCGAAGCGCGAGTGAAGGAAGTGGTCGATGCGGCCAAGGCTAATGGCTGCTCGATCCGCATTGGCGTCAACGCAGGCAGCCTTGAGAAGGATCTGCTCGAAAAATATGGCGAGCCGTGCCCCGAGGCGCTGGTCGAAAGCGCGCTCGACCATATCAAGCTGCTCCAGGACCAGGATTTCCACGACTATAAGGTCGCGGTGAAGGCCAGCGACGTGTTCCTTGCCGTCGCTGCCTATATGCAACTTGCCGACGCGGTCGATTGCCCCCTCCACCTGGGCATCACCGAGGCGGGCGGCCTGATTGGCGGCACGGTGAAGAGCGCGATCGGCATCGGCAACCTGCTCTGGGCCGGGATCGGCGACACGATCCGCGTCTCCCTTTCCGCCGAGCCGGAAGAGGAAGTGCGGGTCGGCTATGAGATATTAAAGTCACTCGGCATCCGGACCCGCGGGGTCAAGGTCATCTCCTGTCCGTCCTGCGCGCGCCAGGGATTCGACGTCATCCGCACGGTGCAGGCGCTGGAGGAGAGGCTCCAGCATATCCATACGCCGCTTTCGCTGTCGGTGCTTGGCTGCGTCGTCAATGGTCCCGGCGAAGCGCGGGAAACCGACATCGGCCTGACCGGCGGCGGCAATGGCAAGCATATGGTCTATCTTTCGGGCGTCACCGACCACACGATTCACGACGCCGACATGGTCGATCATATCGTCAGGCTGGTCGAGGCCAAGGCGGCGGAGATCGAGGCCGCAAAGGCCGAAGCCGACATGACCGACGCGGGCAAGGCGCAGGCGGCGGAATAAGGCCGGACGGCCGGGACATGAGCGGGACTGGTCGCGGAATCGCGATACCCTTCGCCATATGTTGCATCGGGGTGGCGCTCTTCTCCGTCATGGATGCGGCGATGAAGGGACTGGGCCTTTCCATCGGGCTCTACAACGCGCTGTTCTGGCGCGCCGTCAGCGGGACGCTCCTTGGCCTGACGCTCATGCTGCTGACCCGCCAGCGCTGGCCGTCGCGCGCGGTGTTGCGGATCCATCTGCTGCGCGGCGTCGTCGTCGCGCTGATGGCGGCACTCTTCTTCTGGGCGATCATGCGATTGCCTTTGGCCGAAGCCATCGCCCTGTCCTTCATCGCGCCGCTCATCGCGCTCTACCTCGCCGCGCTGCTGCTGAACGAGAAGGTCGGGCGGCAGGCGATCGGCGCGTCCCTGCTCGGGCTGGTCGGCGTGGGCGTGATCCTGTCCGGCCGTCTGCATGGCGATTATGACGCCGATGCGCTGCTCGGCGCCGTCGCGGTCCTGATCTCGGCGGTCCTCTTCGCCTGGAACCTCATCATCCAGCGGCAGCAGGCGCAGGTCGCGTCGCCGATCGAAGTCGCCTTCTTCCAGCATCTCGTGATGCTGGGCGTCTTTGCGATCGGCGCCCCGCTGTTTGCGGTTTTCCCGCCGATCAAGGCTATCCCTCTGGTGCTGCTGGCGGCGGTTCTGGCCTTCACTTCGCTCGCGGCGTTGGCCTGGGCCTACGCCCGTGCGGAGGCGCAGCGGTTGATCCCGGTCGAATATAGCGCCTTCGTCTGGGCCGCGATCATCGGCTGGCTGGTCTTTGGCGAGCGGCTGACGCTGACCACACTGGCGGGCGCCTTGCTGATCGTTGCCGGCTGTCTTATCGCGGCCCGCACGAAGCGGGCGGACGTCCCTGATGGTCGGGGCGCCCATGTGGAAGCGGGAACGGTATGAGCATCATCATTCGGGACGCGGTGGCGGACGACATCGACGTCATCCAGGATTTCATCCGGGCGCTCGCTGACTATGAACGGCTGTCCCATGAGGTGAAGGCCGATCGCGAGACGCTGGCCCGCTATCTGTTCGGCCCGCGCCCGATGGCAGAGGTGCTGATCGCCGAGCATCAGGGTGCGCCGGTCGGCTTCGCCCTCTTCTTCCACAATTTCTCGACCTTCGAGGGCCGGCCCGGACTCTATCTGGAGGATCTGTTCGTCCTGCCGCAGGCGCGGGGACTGGGCGCGGGCAAGGCTTTGCTGGCGCGTCTGGCGCAGCTTGCCATCGAACGCGACTGCGCCCGGCTCGAATGGTCGGTGCTCGATTGGAACGAGCCGGCCATCGCGGTGTACCGCGCGATCGGCGCCCGACCGATGGACGAATGGACGGTACAGCGCCTGGACGGCAACGCCCTGAAGGCGCTGGCCGCGTCCTAGAACGCGCTGCGTTAAATCGGACGCAGGACGCGCGCTCTAGTTGTTTGTTGTCGCATCGTGTTTTGCGCAAAATCGGTGCCCACTTTTGCGCAGGATGCTCTAGTCCTTCAGCCAGTCCTCGGTGCTGACGAACAGCAGGCCGGCGGCGAAGGCGCCGAGCGCGAGGACGACCAGGGCGGGATAATAGGCAGCGATCATGGGATGGACTCCTTTCGCGCCGCTTGTACCGCGCCTGCCACGGCCACTTCGATACGGGTTGTTACGGACCCGTTGAGACGGGCCGAAGGGCCGCAGGCTTGACGCGGACTCACCGCCGGAGGCATTGTGCCGATCCGGAACATTTGGGGGACATGCAGTCATATGGCCGTCGGCCGCACCGTGAAACGCTCGCCGGAATGGCGTGAAATGCTCAAGCGCAGCCTGATCCGCAGCGGGGCGCTGATCGGGGCTTTCGCGCTGATGCTCGCGACGCTGTTCCTGGCGCTGGCGCTGTTGAGCTATACGCCCAGCGACCCGTCGATGAACACGGTCGCGGGCGAGCATGTCGCCAATATCATGCAGGCGCCCGGCGCATGGGTCGCCGATTTCCTCCTGTGGCTGCTGGGCGTGCCGGTGGCGCTGGTTCTGCCCTTGATGGCGATCACCGCGCGCCGCCTCTGGGGCGATCAGGACATGGCGGGATGGAAGGCGCAGTTCGGCAAATGCCTGTTCGGCATCATCCTGATCGGCATCGCGCTGGCCCTGTTCCAGAGCGAGCCGCTGGTCGGGCTGCCCGCCGGTTGGGGGGGCGTCATCGGTCTTGTCATCGCGAAGGGCATTGCCAGCCTGACCGCGCAGGCGCCAGTCGCCGCGCCCTGGATCAGGGGCATCCTGATCGTCATCACGCTGATCGCCGGCCTCTTCACCTGTTACCGCAGCCTGGCGCTGGAGAAGCCGATCATCGCGCTGCGGCGTCCCTCACTCCCCCGGCTCAGCCTGCCGCGCCCCAGCCTGGCCTTTGCCGGCGGCGCGGCGCTGCCTGACGAGGAGGAGGAGGAGGATGACGAGCCGGTGGAACGCGTCATCGCGCCGCGCAAGCAGGTGTCGAACGAGCCCAAGCCGCCCATCACCATCCAGACGCCCAAGCCCGCGCCGGTGCAGCGGTCCATGGCGCCGGTCAGCCAGGACGACCTGTTCGGCAACAGCTCGCTGCCCTCGCCCGACCTGCTCAATCCCATCCCCGCGAGCCAGGGCGGCAAGATCGACAAGGCGGCGCTGGAGCGCAACGCGCGCCTGCTGGAGAGCGTACTCGACGACTTCCATGTGAAGGGCAATATCGTCGAAGTGCGGCCCGGCCCGGTCGTCACCATGTATGAGCTGGAACCGGCGCCGGGCATCAAGGCGAGCCGGGTGATCGCGCTGGCCGACGACATCGCCCGCAACATGTCGGCGCTCTCGGCCCGCGTCGCGACGATTCCCGGCCGCACCGTCATTGGCATCGAATTGCCCAACGCCCATCGCGAGGGCGTATCCTTCCGCGAGCTCATCACGTCGGAGCAGTTCGCGCAGGAAGCGACGCTGCCGATCATCCTGGGCAAGAATATCTCGGGCGAGCCGATCATCGCCGATCTCGCCCCCATGCCCCACCTGCTGATCGCGGGCACCACCGGGTCGGGCAAGTCGGTCGGCCTCAACGCCATGATCCTGTCGCTGCTCTACCGCATGACGCCGGACCAGTTGCGACTGATCATGATCGATCCCAAGATGCTGGAACTGTCGACCTATGACGATATTCCGCATCTCCTCTCGCCGGTCGTCACCGAACCGGCCAAGGCGATCCGTGCGCTGAAATGGGCGGTGGAGCAGATGGAGGACCGCTACCGCATGATGGCGTCGATCTCGGTCCGCAATCTCGCCAATTATAACGAGAAGGTCCGCGCCGCCAAGGCGAAGGGCAAGCCGCTCGGCCGCCGCGTCCAGACCGGCTATGATCCTGAAACCGGCAAGCCCATCTACGAGGAGGAACAGCTCGATTTCCAGCCGCTGCCGCAGATCGTGGTGGTGGTGGACGAGCTGGCCGACCTGATGATGACGGCGGGCAAGGAAGTCGAATTCCTGATCCAGCGGCTGGCGCAGAAGGCCCGTGCGGCGGGCATCCACCTGATCCTCGCGACACAGCGGCCTTCGGTCGACGTTATCACCGGCGTCATCAAGGCGAACCTGCCGACCCGCATCAGCTTCTTCGTCACGTCCAAGATCGACAGCCGCACCATCCTGGGCGAACAGGGCGCCGAGCAGCTGCTTGGCAAGGGCGACATGCTCTACATGCACGGCGGCAAGGGTCTGACCCGCGTCCATGGTCCCTTCGTGTCGGACGACGAGGTGCGCGTGGTCGCCGACCATTGGCGCGCCCAGGGTCAGCCCGACTATATCTCGGCCGTCACCGAGGAGCCGGAGGAGGGCAGTTTCGCGCTCGATGGGGTCGATCTGGGCGACGACAGCCCCGACGCCCAGCTGTTCCGCAAGGCGTGCCAGCTGGTGTTCGAAAACCAGAAGGCGTCGACCAGCTGGCTCCAGCGCCAGTTGCGGGTCGGCTACAACAGCGCCGCGCGGCTGATCGAGCGCATGGAGGAAGAGGGACTGGTTGGTCCACCCAACCATGTCGGCCGCCGCGAGGTGTTGCGCGACGAAAATGGGAATCCGATCTGAACCGGCTGGAAAATCATGACGATTGCACGTCATGCAATCGTGCTTTCGTCCTTCGCATTTGCGGCTATGAACCAGTTGGGACATAGAGAGCAGGCCTTTCAGGCATCCTCTCCTAAAAACTTTCAGGCCGGTCGTTTCGATCGGCCTTTTTTTTCGCGCGGAAAGCGGCTAGGCGTGCCCCTGCTGCTGCCGCGCCGATAACATAATTGGAGCGGTGCCGCCGGACAGACCGGCATGGCGAGGCGGGAGCATGGGGGATGGAGCTTGTCCCGATTTGCAGCGGATGCTCTCCCCCATCGACCCCAAAAGCTTGCAGTTTCGGAACAGCCGGGTTCACAGCGGGTTCAAGCCTCATATCCTAGTCCCATTCTCCCAGAACAACCGGAGTTGAACGTCATGAAGCGCATCATTGCGCCCCTCGCGCTTGCCCTTGCCGCCGCGCCGCTGGTCGTACCGGCGCTGCCCGTCGCGGCGCAGCAGGGTCGATCCGACCTTGGCCAGGTCAACGCCTATATTCGCGCGGTCACGACCCTGACGGCCGATTTCAGCCAGACCGACCGCAACGGCCAGACGCTGACCGGTCAGCTGACCCTGAAGCAGCCGGGCAAGATCCGCTTCCAATATCAGAAGGGCGTGCCGCTGCTGATCGTGGGCGACGGCAAGGCGCTGACGATGATCGATTATGAGGTGCGGCAGGTGCAACGCTGGCCGATCGGCAACTCGCCGCTGGGCGCCCTGCTCGATCCCAGCAAGGATCTGTCGAAGTTCGGCAAGGTCGTGCCTACCGGCGATCCGTCGATCCTGAGCGTGCAGGCGCGCGACGCCAAGCGGCCGGAGTTCGGGACGATCACGATGATCTTCAAGCGGGACGCCGCCAGCCCGGCGGGCTTGCAGCTCTATGGCTGGGTGGCGCTCGATTCGCAGAATAACCGCACGGCGGTGCGCCTCACCAATCAGCGTTACGGTGCGCCCGTCGCCGATTCCGCATTCCGCTGGACCGATCCGCGCCCCCGCGGTCGCTCGGCCGGCGGCTGAACGAGCAAACGACGGGACGGACCGAAAAACTTTGCTGTCCGTTCATCTGCCGCTCATATCCGGGGCGCTAATCAGAAACCCACGGCGAGAGACAAAACCGGGATTTCCCCCCTGTTACCCGGTCCCCAGCTTTCGCCGCGAAGCGCTTCAAGGGCGCGATCGAGACCCCCGTTCCACGCCCCCGGAGCGGGGGTCTTACGTTGTCCGGCGCTTGCGCATCCCCGCTTGCCCTCCTAGTGCATCCGCATGGCCGATACCCTCTCCATTTGCTCCTGGAACATCAACAGCGTCCGCGCGCGGATCGACATCGTCGAACAGCTGCTCCGGGAAGAAGCGCCCGACATATTGTGCCTTCAGGAAACCAAGGTGGTGAACGAGATATTCCCCACCGACATGTTCAGGCGGCTGGGCTATGTCCACCAGGTGCTGAACGGGCAGCGTATGCATCATGGCGTCGCGATCATGAGCAAGGTGCCGATCCATGAGGACGACCGGTTCGACTGGCAGGCCAATGGCGAGGCGCGCCATGTCGGGGTGCGGCTCGAAAATGGGGTGCGGATCGAGAATGTCTATGTCCCTGCCGGCGGCGACGTTCCCGACCGGGACGTGAATCCGAAATTCGGCCAGAAGCTCGATTTCTTGGAGCGGATGATCCAGTGGTCCTCCGCGCTCGACGACAAGCCGACCATCCTGACCGGCGACTTCAACATCGCGCCGCTGGAATGCGACGTGTGGAGCCACAAGCAGCTGCTCGACGTGGTCAGCCATACGCCGATCGAATGCGAGATTCTCGGTCGGCTCCAGGCGTCGAACGACTGGGTCGACATCGGCCGCCATTTCCATCCCGCGCCGGCGCGGCTCTACACCTGGTGGAGCTATCGGGCGAAGGACTGGGCGACGTCGGATCGCGGCCGCCGCCTTGACCATATGTGGATGACGAAGGATGTCGCGGAGAAGGCGACCAGCCACCGCGTCGTGGAACCGGCGCGCAGCTGGGTGAAACCGTCCGACCATATCCCCATCATCACCGAGTTCGCCTTCTGATGAGCGGGCGGGACGCTGCCCGCGCCATCGACGCGCTGCGCCGGGGCTGGGCAGTGCGCCTGACCGCGCCCGACGGCGCGATCCGGCTGATGGCGATCGAAGGCGCCGATGCGGTGACGCTGGCGGGCTTCGATCCCGACAGCGAAGCCGACATCTTGGTCTCCGCCGCGCGCGCCGAGACGCTGAAGCTGGCCAATCAGCTTGCCGCCGCCGACCCGGACCTTCCGGTGCTGATCGAACGGACACCGTGGATCGACGCCGACGTTGCGACCGCGATCGCCGATCCGGTGCTCGACCTTGCCTCGCCGCTCAAGGGGCCGTTCCGCGCCCGTCCGCTGACCGCGCCGCAGGCCGCCAAGGCGGCGCTGCGGCTGGCGCGGCTGGCCGGTATCCTGCCGGCCTATTTCCTGCTGGAAGGCGATGGGCCGGCGGAGGCGCAGGTCAGTGCCGACGACATCGCGGCCTATGACGATGCTGTCCATCTTGCTGTCGCGACCCGCGCGCGATTGCCGGTGTCGGCCAGCGAATCGGCTGAGATCGTCGCGTTCCGTAGCCCGGACGAGCCACGCGAGCATGTCGCGCTGATCGTCGGCAAGCGCGACTCCGCTCCCCCGGTGATCCGGCTGCACAGCGAGTGCCTGACCGGCGACGTGCTGGGCAGCCTGAAATGCGATTGCGGGCCGCAATTGCATGAGGCGCTGCACCAGATCGCCGATGCGCCCTGGGGCATATTGCTCTATCTGCGTCAGGAAGGACGCGGCATCGGCCTGGTCAACAAGCTGCGCGCCTATGCCATGCAGGACCAGGGATTCGACACGGTCGACGCCAATGTCCGTCTGGGCTTCGCCATCGATGCGCGCGATTTTTCGGTGGCGGCGCGGATGCTGGACCTGCTGGGGGTGGGCGAGGTGCGGTTGCTAACCAATAATCCGAACAAGGTGGCGGGGCTGGAAGCGGCCGGAATCAAGGTAGCCGAACGTCTCCCGATCATCCTCCCGTCCAACCCGCATAATGAGCGCTATCTTGCCACCAAGCGGGACCGCACCGGGCATCAGCTATGAGCCGACCGGCGGCGAATATCATCCGCGTCGAATGCGGTGCGGGCCGCCTGACCTTTGCTGATCTGACGATGTCCTGCACCATCGGGCGCGGGGGAGCCTGCCGGGCGGCGGACAAGCGCGAGGGCGATGGCTGCACCCCGATCGGGACATGGCCGATCCGCGGCGTGCTGCTGCGTCCGGGCAAGGCCGAGGGGAGGGGGATCGTGCTCCCCTGGCGCTGGGTCCGGGCGACGGACGGCTGGTCGGATGATGTTGCCGACCCCGCCTATAACCGCCCCGTCCGCCTGCCCCGTCCCTTCTCGGCCGAAAGCCTGATCCGCAGCGACGATGCCTATGACGTCATCATCGTCCTGGGCCATAATGACGCCCCGCCCGTGCCGGGACAGGGCAGCGCCATCTTCTTCCACCTGTCCGAAGGGCGCCCGACCGCAGGTTGCGTGGCGGTGGAGCGGACCGACATGCTGCGCCTGCTGCCGCTGCTCGCGCCGGGCGATCTGATGGAGATCATGCCCTGACGGGGCGGCTCACGCCATTTCCAGCGCCTCACCCACTTCGCCGCCGGCCGCTTCGAGCAGGCGCCGCTCCAGCGTCTGCAACCGGCCCTTGCTCTCGATCTTCCCGCCCAGCAGGTCGGTGACGTAGAAGGTGTCGACCGCCCGTTCGCCATAGGTGGCGACATGGGCGCTATGGACCGTGACCTTCGACTGGAACAGGGCGTTGGCCAGGCTGAACAGCAGCGCCGGCCGGTCGCGGGCATTCACCTCGACCACGGTGAAGCGATTGGACGCCTTGTTGTCGATCAGCACATTCGGCTCGATGCGGAAGGCTTCGGCGCGGGTGCGGGGCAGGGGACGCGCCGCGAGCTTGGTGATGAGGCGATGCCGGTTCGACAGCGAATCCTCGATCGCGTTGCGGATGCGGGCCAGCTGTTCGGGACTGTGGAAGGCGCCGCCCAGCGGGTCCTGCACCAGGAAGTTGTCGATCGCCACGCCGTCGCGCGTCGTATGGATGCGCGCGTCGATGATGTTGCCGCCTGCCAGATGAATGGCCCCCGCGATCCGGTAGAACAGGCCCGGATGGTCCGCCGCATAGACGGTGACGAGGGTCGCGCCGCGCTGCGGGTAATAATGGGCCGCGATCGACAGCGGGGATTCGCCCGATGCCAGGATATGCTGGGCGTTATGGACCAGAATATCCTCCGGCTCGGCGATCCAGTAGGATTCGGGCAGGCGCTTGCTGAACGCCGCGAACGCGGCATCGTCCATGCCCAGCGCCTGACGCAGCCCTTCCTGCTTGGCGGTGACCCGTTCGCCGCGGCCCTTCTGCTTATGGCCCAGGCGCAGCACTTCCTCGGCCGCGTCATAGAGATCGCCCAGCAATTGACGTTTCCAGCTGTTCCAGACGCCCGGACCCACGGCGCGAATATCGACCACGGTCAGGCAGAGCAGCAGGCGCAATCGTTCCGGGCTTTGCACCACGTCGACGAAGTCGAGGATCGTCTTGTAGTCGGCCAGGTCGCGCTTGAATGCGGTCGCCGACATCAGCAGGTGATAGCGGACCAGCCAGGCTACGGTCTCCGTCTCTGCCGGGGTCATGCCCAGGCGCGGGCAGAGATGTTCGGCCACTTCCGCCCCCAATATGCTGTGGTCGCCGCCCCGCCCCTTGGCAATGTCGTGCAGCAGTACCGCGACATAGAGGACGCGGCGGGACAATATCTTGCCCATCAGGTCGGTGGCCAGCGGATGGTCGTCCGGCAGGTCGCCCTTCTCGATCCGCGCCAGCAGCCCCACCGCGCGAATGGTATGCTCATCGACGGTATAGTGATGGTACATGTCGAACTGCATCTGCGCGACGACGCGGCGGAAGTCGGGGACGAAACGGCCGAACACGGTCGATTCGTTCATCCAGCGCAGCACCGTTTCGGGATCGCGCGGTGAGGTCAGCACCTCCATGAAGGCGGCGTTGGCGCGGGGATCCTTGCGGATCTTGGCGGTGATCAGCCCGGCATCGCGGCTGGCCGCGCGCATGGCGCTGGGGTGAATCTGCAAGCCATGCTTGTCCGCCACGGCGAAGATGTCCAGCAGCCGCACCGGATCGGCCTGAAAGAAATCGTCGCTCGGCAGCGCCAGCCGTCCCCGTTCCAGCACGAATCCGTCCAGCTTCTTGGGGCGGCGGAAGATGGACGGGATATAGCGCCGTCCCTTCGGCCCCATCTGGTCGTCCAAATGCGCCAGAAACACGGCGGTGAGGTCCCCGACCGTCTTCGCGTTGAGGAAATAATAGCGCATGAAGCGCTCTACGCCCGACCGGCCGGCGCGCGCGGTGAAGCGCATCCGCGTCGCCGTTTCCAGCTGGAGGTCGAAGGTCAGCCGGTCCTCGGCCCGGCCGGTGATGGTGTGGAGATGGCATCGCACCGCCCACAGGAAATCCTCGGCCTTCTGGAACTGGCGCAATTCGGTCTGCGTCAGCAGACCGACATCGACCAGTTCGGCGACCGATCGCACCCGGTTCACATATTTGCCGATCCAGAACAATGTGTGCAGGTCGCGCAGGCCGCCCTTGCCTTCCTTCACATTGGGTTCGACGACATAGCGGCTGTCGCCCATGCGCTTGTGGCGCTCGTCGCGTTCTTCCAGCTTCTCGGTCACGAAGGCGCGGGCATTGCCCTGCATCACCTCGGCATCGAAGCGCGTGGAGGTTTCCTCGTAAAGGGCGCGGTCGCCCCAGATATAGCGCGCCTCCAGCAGCGCGGTGCGGACGGTCAGGTCGCTTTTCGCCATCCGCATCGTCTCGTCGACCGAGCGGCTGCTATGACCCACCTTCAGCCCCAGATCCCAGAGCGAATAGAGCATGGATTCAATCACCTGCTCGGTCCAGCCGGTGGGCTTCCACGGGGTGATGAAGCCGATGTCGACATCGCTGTGCGGCGCCATTTCGCCCCGGCCATAGCCGCCCACTGCGATCAGCACGATCCGCTCGCCGGTGCTGCGGTTTCCGGCAGGATAGAGATGATGCGTCGTCGCATCGTAGAGCAGGCGAAGAATCTGGTCGATCAGGAACGCGAAGGCGGTCACGGATTCGCGCCCGCGCGTGGGCTTGGCCTCCAGTCGCTTGGCGACTTCGTGCCGGCCATGGTCGAGCGCGGCCTTCAATTCCCTGACGATCAGGCCGCGCAGCCGGACAGGATCGCCCCGGTGCTCCTGCGCCAGGGCGTTGATCGTATCGGAAATTGCACGCCTGTCGATGATTGCGCGGCGCGCTCCCAGGGCGGGGAACTGCATGACCATCTTTGCTATCTAGTCCCGTGCCGCATCGGCGGCCAGTTGTTTCAGTCGATATATGTGATCGAGCGCTTCACGCGGGGACAGGGCGTCGGCGTCGATCGCCTCGATCGCGGCGCGCAGCGGATTGGTCTTGTCCTCTTCCTCCTGCGCGGCGACCGCTGCAAATAGCGGCAGATCGTCCAGCCCGGCGGCGATCCCGCCGGTCCTCGCCTTGCCCGCTTCCAGCCGCCCCAGCACATCCTTGGCCCGTTTCAGGACCGCAGGCGGCAGTCCCGCCAGTCGCGCCACGGCCAGGCCATAGCTGCGATCGGCCGGCCCCTGCGCCAGTTCATGCAGCAGGATGAGGTCGCCCTTCCATTCGCGGGCGCGGACATGGTGCAGCGAGAGGGAGGATAGGGTCTCGGCGAGGCGGGTCAGTTCATGATAATGGGTCGCGAACAGGCAGCGGCAGCGATTGACCTCATGCACAGCCTCCACCACCGCCCAGGCCAGCGCCAGCCCGTCATAGGTGGAAGTGCCGCGCCCGACTTCGTCGAGGATGACGAAGCTGCGCTCGGTCGCCTGCGCGAGAATGGCGGCGGTCTCGACCATCTCCACCATGAAGGTGGAGCGGCCCCTGGCCAGATTGTCGGACGCGCCGACGCGGCTGAACAGGCGGTCGACCAAGGTTAGCGTCGCTGATTGGGCGGGCACATAGCCGCCCGCCTGCGCCAGGATGACGATCAGCGCATTCTGGCGCAGGAAGGTCGACTTGCCGCCCATGTTCGGGCCGGTGACGAGCCAGAGCCGGTCGGTGTCGGACAGGCGGCAGTCATTGGCGACGAAGGGCTGGCCCTCGCGGCGCAGCGCATCCTCCACCACCGGATGCCGCCCGCCGACAATGTCCAGGCACTGGCCCGCGCCGTCGGCGGGCACGAAATGCGGCCGCTGCCAGCCGCCCTCGGCCGCGCGTTCAGCCAGCGCGGCGGCGACGTCGAGCCGGGCGAGGGCATCGGCGGCGCGGGCGATATCGGCCTTGCGATCGAGCACTGCGCCGATCAGCTCCTCCAGATGGGCGGCTTCGGCGACCAGCGCATGGGCGCCGGCCTGCGCGACGCGCCCTGCTTCCTCATGCAGGTCGATCGAGTTGAAGCGCACCACCCCGGCCAACGTCTGGCGATGGGTGAAGCCGCTGTCGGGGGCCATGAGAGCATCGGCAGCGCGCGCCGGCACCTCGACATGATAGCCCAGCACGCCATTGTGGCGGATCTTGAGCGAGGCAATGCCCGTCTGCTCGCGATATTTCGCTTCCAGCGCGGCAATGGCGCGGCGGCCGTCACCCGCCATGCGGCGCAATTCGTCGAGCGCCGGATCATAGCCGTCGGCGATATAGCCGCCATTGCCTGTTTCGGTCGGAGGCGCGGGCACGAGCGCGCGCGACAGCCCATCCACCAACTCGCCATGGCCGTCGAGGGCGGGCAAGAGTTGCAACAGCAATTGCGGCATGTCCGGCAAGCGCCCCAATCGCTCGCGCAGCAGCCGCGCTTCGCCAAGGCCGTCGCGCAGCTGGCCCAGATCGCGCGGACTGCCACGGCCGACGGCGACGCGACCCAGCGCACGGCCGATGTCGGGCAGGGCGCGCAACGCCACGCGGAGCTGGTCGCGCAGGATGGAATCGTCATGGAACAGCCGGACGAGGCCCAGCCGCGCCTCGATCATGGAAAGGTCCATCAGCGGCGCCGACAGATCCTGCCCCAGCAGGCGGGCGCCCGCGCCCGTGACGGTGCGGTCGATCGCGCCCAGCAGACTGCCCGCGCGCGATCCGGCCATGGTCGCGACGATCTCCAGGCTCTCTCGCGTCGCCGCATCGATCGCCACATGGCCGCCGCTGGTCTTGCGCAGTGGCGGGGCGAGGAAGGGCAGCGTGCCTTTGCCCGCATGGTCGAGATAGGCGATGAGACCGCCCATCGCGGCCAGCTCTGCGCGGCCGAACTGGCCGAACCCGTCCAGCGTCGCGACCCCGAACAGGCGCTTCAGAGCGTCCTCCGCGCGGCTGCTGGAGAAAGCGGCACGATCGAACGGATGCGCTTCCGCCAGGTCGATCGCCGATCCGTCGGCGACCACCGTCTCGCTCGGCCGCAGCCGGGCCAGTTCGGCCGGCAGGTCGGCCAGGGGGCAGGTCATCGTTTCGAACCGGCCGGTGGAAATGTCGGCGGCGGCAATGCCGATCTCGCCCGCCGCTTCGCCCCCCACCTGCGCCAGCGCCACCAGCATATTGTCACGCCGGCTGTCGAGCAGCGTCTCCTCGGTCAGCGTGCCGGCGGTGACGTAGCGGACGATCGCCCGCGCCACGAGCGTCTTGCCGCCCCGTGCCTTCGCCTGCGCGGGCGTTTCGGTCTGTTCGGCGATGGCGACGCGATGCCCGCCCTTGATGAGGCGCGCCAGATAGCCCTCGGCGCTATGCACCGGGACGCCGCACATCGGGATCGGCGCGCCGCCATGCTCGCCCCGGCTGGTGAGCGCGATGTCGAGCGTCGCGGCGGCCATTTTTGCGTCGTCGAAGAACAGCTCGAAGAAATCGCCCATGCGGTAGAAGAGCAGGCAGTCCTGCGCTTCGGCCTTCAGCGCCAGATATTGCGCCATCATTGGTGTGGGCTGCGTGCTGCTATCGGTCGGACTGGCCATGGGGCAAGCGGATAGCCTGAACCCCGCGCCGAAACCAGCGCTTCGGAAAGAGGTAGGAAAATTGCGCTTCTCGCACTTGCCCACAGGATAATCTTGCCGCTAGGGCCGGCTTGTTGTTCCAAAATATGGGTGGTCCCGATGTCCGATCGATCGAATGTGGAATTTTCCGAGCGCGAGGCGCTGTTCTTCCACTCGACGGGCAGGCCCGGCAAGATCGAGATCATCGCTTCGAAGCCGATGGCGACGCAGCGCGACCTGAGCCTGGCCTACTCTCCGGGCGTCGCGGTGCCGGTGCGGGCGATCGCGGAGGATCCGGCGACCGCCTATGATTATACCGCCAAGGGCAATCTGGTCGCGGTCATCTCAAACGGAACGGCCATCCTGGGCCTGGGCAATCTCGGCGCGCTGGCGTCCAAGCCGGTGATGGAGGGCAAGGCGGTGCTGTTCAAGCGCTTCGCCGATGTCGACAGCATCGACATCGAACTCAAGACCGAGGATGTCGATCGCTTCATCGATGCGGTCGAACTGATGGAGCCGAGCTTTGGCGGTATCAACCTTGAGGACATCAAGGCACCCGAATGCTTCATCATCGAACAGACGCTGAAGGAGCGGATGAACATCCCGGTCTTCCATGACGACCAGCATGGCACCGCGATCATCGCGGCGGCGGGCGTCATCAATGCGGCCATGCTGACCGGCCGTGACATGAAGGACATGAAGGTCGTCGTGAACGGCGCCGGTGCGGCCTCCATTTCCTGCACCGAACTGATCAAGGCGCTGGGCGTGCCGCACGATAATGTCATCATGTGCGACAGCAAGGGCGTCATCTACCAGGGTCGCACCGAGGGCATGAATCAGTGGAAGTCGGCCCATGCGGTCCGGACGGACGCCCGCACGCTCGCCGAAGCGGTCAAGGGCGCAGACGTGTTCCTGGGCCTGTCTGTGGCGGGGGCGATGTCGCAGGACATGGTGAAGTCCATGGCCGACAAGCCGATCATCTTCGCGATGGCCAATCCCGACCCGGAAATCCTGCCGCCCGACGCCAAGGCGGTACGGCCGGACGCGATCGTCGCCACCGGCCGGTCGGATTTCCCGAACCAGGTCAACAATGTGCTGGGCTTCCCCTTCATCTTCCGCGGTGCGCTCGACGTGCGCGCGACCGGCATCAACGAGCCGATGAAACTGGCCGCCGCCAAGGCGATCGCGGACCTGGCGCGCGAGCAGGTGCCGGAGGAAGTGGCCAAGGCCTATGGCCGTTCGCACAGCTTCGGCCCGGACTACATCATCCCCGCGCCGTTCGACCCGCGCCTGATGGAACTGGTGCCCGCCGCCGTCGCCCAGGCGGCGATGGAGACGGGTGTGGCCCAGAAGCCGATCGAGGATATGGCGGCCTATCGCCAATCCCTCAAGGCGCGTCTCAACCCCACTACGACCGTCCTCACCACCGCCTATGAAGTCGCCCGCGCCAATCCCAAGCGCGTGGTTTTCGCCGAGGCCGAGGAAGAGGTGGTGCTCCGCGCCGCCATCCAGTTCCGCGAGCATGGCTATGGAATCCCGGTGCTGGTCGGCCGCGCCCATGTTCTGGACAAGCTCAAGGAACTGGGCGTCCAGGATCCGGAAAGCTTCGAACTGCACAACAGCGTCAATTCGCCCCTGGTGCCCGAGATGGTCGACCTGCTCTACAAGCGCCTCCAGCGCCGTGGCCATCTGCGCCGCGACTGCGAGCGGATGGTCAACCGTGATCGCAACATCTTTGGCACCCTTTTGGTCAAGATGGGGGTTGCCGACGCCATGATCTCCGGCGTGACCCGTCCCTATGCGCAGACGCTGCGCGAGGTGAAGCGGGTGATGGACCCGGCGGCGGGCCGCACCCCCTTCGGCATCCATGTCATGGTAGCAAAGGACAAGACGGTGTTCCTGGCGGACACGACGGTGCATGAACGCCCTTCCGCCAGCGAACTGGCGGACATTGCCGAGGGCACGGTCGCAGTCGCCCGCCGCATGGGGCATGATCCGCGGGTCGCCTTCCTCTCCTATTCCAATTTCGGCAATCCGCCGGGCAGCTTCCTTGACAATGTGCGCGACGCGGCGAAGGTACTGGACGAACGGGGCGTCGACTTCGAATATGAAGGCGAAATGACCCCCGATGCGGCACTCAATCCCGCCGTCATGAAGAATTATCCGTTCAGCCGCCTGTCCGGGCCGGCCAATGTGCTGGTCATGCCGGGGCTGCAATCGGCCAATATCTCGGCCAAGCTGCTGCGTGAACTGGGCGGTACGTCGATGATCGGACCGATATTGGTGGGCATGGAGAAATCGGTGCAGATCGCCACCATGTCCTCCAATGCGTCCGAACTGCTGACGCTGGCGGTACTGGCGGCGGGGGGGGTCGCGCTCTGATTTCCCGCGGATCGGCCGACGCCCGGATAGGGTTTGTCGATCCGCCATGCTTTTTCGCTTGCAACGCGCCTGTGCTGCAGGAGAGGGAAGGGCGATGATCCGCCGAGGAGCAAGCAGGGCATGAGCGTGGCAACCAGTTTCGATAGTGCGACGTTCCGGCGCGTGCTGGGGCATTATCCGACCGGAGTCTGTGTCGTGACCGCCGTCGAGGCGGACGGTGGGCCCGTCGGCATGGTCGTCGGTTCCTTCACGTCCGTATCACTCGACCCGCCGCTGGTCGCCTTCTTTCCGGCCAAGACATCCAGTAGCTGGCCGCGCATCCAGAAGGTCGGCAAATTCTGCGTCAACGTCCTGGCCAGCGATCAGCAGCCCCTCTGCCGCCAGATCGCCGGGCCGGGGCAGGACAAGTTCGCCGGAGTCGCCCATCGCGTGTCGGCCCACGGATCGCCGATCCTGGATGACGTCGTCGCCTGGATCGACTGTACGCTCGATGCGGTGCACGAAGCGGGCGATCATTATATTGCCCTGGGTCGCGTGGTGGCGCTGGAAGTGGAGCGACCGGATCGGCCGCTGCTGTTCTTTCAGGGCAATTACGGGGAATTTTCGCTGCTGGGTTGAAGGAAAGCGGCTCGTTGCGGCGTCTCGATGCGAAGGAGGGCGACTTGCTTTCCGCATTGTGGCTCGCTCGACATATGGAGGACATATTACGGCTCCTTAACGCCCATTGCCTATGTCGGACCAACCGCACCTCACCGGATCGCTGAATGACCGCGCTGCTCATCACTGTCGACACGGAGCTCTCCTCGTCCCTGCATCAGCGGGGCGTCGGCCTTGAGGAGAATGTGCGCCGGTCCATCTGGGCAGAGGCGCAGGGCCAGGCGGTCGGCATCGGCTGGCAGATGGACATGCTCGATCGTCACGGCCTCAAGGGCGTCTTCTTCCTCGATCCCATGCCGGCGCTGGTATTCGGGACCGATTTCCTCAAGCCCATCGTCGACCGCATCGTCGGGCGGGGGCATGAGGTGCAGTTGCATATTCATACCGAATGGCTCGCATGGGCGCGCGAATCTCCGGTCGGCGGCACGCAGGGACGCAACATCGGCGATTTCCCGCTGGACGACCAGATCAGGCTCCTGGGCCTGGCCAAGCAGTTGCTGGAGCAGGCCGGAGCGCCGGCGATCACGGCCTTCCGCGCAGGCAATTTCGGCGCCAATGACGACACGCTCCGGGCGCTCGCGGCTATCGGTATCCGCTGGGACAGCAGCGTCAATCCTGCCTATCTCGGCCGGGAATGTCGCGTCATGGCCGATCCGGCGCAGATTGGGGCGGCGCATATGCACGGCGTGATCGAGCTGCCGGTATCGGGCATCGCCGATCTGCCGGGTGGTTTCCGTCCTGCCCAGATCTGCGCGATGTCGGCGGCGGAAATGCGGGCTGGCCTGTGTCACGCGGCAGCCGAGGGACATGGTGCCTTCGTCGTCGTGACCCATAGTTTCGAGATGCTTTCGCGTGATCGGCGGCGGCCTAATGGTGCGGTAAAGGCCCGGTTCGAGGCGCTCTGCCGGACGGCCGCGCGCACTCCGCGACTGCATGGCGCGGGCTTTCACGATCTGTCCCCCGCCATTGCCGAGGCTGACCATCGTCCGCTGACGCGCGTCGCGCCGAGCCGCCTGCGGACGGGCGCGCGGCTGGCGCAGCAGGCCTGGGCGACATGGCGCTACGAACATCGGCTGGTTCCTGCGTGACAGCCCGGCCCGTCGCCCTGGTCATCGGGCTGGAAAATGCGATCAGCCTGACGATCGTTCGGGAACTTGGCGGACATGGCGTGCCCGTCCATGGGGTGGCGCGCGATCCCATGGCGGTGGCGGCGGTATCGCGCCACTGCGCGGGCGTCGTGCGGCGGCCGGAGGGACCGGCGGCCGACTGGCTGCCCGACCTGATCGCACGGACCGGCGCGGCGGCCGTCTTCGCCATTTCGGAAAATGACCTGCTCGATCTTGGCGACTTGCCGGCGCGCATCGGCAATTGCCATATCCTCGTCCCCCGGCCCGACCGGCTGGAACAGGTGCTCGACAAGCGCCGCACGCTGGCGGTCGCCGGGCAGGCGGGCCTGCGCGTGCCGCAGACATGGCAACCGCAGGCGGGCGAGGATTTCACCGCGCGCGCCGCCGACATGCATTATCCGTTGGTGGCGAAATGGGCCAATCCGCCGGAAATCATGCCGGTGCTGGCGGACGCCGGTCTGGAGTGGCTCAAGACCGAATATGTCCGCACGCCCGATCAGCTGGTCGCGCTTCTGCGTCGCCATGAGTCGATCCGGCGGTGGCCGCTGATCCAGCAATATTGCCGAGGTGTCGGCCTGGGCCAGATGCTCTACATGCAGGATGGCCGCGCGACCTTGCGGTTCCAGCATCGCCGCCTGCATGAATGGCCGCCCGAAGGCGGCGTTTCGACCTTGTGCCGGGCGGAACCGGCGGAGGCGCATGGTGCGCAGATGGACTTGTCCGAAACGCTGCTGCGCGCGCTGGGCTGGGACGGACCGGCGATGGTGGAATATCGTTATGATGCCGCCACGGGGGATTATTGGCTGATGGAGGTCAATGGCCGATACTGGGGCAGCCTGCCGCTTGCCTGGCACTGTGGCGCGCATTTCGCCTGGGAAGCCTATCGGCGCACCGTACTGGGGCAGACGGACCCGGCGCCCCGGCCGCGCGACGACCTGCGCGCGCGCTACATGGTGCCGGAAACCAAGCGGTTGGCGCGGGTGCTGCTGGCCCCCGGCAAGATCGGCGATCCCTTTTTCCGCAGGCGTCCGATCGCCGACCTGATCGGCTATATGCTCGCCTTTTTCGACCTGCGCGCGCGCTACTATGTCTTCACCCCCGGCGATGTCCGGCCGTGGCTGCGCGACATGGGGCAGATGGTCAGGAAAGCCTTGCGCCGGGGAAGCTGATCGCCAGCCGTTCGACGGCCACGCCGATCCGGCGCAGGCATCGCGCCATATAGCGATCGTCCAGCCCATAGGGATCGTGCAGATGCGGCAGCATGGGCCACGTCCAGCGCCCCAGCAGCTGGCGGGGCAGATCCCGCAGGCGCGGATCGGCGGCCAGGCGATGCAATTGCCGCACTTCCATCGCCAGCAGCAGGTCGCCCGGCTCCGGCACATAGTCGGACAGGTCGATGGCGCGATGGTCCGAAAGATCATGACCCAGATCCTGGGCCGCGGCGATAGCGGGGGGATGGGCGGCCCGCCCGGTCGTGGTCGACAGGCCGAAAGATGCGGCCCGCAGCCCCGCGCGCCGCGCCGCGACATCGGCGAAGGCGCTGCGACAGATATTCCCCTGGCAGACGAACACCAGCCGCGTCACCCGGCGCGGATCGGGCCGGCGACTGGCGGACAGGCCCAGCAGCAGTTGCGGATAGGACAGGGCGAGGCGCGCCAGCCCCCGCAGCGTGCCGAAATGCCGGCGGATCATGGGGCGGAAGCGAAGCGAGTGGACATCAGGCGCTGATACCGCGTGAAGGTTGCCGATCCCTTGCCGCCGCCATCAGACATCGCCCATGCCATCCAGTTCCCGATCGTCCCGGCCCAGCGTCACGAACTGGTCGAGCAGCCAGGAGGCGGCAGGACCGGGCGGCGTATCGCGCCGCCAGATGCCGGAAAAGCGATAGGTGCCGCCGATATGGTCGGGCATGGCGAGCCGCACCAGCGTGCCCGCCACCAGGTCCGGCTCGATCATCGGCAGCGGCATATTGCCCCAGCCGATGCCCTCGCGCAGCAGCGCATGTTTCGCGCCCAGATCGGCCAGGCGCCAGGTCTTCGGGCTGGAAACCGAATAATCCTGACCTTCGGTGAAGCGCGACCGGTCGGTCAGCACCAGCTGGATATGGTCGCGCCCCGCGCCGGACGGGATGCTGTCCATCCGACCCAGCGGATGGTCGGGTGCGGCGACGGGCACCATCGGCACCGATCCGGCCGCCATGCTCTCTATGCCTTCTACCCCGGCCGACAGCGGACCGGACAGGCCGATCACCGCGCCCTTGTCCAGCACCATGGCGACGATCGCGCCCAGCGCCTCGGCATGGAGGCGCAGCTGCACCGTCGGAAATTGCTTCGCGAAGGCGCGCAGCACCTTCCCCAGTCGTTCGGCCGGCAGCATGACATCGACCGCCAGATTGACCTCCGCCTCCAGCCCGTCGAGCAAGCCCTTCACCTTGGCCCGCAGCCCGTCGATTCCGTGCGAGATGGCGCGGACTTCCGCCAGCAGCGCGCGCCCGGCCACCGTCAGCAGCGGTTTCTTGGTCCCCTCCCGCTCGAACAGGGTAAGGCCCAGCTGCGCTTCCAGATTGGCGATGCCATAGCTGATGACCGACACGGCGCGATTGAGCTTGCGCCCTGCCCCGGCGAAGCTGCCCGTTTCGACGATCGCCAAAAAGATGCGCAACTGGTCGAAGGTGGGCGTGCCGGGATTGTTCACTTTTCCATTTCCTCGAACAGTTCGACAGATTTTATCGCTCTGACCGAGAAAGACGGCAAGGTCTAGATGATCTCCAACAGGGACGCCCAATTCCATCGGTGGCGTCCCGCAGGAGACATGGACATGATCGAACTTCGCCCCTTCGACAGCCTCGGTGGCGCCAACCATGGCTGGCTGGACGCCAAGCATCACTTCTCGTTCGCGGGCTATCATGACCCGAAGCGGATGCACTGGGGCAATTTGCGCGTCTGGAACGACGACACCATCGCGCCCCAGACCGGCTTCCCGCCACACCCGCATCGCGACATGGAGATCATCACTTATGTCCGCGAAGGCGCGATCACCCATCAGGACAGCCTGGGCAACAAGGGCCGCACCGAAGCGGGCGACGTCCAGGTGATGAGCGCGGGCACGGGCATCCGCCATTCGGAATATAATCTGGAGGATGTGACGACCAAGATCTTCCAGATCTGGATCATCCCGACACGCGACGGCGAAGCGCCCAGCTGGGGCGCCCGCCCCTTCCCCAAGGGCGAACGCTCCGGTCATTTCGTGACGCTGGCGTCGGGCTACGACAATGACAATGACGCGCTGCCGATCCGCACTGATGCGCGGGTGGTCGCCGCGACGCTCAAGGCCGGCGAAACCGCCGAATATCCGATCGGCCGTGATCGCAAAGCCTATCTGGTGCCCGCGACTGGCGCGATCCGGATCGACGATATCCGCATCAATGCCCGTGACGGCGCCGCGATCAGCGATCTCGACGTGATCCGCGTCACCGCGATCGAGGATAGTGAGATCGTGCTGGTCGACGCGGCGTGATGACCGGGAAAGGGCGTGGCACCACCACGCCCTTTTCAACTTCATAGAATAGATTGACCGATTTTATCCATCTGATCCGCAAAGCCCCGACCGGCTAGAAGGATGGCATCAGGACGAAGAAGGAGGCCCTGCCCATGCTGACCATTGCTACCCCGCGCCTCAGCCCTGCCGAATGGCAGGACGTGCAGGCGACCCTTGCTGCCGTCGCAGATTGCGGTTGCGGCCAGCCTGCGGCCGCCGGGTCGCTGCGCTCACGCATTTCCCATGCCGTCGACGTGCTGATCGGCCCCAGGAAGAATGCTCCGGCCACCCCGCCCGCCCATCTGGCGCCGGTGCGCGATTTCCTCTGCGAAACCGGGCGGACTCGCAGGATCGCCGAGCGTCATGTCCCGACCCTCTCCGCGCAGGGCTATTCCCGCGCCCAGATCGAAGCGCTGGCGCTGCTGGGCGCCTGACCCCTCCATTCCCCTTTCCGAAAGGTCCAGTCCCATGTCCATCCGCACTTCCGAGGTCGACGGCGTCGACATGATCATCCTCCCGCCGGTCCGTGATCTGGGCGACGGATTTTCCGTGCGCCGGGCGCTGCCGTCCGCGCATCGCCGCATGGTCGGCCCCTTCATCTTCTTCGACCAGATGGGCGAGGCGGTCTTCGACAGCGGCGAGGGGCTGGATGTCCGCCCACACCCCCATATCGGCCTCGCCACCGTCACCTATCTGCTGGAGGGCGAGATTCTTCATCGCGATTCGGTGGGGTCGATCCAGCCGATCCGGCCGGGGGAGGTGAACTGGATGACGGCGGGCAGGGGCATCGTCCATTCCGAACGCACCTCCGAAGAGAATCGCGCCAGGGGCGGCAAGCTGTTCGGCCTCCAGACCTGGGTCGCGCTGCCGACGCAATATGAGGAGACCGATCCCGGCTTTGCCCACCACAAGGCGCACGAGATTCCGACGATCGAGGATGCGGGCGCGCGCCTCACCCTGATCGCAGGCAGTTCCGACGGGCTGGTGTCGCCGGTGAAGACCTATTCCGACATGGTCTATGCCGACATCGCGCTTCAGGATGGCGCGCTCTATCAGTTAAAGGCGGAGCATATCGAACGCGCCATCTATGTCGTGGCGGGCGAGGTCGAGGTGATCGGCCAGACCGGCGGCTTCGCGAGCGGCGAACTGGTCGTGTTCAAGCCGGGCGCGGAGATCGTGCTGCGAGCGAGGGGAGGTACGCGGCTGATGCTGCTGGGCGGCGAGCCGCTGCCCGAGAAGCGCAACATCTACTGGAACTTCGTTTCGTCGTCGGCCGACCGGATCGAGCAGGCCAAGGCCGACTGGCAGGCCCGGCGTTTCGCGCCGGTCCCGGAAGAAAGCGAGTTCATCCCGCTCCCGACGTGAACGCACGAAAGGAAAGGCCCGGTCTCTGTCGAGGCCGGGCGTTAGGATCTTTAGCTGCCGTTAGGGCCGCCGCCGGGGCCGCCGCCCTGGCCACCCATGCCGCCGGCGCCGACCGCGCCGATATTGCCGAAAATCTCGTCGAACAGGCTGCGGTTGCGGCCCAGCGTCGGGGTCTTGTCGCCCATCGGCGAAATGTTCGCTACCTGCTCCAGGCCCATGCGGTCGACCGCCACGACATTGCCGGCCGGATCGAAGCGCACGCGCAGCACCGTCTGGTCGACCGGCTTGGGATTGGAGAAAGCGAGCGCGCGCATGTTGCGCGAGACATAATACCAGTCCTGCTCGCCGAATTGCGACACGAAGCTGGGGCGACCCAGCGTGCCTTCCACGGAGGCGCGATTGTCGATGCCCGGCTGGACCGAATCCACCAGCAGCTTGTCCACCTGATAGCCCTGATGGCTGCGGATGCGGGTGCAGGCCGAGGTGCCGAGCAGCAGCGCGCTGAGGCCGACGGCGATCAATACGCGCCCGCGGCGGGAATGGCGGCTGAACTGAGGCATGGACGTCTCCTGCGGGGGCATGTCCCGCGAACCCGATAAAACTGATGCCGCCATTGCATTGGGCGACGCAGCGATCAATATGGAAATGCGCAAGCCCCGACAAGGGGCGCAAAACATCGGACGGCGCGCCGCCGGCCGATCCGTCTCGAAAAGCCGTTCCGTTCCATGTCCAGCACCTCCTCCTTCCTCCATCGCTTCTTCGGTCGGACTGACCCCCGCGAGGGATTGCGGCCGCTCTATCATGCCGTCGTGGGCGAAGGGCGGCGGCCGCACTGGTATCTGGAGGGCGCGGTGCCGGACACGCTTGACGGCCGGTTCGACATGATCGTCGCCATATTGGCGCAGGCGCTGATCCGGCTGGAACAACAGGGCGCGGCGCAGGAAAGCGTCTGGCTGACCGAATTGTTCGTTGAAGACATGGACGGGCAGTTGCGGCAGGAAGGGATTGGCGACGTCGTGGTCGGCAAGCATGTCGGGCGCATGATGAGCGCGCTTGGCGGGCGGATCAGCGCCTATCGCGATGCTTTGACCGGCGACGCGGATCTGGCCGACGCGCTGCGCCGCAACCTGTACCGCGGCGCGGATGTGGCCGATGCGGCCGTCGCTCATGTTGAGGCCGGTCTGCGCGCGCGCTGGACGCGGCTGGGGTGCCTGACGCGTGACGCCCTGCTGGCAGGAGATCTTGGATGAGCATGACGCCCGAATTTTCCCGGCCCGTAAAGGCCGACCAGGTCAAGCGGTTGACCGGGGACACCCATATCGCGGCCGACGCGGCCGAGCGCGAGGCGCTGGCCCGCCGCTTCGGCCTGTCCGCGCTCGACCGGCTGGAGGCGGACTATACGCTGACCGAGGAGAATGGCGCGATCATGGCGCGGGGGCGGGTGCGCGCCGCGCTGGCCCAGCCCTGCGTCGCGACCGGCGTGCCGGTGCCCGAGACGATCGACACGGATTTCGTGCTGCGCTTCGTGGTGGAAGGCGAAGGCACGCCCGAAGCCGAGGAACTGGAACTGGACGCCGAGGATTGCGACACGATCGGCTATGATGGGCAGGTCGTCGACATGGGCGAGGCGGTGGCCGAAACGATGGCGCTGGCGATGATCCCGTTTCCGCGGGCACCGGACGCCGACGCCTATCTGAAGGAGGCAGGCGTGCTGAGCGAGGAACAGGCCAGCCCGTTCGCCGCGCTTCTGGGCCTCAAGGACAGGAAATAGGGAACCCGGTCGTCGGCCCCTGCGTCCTGACGCGATGCGGCGATGGATGTGGATGGCGGTGACGATGATGGGTGCCTGCGACGGCGGGTCGCCGGGCGCACCTGTTCCTACGGTATCGGACGGCATGGAGGCCGATCGGCCGAAGGACAATGCCTCCCCACCCCTAGGTGCCCCACGGGCCGGGTCGCCAGCCGCGTCGTCGCACGGACCCGAGCCGTTGGTGGGCGAAGAGATCGCCCGCGCCCAATGGTCCAGATCCAGGGACAGGCGCGGGTGTGCGCCGCTTGCGCTCGCGTCGGACGCGGGCGCGCAGGGTGTAGCGCGCGCCGCCGATTTCAGCGGCGGCTGGGGCGTCGCGTTCGACTTGCCCGCGCTGCGCAGCGCCTATGGCTTTGCCGGACCGAGCCTGCTGCCGCAGGATGAGGCGCCGGCGGCGGCGCAACGCGCGCGACTGGCGACGCAATGGCCGCATCTGCGGGACATTGACGGCCTGCCCGCGCCCGCCTTCGCTGGCTATGGCCTGTCGGGCGCGGAGCCGTATCCGGCCGACAATCCCGAGGGCAGGGGACTGCATTCGGTGGCCTATCTGCGGGTCGGCGGCCAGGTTTGCACCTATAATGTCTGGAGCCGCATCAGCCGCGCGCATCTGGAAGCGCTGCTCGACAATCTGCGCCTGCTGCGCTGACGTTTCCCTTTCGTTCTTCCTTATGGCATAGCGAGCACCATGGACTCGGGCGCGCGCAAGATCATCCATATCGACATGGACGCCTTCTACGCGTCGGTCGAGCAGCGCGACGATGCGGGCTTGCGCGGATTGCCGATCGCGGTCGGCGGCGGCGGGCCGCGCGGCGTGGTGGCGACGTGCAGCTATGAGGCGCGCAGGTTCGGCGTGCGATCCGCCATGCCGGGCGCGCGGGCGCGGCGGCTTTGCCCCGACCTGGTCTTCGTCAAGCCGCGGTTCGAGGTCTATCGCGCCGTGTCGGCGCAGGTGCGGGAGATTTTCAGCCGGTTCACCGACATCATCCAGCCCCTGTCGCTCGATGAAGCCTATCTGGACGTGACCGTGAACAAGCCTGGCATGGGTTCGGCAACCCAGGTCGCGCAGGCGATCAGGCGGATGATCCGCGAGGAAACGGGCCTTACCGCCTCGGCTGGCGTATCCTACAACAAGCTGATCGCCAAGCTGGCGTCGGACCAGAACAAGCCCGACGGCATCTGCGTGGTGCGGCCCGGAGAGGGCGCGGCCTTCATCGCCGCCATGCCGGTGCGGCGCATCCATGGCGTGGGGCCGGTGACGGCGAAGCGGATGCAGGCGCTGGGGATCGAGACCGGCGCGGATCTGCGGGCGCGCGACCTTCATTTCCTGCAAGCCCATTTCGGCAATATGGCCGACTATTATTATCGCGCGGCACGGGGGGAGGATGATCGTCCGGTGCGCGAACGGGAAGGGCGCAAGTCGGTGAGCGTGGAGGACACATTCTTCGACGACCTTGTCGAGGAGGCGGCGCTGGTGGCGGAGATCGAGCGCATCGCGGTCAGCCTGTGGACCCGCATCGAGAGGGCGCAGGTCTGGGGCCGGACGGTGGTGCTGAAGGTGAAGTTCGCCGATTTCCGCATCATCACCCGGTCGCGCAGCTTTTCAGCGCCGGTGCGGTCGCCGGACCTGCTGCGTCAGGCGGGACGCGAACTGCTGCTGGCGCAGTTGCCGCTGCGCATGGGAGCGCGGCTGCTGGGGCTGGGGGTGCATAATCTGGAATCGGAAGAGGCAGGCGAACAGGGCGAGCAACTCGCCCTGTCGCTATGAGCCTTATCAGAAGGGCAGCCAGTTCCGCTTTTCGGTGAACTTCATGTAACCGGCATTGACGCCCAGGCGATAGCCGACGCCCAGACGGATCGGAATCAGCACGACATTGCCCCAGCGCAGATAGCTGGCGGTAAAGCCGCCGACCAGATAGGCGGTCCCCTCTGCTGCGGGGAAGCGGTGGTACAGTTCCTGCGTATCGTAGAGATTATAGACCAGAACGAAGGTATTGGCCGCGTTGCCGCCCACGTCGAACCCGATCGACGGGCCGGTCCAATAGACTTCGCGCTTGCCCTCGATCTTGTGGTTGAGCGTGCCCGAGCCGTAGCGCAGGCCCACGACGAAGGCACCCGATGCTTCACGCCCGGCAATATAGGCGTTGGGGCGGCCCTGATCCTTCAGGATTTTCTCGATGATGCCGGCCAGGCCTTCCGCGCCCTTGCCGAACACGCCCTCGGCGGCGCCGATCAGGTCGTCTTCCTGGTAGGATTGGCCAGGGGAAATGGTCGAGGGTGGCGAATCCGCCGTCACGGGCGCGCCGGTCGCGGTCGTGCCGCTGGACGGCGGCGCCGCGACCGGGGGCGGCGGATCGTAGCTGGTGCCGCTGTCGTTAGCGCCATCATCGACGCTGGGATCGACGCCGGGATCGGTCGGCGCGCTGGTCGCCGGTGGCGGTGGAGCGAGGTCGGCGTCGATCGCCGTGTTGGGATCGATCGTGCGGACCTGTGCGGAAATCGCGACCGGAGTCAGCGCCAATCCCGCCAGCGCCGCGATCAACGTCGTTGCGCGTGCGATGCGGACGCTCACGCGCCCCTTGATGCCGATCATGCCCGATACTCCCCGGATGCCCGCTCTTGAGACCATATTCCAGATTATCGGCTGTAAAGCTGAGCCGACAATGAACGAACGGCGACCCGAGTCGATTCCGGGCCGGACCGAAATCCCTTGGTCCCCCCATAGCGAAAAAATCCCTGCACAGGACCGTTGCCATGCAGCAAAGCCCTCGCTATAGCCGCGCCCTAGCCACTGCCCCTCTCCCCAAGAGACGGGCAAATCCGTGCGGAGACGTGGGTGAGTGGCTGAAACCAGCGGTTTGCTAAACCGTCGTAGCCTTAAGGGGCTACCGAGGGTTCGAATCCCTCCGTCTCCGCCAACCTTTTTCCTGAAGATGAGCAACGACTTCGCCGCAAGGCGGGGCATCGTGCAGGTTGCGCGACAGGCGGATCCTTATTCTGACAGACAGGGTTGTGCTGCGCGCGATGGCGTCGAACCCGAGAAGCCGACATTTGTGCGAGATAACAAAAAAGCGGCCGTTGCCAGCCGCTTTTGAGTATTTTCAGGCTTGCTGAAAAATGGTGCCCAGAAGAGGACTCGAACCTCCACGACCTTGCGATCGCCAGCACCTGAAGCTGGTGCGTCTACCAATTCCGCCATCTGGGCACGGGGTAGGAGGGCGCCTCTAACGGGTGCCTCCGGGGCTGTCAACGCGTTGGCTGCATTATTTTTTGGGTTTCGGCAAAAAGCCGGTCTAAGGGCAGGCGCGCCGTCTGAACCAGGATATGACAACGCCCATGACCATCGCCGATCCCGCGCCGCCCGCCTTCTTCACCCGGCCCGACGGTCTGCGCCTGGCCTATCGCCATAGCGCGGGGGTGGGGCCGACCCTGGTCTTCCTGCCGGGCTATATGTCCGACATGGAGGGCGGGAAGGCCGTGGCGCTGCATGGCTGGGCGGATCGGCAGGGACGGGCGATTCTGCGGCTCGACTATGGCGGCAATGGCGCGAGCGACGGGCGCTTTGCCGACGGCACGCTGGCGAGCTGGCGCGACGACGTGCTGCTGCTGCTCGACGCGCTGGTGAAGGGACCGGTCGTGCTGGTCGGATCGTCGATGGGGGGCTGGCTGGCGCTTCTGGTCGCGCTGGCGCGGCCGGAGCGGGTGGCGGGCATCGTCGGCATCGCCGCCGCGCCGGATTTCACGGAATGGGGCTTTACCGATGCGGACAAGGCACTGCTGCGGACGGAAGGACGGATCGAGGAGCCGACGCCCTATGGCGACCATCCCTATGTGACGACGCTCGCTTTCTGGGAATCGGGGCAGGGGCTGCGCCTGCTGGAGGATGAAATCGCGATCGACTGCCCGGTGCGGCTGCTGCACGGGCAGGCGGACCCGGACGTGCCGTGGGAGATCGCGCTGCGGACCGCCGGGCGGCTGCGTTCATCCGATGTGCAGACGCTGCTGATTAAGGACGGCGACCATCGTCTTTCCCGCGACGGCGACATCGCCCTGCTGGTCCGCACCGTCGCCAGCCTGTTGGCCCAAACCGTGGATAATGTCTGATGCCCTTCTTACTGCCGCTCCTGCTCCAGGCCTATGACCCCGAGATCGAGGCGGTGATGAACCGCAGCCGCAAGCAGAAGCAGGAGGAGCGCGCCGCAGCGGCGGCGGCGCCGGTCGCACCGGCAGGAGGGAATGCGGTCGCCCGCGACGACGGCAGGATTCCGGTGCCGGCCAAATTCGCCGCACCGTTCCAGACCTGCCTCGACCAGGCGATCGAATCGCCCGATGCCGGCGTCGCCTTCGCCCAGAAGTGGCGGATGGAGGGCGGGAGCTTCTACGCCCGGCACTGCATGGGGTTCGCCTATGCCCGCGCGGAACGCTGGACGCCGGCCATCGTCGCCTTCGAACAGGCGGCCGAGGAGGCGGAACGCGGCGGCGAGATGGTGCAGGGCGCGCGGCTGTGGGCGCAGGCGGGCAATGCGGCGCTGGCCGCCGGGGACGTGGCCAAGGCGCGCACCAGTTTCGACGCGGCGCTGGCGCGCGGCCTGCCCGACGGGCTGGAAAAGGGCGAGGTGCATCTGGACCGGGCGCGGGCGCTGGTGGCGCTGGGCGATATGAAGGCGGCGCGGGAGTCGCTGGACGTGGCGCTGGCGCAGGCGCCCGCCGACCCGCTGGGTTGGCTGCTGTCGGCGACGCTGGCGCGGCGATCGGGCGAACTGCGCCTGGCGCAGGCGCATATTGCGCGGGCCGTGCAATTGTCCCCCGATGACGCCTCGGTCGCGCTGGAGGAGGGCAATGTCGCGATCCTGACCGATCATGCCGACGTGGCGCGATCGGCCTGGCAACGGGCAGTCAGGATCGCGCCGGAATCGCCCGCGGGCAAGGCGGCGGCGGACAATCTGACCCGATTGCCGGCGGGGGGCTGAGCGCGCGCTTCGTCGCTCTTATCCCGACAACGATCTGGACAGTTGCGTGCGCTGGTTGGTTGTGTCGATATTTAATAGATTGTTATATAAGGATTTAATCTGAGTCCTGTTGGGCATTTCAAGGGAAAAATGGCGCAACAGGCGCCGCATTCCTATTTCAGGTAGAAGTCGACGGTCGTGACGACGCGCACCTTCTTGTAGGGCGTGTCGCTGGCACCGTCGCCGCCTTCACCGTCGCGCGCGTCGATCGAGAAATAGCCCTGGGTCGCGCTCTTGATGCCGCCCACGCCGGCGCCCGAATCCTTGGCGAACTGTTCGGCGGCGGCGCGGGCGTCCTTCGTCGCGGCGGCGACCATCGCGGGCTTCACATCGTTGAGCCTGGTGAAACTGTAGCGCATCCCCGATCCTTCCTGGAGCGTCACGCCGCGCCGCACGAGATCGAATTGCTGCGCCACGGCCTTTTGCGCGCGCGGGATGTCGGTCGTGCGCAGCAGCATCCGCTGGGTGATGGTGATCGTGCTGACGCCATTGTTCAGCCACTGGTTGACGCCCGCGCCCACCGGCTTCAGTTCGTCGGGCTTGAAGCCGAGGGTGCGGAAATAGGATTGCAGTTCCCGGGTGTTGGCGTCGATTTCGGCGCGGACGGTGGGCAGGTCGAAGCCGGTCGCCGAATAGCTGATCGACCAGGTGGCGAGATCGGCGGTGACATCCTTTTCGGCGAGGCCACGGACGGTGACCGAGCGGTCCGCCGCCCTGGCGCGGGTGAGGCCGTCGCCCAGCAGATAGCCGCCCGCGACCATGCCGACCGCCAGCAGCGCGGCGCTGCCCAGCAAAACCTTGTCCCGCATCTCCATCGCCATGCTGCTTTCCTCTTCCGTCCGGTGGGGCGCGATCCTATCTTAGGGCCATATCTGTCATTCCTGAGATGAACCGTTGCTTTACGGCGACGAACGGAGGCCGTCTTGCCCAAATATCTGCACAGCATGATCCGCGTGACCGACGTGGACAAGAGCATCGGCTTTTTCGAACTGCTGGGCCTTAATGAAGTCCGGCGCTTCGACAGCGAACAGGGCCGTTTCACCCTGGTCTATCTCGCCGCGCCGGGCGACGAGGATGCGCAGGTCGAGCTGACCTACAACTGGCCGCCGGAGGATGGCAGCCCGGCCGAAACCTATGATGGCGGCCGCAATTTCGGGCATATCGCCTATCAGGTCGAGAATATCTACGAGACCTGCCAGCGGCTGATGGACGCGGGCGTGACGATCAACCGGCCGCCGCGCGACGGGCATATGGCCTTCGTGCGGACGCCCGACAATATCTCGATCGAGCTGTTGCAGGACGGGCGGCTGGAGCCGGCCGAACCCTGGGTGTCGATGCCCAATATCGGCAGCTGGTGAGCGCCATGCTGGAGGTCGTCCGCATCCCCGTCCTCAGCGACAATTATGTCTGGCTGTTGCATGACCCGGCCAGCGCCGAGACGGTGGCGGTCGACCCGGCGGTGGCCGATCCGGTGCTGGCGGCGGCCGCCGCGCGGGGATGGAGCATCGGCCAGATCTGGAACACCCACTGGCATGGCGATCATGTCGGCGGCAATGCGGCGATCAAGGCCGCGACAGGGTGCATCATCACCGGCCCGGCGGCGGAGGCCGGGAAGATCGGTACGCTGGACCGGACGGTGGAAGAGGGCGATTGCGTCCGCATCGGCGATCATGCCGCGACAGTGATCGAGGTGCCCGCGCATACGGCGGGGCATATCGCCTATCATCTGGCGGGGGATCGCATCATTTTCGTGGGCGATACCTTGTTCGCCATGGGATGTGGCCGGCTGTTCGAGGGGACGGCGGCGCAGATGTTCGCCAACATGGCGCGGCTGGCGGCGCTGCCCGACGAGACGGCGGTCTATTGCGCGCATGAATATACGCTCTCCAACGGCCGCTTCGCGCTGACGGTGGAGCCGGACAATGCAGCGATCGCCGCGCGGGTCGCGGCGGTGGAGGCGGCGCGCGTGCGCGGCGAGCCGACCGTGCCGACCAGCATCGGGGAGGAGCGGGCGACCAACATCTTCATGCGCGCGCGCAGCGTCGAGCAACTGGCCGAACGACGCGCGGCCAAGGATGCGGCCTGACGGTTTTTGCCTTATGATGCCGTCCTGTGGGTGGCTATGATCGGGAGAGTCGCGATGCGCGCGTGGATGGGAATGGCGCCGCTGCTGTTGGCGGCCTGCACCGGCAGCTATGAACCCCGGCCGCTGACGGACAAGCAGGCGGCCGAGCTGGACAAGGCGCTAGCAGGCAAGGTGCCGGGCGAGAAGCAGAGCTGCATCAACCGCGAGCCGCAGACCAACCTGACGGTCATCAGCAACAATGTGCTCCTCTATCGGGTGAGCAGGAAGCTGGTCTACAAGAATGAGCTGATCGGTAGTTGCAACGGCCTGACCTATGGCGACACGATGATCGTGCGCAGTTTCGGGTCGCAACTGTGCCGGGGCGATTTCACCACCACCGCCAATTTGCAGACGGGCATCACATCGGGTGCCTGCGCCCTGGGCGACTTCATCCCCTACCGCACGCCGCCGGGGAAGTGACAGGCGGGGGAACGGTCGTTCCCGAGCCGATGGCTTCGAAGGGCGGCCTGCCGTTCATCAGGCGGCGAACGCGTCGAGCGCGGCGTTGAGGCGTTGCCGGTCGGCCCGCGAGAGCGTTTCGCCACGCGCGATCTTGTCACGCGCGGTTTCGAGCATGGCTTCAAGCCTGTGCAGCCGGACAAGTCCGCCGGCTGACAGGGGCGATGGTGCGGCCGCCAGACCCGGTCCGGTGCGTCGATGATTCATTCCCTGATCCATTCCGGTTGGCGCTGCGGGGCCGCGGGGCTGCGGGGGCATCGGCGTCAATCGTTCAGCAGGACAGCGAGACCCGCCGCCGCGATCAGCAAGAGCAGGCCGTTGAAAATGACCGCACGGGAAAGAGTGTCGTCGCGAAACAGATCGGCAAGCCAGCGCAGGCCGCCGATCCTGTCGGGAAGGCCGGGCAGGGACGCGGGGGCGACCGGGTTGGCGGTGCCGCCTTCATTTTCCCAATCATCGATCGCTGCCTCCAGCCGCATTTCACGATCCCGCGAATCCGTGTCGGCGCGCAGCGTCCGTTCGCGCGCCGCGCCCAAGGCAAGGCCCTGCCGCTCGACACGGATGTGCAGATCGCCGGGCGGCAGTGAGGATGAAGCGTAGGAATTGGATGAGTTGGACATGTCGCTCTCCTTTCCAAACGGGAGCGCAAATCTCTCTCAGTCACAACATGTCTGGATCATCAGTGTCGCGATGCGGGATCTTACCACAGGGCGTGCCGGCGACCTAATGGTCTCTTCGTAGGGGGCGGGCGGACGCCTGTGGTCGTGACTGGCGCCGACGGTCTGCGGCTGATCAAGGCGAGGCGAATCGTCAGCCGCGCTGTACCCGGGACCGACCCGGCCGGATCAGAATTTGAAGATGGTGCCGAGATAGACGGCCTGGCTGTCCTGCCGGTCGTCGGTCATCGGGGTCAGGCGGCCCACGACATTATTGTTGTAGCGCACGCCCGCCGTCACATTGAGGTTGCGGGTCAGCGAATAGGAGCTGGCGAGGTCCAGCGAATAATCCTTGTCCGCCGATGGATTGCGCACGCCGGTGACGGTGTCGCGGCGGTTTTCGATCAGCACCTTGGTGCTGAAGCGGTCCTTCTTGCCGTCATCCAGCGAGAAATTCTTGGCATCGACCATGGTTTCGACCGGCACCGGGTCCAGCGCCTTGCGGCCCACTGCTTCGGGCAGGGCGAACTTGCGCCAGTTGTGCGATCCGCTCAGGCTGAACGCCATCGGCTTGATGTCGACCGGATCGGACGTCGGGCTGGTGACGCGGTCGGCGGCGCGGACCATGATGGTGATCGAGCGCTGGCCGCTCAGCGATCCGCTGGTCGGGGTGAAGCGAAAGCCCTGACGGCTGGCCGAGGCGGCGACCTTCGCATAGGCGGCTGCCAGTTGCGGGTCCTTGGTCGTCGGGGTGAAAGAGGAGATGCTGCCCAGCGCGCCCAGCGAGACGGGGGCGTCGGCGCGCAGATGAACAAGGTCGGTCGCGGCGCCGAACGCGGGCGACAGCAAGAAGCCGGCAACGGCTGTCGCCGCGCCTGCTATCGCCAAATGTCCCCTGTTCACACGCATGTCCCGACTCTCATCCCCGCTGTCTTAATCTTTGGTAACGCTTTACACCCGCAAAGCCGCCACTGGCTAGGGGCGGGAGTCCCTTTTTGTCGGAGCTGTTGCACGGAATACACAGGATCGGGCGGCAGGTTCCGCCATGTGGGATGCGCAAGCGCGGCGGACCGATGCGGCGCTACCCTGCGCCCCCTTGCCCATTGCCGCCCGCGCACTATAGAAGCGGGCTGATTTTCGTCATTTCAGTTAGGACATGCCTGATGGTCCGCCGCCTTCCCGCCTCCGTTTCCGCCGGCCTGCTGCTGGCCGCGCTCCTGCCGCTCGCTGCCTGCGGGGGCGGCTCCAAGGAACGCCCCAAGGCGGACCTCGCCGCGTCGAAGGTGACGACGATCGGCGTCAACGCCTATCTGTGGCGCGCCAGCCTCGACACCCTGTCCTTCATGCCGATGGTGCAGACCGATTCGAACGGCGGCGTGATCGTCACCGACTGGTACACCAATCCCAACAGCCCCAATGAGCGGATGAAGCTGACCGTGTCGATCCTGGACCAGGATCTGCGTGCCGACGCGCTGCGCGTCGCGGCCAGCCGCCAGGTCAACCAGAATGGCCAGTGGATCGACGCGCCGGTCAAGGCGGCGACGACGCAGAAGCTGGAGGAGATCATCCTCACCAAGGCGCGCGACCTGCGCCGCATGGCGATCGGCTGACCCAAACCCCTTCCGGGCGGGGCGGGTGCCACGCCCCTTTCACACCATCGGGGCTGGGCTTCATCAAAGGCCCAGCCCGCTCGCATTTGTAAGGACATGACATGCAAAGGCGCTTCAACCCGTTTGAGGCCGACGCCCGCTGGCAGGCGACCTGGGACGAGCAGCAGAGCTTCAAGGCCGACGATGCGTCGACCAAGCCCCGTTCCTATGTGCTGGAAATGTTCCCCTATCCGTCGGGGCGCATCCATATCGGCCATGTCCGCAACTATTCGATGGGCGACGTGCTGGCGCGTTTCCGCCGCATGACGGGCCATGAGGTGCTGCATCCGATGGGCTGGGACGCCTTTGGAATGCCGGCCGAAAATGCCGCGATGGAAAAGAAGGTCCATCCGGGGTCATGGACCCGCGAGAATATCGCCAACATGCGCGCGCAGCTCAAGAAGCTGGGCTTCGCGATCGACTGGAGCCGCGAACTCGCGACATGCGAGCCCGACTATTATGGCCATGAACAGGCGCTGTTCCTGGACATGCTGGAAGCGGGGCTGGTCTATCGCAAGGAAAGCGCGGTCAACTGGGACCCGGTCGACATGACCGTGCTGGCGAACGAGCAGGTGATCGACGGGCGCGGCTGGCGATCGGGCGCGCTGGTCGAGAAGCGCAAGCTGTCCCAGTGGTTCCTCAAGATCACCCAGTTCGCCGACGACCTGCTGGAGGGCCTCAAGACCCTCGACCAGTGGCCCGACAAGGTGCGGACGATGCAGGAAAACTGGATCGGCAAGTCGGTCGGCCTGCAATTCCATTTCGAACCGGTCGCGCCGTTCGACACGAGGATCGAGGTCTATTCGACCCGTCCCGACACCATCTTCGGCGCGAGCTTCGTGGCAATCGCGGCCGACCATCCGGTGGCGCAGGCGGTGGCGGCAGGCAACCCCGACGCCGTCACCTTCATCGAGAAGTGCAAGGAAGGCGGCACCACCGCGGCGGAACTGGAAACGGCGGAGAAGCTGGGCTTCGACACCGGTCTCACCGTTGCGCATCCCTTCGATCCCGACTGGCAGTTGCCCGTCTTCATCGCCAATTTCGTGCTGATGGACTATGGCACCGGCGCGGTCATGGGCGTGCCCGGGCACGACCAGCGCGACCTGGACTTCGCGCGCAAATATATGCTGCCGGTGGAGCGCGTCGTCGCGGCGGAAGGCGACGAGCAGGCGCCGATCCACAATGAAGCCTATACGGGGCCGGGCCGCCTGGTGAACAGCCGCTTCCTCAATGGCATGGCGATCGAGGAGGCCAAGGCCGCCGTCATCGCCCGCGCCGGATCCGAAGGCTGGGGCGCGGGCAAGACCGTGTTCCGCCTGCGCGACTGGGGCGTGTCGCGCCAGCGCTACTGGGGCACGCCGATCCCGGTCATCCATTGCGATAGCTGCGGCCCGGTGGGCGTGCCCAAGGAGCAGCTGCCGGTCGTGCTGCCAGAGGATGTCAGCTTCGACATTCCCGGCAATCCGCTTGATCGCCATCCGAGCTGGAAGCATGTCGACTGCCCGTCCTGTGGGCGTCCGGCCGTGCGCGAGACCGACACGCTCGATACGTTCGCGGATTCGAGCTGGTATTTCATCCGCTTCGCCAGCCAGCCCAAGGACAGGCCGTTCGACCGGGCAACGGTCGAGCAATGGCTGCCGGTCGGGCAGTATATCGGCGGCGTGGAACATGCGATCCTGCACTTGCTCTACGCCCGCTTCTGGACCCGCGCGCTGCAGCATATGGGGCAGTTGGGCTTTGCCGAGCCGTTCACCGGCCTGTTCACGCAGGGGATGGTGACGCATGAGACGTACAAGTCGCCCGAAGGCGCCTGGCTCGCGCCGCAGGATGTGGTGAAGCAGGGCGAAGGGCTGGTCATGGTCGATGGCGGGGCGTCAGTGACGGTCGGCCGTGTCGAGAAAATGTCCAAGTCCAAGAAGAATGTCGTCGATCCCGATGACATCATCGCCCAATATGGCGCGGACGCGGTGCGCTGGTTCATGCTGTCCGACAGCCCGCCCGAGCGCGACCTGCCCTGGACGGAAGCCGGGATCGAGGGCAGCTGGCGCTTCGTCAACCGCGTCTGGCGCCTGTTCGGCGAAGCGGATGCGTCGGCGGAAGGCGCGGATAAGGCGCTGGACCGCAAGCTGCACCAGACGATCGACGGCGTAGCCCGCGATGTCGAGGCGCTGGGCTTCAACAAGGCGGTCGCCAAGATCTACGAACTGGTGAACGCGATCGAGAAGGCCAGGCCGTCGGCGTCGCGCACCGCCGCGATTCGCACGCTGGCGCTGCTGGTCGCGCCGATGACGCCGCATCTGGCCGAAGAGGGCTGGGCCGAGATGGGGCAGGACGGCCTGATCGCCGACGCGGCCTGGCCTGCGGTCGACCCGGCGCTGCTGGTCGATGACGAGGTGACGATCGCCTGCCAGGTGATGGGCAAGCTGCGCGACACCATCACCGTGGCCAAGGGGACGCCGAAGGACGAGCTGGAACGCCTCGCCCTCGCCGCGCCCAATGTGGTCCGCATCCTCGACGGCGCGACGCCGAAGAAGGTGATCGTGGTGCCGGATCGCCTGGTCAATCTGGTCATCTAACAACATCCGTTCAGGCTGATCCTGTCGAAGCCTTTGCTTTTCTTCGGAAGAAGGAAAGCCCTTCGACAGGCTCAGGGCGAACGGTTATGGAGGTTGGCATGAAGCCTTCGCCCCTGCTCTTGATCGCTCTTGCGTCCCTCACCGCCTGCGGGCTGCGCCCGGTCTATGGCGGCGGGAGCCATGGCGCGGTGGCGCAGGCGCTGGGCAATGTCGAGGTCGCGCCGATCGAGGGCAAGGCCGGATGGCTGGTGCGCAACGCGCTCAACGACCGGCTGTCGGCGATGAGCGGCGGCAGCGGGCCGCGCTACAAGCTGGTGGTGAAACTGGACGACGACATCAGCGGCTTCGGCCTGCGCGCCGACGCCGCCATCACGCGCGAGCGGAGGACGCTGCGGGCGCGCTACCAGCTGGTCGACGAGGCCACCGGCGCGCAGATCCTGGACGATACCGCCGGTTCGGACGCGGGCATCGACGTCACGTCCAGCGAATATGCCACGATCGCGGCCGAAGACACCGCGCTGGAGCGGCTGTCGCAGACGGTGGCGGACCAGATCGTGACCCGCCTCGCGCTCTTTTCGCGCAAGGCCCCCAATCCTTGAAGGCCAGCCGGGGCCAGATCGAAAAGGCGCTGGATGCGCCGCCCGCCGACGTCCGCTTCTTCCTGCTCTACGGCCCCGACGAAGCGGGGAGCCAGGCGCTGGCGAAGCGGCTGGAGCGCGCCATGGGGCCGCAGGCGGAACGGATCGACCTGGACGGATCGACGCTGAAGGATGACCCGGCGCGCCTGTCGGACGAGGCGGCGTCCTTTTCCATGTTCGGGGACCGGCGCTGGGTCCGCATCAGCGGCATGGGGGACGAATCGCTGCCGGCGCTGACCGCGCTGCTGGAGGCGGAGGCGGCGGGCAATCCGGTGATCGCGGTGGCGGGTGCGCTCAAGAGCACGTCCAAGCTGGTCAAGCTCGCGCTCGACCACAAGGCGGCACTGGCTTTCATCTCCTACCAGCCCGATGCGCGCGAATCGGAGCAGATCGCGATCGCCATCGCGCGCGAGGGCGGGCTGCGCCTGCCGACCGAACTGGCGCGCCGCATCGTCGATCTCGCCAATGGCGACCGGGCGTTGATGGCCGGCGAGGTGGAGAAGCTGATCCTCTATCTGGACGCCGCGCCCGAGCGGCCGTGCGAGGCGACCGCCGACGCGCTCGATGCGCTGTCCGCCGACAACCCCGATACGGAGGTCGCGCCGCTGGTCAACGCGGTGCTGGGCGGCGACCTGAAAGCCATGCACCGGGAATTGACGAGCCTGAGCGAAACCGGCGCTGCCATGGCGTCGGTCATCCGCCCGCTGCTGACGCGGGCCATGCTGATCGCCACGATCCGCGACGCCTTCGACGCCAGCGGCCGGCTGGAGGCGGCGATCGAGACTGCGGGCAAGGCGGTCTTCTGGAAGGAGAAGGGGCTGGTGTCGCGCCAGGTGCGGCTGTGGGATGCGCCCGGGATCGCGCGGGTCATCCAGCGGCTGCTGGAGGCGGAGCGCGCCAGTCGCGGCAGCAGGGGCACAGGCGACCTGATGGTTCGCCACGAATTGCTGGCGATCACGCGACAGGCGGCGCGGGAGCGGGCTTGATCGCCCTGCGGGACAGCGCCATATTGCGGCCATGGAGAAGATGAATCTCACTGAAGCCGAATGGCGCCAGCGCCTGTCCCCCGAGCAATATCATGTGCTGCGCGAGGCGGGGACGGAGCGCGCCTTCACCGGCAAATATAACAGCAACAAGGCGGACGGCGTCTATTTTTGCGCCGGGTGCGGCACCGAACTGTTCGATGCCGCGGAAAAATATGACAGCGGATCGGGCTGGCCCAGCTTCACCGCGCCGGTCGATATCGACGCGGTCGAGGAAGTGCGCGACACCAGCCACGGCATGATGCGGACGGAGGTCCGTTGCGCCACCTGCGAGGGGCATCTGGGCCATGTCTTTCCCGACGGGCCAGGGGTCGATGGCCTGCGTTACTGCCTGAACAGCGCCAGCCTGGACTTCAAGCCGCGCAGCGAGGGAAAATAGCGGAGAGGTCCGCAGCGACGGACGCCGCTCATCCGCGACAAAGCGCGATTCCGCAGGGACGCCGCAATGGTGTTTTTCCACGCCGGACGCATGATTTGCGCTGGCCGCCGCACGCAATAGCGCCTATTCGAAGCGGCACAAATGGCAGGATCAAGCAAGAGCAAGGGCGCGCCCGGTCGCGCAAGGAAATGGCTGGTGCGCGGGCTGAAGATCGGCCTGGCGGCGGCGGTGGCGGGCCTGCTGGCCGTGGTGATCGCGGTTGTGATCGCGATGCAGTCGCTGCCCGACTATGACAGCCTGAAATCCTCCCCCAATGGCCAGATGATCCGCGTTCATGCCGCGGACGGCAGCGTCATCGTGTCGCTGGGGCCGAGCTTCGGCCAGTGGCTGAGCTATGACCGCATCCCGCAGGTGATGGTCGACGCGATGGTGTCGACCGAGGACAAGCGTTTCTACCTGCACCCCGGCGTGGATCCGATCGGCATGGCGCGCGCCGCCTGGGTTGCGGTCGAGCGACGGGGGCAGGGGCGTCGCTGGCAGGGGGCGTCGACGATCACCCAGCAGGTCACGCGCAACATCTTCCTCAACAACAGCTACAGTTTCGGCCGCAAGATCCGCGAAATGGTGCTGGCTCTGGCGCTGGAGCGGAAATTCTCCAAGCGGCAGATCCTCGAACTTTACCTCAACAAGGTCTATTTCGGCGGTGGCGCCTATGGCATCGACGCGGCCAGCCGCAAATTTTTCGGCCATCCGGCCACTGCGCTGGACCTGCCCGAAGCGGCGATCATCGCCGGCCTGGTCAAGGCGCCGTCCAGCTACTCCCCCACCGCCGATGCGGAGGCCGCGATCGGCCGCGCCGGCGTGGTGCTGGACCTGATGCAGGAAAATGGCGCGATTTCGGCGTCCGAGCGCGCCGGCGCCGACCTGGCGGGCGTCCGCATGGCGCCCGAGCCGCCGCAAAACAGCGTGCGTTACTTTACCGACTGGGCCTTGCCCCAGCTCGACCTGCTGATCGACGAGCCGAACGAGCCGCTGGAGGTCTACACCACCATCGACCTGAACATGCAGAATGCGGCGACGGCGGCGATCAAGGCCAATGTTCCCGCAGGCACGCAGGGCGCATTGGTCAGCCTGGACCGCGACGGAGCGGTGCGGGCGATGGTCGGCGGGCTGGATTATGTCAGCTCCAACTACAACCGCGCCACCACCGCGACGCGCCAGCCCGGTTCCGCGTGGAAGATCTTTGTCTATATGGCGGCGCTGGAGGCGGGCTATACCCCCGACACCGGCGTCACCGACGAGCCGGTGACGATCAACGGCTGGTCGCCGCGCAACAGTTCGGGCCGCTTTTCCGGCGACATCGACGTTCGCACCGCCTTCGCTTACTCGATCAACACCGTCGCGGCGAAGCTGGGCGTCGAGGTGGGCTTCCCGACCGTCGCCGACATGGCCCGCCGCTTCGGCATCACCACCCCGATCAACACCCATCCCTCCATGGTGCTGGGCACGTCGGACGTGCGCCTGATCGACATGACCCGCGCCTTCGCCTCGATCGCGCGCAAGGGGATCGCGGTGACGCCCTATGGCATCACCAAGGTGACGACCGCCGACGGCCGCCTGCTCTACAGCCATCAGGACGATACCAGCCGGGTGCTGGTCGCCCCATGGGTCGCCGCCGGCATGACCGACCTGATGCAGACCGCCGTGTCGACGGGCACCGGCCGTGCGGCGTCGATCGGGCGTCCGGTCGCGGGCAAGACCGGCACCACCAGCAGCAACAAGGATGGCTGGTTCCTGGGCTTTTCGAGCGGCATCACCACCGGCGTGTGGATGGGGCGTGACGACGCCCGGGCGGTCGGCGTTCTCCAGGGCGGTCGCGCCCCCGCGCGCGCCTTTGCCGACTATATGAAGGTGGCGGTGGCGAAGCGGCCGGTCGAACAGTTCGAGACCGAGGTCACGCTGCCCGAATGGCAGCTGGAACCCGATGAGGAAGCCTATTTCGGCACCCCGGACAGCGGCGCCGATGGCGGCATGATGGTCGATGAGAACGGGCTGCCGATCGACCGCCCCCGGCCCGAGGGGTCGGACGCGGACGAGCCGCAGATGGAGGTCGATCCGGAGGATCGGCCCCAGCCGCCGCGCCTGGACCAGCAATGGATCGACAATGTGTTGGGTCGTGATCGGCAGCGGCAACAGCCGCCGGCTGCGAACCGGCCGACGCCGGGGCAGTAGCCTGCGTCGCCGCTACCCGGTGGGTTGATCGTTCGCCGCCAGGCGCAGATTATCGACCGCGCTGGCATCGGGCAGCAGGAAGTCGACCTTGCCCCGGCCGAAGTCGATCGCGACCCGGTCGAAAATCTTGAGCGCGCTGATACCCAGCAGCAGCGCCGGCTTGTCCTGCATCCCCAATTCGGCAAAGGGGCTGGCGTCGGCGAAGATCACCGGCACCTCGGTCAGGTTGACGCGCCCCATCCGCACCGACTTGATCCGGCCGACCTGCCCGACCAGCGTGCCGCCGGTGACGCTGGTCAGCGTCGCGGTCAGCAGATCGGGCGCGCGCTTCTTGCGGACCAGCTTGTCGCGCAGCGCGAGATTGCCGATGCTGTAATTGGTGCCGGTGTCGAGCATGATGTTGACCCGCATCCCGTTGACGTCGGAATCGAGCAGGATCAGCTGGCCGCGCTTGCGCCGGGCCTCCACGACGATCGTGTCCGGTTCGACCGAGACTCGTCGTCGCGCGCCGCTGTCGGCGATCTCCATTCGCCCGGTACGGAAGTTGAGCGTCACCCGCTTGGCGTGCAGGCTGTCCAGGCCGAGCAGGCCCGGCGCGCCCAGATGCTCGCCCTCCAGCACGGGCGCCTCGATATCGTCGACCGTGCCGCCGCCAAAGCCGAGCCTCGGCACGGCGACGGTGGTCGCTTCGGACCGGCCGGTCATGCTGATGATGACGACATTGGACCGGGCGGGCAGGGCGAGTCGCTCGGCCAGGTCGCGGGCGATGACGGTGCGCTGCGACCCGGTGTCGATGATGAAGTTCCACGGCCCCTTGCCGTCGATATGGATGGGGATGGTGACGCGCTCGTCCGGCGACGGCCCGGTGCGGACGACCGTGGGGGGAACATGCGGGTCAAGGGCGGCTTCGGGCGCAGGTAAGGGCGAGGGGGGCGCATCCTGCGCGGCGAGGGGCGCGCCGCCGATCGCAAGCGCGATCCCCAGCAGGGCACGAAGCCGTCGCATATCCTCATCCTCTCTCTCTTATCGATCGCTTATACCATGAAGGGCGGCGGTCGCGCCAGCGCCACCGCTGGCCGCGCCTTCCTGTAAAAGCGCGAATTTCCGCTGGATCGCCGCCAGTGCCGCCTTGACTAAAGCCCTGCCGGATCGTTAAACGCGGAATATTCATCCTCGCCCGTCCGGAGCGAGGGTTGCCCGGCCTTCCTGTCCGGCTATCCCCTTCCTTTCCGGCCCATTTTCTCTTCCACCGCATCGGACCGACTCGCAAATGCATCTCAAGGACCTCAAGAAGCAAGCGCCCGCAGACCTCGTCACCATGGCCGAGGAACTCGGCGTGGAAGGCGCATCGACGCTGCGCAAGCAGGACCTGATGTTCGCCATCCTCAAGGCCGAGGCGGAAAATGGCGAACAGATCATGGGCGAAGGCACGATCGAGGTGCTGCCCGACGGCTTCGGCTTCCTGCGCAGCCCCGAGGCGAACTTCCTCGCCGGTCCCGACGACATCTATGTCTCGCCCAACCAGGTCCGCAAGTTCGGCCTGCGCACGGGCGATACGGTGGAGGGCGAGATTCGCGCGCCCAAGGATGGCGAACGCTATTTCGCGCTGACCAAGCTCAACACCGTCAATTTCGACGATCCCGATGTGGTCCGCCATCGCGTCAATTTCGACAATCTGACGCCGCTCTATCCCGAGCAGAAGTTGCGGCTCGACACGCTGGACCCGACGATCAAGGACAAGTCGGCGCGCGTTATCGACATCGTTTCCCCGCAGGGCAAGGGCCAGCGCACGCTGATCGTCGCGCCGCCCCGCGTCGGCAAGACGGTGATGCTCCAGAATATTGCCAAGGCGATCACCGACAATCATCCCGAAGTCTTCCTGATCGTGCTGCTGATCGACGAGCGCCCGGAAGAAGTCACCGACATGCAGCGCAGCGTGAAGGGCGAGGTCGTATCCTCCACCTTCGACGAGCCGGCCACCCGCCACGTCCAGGTCGCCGAAATGGTGATCGAGAAGGCGAAGCGCCTGGTCGAGCACAAGAAGGATGTGGTGATCCTGCTCGACTCCATCACCCGCCTCGGCCGCGCCTACAACACCGTCGTACCTTCGTCGGGCAAGGTGCTGACCGGCGGTGTCGACGCCAATGCGTTGCAGCGTCCCAAGCGCTTCTTCGGCGCCGCGCGTAACATTGAGGAGGGTGGTTCGCTTTCCATCATCGCGACCGCGCTGATCGACACCGGCAGCCGCATGGACGAAGTCATCTTCGAAGAGTTCAAGGGCACCGGCAACTCGGAAATCGTGCTGGACCGCAAGGTCGCCGACAAGCGCATCTTCCCGGCGCTGGACGTTGGCAAGTCGGGCACCCGCAAGGAAGAGTTGCTGGTCGAGAAGCCGACGCTCAGCAAGATGTGGGTGCTGCGCCGTATCCTGATGCAGATGGGCACGGTCGACGCGATGGAATTCCTGCTCGACAAGATGAAGGATTCCAAGACCAACGAGGATTTCTTCGCGACCATGAACCAGTAAGCGGCATGGCGGGGGGCGATCCGGATGGATCGGCCGCCGCCCTGCCTTATGTTTTTGCCGTGATCGCCGGGCCATGCCATGGTCCGGCTTTCGCTTTTTAACCACAGGGACGTTGGGCCGCCATGTTCGACCTTTTCGCCACCGCCGCCGCGACCGTTCAGGGACTGGGTTCCCCGGCCGACATCTGGCAGCATATCGTCAATGATTTCAGCAACATCGGATCACCCAGCGCATTAGCCGCCTTTGGCCAGGTGCTGATGATCGACATATTGTTGGCCGGCGACAACGCCATCGTCGTCGGCGCGCTGGCGGCGGGCCTCCCCGCGGCGCAGCGGCAGAAGGTGATCCTGATCGGCATCATCGCCGCACTGGTGCTGCGCATCGGTTTCGCGCTGGTGGTCAGCCAGCTGATGCAGATTGTCGGCCTGATCCTGGCGGGCGGCCTGCTGCTGCTCTGGGTCAGCTTCAAGATGTGGCGCGAACTCCACCCCAAGCGTGGCGGCGATACGCCGGGCGACACCAGCGACGACGACGTGTCGGGGCTGCGTCCGGCCAAGAGCTTCGCCGGCGCGGCATGGGCGGTCGCCGTGGCCGACGTGTCCATGAGCCTGGACAATGTGCTGGCGGTTGCCGGTGCCGCGCGGGATCATCCCGGTATCCTCATCATCGGCCTGATCCTGTCGGTCGCGCTGATGGGTATCGCGGCGAACATCATCGCCAAATATATCGAGCGTTTCCGCTGGATCGCCTATCTGGGCCTTGCCGTCATCATCTATGTCGCGGTGAAGATGATCTATGACGGCTTCGTCGATCATCAGGTGGGCATCCTCACCCTGTTCGCCTGATCCCGGATTACGGCCACGAAAAAGGGGGCGGCACCGTCGGTGCCGCCCCCTTTTTCATGCGTTTCGGCCGAAGATGGTCAGGGCAGGAGGACGGTCGCGCCGGTGGTCTGTCGTGCCTCCAGCGCCCGATGCGCCTCCGCCGCGTCGGCCAGCGCGAACCGCTGGCCGATCGTCGCGGTGACGACGCCGCGCTGCATCCGGTCGAACAGGCGATCGGCGGTGTGCGCCAGTTCCTGCGCCGTCGCTATATAATCGAACAGGGTCGGACGGGTGACATAGAGCGACCCGCCGCGGCTGAGGTCCAGCAGGCTGACCGGCGGCACCGCCCCGGAGGCATTGCCGTAGCTTACCATCAGGCCGCGCCGCTTGAGGCTGGCGAGCGAGGCAGTCCAGCTGTCCTTGCCGACGCCGTCATAGACGACATCGACGCCCTTGCCCCCGGTCAGTTCGCGGACCGTGGCGGCGAGTCCGTCGAACGCGCCATGCAGGCTGTGATCGGCCGCCACGGTCGCCGCCTTTTCTGCCGACCCGCAATGGGCGATGACGACCACGCCCTTGTCGCGCAGCCAGGGAAGGAGGATCGATCCGACGCCGCCCGCCGCGGCATGGACCAGCGCGACCTGGCCGGGCCGGAGGGCGATGCTGTCCTCCGCCAGATAGCAGGCGGTCATGCCCTTGAGCATCATGGCCGCCGCATCCGCGCTGGAGATGGCGTCGGGGATCTTCACCGCCCGATCCGCGGCGATGAGGCGATGCGTGGCATAGGCGCCGAGTCCGCTGACGCAGCCCACCCGGTCGCCCGGCGCGAAGCCGGTGACGCCCGCGCCCACCGCGACGACCCGGCCCGCGCCTTCCGATCCCAGGGGCGTTGGGAGGGGCGCGGGGTAGAGGCCGGTGCGATAATAGGTATCGATGAAGTTGAGACCGATCGCGTCCTGTTCGATCAGCAATTCGCCTTCACCCGGTGCGCCCGGATCGAAATCCTCGCGCGCGATGACTTCCGGCCCGCCATGGCTGCGCGCCACCATGCGCCATGTTTTGGCCATCAGGCGAGATGCTCGGCGAAAAAGTCGGCCGTTCGCCGGTCGGCAAGGGTTGCGGCCTGCTCATCGCGGCGGGCGCCCATTTCGGCGGCAAAGCCGTGATCCAGCCCTTCATAGTCGTACAGCGTGACATGGCGATTGTCCGCCAGCCCTTCATGCATCGCCTTCTGCGCGTCGGGCAGGACGAAGTGATCGGCCGTGGGAATGTGCAGCAGCACCGGCTTGCCGATCGCATGTTGCTCGTTCAGCAGCCCGTCGATGCCAACGCCATAATAGCCGACAAAGGCGTCGCCATCGGTGCGGCAGGCGGCCATGAATGCCAGCCGCCCGCCCAGGCAATAGCCGACCAGCCCGACTTTGCCGGTGCCGCCCAGTCCGGCGCGCGCGGCCTTGATTGTCGCTTCGATGTCGCGGATGCCCCGGTCCTGGTTGAATTTCTGCATATGGCCGATCGCCGCCTGGAATTCCTCCGGTACGTCGGCGTCCAGTTCGATATGCGGCTGCTCGCGCCAGAACAGGTCCGGCGCATAGGCGAGATAGCCCGCCTTGGCCCAGTTGTCGCATTTCCGGCGAATGCCCTCATTCACCCCAAAAATTTCCTGGATGACGATGATGGCCGCGCTCGGTGTTCCTTCGGGTTGCGCCACATAGGCGTCGAACTGCGCATCGCCTTCCAACGTGGCGATAGGGGTGAAGCTGCCCATGCCGATATCCTTTCCACCTTTGATTCTGGTCCGCATATTGGCTGATCGCGACAAAGGCGCAACCACTTGCCGCGTTTAAAAATTTGCGTTGATAGCGCGAGTTGCGGCATGACGGCGCAACGCGATCCGCCGGTCAACAGGGAAGGGCAGGGACATGAAGGTAACCGTCGATGTGGACTGCACGCCGTCCGAGGCCCGGGCCTTTCTGGGCCTGCCCGATGTCACGCCGATCCATGACAAATATATCAAGACGATGCTCGACAGTTTCGATGGCGTCGGCAGCGTCGAGCAGATGGAAACGCTGTTCAAAAGCTTCTCGCCGCTGGGCGACGCCGGGATGCGCCTGTTCCAGCAGATGATGAATGTCGGGCTGGCGGGCATGTCCGGGAGCAAGGACGAGAAGAAATAAGGTCCGTGCTTTCCGGCGAGGACGACACGATTTTTGCCCTGTCGAGCGGTGCGCCGCCGGCGGGGATCGCGGTGATCCGCGTGAGCGGCCCGCAGGCGCGCGCGGCGCTGGAGGCGCTGGCCCGTCGCGTGCCGCCGCCGCGTACAGTGAGCCTCGCCTTGCTGAAAGACCCGCGCGACGATGGCCCGCTCGATCGCGCGCTGCTGCTCTGGTTGCCTGGTCCGCACACGGTCACGGGCGAGGATATGGCCGAGCTGCATTGCCATGGCGGCCGTGCGGTGGTGGCGGCGGTCGAGGAGGCGCTGGGCGCGACGCCGGGCCTGCGCCGCGCCGAAGCAGGCGAATATACGCGCCGGGCCTTCGCCCATGGCCGCATGGACCTGACCGCTGTCGAGGGGCTTGCCGACCTGCTGGCCGCAGAGACTCAGAGCCAGCGCCGCGCCGCGCTGTTGATGGCGGAGGGGCATTTTTCCCGCCGGATCGAAGGATGGCGCGGGACCCTGCTCGACCTGTCGGCCATGGCCGAGGCGGCCCTCGACTTTTCCGACGAGGATGATGTGCCTGACGCTGCGATCGAGGCGCGGATCGGGGCGGGCATCGCCACGCTGGCGCAGGACGTGGATGCCATTCTGGCAGCGCCCTCCGCAGATCGGCTGCGGGACGGCGTGCGCGTGGTGCTGGCGGGCCCGCCCAATGCAGGCAAGTCGACCCTGCTCAACGCGCTGGTCGGACGGGATGCGGCAATCGTGTCGGACATTGCCGGGACGACGCGCGACCGGATCGAAGCGCCCGCGGCGATCGGTGGCACGGCCTTCCTCTTCACCGACACGGCGGGGCTGCGCGGCGAGACGGGCGACGCGATCGAGGCGATCGGGATCGATCGCGCGCGCGCCGCGCTGGCGGCTGCGGACATCATCCTGTGGCTGGGCGACGCGGACGCACTCCCGCGTGACGATGCTATCCTGGTGGCCGCGCAATGCGATCGCGCCGACGCCGATCGCCCCGGGCTTCGCCTGTCCGCGCGGACCGGCGAAGGGATGGATGTCCTGATCGCGCTGCTGCTGTCTCGCGCAGCCGCATTGCTGCCGGGGGAGGGCGACTATGCCCTGCATGCGCGGCAGCGACAGCGAGTTGGACAGGTGCGCGATCATCTCCTCGCGGCCGGAAGCACGGCCGATCTGCTCGTTGCGGCTGAGGAACTGCGACTCGCCAGGGCGGCCATCGATGCGCTTACCGGGCAGGCCGGGACTGAGGATATGCTCGACCGCCTCTTCTCGGGCTTCTGCATCGGCAAATGAATGATGTTCCACGTGGAACGCTTTTGACCTGCCCCGGCCCAATCTGATATGGGCGCGTCATGCGAACAAGCTATGATGTTATAGTGGTCGGTGGCGGCCATGCCGGCTGCGAGGCGGCTGCCGCTGCGGCGCGCAAGGGAGCGTCGGTGGCGCTGCTCACCTTCGATCGCCAGACGGTGGGCGCCATGTCCTGCAACCCGGCTATTGGCGGGCTGGGCAAAGGGCATCTGGTCCGTGAGGTCGATGCGCTCGATGGGCTCATCGGCCGTGCGGCCGATGCGGCGGCGATCCATTATCGGATGCTCAACAGCAGCAAGGGCGCGGCGGTGCAGGGACCGCGCGTGCAGGCGGACCGCAAGCTGTATCGCGCGGCCATCCACGCATTGCTGGCGGCGCAGCCGGGACTCGACATCGTCGAAGGCGAAGCCGCCGCGTTGATGCTGGACGGGGATGCCGTGGCTGGTGTCGCGCTGGACGACGGCCGGACGCTGGCGGCCTCCGCGATCGTGCTGGCGACGGGGACATTCCTGGGGGGCAAGCTGTTCCGGGGCGACGAGCGCGAAGCCGGGGGGCGGATCGGCGAGCGCGCCGCGACCGCGCTTGGCCTTCAGCAGCGCGCCCTGGGTCTGCCGGTCGCCCGGCTCAAGACGGGGACGCCGCCACGCCTCGATGGACGCACTATCGACTGGGCGAGGCTCGAGACCCAGCCATCGGACGACGAGGGCTGGACCATGTCTTCCCTGACGGCAGGGCGACGGTTGCCGCAGTTGGCTTGCGCCATTACCCGGACCAATGATCGGACCCATCAGATCATCCGCGACGGCCTTGGCCGCTCGCCACTGTTCAGCGGGGCGATCGAGGGCAGAGGGCCGCGCTATTGTCCCTCCATCGAGGATAAGGTGCTGCGCTTCGGCGACCGCGACGGGCATCAGGTTTTCCTCGAGCCGGAGGGGTTGGACGACCATCTGGTCTATCCCAATGGCATCAGCACTTCGCTGCCAACCGATGTGCAGGTCGCGATGGTCCGTTCGATGCCCGGTCTGGAGCGGGTCGAGATCGTCGTGCCGGGCTATGCGGTCGAATATGATCATGTCGATCCGCGCGCGCTGGACGCAAGCCTTGAAGTTCGCAACGTGCGGGGCCTGTTCTGCGCCGGGCAGATCAACGGCACCACCGGCTATGAAGAGGCGGCCGCCCAGGGCCTCGTCGCCGGGGTCAACGCGGCGGCGCGGGCGCGTGGCGAGGCGCCGATGATACTGGATCGCGCTACAAGCTATATCGGCGTGATGATCGATGATCTGGTCCTGCAGGGCGTGACCGAACCTTATCGGATGCTCACCGCCCGCGCCGAATATCGCTTGCGGTTGCGCGCCGACAATGCGGAGACACGGCTGGGTCCGATCGGCCTCGCCCATGGCGTGATCGGCGCGACTCGCGCGGGGCGACTGTCCGAGCGGGCGGCGTTGCGCACGACGATCGAAGCGGAACTCGGCCGGCTTTTGACTGCGAGCGACATGGCGCGGGCGGGCGCGGCGGTGCGCCAGGACGGCGCGCGACGCAGCCTGTTCGACTGGGCGCGTTTCCCGGAGGTCGACAGGGCGCTGCTGCTGGAACTGGCGCCGACGCTAAGCGTCGCGCCGGACGATCTGCGGGCCGAGATATTGGAGGACGCGCATTATGCGCCCTACCTCCAGCGCCAGGAAGCCGAGGTGGCGGAACTGCGCCGCAACGAGCGGGTGCATATCCCCGCCGACTTCGATTTTCATTCGATCGGTGGCCTGTCCACCGAGATGATCGAGCGGCTCGACGCGGCGCGGCCGGAGACGCTGGCTGCCGCAGGGCGGATACGGGGCATTACCCCAGCAGCGCTGGCGGCGATCCTCGTCCACGCGCGGCGGGAGGCGGCGTGAGCGAAGAGGAAGCGCGCGCCTGGCTTCAGGCGCAATTCGATGTTTCACGTGAAACATGGGTCAGGCTTGAGCGCTATGTCGCCATCCTCCTGTCGGCCATGGACGAACAGAATTTGATCGCCGAATCGACCCGGCCGCATGTGTGGGCGCGCCATATCGTCGATTCTGCGCAACTGCTGGTCCATGCCGATCGGGCGGGGGAGGGGGCCTGGCTCGACCTGGGGTCGGGCGCAGGGCTGCCGGGCGTCGTCGTTGCCTGCCTGTCCGAACGGCCCCTGATGATGGTCGAATCCCGACGCAAGCGTATCGATTTCCTGAACGATGTCGCGGCTGATTTGGGCCTGTCCCATGCGCGCGTCTTTGGTGGCCGGGTCGAGACGGTGCCCGCCACGCAGGCCGCGATCATCAGCGCGCGCGCTTATGCGCCGCTGCCCAAATTGCTCGCATCCGCGCTGCACCTGTCCGATAAAAACACGCTGTGGGTGCTGCCGAAGGGACGAAATGCACAAAATGAACTGGAGGCGGCGCGTCCGGCATGGCAAGGTATGTTCCACGTGGAACCCAGCGTGACCGATGACGACAGCGCCATCATCGTCGCGCGAGGCGTCGCGCCCGCCGGCAAGAAGAAAGGTCGTTCATGATCCGCATCGCCATCGCCAACCAGAAAGGTGGGGTGGGAAAGACCACGACCGCGATCAATCTGGCCACGGGCCTGGCGGCCACCGGACTGCGCGTGCTGCTGGTCGATCTCGACCCGCAGGGCAATGCGTCGACGGGGCTGGGGGTGGGGCAGGCGGAACGCGCCCAGTCCAGCTATGACCTGCTGGTCGGCAATTGCGCGCTGGATGACACGATCGTCACCACGCGCGTGCCCAAGCTCGATCTTGTGCCGGCGACGCAGGATCTGTCGGGGGCCGAAATCGAGCTGATCGACTATGAGGAGCGGACCCATCGGCTGGAGCGTGTCCTGTCCGAAGCACAGCCGGGCCGCTGGGACATCTGCCTGATCGACTGTCCGCCTTCGCTCGGCCTGCTGACGATCAATGCCATGGTTGCCGCCCAATATCTGCTGGTCCCGTTGCAGTGCGAATTTTTCGCGCTGGAGGGTCTGTCGCAACTGCTCCAGACGGTCGAGCGGATTCGCGGCCGCTTCAATCCTGGCCTGTCGATCATGGGCGTGGCGCTCACCATGTACGACCGGCGCAATCGGTTGACCGACCAGGTGGCCGACGATGTCCGCGCCTGTCTGGGCGATCTGGTCTTCACGACCGTGATCCCGCGCAATGTGCGCCTGTCCGAAGCGCCGAGCCATGGCGTGCCCGCCCTCATCTATGACTTCCGCTGTTCCGGATCGGAAGCCTATATGCGTCTCGCGCGCGAGCTTATCGCGCGCCTGCCCCGACAGGAGGTTGCCGCTTGAGCGACGAAACGACCGACAAGCCGAAGATCGCCAAGCGTCCCCAGGGTCTGGGTCGAGGTCTGTCCGCCCTGTTGGGCGATGTCTCCCGCGAAGAGCCGATCGCGCCTGCCGCCGTGCCGCAAGCCAATGGCAAGGCCGTGCAGAGCATCGAAGTCGCGCTTATCCATCCCCACCCGGAGCAGCCGCGGCGGCATTTCGATGATGGCGCATTGCAGGAGCTGGCCGACAGCATCGCCAAGCGGGGGGTGATCCAGCCGATCATCGTGCGCCCCCATGGCGGCGGATTCCAGATCATCGCGGGCGAGCGGCGCTGGCGCGCGGCGCAGCGCGCCCAGCTTCATCGCATCCCCGCCATCGTCCGCGATTTCGACGAGCAGGAAACGCTGGAAATTGCGCTGATCGAGAATATCCAGCGCGAAGACCTCAATCCGATCGAGGAGGCTGAAGCCTATCGCAAGCTGATCGCCGAATTTCATCACAGCCAGGAGGCGCTTGGCCGGATTGTCGGCAAGTCGCGCAGCCATGTCGCCAATTTGATGCGCCTGCTCGACCTGCCCGAGCCGGTGCAGCAGCAGCTGATGTACAATCGGATCAGCATGGGCCATGCCCGCGCGCTGATCGGGGCGCCTGATTGCGAAAGGCTGGCGCAACAGGTCGAGGAAAAGGGCCTTTCCGTCCGAGACACCGAGCAGCTGGTGCGGCGGGTCAAGACCGGCGCTGACGCACCCGCAGCGCGTCGCAGCGCGGGCGCGGTCGGAGACAAGGATCCTGACATCGCGGCGCTGGAACGGCATCTGGCGGACATATTGGGGCTGAAGGTCGACATTGGCCATGACGGTGCCTCGACCGGAGGGACGCTGGCGCTGCGCTATTCCAATCTCGATCAGCTCGACATGCTGTGCCAGCGCCTGTCCGGCGAGCGGATTTGACGTTCAAACGCCTGTGGGGATGCTGACGGGCGCGATCTTCCGTGCCTTCCCGGTCGAACCCTACTGGTCTTTTGGCGGCCTGCTCCCTACTGTGAGGGCATGGCCGATATGCTCTCCACCAACGCCGCCGCTCCCGCCGTCATCCGCCGCGCCGACTATAGCGCGCCCGACTGGCTGGTGCCCGACATCGCGCTCGATTTCGACCTCGATCCCGCGCTGACGCGCGTGCGCGCGACGCTCTCCGTCACGCGCAATGGCGATCATGCCCGCCCGCTGCGGCTGGATGGGGACGGGTTGGTGCCGCTGGAAGTGAAGATCGACGGCCGCTTGCTCGGCGACGAGGAATGGCATCTGGAAGCCGGCGCGCTCATCATCGCGCTGACCGGCGCAACACACAGCATCGAGACGCTGGTTGAGCTGGCGCCGGAGAGCAACAGCAAGCTGATGGGCCTTTACGCCAGCGGTGGGCTGCTCTGCACCCAGTGCGAGGCCGAGGGATTCCGTCGGATAACCTTCTTTCCCGATCGCCCTGACGTCCTCTCGCGCTACAGCGTTCGCATGGCGGCCGACAAGACGCGCTTTCCCGTGCTGCTCGCCAATGGCGACCCGATCGACCAGGGCGAACTGGACGGTGGCCGCCATTGGGCGCTCTGGAACGACCCCTTCCCCAAGCCCTGCTACCTGTTCGCTCTGGTGGCGGGCGACCTCGCGTGCAATGCCGACCGCTTCGTGACGATGAGCGGACGGGAAGTGCGCCTCGGCATCTGGGTCAAGGAGGCCGACCTGCCGCGCACGGCTCACGCCATGCAGGCGCTGAAGAACAGCATGGCCTGGGACGAACGCGTCTATGGCCGCGAATATGACCTGGATGTGTTCAACATCGTGGCGGTGGCCGACTTCAATTTCGGCGCGATGGAGAACAAAGGCCTCAACATATTCAATTCCCGCTATATTCTGGCCGATCCGGAGACCGCGACCGACATCGATTATGATGGGGTCGAGGGTGTGGTGGCGCATGAATATTTTCACAACTGGTCGGGCAATCGCGTCACCTGCCGCGACTGGTTCCAGCTGAGCCTGAAGGAAGGCTTCACCGTCTTTCGCGACCAGAATTTTTCCGCCGACATGGGCAGCCATGCGGTCAAGCGGATCGAGGATGTCCGTATCCTGCGGGCCGCCCAGTTCCAGGAGGATTCAGGGCCGCTGGCGCATCCGGTTCGCCCTGAATCCTATATGGAAATCAGCAACTTCTACACGGCGACCATCTACAACAAGGGTGCGGAAGTGATTCGCATGATGGCGCTGATGCTCGGCCCGGAACGGTTCCGCGCGGGCACGGACCTCTATTTCGACCGGCATGACGGCGAAGCGGCGACGTGCGAGGATTTCGTGCGTGCGATGGAGGAGGGCGGCGAGATCGACCTCGGCCAGTTCCGCCTCTGGTATGAACAGGCGGGCACGCCGCACGTGCGCGCGCTTCTGTCACATGATCCGGTGGCGCAGACCGTCGAGCTGACGCTGGAGCAGACCGTGCCTGCCACGCCGGGCCAACCCGACAAGCGGCCAATGGCGATCCCGCTGCGTACCGCGCTGTTCGACCCGGCGATGGGGCAGCATCATGGCGATGCGTTGCTGATGCTGACGGAGGCGCGGCAGAGCTTCACCTTCACTGGCTTTGCCGGCGCGCCGGTCCTGTCGATCAATCGCGGTTTTTCGGCACCGGTGATCGTCGAAACCAACCGCAGCCAGGACGATCTGGCCTTCCTGTCGGCGCATGATGATGACCCCTTCGCCCGTTATGAAGCGATGCAGCAGCTGATGGTCAATGTGCTGGTGGGCCGCATCGCGGGGCAGGATGTGGACGATGCCGCCGTGATCGCCGCGATCCGCAACATATTGACCGACGTGGCATTGGACCCGGCGTTCGTGGCCGAAGTTATCCGCCTGCCGAGCGAAGCCTATCTGGGCGACCAGATGCGGCAGGTCGATCCCGACGCGATCCACGCGGCGCGCGACGCGCTGCAACACAAGATCGGCGCGGAGCTGGAACCGTTCTGGCGCGATGTCCATGCCAAGACCCGGGCCAACGCCTTCTCGCTGTCGTCGTCGGCCAAGGGCGCGCGCAAGCTGCGCAACGCTGCGCTCCATTATCTGGTCGCGTCGGGGACGGGGGATGGCCCGGCCATTGCCTTCGCCCAGTTCAGCGATGCCGATAATATGACCGAGCGTCAGGCGGCGCTCGGTACGCTCGCCAACGGCACCAGCGCCGAGCGGGTGGCGGCGCTCGACATCTTCTACAACCGCTATTCGGGTGACGCGCTGACGCTGGACAAATGGTTCCAGACCCAGGCCTTCGCCCTTCATCCCGATACGGTCGACCAGGTCGAGGAGTTGAGCCGGCACAAGGACTTCACGCTCGCCAATCCCAATCGCGTGCGATCGCTCTATGGCGCCTTCGCGGGCAACCAGTGGGCGTTCCACCATAGGTCGGGCAAGGGATACCGGCTGGTCGCCGACTGCATCATCGCGCTCGACAAGCTGAACCCGCAGACGGCGGCGCGGCTGGTGCCGCCGCTGGGCCGCTGGAAGCGGTTCGACGAGGGGCGCGCTGGCCTGATGCGCGCGGAATTGCAGCGCATCCTGGCGGAACCGGGCCTGTCCAAGGATGTGATGGAGCAGGCGGGCAAGAGCCTGGAGTGAGCGAGTTTGCTGGTGTTCGAACGGGGTGGGTTGCGTAACGGCCGCTCTACATCGGCATCCCCGCGGGGGCGGGGAACCGTCTTCTCAGCGCCGTGCTGGACGCAAGGTCAGGAGATGGATTCCCGCTTTGGCCTGCGGCCGCCCTTCGGGTCGCTGGGGTGACGGTAATATGGGATGACCGCTTCCGAGCGGCGCCGGGCCGCGCTTGACTGCCCGCCTCTGGTCGTCTCAGGACCGGCAGCGCCAGCCGGGAGAGCCCTCCGGCCTATTCCTTCACCGCTGCGACCCAGGCTGCGACATCGGTCGCGACCTTGTTGGCGGCGGTATTGAGCGGGGCGCCGACGGTGGTCGCCTCGATCTTGCCGCTGACCGGCGCGCTGGCGGTGAAGCGCTGGCGGGCCAGCGCGACGCCCGCCGGCGTGGTCAGCACCGCATCATAGGTCACGATCGCGTTATGGCTGGCCTGATCGATGGTGAAGGCGACAAGTTCGCCCGACAGGCGCTGACCGCCGTCGCCGGAGAACTGGCCCGAATCGAGCACCACCCGGTCGGTCGTCGCGGATATGGTTTCGGCCATAAGCCGGCGGAACAGGTGACGTGGCGTATCGGCCCACTGGACCTTGGTCACATAGGCGACCGAAGTCGGCGTCATCTGTACCGGGACGCGGATCGTATCCAGCATCTTGGGCGCTTCGGGATCGGCGACGATCAGCGTCCGTCCGCTGCCCGCCACCCGCGCGGCCCCCGCCGGCACCTTTTGGGCCGCGTCGAGCGTCAGCAATTGCGCCGGCGGCTTGGCGCCGAAGGAAACGCAGCCCGACAGCAGGACGGCGGCGGCGAGGGCGGCCAGCGCGCCCTGTTGTTTCACATGGAACATGGTCCGCATCCTTCTCATCAATTCTTGTAGTCCGGCAGCTTGGGCGATCCGACCAGCGACCCGGCGCCCTGCTGGTCCAGCTTTTCGGCGACCCCGCGGAAGGCGCGCGACATTTCGCGCAGGTCGCGCACCAACTGGTTCACTTCGGGCATGGTCTGGTTGCTGAACGCCTTTACGCCCGGCTGCGCCTCGCCGATCGTCTTGTCGAGCGTGTCGATGCTGCGCGTCGCCGACTGCACGGTCTTGCGCAGATCGGCCATCAGCGGCTTGCCCTCGTCGTTGAGCAGCGCATCGGTGGTGGCGGCGAGCTTGCCGATCTGCTCGACCGCCACGCCGGTCCGCTGCACCGCGATCCGTGCTTCGGCGAGGGTGGCGGCGATTTCGGGGCTGCGGTCGGCCAGCGCGCCGGACACCCGCTCGACATTGGCGAGGATGCCGGCGATCGACTGCTGGTTCTTGTCGTTGAGCAGTTCGGTCAGCCGTTCCGTGAGCGTCGACAGCCGTTCCAGCAGCTGGGGGGCGTTGTTGAGCAGTTCGCCCAGCGCGCCGGGCTTGGTCGGGATCACCGGCACGCCATCGGGGCAGACGGCCATGGTGTTTTCCGCCGGGCAGATGATCGGTGGCGCGCCCTTGACCGCGCCATCCAGCACGATCTCGCTGACGCCGGTGAAGCCGACGCCGGCAATGGTGGCGGTCGTCCCCTGGAGCACCGGCGTGCCCTCCTTGACGGAAATACGCACCTTCACGAAGCTCGGATCGCGCTTCCACAGCTCGATCTTCTCGACCTGGCCGGACGGCACGCCCGCATAGTTGACGCTCGAACCCTTCGCCAGGCCGTTGACCGACTGTTTGAAGAAGATGTCATATTCCATGTTGTCGCCCTGCGACAGGCGCGAGAACCAGAAGGCGGCGATCATGACCGCGGCCAGCAGCAGCAGCGTGACCGTGCCGACCAGCACATGATTGGAGCGGGTTTCCATATCCTATCGCCTTCCGTCCGGCGACGCGGCGGCCGCCCTGTTCTTTTCGCGTTCGACCGCCGCCGTCGCGGCGCGGCCGCGCGGGCCGTTGAAATATTCCTGTATCCACGCATGATCGGTGGCCAGCAGTTCCTCGATCGTGCCGACCGCGATCACCTTCCTGTCCGCCAGCACCGCCACCCGGTCGCAGATGGAATAGAGCGTATCGAGGTCGTGGGTGATGAGGAACACGGTGAGGCCCAGCGTCTGTTGCAGCTTGCGGGTCTGATCGTCGAAGGCGGCCGCGCCGATCGGGTCGAGGCCGGCCGTCGGTTCGTCCAGGAACAGAAGGTCCGGGTCCAGCGCCAGAGCGCGGGCAAGACCCGCGCGCTTCTTCATGCCGCCCGACAGTTCGGACGGATATTTGGGGCCAGCCTCGGTCGGCAGGCCGGTGAGGCGGATCTTGTAGGCGGCGATCTCGTCGCGCAGTTGCGGCCCGATATTGGGATAATATTCGCGGATCGGCACCTCGACATTTTCGGCAACGGTCAGCGTGGAAAAGAGCGCGCCGCCCTGGAACAGCACGCCCCAGCGCTTGCGGATCGCCAGCGCCTCGTCGTCCAGCCGCCCGATCATCGATTCGCCGAAGACGCAGACCTCGCCCTCGTCCGGTGTCTGGAGGCCGATGATCGAACGCATCAGGACGGACTTGCCCGTGCCCGATCCGCCGACCACGCCCAATATCTCGCCCTTGCGCACGTCCAGGTCGAGATGTTCGTGCACGACCTGATCGCCGAAACTGTTTCGCAGGCCGCGCACCTTGATGGCGATGTCGGCGGTTTCCACCGCTTGCTCGATGCGGCGCTCCTCGGCCTGCTGGATTTCCTCCTCGCTCATCAGTTCCAGCCCACCCAGGTGAAGAAGACCGCGAAGAAGGCGTCGATGACGATGACGAGGAAGATGGCCTGCACGACCGCCGCGGTGGTACGCATACCGACCTCTTCGGCGTTCGCCTTGACCTGCATACCCTGGAAGCAGCCCGACAGGGCGATGATGATGCCGAACACCGGCGCCTTGATGAGGCCGACCCACAGGTCGGTGATCGGCACCACTTCGCGCAGCCGCTGGACGAAGGTGATGGGGGGAATCTCCAGCGCCACGGCGCACAGGAAGCCGCCACCGATGATCGCGACGATCGAGCTGTAGAAGCCGAGCAGCGGCATCATGACGACGACGGCGAGCGTGCGCGGGAGCACCAGCGCTTCCATCGGCGATACGCCGATAGTACGCATCGCGTCGATTTCCTCGGTCAGCTTCATCGTGCCCAGTTGCGCGGCGAAGGCGGAACCCGAGCGACCCGCGACCATGATCGCGGTCATGAGCACGCCCAGTTCGCGGAAGGTGAGGCGGCCGACCAGGTTGATGGTCAGCATCTCCATGCCGAACTGGCGCAGCTGCACCGATCCCTGCTGGGCGATGACGATGCCGATCAGGAAGCTCATCAGGCCGATGATGCCGAGCGCGGAAACGCCCACCACTTCGAACCGCTGGATGACGGCGTTCCACCGGAAACGGCGGGGATGGCGGATCAGGCTCCAGCTTGCCACCAGCGTCGCGCCGAAGAAGCCGAGCAGGCCGAGCAGCGTTGCGCCGGAATTGGCGACCGCTTCGCCGATCTGGCCGACGACGCGGCGCAGCGCATGAACATGCTCCGGCCGGATCGGCACCGGCTCGTCCAGCTGGCCTACGGTATCGATCAGGCGCCGGGCGTCGTCATGCGCGCCAGTGACCTCCGCGCCCAGCCGCTTGGCCGTGCGAAGCACCGTCCAGGCGCCGATCGTGTCGATATGGTCGACCCCGGACAGGTCGATGGCGCTGACCGGACCCTGAAGGCCGTCGAGCCGATCGGGCAGGTCGTGGAGGCACGCTATGGCCAGGTTTCCCGAAAGCCGTATTACCGTGCCGCCATCGCGCTTTTCTTCTGCAAGGTCGGCGGCTTTGTTCATCAAGGCGGTTTAGTGGTCCATTATCGGTTGCACGGCAAGCCGAAACGGCCCATCCGCAAGCCAGAACGAAGAGCTGGGGCAAAAGTTTCGGAAACGGCATGACGACGCACAGGCTGGCGATCTACGACATGGACCGCACGGTGACCTTCAGTGGCACCTATACGGGTTTCCTTCTGCATGTGGCGCGGCGGATGGCTCCGTGGCGGCTGTTGCTGTTCCCCTGCGTCATTCTGCTGATGCTGGCCTATGTGGTGAAGCTGATTACGCGCCAGCGGCTGAAGGAACTGAACCAGGCACTGATGATCGGCCATCATGTCGAACGGGCGAAGCTGATGCCGCATATCGAAAGCTATGCCGACAAGGTGGTGGCGACCAATTTGCGGCAGGGCGCGGTAGCGCAGATCGCGAAGGACCGGGCGGACGGCTATCGGCTTGTGCTGGCGACCGCCTCCTACCGCCTCTATGTCGAGCCGATCGCGCGGCGGCTGGGTTTCGACGCGGTGATCGCGACCGATCATCTGAGCCAGGATCTGCGCTATGTCCGCGCCAGGATCGCGGGCGAGAATTGTTACGACACGGGCAAGCTGCGGATGATCAAGGCCTGGATGGCGGCCGAGGCGATCGACCGCAGCCAGGCCCAGATCCGCGCCTATTCCGACCATGTGTCGGACGCGCCGATGCTGGAATTCGCCGACATTCCCTTCGCCTCCAACCCGCACAAGCCGCTGGCGAAGCTGGCGGCGGAGCGGGGCTGGACGCGGGTGGACTGGAACTAGGGCAGAGAGTGGCCCGCTGACCGCCCAGGATCACGGACCGGGGCGGGCAGGGGTTCGCCCGCGAAATGAGCGGCGAGATTGGCTTGCAGCATCTGCACCATGCGCCCGACCGCTTCCTGGGTCGCGCCGCCGGTATGGGGCGTCAGAACGACATTGGGGACGTCGGCCCAGCGCGCGGGGTCGGTCGGTTCGGGATCGAACACGTCGAGCGCCGCGCCGCCAAGCCGTCCGTCCCTGAGCGCGTCGATCAGGGCGGCCTCGTCGACCAGTTGCCCGCGTGCGACATTCACCAGCAGCCCGGAGGGACCAAGCGCGTCGAGGATGGCGGCCGCAATCATGCCGCGATTGTCGTCCGCGGCGCGCGCGGCGATCACCAATATGTCGCTGTCCTGCGCCAGCGCCATCAGGCTTGTCGCGCGCGGCCAGGGGAGGGCGGGCTTGTCCCGCGGTCCCCACCAGCCGACACGCATCTTCATCGCCTGCGCCCGCTCCGCCGTTGCCACGCCGATCGCGCCCATGCCCACGATCCCCAGCCGGGCACCGCCCATCGAGCGGGTGATCGTCTTGGCCTGCGCTGTCCACAGCCCGGCGCGCAGTTGCCGGTCGCCCTCGACGATCCAGCGACGATGCGCCAGCATCAGCCCGATCGCATGGTCTGCGACATCCTCCGCATTGGCATTGCCCGCATGGGTGACGGCGATGCCACGCGACCGGGCGAGATCCAGGTCGACCCCGTCATAGCCCACGGTGAAGCAGGCGATGAGGCCGAGGCGCGGCATCGCCGCGATCAGCGCGGGGTCGAGCGGGAACTCCCCCGCCGTCACCAGCGCCGCCGCATCGCCAAGCCGGGCGCGCCCGCCCTGCTCCCACAACGGCATGACGTCATAGTCCGCCGCCAATACGCCCAGCAGCGGCGCGAGATGCGGCTGGGCGATCAGGACGACGGGCGGGACGGCCGGATGCGCGTCGCTCATCCGACCTGCCGCAGCGCCTGGGCGAAATCGGCGATCAGATCGTCGGCATCCTCGCAGCCGATCGAGATGCGGACCATATTGTCGCTGATCGCCAGGGCCTGCTTGCGCTCAGCCGGCACCGATAGATGGGTCATCGCGGCGGGATGGCTGGCCAGCGTTTCGGTGCCGCCCAGGCTGACCGCCAGCTTGGCGATCTTGAGCGCGTCGAGAAAGGCGAAGGCTTCCGCCTCGCCGCCCTTCAGATAGAGCGAGAAGGTCGATCCCGCCCCGGTGCAGTGGCGGCGGTAGATGTCGGCCTGCCGCTCCGTCTCCGGGAAGCCGAGATAGACGATTTTCTCCACCTGCGGCTGGTCCCTCAGCCAGGCGCAGACCTTCGCCGCATTCTCGCCCGCCCGGCTCATCCGCAATTCCAGCGTTTCGAGGCTGCGGAGCAGCATCCAGGCGCTGTGCGGGTCGAGGATGGTGCCGATGGTGTTGCGCATCAGCCGGATGCTGTTGATGAGCGCGTTGCTCCCCAGCACACCGCCCGCGACCAGATCGCTATGCCCGCCGGCATATTTGGTCAGGCTGTAGATGACGAGGTCGGCGCCATGGGCGATCGGCTTGTGCCACAGCGGGCCGAGGAAAGTATTGTCGATCGCGATCGGCGGGACATGCGCCTCGCCGGCGAAGAGGGCGTTGCGCCGCGCGACTACCGCTTCCAGATCGACCAGGACATTGGTCGGATTGGCCGGGCTCTCCAGATAGAGAAGCGCGACCCGGCCCAGTCCCCTCGCTTTCTCGATCACCGCGCCGATCTCCGCCTCGGTCGCGCCGGCGGGGAAATCGAGCCATTGCACTCCGAATTTACCCAATATGCGGCCGATCAGCGATTCGGTCGCGGCGTAGAGGGGGGCAGAATGGACGATGACATCGCCCGGCTGGACCAGTGCGAGCAGGGTGGTGGCAATGGCCGACATGCCGCTGGAAAAGAGCAGCGCGTCCTCCGCCTCCTCCCACACCGAGAGCCGATCCTCGCAAATCTCCTGATTGGGACCGTTGAAACGGGAATAGACCAGTCCTTCCGCCCCGCCGGGACGGATGCCGGTCACGCCCTCGAAATGGCGCTTGCCCGCCGCCGCGCTTTCGAAGGCGAAGGTGGATGTGAGGAAGATGGGCGGCTTGAGCGATCCTTCCGACAGGGTCGGGTCGTAGCCATGGCCCATCATCAAGGTGGCGGGCTTCAGCTTGCGGCCGTCAATTTCCATGATGGGCGCCTTGGGACGGCGACGGTTGCGCGGGGCGTCCGCGCCGGTGAGGTCGGCTTCGGTCGGGCCGGTCATGTCATTCTCCTGCTTGGTGCGGCGTCTGGAGCGCCGCTGTCATGGGCCGGATTGTAACGCAGGAGCGGGGGAGGGAGCCAGAGGAATGAGCAAGATTATTTCTTCCGGCTATATGATTATTCCGACGATTTCATCCTCGCCCGGATCAGGCCACCAAGCCCGGTTCATCCTCGATCGGGCGGGGCGCGTCTTCGATGGCCCCCGAATCGCGAAGATAAGGACGGCAATGGGCGACGTGCAGCGCCTCCTCGTAGAAGCTCCACCAATTGGCCCAGAAGGTGAAGGGCAGCAGCCAGGCATCGAACAGGGTCATCGGCACAATCGTCGGCATGGCAGGTTCGCCATATGATTCGGTCATGAATCGGTTTCCTCTCATGGACGGGCGTCCTCGCGGCAGGGCGCCTTGGCTGTCCTGTGCCTGACCGCGCGGCGCGAGTCAGTTGCATGGCGCATATGCCGCTTGAGAGCAGGCTATCATGATATGGGATACGTCGCCATGGTCGCAGCGACGAGCGGCCATGGCGGACCGTGACAGGCGGGCCGGTGCGCCCTACATCCGGGGCCATGTCGGCTTCCCTTCCCGCCATCGTCGAAAACTGGTTCGCCGCACGCGGCTGGCGGCCGCGACGGCATCAACTGGAGATGCTGGCCGCGGCGCAGCGCGGCGACCATGCCCTGCTGGTGGCGCCGACCGGGGCGGGCAAGACGCTGGCGGGATTCCTGCCGACCCTGGCCGATCTGATCCGCGATCCGGCCGACGGCCTGCACACGCTATATGTTTCGCCGCTCAAGGCGCTCGCGGTCGATGTGCGCCGCAACCTGCTTACGCCCATCGAGGAGATGGGGCTGCCGATCCGGGTCGAGACGCGCACCGGCGACACGCCGTCCGATCGCAAGGCGCGCCAGCGCGTCCGACCGCCGCAGATTTTGCTCACCACGCCCGAATCGCTGTCGCTGCTGCTCAGTCACCCCGATGCGAGGCTGCTGTTCGCGAATCTGGGCACGGTGATCGTGGACGAGGTCCATGCCTTCGCGACGCAGAAGCGGGGCGACCTGCTGAACCTTTCCATGGCGCGATTGCAGGCGATCAACCCGGCGCTGCGCCGGGTGGCGCTGTCCGCCACGGTCGCCGATGTCGACGCCTATCGCGCCTGGCTGGCGCCCGATGGCGATATCGGCGCTGTGACGCCGGTGCTGGGCGAGGCCGGCGCGGACCCCGATGTCGCGATCCTGATCCCGGAGGGGCGCGTCCCCTGGTCCGGTCATTCGGGCAAATATGCGGCCAGACAGGTGATGGCGGAGATCGAGTCGCGCGGGACGACTCTGGTCTTTTGTAACACGCGCGGTCTTGCCGAGCTGATCTTCCAGGAACTCTGGTCGGTCAACGACGCCAACCTGCCGATCGGCATCCACCATGGCAGCCTGTCGATCGAGGCGCGGCGCAAGGTCGAAGCCGCGATGGCGGCGGGCAAATTGCGCGCGCTGGTGGCGACCGCGTCGCTGGACCTGGGCGTCGACTGGGGCAATGTCGACTGCGTGATCCAGATGGGCGCGCCAAAGGGCAGTTCGCGCCTGCTCCAGCGGATCGGCCGCGCCAACCATCGGCTCGAGATGGCGTCGGAAGCGATCCTGATTCCGGGCAACCGTTTCGAATATCTGGAAGCGCGCGCCGCGCTCGATGCGGTGGAGGCGGGCGAACGCGATGCCGACGATTTCCGTCCCGGCAGCCTGGACGTGCTGGCCCAGCATGTCATGGGCCTGGCCTGCGCCGGGCCCTTCCGGGCGGAGGAGCTGCTGGCGGAGGTGCGGTCCGCCACTCCCTATAGCGCGCTGACCGCCGAGGCGTTCGAGACTGTCCTGCACTTCATCGAGGGGGGCGGCTATGCCCTGCGCGCCTATGACCGGTTCAAGCGGCTGACGCAGGAGCCGGATGGCGAGGGGCAGATGCTCTGGCGCGTGTCGCACCCGCGCTTCATCCAGCAGCATCGCCTCAACGCCGGCATCATCGTCGATCAGCCCGCGCTCGCCGTGCGCTTCGCCAATGGGCGCAAGCTCGGCACAGTGGAGGAGGGGTTCGCCGCCACCTTGCGCCCCGGTGACAGTTTCTTCTTCTCCGGCATGGCGCTGGAAGTGGTGCGGATGGACACGACCGATCTGGTGGTGCGCGCCACGTCGAAGCAGGCGCGCATCCCCAGCTGGGGCGGCACCCGCATGGCGATGTCGACGCGGCTGGCCGAGCGGGTGCGGCATTTCCTGGCCGAGCCGGAGGAATGGCATCGCTTCCCGCCCGACGTGCGTGAATGGCTGGACATGCAGAAGCTGCGGTCCACCCTGCCGCAGCCGGGTCAGCTGCTGATCGAGACCTTTCCGCATGAGGGGCGCCATTATCTCGTCTGCTACAGTTTCGAGGGCTGGAATGCCCACCAGTCGCTCGGGATGTTGCTGACCCGCCGCATGGACGCGCAGGGGCTGATGCCGCTGGGGTTCGTTGCCAACGACTATGCGTTGGCGGTCTATGGGCTGAAGCCCGTCACCGACCCCGGAAGCCTCTTTTCCGCCGACATCCTGGACCATGAATTTGTCGAATGGGTCGAACAGTCTAGTCTGCTCAAGCGCGCCTTCCGCGACGTGGCGGTGATTTCCGGCCTGATCGAGCGGCAGCATCCGGGCAAGCGCAAGACCGGACGGCAGGTCACCTTCTCGACCGACCTCATCTATGACGTGCTGCGCAAATATCAGCCCGATCATCTGCTGCTCAAGGCCGCCTGGGCGGACGCGCGCGCGCGGATGACCGATGTGGGGCGGCTCGGCGACCTGATCGACCGGGCGAGCCAGACCATGCTGCATGTAACGCTGGACCGGGTCAGTCCCCTGGCGGTGCCGGTTCTGATCCTGATCGGCCGGGAGCAGGTGGCGCAGCAGGCCGCCGAGGATGCGCTGCTGATGGAGGCAGAAGCGCTGGTGGCGGAGGCGATGCGGGCCGACTGAAGCCTATGTTGATCGGGATCAGGGTATGGTCCATGATATTGTAATGACGCTATTTTCCTTGCGGCCCCTGTCGCTGCTGCTCGCCCTTTCGCCGCTCCCCGCGCTGGCGGCCGAACCGGATTTCTTCGGCGCGGCCCTGTGCCAGCCGCCCTATTCGCTCGGCAATGCCACCACCCTCTATGAAGCGGCGGAAAAGATCGCCAAGCCCGACACATCGGGGCTGGGCGCGGCCATCTATCATCTGAAGGCGCCGATCGAACGCGACGGGTTCGTCGCCCAGGATGTTATGTTCGGCGGCATGGCTGTGGGCGTCCTCGTCAAGGGAGAAGTCGCGGCGCAACTGGCGGAACATTATGATCTAAAGCCGGAATCAAATCGATTGCTGGGCAGTTCCAGCCTCGGCTTTTCCCGGCAACTGCCGGAAGCCGATCAAGGGATGAGGGATATGGGCCTGATCTCGATCGTCGCACGGCAGGGACCAGCGCTCAAGGGACGGACCCTGCTCGCCTGCGAATTCGTGTCGGATGAAGACCGAGCGACGATGGAGGCACTGGAGGGCGCGACGCCGGACTGATCGGCTTCGGCACTATCCGCTTCTCGACATGCGCGAAGCGAACGGGCGTAGGGCTATGGGCGGTCCGGCCCCTCGTCCTCCCGGATACCGCCGCAGCCCTTGAGCGTCCCCTCTCCAAAGGCAATCTGAACCCGCTCGGACCAGATTGCGTCGCTCATGCCGTCGCTGCACGGCCCTTCCGTCGCGGTCAGGGTGAAGCCTTCGCCCAGATAACGGATCGCCCGATCATCCCCGTCATGCGCCACGCTATAGCGGAGCGGGCGATGATCCGGCCGTTCCAGCAGGGCGGTTGATCCGCGTATCGTGACGGCCCAAAAGGGTTCGGTACCGATCGCGCGATAATCGGCTGGCGTCGGGCGACGGGGTGGTGTTTCACGTGAAACCAAGGGTTTGGCTTCATCCAACGGAAGCGGTGTTGGCACAGGCGGTGGTGCCACGCTCTCGTTCGCGATGCTGTTGTTGATGGGCGCGGCGACTTCCGGCGTTGTCTCGGTTCGATTCGCGGCTGGTTGCTCGCTTCCACATCCGCCGATCATCAGCAGCGGGAGCAGGAACCGGCTCGCCTTCATGCGTTGACGACGTCGCGGCGGAAGCAATCCACCGCATGGTCGTTGACTATGCCGATCGCCTGCATCCAGGCATAGACGATGGTTGGCCCCACAAACTTGAAGCCGCGCGTCTTCAGGTCTTTTGAGATGGCTTCGGACAGGTCTGTCTTTGCCGGGAAATGCACGCCGTCATTGCGGATCGGCTGGGCATCCACGAAGGCCCAGACATAGGCCGCGAAATCCTCCCCCGAATCGCGCATGGCGCAGAAAATCTGCGCGCCCCGGATCGTCGCCTCGATCTTCGCGCGTGCGCGCACGATGCCGGGATCGCCCATCAGCCGCTCGACATCGGCATCGTCGAAAGCGGCGACCTTGTCGGGATCAAAGCCGGCGAAGGCAGCGCGAAAGCCTTCGCGTTTGCGCAATATGGTGATCCAGGAAAGGCCCGCCTGGAACCCTTCCAGCATCAGCATTTCCCAGAGCATTCGCGAATCGCGTTCCGGCACGCCCCATTCGGCATCATGATAGGCGCAATAAAGCGGGTCGGTCCCGGCCCAGCCGCAACGGACCCGCTCCATCGGATCACACGTCCAGATTGGCGACGTTCAGCGCATTGTCCTGGATGAACTCGCGGCGCGGTTCGACGACGTCGCCCATCAGCCGGGTGAAGATCTCGTCGGCGACGTCGGCCTGCTCCACCTCGACGCGCAGCATCGAGCGATTGTCCGGGTCCAGCGTGGTTTCCCACAGCTGTTCCGCATTCATTTCGCCCAGGCCCTTGTAGCGCTGGATCGCCAGTCCCTTGCGCCCGGCGGTCAGGATGGCGTCGAGCAGTTCGCTCGGCCGCGTGACGATCGCGCCCTTGGCCGGGGCAGCGGGCAGATCGTCGTCGCTCGCCTCGGCGGCGAGCGCGGCCTTGACCGTCACCAGGCGGCTGGTGGTGCGATAGCTGTCGGCATCCTCGGCCGCGATGGCGTGGAGCTTGCGCGCTTCGGCCGATCCGATGAAGCCGCCCTCGATCACGTGATGGTCGGTGACGCCGCGCCACAGACGCTGGAAATGGAAGCCGCCTTCCTCGGCGACGATCCCGCTCCAGCGCCCCTCGACATCCTGCGCGTCCATCCAGGCAACGGTCGCCGCCAGCCGCTCGGCCTGCGCGGCGTTCGACAGTTCGGGATCGAGCGCGCCGTTGATGCTCAGCGCCTCGATGATCGCGGGGTTATAGCGGCGCGGCACATAGCGCATCACCGCGCGCATCCGCCGCGCATGTTCGATCAGGCTGCGCAGGTCGTCGCCGGTGCGTGTCCCGCCGGTCGTTTCCAGCGCCATCGAATCGACGCCATTGTCGACCAGATATTGTTCGAGCGCCGCCTCGTTCTTGAGATAGACTTCGGACCGGCCGCGCGTCGCCTTGTAGAGCGGCGGCTGGGCGATGTAGAGATGCCCGGCCTCGATGATCTGCGGCATCTGCCGGTAGAAGAAGGTCAGCAGCAGGGTGCGGATATGGGCGCCGTCGACGTCGGCGTCGGTCATGATGACGATCTTGTGATAGCGCAGTTTTTCCAGGTTGAAATCGTCGCGGATGCCGGTGCCCATCGCCTGGATGAGGGTGCCGACTTCCTTGGACGAGAGCATCCGGTCGAAGCGGGCGCGCTCGACGTTCAGGATCTTGCCCTTCAGCGGCAGGATCGCCTGGTTGTGGCGGTTGCGGCCCTGCTTGGCCGAGCCGCCGGCCGAGTCACCCTCGACCAGGAAGAGTTCGGACTTGGCCGGGTCGCGTTCCTGGCAATCGGCGAGCTTGCCGGGCAGCGAGGCGATGTCCATCGCGCCCTTGCGCCGGGTCAGTTCGCGCGCCTTCTTCGCGGCTTCGCGGGCCGCGGCGGCGTCGATGACCTTCTGGACGATCATCTTGCCGTGCGCCGGGTTCTCCTCCAGCCATTCGGCCATCTTGTCGGCCATCAGGCTTTCGAGCGGCTGGCGCACTTCGGAGCTGACCAGCTTGTCCTTGGTCTGCGACGAGAATTTGGGATCGGGCAGCTTGACCGAGACGATCGCGGTCAGCCCTTCGCGCATATCCTCGCCGGTGAGCGAAACCTTCTCCTTCTTCAGCGCGCCGGATTTTTCCGCATAATTGTTGAGCGTGCGGGTCAGCGCCGCGCGGAAGGCCGCAAGATGGGTGCCGCCGTCACGCTGCGGGATGTTGTTGGTGAAGCAGAGGACGTTTTCATAGTAGGAGTCGTTCCACTCCAGCGCGACGTCGATGGTCACGTCGTCGCGGGTGCCGGCGATCGCGATCGGATCGGGCATCAGCGCATTCTTGTTGCGATCGAGATATTTCACGAAGGCCGCGATACCGCCTTCGTAGAACAGCTCGACTTCCTTCTTCTCCTCATGCCGCGCATCGACCAGGAACAGGCGGACGCCGCTGTTGAGGAAAGCCAGCTCGCGATAGCGATGCTCCAGCTTCTCGAAATCATAGTCGGTCTGGTTCTTGAAGGTGCCGCCGTCGCCGGGCACCTTCTCGGTCGAGGCGAGGAAGGTGACGCGCGTGCCCTTCTTGCCCGCCGGCGCATCGCCGATCACCTCGAGCGGCGCGGTCGCGTCGCCATAGGCGAAGCGCATATAATGTTCCTTGCCGTCCCGCCAGATATTGAGGTCCAGCCATTCGGACAGGGCGTTGACGACCGATACGCCCACGCCGTGCAGGCCGCCCGACACCTTGTAGGCATTGTCGTCGCTGGTGTTTTCGAACTTTCCGCCCGCGTGCAGCTGGGTCATGATGACCTCGGCCGCCGACACGCCCTCTTCCTTGTGGATGCCGGTCGGGATGCCGCGGCCATTATCCTCGACGCTGACCGACCCGTCGGGATTGAGCGTGATGACGATCCGGTCGCAATGGCCGGCCAGCGCCTCGTCGATCGCATTGTCGCTGACCTCGAACACCATATGGTGCAGGCCCGATCCATCGTCGGTGTCGCCGATATACATGCCGGGCCGCTTGCGGACCGCATCCAGGCCTTTCAGCACCTTGATGCTGTCGGCGCCATAATCATTGCTGTTCGGGGAGTTGACGGGTTCTTCGCTCATGTACGAGCATATAGGGAAAGCGCCCACGAAACTAAAGCGAAACATGGCGTCTTCCGCCGGGGGGCCGGGGGGTCTATCACGCTTGTCATGCGCGCCGTCCTCGTCCTGATGCTGTTGTCCCTGCCGGGGCTGTCCGGCTGTTCGAAGAGCAACGACGTCTATGAGGAATTGCCCAACAGTTCGCTGGCTGGCGCGCCGCGCGAGGAGGTGCCGGAAAGCCGCATGGACGCGCCCGTCGCCCGGCCCGTCACCATCGGGGAGGATGGTCCCCGGCTCGACGCCTGCGGTGCAATGGGGCAGGTCACGCGCGCCGGGGCTAAGGGGCTGGCGCTGCGCGCCGCGCCCTTTGCAGACGCCCGCGAAGTGGCGCGCATGGTCGAGGGCGATCGCGCCTGGATCTGCACCCGCAGCATCGACCAGAAATGGCTGGGTGTGGTGGTGGTGCCCGCTCCGGCGACGGGCAACGAGGCGGAGCCCGCCGATTGCGGCGTCGCGTCCCCCGCGGAGCGCAAGCAGCCCTATGACGGTCCCTGCGTCAGTGGCTGGGTCGCCAGTGCCTATGTCCGGATGATCGCGGGATAATCCTTCGATTTGGGCGAAGTCGGTGCGGACGGCGTGGATCGCGCTATTCGACCCCCGTGAAGACCAGCTTCTGCACGCGGCGGCCGGTGTTCACCTCGGTCGCATAGAGATTGCCGTCGCTGTCGGTGTCGATACTGTGCAGCCAGGTGAACTGCCCCGCCTGCCGTCCGACCCGGCCGATCGCACCCAATATCGTGTGCGTCTTGCGCTCCAATATCCAGATGCGGCTGTTCATCATGTCCGCGACATAAAGCCAGGTCTGTTCGGGATCGGGAGAGAAGGCGATGTCCGTGACCGTGTGAGTGCCGCCCGTGTCGCCTGCGATCACCAGGTCGCGCACGAAGGTCAGGCCGCCATCCTTCCCGCGCTTGAACAGTTGGGCGCGGTTGTTGTTGCGGTCGCAGACATAGACATGGCCATCCCGGGTCGGCACCACGCAATGGACGATGTCGGCGAAAATGTCCGACCTGGGATTGGCGACCTTGCCCGGATCGACGGCGTGGCTCTGGTCGAAATCGCCGGTGCGGGTCGGCGCGATCGGAGGCTTGCCATAGGCGCCCCAGCGGCCCCTATAGGCATTGGTTTTCGCGTCGAAGCCGATCACTCGCCGGTTCACATAACCGTCGGAAATCAGCACCATGCCGTCCGAATGATGGACGTCGGAGGGGTTGCCGAGCTGGTCGGTCGCGTCATTGCCGCCGGTCTTGTCGCGCCGGCCGAAGCTGCGGATAAAGCGGCCATCGGCGCTGTAGTTCAGGACGACATGGTCGCCCTTGCCATTGCCGCCGAACCAGACGCTGTTCGCCTTGTCGATGAAAATGCCGTGCAGGCTGGCGGGCCACTGGTTGACGCCGTCGATCGTGGGCGCACTCGCCGCGCCGCCCCAGCCGCCCAGGTACCGGCCATCCTTGCCGAAGCGCACCACCGGCGGTGCGGGCTTGCAACAGACCGCGATGGGGGGGCTTTGCGCCAGGCCCGTATCGGTGTTGGTCAGCGAATGGGGGCGGTGGACGACCCAGACCGAATCGTCCGGCCCCACCGCCACGCCGCTGACCTGCCCCAGCAGCAGGTCGCCGGGCATCGCCGGCCAAGCGGCATCGACCTTGAAACGCGGCATTTTGGTTCCGGCCGGCGCGATCTGTTCGAAGGCGAGGGGGGCGAGCGCCGGTTGCGGCGGGCCGGCGTCCGAAGGTGCGGCGGCGGTCAGCGGCAGGAGAAGGGCGGCGGCAAGCAGGGGGCGCATGGGGAGGATGCTCCGTGATCGGGGGAGGGCGCGGCGGATCATGCCCGTCTGCCCGGCCCCGTCAATGGATAGGCCGCGAATTTTCAACGAGAAATGGCGCGATTTCGATCGCGGTGCCGACCGTTTCAGGCGCTGGCCGCTTGCTTGACATCCGCGATGCGGAACCAGGGCAGGGCGTGGTGGACGATCCAGCCGATGGTCGCGGCGTACAGGATGGTGCCGACGCCCACCGTACCGCCCAGCATCCAACCGATCGCCAGCACGCCGATCTCGATTCCGGTCCGCACCCATTTAACCGGCCAGCCGGTGCGGCGGCACAGGCCTGTCATGAGGCCGTCGCGCGGCCCCGGTCCGAGACCCGCGCCGATATAGGCACCCCCGGCCAGGCCGTTGAGGATGATCCCTGCGCCCAGCCAGGCCGATCGCATCGCAAATCCTTCGGGTGTCGGCAGCAGCATCAGCGACAGGTCCACCGCTGTCCCGATCACCAGGATATTGGCGACGGTGCCGATTCCGGGCCGCTGCCGGAGCGGCCACCAGAGCAGCAGCACGAGGGCGCCGATCAGATTGACCGTCATGCCGAAGCTCAGGCCTAGTTTCGGGGCAAGTCCCTGGTGCAGCACGTCCCAGGGATCGAGCCCCAGATCGGCACGCAGCATCAGCGCCATGGAAAAGCCGTAGAGGGCGAGGCCCCAGACAAGCTGGAAAAGGCGGCGTTGCATCATCATGGGAGGCTTCTTCCGCGCAACTGGCCTTTTTCAAAAGGACCAATCTGGCATAAATGGCCCTGATCCATGGCCAGAACGGGATGACCCTCATGTCCACTTCGCTGCTTCGTCCACCCTCTCTCCTGCGCCTGCTGGGCGCCTGGCGCGCGCAGGACAGCGCGGAGCCGGCCTATCGCCAGCTCGCGCAGGCGCTCCGGATGCTGGTGCTGGACGGCCGGGTGGGCCTGAATGTCCGCCTGCCCGGAGAAAGGGAACTGGCCGCCGCGCTCGGCCTGTCGCGCACCACCGTCGCCGCCGCTTTCGACCGGCTCCGCGACGAGGGGTTTCTCGAAAGCCGGCAGGGATCGGGCAGCGTCACCCGTCTGCCGACGGGTCATGTCGAAGCGCCCCAGGAAGATCGGGATTCGGGCGGCGGCGGCAATATCCTCAACTGGACCCATGCAGCGCTGCCCGCCGCGCCGGGGGTCGGCCGCGCCTATCAGGCAGCGGTGGAGGCGCTTCCCGCCTATCTCGGCGACCTTGGCTATGATCCGCTCGGCCTGATGGTGCTGCGCCGCGCGATCGCCGCCCATTATGAACGGCGCGGCTGCCCGACCTCTCCCGACCAGATCATGGTGACGAACGGTGCGCAGCAGGGCTTCTCCCTGCTGCTCAAGTGGCTGGCGGGGCCGGGCGACCGGGCGGTGATCGACCATCCCACCTACCATAATGCGATCCAGGCGTTGCAGCGCGCCCATGTCGTCCCCGTGCCGGTCGGCCTGCCCATGCAGGGTTGGGACATCGACGCCATGGAGGCGGCATTCCGCCAGACCGCGCCCCGCTTCGCCTATGTCATCGCCGATTTCCACAATCCCACCGGGCGCAGCATGGACCCCGCCACGCGCCGTGCGCTGGTCGCAGCGGCCGCGCGCACCCATACGCCGCTGATCGTCGACGAGACGATGGTGGCCATGGGCCTCGACTTCGCGCCCCCACCGCCGGTCGCGATGCACGACCTGTCCGGGCGGCAGGTCATCACCCTGGGATCGGCCAGCAAGATTTTCTGGGGCGGCCTGCGCGTCGGCTGGATTCGCGCCGATGCGCAGACCGTCGCCGCGCTCGGCCGCCTGCGCACGACGATGGACATGGCCAGCCCCGTGGTCGAACAGCTGGCCGTCGCGCAACTGATCGATGCCGATGTCGGGCTGGGCGCGCGGGCGGCGGTACTGCGCGACCGGCGCGACCAGCTGATGGGCCTGATCGCGCGGCACCTTCCCCATTGGCGGGTCGAGGCGCCGGCGGGCGGCCTCTCCCTCTGGGCCGAACTGCCGCGCGCGGAGGCGACTGCGCTCGCCGCCCTGGCCGAAAGTCTGGGGGTGCGTATCGCGGCGGGGCCGCGCTTCGGCGTCGGCGGCGCGTTCGAGCGATTCCTGCGCCTGCCTTTCACGCTGGACGAGGCGCAACTGGAGGCGGGCGTCGAGCGGCTGGTGGAGGCCGACGCCCGGCTTCATGCGCGCATGCCCAAGGCGCGCGATTCACTCGCCCTCGCGCTGGAGGCGGATCGATTGATTTGAGGATGGCTGGGAAGGCGCGAACCTGACCAAAGAAAAAGGCCGCCCCGATCATCCGGTGCGGCCTTCTTGTTCGATCGGAAGGGCCGGCCTCAGGCCGCCTTCTTTTCCGCCTTGTAGCGTTCGATCGCTTCCAGCGTGATGCGCTTGGCATCGTCTGCGCCGCCCCAGGTGCCGACGCGCACCCACTTCTTCTTCTCCAGATCCTTGTAGTGGGTGAAGAAATGCTCGATCTGCTCCATCACGATGCCGGGCAGGTCGTCCTTCTCGCTCACATTGGAATAATAAGGGAAGACCGAGTCGGCCGGCACGCACACCAGCTTTTCGTCGCCGCCGGCTTCATCTTCCAGGTTCAGCACCGCGATCGGGCGGGCTGCCACGACGGCGCCGGGGATGAAGGGCGAGCGGGCGATCACCAGCGCGTCGAGCGGATCGCCGTCCGGCGACAGCGTGTGCGGCACGAAGCCGTAGTTCGCCGGATAGCGCATCGGCGTGTGCAGGATGCGGTCCACGAACAGCGCGCCAGACGCCTTGTCGAACTCATATTTCACCGGCTCGCCACCGGTCGGCACTTCGATGATGACGTTCAGGCTGTGGGGCGGATCGTCGCCCACCGGGATCAGTTCGATATTCATGGAAATGCCTTTTCCTACACGTTGCTTTGCGGGTGATTATGTTCTCGGTTTGAGCAGCCGATCGAGGCTGCCTTCACCCTCTCCTGTCTTTTCCAGGCGCGGATAGCGCAGCCCGCCCGAATAATCGAGTGTCAAAGTGCGATAGTATTTATCCTGCTTTAGGATGATCTGGATCGGCGCCTTGGCGTTGATCGCGGCCTTCCACACATCGCCGGAAAATTCGTCGCCATTGACCGCCAATATTTTCGACCCCACGGCCAGCCCGGCCTTGAACGCCGCGCTGTCCCAGATCACGCCGCTGATCTCGCCGTCATTCTTGACGATGGCGCCGATCCCGAAACTCTGGTCGACCATCTTGTTGGCGCCCTCGGCCGCCTTGGTGATGGCGTTGGGCGTATCGCCATAGACCAGCTTGTAGCCGCCCAGGATGAAGCCACCCTTGGGCGTCTCCTTCGTCGGCGAATCGACATATTTCTGGAAGAAACCGGCCCAGTCATAGGGTGCGATGTCGTTCAGCGTGCGGACGACCTCGTCGCGGTTGTAGACGACCTGGCCCCAGTCGCCCGGCTTGATGCCGAAGAAGGCCTTGGCGAAATCGTCCAGCCCCTTCTTGCCGCGCGTCGCCTTGGCGATGATCGCGTCGGCCTCCAGCCAGATCATCAGCCCTTCATTATAATAATCCTCGGACCGCTGCCAGCTGGCCCAGCCCTTGGGCCGGCGCGCGGAGATGATCGGATCGTGGGTGGTATCTTCCATGGGGCGCCACTCGCGGCCGACCGCCGTGTCCAGTTTCGCCGCGATCTGGGCATAGGCGTCCAGCGTCTCGGCCTTCGTGAACAGGCCCGAGCGCGCGCCCAGCACATAGCCCCAGAATTGCGTCTGCCCTTCATAGACCCACAGGAGATTATCCTGCATCGGCACGTTGAAGTCGGGCGTCCAGAGCAGGTCGGGGCGGCGGAACTTGCCGTCCCAGCTATGGGTGAATTCATGCGGCAGCAGGTTGCGGTCCAGCAGCGCCTCGCCCGAATCCCATTTCTTGAAATAGCCCGGCTCGACCTGATTCTCGGACGAGCGATGATGTTCGAGGCCAATGCCGCCCATCTCGTCCGTGATGGCGAGCAGGAAGTCATAATGGTTGAAATGATAGGCGCCGAACAGCGCGCCCGCTTCAGCCACCAGCTTCCTGTGCCTGGCGATCTGCTCGGGCTTATAGTCCAGTTCGTCGGCATCGTCCGCGACGATGTTGAGCGTCACATTGCTGCCAAGGTCCACCGGCTTGAAATGGCGGCCGGCGAAGACGGGCGAATCCTGCAAGGCTTCATAGTCGATCGTCTCATAGGCGACTTTATCACCCGTCTTCGTGCCGCGCAGCGCGGTCGCGGCCTGCCAGCCGGCCGGATAGGTGACGGTCGCCTGGATCGGGATCTGGCGGGTATAATAGCCGGCCGGATAGAGCGAGACGCTTTCCCACTGGATGTTCAGCATCCTCGGCGTCACGACGACCCGGCCCTGGTTGGGCTGGGTGGCGGACAGGAACTGGAACTGCGCCACCACCTCGGTCGCGCCCTGCGGCACGTCGAGGTTGAAGGCATAGACGTTCAGCGGATCGCGCTTCCATGCGACCGGCTGGCCATTGGCGGTGAAAGTGACGCCGGTCAGCTTCTCGATCTGCCCGCGCGGGGCATGATTGCCGGGCAGCCATTCGGGCATCAGCAGGGTGAGCGGACCCGCCGAAGCGACGGGTATCGTCTCCCTGACGCGGAAGATGCGCTGGGTCGTGTCGCTCGCATCGACCTCCAGCCGGATCGTGCCGCCGGGATAGGGCACGTCCCTGGGTGTCGGGGCGGCGTCGTTGACGGACTGGGCGCTAGGCTTGGACCGGATGACGTCCTGCGCCAGCAGCGGGCTGGCGATCGCGGACGAAAGATAGAGGGCGGCAGCAAGGCTGCGGATCATGGAGGTCTCCGAAAAGGCATGTGGGCCGGACGGCCCCGATGGGTTCAGCATGGCGGCAGGACGGGCGCGCGTCCACCCCTGCCGACGCAAAAGGGCTTGATCCGCGCGCGGCTTTTGGCCATGCCCGCGCCATCGGGATCAGCGCCTTCCCGGTCAGCGCTCGCGCGCCAAAGGCTGCCTCATCACCCCCGCAACTGCGGGAAGAAGGAGCCTGGTCGTGACGCCATTACGCCTGTTTTTTGCCGCTTCCGCCCTTGCCATAGCCTCACCCGTGTCCGCGCAGGCAGATGGGTTCGCGCTCTCCGGCAATGTCCGGCTGCGTTATGAGGCGCTCGACGGGCAGGCGCGCGCTGGCCTCGACGACCGGATCGATCTCGTCAGCCTGCGGAGCGTGCTGGCTGCCGACTATCGGTCCGGCCCGCTCCATGTCGGCCTGGAATTGTGGGACAGCCGCGTCTGGGATGGTCATCCGGGCGAAGGAATCGGTACGGGCGAAGTCAATACGCTGGAGCCGGTGCAGGCTTATGTCGCTGCGGATCTCGGCCCGCTGCTTGGGCCGGGCAGCAAGAGTTCGGTCCAGCTCGGCCGTTTCATGCTGAACCTGGGCGCGCGGCGGCTGGTCGCGGCGGACGATTATCGCAACACCACCAACGGCTATACCGGGGCGCGGATCGACCTGGCGAGCGGGACGGGCGGATCGGCGACGCTGATCTACGTCCTGCCGCAGATGCGGCGGCCCGACGACGAGGCGTCCGTGCTGGACAATGATGCGGCAATCGACCGGGAAAGTGCGGACCTTCGGCTGTGGGGCGGCTATGCGGCGCAGACATTGTCGCGCCGGTCGATGATCGAACTGGGCTATATCGGCCTTGCCGAGCGCGATGCGCCGGGGCGGCCGACCCGCAATCGCCATTTGCACAGCATGAGCCTGCGGCTGATGCGCGATCCCGCCCCGGCGTCCCTCGATTTTGAAGTGGAAGGCATCTGGCAGATGGGGCGCGTGCGGGCGGGAACCGCGCCGGGCGCCGCGCCGCTCGACGTCGCCGCCTGGTTCGTCCATGCCGACGCCGGCTACAGTTTCGCGGGACCGCTCAGGGCGCGCCTCTCCGCCGAGTTCGATTATGCCAGCGGCGACCGGAGCGGCGGCGATTATGGCCGGTTCGACACGTTGTTCGGAATGCGCCGGGGCGATTTCGTGCCGGCGGGCATCTTTGCCCAGACCCACAGGGCCAATATTCTGACCCCTGGCCTGCGGCTGGAGATGGCGCCGGGCAAGCGGATCGACCTGTTCGCCAACTGGCATCCGATGTGGCTGGCGTCGCGAACCGACGCCTTTTCGACCACCGGCGTGCGGGACGCGACCGGCCGTTCGGGCCGCTTCGCCGGTCATATGATCGACGGGCGGCTGCGCTGGTGGACGGTGCCCAGGCTGCTGCGCACCGAAATCAATGCCAGCTGGCTGGGCAAGGGGCGTTTCCTGCGCGGCGCGCCCAATGCGCCGGGCGGCGGCGACGTGCGCTATGTGTCGCTCGCGCTGACCGCCACCTTCTAGCGGACTGCTCGAAAAAGCGCGTTTCCTTGGGCAACAATTACCGTTAAAGGCGCGCGCCATGGCGAAACAAGAAACGCCGCGCCCGGTGCGCGGCACGCAGGACATGTTGGGCGGCACGGCGGAGGCGTTCCAGGAGCGGTTCGCGCATGTGGTTGCGACGTTCGACCGGGTGCGCAAACTCTACGGCTTTCAGCGCGTGGAAGTGCCGGTGTTCGAATCCACGGCTGTATTCGCCCGTTCGCTCGGCGAATCGACCGACGTCGTCTCCAAGGAGATGTACACGTTCACGGATCGGGGCGGCGACAGCATCACGCTGCGCCCCGAATTCACCGCCGGCATCAGCCGCGCCTATATCACCGAGGGCTGGCAGCAATATGCGCCGCTGAAGGTCGCGACCCACGGTCCGCTGTTCCGCTACGAGCGCCCGCAAAAAGGCCGCTTCCGCCAGTTCCACCAGCTCGACGCGGAGATCATCGGCGCGGGCGAGCCGGGCGCGGACGTGGAACTGCTGGTCTTCGCCGACCAGTTGCTCCGGGAATTGGGCGTCTCCGACGGCGTGACGCTGAACCTCAACACGCTGGGCGACGCGGAAAGCCGCGAGGCATGGCGCGCGGCGCTGGTCGCGCATTTCGAGGCCCATCGTGACCAGCTGTCGGAAGAGAGCCTGGACCGATTGCAGCGCAATCCGCTGCGCATCCTCGACAGCAAGGATCCGCGCGATCGCCCGGTGGCCGACAGCGCGCCCGACATCGACGCCTATCTGACCGATGAGGCGCGCAGCTTCTTCGAGAAGGTGACGAGCGGCCTCGACGCGGCGGGCGTGGCGTGGGAGCGCAATGCCCGGCTGGTCCGCGGCCTCGATTATTATCGCCACACCGCGTTCGAGTTCATCACCGACCGGCTCGGCGCGCAGGGCACGGTGCTGGGCGGCGGCCGCTATGACGGGCTGATCGAGAATCTGGGTGGTCCCTCCACCCCGGCGGTCGGCTGGGCGGCGGGGATCGAGCGGCTGGCGATGCTGGTGGACATGCCGGAGGCAGCACGCATCGACGTTGCCGTGATTCCGATGGGCGAAGCGGCCGAAGCAGTTGCGATCGGTATCGTCGCCAATCTGCGCCGCGCCGGCGTCGTCACTGATATGGGTTTCCGCGGTAATATGAAAAAGCGGATGCAGCGCGCCAACGCGGCCGGTGCGCAAACGGCCATCATCATTGGCGACGATGAACTGGCCCAAGGTGAGGTAACGGTTCGCAATCTGGTCGATGGATCGCAGGAGCGTTGCAAGATCGAGGCGCTGGGCGACTATCCCTTGGCGAGTAAAACCAGCTTTGTGGAAGGTTTGTTGCGCGGATTTGATCCAACCAAGGTCATCGCCAACTAATGCACATTTCCGCCGAACGCATCGCGCAGATCGAGGCGCGCCGGGACGAGGTGCAGGCGTCGATGACGCGCGCCGATCTGGCCGCCGACGCGTTCGTGAAACTGTCCAAGGAATATGCTGAGATCGAGCCGGTCGCCAACGCCGCGCGCGAACTGCGCCGGTTGCGGCAGGAACTGGCCGCGCTGGAGGCGATGACCGGCGGCGAGGAAGCCGATCCGCTGATGCGCGAGATGGCGCAGGAGGAGATGCAGCTGCTCAAGAGCCAGCTGCCCGCGGCCGAGCGTGCGCTGGCGCTGCAATTGCTGCCCCGCGACGCCGCCGACGCCCGGCCCGCCATGCTGGAAATCCGCGCCGGCACCGGCGGGGATGAAGCCGCGCTCTTCGCCGGCGACCTGTTCCGCATGTATCAGCGCTACGCCGATACGCAGGGGTGGAAGATGGAGATGATCTCCGCCAACGCCTCGGAACAGGGCGGCTTCAAGGAAGTTGTCGCCAGCATCAACGGCGCCGGCGTGTTCGCCAAGCTGAAGTTCGAAAGCGGCGTCCACCGGGTCCAGCGCGTGCCCGTCACCGAAAGCGGCGGGCGCATCCACACCAGCGCGGCCACCGTCGCCGTCCTTCCCGAACCGGAGGAAGTCGATGTCCAGATCGCTGACAGTGACCTCAAGATCGACATCTATCGCGCGTCGGGCGCGGGCGGCCAGCATGTCAACACCACCGATTCCGCCGTTCGCATCACCCATTTGCCGAGCGGCATCGTTGTCACCCAGCAGGATGAACGCTCCCAGCACAAGAACAAGGCGAAGGCGATGCAGGTGCTGCGCGCGCGCCTCTATGAAGCCGAGCGCGAGCGCACCCAGAGCGAACAGGCCGGCGCGCGCAAGGCGATGGTGGGGTCGGGCGACCGCTCCGAACGCATCCGCACCTATAATTTTCCGCAGGGGCGCGTCACCGACCATCGCATCAACCTGACCCTGCATCGCCTGCCCGAAATTCTCGAAGGCCCGGGCCTGGCCGAAGTCATCGACGCGCTGATCGCCGAGGACGAGGCGGCGCGGCTGGCGCAGCTGGACGGGGTTGCTTGAGGCCCGTCCAAGTCCTTTCCCCCGCATCCCCGCAGGGGCGGGAATGACGATCGGGGGCGTCGCGGACGCCCTGCGTGCGGCAACTGTCCAGATCGCTGTCGTGAGCGACACGGCGCGGCTCGACGCCGAACTGCTGATGGCCCATGCGCTGGGCCTGTCGCGCTCCGACATGTTGCTGCGCCAGCGCGATCTTGATGCGCCCGCCAACTTCGCCGCCTTGCTCGACCGCCGCCTGTCGGGTGAGCCGATCGCGCATATTCTGGGCACGCGCGACTTCTGGACGATCAGCCTGCGCGTCACGCCCGATGTGCTGATCCCGCGCCCGGACAGCGAAACGCTGATAGAGGCGGCGGTCGATCATTTCCGCGACCGTGCGCCGGACACACTGCTCGACCTGGGCACCGGCTCTGGCGCGCTGCTGCTGGCGGCGCTGGCGGAGTGGCCGCAGGCGCGGGGGCTGGGCATCGACGCCTCGCCCGCCGCGCTCGCCGTCGCGCAGGATAATGGGGCGCGGCTCGGCCTGGCCGACCGCGCGACCTTTCGTCTGGGCGACTGGGGCGACGGGGTCGATGGTCCGTTCGACCTGCTGCTGATCAACCCGCCCTATATCGGCGTCGATGAGCCGCTGTCGGGCGACGTGCTGCGCGATCCGCCCTCGGCGCTGTTCGCGGGCACCGACGGTCTTGCCGACTATCGTCGCATCGCGCCCGACCTGCCGCGCCTGATCGCGCCGGGCGGCATGGCCGCGATCGAGATCGGCCATGCGCAGGGGGACGGTGTCTCCGCCTTGCTGCGCGAACAGGGGCTGGCCGTTGCCGTCCGGCGCGATCTTGCGGGGCACGACCGCTGTCTCATCGCGACACATTCGGCTTGAACAAGTCTCCATTTACCATGGGACAAGCGAAAATTGCTTGGTTTATGGTGGGAAAGACACTACATCAGGGTCAGAAGCAGCCCATCTTGCCCCTGTTCGCTCAGGGGATTGACGGAAAAGGCTGTTTTTTACGCTCCTTAAAGTCACGACGGCGCTCGCTGCGCAAGCGCCGCTGGCAGCTGGGGTAATGGTCCGGCCAAGGACCATGCCTGGCGGAGCCGTATCCGGCCTGAAGGACAGGCCGTGCTTGGGGATGGCGACTGAACAGTGTTTTCAGTGAGTTTTGGCATAGCGAACGCAAGGATCATGTCTTGATCAACAACCGGCAGGCCGGCCGCCGCAATCGCGGCCGGAACAATAATGGTCGTCCCAACGGCAATAATCGGGGCGGCGGCGATAATGGCAACCGCATCGACAACCGCGCCCGTGGCAATGCGGCCCAGCTTCTTGAGAAATACAAGAACATGGCTCGCGATGCCCAGATGGCGGGCGACCGGGTGAACGCCGAATATTATCTCCAGTTCGCCGATCATTATTTCCGCGTGCTGGCCGATAATCGCGCCCGGCAGGAGGAGCAGCAGCAGCGCTTCCGTCCCCGCGAGGAAAATTATGACGAGGATGGCGAGGATTTCGACGGCGCCTATGACGGCGGCGATGATTTCCGTAGCGAACCGCAGCCTTCCTACGACCGCGCCCCGCGCGACCAGGATCGCCGTCACGATCGCGCCGAGGAATCGCGTGACAATCGCGACAGCCGGGAAGGGCGCGACAACCGGGAAGGCCGTGACGGCCGCAACAATCGTCGCGACCGCAACCGCCGCGATCGCTTCGCTGGCGATGAAAATGCCCCGGTGAAGCAGGATATGGGCCTTGAGGGCCCGGTCGCCAGCCCTGCGGCCGAGCCCGCGCCGCAGCCGGTGGGGGATGCCGCGCCTGTGCCAGCAGCCGAGGCCGAAGCGCCCCGTCCTCCGCGTCGCGGCCGCCCGCGCAAGGTCGCCGCACCGGCCGATGCCGGCGAAGCCTTCGACGCGGCGGTGTTGCCGCCGTCGATCGCGCGCGCCGACAATGATGCCGAGCCGGCTGCCGAAGCGGAAGCGCCCAAGAAGCGCACCCGTCGCCCCCGCGCGGCCGCCACGACCGAAGCGGCCGAATAAGCGGTTCGACTTTTCGAGATCAAAGGGACGATGCCCGGCGCATCGTCCCTTTTTTCATGCCTGCTTTCCAAGCATCGGGTGATCCGGCACAAGGCGCTGACCTTGCTGGAGAGATGCCGATGAAAGCCGCGCGCCTGCTGCCCCTGCTGCTGACCGCTTTTCCCTTTTCGGCGCAGGCGCAGGCGACGGCCGACCCCACCGGCGCGACCGCGCAGGGCGATGTCGCGGTCACCATCTACAACCATGGCCAGTCGCTGGTGCAGGATGACCGGCAGCTGACGGTCAATCCGGGCCGCAACCGAATCGAATTTCCCGACGTGTCGGCGCGCATCCGGCCCGAAACGGTCAACCTCTCCGGACCCGGCCTGTCCATCGTCGAGCAGAATTTCGACTATGACCTGCTGTCCCCGGACAAGCTGATGGACAAGGCGGTGGGGCAGGAGGTGACTTTGCTCCGCACCAATCCCGCCACCGGCGCGGAGACGCGCGAACGGGCGAGGATATTGGCGGCCAATGGCGGGATCGTCCTCCAGATCGGCGCGCGAATCGAAGTGTTGCGTGATGACGGCCTGCCGGTGCGTGTCATTTTCGATCGGGTGCCGCCCAATCTGCGCGCGCGGCCGACTCTTTCCGTCACGGTCGAAGCGGAAAGGGGCGGCACGGTGCCGGCGCGGCTCTCCTATCTGACGCCGAATCTGGGCTGGACGGCGGACTATGTCGCCCTGTTCGACGCGGCGAAGGGGGCGATGGACATGCAGGGCTGGGTCACGCTCACCAACAATAGCGGGACCAGCTTCACCAACGCCAGGACGATTCTCGTCGCGGGCAATCCCGCCAATGGCGGCGGTCGGACCAACTGGTGGCAATCGTCGGGTGGCGCGTCGAGCGGCGCGATCGACCAGGCCGGCACCGAAAGCGGCCCGCGAGAGCGCCTCGGCGACTATTATCTCTATCCGCTCGGCTCCCGCACGACGATCGCCAACGCCCAGCAGAAGCAGGTCAGCTTTCTCGACGTGAAGGGCGCGCCCGCGCGGGCGACCTATGAATATGTCAATGGGTGGCTCGGCAGCGCGACGGAACCGATGAGCGCGTCGAGCGTGCTCAAATTCTCGACCTCGAAACAGGGCGGCCTGGGCGACCAGCTCCCCGCCGGGATCATCCGCGTCTATATGCGCGACGCGCGCGGCGACCCCCAGTTCATCGGCGAGAATAATATCGACCATACGCCAATGGGCTCGTCCATGGCGCTGCGCACCGGCGACGCCTTCGACGTCAAGGTCCGCCCGACCGTCGAGCAGCGCAGTCGGAAAGGTGGGGCCCGCTGGGAAACGAAGATGCGCTACACGCTGACCAACGCCCGCCCCGAAGCGGTGACGGTCGATCTGGCGCAGCAGGGACTGTGGGGCGACACCCGCGTCACCGCGCAAATGCTGGGTGGCCAGGTGGTGGAGGGCAGGCGGGTGTCGGCCGACCGGATGGAATGGAGCGTGCCGGTGCCGGCCAATGCATCGGTCGACCTCAGCATCACCTTCGATTCGCGTTACTGAGTGGACGGCCGCCAGTGCCGCGCCTTCTCGCCCTGCTGCTTCTGTTTGGCGCCGGCCTCGCCCCGGCCCAAGCCGGCACCGTCGTGTCCGGCGCGGCCGATTCGGTCTCCGTCACCGTCTATCGCCAGCCCGGTCGCGCCAAGGGGGCAATCGATCGCAACTGGCCAGGCGGCTATGCGCTCATCACCGAAAGCCGCACCATCGACCTGCCTCCGGGCGAATCGGTCGTCCGGTTCGAGGGCGTCGCCGAAGGGCTGATGCCGGAAACGGCCGTGCTGTCGGGTATGCCGCGTGGCGTGAAGGAAAAGAACCGGGACGCCCGCCTCCTCTCGCCCGCCGGACTGGTCGATGCCTATCTGAAACGCAGCGTCACGCTCCGCCGCACCAACCGCAAGACGGGGAAGGTGACGGAACAGGACGCGATCATCAGCGCCGGCCCTGCTGGCGGCGTGATCCTCCAGACCGCGCAGGGCCACGAGGCGCTGGGGTGCAGTGGCCTGCCCGAACGGATGCTCTATCCGCAGGCGCCGCCGGACCTGTCCCCGCGCCCGACCCTGTCGGTGATCGCGACCAGCGACCGCGCCACCCGCGCGACCGTGCAGCTCACCTATCTTGCCGAGGGATTCGACTGGGCTGCCAACTATGTCGCAGACATGCGGTCTGATAGTCGGACGCTCGACCTGATGGCCTGGTTGACCGTCGCCAACGGCGGCGCCACCGGCTTTCCCGATGCGCGCCTTGCGGTCATTGCGGGCCAGCCCGACAAACGGGCCCGCCGGGCGCAGCCGCGGCCCACCGCTGGTCCCCTGCGCCTGACCTGCTGGCCGATGGACGTCACCAGTACCCATCCGCGCTGGGCGCTCGCCCCGCTGGAGATGCCGCCGCCCGTCATGGAGATGACAGGTGCGGAGGATATCGTCGTGTCCGCGCAGCGCCGCACCCACCGAGCCATGGTCATGCCAGTGGCGGCGCCTGCGCCTCCGCCCCCTCCTCCACCGCCGCCGGAGGATGTCGGCGACCTCAAACTCTATCGCGTGCCCGTGAGGGTCGACGTGTCCGCCAATGGCCAGAAGCAGGTCGCGCTGCTGCGCCAGGCGGGCGTCAAGGTGGAGCGCCTCTACGCCGCCACCGTTCATACGGCGATCGAGGAGGCGCAGCCAATGACGCTGCGCCTGCGCGTGCAGAACCGCCAAGCGGATGGCCTCGGCATCGCCTTGCCATCGGGCCGGGTCGCGCTGTTCGAGGAAGTGGGCGGGATTCGCCTGCTCGTGGGCGAAGCCGATATCGGCGACAAGGCGGAGGGCGAGCGGGTCGATTATGACCTGACACAAAGCGCGGACGCGCGCATCGTCGCCCGCATCGTCTCCGAATCGCGCAAGACGCGCCGTTGGCGGATCGGGCTCAGCAACGCCCGGCCTTTCGCCGTGACAGCCGAAATCACGATCGCGCACGACATCCATCCCCGGCCGATGAACATGGAGCGGCGCGGCGACAGCTGGATCTGGCGCGCGCTCATACCGGCCAATGACACCGTCGAGCTTGGCTATGCGGAGCGGCTGGCGCGCTGAGGCGCGTGGCTCAGGGTAGCGGCCGTGGCCGGTGATTCGCGTCGAGCGCGACGAACGTATAGACGCCGCTGGTGAGTTCGACCTCTTGCTGGCCGATGCCGCGCGTTGCGACCACGTCGACCCGGATCGCGACGGACGTGCGGCCGCGTCGCTCTTCCCGCGCATAGACCGATACGATGTCGCCCAGCAGGATCGGTGTGATGAACTTCATGCTCTCGATCGCCACCGTCGCGACCGCGCCCTGCGCGATTCGCGATGCGACGATGCCACCGGCAATGTCCATCTGGCTCAGCACCCAGCCACCGAAGATATGGCCGTTGCTGTTGATGTCGGCCAATCGCGGGACCACCCGCAACACCACTTCACCCCGCATGTCAGTCGTCAATGGGAACCTCATCCTTCAACCGGTCCATCACCTGTTCGTCATGGCCTGTGCCATGGGACAGGAAGGCGAGCGCCATCAGGCCCGTCCCCAGCATGAAGGTCAACCAGACCCCCAATATGGTCGCGATCGCCATGTGCATTGGCAGTGCGCCCGTCCACCAGTAGAGGCACAGCAGTGCTGCCACAACGCACAGCGCGCCGGCCAGCGCCATCCACGCCATGATGCGGCGGAATCGGCGCCAGGCGGTGGCTGCGATCTCGGGATCGTCGAGCGCTTCCTTGCGTGTCATCCCTTTTCAATGGGCCGCAAAAGTGGGATCATCAAGCCGCCGAATATAATGAATTCAGGCGAAAAGGAGAGCAGCCATGACCATCGCGGCGATTTTGCAGGGGAAGGGACGCGACGTCATTCAAGTGAAACCGACCGACAGCGTGTTGTCGGCGGTGCAATTGCTGGCGGACAAGCGCATCGGCTGCGTGCCGGTGGTCGAGAATGGTGATGTGCTCGGCATATTTTCCGAACGTGACCTGCTCTATCGCGTCGCCAGCGATGGCGCGGCGGCGCTCGATCATACGGTGGGCGAAGTCATGACCGCGCCCGCCATCACCATCGATGACCAGACGCCGGTGCTGCACGGCCTGTCGCTGATGACCAAGCGGCGCGTGCGTCATCTGCCGGTCGTCATCGACGGAAAGCTGGTGGGGCTGATCTCGATCGGCGATCTGGTGAAGTTCCGCATCGACACCATCGAATCGGAAGCGGCGTCACTGCGCGACTATATTCAGACCGCCTGATCGCCAGGCCGGCTCAGGCAGGCGCCTGGGCCGGCGGCTTGCGCCGGATCAGCAACCCGACCAGTTCCATCAGCGTCCCGCGCGCGCACAGCATCAGCGCGCCGAGGAAGGCGAGACCGCCCACCGGCACGAGTAGGCCCAGGCGCATCGGCGCGGGGAGAGGCGGCAACACTGCGTCGACCGCCATCACCACCCCGGCCATCAGCACCGAACAGCCAAGGCCGGGCGCGGCCGCGCGAATCAGGTCCACGAATCGCAGCCCCATCGGCCCGCCGGCAAGACGGGCTGTAATTGCGGTCAGGATCGGGAAGGCGATCAACCAGGCCCAGGCCAGGCCGATCGCGCCGAACCGGATACCGATCAGGAAGGCGGCGGGCATCAGAACTGCGCCTGCCGCCGCGACTCGCGCCGTTGTCCCGGGGCGGCCCAGCGCGTTGCTCACCGGCGCAAACATCACCTGTACGGTCATGAACGGCATGGCGAGCGCGAGAATCGCGACGAAAGGCGCCATTTCCAGCCATTTCCGGCCGAACAGCGTCTCCACCAGCGGTTCCGCCGTCACCGCCATGCCCAGGTAGATGGGACAGGTCAGCAGCAGCAGCAGCCGAACAGCCTTGCAAAAGGACCAGGCGACCCGGCTGAGATCCTTCTGCATCCGCGCATAAGCGGGGAAGGCGACGTCATTGAGCGGCGGCACGAATTTGCTGACGAAGATCTGGGTCAGGAACAGCGCCTCGGCATAGAGGCCCAGCGCATGGGGTTCCAGCACGCGCCCGCCGATGAAGATGTCGGCCTGGCTCTGGATGATCCAGAAGAGCTGTCCGCCCAGCAGCGATGCGCCATAGGCCACCATCGCGCCGGTGCCGCGGAAATCGAAGCTCGGGATCGGCCTGAACCCGGTCGCCAGCACATAGCCCGCCGCCTTCACCCAGAAACCGGCGATCGGCGCGAATACCAGCGTCCAGACGCCCCAGCCCGACAGCGCGCCAACCAGCGCCACGCCCGCCGAGGCCGCCGCCGCGATCAGGTTGACCAGGGCAGGGCGACGAAAATCCAGCGCCCGCCCCATGATCGCTTCGGGAATCGAGATGAAGGGAGTGGACAGATAGAGCAGCGCCTGCACCCGCAGCAGGTCGGCGATCATCGGCTGGTCATAATAATCGGCCGCCAGGGGGGCGATGGCGAGTTGGCACAGGGCCAGCCCGCCGTTCAGCAGCAGCATGATGCCGAAGGCCTGGCGCAGCCGGTGCGTCTCGAGCGTGTCGGACTGGACCAGCGCGCTCACCAGCCCATAGCCGTTGAGGAAGGTCGCGAAGTTCAGGATCACCTGGGTCATGGCGAACAGGCCGTAGTCGGCCGGATCGAGCAGGCGGATCACCGCCAGCGTCACGACCCAGCTCATCATCTGCGACAAGATCTGGCTGCCCGATCGCCAGAAGATCGCACTCCTTATGCGCGCGCCGAAACCCGCATCATTCGCGTCGGCATCCTGCAAGCCCATTATACCCGTCGTCCCCGTGATCCTGATCGCGTCGAACCCCTGTAGCGGGAACCTCCCAAAAATTTCTGAAATAAAATTGCAAAAAGGGTTTGACGGTTCGGGAGGACGCGCCTAGAGGGCTGTTCACCGGACGGGGCGCTGCCAGCAGGAAGCGCTCGGAACGGTCACCGACATAGACGGACAGCAGTCCTCCGAAACGCAAGGATCGGGGTGATGGTTTGTCCGCCTCTT
>NZ_LXVX01000040.1 GCF_001650725.1 Sphingobium sp. TCM1 | reverse complement strand
CTCGCCAACTGATCAAAACCAGTCGGCCGACTAAATCCCCGGGATGAAGGGGTCCTTTTTGCACGCCGATCACCCCACGAAGGGGGTGCCTATTGCACGCTGATCCTCAAGCTCTGGCATCAGCATCGTTTGCGAAGGCTCAACCGGAGCGCGCTATCCCGATGTCGTCTATCGAGCGATACACGGCGAACAGGGGCCGGCCTTAACGGGCCATTCCGGCTGCTGGCGCGCTGACAACGACAACCCGGCGCTACGGCGTTTCCTTGAATTCATCAAAGCACGCTACGCGCTCTCTTTTGATTTCGCGCAGAGATTTCAGTAAATTTGACTGCCAGTTCATGGAGTTACTGTCATGGGGCAAGGCAAGACAATCATTATCGTGCTCGTCACCTTGGTCATCGGTTTCTCAGGCGGATATTTGTTGCGGCCGGTTATCGCGCCAGCGGAGCAGGCCGCGATAGCCGCTACCGCTCCGCCTGCGGTCCCTCTATCGAGCGAGGCGCGTGGGACGCAGTATTTCATGGCGAATATCGACGAGGCCCGTCAGGTCGCTGCCGGATGCCGCGACGGCTCGGTCCGTGGCGGCGAATGCGCAACGGCCGAAGAAGCGATCATCAAGGTCGATGCCGCTGAACGCCGCAGGCGCTTCCTCGGCAACTGATCCTCTCGCGGCGCTCAGGCTTTAGCGCTACGCCGCCCGCGCGCAAAGCCACGGTCGCTCGCCATGAACCGCGCGAGCATCGGCGCAACCAGCTTCTCCGGCGTCACAGCCTCGCCGCCGGTCTCCGCCGCCAGCGCGGTGGCATAGGCGGCAAGATCGCGGTGGACGGCGGCGGGAAGCTCCACGGCGAGCTTCACCGGCCGGTCGTCGGCGAGCGGCCCCAGCTTCAACTTCGTCATCGCGTTCCTCCGATGGGTTCGAGCACGAGGTCGCGGGTGATGACCACGCGCAACGGGTGGCCCGGCCGGATGGTGAGCGTCGGCTGCACGTTCAACTGCCGGCGCACGATCTGCTGACCGGTCTGATTGATGGTGTCCTGCGATCCGCGACGCAGCGCGCGGGTCAGGTCATCTTCGCTGTCCGCGCCCAGTTCCGCGCCAACGCCGAGCAGCGTTGAGACGGCGGCGGCTTTGAGAAGATTGCCCCAATGCTCGTTCACGCCGTCCTGCAGGCCGGCGAAGCCAGCGCCGTCCGCGCCGGGCTGGCGCTCGAGAACGATCGAGCGGCCGTCCGGCATGATTAGACGGTCCCAGGCGAGCAGCACGCGGGTCTGCCCAGCGGCGATCTCGCTGTCGTACTCGCCGATCAGCCGCGCGCCCTGAGGAATAAGCAGGATGCGCCCGGTCGGGCTGTCATAGACGTTGGCCGTCACCTGGGCGGTGATCTGGCCGGGCAGGTCCGAACGGACGCCGGTGATGAGCGCAGCCGGGATGATGCTGCCGGCCTGCACGATGTTAGGGGATGCCGGAGCCGTGAGTCGCTCGACGCTGACCGTGCGCTGACTTGACGCCTGCGCCATGAAGGCACGCTTTGCGGCCCGGTCGCCTTGCGCCGCCGCATCGGTCGTCGTTGGAGCCGCCGGGCTCGGCGCGGCCATGGCGGGCAGTGCCGGAGCCGATGCGGAGGCCGTGCCCCCGCCGCTGCCGAGGAAGACCGAGCTGGTGCGAGCCGCGTCGCGCTCTTGTTGCGCGCGCTGGCGAGCGGCTTCGGCCGCCTGAGCGCGAGGATCGGGTTGACCTGGCTGTGCGCCGATCGACGGCACGGGCACGTTCTCGCCGCGCTGCTGCGCCGCCACGATCGGGCCGCCGAGGTCGCCGGGCAGCGGTGGGCCGAGCCGGGGCGCCTGCGCATAGTCGCGCGGCCCGGACGTGATGGTCTCGGCCGTGGCCCTGCTGTCAGTGTTGTAGAGTTCCTGCGCGGTCTTCTCGCCGGGCGGCCGCAGCGCATAGATCAGCGAGCCGCCGATCCCGAGGCCGGCGGCGACGCCAACGACGGCGAGCGCCTTGCGCGACAGGCGCATGACGCGCGGCGGGTCTCCGCGAAGCTGAAAGGCTTGGGAATCTGAACGGAGCGCGGCGGACGCGGTGGCCGGGGTGTCTACGGGCTCGCTCACGGCCGCCCCCGCCGTCCGTCGTCTCGCACGATGCGGACGCGCTGTTCGCTTCGCCGATCGCCCAGGCGCAGCTCGGCGGCCGCGAAGAGGCGATCGACAACCATGTAGCGGCCCTGCACGCGGTAATTGACCAGTTCGGCATCTCCAGCCGCGCCGGTCACGAACAATGGCGGCATCTCGCCCTGCGAGATTCCGGCTGGAAACTCGATGAATACCTGTCGTCCGTCGTCGAACGCTCGGGCCGGACGCCACGGCGCGCGGTTGCCCTCGATTCGGTAGCGAAAGTTGAGCGCCGATACGTCGACGCCAGTTGCCACCGGCGCTACGGCTGCGGCGACCGTATTGCGGCCCTGCAAGGCGATCACTGCGTCCTGCGGATAGGTCCAGCTCACCGACGCCATGTAGGTCGCGGCCGTGGCGCGCAGCTCCAGATGATAGGTGCGACGGTCGGTGTTGATGACGAGGTTGGTGGCAAGGTCGGGCCGCGTTGGCTTCACGAGGATATGCACGCGGGCCGTGGCGCCGCTGCCGCTCACCGTGTCGCCGATGATCCAGCGCACGGTGTCACCGGCGGCGACCGGCCCCGGCCCCACGAGTTGCTCGCCCTCCTGCAAGGCGATGTCCGTCACCTGGCCGGGCGCGGTATAGACCTGATAGAGCGCGCCATCAGTCCAGGGATATTGCTGGATCGCGTTGAGGAAGCCGTCGCGCACCGGCTGCACGCGGGCGGCGGCGTTCGCCGCGCCGACGCGCTTGCGCGGATCGGCGGGTTCAGGCGGCGATGCGCTTTCCGTCACCGGCTTCAACTGGCCGGGAAGCGGCAGCGGCTCGGGGATCGTCACCACCTCGACCGCACGCGGCGGCTCCGGCGCGGGGCTGGCGGCAATCTCAGGCGCCGGATCGTCATAGGCGATGGCGGGTGGCTTCGCCGATGTGGTGGCGCAGCCGGCGAGCGCGGACGCGGAGACGAGCAGCGCGGCCGATGCGGCGCGGCGGAACGGACTGGCGGTCATTGTGACAGCTCCTTCGACCAGTTGAGAGCATTGACGAAGACGCCGAGCGGATTCTTGCGCAGGGCGTCAGGCGTGCGTGGAGGCTGCACGACGACGGTGAGGATCGCGGACCAGCGTTCGGTGGCGGCGAGGCTGCCGTCCTGATAGCGGCGCTCGGTCCAGGCGACGCGGAAACTGTCGGGCGAAGCCCGGATGACGCTGGACACGTCCACCGCGACCTGCACCCGGCCCACATTGGCGAACGGGTCGTTGGTTCGCGCATAGTCATTGAGGAACAGCGCGCCCTTGTCGGTCGTGAAGTCGTAGGCGCGAAGCCAGTTCTGGCGGACGATGACGGGATCGGCGGGGATCGAGCGGACCTGCTCGATGAAGCGCGCCAGGTGGAACGCGACCTGCGGGTCAGTCGGGCGGTAGCCGGGCTCGGCCGGGGCTACCGCCTGCGCCTCGCCCAGCCGATCGACCTGCACGACCCAAGGGACGATATGGCCGCGCGCCGACTGCCAGACTAGGCCACCGGCAAGGCCGCCCGAAAGAGCGAGGGCGCCGAAGAAGGCGAGCCGCCAGTTTTTCGCCTGGACGCGGGATGATCCGATCCGGTCATCCCATACCTGCGCCGCGCGCTGGTATGGGGTCGTTGGCTCGGGCGTTTGTCCGTATCGGTTGTTGGGGCGTCTAAACATGGATCAATCCTTCTGGCTGACATCGACCGATGCGCCGCTGCCGCCGCCATCGCCCGAGCGCAGCGTGTGGGCGGCGACGGTCGCGCCGTGGGTCATGGTCTGACGGCGCTTCATCGCGGCGGCCCATGCGGGCGAACCGCCGGAAGCCTCCGGCGACGGCGCCCCACTGCCGCCCGAAATGGAACCGCCGGTGGCGGTGACGGCGGCGCGACCGCCCGAGCGGTAGCTGTCCTTGAGCGAGGCCGCGGCCTTGCGCAGCGGGGACATGGCCGCGCCGACGGCGGCTTTGCCGACGCCTGCCGCGCCGCCCGCTGCTGCGGCCGCGCCGGTCTTTCCGCCGGAGCCAAGGGCATAGGCGCTGTTGGCGGCGCCGGAGGTAAAGGCCGCGCCTCGAGCCGCACCGCCAACGGCTCCAGCCATCGCGCCAGCGCCAAGACGGGCGGCGGCCGCACCGCCGACCAGGGCGCCACCGGCCGCGAGCACGGTTCCGGCCGCAGCGCCGGCGCCCAGCGCGGGGCCACCCGAAACGATGCCGTTGGCGATGCTCGGCCCGAAGATGCCGAGGCCGAGCAGGCAGAGCGAGGCAAGCGCTACCGCCATCGCATCCTCAATGCTCGGCTGTGCGCCCCCGAAGCCGGCGCGGAACTCGTCGAACAGCGTCGAGCCGATGCCGACGATGACGGCGAGCACCAGCACCTTGACGCCCGACGAGATGACCAGCCCCAGCACCCGCTCGGCCATGAAGGCCGTCTTGCCGAACAGGCCGAATGGGATGAGCACGAAGCCCGCGAGCGTCGCCAGCTTGAACTCGATCAAGGTGATGAAAAGCTGGATCGACAGAATAAAGAAGGCGAGGATGACCAGCGCCCAAGCGAACAGCAGCACCGCGATCTGGATGAAGTTCTCGAAGAACGCGACCCAGCCCATCAGGTCGGAGATGGACTGGAGGATCGGTTCGCCGGCCTCCAGGCCGACCTGGGCGACACGGCCGGGCTGGAGCAGCTCGGCGGCGGTGAAGCCGGTGCCGGACGCTTTCAGGCCGAGCCCGGCGAAGCTCTCGAAGACGATGCGCGCCAGGCTGTTCCAGTTGCCGATGATATAGGCGAAGACACCGACGAACAGCGTCTTCTTGATGAGGCGGGCGAGGATGTCGTCGTCGGCGCCCCAGCTCCAGAACAGAGCGGCCAAGGTCACGTCGATGACGATCAGCGTCGTGGCGATGAACGCCACCTCGCCGCCGAGCAGGCCGAACCCGCTGTCGATGTAGCGGGTGAAGACATCCAGAAAGCGATCGACGACGCCGGTGCCGCCCATGTCAGTTCTCCTGTGCCGAAGCGTCTTCGGCGATGCGCGCGGCGGGCCGCGCGCCGGGTGCCAGGAACCGACGACGGTTCTCGGCCCAAGCGCGCAGGCAAGCGGAATCGCTCGCGCCAGCTTGTCCAAGCGACTGACAGCGGCGCAGCTCGATTAGCAGCGGGTCGACCGTCGGCGAAGTGTCGGCGACGGCCGCCGGCTCGTCGCGCGCGGGCTCAGGCGCGCGGCTCATCTCGATCGCCGTCATCGTGATGGCGATGGCGATGAAGATGATGGCGCCGATGCGCGCGAGGAGCTTGGTGTCCATCGGCTCAGTCGTGGAACATGCTTGCGTTGCCCGGCTGGTAGCCAGTGGACCGCGTCAGGAAGCGGCGGCGCCGTTCGCGGCTTTCGGCTTCGACCGCCGCGTTGCGCGCCGAATCCAGCGCCTGCGCTCGACCCTGCGCAGCAAGAAGCGCAGTCAGATCCGCGAGCTGCTGCGATTGCAGCGCGAGAAGCTGGTTGCCCGCCTGCGCGGCTTGGAGCGCGCCCGTCGCCGACTGGCTGGACGAGACCAGGCCGTCCATCGTCGTGCGCGCGCCGTCAATATTGCCGACCACGCCCGCCTGAACGCGCAACGCATCCTCGAACGCGCCGACGCTATCCTCCCAGCGCGCATTGGCGTTAGCGACCATCTGCGCGTGGGTGCCGGTGAGAGCCGCCCCCTTGTAGCGGTTGCTGAATGCCTGTTGGACATTCTGCACGTCATAGGCGATGCGCTGCGCCTCGCCGAGAAGCTGCTGGGTGCGCTGCACCTGTTGCTGCAACTGCTGGAGCGAGCTGAACGGCAGAGAGGTTAGATTGCGCGCCTCGTTGATGAGGCTCGTCGCCTGGTTCTGGATTTGCTGGATCTGATTGTTGATCTGCTGGAGCGACCGGGCGGCCGTCAGCACGTTCTGCGCATAGTTGGTCGGGTCGTAGACGATGCCGCCGAATTGAGCGTGCGCCGGCGTCGCGACGGTGATGCCGATCATGCTCGACGTGACGATGGCGCCGGCCAGCACGGCACGGCGGAGGATGCAGGGCTTCATGATTCGATGTCCTTCAAGGCTAAGGGGAGCTGGCCGGTATCTTCCCGGCGGCCGGCCAGCGGATCGGGTTCAGGTTCGGGAAGAAGCTCGACCGCCCAGGCGCAGCCGCGATGGCGCAGCCATTCGGCGGCGAAGCGCTCGCGGCCGTGGGTCTCAACCAGCTCGGCGATGCGGAGCTGGTCTGTCTTGGAAGAGGCGGCGGTGAAGGCGAGCGCGACCTCGCCCAGCCCCAGCTCGAACAGCCGGTTGCCGCGCCGCGACTGGCAGTAATAGTCGCGCTTCGGCGTCGCCCGGCCGAGGATTTCGATCTGGCGGGGGTTGAGTCCGAACCGTTCGTAGATGGCGGCGATCTGCGGCTCGGCGGCGCGCTCGTTCGGAAGGAAGATGCGCGTCGGGCAGCTTTCGATGATAGCCGGCGCGATGTTGGAGGTTTCGATGTCGGCGAGGCTCTGCGTGGCGAACACCACGCTGGCGTTCTTCTTCCTGAGCGTCTTGAGCCACTCGCGGAGCTGCGCCGCGAAGTCCGGGCTGTCGAGGACAAGCCAGCCCTCGTCGATGATGATGAGCGTGGGCGAGCCGTCCAACCGACCTTCGATCCGGTGGAACAGATAGGACAGGACCGCGGCCGCCGACCCGGCGCCGATCAAGCCTTCGGTCTCGAACGCCTGGACCGATGCCTCGCCGAGGCGTTCGGCCTCGGCGTCGAGCAGCCGGCCCCACGGCCCGCCGATGCAATAAGGCGCAATAGCCTGCTTGAGCTGCTGGCTCTGCAATAGCACGGCCAGGCCCGTCAGCGTGCGCTCCGGTATGGGCGCGGAGGCCAGCGAGCCAAGCGCCGACCAGATATGCTCCTTGGCCTGCGGATCGACCGGGACGCCTTCGGACGCCAAGATCGCCGCCAGCCATTCGGCAGCCCAAGCGCGCTCGGCGGGGTCATCAATATGGGCCAGCGGTTGGAGCTGGACACCTGTCTCCGCCTCGTCGGCCAACATCCCGCCGAGATCCTGCCAGTCGCCGCCCATGCCGATCGCGGCGGCGCGGATGCTGCCGCCGAAGTCGAAGGCGAAGACCTGCGCGCCCTCATAGCGGCGGAACTGCATCGCCATCAGCGCAAGCAGCACCGACTTGCCGGCGCCGGTCGGGCCGACGATCAGCGTGTGGCCGACATCGCCGACGTGAAGGGAAAACCGGAACGGGGTCGAGCCTTCGGTTCTTGCGTAGAGCAAGGGGGCTGCACCGAAATGCTCGTCCCGTTCCGGCCCCGCCCATACCGCTGACAGGGGGATCAGGTGGGCGAGATTGATGGTGGAAATCGGGGGCTGGCGGACGTTGGCGTAGGTCTGACCGGGTAGGCTCCCCAGCCATGCCTCGATCGCGTTCATGCCCTCGGGAAGACACGTGAAGTCGCGGCCCTGAATGACCTTTTCGACCAGCCGCAGCTTCTCGGCGGCGATGGCGGGATCGCGGTCCCAGACCGTCACCGTGGCCGTGACATAGGCCATGCCGGCATAGTCGGCGCCCAGCTCCTGCAGGGCGGTGTCCGCGTCGGCGGCCTTGTTCGAAGCGTCGCTGTCGAGCAGCGTCGATGCCTCGTTGGTCATCACCTCCTTCAAGATGGCGGCGACGGATTTGCGCTTGGCGAACCACTGGCGACGGATGCGGGTCAACAGCTTGGTCGCGTCGGTCTTGTCGAGCATGATCGCGCGGGTGGACCAGCGATACTCGAAGGCGAGCCGGTTCAGCTCGTCGAGCAGGCCGGGGAACGTGACGCTCGGGAATCCGACGATGGTGAGCGTGCGCAGATGATGCTCGCCAAGGCGCGGCTCCAGCCCGCCGGTCAGCGGCTCGTCGGCGAGCAGCGCGTCCAAGTGCATCGGCGTCTCGGGGACGCGCACGCGCTGGCGCCGGGTGGAGATGGTGCTGTGCAGATAGGTCAGCGTCTCGGCGTCATCAAGCCAGCGGACCTCGGGCACGAAGCCCTCGACCAGGTTCAGCACGCGGTCGCTGCGATTCGCGAAACCCTTGAGCAGCTCCCACGGATCGACGCCGCTGGTTGATCGGCCCTCATAAAGCCAGCCCTCGGCGCGCGCGGCTTCCTCGGCGGGCGGCATCCACAGCAGCGTCAGATAATAGGCGCTCTCGAAGTGGGCTCCCTCCTCACGGAACTGTTCGCGCCGCTCCATGTCCACGAGTGCGGAAACAGGATCAGGAAACGCGGCATAGGGATATTCGAGCGCGGGCGTGCGCTGCGCCTCGACGAAGATCGCCCAACCCGAGCCCAGGCGGCGCAGCGAATTGTTCAGCCGCGCGGTGGTCGCCACCAGCTCGGCCGGGGTGGCGCTGTCGAGATCGGGTCCGCGGAACTGGGCGGTGCGCTGGAACGATCCGTCCTTGTTGAGCACGACACCTTCGCCGACCAGCGCGGCCCAGGGCAGGAAGTCGGACAGCTTCGCCGCTTTGTTGCGATATTCGCGCAAGGACATCATGGCTGCATCCAGCTCGGGTAACGGAGGTGGCGGCGGGCCACGTCCACGAATTGGGGGTCACGGCGCGCGGCCCAGACGGACAGCGCATGGCCGATCCCCCAGATGACCAAGCCGGCGATCCAGAGGCGCAGGCCGAGGCCGATCGCGCCCGCCAGCGTGCCGTTGACGATGGCGAGCGACCGGGGGGCGCCGCCGAGCAATATCGGCTCGGTCAGCGCCCGGTGGACGGGGGCATGAAAGCCCGCGATCGGTGAGCCAAGGCCATCTGGGACGTCCATCAGACCAGCGCTCCACCGCCGAAGCTGAAGAAGCTGAGGAAGAAGGAGCTGGCCGCGAACGCGATGCTCAGGCCGAACACGATCTGGATCAGCCGCCGGAAGCCGCCCGAAGTGTCGCCGAAGGCCAGCGTCAGGCCGGTGACGATGATGATGATGACCGCGACGATCTTTGCGACCGGCCCCTCGATGCTTTCGAGGATCGACTGGAGCGGCGCTTCCCACGGCATCGACGATCCGCCCGCATGGGCCGGAACGGCGAAGGTCAGCGCGACGACGCTGGCGGTGGCGGCGAGTATGGCGCGGCGTGCGCCATGCCGAAGGGCATGGATCATGACAGGTCTCCCGGTTGCGTGGTGGAAAGCGGAATGAGGCGGTAGTCGCCGGTGGCGGGGTCGAGCCCTTCGACGCGCGCCAGCTCGGCGAGGCGGCGACCGTGCCCGTCGCGGACCAGCACGGCGATCAGGTCGATGGTCTCGGCCAGCAGCGCGCGGGGAACCGTGACCACGGCCTCCTGGATGAGCTGCTCCATCCGGCGCAGCGCGCCAAGCGCCGTCCCGGCGTGGATCGTGCCGACGCCGCCGGGATGGCCGGTGCCCCAGGCCTTGATGAGGTCGAGCGCCTCGGCGCCGCGAACCTCGCCGATGGGGATGCGATCCGGCCGCAGGCGCAGCGACGAGCGGACCAGTTCGGACAGTGAGACCACGCCGTCCTTGGTCCGCATGGCGACGAAATTCGGCGCGGCGCATTGCAGCTCGCGCGTGTCTTCGATCAGGACTATGCGGTCGGTGGTCTTGGCGACTTCGGCCAGCAGCGCGTTGACCAGCGTGGTCTTGCCGGCGCCGGTGCCGCCGGCGACGAGGATGTTGGCGCGGGTCTTGACGCCTTGGCGCAACGCCTCGGCCTCACCGGCCGACATGATGCCGGCGCGCGCGTAGTCGTCGAGCGTGAACACCGCCACCGCCAGTTTGCGAATGGCGAAGGCCGGCGCCGCGACGACGGGCGGAAGCAATCCCTCGAATCGCTCACCGCCTTCCGGCAGCTCGGCAGACACGCGGGGGCTGCGAGAGTGAACCTCGACACCGACATGGTGTGCGACAAGGCGGACGATGCGCTCGCCGTCAGCGGCGGACAGCAGCTCGCCGGTGTCGCTGATGCCTTCTCCGAGCCGATCGACCCACAACCGGCCGTCTGGGTTGAGCATGACTTCGATGACGGCAGGGTCGTCGAGCCAGGCCGCGATCGACGGCCCGAGCGCGGTGCGCAGCATCCGTGCGCCGCGTGACTTTGCCTCGGATCGGATCGGCTGGACGTTCAAGGATCGGCCCCTGGATTGGGCCGGGCGAACCGCCGCCCGGCGTCAGGGGCACATCAAGAGACGCAGGAATGCTCACGTCGCAACAGTTACTTATCGGCGTAGTAGAGGGGGCGGTAGATACGATGCCGGGGGCGAATTCGCTTGCAGACTACATCAAGGTCGGCGCGCCCTTTCTACTCCGACTCGGACGATGTTGACCGTGGCCAGACATCCTCCGGTATTTCGTCCATGAGGCTCTTGCCGCTGGCGAAGCGCCGGCCGAGCGTCTCGACGAACCCTTCGTAGCGCTTACGGCCTTTCACCTGCGCCGCCGCCTGATCCTCGTCGGGCAGCGGCGGCGTCACGGACAGCCAGAACCGAACGAACAGGCTCAGCGCCTCGGTGGTCAGCCCGGTGTTGCGCTCAAGCCGCTGGACCTGACGCGACAAGCGGTCGAGCCGGCGTGCGAACGCCGCCTCCATCCGATCGGCGCTGTCCGGCGACAGGTAAGACGCCACGGCAGCCTCCACGATCGCCGAGCGCGAGATGCGGCGGCGGATCGCCAGCTCGTCCACCTGCTTGGCGAGCGCGGGCGGGAAATAGACGTTGAGCCGGGTCCGCATGTTCGCCTCCTACAGCTCGATGCCGTCGCCGGGATCGAGCGACGCCTGGCGCGCAATGCCCTGCATCCGGCGGCGCACCGCCGCCTGGCGGGCCGCGTCGTCCTGCTCGTCGTCGACGATCGAAAACTCCTGCGCCGCAGGCGCCGGGGCTTCCGGCACGATGGCGACATGCTCGGGCAACTCGGGCTCGCGTCGCAGCCCGCCATTGGCCGCGTCCTCAACGTCACGGACGATGCGCGCGACCTGCTTCGAATCGGCGGATGCCTGCCGCCCGGTCCAGTCGTCGGGCCTGACTTTGGCGGTCTCCGGCGCTGGCGCCTGCGCGATCCGTTCGGCCAGGCGGCGATCCTGATAGTAACGCGCCTTCTTCGCCCGGATCGGATGGACGCCCGCCACCATGACGATCTCGTCGTCGGGCGGGAGTTGCATCACCTCGCCGGGGGTGAGGAGCTGCCGGGCGGTCTCTGACCGCGACACCATCAAGTGCCCAAGCCACGGCGACAGGCGATGCCCCGCGTAATTCTTCATCGCGCGCATTTCGGTCGCGGTGCCGAGCGCGTCCGACACACGCTTGGCGGTCCGCTCGTCGTTGGTGGCGAAGCTCACCCGGACATGGCAGTTGTCGAGGATCGCATTATTCGGCCCGTAAGCCTTCTCGATCTGATTGAGGGACTGCGCGATCAGGAACGCCTTGAGGCCATAGCCCGCCATGAACGCCAAGGCGGACTCGAAGAAGTCGAGCCGGCCGAGCGCCGGAAACTCATCCAGCATCAGCAACACGCGGTGGCGATTGCCGTTCGGCGTCAGCTCCTCGGTCAGCCGGCGCCCGATCTGGTTGAGGATGAGGCGGATCAGCGGCTTGGTTCGCGAGATGTCGCTGGGCGGCACCACCAGGTAGAGCGTCGCCGGGCGCTCGCCCTCGACCAGATCCGATATGCGCCACTGGCACGCCCGCGTGACCTGCGCCACGACAGGATCGCGGTAGAGGCCGAGGAACGACATGGCCGTGCTGAGCACGCCCGACCGCTCGTTGTCCGACTTGTTCAGCAACTCGCGCGCCGCACTCGCGACGACGGGATGCACGCCGGCTTCTCCCAAATGCGGCGTCGCCATCATCGCGGCTAATGTCTGCTCGATCGTGCGCGACGGGTCCGACAGAAATCCTGCAACGCCGGCCAGCGTCTTGTCCGGCTCGGCGTAAAGGACGTGGAGGATCGCGCCGACCAGCAGCGAGTGGGAGGTTTTTTCCCAGTGGTTCCGACGCTCCAGCGAGCCTTCCGGATCGACCAGCACGTCGGCGACATTCTGCACGTCGCGCACCTCCCACTGACCGCGCCGCACTTCCAGCAGCGGGTTGTAGGCGGCCGATGCGGTGTTGGTCGGATCGAACAGCAGTACCCGGCCGTGGCGTGACCGAAAGCCGGCCGTCAGCGTCCAGTTTTCGCCTTTGATGTCGTGGACAATCGCCGAGGCCGGCCAAGTGAGAAGCGACGGCACGACGAGGCCAACGCCCTTGCCACTCCGTGTCGGCGCGAAGCACAGCACATGCTCGGGGCCATCATGGCGGAGATAGTCGCGGGCGAGCTTGCCGAGCACCACGCCGTTCGGCCCAAGCAGACCCGCCGCGCGGACCTCCCGCCCGGTCGCCCAGCGCGCCGAGCCGTAGGTCTCGGCGTTCTTCAGCTCGCGGGCGCGCCAGACCGACATGCCGATGGCGACGGCGATCGACACGAACCCGCCCGAAGCGGCGATGAACGCGCCGGTCTGGAAGATGTCGGGCGCATAGGCATCGAACGAGAACCACCACCAAAAGAAGGCCGGTGGCGGATAGACCCGCCACCCGCCGAGCATGAACCAAGGCGGGCCAAGCTCGGGTTGGTAGGCGAGCGCGGCGGCGGTCCACTGCGTCGCGCCCCACACACCGGCGAGCACGATCAGGAACACGGTGATGATCTGGCCCCAGAGAATTTTGGTCGCGGACATGGGTGTCTCCTTGGGGTCTACAGGCCGAGCCCGCGCTTGCGGCCCAACGTCCAGTCGATGCCGCCGCCGGCGCGGACGACGCCGGACACCTGGCGGCCGAGTTGCTGTTCGAGGGTGCTGGCCCAGGGAACGAGGCGGAAACCCAGGCCATCGTCGATCATGGCGAAGCGGCCGGACGCGAGCGCGAGGCGCTGACGAACGATGCCGGCGACCTTCTCGCCGGTCGCCGCCGGGCGGTATGCAAGCCCGGTCTCGCCGGCAATCTTCGCCCCAACGGAGTCCAGCTCGCGCTTGCGCAGCGTATCGAGCAGGCCGCGCTCGAAGACGGTGCGTTCGCCGTAGCGGCGCGCCAGCCCCTCGCGGACGAGATGATCGGTGCGCGCGTCCATCGCACGTCGCACGTCCGCGCCGAACCCGCCGTCCGCGACACCGGCGCCGCGCTCGATCAGCCGATGGTCGAGCCAGGTCGCGCCGGGCGCCTTGACCTGTGCGGCAAGATCAAGGTCCGACCGCGTGGCGAGGATCAGCGTCGGCTTTTCCTCACCGGCCCTGCCGACATCCCGCAGTTCGACGATGCCGCCGAGCTTGGGGCTGTGTTCCAGCGCCTCGATGCCGGGCAGCCGGACATGGTGGGTGCGCCCGTCCGTCCCGTCGATCACGGCATAGGCCGTGCCGGTCAGCTCGTCGTGCAAACCCTTGTCGATCAGCCGGCCAGCAATCGGCTTCTCGGGCGCACCACTCACGACGGCGTAGCTGTCGAGCGGTCGATCCTGCCCCCGGTCCTTGAGCGCCGTGCCGATCGTGCGGATGATGTCGCCGCGCGCGCCCAGCTCGCGCAGCTTCGCCGCCGCGCCCTCCGCCACCGCCCATTGGCCCGGCTCGCCCTCGGCCGCGAGGCCCATCGTCTCCAAATGCTGCAACCGCCCGATCATCAAGCGGCGGAGCCGCGGATCGTCGGGACCGGGCCGCTCGGGGCGTAGGTCGGTCACGCCCAGCGCGTCGGCGGCGCGCTGGATCTCGGTGTCGAGCCGGGTCCAGCGCTCCGCCGTCACCTCACGGTCGAGCACGCGCTGAACTTCATGCTCGGGTTTCGGCCCCAACTCGGCGTGCGCCAATTCCTCGGCGCGCGAACGAAGATTGTGGCTGATGTAATCGCGGGAAATGACGAGATCGCCGCCCTGATCGTTGACCCCGCGCACGAGCAGATGGACGTGCGGATTGTCGGTGTTCCAGTGATCGACCGCGACCCAATCGAGCCGCGTGCCCAGGTCGGCCTCCATCTGCCGCATGAGGTCGCGCGTGTATTCGCGCAAGTCGGTCAGCTCGGCGGCGTCCTCGGGCGACACGATGACCCTGAAATGGTGCCGGTCATCCTTGCACCGCTCGGTGAAACCGCGATCGTCGGCGTTGTCGCCGGCTGCGTCGAACATCCGGGTAGGCGAGCCGTCGCGGGTGACGCCTTCGCGCTTCAAATAAGCGACGTGCGCGGACAGCGGCGCTGAGCGCCGGCCGCCCCGGCTGCGGGTGGTCACGGGCAGCATCTTGACCATGACGCGCCGGCCCGAGCCGAACAGGCGACTGCGGGCGAAGGCGGTGCGTCCCCGCCCGAAGGTCGATTGCGTGCCCCGGCGCGCGCCGCTGGCGCCACCACGCCGGCCGCCGCTGTGGATCGCGGCGACGCGGAGCACCTCGGCGACCAGGCCGCGCGCATTGCGCCCCTGCGCCTTGCTGCGCTTGGCTTTGCCGGGCCGGATGCGGAACTCGCTGTCCTCGCTCACGGCCGGCCCGCTTTCGGCCGAAAATGGCCCATGGTGCCATTCGAGGCGTTGTTATTGCTGTATTTTCCCTTCCGCGCGGCACGCGCGCCGACCGACGCCCCCGCGTGAAGCCACGGAAAAGCCTTGGCTTTTCGGCGAAACGGGGCGCGCCTTATATCTTGCCCTCGTCTGTCCCTCCTGTTCTCTCCCCCTCCAGCCACATTCCTGCTCGGGACAAATGCTGGGGATGAGGCACGGATCATTGCGGTCGGCCCGCGCGGGCGCGGGGCACGAACAGCGTGTCCGCCGCCTCTTTGGAAGACGGAACTGCGGAGCTAACATCGCCCGATGTCGGCCGATCGGTCGGCAGCTCGGGCGCAGCTTCTTCGCCGTCCGACTGCGCGGAGACAGCTTCGGACGCGACGCTCGCGGTGCGGACGAACAGCCCAGCACGTCGCCAGGCAGACGGGTCGGGCGTCGCGCTCACCGCTACCTCCGCCGCACCTGTCGTGCCGGCGACAGCCGAGAGCCGGGCCAGGTAGCCGACCGTCTCGGGCGGCAGCGGACGGCCGCGCGACAGATAGGCGTCATAGCGGCCCGGTCCCGCATTGTAGGCAGCTAGCATCGCGCTCGCGTTGCCGTAGCGGTCGTGCATCTGGCGCAAATAGGCCGCGCCCGCCATGATGTTGTCGCGAACGTCGAACGGGTCAGCACCAAGGCCGTGCCGGGCGCGAAGGTCGGCCCAGGTGGCGGGCATGACCTGCATCAAGCCCATCGCCCCAGCACGCGAGACTGCGCGGGAGTTGCCGCCGCTCTCGACACGCACCACCGCCCATATCCAGGCTTCTGGAATGCCGAACCGCCGCGCGGCGTCGGCGACATGACCGGCGTAGGGATGAGCCGCCGATCGCGCGGCCGGCAAATCCTGCGCAGTCGCCGAGACCGGAACAGCGCCGCCGGACAGCAGCACGACGCCCAGCGCCACCGCCGATCCGACTCCGCTCCGCCGCCAGCCTGCCAGCGTGCTCGCTACACTCAAGGGTGCGCACGGTGCGCCGGCCTCTGGCCGCCCTTGACCTTCGCTGCGCGCGCCGGCCGGCCTGCGACCGAGCGGGACGAAGGGATGAGACGGCTTGCCCGCGAGCAAAGGGATGATGGGAGGGAGCATCGGATCAATCCTGCTCGCGCGACCTCGGCTGGCGGTTCCAGCGCAGCGACCAGGCCGACTTGTCGTTCGCGTTCTGGAACAGCGCGGCGCGGATCGGCTGTGCAAAGGCAGGATCGTCGATGCGGAGCGAGACGTAATCGCCGGCCCGTTCGCCGGTCTCGTTCCAGCCCGCTCCGATTTCCGGGCCTTCACCGCCGTCGCCGCGATGAACGCGCCAGTCCGGCGCCTTGTCAGCCTCGCTCGGTTCGGCCGGAATGATGGAAATACGAATGTCGAGCATCGCTGTCTCGATGATGCCTTCATAGCCATTGGCGGTGCGGAAGAAGCTGCCGATCTGCATGGGATTGTCCTTTCGGTTGGCAGGGTGGATGCGGGGTCAGGACCGGCCCGCGCGCCAAGTCAGTGGCGCGTCGGGTGTGTCGCGGGTGAGGATCGGGACCGCGCGGCCGAGCACGGTCGACGCCGGGAGCGGCCCGAAATAGCGACCGTCCATGCTGTCGGCGTGATCGGGATTCAGCATCAGCAGCTCGCCGGCGCGCAGCGTGCGGCAGCCCTGCCAGTCCGGCAGCGGGCGGCCGATGCCGTCGGCCAAGCGAGCAACAACGACGGGCTGCTCATCGACGCTCACGACGGCACCGATCCTGCACACCTGCTGCCCGGGTTTGGCCGCGACATGCTTCAACAGCGGCACACGCTCAGCAAGATAGCCGCGTTTCGCCAGCCACAGCGACAGTGGCGCGGGCGGCGTCACGGCGACCAGCGCGCCGAGCGGCGGATCGCGTTCCGGCACGATTCGGTAGAGCCCGAGCGGCGCGCTGGCGCTGGCGTTCCAGACGACGCACGCGAGCGGGTCGAACACCGCCACGGCTGCGAACGACGCGCCGAACAGCGACGCGACAGCGACCGTCGCCGAGGCCCATCCACGGCGCGTCATCCTTCGATCTCCCGACGTTTGAGCCAGGCGCGGTGACGCTCCAGCGTGTAGGGGCGCGGCTGATGACCGACGGTGATGCGGTTGTGGACATGACGCCAGTGATCGGGCGCGGCGTCGCAGGGATCGACGCCAGCGGCCCCGGTCGCGTCGATCGCGGCAAGCACTTGGCTGACCTTGGGCCAGCCTTCGATCTTAAGCAGGATGTCGCCGCCCGGCCGCACGAACGGCAGCGTCGTGAACGGCTCACCGGTGCCGACCGCGCGCACGATGTCGATGCGCGAACTGACCGTGCCGTAGTCGTTGGCGGCCCAGCGAACGAACGCGAAGATCGCGCCGGGACGGAAGCTGACAACGCGCCGGCGTCGGTCGACGATCTCGTCCGTGGCGACGCGGCCGAACCTGATCCAGTGCTCGATCCGCTTCTCGATCCATGTCAGCTCGACACGAGTCATGCCGTAGTCGGGCGGCTGGCGGCGACGCATGGGGGACGGGGGGACGGTCATCGTCGGCTCCGGGCGATCGCCGAATCCGCGCGGGGCATGAGGTCGTCCTGCCCCGGATCGGAGGTGGAGTGCTTGATGCCTATGTCGGCCCAGGCGCGCAGGTCATCGACCGAGTAGACGACGCGGCCCCCGATTCGGCGGTAGGCCGGGCCGGTCCCGAAATAGCGGTGCTTCTCTAGGGTGCGCCCGGAGAGGCCGAGGAAGCGGGCAGCTTCCGGCGTGCGCAGGAAGCGAGGCGGCAAGTTGGTGGGCGTATCGGACAAATGACGGCTCCTGCGGGCATCGGCGGCAGGAGACGAAAGTGACGAAGCAGGCGCGTCCGGGTGGAGTATGAAGATGTGCGGCTGCACGGATGCGACCACCCCGCCCTCTGGGGGACGGAGTCGCAGTCCTCGGCACACGCTACTCTTTCTGCTGCCCGGGACAGCCGCTAGAAGGGGCAATCCGGTGAGCGCAAAGAAGAGAGACTTGATGCCGATTTCAGGTGCCTGTGAGTGCGGATCAACGACTTACGCGATCGGCATCGACACACTACACGTTTACGCCTGTCACTGTCTAAACTGTCAGACCCGTAGCGGCAGTGCTTTCGCAGAACACGCGATGGTTCCAATCGCGGCATTCACCTGCGAGGGTGAAACCGTAGAATACCAGCGCACCGCAGACGGCATAGTGTTCGAGGAGGTGTTTTGCCGCGACTGCTATACCCGGCTATTCAACCGCAATAGCATGATGCCGGACTTGGTCTTCATTCGTCCGGGCACGCTGGCTTCAAGTCAAATCTTAAAGCCGATGGCGCATATCTGGACCAAGCGTAAGCAGCCTTGGATTTCGATTCCGCAATATGTCCCAGCGTTCGAGCAATCGCCCACCCCTGAAGAGTTCGGGGCAGCCATTCAAGCTGCCGATCAGCGGAGTTAGCGTCAGCGAATTCGCAATATCTTGCGGTAGTCGCCGTTCATCATCGCGGTGCCGTCACGGACGAGCCGAACGACGAAGGAGCGCGCAGCGGAGATCTTCCACTCGGTCGCGGAGAGGCTCGCCGCCTCGCTACGACCGAGCGCGGCGGCAATCTGTCGGTAGGTCGCGCCCGACTGGCGCAGGCCGAGCGCGCGCAGCATCGCTCGCAGCCGCGCGAGCCGGTAATCGGTGAGCGGCCAGCCGCGCGGCGGCGGACCCGGCGGCTTGCCGAACAGCGCGCGATGGAAGCGCAGCAGGCTCGCCATGCGCGTAACGAAATCCTTGTCGAGCGGGACGACCGCGGCGAGCGGGCGTCCGGCTTCGGGATCGCGCAGCCAGAGTCGGTGCTCGCCGTCCGCGTCGGCGACAATGACGTGGCGACCGTCGAGCCCGGCCTGGTCGGCAAGCAGCGCGCCTAGCGCGTGCGGATCGACCGGCATAGCGCTGTCGAACCCCGCCGGTGCTGGATCGAGAATCACGGTGACGGCCGTCAGCTCGGGACGCCAGGCGACCGGCGGCGAGAGGTCATCCGGTGGGTAGGCGAAAGGACAACCCCCAGCGCCGCGCGAACGCGGCTTTTGCAGCATCTTCTGTCACCGATCCGGCTTCGATCCGGCGGAGCATCTGCGCGTGTTCGGTTCGGTATGTGGGGTTGCGCCGAAGGAACTCGGCGGCGATGTCGGCGCGCCCGATCGCATCGGGCCGACTGCCCCCGCGTCGTTGGCTCCGGCTATGCGGCGTTGACATTGCATCCTCCAGGCCGCGCTTTGCGCAAGTTAGAGAGGATGCGACAATGTAACAGCCACGCTTGCGCGATAGCGCGAAGGTTGCGCACAACCATGCCGACAACGTGGCGGCGTTGATGGCTCGATTGCTCCAGAACGGACTGGAAATTAACGATTTAGCGGCGCGTTGCATCCGAGAAGATGGGCGTAGCCGACCTCCGTCATCCAGCGAGCGCGGGCGAGATGACTGGCATACATCGCCCTGGCCCTATACGGCTCGGCGGCGGCGTCCACGCCGAGGATCAAGCGAGCGACCTCGCGCCAGTCAGCGCCCTCGTCGTCCGCGTCGAGCAGGCGCAAATAATCGGCGAGATGGCTTTCATCATAGGCCGTGAGCTGCGAAACTTTCGGCGCGCGGTCCTCAAAAAGGCTGGTGCTCATAGCGTGCGAGTCCTGTTCGCCGTTAACCACACTAGCTCAAATCACCGGGCCAAACATGCGCAAGACCTGCATGGTTCTATGCACCTTTGGCAGCGACGGATGACCGCCCACGGTCGATACACCTTATATGGGATAAACCGCATCCGGTGTATCGTCCAGCCTTGCGTGCATGGATATGCGCCGCCTTGTGGGGATGAACTTCGCTAGACTGAGAAAGGAGAAGGGCTTTACCCAAGAGCGTTTCGCCGAGACTTCTGGCTTCACACAGCAATATGTCAGTGACCTGGAGAGAGGCCGCCGCAATCCGACCGTCGTCACTCTGTTCCATCTGGCCTCGGCACTCGGGGTCACGCCGGTTGATCTTGTCGCCGACGCCGACGAAGCCGAGCCCGACTAACCCTTATCGTTCCTGATCGCGAGCCGGGCGCCAGCCCGGCGAGCGCAGTCTTGCTGCGGCCGCGCGGACCTCGGGACGCGCGGCCGAGCTTCGTGGTCGGATTGACAGAACCGCAGGGCCGGACGCCCGACCCTGCGGCGGCTGCTCATGCCGCTTTCAAGCGTTGCATTCCCTCGGCAAGCGTCCACAGCGCGCGGTTGAGCGTCACATTCTGGTCGATGCCGTTGATCGCGCGGGTCTGGCTGCGGCGGATGCGGCCTTCGGCGTTGCGCTTGCGGCCCTGTAATCCGCCACGAACCACATTCTCCTGAATGACGTTGAACGTCGTCCACAGGTTGTCGCCAACGTCTTCGCGGCGGCGCGGCTCGATGATCTGTTCGGGACGGAGCGGGCTTTCGTCCTCGCCATAACGCGCAACCAAGCTGACCTCGCCCAGCAACCGCCGCTCCTCGTCGGACAGCCGCACCTCCTTCATCGCCTCGCTGGCGTCGATCAGGCGCGGAAAGTCCTCGGCGACGGTGTAAACGCCCTCGATGATCTCGTGCTGGATGTTGCCCTTGTGCGGAACGCGGACCTCCTCGAACCGCTCACCTGCGATCATACTGTTGGTGCAAACGAAGCGCAGCATCCCGGCGAACATCTGATACGCGCTCGTGCCGTCGTGGCTGTTGACGATGATGACCTCGGCGGCCTCGGGCTTTCCGATCCCGTCATCCCGGCGGAGGCGAAGCATGTGCTTGGCGTGGCCGTGGCGGCTGCCGTCGCGCGGGACCGACTGGACGGCAAAGAACGGGAGCCATCCTTCCCGGCGCAGCCCCTCCACGATGTCGATGGTCGGCACATAGACATACCGCTCCGAACGGCTGTCGTGCGCCTCGCGGGCGAAGATGGATGGGACGTGGCGATAGAGCGCCTCGTTGTCGAGCGCCTCGCGCCCGCTGATCTGGTGGGCATTGCGGCCGAACCGGGTGGCGAGTTGGTGATACATGATCGGTTCCTTCCTTGGGCTTGGGTTTCCGCGCAGCGGGAAGCGCCGCGCTGAAACCCTGCCCGTCGGCGAGACCGGGGGTGCAACCGGAGTGGGCGGCTTCGCGGGGAACCGGCTGCACTGAGCGAAGCGAGGGAAGCTGGGCGGAAGCCGCTCCGAAGGGCGCTGGGGGCAGAGCCCCAAGCACCGCGCCGCGCGCGGCGCAGAAAGGATTCATTCGGCTCGCGCCGCTGGGCAGGAAAGGAAGCGATGGCAGGTGAGCAAGGTCAGCTCAAGGCGGAACGCTCCCACGCCACCGACGCGGAAGCCGTCAGACAGTCTTCCCGCGATTCTGTCTGATCGACGCTATGATGACGAACGAGATCGGGCGACGTTGGTCTTGTCCAGCGCCGCCCGGAGTCCGCGCGCGAGCTTGGTCGCCTCGTCATTCGCCCAGAAGTGCATGAAGAATAACCGCGGCTCGTCACCCAGCATGTGATTATGGAGCGCAGTCACCTCGATGCCGTTGGTGCGCAGAGCGCGAAGCACTGGATCGACCTCGGCAGCGGTCAGCACGAAGTCGCCCGTGATCGCCGCCCGGCCGGAGCCGGTCGGCTGAAAGTTGATTGCGGTCGCCGTCCCCATAGTCGCGGGGGCTGGCATAGTGCCGTCGCTCAGCTTCTCGGCTCGGGGGAACCCGAACTGATATACACCTCCGTTGGACTTGCCCTTGCCGCCCATGATGTTGTCGAGCGCGGCCGTGTCGAGATCGACACTGGCGTCTGCGGCCTTGGCGGGCAAGGTCATCGGCGTGCGGCTCTCGGATAGCGCCGACCGCAGGCTTGTCGCCAGGTTCCAAGGATCGCCGTGTCCGCTGACGTGCATGTACATGGTTGCAGGCGACGAGCGAAGCAGGTGGTTGTGGAGCGCCGTTACCGTGAAACCGGACGCGAGCAGCTTGCTCATGACCGGGTTCACCTCCTCGTGCGTCAGTACGAGGTCGCCCATGACCATCGCCTGGTCGCCCATCGGCATGAAGGCGAGCCAGGAGCCTAGCGCCAGCGCGGGCTTGATCGTCACGCCGTCGAGCTGAACATTCAAATCGGAGCGCGGAAACGAGTAGCGACGCACGCCGTCGGGCTGCGTTGTGCCACCCCGGCCAAGCCCCTCGTCCACCAGCGCCCACCTGTCGGCATTCGCTTGAATCGGGGTCGTCGGCGGGTTGGTCTGGGCCGCGGCAGGCACGGCGAGTGCTACCGCCAGCGGGAATAACAGTTGACGCAATGCTTCTCTCCTCAATCTCAAGTGGCAGGCCGGCATGGGAAGCGTTGGCGCAACGCCATCGTCGCGCCAGCGAGCCGGGGAAGGTTAGCCGCGTGCCGGTTGTTGGGCGCCCACGTTAAGAAGATGCGGCTCAGCTCACCCGACTGGACACCCCGGCCGCAAATGCCGGAAGCGTTTCCGCCGTTGCCGAAGGCGGAAAGCGTCTCGGCGGCGCCAGCGAGATAGGCTTCGCATCGACCGTTCACCTTTTTCGCCGCCTCGTCGACGCACATCCGATAGAATTGCGCCACCGTCTCATAGCGGGGCTGGGCCGCAGCGGGCGAGGCGGTGGCGATCGCTAACGCCAGACATGCCGGCATGGTGAACGTGCCTGGTCGAACGATGTGCATCGCGGTCTCCTCGCCCGTGGTTTAGTTCACGGCTCCAAACGATACAAGTATACGAATCGTTTCCTTGTTATGATACAGGTGCTGCATGGCTGACGATTTTACCCCAAGCGCCTGTGGCTGGTTGCTTCTAATCCCCCAACTCCCGGCCAAGCCTGCCTATCTACGCGTGCGGGTATGGAGGCGCTTGCAGGCGATCGGTGCGGCCCCGCTCAAGAACGCAGTCCACGCCCTTCCTAAGCGCGACGACACGCGCGCGCTGTTCGAGGAACTACGGGCAGAGATCACCGCCGGCGGCGGTGAGGCGCTTATCTTGGAGGCACGGCTTGCTAACGGGATGACGGACGCCGAACTTTGCGCCGTGTTCGATGCGGCCCGCGATGCCGACTATGACGAGCTGACGCGCGAGGCCCGCGACTTGCTCACTGGCGGGGAAGTCGCCGTGGCGGACGCCCGGCGGCTCCGGAAGCGCTTGGACGAGATCGCCGCCATCGACTTCTTCGGCGCGCACGGACGGCAAGCCGCACTGGCGACCATCGCCGACGCGGAACGGCGCGCCCACGAGCACCCGGACGTGAGCGGGCCGGGCGCGCCGGAATTGACACCTGCGGAGCTGAAGGGCCGCACTTGGGTCACGCGGCGGCATGTTCATGTCGACCGCATCGCATCCGCCTGGCTGATTCGCCGGTTCATCGACTCGGATGCCAGCTTCAAGTTTGTGGACGGCAAGGGCTATGCGCCCGAGCCCGGCGAGCTGCGCTTCGACATGGCGGACGCGGAGTTTACCCACGAGGGCGACCGCTGCACCTTCGAGACGCTGGTGCTCCGGACAGGGCTCGACGGCGACCAGGCGCTGCGCGCGCTCGCCGAGATCATCCACGATCTCGACATCGCGGACGGCAAGTTCGGCCGGCCCGAGGCGGCGGGCATCGCCGCGCTGATCAACGGCATCTGCGCGGGCACGGACGATGACGTGGAGCGGATCGCGCGCGGGTCAGGCGCGCTGGACGGCTTTCACGCGCATTTCGCTAAGCAACGTGGCGCATAAGGGAGCAGGTCATGGCGAGCATCGAACATCCCGCCCCCGCAAACGCCGTCGATGACGCTTGGCCGCCCGAGCAGACTTACATCGCGCTGTTCATACGCTTCCTGAAATTTGGCGCGATGGCCTTTGGCGGGCCGGTGGCGCAGATCGCGATGATCCGGCGCGAACTGGTCGACGAAGAGCGGTGGATCCCGAGCGATAGCTTCAACAAGCTGCTGGCGGTCATGCAGGTGCTTCCGGGGCCGGAAGCGCATGAACTCTGCGTCCATCTCGGCATTCGCGCCAAAGGGCGGCTGGGTGGGCTGCTCGCTGGGCTCGGTTTCATGCTGCCGGGCCTCGTCCTTATGCTCGCGCTCGCCTGGGCCTATACGCGGCTGCCAATCCAGGGGACGCTCCTCGGAGCGGCGTTCCTGGGCGTCCAGGCGGCCGTGATCGCAGTGATCGTGCGAGCGGTGCACCGGATCGGCGAGCATATCCTGCTCGACCCGTGGCTCTGGGCCGCGGCGATTGCGGCGGCGGTCGCCTCGCTCGTCGGCGTTAGCTTCTGGATTGTGCTCCCGGCGGCTGGCGCGGCCTACGCGCTGGGCTCGACCCGCCGTTACGTATTCGCCGCGACCGTGATCGCAGTTGCGGCCGGCATTGCGGCTTTAACCTGGACGGGCGGCTCTGGGGCCGCTGAGGAGGCGGTAGGGCTTGGGGAAACGACGCCAACGGCCGCAGCGCTGTTCTGGGCCGGGCTGAAGGGCGGCCTGCTGACCTTCGGTGGAGCCTACACCGCCATTCCGTTCATCCGGAACGACACGGTGGGCCGGGGCTGGATGACCGACGCGCAGTTCCTCGACGGGCTGGGTCTGTCCGGCATCCTGCCGGCCCCGCTCGTCATCTTCGCCACCTTCGTGGGCTTCGTGAGCGGCGGCTTGGCCGGCGCGCTCGCGATAACGGCCGGGATGTTCCTGCCCGCCTTCGCCTTCTCGCTCCTGCTCTACGAGCGGCTGGAAGCGGTGGCCGAGCACAAGCGGCTCCAGCTCTTTTTGGCGGGCGTTGCCGCTGGCGTGGTCGGCCTGATCGTGGTGACCGTCGTGGACCTCGCCCAGACCACGGCCGCGCGCACGCCGAACATGATCGCCAGCGCGCTCGTGTTCGCGGTCGCGCTGGCGATCATGTATCGTTGGAAGAACAAGCTCGCGACACCCGTCGTGCTGGCGATCGGGGCGACCATCGGCGCATTCGCTCTAAGTTAGGCGACGATGCATCTGCTGCGGATCAATGTCCTGATATCGCACCGACGTTGATCGGGGTAGAAGCGCGGCCAAGGACCGGTCGGGACTGAACTGAAGACGGCTTCCCGCAAGCTCGGTTCATCAGGCGAACACGCAAGCAACAGAAAACCTCTCGCCTGCATCCATATATCCGCTATGCTGGATATATGGATAATAAGTCGGCCATTGCTGCGCTGGGTGCGCTCGCGCAAGGCACGCGCCTGGACGTGTTCCGCCTGCTGGTGCGGCACGTACCGGACGGTTTGGCGGCCGGCGGAATCGCCCGCCAACTCGACGTGCCGCAGAACACCATGTCGGCGCACCTCAGCATTCTCGCGCGCGCGGGCCTGGTCCGCTCCGAACGGCGTAGCCGCTCGATCATGTACCGTGCCAATCTGGACGGCCTGCGCGCGCTGACGCTTTTTCTCGTCAAGGATTGCTGCGCCGGCGACGCCAGCGTCTGCGCGCCGCTGGTCGCCGAACTCGCCCTCTGTCGCTGAATGGGCGCCGGTTTATGCCCGTCGATATCGTCATCTACCACAATCCTGAGTGCGGCACGTCGCGCAACGTGCTGGGCTTGATCCGCAATGCCGGAATCGAGCCGCATGTGGTCGAGTATCTGAAAACCCCTCCCACCCGCGCGCTGCTGGTCGAGCTGATCGACCGCGCCGGGATCACACCACGCGAGCTGCTGCGCGAGAAGGGAACGCCCTATGCTGCGTTAGGTCTGGGTGAGGCTTCGCTGTCGGATGAGGAGCTGATCGACGCGATGGTGGCGCATCCGGTCCTCATCAATCGGCCACTGGTAGTCTCACCCTCGGGCGTGAAGCTCTGCCGACCCTCCGAAGCTGTGCTCGATCTGCTGCCTGCGCCGCAGCGGGGCGCATTCGCCAAGGAAGACGGAGAACTGGTGGTCGGCGCTTCCGGCCAGACTGTGCTCTGATGGCGACGCTTGCTTCGGAACAAATCCGCCCAGGCATGTCCACCTTCGAGCGCTACCTAACGCTCTGGGTCGCGCTGTGCATCGCCGTCGGCATCGGCCTGGGTTGGCTCGTGCCGGGACTGTTCGCCTCCATCGCAGCGGCGGAGGTCGCGCGCGTCAACTTGGTCGTCGCCGTGCTGGTCTGGCTCATGATCGTCCCCATGCTCCTCAAGATCGACTTCGGCTCGCTCGGGTCGGTTCGCCAGCACTGGAAGGGTGTGGGCGTCACGCTGTTCATCAATTGGGCGGTCAAGCCGTTCTCGATGGCGGCGCTGGGCACGTTCTTCATCGGTTGGCTATTCGCGCCGTTGCTCCCGGCCGGAGAAGGTCCGTCCTATATTGCCGGGCTGATCCTGCTCGCCGCCGCGCCCTGCACGGCGATGGTGTTCGTCTGGTCGAACCTTTGCGATGGCGAGCCGAACTACACGCTGTCCCAAGTCGCTTTGAACGACGTGCTGATGATCTTCCTGTTCGCGCCGCTGGTGGCCCTGCTGCTCGGCGTCGCGGCCGTGACGGTGCCCTGGGACACGCTGATGCTGTCGGTCGTGCTCTACATCGTCGTACCCGTCATTGTCGCGCAAGTGATCCGGCGCGGAGTGTTGGGAAGCGGGGGCAAGCCCGCGCTCGATCGGCTGCTCGCCCGCCTCGGGCCGGTGTCACTGGTCGCGCTGCTGGCGACGCTGGTGCTGCTGTTCGGGTTTCAGGGCGAACAGATACTCGCCCGCCCGCTGGTGATCGCGCTCCTGGCCGTCCCCATTCTCATCCAAGTCTACTTCAATGCAGGGTTGGCTTACTGGCTCTCGCGCCGATTCGGAGTTGCATGGTGCGTCGCGGCTCCCGCAGCGCTAATCGGCGCGTCCAACTTCTTCGAGCTGGCGGTCGCCGCCGCCATATCGCTGTTCGGCCTGAACTCGGGCGCGGCGCTGGCAACCGTGGTGGGCGTGCTGGTCGAGGTGCCGGTCATGCTCTCGGTCGTGGCGATCGTGAAACGGTCGCGGGGCTGGTATGAGCGGGGCGCGGTCGCCTGATGCCGCTTCGCCAGCTCTCCGACCCCGATCGGCTCCCTGCGCTCGATCTGCGCCATGCGATAAAACGGCCCGCCCTCGGCCTCGGCGCTGGCGATCCTCCGCTCCGAATCCTGCTGCTCTACGGCTCCCTGCGCGAGCGATCGTTCTCGCGGCTGTGCGTCGAGGAAGCGGCCCGCCTGCTGCAATTCTTCGGCGCGGAAATCCGCATCTATGATCCCTCGGCGTTGCCGTTGCCCGATCAGGTCGCTGGCGACGATCATCCCGCCGTTCACGAACTGCGCGAGCTGTCGATGTGGTCGGAAGGGCAGGTGTGGTGCTCGCCGGAACGGCACGGCCAGATCACCGGCGTGATGAAGGCGCAAATCGACCACCTTCCGCTGAACATGGGCGGGATGCGCCCCACGCAAGGTCGCACGCTCGCGGTCATGCAGGTGTCGGCCGGATCGCAGTCGTTCAACAGCGTCAACACGCTCCGGGTTCTCGGCCGCTGGATGCGGATGGTCACAATCCCGAACCAGTCGAGCGTCGCCAAGGCGTTCACCGAGTTCGACGACGCCGGGCGTATGAAGCCGTCCAGCTACTACGATCGGATCGTGGACGTGATGGAGGAGTTGGTACGGTTCACCGTGCTGCTGCGGCCGCACGCTGCTCAGCTTGTCGATCGCTATTCCGAGCGGAAGGAAACGGGAGTGCCGATCAATCCGGCAACCGATCTGTCGAGCATCGCCACGGCTCCGCAAGTGGCTGATCGTTCCTGACGCCCTCAAGATTCTCGCCTAATCTAGTGCAGCACGAACGCCCCGCTCGGTGAGCGGGGCGTCGTTGCCGGTCAGCGGGACCAGATGAGGGCGTATTCGCCGGCGGTGTCGGTTTCGACCAAGGTGGGATAGATCGGAGCCGGAAAGGTCGGATCGTCCAGCTTGACCACGATGTAGTCGCGGTTCTCGCGGCTGGTCTTCTTCCATCCGGCGCCGCACTCGACCGTTCCGACCGAGCAGCGGTAGTCGGGAGCCTTGTCGCTCTCCTTCTCGACTGGGCGAATCGTCGTCTTCGCCTTGAGGGTAAGGGTTGTGATGGTGCCCGTGAAGTTGCCATTGTCCGCCTTGGTGAAGGTGCCGATGGTCGCCATGTCAAAGTTCCTTTCGCTTTCGGGCCACGACCACCGCGGCCTCGATGGCGATCGGTGAAGCGGGGACGATCGGACGCGCACCGCTTGCGGCCGCAGCGCAGCGGAGGATGGCGAAGCGCGGCTTTTTTGCTTCGCGATGCAAAGCCGAAGGCGGCGGAAAAAAGCCGCGCGTCGCCGTTGCGCCAGGCCGGGCGAGGCGAAGCCGGCCCCGATTAGATCAAGCCAATCGAGAGGCCGTGTGGTGGTGACTCAGAGGGGATGGTGATGTCGGCAGACCCTCGGCATCAGCGATAAGTCGTCGGCATGGTCACGCGCGAGCACGTCGTGTTCATGGCGGAGAAGAGCTGGACCCGCACCTCGATGGGGAGCGAGCGCACAGGACGCGCAGTTTGGACGGGATGGCTTGCCGTTGCAACGGAAGGTGTCGATGCTCGCGAGGTTGCCCGATGGAAAGTAGGTCTTGCTGGATGCCAACGCCGCTCATCTATGTCGCCGCCGCGTTCGCGGAGATTGCCGGCTGTTTCGCTTTCTGGGCGTGGCTGCGCCTCGGCAAGTCGATTCTGTGGATCGTGCCGGGGCTGGCGTCGCTGGCGTTGTTCGCTTGGCTGCTGACGTTGGTGGACAGCGCGGCGGCGGGCCGAGCCTACGCTGCTTATGGCGGCGTCTATATCGCAGCCTCGCTGATTTGGCTGTGGTCCGTCGAGGGGCTGCGGCCGGACCGCTGGGATGCGATTGGCGCGGGGATCTGCCTGTTGGGAGCGAGCGTGATCCTGTTCGGGCCACGCACTGCCTGATCTTCGCGCGAGCCGGGCCGTGGCCCGGCGAGCGCGCCGTTACGAGCAATGACGATCGGCGGCGCGCCAGGCGCGGCCGATTTATGTCGGGGGGAAGAACCGGGACCGCTCGCGCGGCCCCGGTCCTGCGCCGCTATTCGGCGGCGACGGCGTAAGACGCTTCGCCGTCCTCCGCCTCGGCATCGGGTGCCTCCACTGTGGACGGCTGCTTCACGGCTTCCTCACTCTCGACCTCCACAGGCGACGGGTTCTCCGCCTTCACCGCTCCGGTTCGCAGACAAAAGGGCAACCAGCCGGTCCCGGATAGAAGCTGCTCGGCGGCTTGCGCCATGTCCGGCTTCTTCATGTCCGCGATGCGGCGGGCAGCGTCCTCGGAAACCGCTTCGGTCACGGCCTCAAGGATGTTCGCCTTGGTGATGCGGCCAAGGTAGCTCTCCACGGTTGGCGTCCAGTCCTTCGCCACGTCCAGCGCTAGGGCCGTCGCCAGCCTATCCGCCGTTTGCAGCGACCGGGGCTTGCGGTCCCAGGGCAAGCGAAGGGCATTGACCGTGCGGGACGCGCAATGCGCCAGCAACGCCAGCCGCTTCTCATCGTCCAGCCCGACGATGAAGTCCCAAAGGTCCGCCACGTCACGCGGCAACCGCTCGGCCCATGCCTCGCGCGCCTCGCTCGCCCGCGCCGCCAACGGGGTGTCCTCGATCCCGTCCGCGTGGCTGCCAAGCGGCGTCACAGTCGGACGAACCTCAAGGCAACCGGCCTCGGTGTAGCTGTAGAACAACTGCGCCGTAAGCGTGTGGGTCAAAGCGATCAGCGCCAAGTCGGGCCGTTCGCCAAGGGCAACGCGCAAGGCCAGCGTCCGATAGGCGGACAGGTCACGGGTGAGGCTGTCGGAAATCGGTTTGCCCGGTTCCTCGTCCTCCTCCTCGATCTCCTGCACGTCCTCGGCGCCGTCCTCGGGATGTTCGTCCTCCGGGGCGACCGCATCGCCTTCGGCCTCCGGCTCGGGCCGCGGGTCCGCCAGCGCCTCGTCCTCGGGCCGAACGAAACCGCGCTCGATCCGCGCCGCGCCGTCGTGATTGAGGATCACGAACAGGCCGCCGTTGGCGATCACCTTGGGGTCGTAGGCCGAACGCTGGGCGCTGATCGTGTCGATCTCGTCCGACTTGGCTTGCAGCTTTTCGGCCATGTCTTCCGGCATTTCGTCATACGACGAATAGCCTTCGGCGAGCGCGTCATGCTCGGCGGACAACACCTCCAACCGCGCCTCGTCCTCATCGGACAGGGCAATCGGCTCGGGGTAGAAACGCCCCATCCCGTGCGCATGGGGATAGTCGATATGCGCCTCGGCCCATTTCCAGCCCTCGGCCTGCACCTCGCCCGCGATTTCGCGCAGCTTTTCGACGGCGAGCATGTCGAGCAAGCCCGCATCCTCGAAGAACCCGCCACTGTCGTCGCTGAACAGGTCGCGGATGATGGTGCCGCCCGCCTCGACATAGGCGTCGATGCCGACGAACACCGCACGGCGATCACTGGCGGGGACGTTGCCAGCCGTCATGTCGCGGCGGATGATCCACGGCTCGCGGTTGTAATGCAGGTTCTCGAACACCTGCTCCTGCCGGGCGTGGTCCTCGGCGATGGCGAAGGCCATAAGCTGGTCGAGCGTCAGTCCGTTTTCCCGATAAACCTGCAACAGCTTGGGGCTAACCGCGCCAAGGCGAAGCCGCTGCTTCACCACAGAAGCCGGCACGCCGAACCGTGCGCCGATCTCCTCCGCGCCCCAGCCTTTGTTCTCGGACAGCTCGCGGAACCGCTCGAACTGATCGGCCGGGTGCATGGCTTCGCGGGTGACGTTCTCGTCCAGGCTGATCTCGGCCGGGTCGTTCTCGGTGTCGAGATAGCAGCGGATCGGCTGCGACCTCTTGATCTGCTTGCGCTTGGCGCGAAGCAACTGCGCCAGCCTGCGGCCCTCGCCAGCGGTAACGAGATATGCGCCGGTCGGCGTACCGTCCTCCCGAACCTCGGGCTCGATTACAAGGTTCTGGATCATCCCCTTGTGCTGGATGCTCGCGGCGAGCGCCTCGATCACGGCTTCGCTATGCGGCACCTTGCGGGCGTTCTTGGGCGACTTCCGAAGCTTGTTCAGCGGCACGAAAATCTCGACGCCGGACACGGGCTCGGCGGCAGTGGTTTGGGTAACAGCGTTCATCGCACTACTCCTTCTAAAACCACACACACCCCGGAATGGGGTGGGCGGCGAAAGAGCGACCGGCAGGCCTGCCGACGGAGCCGGGCTGCACCCGTAGGGCCGAAACGAAGTGGAGGACGCGCTAACAGCGCGTTGCGGCCCGGCGCGGCGGGCCTAATGGAAGCGATCGCCCACCCCATCACGGGGAGTGCAACGACCGTTCACGCGATCGGGCCGGCGCAGCCCTGGCCCGATCTCCGCAGCTCGGAACGACGTGAATCCGCCAGCGGATTCGCCGAACGGCGCGGAATGCGCCGTCCCGCCATGGCGATCGTCACCGGCACGGACGAGACCCGCCAGGGGCTCGTTCGGAGCGAAGCGGAGATAGAGCGGCGGTCCCGAAGGGAGGCGCCAGATGCTTGGGCAGCTACGGCACCCGCCTAGATCGAGATCCGGCATCGCTTCATGCAGATCTTGCTCTTTCCCGCCTAGTTGACACCTCTACTTTGTGCTGATGTCCTCCAAGCTCCTCGCCGCCGACTTGCCGGCCGACCAATCCCCTGGGCGGAGATCGACAGCGTGAAGCGCCGGGCTAAGCACCGGCTCCGCGGTTGGGCGCAGGGGCTTACCTTCCCGCTCTTGGACACGAAGGCAGCAGAGCCCAAGCGTCGCCGCAAGGACGACGTTCCCATCACCGTAACCGACGATTGGCCCGAGAACGTACCGATCGGGGACGATGAGTTGCGCATGATCGAGGGCTATATGCGAAGCGAGTTGGATGAGCTGTTCGGTCCGCTGCCCTGAGCGCCGACCTTGAGATTCCACGCATCATCGACTAACATGCTGTCATTGACTTATGGAGGTCAGGATGGCCGTGATGACGATCCGAAACATCGACGATGTGATCAAGAAGCGGCTGCGGGTCCGCGCCGCGACCAATGGTCGCTCGATGGAAGATGAGGCGCGGGACATCCTGCGCTCCGCGCTGTCGACGGATGAACCGCGCCCGCGCAATCTCGCGCTCGCAATCCACGAGCGGTTCGGGGCGCTGGGCGGAGTCGACATTCCGGCGGTGCCGCGTGAAGCCATCCGGGCGCCGGTGGACTTCGGCGAATGATCGTCCTCGACACGAACGTCATTTCCGAGCTGATGCGGCGCGAACCCGATGCCGCAGTCATGGCTTGGCTCGGCGAACAGCCGATGGCGGGTGTGTTCACGACGACGCTGACCCAGGCGGAGATCTTTTACGGCTTGGCGCTGCTGCCCGCAGGGCGCCGCCGCGACACGCTGATGGCGGCCGCGCGGCCGATGTTCGAGGTCGACCTCGCCGGGCGCGTGCTTCCCTTCGATACGGAGGCCGCCTTAACTTATTCCGATATCGCGGCAGGGCGCCGAAGGGGCGGTAAACCGATCAGCCAGATCGACGCGCAAATCGCCGCCATCGTCCGCTCGCGCGGCGCTCGACTGGCGACTCGCAATGTCTCCGATTTCGCCGACTGCGGCATCACGGTCGTCAACCCGTGGACCGAGAGATGAAGAGCGCCGCCGTCTGCTCTTATCTGTGCTACCCGGCCGAGAAGACTTTGCGCAAGGTGGGCGCGAGCGGCAACCTGTCCGCATGGCCGCGTCAAGCAAGCTCCGTCGCCGAACGCCGCGTCATCCTGCGCTTTGCCCGGATGACTTGCTCGACTACACTCAGTTGCCGTCACGCAGTGTTCGGTTTCGCGCCGGGCGACCGCCCAAGGACGATCTTTCGACCTGGAGTGTCACCGACGACTGGCCGGAGCGCGTGCCAGTCACGAGCGTCGAGGTGGACGTGTTCGAGGCGTGGTTCGGCGAGGTCTTCGACGAGCTGTTCGGGCCGTGCCAATGACGTGAGGAGCCTGCCATGACCGTGCCGGTGCGCGCCGCCCTTTACCTGCGCGTTTCGACGGCGCGGCAGGCGGAGCACGACGTCTCGATCCCCGATCAGCGCAAGCAGGGCGAAGCCTATTGTCTCTCGCGGGGATTGGAATTGGTCGACACTTTCGTCGAGGCGGGCGCGTCCGCCACCAACGATCGCCGACCCGAGTTCCAGCGGATGATCGAGGCTGGAACGAGCAAGCCCGCGCCATTCAACGTCGTCGTGGTCCACAGCTTCTCGCGCTTCTTCCGCGATCACTTCGAGCTGGAGTTCTATGTCCGCAAGCTGGCCAAGAATGGCGTAAGACTGCTCTCGATCACCCAAGAAATGGGCGACGATCCGATGCACGTCATGATGCGGCAGATCATGGCGCTGTTTGATGAGTATCAGTCCAAGGAGAACGCCAAGCACGTCCTGCGCGCCTTGAAGGAGAACGCACGGCAGGGCTTCTGGAACGGCTCGCTGCCGCCGATCGGCTACCGCGTGGTCGCAGCCGAACAGCGAGGCGCCAAGATCAAGAAGAAGCTGGAGATCGACCCGCTCCATGCCGACACGGTGCGGCTGGCGTTCCGGTTGGCGCTGGAGGGTGATGGCACGTCTGGGCCGATGGGCGTCAAGACAATCACCAAGCATCTCAACGAGCGCCGCATCTTCACCCGCGATGGCGGGCGCTGGGGCATCGGAACGGTGCATCGAATGCTGACCCGTCCGACCTACGCTGGCCGACACGAGTTCAACAAGCGAGGCAAGTCGAAGGAGCTGAAGCCTGCCGGAGAGGTGATCGCCGTCGAGGTGCCGCCGATCATCGACCAGGCGACGTTCGACGCGGTGCAAGCACATCTACGTTCGCGGAGCCCCAAGGTGGCGCATCCGCAGGTCGTCGGCGGCCCCACGCTGCTGACCGGGCTGATCCATTGCGGCAAGTGTGGCGGAGCGATGACCATCCGCACTGGCAAGGGCGGGCGCTATCGCTACTACACCTGCTCGGCCAAGGCGCGACAGGGACCGATCGCTTGCGAGGGCATGACCGTGCCGATGGAGAAGCTGGACGATCTGGTCGCCGGCCACCTGGAAAAACGGCTGCTCGATCCCGATCGGCTGGAGGACGTTCTATCGGCAGTCCTGGATCGCCGACAGGACCGATCCGACCGACGCCGCGACCATATCGCCGAGCTGAACAAGCGCGCTGCCGAGACCGAGTTGCGCTTGAAGCGACTCTACGACGCCATCGAGAGCGGAGTCGCCGATCTTGACGACCCGGCTCTGAAGGATCGCATCGATGGGTTGAAGGCGACCCGGGACCAAGCACGGGCGGATGCCGAGCGCGCATCGGCGTTGCTGCAAAGCTCGGCCCAGCAGGCGGTCACACCCATGATGCTCCGCAAGTTCGCGTCGACAGCGCGGCAACGCATCCACCTGGAAGGCGGCGGCTACCGTCGCGACCATCTTCGCGCGCTCGCCCAGCGGGTAGAGGTCGACAAAGGCGAAGTCCGGATCAAGGGCTCGAAGAGCAACCTGCTGCGCCTGCTCGTCGCTAACGGCGAAGGCACGGCGGTGGCTGGCGTGCCCAGCGTTATACCGAAGTGGCGGAGCGGGAGGGATTCGAACCCTCGATACGCTTTTGACGTATACTCACTTTCCAGGCGAGCGCCTTCGACCACTCGGCCACCGCTCCGCATGAACCTGATCGTCGCTGTAAGCGGCGTGGATCGGGTTCTTATCCAATCGCTCTGGAGGCGGCTCCCTATCGCGCGTCGCGCGGCGAGGCAAGGGGCATTGCACAAGGCTTTACATTATCCTGCGCGGCCTGTTTGATCGGAAGATGACCCATCGCTTTCGCGCCGCCATACCGTTTGCCGCCCTGATCGCCTTTCCCGCCTTCGCCATCGATCCACCCGCCACGCCGGCGGCGGTAGTGGCGCAGGCGCCCGCCGCCGCCTGGCGCGCCATTCCCCTGGACGAGTTGCTGGTGATGACGATCGAAGGCGACAAGCGCGTGGTGATACAACTCGCGCCTGCCTTCTCGCCGCGCCATGTCGCCAATATCCAGGCGCTCGCCAAGGCGCATTGGTGGGACGGCACCAGCATCAACCGGGTGCAGGATAATTATGTCGTGCAATGGGGCGATTCGACGGAAAAGAAGCCCATTCCGCCTGGCCTTTCGCCCACAAGTCCCGCTGATTATGCGATCCCGCTCGCCAACCGCCGCCTCGCCGTGACGCCCTTGCCCTATGCCGATCCCTATGCGTCCGCGACCGGCTTCGTTGCTGGCTGGCCGGTTGCGATGGACGGATCGGCGGCATGGCTGCCCCACTGCTATGGCTTTGTGGGCGTAGGGCGCAACAATTCGCCCGATGCGGGCACGGGGGCGGAACTCTATACCGTCATCGGTCAGGCGCCACGCCAGCTCGACCGCAATATCGCGGTGGTCGGCCGGGTGATCGACGGCATGGCGCTCCTGTCCAGCCTGCCGCGCGGCACCGGCGAGATCGGCTTCTACACGGCACAGGAGCATAAGGTGCCGATCCAGTCGGTCCGCCTTGCCAGCGAATTGCCGGAGGCGGAGCGGCCGCGCTTCCAGATGATGGACGTCACATCGCCCAGCTTTGCTGATTATCTGCGCCTGCGGGCCAACCGGAAGGATGATTTCTACGACCAGCCCGCGGGGGGCGTCGACCTGTGCAACGCGCCGGTTCCGGTCAGGGCAGCGCCTTGAGGCCGCGCAGGCGATAGCCCTGCCAGTCGCGGATGCGGCGGATGGCGAAGCTGGTGCGGATCGCTGACACGCCGGGCAGGCGGGCAAGGCAGTCGCGATGGATGGCGTCGAATCCCTTGAGGTCGGCGGCCGCCACCCGCAGCAGATAGTCGGCCTGTCCGGCCATCAGATGGCATTCCAATATTTCGGGGAAGTCCGCCACTGCCGCCTCGAACAGATCCATCGTTTCGCGGCTCTGGCTGGTGAGCGACATTTCGACGAAGGCGTGGAGTGTCAGTCCCAGCGCTTCGGGGTCGAGCCGCGCCGCATAGCCCGCGATCAGCCCGGTATCCTCAAGCGCCTTGATCCGCCGGTGACAGGCGGAGGCGGAGAGGCCGATGCGCTCCCCGAGGTCCGCCATCGATCGGCGCGAGTCGGACTGCAACGCTTCCAGCAACGCGACATCGAACCGATCCATGCAATGAAATCCTGAAAATTGCTTCGAGATCAGGATAACATCCCGCGTCAATCAGGCAAACCGGGAAAATCAGGGAACATTCGCTGATCCATCTGCGCTATTCTGCGGTCATGAGGACGCGCAGCGGCGCGCCACCTGTTTTTCCGGAGAGTCATGATGATCGTCGGCACCGTCAAAGAGATCAAGAATCACGAATATCGCGTCGGCCTGACGCCCGAGAGCGTGCATGAACTGACCGCGAGCGGCCATCGCGTGCTGGTGGAAACCGGCGCGGGCGAAGGCATCGGCGCCAGCGATGCGCTCTATGAGAAGGCGGGCGCGCAGATCGTCGCCACCGCCGCTGAAATCTTCGCCACGGCCGAGATGATCGTGAAGGTCAAGGAGCCGCAGGCCGTCGAACGCGCGATGCTGCGCCCTGGCCAGATCCTCTACACCTATCTCCACCTCGCCCCCGACCCGGAACAGACCCGCGACCTGATCGCGTCGGGTGCCACCTGCATCGCCTACGAAACCGTGACCGACGCCTCGGGCGGTTTGCCGCTGCTCAAGCCCATGAGCCAGGTCGCCGGACGCATGGCGATCCAGGCGGGCGCGACGGCGCTGGAAAAGGCGCATGGCGGCCGCGGCGTCCTGCTGGGCGGCGTGCCGGGCGTGCTGCCGGCGAAGGTCGTGGTGATCGGCGGCGGCGTCGTCGGCTTCAACGCGGCGCAGATGGCCGCGGGCCTGGGCGCTGACGTCACCATCCTCGATCGTAGCCCCGAAGTGCTGGAAAAGCTTGGCATGTATTTCGAGGCGCGGGCCAAGACCCGCTTCTCCAACCGCGCCAACCTGGCCGAATGCGTGGCCGAGGCGGATCTGGTGATCGGCGCGGTGCTCATCCCGGGCGCCGCTGCGCCCAAGCTGGTCAGCGCCGAAATGCTCAAGACCATGAAGAAGGGCGCCGTGCTGGTCGACGTCGCGATCGACCAGGGCGGTTGCTTTGAGACCAGCCATGCCACCACCCATGCCGAACCGACCTATGTCGTCGACGGCGTAGTCCATTATTGCGTCGCCAACATGCCCGGCGCCGTGGCGCGCACCAGCACCTATGCGCTCAACAATGTCACGCTGCCGCACGCACTGCGCATCGCCGACCTGGGCTGTAAGGAAGCGCTGCGCCGCGATCCGCACCTGCGCGCGGGCCTCAACGTCTGGGACGGCAAGGTGACCTATCAGGCGGTCGCGGAGGATCTGGGCCTGGCCTACACGCCTGCGGAAGAAGCGGTCGCCTGATCCGCCGCTGCTCGCATTTAATGGCGCTTTGACAAGCGCCGGACACAAGCGGCGCCAGCCCTCCCTTGGGGCTGGCGCCATTTTTTTGCCTTATCGCCGCCGCACTGGCGCGCGCTGTTTCCCAAGGTCGCAAGAGTTTGGGAGAAGCAAGGTGCGGGTTCCGCCCTTCCGTTCGTCTAGCCGGTCAGGGGGACATGAGCACATGCCCCCATGCAGCTTGGTTTCGCCGAAGAGAGGCATGGTCTAACGTCATGGTCGATTACCCCACATTCGCCGCCTTGATCCGCCGAGGCGAAAGCAGCAACATGCCTGCTGGCTGCAACGGGCAGGAAGGGGCGCGGTGATGCACGGTGACATCATGACCTGGCTGGTTCCGCTCGTCGCCATGCTCGGCGCCGGCCTGCTTGCTGGTTTTGCCGCGGGGATATTCGGGATCGGTGGCGGCTTCGTCGTCGTCCCGGCCTTGCTGGTCGTCCTGCCGCTGCTGGGTGGCACCAAGGACGCTATCGCCCATGTCGCGATCGGCACGTCGGCGGCGACCATCATCGTTACCTCTATCCGGTCCCTCATGTCCCACGCCAAGCGCGGCGCGGTGGAGTTCGAGGTGCTCAAGGCCTGGGCACCCTGGATCATCCTGGGCTGCGGCGCGGGCGTCCTGCTCGCCAGCCATGTCGATGGCACCACGCTCAAGATGATCTTCGGCGGCGGCGTGATCCTGATGTCGCTCAATTTCCTGCTGCCCAAGGTCAGCGGCAAGGTGCTGAGCGACACGATGCCGTCGGGTATCGTCCGGGTCGGCATCGCCGGCGGGCTTGGCACCTTTTCCTCGCTGCTGGGCATTGGTGGCGGCACCATCGCCATCATGGTGATGACGCTGTGCGGCCGCACCATTCACCGCGCCATCGCCACTGCATCGGGCATCGGCACGCTGATCGCCATTCCCACCACCATCGGCTTTGCCATCATCGGCCTCAAGGAGGGTGGCCTGCCCTGGGGTTCGCTGGGTTATATCAATATCCCGGCAACCGTCGCGATCGCTTCCATGTCGATGCTGACCGCGCCGCTCGGCGTCGCTGCCGCGCACAGCCTGCCGGCTGGCCCGCTGAAGAAGATCTTTGGCGTCTATCTTCTGATCATCGGTACTCTGATGCTGCGCGCCGGCCTCAAGATGTGATCGCATCCGCCTGATCGGCCGGACATTCGTCGGCCGCCGGTGACAGGCTAACAGCCTTTGTCACTGGCGGCCTTTGTCGTTATGGCTAAGTCGGGGGAGTTATGCCGCAGTCCGATCAGATTTCCGTCTTGCTGGTGGAGGATGACGCTGCTGCGCGCGTCAATATTGCCGCCATATTGAGCGGCGCCGGCATGGTGGTGGAGCAGGCGGAGGACGGGCAGGCGGGCCTGCATCGCGCCGGCAGCGGGCATCATGATGTCATCATCCTCGACCGGATGCTGCCCTATCTGTCCGGCATCGACGTCGTGACCCGGATGCGCGTGGCGGGGGTGGGGGCGCCTGTCCTGATGCTGTCTGCTCTGGGCCGCAGCGAGCATCGGGTCGAGGGGTTGGAAAGCGGCGTCGATGATTATCTGGCCAAGCCGTTCGAGCCGGATGAACTGGTCGCCCGCGTCCGCGCGCTCTGGCGCCGCGCCAGCCGCCGCAGCAGCCATGATCCGGTGTTGCTGTTCGGCGACCTGGAATGCCATGTCAAGGCCCGCACCGCCTTTCGTCAGGGGCGTCATCTGCCGCTGTCGCCCAAGGAATTCGAGCTGTTCCGCTACTTGATGGACCATGCGGGCGAAGTGGTGACGCGCGAAATGCTGCTGCGCCATGTCTGGAAACTCAGTTTCGATCCCCAGACCAATGTCGTCGACGTCAATGTCGGGCGCCTGCGCCGCAAGCTGGAGGATGGATTCGACAGTCCCGTGCTCGAAACCGTCTGGGGCACCGGTTATCGGCTGATCGCGCGGAACGGGCAGGCGATTGGCTAGGCCCGGTCTCTTCCGGTCGGTCTTCGGCCGGGTCACGCTGTCGGCGCTGCTGGTCAGCCTGGTGTCGACCCTTGTCCTGTTTCTGGTGGTCCGGCAGATCGTCGACAATGACGCGCGAACGATGCTGGGGCGGGAGGTCGACACCGATCTGGCCGGACTGGCCGATATCTATGTGAGCAGTGGCGATGACGAATTGCGGGCGCGCATCGCCGATCGCCTGGCTGTCCAGCGGGAAGATGGCGAGAGGGTCTGGTATCTTCTCGCCGACGCCGATGGCCATCCCCTGGCCGGGAATCTCGACCGGTGGCCGGCCATCGCGCCCGAAGTATCGGAAGCCCGCTTCGTCGCGCTGCCAGCCGGCGAGCGGATGTTCGCGCGGGCGACGCGGCTCGCACCTGATGCCCGGCTGGTCGTAGGGCGCAGCGATTATCGTGGACAGGCGTTGCTGGCGCGTCTGGCCATGGCCTTCGCCACGGCTGGTGCGTTGATCGCCTTGCTCAGCCTCGTGGCCGGGCATTTCGCCGCGCGCCGGCTGCGCGCGCGGGTCGAGGCGGTGAACGCTACATTCGCCTCGGTTCGCGCCGGCCACATCGCGGCGCGGGCGCCTGGCGCCGGGAACAATGACGAACTGGCCGAACTGGCTGCCAACACCAACGCGATGCTGGACCAGGTCGAACGGCTGGTCGAGGCGCAACGGACCGTGTCCGACCAGACTGCGCATGAGATACGAACGCCGCTGATGCATCTCGATACCCGCATCCTCAAGGCGATGGAGGCGACGCAGGACGAGATGCTGCTGCGGACGCTGGATCAGTCGCGGGCCGAGATCCGGGGCGTCGTCCGCCTGCTCGATTCGCTGCTGGACATTGCCGGGACGCAGGCGATGCGCGGCGACATGCGCGGTCTGGCGGAGGTCAATCTGAGCGACATCGCCGAGAGTCTGGCCGACCTCTATGGCGCGAGCGCAGAGGAACTGGGCATTGGCTTCCATGCGCGAATCGCGCCGGGAGTGTTGTTCCGCGCCGACCCCATGCAGATGATGCGGCTGATGTCCAACCTGCTCGACAATGGCTTCAAATATGTGCCGAGCGGCGGGACTGTGTCGCTCGAACTGTCGCCGGGGCCCTATATCGTCGTGCAGGATGATGGCCCCGGCATCCCTCGTGCCGATCGGCATCGCATTTTCGAACGGTACGTCCGGCTCGACGGAGCGCCGGACGGCGGCCATGGCCTGGGCCTGTCCCTTGCGCTGGCGATCGCGGAGCGGCATGGCCTGTCGCTCTATGTGGAAGACGCCGCGCCCGGCGCGCGCTTCGTCGTGCAGCCGGAGGATGAATCATGATCGGGCTGCTGTTGCCGGGACTGTTGCTGGCGGCGTCGCCGCACGCCACCGCGACCGACATGCTGCCGGACGATCCGATCTTGCGCACGCTGCTGGAGGGCGAGGCGGCGCAGTCGAGCGGCGATCATGCCGCCTTGCTGGACCGGGTGCAGAGCCTCGTCGCGCTGGGCGCCAAGCCGGCGGAGGGGCAGGAGGATCTGGCCGCGCGCTGGACGCGGGAGGCGAGGGATCATGGCGTCACCGGGACGACGCCGGACTTTCGCGGGCGAGCCCTGGGGCCGGCCTATCGGCGCGGTTCGCTCGTGCCGGGCGCAAGCCTCGTCATGCGGCAACTGTTTCTGGGCGGGCAGCGCGCACAGATTTTCGTCGCACCTGCAGCGCGCCCCGCAAACCTGTCCATCCGCGTCCAGGGCGCGGACGGCGCGACGCTCTGCGCCAAGCCGGTCGGCGGGCCGCAGGTCGATTGCGCCTGGATGCCTCTCTTCACCGATCGCTTCAATATCGTGATCGAAAATGGCGGCTCGGCGCCCGCCAGCTTCTATCTGGTCGTCAGATAGATCAAGCCTCTGATATAAATATTGAAAATGTCTATCCGGGCCGTCTGGGGGCGCTCGGCCCGTCGTCGCGCGCGGTCGCTTCGTCCATTCTGCACATCCGTTCAGGCGCAAAGCGCGGGGGCTGGGGCGTTGTGCAGCACATGGTTCAGATCAGCAAAGAGGAGAAGAACCCATGAACCGTTCGAAGCTTTTTGCCGCGGCCCTGCTGGGCCTGACCCCCGTCGCCGCGCTGGCGCAAAGCCCTGAAGGCCCGGTAAGCTACGAGGAGCAACTGGCGCAGGTCGAGGATCAACTCGTCTACCAGGCGCCGATCGCGGGTGTCGAGAATGACTACTGGTTCAACTACCAGACCGATCTGGCCGAGGCGCGCAAGGAATTGACCAAGGACCTGCGCGGTTCGTCGGATGCCGAAGATAATCGCGACGCCTGGGAGGAATATCGCGCCGAACTGGCCGATGCTCGCGGTGACTATGCCAAGGAAATGGCCGAGAAGGGCTATCCTGTCGGTGAAGTTCGCGTCCTGCCCGCCGCCGGTCGCTAAATGCTTGGGGAGGGGCGTCGTCCCCTCCCTGTCAATCCGCGTCGGGATCGCGGAAGTTGAGCCGGCGCGTGACCGTATAGTCGAGCACGCCGACCAGAAGATAACTGATCCACTGCTTGGCAAGGGTCAGAAATGTGCGGCTGGCCCGATGCTGTTCCATCGTGATGAGGCGGCTCTCGCCGGCCTCCCGCGCGATGAAATCCCGCACCACTGCGGCAAATCCCTTGTCCTCGATCCGGAGCATCACCTCCAGGTTCAGGAACAGGCTGCGCATGTCGAAATTGGCGGAGCCGATGAAAACCGCATCGTCGATGACCAGCAGCTTCATGTGCAGCTTGCACGGCTGATATTCGCGGATTTCCACGCCACGCTTGAGCAGCGGCCCATATAGGAGCCGCGCGGCCGCTACGGTGGCGCCATTGTCGGACTTGGCCGGCAGGATGATCCTGGCGCCCTCGCGCCGGGCTGCACGGGCGATGCGCTTAAGCATTCCGCGGCCCGGCGAGAAATAGGCCGCGATCATGTCCACGCGGCGGGCCTGCTCCAGATCATGTTTCACCACTTGCGCCCAGGGGCTGAGCCGCCGCGTGGGGCCGCCGATCAACCAGCGGAAAGGGGTGGCCCGATCATGATGCTGCATGGCGGGCCAACTGCGCACCATGTACCTCAAGGTGCGGAATCGCTGCTTGCGGGTCGATACCCAGCGCCAGAGCTGTCCGTACCAGCGGGTCATTGCCTCGACCTGCTCGCCCTCGACCCACAGCCCCAGGTCGCGCCAGCAATCCTCGGCCGGGATGCCGAAATAGCCGTCTTCGACATTGAATCCGCCGATTAGCAGGCGTTGATTGTCGGCGATCGCCATTTTCTGATGGTTGCGGATCAGATATCGGGTCGACCGGCGCGTACCGAACCGCCCGAACCGGGCGCCGGCCTCCACCAGCGGGGCAAAGAAGCTGTCGGGCGCATGGCCGGAGCCGAAGCCGTCGACCATCAGCGTCACCGCCACGCCGCGCGCGCGCGCCGCGATCAGCGCGTCGCGCACCATCGTGCCGCTGCCGTCCTGCGCGAAGATATAATAATAGAGTTTGAGGCTGTGGCGGGCGCTGCCAATCAGGTCGATGAGCGTCGCGCGCAACGCCGCCCCCTCGACGATCAGGCGCAACTGATTGCCGGCCAACGTGACGCGAATCTCCTCCGCGTCGCGGGATGGGCAGGCAGGCTTGACGGTCGCCATAGTCTCTTCATGCCCCTTTTGGGCGCGCCACGCCATGGCTTTATGGCCTTTTCATTGACTCTCGCCGACGGCACTGCTAGGCGCCGGGGTTCAATTTCCATTCGCTGTTTCAGGAGGCCCGTTTGGCCCGCGTCACCGTCGAAGATTGCGTCGACAAGGTTACCAACCGTTTTGACCTCGTCCTGCTCGCCGCCCAGCGCGCGCGAGAGATTTCCGGCGGCGCCGAGCTGACGCTCGATCGCGACCGCGACAAGAATCCCGTCGTCGCCCTGCGCGAAATTGCGGAAGAGACGGTCCTGCCTGACGATCTGCATGATTCGCTCGTCGCGTCGCTGCAGAAGGTGCAGATCGATGATGACGATACCCCTGACGAGATCGGCTCGATTGCCCAGTCGGCGGAGGCGCTGCGCCTGACCGCTGCTGCGCCGCCGCGCAACCAGAATATCGGCGGCGACTACGACGGCTGATTTCTGACAAGTTCGGAGAGGGAATGAGGCCCGGCCTGCGCAAGCAGGACCGGGCCTTGATATGTCCGGCCAAGGGGCGCCGGAACGATGATTGCCAGGGGGAGGCGGGACGGCCCTGTCGGGAGCCGTCCGGTGCCTTGTTCCGTCAGCAGCTCGAATTGCGGTCGATCGCCCGGCCGGCCAGTGCACCCGCGCCAGCGCCGATGATGGTGCCGGGCGCGCGATCGCCCCGAGTGTCGACCGCGCGGCCCAGAAGGGCGCCTGCGACGCCGCCCAGCAGAAGGCCGGTCGTGCCGCCCGACTTGCGGCAGCGATAACGGTTGTCGTCGCGATAGTCGCTGCGCTGGGCATAGCGGCGGTCATGCCGGTCATGATCGCGATAGTGGCGCTCGCGGCTCCAGCGACGATGGCCGTCATCTGCGTAGGACACCGACGGCATGACGGCCGTCAGCGTGGCGGCGGCGAGGGCGGTGGCCAAAATGGCTTTGCTTATGGTCATCAGTTTCTCCTCCAGACCCGAAATCCTTGATTACAGGCGGAGATATGGCAGTACGTCCTTGTTCCCATCCTGAACCGGACTGTTATCCCCCGTTCAGCTTGAGAAGCGACGGCTTAGAGGGACAGTGCCCTTTGCTCCGCACCGCTCTCCGGCAAGGCCCAGTCGATCGCTCCGCGCCCCTTCGCCTCCAGAAAGGCGTTGGCCCTGGAAAAGGGGCGTGAGCCGTGAAAGCCATTGTGCGCCGACAGGGGCGACGGGTGGGCCGACTTGATCACCAGATGGCGGTCCTGATCGACAAAGCCCGCCTTGCGCTGGGCATAGGCGCCCCAGAGCAGGAACACGACCGGATCCTCCTTCTGTGCGACCAGCCGCACGACCGCGTCGGTGAACAACTCCCAGCCCTTGCCCTGATGCGACGCGGCGCGCCCCATTTCCACCGTCAGCACGCTGTTGAGCAGCAGCACGCCCTGCTTCGCCCAATGCTCCAGAAAGCCATGGCGGGCGGGCGCGATGCCCAGGTCGGCCTGCATTTCCTTATAGATGTTGACCAGCGAGGGCGGGGTACGCACGCCGGGCTGCACCGAAAAGCAAAGGCCATGGGCCTGGCCTTCGCCATGATAGGGATCCTGCCCCAGGATCACGGCCTTCACCTGGTCGAGCGGCGTGAGGTCGAGCGCGCGGAAATATTCGCCGCCCTTGGGGAAGATGCGCTTGCCCGCCGCCTTTTCGCCCTGAAGGAAGGTCTTGAGGGCCAGCATGTGTGGGGCGGAAAATTGCTCGGCCAGCGGCAAACGCCAGCTTTCGTGCAGCTTGATCATGTCGCTCATGGTCGCGGTGATGATGCGCGCGGCGGCCGGCGTCAACCATCCAGGGCTTGCCTTGGTCGCCGCATTGCGCGAGGAGATGGCCATGCCGCAATTGCTTCGTCTGACTGCCTCCCTGGCCGCTCTCGGCCTGTTCTTCACGCCGCTGCCCAGCGCCGATGCCTTCGGCCCGCCACCCAAGCCGGTGCTCCAGCAGACGGCTGAGGCAAAGCTGCTTGCCGAATTCGCGCGCTTCGCGACGCTGTCAGACGGCAGTGTCGGCATTGCGGTGCGCGACCTCCAGACCGGCGAGACGCAGGCGCTGAACGGCGACACGCTGTTCCCGATGGCAAGCGCCTACAAGGTCGCCGTGGCGGGGCGGATTTTCGCGCTGGTCGACGCGGGCGAATTGCGGCTGGACGATCAGCTGGCGCTCGACCCGGCGCTGGCGAGCGAGGGCGGCATCGCCTGGATGTTCTCGCGTCCCGGCGCGTCGCTGTCGGTCGACCGGCTGCTCGAACTGATGCTCCAAAAGAGCGACAATAATGCAACCGATGTTCTGGTCGCGCGCGCGGGCGGTCCGCAGGCGATCACCGGCTTTGTCGCCAAACTGGGCGTCAACGGGCTGCGCGTCGACAGCGACACGGCCCACCTTCTCTACCGCGCCATGGGCATCAATCCCCTGTCGGGCAGCTTCCGCCAGAATGCCGAAGCGGCGCGCCGGGCCGATCCGCTGCTCGTCACGCGCGACATTCGCGACCTGCCCAACCTCAATTTCGCCATGGACCCCAAGGATACGTCCACGCCATCGGCGATGCTCGACCTCATCACCGCCTATGCATCCGGGCGCGCCCTGTCGGCGGCGAGTACCCAGCGGCTGTTCACCATCATGGCCCATTGCGAGACCGGCAAGGCGCGGATCGTCGGCATGTTGCCGCCCGGCACGGCGGTCGCGCACAAGACCGGGTCGCTGAACGGCACCGGCAACGATGTCGGCGTGGTGCGGCTGCCTGACGGCCGGCGCTTTGCGGTCGCCGTCTTCGTCATGAAGGACAGCAAGGGCCACCGGTCGCGCGACCGGATCATCGCCGAGGCGGCGCGCGCGGCTTATGATTATTTCCTCTATGCTCCTGAAAGAGCGCACGGTCTGGCGCATAAGTCTTAACAGACATCAGGAAAGTCGTTACGATTGCGGTCAGAGAGGATGACCGTGACCAGCATCAACCGCTTCCGCGATTTCTGGCCCTATTATCTGCAGGAACATGCGCGGCCCGGCACGCGGGTACTGCATTATGCCGGCACCAGCCTGGTGATCGGACTCGCGGCGGCCGCCCCCTTGACGGGGCGCTGGTGGATCGCGGCTGCGTTGCCGCTGGCGGGCTATGGCTTCGCCTGGCTCGGCCATGGCCTGATCGAGCGAAACCGGCCCGCGACCTTTCGCTATCCCTTCTGGTCGCTGCGCGCCGATTTCGTTATGTGGCAGCGTTTCCTGACCGGCCATATGCAGCGCGACCTGGCTCGCGCCGGGGTGCGTCCCGACGGCACGATAGATCCTGCCCGGCGAATCTGCGTCTGATTCAGCCGCTTGACCCGGGCGGGCGCTCTGCGACAAGGGGCGCCATGGCTCTCGTCGCGACTTTTTCCCGGCCCGATCGGGCGGCTCTTGCCCGGCGCTGGCAGGCGCTGGAGGCGCGGTCGACCGGTTCCTTCTTCCTCGGCTGGACCTGGGTCGGCACCTGGCTCGACAGCTACGCCGTCGATCCCGAATTGCTGGCCGTGACGGACGGGGAGGCGCGCGACGTGGCGCTGGCGCTGGTCGGCCATGCCATGCGGCCGCGCCTGCTGGGACCGGTCGCGACGCTCGCCCTGAACCAGTCGGGCGATCCGGCGGCCGATCGGCCCTATGTGGAATATAACGGCCTTCTCACGGAGGCGGGCCGCGAGGTCGACGCGTCCGCCGTGGCGGCCGATGCGCTGGCTCGCCGCCGCGACTGGCGCGCCCTGCTGCTGAGCGGCGTCCTTCCGGGCACGCCGTTGCTCGACCTGCGCGCCCGTCGTCGCATCCGTGCCGATACCTCGCCCGTCTATCAGGTCGACCTCGACGCTGTCCGCGCCGCCGGGGGCGACTATCTCTCGTTGCTCAGCGCCAATACGCGCAGCCAGATACGCCGTGCGATGAAGGATCGGGGCGGGGTGCTGCCCCAGGTCGCGGTCGGCACGTCGGCGGACATCGATCCCTGGATCGCCGAGATGGCGGCGCTCAATCAGGGGCGCCACGCCGACAATGCATGGGACGATGCGGCTTTTCGCGCTTTCGTCGCCACACTGGCAGCGCGCGGCCTGCCGGACGGGCAGGTGGAACTGCTGCGCTTCACCGACGGCGGGGATGCGGTCGGTCTGCTCGTCAATTTCGTGCATCGCGGCGTGGCGATGAACTATCAGTCGGCCTTTGCCGAGCCGCGCGGGACGAAGGACAAGCCGGGGCTGCTCTGCCACGCCGCCGCCGTGGGGCGTTATGCGGGACAGGGGTTGGGGCGCTATTCCTTCCTGGCCGGCAAGGATCGCTACAAGCAGAGCCTCTCCACCTGCGAAGAACGGCTGGAATGGTGGGTGCTGGAACGGTTCACGCCCCGGCTGGAGGCGGAGGCGCTGCTGCGCCGGCTGCTCAGGCGCCCAGCTTCCGCATGACGCGATAGACGAAGCGGCGCAATCCCTGCGTCTCCGGCCGCGCGCTGACCCTGCCGGTCGGCAGGCCGCGCCGTCGCAGCAGCGCGTTGAAGCTGTGCAACTCGCCTTCCGCGACGGACCGTTCGGACCTCCATGTGACCGACAGGCTGACCGAGACGGCCGGGCCGTTCTCCACGAAATGCGGCGCCTTCACGGGCACATGGATGGCGTCGCCCGGCGCAAGCGCGAAGGCCGCGCCGCGTGCCTTGAACCCGTCCTGCCAGACGAGATTGCGATGCCCGCCATTGTGGAAATCCTCGCTTTTCTGCGCGGGCACCAACGCTTCGTCACGCGCGGGAAAGACGGTCATGGTCTTGGTCCCCATGATCTGGAGCAGGATATTATGCTCCGGGTCCATGTGGAACGGCGTGACGCTGCCGGGCGAGGTCAGGAAGATGAAGGCTTCCCGGTGCAGCATCGGCCCGGTCTGCCCCGCGACGATCGGCGCCAGTTCGGCCAGCGCATCGTCGAGCAGCGCGGCATAGGCCGGGTCGCGCTCGACATTCTTGAGCACGGCCCAGCTGCCGTTGCTCTCGATCGTGCGGATCGTTTCGCCCAGCGTGAGCCCGTTCGAGGGTGTGTCTTCCGGGCGCACCCCCAGCGGCAGCTTGCCCAGATTATATTCGACCGAGGATGCCGGCATCCGCTCCGCCAGCGCGGCCAGCGCGTCAAGGGTCAGGAGACCGTGGCCAACGAGCCCGTGGGTCAGCTTGACGGGCTGGTCGGGATAGGCGGCGGCGAAGGTCGCGCGCGCGCTGTCGGGGAAGGTGGCGGCGTCGCCGGCCGCGATGAGGCTTTGGGCGGTCATCCCTGTCCTTTCACAATCTGGGCAAGCCGTTCGGCGGCGTTGGCGAGGGCGAAGGCGGCGCTTCTCTGCAACCGTGCCCTCCCCCTGCCATGAAGGGCGATACGATATTGGACTATGGTCCGGCGCTCGGCCCACAGGCTGTCGATCATCGGATGATCGGCGGCGGCGCAGCTATCCATCCAGCCGATCTCGGGATCGCCCTGAACCGCGTGCAGGTTCGCGATCTCGATCAGCACGCCGGGGGAAAAACGGCCCAGTGCTTCGTCGATCGCGATCTTGAAGGAAAAGCCGCCTTCGCCATGACGGAAATTGACCAGCATGGCGATGGGTCGTCCGTCCAGGTCGAGCCGCAGGAAATGCAGGCGGCGTGCTGCGATGGCGGCGGCGCAGGCGGCGCGGAAGAAGGCGCTGTCTCCGGCCTTGCAGGCGAGCGCGGACCCTGCCGCGCCTTTCCAGCCCGACGCTTCGAGCGCCAGGAACGCGTCGCACCATAGCGGGAGGTCCGCCGGATCGGTCAGCAGTCTCTGCTCTACCACGCCCAGTTCGGCCAGCCGCTTCTGGAGCCGCCGCAACTCCTTGCGCTTCTTGGAACGGACCTGGCTTTCCCAATAGCTGTCCGCATCCAGGTCCGATCGCAACATGGCGCGGTCGTAGCGATGAATTTCACGGCGCCCGCGTCGCTGCTCGACGCAGAGCGCCTCGATCGCAGCGGCATTGGCCCCTGCCGCGTCCAGCGCCTCCAGATGCAGGAAGCCGCGTGCCCAGGGTGCCGCGTCCAGCTGCGTCATGAAATCGCGCCAGGCTGCCAGTTCCCGGCCCCGCCGGATCATGGGCGCGCCGAAAAAACAATGATCGTGTATCCAGTTGGACACGCATCCGATCGGCAGCCGGCCATGGCGCGTTCGCGTGACGACGGGCAGCAGGCCGATCAGTCCATCATCCCCGCGCGCCTCAAGCAGATGGACCGCAGCATCCCCGGCCAGATGATCCAGCGCAGCGCCCAGCATGTCGGGCGCATAGAAGGCATTGGCTTCCGCCGCTTCCTGCGCCAGCGCCGCCCAGCGCGTCCTATACGCCGTCACGGGGGCGGGGAAGGCAGACGGGGAAGGATGGGCAGCCATGTCCATGGCCCGGCCTTAGATGGGAAAGATTAGGGAAAGCCTAAGCCTGAATGAGCGGTGCATGGCGCATTCGGGCGATACGACCGACGGGGGCTTTACATCCACCGTCTGTTCGGACGAGACGAGGGTGACGCCTGAACGGAGAGAAATGGCATGACGATTCTTGTCACCGGCGCAGCCGGCTTCATCGGTATGCACGTCGCCGACCGGCTGATGGCGCAGGGTCATGCCGTCGTCGGCATCGACAATCTCAATGATTATTATCCCGTATCGCTCAAGCGCGCCCGGCTCGATGCGCTGCATCAGGCTCATGGCCGGCTCTTCACCTTCCATGAACTGGACTTTGCGGACATGGACGCGGTTCAGGCTGCGCTGCACGACCAGGTGATCGAGGCGATCGTCCACCTGGGCGCCCAGGCGGGAGTGCGCTACTCCCTCATCAATCCGCACGCCTATGTCCGTTCCAACCTGGCGGGGCATGTCAATATGCTCGAACTGGCGCGGGAGAGGCGGGTGCGGCATCTTGTCTATGCCTCCTCCTCATCGGTCTATGGCGGCAATGACAGCCTGCCCTTCCGGGTCGAGGATCGGGCCGATCACCCCGTCTCGCTCTACGCGGCGACCAAGCGGGCCGACGAACTGATGAGCGAAACCTATGCCCATCTTTTCCGCATTCCGATGACGGGCCTGCGCTTCTTCACCGTCTATGGCCCCTGGGGGCGTCCCGACATGGCGATGTGGATCTTCACGTCGAAAATCCTGGCCGGGGAGCCGATCCCGGTGTTCAACCATGGCCGGATGCAGCGCGACTTCACCTATATCGACGATATCGTCACCGGCATCATCGGCTGCCTGGATCATCCGCCCGCCGATGACGGCGCGGCCAAGGCGGGCGGCAGTCGCGCGCCGCACCGGCTTTACAATATCGGCAACAACCGGCCCGAGGAACTGATGCACCTCATCGCCGTGCTGGAGGATGCGATCGGCCGCAAGGCCGAAATCGACTTCCAGCCGATGCAGCCCGGAGACGTCCATGCCACCTTCGCCGACATCAGCGCCATCGCGCAGGATATCGGCTTTGCCCCCACCACCGCGATCGAGTCGGGCGTGCCGCGCTTTGTCGAATGGTATCGGGCCTATCACCGGGCGGGGTGATGCTGCACCACGCATGAGCGGCAAAAAAGATGCGCGGTTCGTCGTCATGCTCGGTCGCTCTGCCGTGTTTCCAAAATGTTGGCGTCGGTATTTTTTGCCGGCGCGACCCTTCGCATCTGCAAAATGGATTGCCATAACTTGCTGAAACGGCGTAGACAGGCGCACTGATCTGGCTATAGGCCGGCAGGAGGTCGCGAAACGTGGAAAGACGACACGCCGAATTCGGCGGTTCGTCGCCGCCGGTTCTTTTGAGTGGAGGCTCGGGGAACAGGCGGAAAAAAGGGCAAGCGAGTGTCGACATCACCATCTAAGATCGTGCCTTTCGGCTCCGGCGGACGTATCGTCGAATCCGCATGTCGAAGCCTTTCGATCGCCGCCAGCGGCCTTCATGCTTTGGAAGCCCGCTTCAGCGAACGGGATTTCGCCGCGAATTTTCTCCGCCTCGTCGGCGTGTTGATGAATGTCCGGGGCCGTGTGATCGTCACCGGCATCGGCAAGAGCGGCATCGTCGCGCGCAAGATGACGGCGACCCTCACCTCGACCGGCACGCCCGCCATCTTCCTGCATCCCGCTGACGCGGGCCATGGCGACCTCGGCATGGTCACTCCGGACGACGTCGTTCTGATGCTGTCCCATTCGGGTGAATCCACCGAACTCGGCCCCATCATCCAATATTGCAAGCGCTTCGCCATTCCGCTGCTGGGCATGACCGCCCGGTCGCAGAGCACGGTCGCGCAGGCGGCCGATATCTGCGTCCTGATGCCGGACGTGCCGGAAGCCTGCCCCAATGCGCTGGCGCCGACCACGTCGACCACGGTACAAATGGCCTTTGGCGACGCGCTTGCCATTTCGCTGATGGAGATGCGCGGTTTCTCCGCCGACGATTTCTACAAATTCCATCCCAATGGCCGCCTCGGCGCGCAACTGCTCAAGGTGCGCGAACTCATGGCGACCGGCGACAATGTGCCCAAGGTCAGCGAGGACGCATCGCTGCTGGACGCCACGATCGAAATGACGCGCGGCCGGTTGGGCGGTACGGCGATCATCGACCGAAGCGGTCGCCTGATCGGCGCCTTCACCGATGGCGACCTGCGTCGCACCGTCACGGGCAAGCAGAATCTGACCGAATCCGTCGGCCGTTTCATGACCACGACGCCCCAGTCGGTGGCGCCCGACGAACTGGCGTCCGAAGCGCTGCACATGATGCATGAGCGTAATATCATGCTGCTCTTCGTCTGTGAAAATGGCCGGCTGAAGGGCGCGCTCCACATGCACGACCTGCTGCACGCCGGGGTCGTCTGAACCATCTTGTCGTCATTCCCGCGCGTGCCGGATCGACCCGCCTGCCGCGCAAGCCGCTACGGCTGATCGCCGGCCGCAGCCTGCTGCATCGCACTATCGCGATGGCCCGCGCGGCCATCGCGGGCCGCAGCGATGTCGCGCTGGTGGTCGCGACCGATGACGCGGAAATCGCCGATCATGCGCAGGCTGTCGGCTGCCCGGCGATCATGACCGACCGCGCGATCGCGACCGGATCGGGCCGGGCCCTGGCCGCGGCGCTGGCCAGGGCGCAGGCGCCGCAGTTCGTCATCAATCTCCAGGGGGACTCGCCCTTCCAGCCGGAAGGCGCGCTCGGCGCGGTCATCGCGACGCTGGAGCGGGGGGCTGAGGTTGCCACGCCGGTGATCGCGCTCGACTGGGCGGCGCTCGACGCGCTGCGCGATCACAAGACGCGCTCGCCCTTCAGCGGCACCAGTTGCGCGCGCGCGCCTGACGGCCGGGCGCTTTGGTTTTCCAAGACCATCATTCCGGCGATCCGCGACGAGGACAGGTTGCGCGCCAGCCAGCCGCTCTCGCCGGTGTGGCGCCATGTCGGCCTGTACGGCTATGCGCTGGACGCGCTGCGCCGCTTCGAGGCGTGCCCGCCGACCGCGCTTGAAACGCTCGAAGGGCTGGAGCAGTTGCGGCTGCTGGAACTGGGCATCCCCGTCATGACCGTCGCGGTCGATCCGCCGCGGTTCGACAGTTCGGGCATCGATACCGAGGCCGATATCGACCGCGTCGAACGGCTGATCGCCGAGCATGGCGATCCCACGCCGCCGCTCTGACCGCCATGCGCCGTATCTTCGTCATTCGCCACGGCAATACCTTCACCAGCGGCGAGGAGCCGCGCCGGATCGGATCGCGCACCGACATTCCGCTGGTGGAGAGCGGCCGCGCCCAGGCGGAGCGGCTGGGTGGCTGGTTCGCCGGGGAGGGCATTCGGATCGGCCGCCTGCTGTCCAGCCCGCTGCTGCGCGCCCGCGAAACGGCGCAGGCGATCGCGACGGCGACGGGTCACGCGCCTGACGGTGCGCGCGACTGGCTGGGCGAGATCGATCATGGTCCGGACGAGGGGCGGTCCGAAGCCGAGGTGACGGCGCGGATCGGCGCGCCGGCGCTGGCGCTGTGGGAAGAGCAGGGCGTCGCGCCCGACGGCTGGATCGTCGACGCAGAAGCACGCCTTGCCGCCTGGAGCGCCGTCTTCGCCGAGCAGCGCGAGGGGGTTGACCTGCTCGTCACCAGCAATGGCGCGGCCCGTTTCGCCCTCCTGGCGCTGGGCCTGCCGCCGCGCAAGCTGCGGACCGGGGCGTTCGGCGAGTTCATCGTCGAAGCGGATGGCGCCGTCCGGCTGGTCCGCTGGGACGAACGTCCCTGACCGCTCAGGCCACCGCCGGCTCTAGCAGCCGGATCGTGCCCGCCGTTGCATCCATTTCCGCCTGCACGCCCAGCGGCAGGCTATACTGGTTGGCGACATGGCCGAACTGGCCGCCCTGAAAGGCGGGAATGCCGAGCGGTTCCAGATGCTGTTGCAGCACCTGCGACAGGGTGAAGCCGCCATAGCTGGCGCCGGCCGGGCCGCAATCGCTGCACTGGCCGAACACCACGCCCTTGAGCCTGTCGAGCATACCGGCCAGCTTCAACTGGGTCAGCATCCGGTCGATCCGGTAGGGCTGCTCGCTGATATCCTCGATGAAGAGGATCGCGCCGGAAAAATCGGGCAGCCATGGCGTCCCCATCAGCGCCGCCAGCACGGTGAGGTTGCCGCCCAGCAGTCTGCCCCGCGCCGTGCCGGGGCGAAAGGTGCGGATGCGGCCCGCGCGCTGCACCAGTCGATCCTCATGCCCCTGCGGGTTGGCGAAGGTCGGCGTCCCGGCGTCGAACGCGACCGAGCGGAAGGCCTCCCAGCTATAGCTGCCCCAGCTGCTCGACGCATTGGGGCCGTGGATGGTGGTGAAACCCGCCTTCGCCGCAAAGGCCAGGTGCAGCGCGGTAATGTCGGAAAAGCCGACCAGCAGCTTGGGATTTTTGCGGATGGTGGCGAAATCGAGCAGCGGTAGGATGCGCGCGCATCCCCAGCCGCCGCGCACCGCGAACACCGCGCGCACCTCCGGGTCGGCGAACATCGCATTCACGTCTGCCGCCCGATCGGCATCGGTGCCCGCCAGATAGCCGTGGCGGTCCGCCAGATGGCGCGCGGGCTTGGGCCGCAGCCCCATGGCGCTGATCGTTTCCTTGACCAGGTCGAGGTCGAACGCATCGTCGGTGAAGCCCGCCGGCTCGATCAGGCCGACCATATCGCCCTGCCGCAGGCGGGGCGGCAGGATCAGTCCTGTGGTGGCCGCCGCAGCGGGCGTCCGCGCCGCCGCCAGCATGGCGGCCATGGCCGCGCTCTTCATCCACGCGCGGCGCTCCATCATTCCCGTCAATAGCTGCTCCCATCCCTGTGGCGGTAGGCTCCGCCCGACCATAGCATGTCCACGTCCGAATAATGGCAATCGCCCGATGGCGGACGGCCGAAGGCGAGGAGCACGCAATCCGCGCCGCTTTCATTGACCAGATGATGGCCGTTGGGTTCGCCCTTGGGGAAGGCCGCCATGTCGCCCGGATGCAGCAGGGTCCGCGCGTCGTCCTCGACCAGTACCGCCTCGCCCGCCAGCACCACGATGAATTCATCCTCATCCTCATGCCAGTGCCGGTGGGAAGAGGCCGCGCCGGGCTTCAGCACGACATGACTGACCCCGAAATCGGACAGTCCGCTCACCGGACCCAGCCGCCGGACCCATCTTTCCCTGACCATGCCGGCATGGGCGTTCGGGTAGCCGGTGCTGTTTACCGGGGCGATGCTGTCCAGATCGATGCGAGGCATGGCCTCATCCTCCTTCTGCCGCTGGCCAACGGGCACGGCTTTCGCTAACGCGGCGGCATGAGCATGACCAGCCCCAAAGACCCCGATATGCCCCATGACACCGTCGTGGCCCTGGCCCAGCGCCTGATGGCCTGCCCCTCGGTAACACCCGCCACCGGCGAAGTCTTTACGGCCCTTGAGGCAATGCTCGCGCCGCTCGGCTTCACCGTCGACCGCTTCGTCACGGGGGCCGCGCCCGACGGGCCGGTCGAAAATCTGCTCGCCTGGCGCACCACGGGCGCGGGACCGCATTTCGCGTTTGCCGGGCATCTGGACGTGGTGCCGCCGGGGCCGGGCTGGACCAGCGACCCCTTCGCGCCGGAAATGCGCGGCGACCTGCTCTACGGCCGGGGCGCGGTGGACATGAAGGGATCGATCGCCGCCTTCGTGGCGGCGCTGTCCGACCTGCCCGACGACCTGCCCGGCACGATCAGCCTGATCATCACCGGCGACGAGGAAGGTCCGGCGGTCCATGGCACGCTGGCGCTGATGGACCGGATGGCGGCGCGCGACCTGCGCCCCGACCTCTGCCTGGTGGGCGAGCCGACATCGTCGGCGCGGCTGGGCGACGTGGTCAAGATCGGCCGGCGCGGGTCGGTCAACATGTGGATCAGCGTCGCGGGCAGCCAGGGCCATGTCGCCTATCCGCATCTGGCCGACAATCCGATCCCCCGGCTGGTACGCATCCTGACGGCGATCGAGGCGGAGGTGTTGGACGAGGGGACCGACTGGTTCCAGCCCAGCAATATCGAGATCACCGACCTGGAGGTCGGCAATGCCGCGCATAATGTCATCCCCGGCAAGGCGACGGCGCGCATCTCGATCCGTTTCAACGACCAGCATAGCGGCGCATCGCTGATCGAACGGATCAAGGCCATCGCGGCGACCGAGGGCGGCACGGTGGAGGCGCGGATCAGCGGCGAATCCTTCCTGACCCAGCCGGGCGCCCTGTCCGACCTGGTGCGCGGCGCGATCCGCGACGTGACCCGGGTGGAGGCGGAATTGTCCACCACCGGCGGCACGTCCGACGCGCGCTTCCTGTCGCGTCTCTGCCCGGTGGTGGAGTTCGGCCTGAACAATGCGACCATGCACAAGCTGGACGAGGCGGTTGCGGTGCAGGATCTGCGCGACCTGACGCGCATCTATGCGCTGGTGGTGGAACGGGCGCTGGCGCGCGGCTGAGATTTTCGCCGTTCGACGGACGCCGGCGCTCGTCCCGCGAAGTTCACACCGACGTCGCAATTTTGCCGGAAAAGCCTCCGCAAAGCGCCCGCGACGCGTCCCCGACGCGCCTGCGCGCCGCCCGCGCGGCAGCGGCGCGGCACCGGGCGATGCGGCACGGCGCCAGCAAGGGCGGCAGGGGAGCGGCAGGCTGTTCCATCCGCCAGGATAGATCAGAGAAGATCCTACATTGGAAGGGTTTTTGCCGAGGGCGCAGGGGCGAGGGATGGAGTTGCGGATTTCCGCAAACGACCCAGACCTGTCTCTTATACACATCT
>NZ_LXVX01000039.1:125130-555109 GCF_001650725.1 Sphingobium sp. TCM1 | reverse complement strand
CGATATTGACGATGCCCGCTTCGCGCCGTTCCAGGAAGGGATGGCCCGCCGCCGAGGCCGGTTCGGTCTGGTCGGGCAGCTTGAGGCTGCCACCGGCCGGCACCGCGCCGCCGATCACGAACCGCTCATTATGGCTGTAGTTGAGGACGACCTTACCCTCGACGAACATGCCACCCACCAGATGGCGGTCGCGCAGGCTCTCATTGTCCACGCACTCCATCATGTCTGGGTGCGTCGCGTGATAGGTCTTCTCGAACACAGGAATCTCCTTTGGGGATTTTTCCTGCTTATAGCGCCCGGCGACGCGAAAGTAAGCCTTTATTCCCGTAATGTGGAATGAAGTTCTACCATGCGGTGATTAATCGCGAAGCAGGATGACATGAAGGAAGCGCGGGCCATGTGCACCGCGGACATAGGTACCCTCGATATCCGTCGTGCCCGATACGCCCGTCACCCAATAATGGGCGCGGGGCTGGGCGCCCGGCAAGGGGCAGTCTTCAAGATAGGCGGCGATATCCTTCACCGCCAGCAGCACGATATGATGCAGGGTCAGGAAATTGGGGAGCATCGGTGATTGCGGTGATGTCTCGAAGACCAGCGAGCCGGTTTCGGCGATCCCCTTGCGCGCGATGGCGAGGGCGGCGGCTTCGTCGGGCGCCGCGGAATCGTGGAGGGTGAAGCCGCTCCAGTCGCACCCCGTCAGCCGCGGATCCGGTGGCAGGTATAGGGCAAGGGATTCGCCCTGCGCGTCGAGATAGCGGGCGATGGCGGCGGGCAGATCGGCGAGGGCGCCGATGACGTCATGGCTGGCATTGACGCTGGGGAGCGCGAGGCGGGCGAGAAATTCGGCCTCCAGCGCCGATTCATCTACGGCCGGACGTTCGGGCGCGATCAGCAGCGTGGCGGCCTCGGCCTCGATCGGGCCGGGTGTGGTGCTCTTCAGGCGGGCGAGGATAGCGTCGCGGGCGCTCATTTGCGGCGCTCCCTTTGATATTGGGCCATGAAGGTCTGCGCGGCAGGCCTGGGCATGTCGCGATATTGGGTCCAGCCGCCCGCGAGCGGCAGCTTGTCGATCCAGCCCTTGCGCCCCAGCAGCCGCATCGCGCGCACGGCGACGCCGGTGCCGAAGCGATAGAGCGCGGGGCGACGGGCGACCCAGGCCCAGACGCCGAGGCCAAAGCGCATCGAGGTCGGCTCCAGCCCCTCGCGCCAGCTTTTTTCGCGCCAGCCCCTGAGCAGGGTGGGGAGCGGGATGCGGACCGGGCAGACTTCCTGACATTTGCCGTTGAGCGTGCAGGCATGGGCGAGGTCGCGATTCTTCGGCAGCCCGTCGAAGACCGGGGTCAGCACCGATCCCATCGGTCCCGGATAGGTGCCGCCATAGGCATGGCCGCCGATCTGGCGGAAGACGACGCAATGATTCATGCAGGCGCCGCAGCGGATGCAGCGGAGCATTTCGGCAAGGCCTTCCTCGCGCATCCTGGTGCGGCCATTGTCGACGAGGACGATGTGCATCTCCTCCGGCCCGTCGCGGTCGCCGGGGCGCCTGGGGCCGGTGTAGAAGGTCGTATATTGGGTGAGCGCCGCGCCGGTGGCGGAACGCGCCAGCATCCGCAGCATGTGGATGGCATGGGGCATGGAGGGCACGATCTTCTCGATCCCCGCCGTCACGATATGGACGCGCGGCGGGACGAGCGAGAGTTCGGCATTGCCTTCATTGGTGACGGTGCAGATAGCGCCGGTGTCCGCGATCAGGAAGTTCGCGCCCGAAATGCCGACATCCGCGCCCAGCATTTCGCCCCGCAATTGACGCCGGGCGCTTTCGGCCATGGCGGCGATGGTCTCTTCCTCATGCGGGCTGCGATGCTTCGCCTTGAAGAGGGCGGAGACCTGCTCGCGGGTCTTGTGCATGGCGGGCCAGATGATGTGCGAGGGGCGCTCGTCGGCGAGCTGGATGATATGTTCGGCCAGGTCGGTTTCGACCCGGCCGATCCCGGCTTCGGCAAGCGCATGGGGCAGGCCGATTTCCTCGCCCAGCATCGATTTGGAGCGGGCGACGGTTTTTGCGTTGGCCCTTTTGCAAAGGTCGATGACGATGCGGCAGGCTTCGTCCGACGTGCTGGCCCAGTGGACCTTCGCGCCCGCAGCGACGGAGTTGGCTTCGAACTTTTCGAGATAATGGCCGAGATGGGCGATCACATGATCCTTGATCGCGGCGGCGCGGATGCGGGCGGCGTCGAAGTCGGGGAAGGCGGCGACGGCGATCCCGCGTTTGGCCTCGGCGGTGCCTGCGGTGCGCTCGACCGCGATCTTGAGGATCGGGTCGGCCAGCGCCGCGTCGGCGCGGTCTGTGAAGCCGCTCATGCTTCTTCCCCGATGGCCGGGCCGTCGCCCATGCCTGCGATCAGTTCGATGGCGTGGTAGGCGCGGACCTTGCTCCCCTTGCGGTTGAGCTTGCCCGCCATGTTCATCAGGCAGCCAAGGTCGCCCGCCAGCAGCAGGTCGGCGCCGGTGGCGTCGATGGCGTCGGCCTTTTCCCCGACGATGGCGTTGGAGATGGCGGGATATTTGACGCAGAAGGTACCGCCGAAGCCGCAGCATGTTTCGTCGCCCGCGAGCGGTGCGAGTTCCAGCCCGTCGATATTCTTGAGCAACCGGCGCGGCTGCGCCTTGATGCCGAGTTCGCGAAGTCCGGAGCAGCTGTCATGATAGGTGGCTTTCGCGTCGACGCTCACGCCCTCGGGTTTCCAGCCGCACACTTCGTCCAGATAGGCCATGACCTCGAACGTTTTCGCCGCCACCGCCTGCGCGCGGGGGAGCCAGGCCGCGTCATGCTCGAATATCTCGGGATAATGGCAGCGGATCGTACCCGCGCAGGAGCCGGACGGTACGACGATCGCCTCATAGGGTTCGAGCGCTTCGATGGTCTGCTTCGCCAGCGCGGCGGCATGGTCGCGGTCGCCGCTGTTGAACGCGGGCTGGCCGCAGCAGGTCTGGCCTTGCGGCACGACCACGTCGCAGCCCGCCGCCTCCAGCGCGCGAATCGCGGCGAAGCCGATGCGCGGGCGCATGACATCGACCAGGCAGGTGACGAAGAGGGCGACGTTGCGTGTCATAATGTGTGGCGTTTCGCGAAGGAGAGGAAGAGGTTGGGCCAGTGCGCCGGCGCGGCCGGTTCGGGGACGAGGCCGAAGCCATGGCCACCATTTTCGAACAGATGGCATTCGGCCGGGATGCCCTTCGCCCGCAGTGCGGCCAGCATGGACAGGCTGTTTTCGGGCGGTACTGCCTTGTCGTCCAGCGCATGGGCGAGGAACACAGGCGGGGTTTCCGCGCTCACATCCTGATCGAGCGAAAGGCCACGCAGCCGTTCGGGCGCGGGATTGGCGCCCAGCAATTGGGTGCGCGATCCGGCATGGGCGAACGGCCCCTGCATCTGGATCACCGGATAGATGTAGGCGGCGAGCGCGGCCTTGATCGGTTCGCGGTCCGCGGCGTCGATCGGCCTGTAGGTCTCCGCAGGCGTCCGGCTGGTCAGCCAGGCGGCGAGATGGCCGCCGGCAGAGAAGCCCATCACCCCGATACGGCTGGCGTCGAACTTCTCCTTCCGTGCGAGTGCGCGGACGAGGCGCAGCGCGCGCTGCGCATCCTGCAAGGGCGCTTCCGGCCCGGCGGCCCAGCCATCGCCGGGCAGGCGGTAGAGCAGGACGAAGCAGACATAGCCCGCCTGCGCGAAACGGCGGGCGAGGCTGTAGCCTTCATGGCCGATGGCGACGCGCAGATAGCCGCCGCCGGGGATGAACAGCATCGCCGCGCCATTGGGTTTCGCGCCAACCGCCTCCGGCCGCAAGATCGTCAGTGTCGGTGTCACGATATGGGCGAAGACGCCGTCGTCGGGGCCGCTGTCAGGGCGGCGCAGCGACTCCACCTCCTGCACATGGACATTCTCGCCGCCCGGCGCCTTGCCGGGCCAGATCGGGAAGCGCTCGAACCCCTGCGGCAGCGGGAAGCTCTGGGCGAATGCGGCGGTCGCGGGCGCCATGGCGGCGGTCACGGCCGCGCCGGTCAACAGGGTGCGTCGATCGATTTGCGTCATTGGCAGCTCGTCTTTCCCAGTGGCGTGATGCGGGCAAGGGCGGGCCGGTCGGCCAGCACCTTCGCGGAGATGGGCAGGTTCAGCGCTTTCAGCCCGCCTGCTACCAGATTGGCGACATTGCGGGCACCCACTTCGCTGAAATGGGTATTGTCGGCGATGCCCTTGGGGAAGCCGGGGGCATGATCCTCCGGCGCGTAATGGAGATAATAGGTCTTGGACGCCGCTTCCCCGGCGCGGTCGACCCAGGCGCGCGACAGCGCTTCCAGATCGATCAGCGGCGTATGTGTGCTGGCGGACAGGTCTCGCATCACGGCGGAATAGTCGGCAAAGTCCGCCTTCGCCTTGCCGTCCGCGCCGAAGCTGCGCCGCGCGACCGGCGTGACCAGCACCGGCGTGCCGCCTGCTGTCCGAACGTCCCAGATGAAGCGCAGCAGATTGTCGCGATAGTCGGTCGCGGCGGGTGCCCAGCGTTCGGGCTTGGCGCGGGTCGCATCATTATGGCCGAACTGGATCAGTACCGTGTCCCCGGGGGTGATTTCGCCGAGCAGCCTCTCCCACCGCCCTTCGCGCAGGAAGCTGCGGGTCGAGCGGCCGCCCATGGCGTGGTTGCTGACCCGGACGTCCGGGGACAGGCCGCAGGACAGCATCTGGCCCCAGCCGGTCTGGGGGTAGCGATCCGCCTTGTAGGCGGAGGCGGTGGAATCGCCCGCGATGAGGATCGTGCTGCCGGGCGGCGTCGCGAAGCCGGGCAGGGGCGCGAGCAGGGCGGCGAGGGTTGCTGCGAGCTTGGGGGCGATCCTCATGCTTTTTCTCTTTCATTCGTCATTCCAGCGAAAACGGGAACGCATCTCTTCACCTTTCGCCTGGGATAGCGGGAGATGGGTCCCCGCCTTCGCGGGGATGACGGTAATTACTGCAGATTCACATACATGCCGCCGTCGACCAGCAGCGCGGCGCCGGTGACATAGGCGGCCATGTCGGACGCGAGGAAGACGATCGGCCCGGCCAGATCCTCCGGCTGTCCCAAGCGGCCGAGCGGCGTGCGGGCTTCCATATACTGGCGCTTCTCGACATCGGCCAGGTCATCCTTGTTGATCTCGGTCAGGATGGTGCCGGGCAGGACGCTGTTGCAGCGGATGCCATGCTTGCCCAAGGCAATAGCCGTCGATTGCATCAGCGAATGCACGCCCGCCTTGGTCGGGGTATAGTGCGTCTGATATTCGCCGCCGACCAGCGCCGAGATGGAGGAGACCGCTACGATCGATCCGCCATGGCCCTGTTTCACCATCTGCTGCGCGGCGGCCTGCACCATATAATAGGCGCCGTGCAGGTTCACCTTGAAGGTGCGCTCCACCACGTCGACCGGCATGTCCAGGAAGGCGTGGAAGGGGCAGATGCCCGCATTGCTGACCATCACGTCGACCTTGCCGAAGGCTTCGACCGCCTTCGCGACAAAGTCCTGAGCGGTCTGCGGGTCGGCGACGTCGCCCTTCACCGCGATGGCCCGCTGGCCGAGCGCCTCGATCTCCGCCACGCAGCTGGCGGCCGGGCCGTCGCTGCTGGCATAGTTGATGACGACATCGGCGCCATGCCTGGCGGCGCCGATGGCCGCGGCGCGGCCGATGCCGGTCGATGCGCCGGTGACGAGGACGGTCTTGCCTTCAAGCAGTTTCATGGGATCGGTTCCTTGGTGTAGCGATTGTGACAGTCCTTCCCTGGCAGGGGAGGATTTGGTTTGCGCGTGGCGCCACCCTAGCGCCGCACCGGGCGGCGGGGCGGCTTGACGCCGGGGGTCCAGCCCAGATCGGCGCTGATCTTCTGCGCGGTGTCGCGGACGTCAGTGCTGAGCGCCTGCATCCGCGCATCGTCCATATATTGAGCGGCGCTCGACAGGCTGATGGCAGCGACGATTGCGCCCGACGCATCGCGGATCGGGGCGGCGACGCATCGGATCTGATCCTCATTCTCCTCCAGGTCGAAGGAACGGCCTTCACCGGCATAGCCGCGCATCCGATCCAGCCAGAGGCCATAGTCGGCCATGTGGGTGCCCGCGGCATATTCGGCGTCAAAGACGCGGCGCCAGGTCGGTTCCGAATCGTCGAGCAGCAGCGCCTTGCCGAGGCCCGTCGATGTCAGCGGATGGCGGTCGCCGATCCGGCTGGAAATATCGACGCGGCGGCGGCCGGGAATCTTGTCGAGATAGAGCGCCTGGTCGCCGTCGAGCCGGCCCAGATGTACCGTATCCTCGCTGGCCGCGGCCAGTTGTTCCAGATGCGGCCGGGCGATCTGCACCACGTCGGCCTGGCTCTGCGCCAGGAAGCCCAGTTGCAGCAGCTTCGGCCCGAGCTGATAGCCCTCGCGCGGGAGGAAGGTCAGGAAGCCGCGCTCCACCAGCGCATTGGCGAGGCGGTGGGTGGTCGACCGGGTCAAGCCCATGCGTTCGGACAGGTCGGCGAGCTTCACCGGCCCGTCAATCACCTGGTCCAGCAGGTCCAGCCCGCGTTGCAGGGTCTGCGATCCCGATGCCTTGGCTCCCTCGGCTTTCTCCGGCGCCGTCGCCATATCCTCTCGCTCTCCCGCTTCCGGACCCAATTCAGGGTTTGACGAAATTTGTCTCATCTACTAATACTCTATCCCACAAAATGAGAAAAACAAGGGTGAAGGAGGGGCCGACATGATTCTTCTCGATCGCGCCAGACCCTCATACTCGCCCGGCATCATGCGAGTTTGACCATATATTGGAAGTAGTTGCCGCTGTTTCCCAACATTTGGACAGTGGATAGGCTCAAGGAGTGAGTGCGTGCCGATCGTGACCTTGCCGAAGATCAAACATGTCCGTGCCTTCACCGTGCGCGGGGGCGGTGCTGACTATCATGACCAGGGCGAAGGCCACTGGATCGACGATCACATCGCGACGCCCATGTCGCGCTATCCCGAATATCGCCAGTCGCGGCAGAGCTTCGGCATCAACGTACTCGGCACGCTGGTCGTGGAGATAGAAGCCGAGGACGGGACTGTCGGTTTCGCCGTCACGACCGGCGGCGAACCGGCCGCCTATATCGTGGAAAAGCATCTCGCCCGTTTCCTCGAAGGGCGTTCGCCGACCGACTATGAGAAGATCTGGGACCAGATGTATTTCTCGACCCAATATTATGGGCGCAAGGGTCTGGTCGTGAACGCGATTTCGGGGGTCGACCTGGCGCTGTGGGATCTGCTCGGCAAGTTGCGGCAGGAGCCGGTCTATCATCTGCTCGGCGGCGCGGTGCGCGACGAACTGCAATTCTACGCCACCGGGGCGCGGCCGGACAAGGCCAAGGAATTCGGCTTCATCGGCGGCAAGATGCCGCTGCATCACGGCCCGGCCGAAGGGATCGAGGGGCTGAAGAAGAACATCGCCGAACTGGCCGACATGCGGTCCAAGGTCGGCGACGATTTCTGGCTGATGTGGGATTGCTGGATGGCGCTCGACGTCGACTATGCGACGCGCCTTGCCATTGCCGCGCATGACCTTGGTCTCAAATGGATCGAGGAAGCGATCAGCCCGGACGATTATTGGGGCTACCAGCAATTGAAGCGCAACGTGCCCAAGGGGATGCTGGTGACGACCGGCGAGCATGAGGCGACCCGCTGGGGCTTCCGGATGCTCATGGAAATGGACTGCTGCGACATCATCCAGCCCGACGTCGGCTGGTGCGGCGGCGTAACCGAACTGCTCAAGATCAGTGCGTTGGCCGATGCCCATGGCAAGATGGTCGTGCCGCACGGATCGTCGGTTTATTCCTATCATTTCGTCATCACCCGGCACAATTCGCCCTTCGCCGAATTCCTGATGATGCATCCGGGACCGACGGAGGTGGTGCCGATGTTCCACCCGCAGCTGATCGGCGAGCCGGTGCCGGAAAATGGCCGGCTGAAGGTCAGCGCGCTCGATGCGCCGGGCTTCGGCGTCGAGTTGAACCGCGATATCGCGATGCACCGTCCCTACACCCATTGATCTGCAAGAGAGTATAAACCCATGAAATTCGTTCGTTTCGGCCAGCGTGGCCAGGAAAAGCCCGGCGTCATCGACAGCGAGGGCCAGATTCGCGACCTGTCGGCGGTCGTCCCTGAACTGACCGTCGCCACCCTCGCCAAGGCGAAGGGCGCGGACGTGGATTCACTGCCGGTCGTGGAAGGCCAGCCGCGCTATGGCGTTCCGGTCAAGGGGATCGGCAAGATCGTCGCCATCGGCCTCAATTATGAGGATCATGCGATCGAATCCAACCTGCCGATCCCGACCGAGCCGATGATGTTCATGAAGGCGCTGTCGTCGCTCAACGGCCCGAATGACGAAGTCGTCCTGCCGAAGAATTCGACGCATGGCGACTGGGAAGTCGAACTGGGCGTCATCATCGGCGAAACCTGCCGCTTCGTGAGCGAGGAAGAGGCGCTGTCGAAGGTCGCGGGCTATACCCTCGTCAACGACGTGTCGGAACGCTTCAACCAGAAGCAGCGCGGCACCCAGTGGAGCAAGGGCAAGGGCCATGACACCTTCTGCCCGGTTGGCCCCTGGCTGGTGACGCCCGACGAAGTGGGCGACCCGCAGGATCTCGACATGTATCTGGACGTCAACGGCCAGCGGATGCAGACCGGCAACACGAAGACGATGATCTTCAACGTCGCCCAGCTCATTTCCTATGTCAGCGAATATATCACCCTGTATCCGGGCGACCTGATGATCACTGGCACCCCTCCGGGCGTGGGCGAGGGCAAGAAGCCGACCGCCATCTACCTCAAGGCCGGTGACGTCATGGAGCTGGGTATCGAGAAGCTGGGCACGCAGAAGCAGCAGGTGTCCGAATGGCGTCATCTGGGCGATGAGGTGCTGGGATGAGCGTTTACGCCGGACGGTTCGCGGGCCGTAACGCGATCATCACCGGCGGTGCGTCGGGCCTGGGCAAGCAGGTCGCCGCGCGCATCGTTGCGGAAGGCGGTAAGGTGGCGCTGTGGGATCTCAATCCCGAAGCGCTGGCCGCCACGAAGGACGAAGTGGGCGCGATCCATGTGGTCGCCCTCGACGTCAGCGATTACGCGGCCGTCGCCGCCGCTGCCAAGGAAACCGCCGCAGCGCTGGGCAAGGTCGATATCCTCATCTGCTCGGCCGGCATCACTGGCGCCACCGCGACGGTATGGGACTATCCGGTCGATAGCTTCCAGCGGGTGATCGACATCAACCTCAATGGCCTCTTCTACTGCAACCGGGAGGTCGTGCCCTTCCTGCTCGAAAATGGCTATGGGCGGATCGTCAACCTCGCCTCGGTCGCGGGCAAGGAAGGCAATCCCAATGCCAGCGCCTATTCGGCGAGCAAGGCGGGCGTGATCGGCTTCACCAAGAGCCTGGGCAAGGAACTGGCCGGCAAGGGCGTGATCGCCAACGCGCTGACTCCGGCGACCTTCGAAAGCCCGATCCTGGCCCAGCTGCCGCAGAGCCAGGTCGACTATATGCGCTCGAAAATCCCGATGGGCCGGCTCGGCCAGGTCGAGGAATCGGCGGCGATGGTGTGCTTCATGGCCAGCGAGGAATGCAGCTTCACGACGGCGTCCACCTTCGACACGTCGGGCGGCCGGACCACCTTCTAAATCCAAAAGTCGCGCGGCGCGACCGGCCAGCCAAAGAGCCGGCGCGCCGCCTGTTTTCCGGGGATGATGCCGTTGACCATCGCCTGTGACCGTCGCGCCTTGCTGACCGGCCTTGCCGGAACGGCCTGCGCGTTCGGGCTGGAGCGCGTCGCTGCGGCCCGCAGACCCGACATTTCGCGGGAGAGCAGCATGATCCCCTTTATCGATGCCCATATCCATCTGTGGGATCTGAACCATATCCGCTACGACTGGCTGAGCCCGCCTTTCTCCGACGAGGGGCCGAACGGCAGCGTCGAAGCGATCGCGCATGACTATGGGGTCGCGGACTATCGCGCGGACCTTGCCCGCTGGAATGTGGTGGGCGCGGTCCATGTCGATGCCGGCGCGGCGGCGGAGAGCGCGGTGCGGGAAACGCAATGGCTCGACGGGCTGGCCCAGATTGAAGGGTTGCCGACCGGCCTGGTCGCCTTCGCCGCGCTGAACGACCCGCAAGTCGACGCCCTGCTGGCCGCCCAGGCCGCCCATAAGCGCGTGAAGGGCATCCGCCATATCGTCAACTGGCATCCCAGCCCCAAGCGCACCTATGGCCCGGTCGACCAGACGCTCGATCCGCAATGGCAGGCGGGCTATGCGCTGCTGGCGAAGCATGGCCTTTCCTTCGACCTGCAATGCTATCCGGGGCAGATGCCCGGCCTCGCCCCGCTGATCGCGCGGCATCCCGATATTCCCGTCATCATCAACCATATGGGGATGCCGGTGCTGACCGACGCGGATGGCCTGGAGGACTGGCGCCGGGGCATGAAGGCGCTGGCCGCGCTGCCGCATGTCGCGGTCAAGCTGTCGGGCATGGGCTTCATCCGCCGCGACTGGAGCCGCGAAACGATCGAACCGCTGGTCCGCGAGACCATCGACCTGTTCGGCGTGAAGCGTTGCGCCTTCGCCAGCGACACGCCCACCGACAAGCTGTTCGGTCCTATCGACCGATATATGGAAGCCTATCACGCCATCGTCGCCGACTTTTCCGAAGCCGATCGCCGCGCCCTGTTCGCCGATAATGCCAATCGCCTCTATCGCCTGGGACTTGCCCTATGACCCCCAATCCGCTGCTCGGCGTTCTCTTCCACTGGCTGGGCGGTTTCGCCTCCGCCAGCTTCTACGTCCCCTATCGCGGCGTCAAACGCTGGAACTGGGAGATTTTCTGGCTCACCGGCGGCGTTTTCTCCTGGGTTATCGCGCCCTGGTTCTTCGCCTCGATCCAGACCAGCGACCTGATGGGAGTGATGGCCCAAGTGCCGTCTTCCGTTGTCGGCTGGTGCGTCTTCTTCGGCTTCCTCTGGGGTTTCGGCGGCCTGACCTACGGCCTCACCATGCGCTATCTCGGCCTGTCGCTGGGCATGGCGGTGGTGCTGGGCCTGTGCACCGTGTTCGGCACATTGATCCCGCCGATCTTCGACGGGACGTTCATGACCGAGATCGCCGGCACGCTGCACGGGCAGATCGTGCTGCTCGGCCTCGCGGTCACGCTGGCGGGGATCATCGTCGTCGCCCGCGCCGGGGCGCGCAAGGATGAGGCGCTGTCGGCGGAGCAGAAGGCTGCCGCCGTCGCCGAGTTCGATTTCCGCAAGGGCATCGCCGTCGCCATATTCTCCGGCATCATGTCCTCCTGCTTCGCCTTCGGCTTGGCGGCGGGCGAGCCGGTCAAGGCGCTGTCGGCTGCGGCGGGCACCGGGCCGCTCTGGACAGGATTGCCGACGCTCTGCCTCGTCATGTTCGGCGGCCTCATCACCAACGCGCTCTGGTGCGGATGGCTGATCGTGAAGAACAAGTCGGCGGGGCAATGGGCCGGAGCCCCCGACGCCAGCGGTCATCGGCCGAAGCTGCTGCCCAATTTCCTGCTCTGCGCGCTGGCCGGCACTGCCTGGTATTTCCAGTTCTTCTTCTACACCATGGGCGAAAGCCAGATGGGCCGCTTCGGCTTTTCGAGCTGGACGCTGCACATGGCGTCGATCATCATCTTCGGCACCTGCTGGGGCTTCGCCTTCCGCGAGTGGAAGGACGCGGCGCCCGCCGTGCGCCGAATGGTGTGGAGCGGGGTCGGGCTGCTGATCCTGGCCACCATCATCATCGGCTATGGCAACCGGCTGGCCGCCTGATGCGGATGCTTCTGGCTGCCCTGTTGCTGGGCTGGACGGTCCCGGCCGGGGGGGCCGCCGCGCCGCTGCTGACGTCGCATCTGCGCATCCATGATCCATGGGTGGTCGCGGAGGAAAGCGGGAAAAGCTACTGGCTCTTCTCGAAGAATGACCCAGCGGTGACGGGCGACAAGCGGCTGGGCATCATGGCCTATGCCAGCGGCGACCTCGCCCATTGGCAGAGGCCCAGGCTGGTCTTCGCCCTGCCGGAGGGGAATTGGGCGAATGACGGCGGCTGGGCGCCGGAAGTCCACCGGTGGAAGGGCCGCTGGTATCTGTTCGCGACCTTCCACAATGAGAAGGCGGCGATCGGCCCGGCGGCGAACCGCCCGCTCTATCGCCGCGCGACCTTGCTGGCGGTGGCGGACCGGATCGATGGGCCCTACACACTGATCCATGGGGGCGAACCGCCGACGGCGGCAGGCGACATGACCCTGGACGGCACGCTGCATGTCGATGCGGCTGGCAAGCCGTGGATGGTCTATGCCCATGAATGGATGCAGACAGGTGTCGGCACGGTCGAGGCGATGCCGTTGAAGGGCGATCTGTCCCCGGCCGGCAAGCCCCGCCTGCTGTTCCGTGCGAACGAAGCCGACTGGGTCGTGGGCCAGAAGCAGCCCGAAGGCGATACCGGCTATGTCACCGATGGCCCGGAGCTGTTCCGCACCCGGACCGGCACGCTGCTGATGCTCTGGTCGAGCTGGGGCAAGGACGGCTATGTCCAGGCCCAGGCGCGGTCGAAGAGCGGGACGCTGGCCGGGCCGTGGGAACAGCTCGGCCCGCTGGTCGAGCGCGACAGCGGCCATGGCATGATCTTCCGGGCGTTCGACGGCAAGCTGATGATGGTGCTGCACCGTCCGTTCAAACGCGCGATCGCCAAATTCTATGAGATGCGCGATGCGGGCGACCGGATCGAGGTGGTACGCGAGGCGGTCGAACTGGATGGCGAGGCCTATCCGACGCACGGTTGTCCGATGGGGGTGGACGATGCTGGCTGCTGATCTGGTCTGGCCGCTGCGTGGCGCGGCGAGCGGTGCCTTCACGCTGGAGGATGAGCGTGCGCCGCCCGAGCGGGCGGTGGTCAGCGCCGTCGATCGGCCGGTGCTGCTGGGCTATGCGCCCGACGCGCCCAATGGCCGCGCGATGCTTGTGCTGGGCGGGGGCGGCTATACTGCGTTGATGGCGGGGCGCGAGGGCGTGCAGGTGGCGCGCTGGCTGAATGGGCTGGGCTATCATGCCTTCGTCCTGATCCATCGCTTTCCCCACGCCGCGACCGGCCCGTGCGCGCCGCTCGACGATGCGCTGGAAGCCATGCGGATGATCCGTGGCAGCGGGCTGGCGAAAGCGGGGCTGGGCGTGGTCGGCCTGTCTTCGGGCGGGCATCTGGCCGCCTGCCTGATCGCCGACTATCCTGCGGCATGGGGCAAGGCGGAGCCAGAGCGGCCGGACGTGCTGGTGGTGGGCTATGCGCCCATCTCCACCAATGCGAAGGGGCGCACGATCATCGACGGCAAGCCGCCCCTGCCGCCGGTCGAGAAGCAGGCATTGTACGATGCGCTTCAACCCGATGCGCAACTGCTGCCCGATCCGCCGCCGGCCTTCATCGTCTATGCCGGCAATGACCCGGTCGTACCGGTCGACAATGGGTATCGTCTGGCGCAGGCGCTCCAGGGTGCGGGCGGCCGGACCGAACTCCACATTTTTGCCGACGCGCCGCATGGCTTCGCGCTCGATACGCAGGAGCTGCCGGTGTCGGTCTGGCCCGTGCTGTGCGAGGCGTGGTTGCGGCAGGTCGGGTTCCTCTGACGCCTGGAGCGGGCCAGGACCGGACGGCATCTCCGTCCGCTTCTCGATTTCGATCGGAGCGAACGGAAGAAGGGATCAATGTCGCGCCGGGACAGCGTCCGACTGACGGCGGATGAGCTGATAGTCGAGCTTCACCCGGCCGAGTGCATCGTCGTCCGATCCTTCGTCCTGGCTGCGGAAATGGGCGCCCAGCAGCCCGATCGCCTCGCGCGCCATGTCGCGGATCGGCTGGCGGATGGTGGTCAGCGCCGGCCAGATCGCGCCGGCCAGCGGCGTATCGTCGAAGCCGCAGATGGTGACGTCCGCCGGCACGTTGATGCGGCGCTGGTGCGCGACGGTGATCGCGGCGGCCGCCATGTCGTCATTGCAGGCGAAGATGGCGCTGGGCGGCGTATCGAGAGTGAGCAACTGCTCCGCCGCATCGAGCCCGGATCGGTAGGAAAAGTCCCCCGGTACGATCCAGCGTTCGTCGACGGCGATCCCGCAATCGGCGAGGCAGTCACGAAAGCCCTGCAACCGCCGGGCACTGGCGCGGTGACGGGGATTGCCCTGGATGAAGCCGATCCGGCGATGGCCGAGATCGACGAGGTGGCGGGTCAGGTCATAGGCTGCGTGGCGGTCGTCCGTCCCGACCGACAGCATCCCGGCCCCCTCCCGGTCCGGCGCGATCCCGACCACGGCGATGTCGCGCGCCTGGAGCAGTTCCACCAGATCGGCCCAGTCGCATAGCGGCGGCGGCAGGATCACGCCCGCGACATGGGCCTTGGCGACCTGATCGACGATTTCGGCGGCGAAGGCGCCCGGCGCGCATTGTTCGACCACCAGATGCAGGTGGCGTTGCGGCGCTTCGCCCAGAGCGCCCAGCAGCAGTTCGCCCAGATAGGCGGAGGTGGTGCTGTTGCTGTGCAGCAATGCGACGCGGCGGTCGGCGCTGCCGGCAAGCGCGCGCGCCGTCGCGTTGGGGACATAGCCCAGTTCGGCCACCGCCTGCTCCACCGCCAGTTGCGCCTTGGCGCTGACCAGCGCCTTTCCGTTGATCGCGCGGGACGCGGTCATCACCGACACCCCGGCGCGGGCAGCGACTTCGCGGATGGTGGGAGGCTTCCTCTTCGGGTTCTTCGGGCTTTTCATCCCGTCGGTCCTAGCTGCTTTTATGCGGCAGGAAAATCGGCGCGATCAGAGTTTCAGGCGGACATGAACGGGCGCGTCGCGATCGACGCTGATGACCCCGTCCTTCTCCCGGAGTTCGGCGATCTGGAGCACGGTGCGACGTTTCCAGTCGGGATTGGCTTTCGCTTCCTCCTCACCCTCCTGATGCACGAAATAGAGAATATAGGCGCGCGTCCCGGCGACGATGATGTCGGGATGCTGGCCCTTGGCGCGGTCGGTCGGATGGCGGCCGGGGGTTGCGAGGATATGACCCGGCTGGGTGAACCATTGTTCGCCATCATCGGAGCGCATGACCAGCAGCCCCTTCCACGCGTCGGAGATAAGCCAGTAGCGGCCCTTCCAGCGGAAAGCCTTCGGCCCTTCGCCCGGCGTTTGGGTCAGCCGGTCCCTGATTGTCCAGTGGACGAGGTCCGGGCTGTCGGCGGTGACGATCGCCTTGTTCTGCCTTTCGTCATTGAAGAAGAGGCGGTAGCCACCTTTCGGCAGCGCCAGTACGCTCGCATCGATCACCCGGTCGGAGCCCAGTTCGAGCCGATCGCCGCAGGTCCATGTCTTGAGGTCCGGGCTGGTCAGGTGGACGATGAAGCGCGGCGCGTTCCAGTCGCGATAGATGCCCGGTACGACGGTCAGCCACATATGCCACTGGCCTTCGAGCCATTGCACCTCGGGCGCCCAGAGGGTTTCGCCGGTGCAGCTGCCGGGAATATTCGCCGTGCCGGTGTAGCGCCATGCGGCCCCGTCCTTCGATCGGGCGACGCCGATCGCAGTGCCATGGACCCAGCGGACATCGCTGGCGTCGTCCTGCGGAAGGTCGGCGCGGCGGTTGGTGTAGAACATCACCCACTCGCCGGTCTGCGCGTCGCGCACGGTCGAGGCGTCGGCCGCGCCGTCATGGACGGGATCGCGGAACAGCGGCTTGGGCGCTACCGGCCCGCTGGCGGCAGCCGCCAGCAGCAGCAACGGCGTGATCACTGGAACAGCTTGAGGTCGAAGGCGGCGGCCATCGCCCGGAACCCCTCGTCATTGGGGTGGAGCGCGTCGCCCACATCATAGGCTTTGGCCATGCGTGCGGGGTCGGCGGGGTCGGCGATCGCCTTGTCGAGATCGACGAAGGCGTCCGCCTCCTGGTTGTCGCGAATCCATTTGTTCACCGCCATGCGGGCGGCGTCGCCCTCCGCGCTCCAATAGCCCGCGCCCTTATAGGGCAGGATGGTGGCGAGGATGACCTTCACGCCCCGGTCATGGGCGCGGGCGATCATCTGGCGATAGGCGCCGATCAGCGCTTCGGGCGGCAGCATCGGCTGCTGGCTGCGGGCGGCATTGCCCAGGTCGTTGACCCCTTCCAGGATCACGACATGGGTGACGCCGGGCACCGCCAGCACGTCGCTGTCGAACCGGGCAAGGGCATTGTAACCGTCGCCTTCGGACAGCAGCCGGTTGGCGCTGATCCCGGCATTGGCGACGCCGATCGATGTCCGCCCCGCTTTTTGCAGGCGCTCGGCCAGCAGGTCGGGCCAGCGGCGGTTGCTGTCTGGGGTGGCGCGCACGCCGTCGGTGATGGAATCACCAAGAGTGACGATGGTGGTGCCGGGTTTGCGGCTTTCCACCTCGACCCCGGAAATGATGACGCGGGGGCCGAGCGTCGCGGAGTTCGAAAGGCTGATGGCCGTCGTCTGGTCGCCCGGTGCGGTCCAGCCAGTGGCGGCGGAATAGCTGTGGACGGTCGCATCGGGCGCGCCCTGCGGCAGGTGGATGCTGATGGAGAGGCGCGTGAGCGGCTTCACCGCCATCGCGATCGGATCGCTCAACAAGGGTGCGCGGGCGGGGATGGTCGCGCCCTGCGCCTGGTTGAAGGTCACGACATGGTCGGTGCCGGGCAGCGTTTCGCCATTTTCGCCCGCGATCGCGACATGGACGGCGCCCAGCAGCAGGGGCTGGGTCGACATTTCGTTGGACAGGCGCAGGCGGATGCGCTGGCCGCCGCTGCTGATGCGGACGACCTGCCGCAGGGTGCGGTTGGCGAGGTCGGGACGCTTTTCCGGCGGCGCCTTCGACACAAGCGGCGCGGCCATCCAGCTACGCGACCAATGTTGTGCCTGCGCCGGCGTCGTGGCGAGCGCGAGCAGCAGCGTCGCGCCAAGCATCGTCCGTCCCGTCATCCTCATCCCCCTCAATGCGCGGCCGATTGGGCCACCGGATTGTTGCCCCAGAGCTGGTCGTAGCGCCAGCCCGACAGATCCTCCACGACGTGTCGCGCGCCGGGCGAACTGGGCGTGCGCGCCCCGCCGCGCAGATGTTCGATCTCGCGCATCAGGATGTCGTGGGTTGCGGGGCTGAGGCGAAAGCGGGTGGACACCCATATGCCGAAGGACAGGCAACCCACCGTGCCGATGGCCAGCAGCAGCGCCATCGTCAGGATCGCGTCCTGGCTCTGCGCCTGCGCGCCGGAGACGAAGCCGCCCGCCTGCATGATGAAGCCCACGCCCGCGACGGCGGCGGCCTGCGTCGCCTTGCGCACGAAGGTCATGACCCCGGCGAAGCTGCCCTCGCGCCTCTGGCCCGTGACGATCTCGTCCACGTCGGCCATATAATTATAGGTCGCCCAGGGGATATAGTTGAGCGCGCCGCGGCCCAGGCCCGACAGGATGATCGGCAGCCAGATCCAGGGGGACGTGGCCGGAACGCCGAGCAGCCACAGGCCAATGAGCGCGAATACGCCCACGGCGAAGTCGGCGGCGGCGACCTGATAGGCGCGGCTGGGGGAGGCGCGCAGCGCCAGGTTGATCGCGATGATGACCGCGACGAACTGGACGATATACATGGTGCCCAGCAGGCCGGAGGCGATGGCGGTGGAACCGGCCAGCGCGAAGATCACGAAGAAGGTGAAGGCCGCGTTGAAAATGTCCTGGCTGATATAGCCGCCCAGATACATGCCGAGGTGCAGGCGGAAGGCGCGGATTCGCATGGTCGAGAAGAGGTTGCGGTAAAGCGCCTTGAGCGCCTGCCCCGCGCCGCCGCCCTGCGTTCTTTCAGGCAACGCCTCCAGCGATCCCGGCATATGCCGTTCCCAGCTGAACAGATAGAGCAGTCCGGCCGTCACCATGAACAGGGTGGCGAAGATCAGGCCCATGTAGAAGAAGGTGTCGGCGCTGTCGCGGCCGAGCGCGTTGATGAGCCAGAGCGGCAGGAAGCCCGCGAGGATGGCCGACGCCTGGCCGAAGAGGATGCGCGATCCGGCGAACTTCGCCTTGGTGCGATAGTCGGTCGACATTTCGGCCGCGAGCGTTTCGAACGGGATGATCTCCATCGCATAGACCAGCTCGAACAGCACATAGCTGACCAGATAATACCAGAAGCCCTGTCCCGGCAGCCACATCAGCGCGAAGCTGGGCAGCAGGGGAATGGCCGCGAGGATGAAGAAGCGGCGGCGGCCGAACCTGCGGCCCAGCCAGGTCGATCCGAAATGGTCGGAGATATAGCCGATCATCGGCGAGGCGAAGGCGTCGAGGATGCGCGCCACCGCGAAGATGGTGGCCGCCTGCCCGGCCGTCAGGCCGCAGAACTGGGTGTAGAAGATCAGCACCCAGCCCGAAATGACCGCCATCGACCCTGCGCCCAGCACGTCGTTGGAGCCATAGGCGAGGTAGTTTTGCAGGCGGACGGGCCGGGGTGCGGATTGGGCTATGTCGGTCACTCTCGGCTCCTCCGCCTCTTATATTCTTGTCTCAAGCGGCGGCCGTCCTTCCATTTCCGGCCGCCGCCCAAGCTCGATGAACGGTCAGATATAGGTGCGCAGGAATTCACCCAGGGCGCAGATGGCCAGGCTCTGGCCATAGGGCATGGAGGTGAGCGCGATGTCCTTGTAGAATTGCTGGGTATCGCCCATCGCGGTGCCGAAGCTGACCTGCTGCAATTCGCCGCTCTCGTCGATATTGGCCAGCACGCCGCGCACCGCCCTGATGCCGACGTCCTCGTAATGGCGGGGTAGATAGCCCTTCCGCACGGCCTTCAATATGCCATAGGCGAAACCGGCGGTGGCCGATGCTTCCAGATAGCTGGTCGGATCGACGATCAGCGTGTGCCACAGGCCGGTTTCCGCGTCCTGCGTTTCGGCGAGCGTCTTCACCTGCGCCGCCAGCGTGTCGATCAGGAAGGTGCGGAAGAAGTCGCCTTCGGGCAGGTCGAGAATCTCGATGATCTCGGGAATGGCGATCGTCACCCAGCAATTGCCGCGCGCCCACAGCGCCTCGGCGAAATTGTGGCGGCCGTTGAAGTCCCAGCCGTGGAACCAGAGCCCGGTCTTCGTATCGAAGAGATATTTGATATGGACCAGGAACTGGCGCTTGGCTTCCTCGATATAGGCGGGGCGGTTCAGCAGCAGGCCGATCTTGGCCAGCGGCAGGACCGACATCATCAGCGTGTCGTCCCACATCTCGCCCGGATTCTCGTCATTATAGACGATGTGCTGGAACCCGCCTTCCTCGGTCTTGGGCAGGCCGTCCGGCGCCATCAGCCATTCGGCCCAAGTATCGAGATAGGGGATATAGCGCGGGTCGGGTTCGAACTCATACAGATAGGCGAGCGTGATGAACGGCGCCATCGTGTTGATATTCTTGGTCGGTGTGCCTTCGGCGAAGCGATCCTCAAACCACTGCTTGATGATCTCCAGCGCCTTGTAGTCGCCGGTCTGCTCGAAATAGCGCCACATGCCGAACAGGCCGACGCCATGGGTCCATTCCCATCCGGCCCAGCCCTTGGTGTCGATGATGCGGCCATCTTCCAGATGGAGCAGGAATTCGCCGGTCTCGTCCTTGATATTGACGAGATTGTCCATCAGCCGGTCGATGGACTCGACGACCTGCTGGCGCGGTACATCATGATTGAGAGCGGCCACTTATTTGATCTCCTTGAGGTCTGAAGGTGCATTTGGCGCGGCGACCATCTGCACTGGCAGACCGCCTTTGACGTTGCGTAGGATGACGAGGCGCACACTTTCGAGCGCATCGCCCGGCGCGCCGTCGGACGTGACGGCAAGCGCGATCTGGTTCCGGCCCCGGTGGTTCAATATGCCTTCGGGAATGGGGAAGGTGCGTTGCGGGCCGACATGGGCGATGAACTGGCCCATGTTCCAGCCATTGACGAAGATCAGCACGCGATAGCGGACCGGCGAGCGCGGCTTTTCGGAATCGCCGAAGCTCAGGCCGATGGTGGCGTCCTGCCCCTTGGGAAGGTTCAGCGCGAAGCTGGTGCGATACCAGCTGGTGCCTGCCTCCGCCTGGGTCGCGGGGACGCTGGCCTTGGTCCATGCGCTGTCGTTGAAGCCGGGCAGGTGCCAGCCCTTGCGCTCGCCAAAGAGGCCGCCATTGTTGGCGGGGCCACGGGCGGTGTCGGGCAGATCTTCGCCGCCTTGCTTGCCCTGGATCTTCCATGCGATCGGCACGGCGAAGCTGCGACCGCTGGGACCGCCTTCCAGCGAGGCGGAGATCAGGCCGCGCGCTTCCTTGTGGAAATCGTCGCTGTCCAGATCCCAGTTATGGCCGTTGTTGCGGACCATGACCGATATGACATGCTCGCCGGGTGCCTGCGCCTCGGCGGGCAGGGTGAAGCGCGCGGTGCCGGTGGTGATCGGGCGGGGCAGGCCGCCGGGCGTTTCGCCTTCGCCGATGAACTTGCCGTCGACCCAGACTTGCACCAGCCCCGAACCGCCCGCGCCATAATAGAGCGAGAGCGCCCTGGCGTCGGGCGAGCCGGTGAAGCGGCCGCGATACCAGACGTCGCCGTCATGGAAGCCATAGGCGTCCATGCTCATGTTGGGCTGGCCATCGGGCCGGGCGGTGATGCTGGCATAGGACCGGTTGTCGACCGCCTGCCATGCGCTGTCGTCGAAGGCCGGATCGGCTTCGGGCGATCCCTTGGCCATGCGCCAGTCGGTGAGCGCCGGCAAGGTGACGTCGCCGGGACCGGTGAGCAGCTGCACGGCGGCGAGGCTGCCGATCGCTGTCGATTTGGTCGCGACCTTCGCGCCGTTCCATGTGATGGACCGAACCGCCCTGGACGCCCAGATTTCGAGCGGGCTGGCCTCGGCAGTATCGCCGGTCAGCGCCAGCGTTCCGCCCTTGCCGACTGCGCTGCGGACCAGCGCGGGACCGCGCACCAGCACATCCTGTTCGCGCCAGTAGCGCGCGCCTTCCGCCTCGTCGGCGAGAATCAGCGTCAGCGGCGGACGATCGCCGCCCTCGACCCGCACGACCGCGCGGCCCTGATGGGTGTAGCTGAGCTTGAGGTCGCCCTTCGCAGCGTCGAAGGCGCTGGTCGCGCTGCCTTCCAGCACCGTCACCCTGGGCGCGGAAGCGTAGCGCAGCACCGTCTCGCCCGGCTCCCCGGCGCGGCCGTAGAGCAGGATCAGGTCGGCCTTGTCGATGACCTGCGCGGACTGGAGTTCGGAGGTCGAATAGACCAGCCGCTGCCCGCCCAGCGTCACGCCCGCGACCAGCCATTTCGCGTCGAAGCCGTTCAACTGCATCGGCACGGTATAGCGGCCATCGGGCAGGTCGGCGGTGAAGCTGAAGCTGTCGCTGGTCTGCCCGTTGGATGGCTTGTGCGTCACCATCAGGAAGCGCGCGTCCGTTTCCGGGCTTTTATTATGATAGACCTGGATATTGGGTGAACTGATCGCCGGCGTCCCTGCCGGGATCATCCCCGCCATGTCGGGGACCGAGGCGATCAGGCCGCCCAGCTGCTTCATCTCCAGCGCCTTTTCCCGTATCTCGCGCGGTTCGGAGATGGCGGAGCCATAGTCATAGCTGGTGAACACCACGGGCGCAGGCAGCCAGCCCCAGCTGGTGCCGCCATAGCCCATGTAGAAGCTCTGGATGCCAATGCCGTTGGCGAGGTTGGTGCCGTAGAAGACGCGCTGGAACCGCTTGCCGCGCTGGAGCGCGTTGCACTCATAGCCGCCGTTCGATCCCCAATAGTCGAACCAGCCGCCGCCGAACTCGGCAAGGAAGCCCGGCGTATCGGGCGATGCGGATGCGCCGCCCTTCGCCCCGCCGGGACCATAAAAGCCCCAGTCGGGCGCGGCCGACCCGCGCGTCGGCTGGCCGGTGACGGTGCAGGTGCCGCCGGGATAGCCGTCGAACGCATACATGTCGTTGGGGCCGTGGACGACCTTCTCGACCTTGCTGCTTGCCGGCGACCAGTAGCCGTTGCGGCCCTGATCGTTGTGGAACAGCGGCACGGTGATGCCGTCGGCGCGGGCCTTGGCATAGAGATGATCCATGTAGCGACGCTGCGCCGGGGTGGTCATCGCCAGCTCATTCTCGATCTGGTGCAGGATGACGCCATATTTGCGCCTGGGATCAATGTTGATCTGGTGCTTCGCGATGATCGCGTTGACCTTGGTCAGCCATTCGTCGGCGGCCGCCAGATAATCGGGATCGTCGGTGCGGGCGCGGGCGCGCTGGTTGACCAGCCAGCCGGGAAAGCCGCCGCGCGACAGTTCGGCATTCACATAGGGACCGGCGCGGGTGATGACGTAGAGGCCTTCCTCCTCCGCCATGGTCAGCAGCCGGTCGATGTCGCGGATGCCGGAGAAGTCGTACACGCCCTTTTTCGGGCTGTGGAAACCCCAGTCGAAATAGACGGCGACGCTGTTGAAGCCGCTGGCCTTCATCTTCTGGAGGATGTCGCGCCACAGATCGGGCGAGGGCAGGCGGAAATGGTGGAATTCGGACGACCAGATCACCATCCGCTTGCCGTCGATCATCAGCGACCGGGCGTCATAGGAGACGCGGCCGAAGGTCTTGACCGGCGCGGACAGGTTGGCGGTGGGCTTCGCCTGCTGTGCGAGCAGCGGCGTGGCCAGCATGGTGCCAAGGGCGAGGGCGGCGATGAGGGAGCGCATGGAAGCCGGATCAGTCCATATGGAACAGCAGGGGGAGCGGCCATTCCTTCGGCTGGTTGCTGGGCTGCACCTCCATCAGCGGCGCCATATAGTCCCACCAGCGCCGCATCACCGGATGATCGGGCAGCGTTTCGCGGCTGTTGTCTTCTCGCAGCTTGAGCACTGCGAACAGGCTCAGCGTCTCTTCGTCGAGGAAGATCGAATAGTCGTAGATACCCGAATCGGACAGCAAAGTGGACAGTTCGGGCCAGATTTCGTCATGACGCCGCCGATATTCCTCGACCACGCCGGGCTTCAGCTGCATCTTGAAGGCGTGGACAGTCATGGCATCCCCTCGTGAACCATATTATGGAACTTAAGACCTATATTTGGTAACATCGTCCCACATATTAGTCAATTGCCCAGTGGCGTGCGGCGCAGCGTCAATCCCGGCACATCATCGAATGCGAAGGGTGGGCGCGCGTCGGCCGTCATGGTTTCCGCCGTGAAATGGTCGATCGTCAGTCGCTCGGCATGGCGCGCCCAGAGCGCCCAGCTGGGCAGGATTCCGAACATGCTCGGTTCGGGATAGGCGTCCGCCAATTCCGCGGGCGCGCGCGCCGCATCCGTCGCCGTGCCGCCGCCGCGATAGACGAGGTGGATGTCGCGCAGCGTCACGTCGGCGATGCGATGGCCGGGCAGGCCGGCGATGGCGGCGGGAAAGCGATGGTCGATGCCGCGCGCGTCGACATCGCTGATTTCGACATGGCGGACCGCGCCGATGCCCGTTCCCTCCGGCCCGCGCCGGCGATCCCCCAGCCGCAGGAAGAGCGGCGCCGTGGTCACGTCCCGCATGGTGAGGCGGCGGGCGACGATATTCTCCATGACGCCCCCGTCCACCGTTTCCAGCGCCAGCCCGCGGCAGCGGGTGAAGCGGCAATCCTCGATGCGGACATTGCGGTAACCGCCATTGCTTTCGGTGCCGAGCTTGATGCGGCCGGTCACCCTGTCGCGATCGGGCGCCAGCTGCTGAGTCGTTCGGCGCGTGCCGTCGATCAGCGATCCCATGTCGTAGCCCGACACGTCGCAGTCGCGGATCAGGATATTGTCCGACGCGATGGCGCGGCCGAGCGCATGGCTGCTTTTCAGCACGATGGCGTCGTCATTGGGCGAATTGACGCGGCAGCGTTCCACCACCACGTCGCGCACGCAATCGAGGTCGATGCCGTCGCGGTCGGTGTCGATCGTCAGCCCGTCGATCCGCAGCCCCCGCGTGCCGGTGGCGAGGATCGCGAAATGCCCCCCCTTCAGGATGGTGAAGCCCGACAGATGGATGTCGCAGCCGTTTTTGAAGGCGATCGCCTTGTTGCCCAGCCCCTGCATGGCGGCGGCGTCGGGTTCCAGAGCGGCGATCTGGGCGTCCGTCATGCCCCGCATCGACAAGGGCCGCTCGCCCGCCTGCTTCTTCCAGCGTGCGCCGGGGCCGTCGCGGGTCAGGCCGATGCCGTGGATCATGCCCGGCCCGGTGATCGCCACCTGTTCCACCGCGTCGCCCCAGATCAGGCTGTTGCGCCAGTGGCTGTGGCCGAAATCCTGGTACAACTGGTCGATGCCGGTTTCCGGAAGGTCATAGCGTCCGGCGTGGCGGGCGGGATCGGCCGCCTCGATCACCGCGCCTTCGCCGAGCAACAGCGTGACATGGCTGCGCAGGCGGATGGAAAAGCAGAGATAGCGCCCGCGTGGCAGGACGACCGTACCGCCGCCGCTGCGCGACGCTGCCTCGATCGCGGCGTTGATCGCGCCGCTGTCGATCGCGACGCCATTGCCGCGGGCGCCGAAATCGCGACTGTCGAAGCGGCGCGCGGCCTGGGCCGGAAAGGGCAGGGCAGCCAGCGTCATTCCCAGAAACATATCGCGGCGGCTGATAGTCATGGCTCTAGCTGCCGGCCGGGCGCTGATCGCTGTGGATCAGGCTGGGGACGATCGCCGCCTGCGCGGCGGTCGGGGGCTTGGCCGGGACGAAGGCCGGGGCGGTCACATGGCCCGCCAGTGCGGGAATCCGTGCCTTGATCCGCTGCGCCACCGCGTTGGCCAGGAGCCAGGCCCCATAATTATTGTGATGCGTCTTGTCGGCGCCGCCATCGTTGAAGGCGGTCGGCGCGACGTCCGGTCCGAGCGCCTCGTAGATCGCCCGACTGTCGGCATTGAGGTCGATCAGCGGCACGCCTTCGTCCGCCGCCAGCTTGCGCACGGCGGCGGCATAGACGCCGAGCGTCTCCCTAATTCTGCCCTGCGCATCGAAATTGCGGCGTTCGGGCGACGTCACCAGCACCGGATGGGCGCCGCGCCGCCGCGCTTCGGCCATGTAGGTCCGCAGATAGGCGGGATAGGTGATGGCCGCGTCGGCATAGGTTTGCGGCCATTCCTGCTTCTGGTCATTATGGCCGAACTGGAGGAACAGAAAGTCGCCAGGCTTCATGTTCGACAACAGCTTGTCGAAGCGCAGGTCGGTGAGGAAGGATTTGAGCGTCGCGCCAGACTTGGCGTGATTGGCGACGGCGACCCCGTCGTCCAGCAGTGCGGGCAGCATCTGGCCCCAGCTTGCGGCCGGTTCGGCGAACTGGTCCGTCACGGTGGAATCACCGGCCAGATAGAGCGTCGGCGCCTCCACCGGGGCGATCGTCACCGACGCGACCTGCGGCTTGCCCAAAAATTCGAGCGTCAGCTTGTCGTCCCACGTATATTCCTGCCCATCGCGGGGCGAGAGCCGCACCTGCTGCCCGCCCGGCGCATTGGCGGGCGGCGGCGGCAGGGCGGGCGTGCGGACGTTCACCAGGAAGCTGCGCTCGACAAACTGCCCCTTGCGGGTCGCGACGTTGCGCAGCATCAACCGCCGCGCCTCCGCCTTGACCGTGGTGTTGCCTGCGCTGCGGGTATCGCCCAGCCGCACCGTGACCCGGTAATTGCCTTCGGGCAGCGCCACCGAGAAGAGATAGGCCGATTCGGTGCCGCCCGGTTCCATGCCATGGCCGCCAGCCTGATAGCTCTGCCGGCGCAGCGGGGACGCGCTGCCCAGATCGAATGTCAGGGGTGTGGGCGCGGCCGCGGCAGCCATGATGAGGAGGAGCGGCGTCAGCGGCATGGCGCGATGACCCTGTCAGCGAACAGGAAAATGGGGGAATGCGCCGCGATGGACGCATTCCCCCTAGCCGACCGCCCGTGCAGAGGCGGCGATTCCTGCGGTCCACGCCGAACAGGAGCAAGCGGGGCCAACTTCCTCAAGGGATTCTCCGTCCCATAAAATAGATTGGAGGACCATATGGCGGGACTTGTTATCTCGCAAGACCCTGGTTCCTTAACCATAATGTTTTTCACAATGTGGCACTTGCGATCACATAATGATTTTTCTGGCCAAAGAGCAGCGAATCCGGTACAATGAGCGACAGTTCCACATAGTGGGGCATCCGGCAAGAACCGGACAAAGGGGAGGATATTATGTTGCGCCACGTTACCCGTGCAGCCTTCGCGCGTCGCAGCTCGACCATCGCGATTGCATCCACCATCTTCATCGCCGGAACGGCCATCGCGCAGGACCAGCCTGTCGACGCGCCGCCCCAGGCGGACCAGGAAACCGCGGACATCGTCGTGACCGGCTTCCGCGCCTCGCTCGACAGCGCGCTGGGCATGAAGCGGCAGGAAGCCGCCGCGATCGATTCGATCGTCGCCGAGGATATCGGCAAATTCCCGGACTCGAACCTCGCCGAATCGATGCAGCGCGTGCCGGGCATCGCTCTGGCCCGCGGTGACGGCGGCGAAGGCCGCAACATTTCGGTTCGCGGCCTGGGCGCGGGCTTCACCCGCGTCCGCATCAACGGCATGGAAGGCACGTCGCAGACGGGTTCGTCCGACATCTATGGCGCGGGCAATAATGGCCGCAGCTTCGACTTCAACGTTTTCCCGACCGAAATCTTCTCGGCCCTGTCGGTGCGCAAGACCACTTCGGCCGATGTCGAGGAAGGCTCGCTCGGCGCCACGGTCGACCTGAGCGCACCCAAGCCGATGGATCAGAAGGAGGATTTCGTCCTCTCCATGACGGCGCGCGGCGTCTATAACGAGCTGTCGAAGAAGGTCGATCCGCGCGCCTCGCTGCTGATCTCAAAGCAGTTCGGCGACAGCGGCTTCGGCATTCTCGGCAGCCTTGCCTATCAGAAGCGCAACATCCGCGAGGTGGGCTATTCGGCGGTCGACATCCTGTCGGCCAATACCAATGGCGGTTTCTGCTCGCCGGTCGGCTTCGCGCCGCAGAACCCCTCGACCAACGCGGCCAAGGGTGCCGACGCGCTCAACTGCTCGACCGGCAATCCGCGCACCAGCACCAATGGCGCCTATCAGGCGATCGTCGACCTGCGCCGCGACGACCTGCCCAATGTTGCGGGCAGCGGCGCATTCCTGCCGCGCATTCCGCGCTACCTCAATTCGGAACAGGACCAGGAACGGATCGGCGGTTCGCTGACCCTTCAGTTCAAGCCGGACGATGAAACCGACATTTCGCTCGACTTCCTCTATTCGCGGTTCGAGGTGACGCGCCGGGACAATTATATCGCGGCGATCTCCTTCGCCCGTTCGGCCGCCAACAACGGCCAGCCGATGACGTCGGTGCGCGATATCGAGTTCGACGAGAATGGCTCGCTGGTCTACGGCCTGTTCGATGGCGTCGACGTCCGTTCCGAAGGGCTGGTCGATCATTTCGTCTCGACCTTCAAACAGGCGAACCTGAACTTCAAGCGCCAGCTCAGCGACAATCTGGAAGTGAGCGGCATCGTCGGCTTCAACCGTTCGATCTGGGACGGCAAGAAGCGTCTCCAGACCTTCATCGACGCGATCGACACCGACGGCTTCTCGATCGACTATCGTGACGGCGGCTCCACCCCGGTGCTGGGATTCGGCATCGACGTGAACAATCCGGCCAGCTTCACCTATGCGCCGGGGCTGGCCGACGGCACGGTGCTGGGCGGCTTCAGCTATCAGGGCAAGCCGTCGAAGAATACGACCGACAACATGACCGCCGAAGCCAATCTGAAATGGAGCTTCAGCGACGCCTTCTCGATCCGCGCCGGCGCCCAGTATCGGCGCAGCGATTTCCTCTCGACCTTCCTGCGCCCCTATTCGGCCGACCTGCTGGTCCGGGCATTGCCGGCGGGCACCAGCCTGGCCGACATCACGACGACGATCAGCGGCGTGGACAAGCTGTGGGGCAAGGGCGCGCCGTCCAGCTGGGTGGCGATCGATGCCGACAAGTGGGCCGACACGTTCGGCTTCGATTCGGTGCGTTACTGCGGCGTCGAATGCGGCGCCGGACGCAGCCGGGTGCGCGAAGAGGTCATGAGCAGCTACATCATGGCCAATTTCGACCTGGAGGATGCGATCGGCTTCGGCGTGCGCGGCGATGTGGGCGTGCGTTATGTCAAGACCGACATGGTGTCTTCGGGCTATATCACCGTGGCCAATGCCGCGTCGCCCACGGGCCTTGCCGGCCAGTTCGCATCGGCAAAGAACGGCTATGACGACTGGTTGCCCTCGGCCAATGTCGTGATCGAGCCGATCGACAATCTGCTGGTCCGCGTGTCGGGCGCGAAGGTCCTGGCGCGGCCCGAACTGGGCCTGCTGACGCCCACCAGCGGGGTCAATCCGGTGACTCGTGTCGGCAACGTCAACAACCCGTTCCTGGACCCGATCCGCGCCACCACATTCGACCTGGCGGTGGAATGGTATTTCCGTCCCGGCTCGCTGCTCTCGGCCGCCTTCTTCTACAAGGACATCAAGAGCTTCATCCAGAATGTGAACAGCCAGATTCCCTTCAACCAGCTGGGCTTGCCGGACGCCCTGCTGATCGGCAGCAATACGCTGCCCACCGAGCTGTTCACCGTGTCGCAGCCGTTCAACACGCCGGGTGGTCCGCTCAAGGGCATCGAACTCAACGCCCAGATCCCCTTCACCTTCTTCGATGGCTTCCTCGCCAATTTCGGCGTGCTTGCCAATTACACCAAGGTAACGTCGAAGATCGACTATATCCTGGCCAGCGTGAACGGCGTGCCGACGGTGACCACCACGGCGGACCTGGTCGGCCTGTCGAAGAATACCGCGTCGGCGACGCTCTATTATGAGGATGACAAGTTCAGCATCCGCAGCACGGGCAATTTCCGCGACAAGTTCATCCGCGGCATCCCGGCCTCGCCCGGCAGCGATCTTCAGGGCAATGCCAAGACCTTCTACATGGATGCGTCGGCCAGCTACAATGTCACCGATCGGCTGAAGATCATCGTCGAGGCGCAAAACCTGACCGACGAGCAGAACCGTCTCTATATCGACAGCCAGCGCCAGGACACGCTGTTCGAAACGCGGATCGGCCGGACCTTCACCTTCGGCGTGACCTACCGGATGTAACGCCGGCGCCTATCCTTCTCCCCAACCTGAAAGGGCGCGACCACTCCGGCGGTTCGCGCCCTCTTTGTTCGGGATCGATCAGCGCGGCCCGCTATAGCCCACCGCGGCGCCGATCTGCTCGGCCGACCGCATCACCTGTTCGGCAAGGCCCGGCCGCAACTCGTCCGTCAGATAATGGGCGGCGCTGGCGATCGAGATGGCGATGCAGATCTTGCCCTTCGCATCGCGGATCGGCACCGCGATCGACCGGACACCGTCGCCCAGCTCGCTGTCGTGCAGCACCTCGCCGCGCGCCTTGTGCGCCCGCATTTCCTCCAGAAAGGCGTCGATCTGAGCGCGGTCCGCATTGCCGCCCTTCGCCTCGCCATAGAGGCGCTCCCACGTCGCCTCCTCCTCATCCAGCAGCAGCGCCTTGCCCAGGCCCGTTTCCGCGACAGGGCGGCGATCGCCCGGCGCGGTCGCGACGCGCAGCCGCTGGGTGCCGGTCACGCGGTCGAGGTGGCGGGAGAAATCGCCCTCGCGCTTGCCGACGAAGACGCAGAAGCCGGTGCGTTCCGACAGCAATTCCATGAAGGGGCGGGCGACGCGGACATAGTCGATCTGCTCGGTCGCGAGCACGCCCAGCTGCAACAGCTTGGGGCCGAGTGCGAAACCGTCGCGCGTGACGGCCAGATAGTTGCGCGAGCGCAGGGCCTGCACCAGCCGGTGCGCCGTGGTCTTGCTCATGCCCAGCTTGCGGGCGAGGTCGGCGGCGCGGATCGGGCCGTCGATCACCTCGTCCATGATGTCGAGCGCGCGCATCAGCGTCTGGGTGCCCTTGACCCCCTGCTCCTGTTTTTCGTCGGTATCCTGCATGGTCGTTCCGTTCGCGATGGCGTCCCACATATCGGACGCGTCCCATATATAGGAAGCATATCGACCAATTCGGACCGCTTGTCAGCAGCTTTGTTATACGCATGGAAAAGGCCCGCGAGTCGCGGGACCGGCGGGCCTTTTCCGGGTCAGTGGGTGCGGGTCAATATTGGATGGTGACGGTCACGGCGCGGCGGTTCTGCGCCCATGCGGCCTCGTCGGAACCGAGCGCGGCCGGGCGTTCCTTGCCATAGCTGACGGTGGTGATACGGCCCGGATCGATGCCGAGCGAGGCGAGATAATTCTTCGCCGCATTGGCGCGGCGCTCGCCCAGCGCGATATTATAGTCGCGGGTGCCGCGTTCGTCGGCATGACCCTCGATCGTCACGCGCACCGCCGGATTCTGCTGCAACCAGGCGGCCTGGCTCTGGAGTGTCGCCTGATCCTCCGCATCGACATCAAATTGGTCGAGCGCGAAGAAGATGCGGTCCGACGCGACCGAGGCGATGAAATCCTCCTGGCTGCCCTTGACCGGGCCGGAGGGCGTGGCCGGGCCGGTCGGCGCGGTGGTGCCGCCGGTGCCGCCGGGCGCGGGGGGCAGTTCCGCCGGCGGCTTCTTCGAACAGGCGGCGAGCGCGATGATGGCGGTGGCCATAACCAGGGTCCGGGACAATTTCATCGGGGGTCTCCTTCTTGCGCTGTCGATCGCACAGGGGGGCAACGACAGGGTTCGTGATGTTCGTTACGCTGTCAAGACGACAGGGTTCCGCCGGGGGATGTCCCCCATGCGAATCTTACGGCAGCAGCGGTCCCCAGGCCGGGTCCGAGCCGCTGAGCGGCGTCGGGATGCGCCGCTCGTTCACGCCGGTCAGATCGACCTGCCACACCTGGCTGCTGCCCTGGCGGCCCGGCGTGGTGCGGAAATATTGCAGTACGCGGCCATTGGGCGACCAGGTCGGCTGTTCGTCCTGCCAGCCATTGGTCAGGATGCGCTCATTGTCCCCATTGGGGGACATGACCGCGATCTTGAAGTCGCCCGACATCTTGGTGAAAGCGATGAGGTCCCCGCGCGGCGACCATTCGGGGGTCGCATAGCGGCCGCCGCCATGGCTGATGCGGCGCTGGCCGGATCCGTCGGCGTTCATGACATAGATTTGCTGCCCGCCCGACCGGTCGCTTTCGAACACGATCTGCCGGCCGTCGGGCGAATAGCTGCCGCCCACGTCGATGCCGGGCGTATTGGTGAGGCGCACCGGCGACCCGCCGCTCGCCGAGACACGGTAGATGTCGGTATTGCCCGCAACCGCCATGGAGAAGAGGATGCTGCGGCCGTCGGGGGACCAGCGCGGCGCGAAGGTCGGGTTGTTGCTTTCCGTCACCAGCTTCTGCTGGCCGCTGCCGATGTCGTAGACGTAGATCCGCACCCGGCTGCCCAGATAGCTGACATAGACGATCGACTTGTAATCGGGGGAGAAGCGCGGGGTCAGCGCGATCGACTGGCCATTGGTGATGAAGCGGTGGTTGGCGCCGTCCGAATCCATGATGGCGAGCCGTTTGACGCGATTCCCCTTGGGGCCGCTTTCGGCGATATAGGCGATGCGGCTGTCGAAGAAGGGGCTTTCGCCCGACAGGCGGGCATAGATGGCGTCGGCGCATTTATGCGCGGCACGGCGCCAGTCGCGCGGGGCAACGACATAGCCCTGGCGGGTCAGTTCCTGCTTCAGAGCCACGTCATAGAGGTAGCAACCCACCGTGATGTCGGATTCGCCGCCGCTTGTGCGGACGAAGCCCTGGACCAGCGCCTGGTAGGCGCCCCATTTGTCATATTGCGGGAAGGTGACTTCGGGGAAGGCGATGGCGGGCAGCCCGCCTGGACCGGACGGGTCGAACAGGCCGGAGCCCTTGAGGTCGGACACGATCACTTCGGCGATCTTGCGGCCCAGATCGCTTGCGGTGCCGGCGGGGGTCGCGACCTCCTGCTGCGCGGGGAGCGGGGGGACGGCGATCTTCAGGTTGCTGTCGATCTCGCCGGTGACATCGACCGACAGCTGGGCCATGGCGGGCGCGGAAAGGGCGGCGGCCAGCGCGACCGTGGCGGCGAAGGCAGTGGGCGCCAGGCGGCGGAGGAGGGTGGTCTTCATCGGTTCAGCCTCGCGTCAAAGCGGAGTGGCCGGAGCCATTTCCATTGGTCATAATATTCGGGCGGCAGGTTGCGGAAGGGCGCGGCCAGCTTCACCGCCTGGATCGCGCGCTCCGCATGGAGCCGGGCCTGCGGCTGGTTGCTGGCCGTCACGCCCAGCTGATCGATCAGCTGGGGCGCGCCGATCAGGCCGCCATTCTTGTCGAGCCGCACCTCCAGCAGGGTGACGAGCTTGTCGGCATCCGCGCCGGACGGCGCGCGCCAATGGGGCTTGAGCTGCCGCCGGATTTCGGCGTCGAGCGCGGCCTTCTGCTGTGGTCCCATGGCGGCGGCGAGTGGCGGCGCGGCTTTGCGCGGCGCGTCCGCGCTGGTGTCGATGCCCTTGAGGAAATCCTTGCCCAGTAGCGACCCCTTGGGCTTGTCCGCCTTGCCCGCGCCGGACGCCCTGGCGTCGCTTTTGGCCTTGGCGTCGCTCTTGGCCGGCTTCGACGGCACGGCGGCGGCCTTGGGCTTTTCGGGCGCTGGCTTGGCCTTGGCCACCGGCTTTTCCGGCGTGGGCTTCGCTTTGGGCGCTGGCTTTTCCGGCGCCGGCTTGGGCTTGGCCGGGGTTTTGGCCGCTTCCTTCTTGGGCGGGGTCGGCTTCGGTTTGGGCGGTTGTGCCTTCGCCACCGGCTTGGGCGGCGGCGGAGCAGGCGTCGGCTTTGGCGGAGGCGGCGCGGGCGTCGGTTCGGGTTCCGGCGCAGGTTCGGGGAGCGGCGCGGGCCTGGCGTCCTGCGTCGGCCCTTGCTCCGGTGCGGAGCTCGGTGGGGGCGGCTGGGTCGAAATCTGTGGCGCGGTCGATTGCAGCGCCACCTCGTCCACCAGGCTGACGTCCATTGGCGGGGACTTGAGCTTCAACGGGTTGGGGGTGGCCAGGAACCCGGCCGACAGCAGGCCGAACAGCAGGACATGTCCTGCCGTCGCGACGCCAAGGCCGATCTTTTCCGCGCGATCCATATCCTCGACCTATGGCCCCTATTCTGAACCGCCGCTGTCCGAGCCAGAGCCCGAACCGGCGTCCGACCCGGCATCGGTGCTGACCAGCGACACTTTGTTGAGGCCCGCACGGTTGAGTTCGCCCATCACCCGCATCACCCGGCCATAGTCGAGGGCGGTGTCCGCGCGCAGGAAGATTTGCGGCGGCTCCGGCTGGCCGGCATGGGCCGAAGCGATTTCGGCCAGGCGGTCCGGCAGGTCGGCATCGCTCACCTGCGCCTCGTCGATGAAGAGGCCGCCGTCGCGGTCGATCGACAGAACGGTCGGCTTGGCGTCCTGGTCCAGCCCCTTGGCGCGGGTTTCGGGCAGGTTGACCGGCACGCCCGTCACCAGCAGCGGCGCCGTCACCATGAAGATGATCAGCAGCACCAGCATGACGTCGACCAACGGCGTCACGTTGATATCGGCCATCGGCGCCCGCTGGCGCCCGCGACGGCCGGACGGAGGACCGGACATCGCCATCAGCGCGTTCCCTGTTTTACAGCGATGCCCAAGTTCATCGCTTCTTTCTGTGCAGCGATGCCCAAGTTCATCGCTGCGCCTCCAACTCACGGCTCAAGGTCGAATAGAAGCCGTCGGCGAAGCGGGTCAGCCCCGATTCCAGCCGATTGATGCCATGGCTGAAGCGGTTGTAGGCAATCACCGCCGGGATTGCCGCGAACAGGCCGATGGCGGTGGCGAACAGCGCTTCGGCAATGCCCGGCGCGACGACCGCGAGCGAGCTGTTCTGTTCCGCCGCGATCGAGGTGAAGGCGCGCATGATGCCCCAGACGGTACCGAACAGGCCGACGAAGGGTGCGACGGAACCGATGGTGGCGAGGATGTTGAGCCGGTCGGACAGGCGGTCGACCTCCGCCGCGATCGTGCTCGACATCGATGTCGACAGCCGGTCGCGGGTGCCGTCGCGGTCGATCACCTTCTGCGCGGTCGATCGCCGCCATTCGGTGACGCCCGCCGCCATCACCTTGGCCGCAGGAAAGTCGGATTTTCCGCGCGTCTCGTAAAAACGGTCGATATCCTCGGCCTTCCAGAAGTCCGCCTCGAACTTGCGGCTTTCCTTGCTCGCCCGGCGCAGGGTGAAGCTGAAGCCGATGATCATCGCCCAGGTCCAGATGCTGGCAAGCAACAGGCCGATCATCACCCCCTTGACGACGATGTCGGCCTGCAGAAACAGGGCGAGCGGGGAAATGGTCGCGGCGTCGGTCATCGCGCCGGCAGGCAGGTTGAGGGTCATGGGTGGATGTCTTCCCCTTGGCAAAGGCGAGTGAAAATGTCGGTCCAGGCCTTGGGCTGCCGCTGCGGGCGGCCCTGCGGCGTCAGCCAGGCGACGGTGATGGTGGCGTCGGTCAACTGTTCCGCGCCCCGCATGACTGACTGATGAATGGAGCAGCTGGCCGCGCGCACGTCGGTGACGCGGCTCGACACCATCAGGTCGTCGTCCAGCCGCGCCGGGCGGCGGTAGCGGATCTGGAGGTCGGTGACGGCGTAGACGCCCCCGCCCGTTTCATGGGCGCAGCGCTGGTCGATGCCGGCGATGCGCAGCATGTCGGACCGGGCGCGCTCCATGTAACGGAGATAATTGGCGTGATAGACGAGGCCCGACAGGTCGGTATCCTCGAAATAGATGCGCAGCGGGAAATGATGCACGGCGGCGACGAAGCGTCCGGTCGCCGGCGCTGGCATCAATTCGGAAACGGGCATGGCGGGCTTTTAACCATGGCGGAGGCTCGGCGCAAAGCCGGAAATGCCGGTGGCGCAACCATTCCGTCGGTCATGGCGGCACGCTTCACCGCCTGCCGGATTCCATAGACGTCCGGTACTGGCCGTCGGCCGACCGCGCGGCTAAGGGGAATGGACGATTCAAGAGGGAGGATTGGAGCATGGCGGACATTCGCACGGTGGGCGTGATCGGCGCGGGGCAGATGGGGGCCGGGATCGCCCAGGTCGCGGCGCAGGCGGGCTATGACGTCATCCTGTCCGACGTCGACCTGCCGCGCGCGCAAAAGGGCGTGGCCGGGATTGGCAAGCTGCTCGCCCGCGCGGTCGAGAAGGAGAAGCTGACGCAGGCCGATGCCGATGCGATCCTGGCCCGGATCAGGCCGGTCGGTGAGGTCGCGCCGCTGGCCGACGCGCAACTGGTGATCGAGGCGGCGACCGAGCGCGAGGAGGTAAAGCGGGCGATCTTCACCAATGTCGGCGCGATCCTTGCGCCCGACGCGATCCTGGCCACCAACACCTCCTCCATCCCCATCACCCGCCTGGCCCAGGCGGCGCCCGATGCGGGGCGGTTCGTGGGCGTCCATTTCTTCAATCCCGTGCCGGTGATGGTGCTGGTCGAGGTCATTCGCGGCCTGGCGACCACGCCCGAGACGGTGGCGGCGGTGGAAGGCTTCGCCGCTAAGATAGGCAAGACGGTCGTCCATGCCTTCGACGCGCCGGGCTTCGTCGTGAACCGCATCCTGCTGCCGATGCTGAACGAGGCGGTGTTCGTGCTGGGCGAGGGCGTGGGCAGCGTCACTGACATCGACCAGGGCTGCAAGCTGGGTCTCAACCATCCGATGGGGCCGCTGACGCTGCTCGATTTCGTCGGCCTCGACACCGCGCTGGAAATCCTCAACGTCTTCCTCAGCACGACGGGCGATCCAAAATATCGCCCCGCGCCGCTGCTGGTCAAATATGTCGAGGCCGGCTGGTACGGCCGCAAGACCGGACGCGGCTTCTACGACTATTCGGGTCCGGAGCCGGTGCCGACCCGCTGAGAGTCCGTTTGGAAAATGCGCAGAAGCGCATTTTCGGTGGTGCGGAAAATCCGGCTTCAGCCGGAAGCAGGCTCTGACCGGTCAGCGCGGATAGGCCTCGTCCATATGGGCGAGGCTTTTCGCGATCAGCCCCTCCAGCACCGCCATGTCTATGCCCGACAGGCGCTTCACATAGAGGCAACCCTTGCCGCGCCGATGCGTGCCGAGCGGCGCGAAATCAGCGTCGTCCAGTCCGGCAAGATAGAGGACCAGTTCCGCCTTGCGCGGCGAAAAGCCGATCCGGCAACTCTCGCCCTCGCGTCCGCTGTCATAGCGATAATGATAGCGGCCGAAGCCGATGATGCTCGGACCCCACAGGCGCGGCGGCTCGCCCGACAGGCGCGCCATCAGCGCGGCGAGGGTCCGCCCGTCTTCCCGGCGCTCCGCCTGCTCCACGCCGGCAAGGAAGGCATCGACATCCTCCTGTGTCTGCGTGGTCTTGTTCTCGCCTGCCGCCATGGCTTGCCTTCCTCGCCCGATGTCCCTACAGGCTAGCGCGTCATCTGGGGAGTAGCCAGCCGTTCCGCGCCATGCGGACGGGCCATATGTCAACATATTTGGCCGAGAGGCCATGGCATATGGGAGGCGGATCGCAAGCATCCGCATCGGGCGAGACCAATGGCATCGGCGCTTTTCTGTCCGGCCGGGCGGGAGGCGACGGTGGCATTGCGTCTGTTCACCTCCGCCCGGCCCCGGAACGTCTCGATGGAAGCCCTGCTCACCTCCTCCGCGCTCGTCGCGCTCGCCGAAATGGGCGACAAGACCCAGCTGCTCGCCATGCTGCTCGCCACCCGCTTTCGCAAGCCGGTGCCGATCATCCTGGGCATATTGTTCGCGACGCTCGCCAATCATTTCCTTGCCGCGCTGGTCGGCCATTCGATCGCGGGCGTGCTGGACCAGGGCTGGTTCCGCTATGCGGTCGCCGCCTCCTTCATCGCCATGGCGGCCTGGACCCTGATCCCCGATGTGATCGACGAGGATGCGCCCCTGAAGGCGCCGTCCGGGGCGGGCGTGTTCATGACCACGCTGGTCGCCTTCTTCCTGGTCGAGATGGGCGACAAGACCCAGGTCGCGACCGTGGCGCTGGGCGCGCGGTTCGACGATCTGGTCGCCGTGACCATGGGCACGACGCTGGGCATGATGATCGCCAATGTCCCAGCGGTGCTGTTCGGCGAGGCGCTGGCGCGCAAGGTGCCGATGCGGGCGCTCCAGATCGGCGCGGCGCTGCTGTTCCTGGCGCTCGGCCTGTGGATGATTGCTGACCTTCGGGGCTGGATCGGGTAAAAAGACATGCTCGCGCCGCCGGGCGGTTGTCAGCGCGCGGCGGCTGTTGCAAGGGGATGGGCAGTCATTCCCCTGAAGCGAAAGATATGGGACGCGCGTGATGAAGGACAGTCTGGTTACGATCTTCGGCGGCGGCGGCTTTCTGGGCCGCCAGGTCGCGCAGGCGCTGATGGCACGGGGCGCGCGCGTGCGGATCGCGCAGCGCGACCTGGCGAGCGCGGTCAAGGTGAAGTCGCTCGGCAATCTGGGCCAGAGCCAGTTCGTGGCGGCCGACATCCGCAAGCCGGAGACGGTCGCCCGCGCCATTGCCGGCAGCGATGTCGTCATCAACCTGGTCGGCATCCTGGCCGGCGATTTCGAGGCCTTCCATCATCAGGGCGCGGCCAATGTGGCCAGGGCCGCATCGGCGGCTGGGGTCAAGGCGCTGGTCCATGTCTCCGCGATCGGCGCCGACGCCGCCAGTCCGTCGGCCTATGGCCGGTCGAAGGCGGCGGGCGAAGAAGCGGTGCGGGCGGCCTTCCCGACCGCGACCATCATCCGCCCCTCGATCATCTTCGGGCCGGAAGACCAGTTCCTCAACCGCTTCGCCGACATCATCCGCCTGGCGCCGGTGGTGCCGGTGATCGGCGCGGCGACGAAGTTCCAGCCCGTCTATGTGGCCGACGTGGCGCAGGCGATCGCCAATGCCGCCGAGCAGCCGGGCGTCCATGGCGGCAAGACCTATGAGGTCGCCGGGCCGCAGGTGATGAGCATGAAGGAGATCAACGCCTGGATCGCCAAGGCGATCGGCCGCGACCGGCCGCTGGTCGAGGTGCCCGGCGGCTTCGCGTCGCTGCTGGCGATGCTGCCCGGCGGGCCGATCACGCGCGACCAGCTGGCAATGCTGGGCCGCGACAATGTGCCGGCGCCCGGCGCGCCGGGGCTGGAGGCGCTGGGCGTGGCGCCCACGCCGCTGGGCGCGGTGGCCGACAAGTGGATGGTCCGCTATCGCAAGCATGGCCGCTTCGCCGGCCGGGCCAAGGCCTGATCGCGCCGGCCCGTCCTGCTGCCGACCCGTCCGGTCCGGCTCGACGGGCCGATCATCGGTCGCGACCGGCCGTGCCGGCGCGTCCTTGCCTTTTCGCTGCACTGCGGCATGGTGCGGCTCCCGTCGGTTGACGCCTTTCGACCCTTCCTCGGTACAGGGGGAGGGTCTGGCGCGGCTGGCCCCATTTCTCGCCCCATCGAGGATCGCACACCCCCATGGACATGCATTATCTGACGGTCATCCTGCTGGGCATCGTGGAGGGGTTGACCGAATTCCTGCCCGTGTCCTCGACCGGCCACCTGATCCTGGCGAGCGAGCTGCTGGGCTATGACGCGTCCACCTGGGCGATGTTCAACGTCGTCATCCAGCTGGGCGCGATCCTGGCGGTGGTGGTGCTCTACTGGCGGACTTTCTGGGCGGTCGCGATGGGTCTGTTGCGGCGCGAGCCGGTGAGCTGGCGCTTCCTGCGCAATCTCGTCATCGCCTTCATCCCGTCCGCCATCATCGGCCTGGCGCTGCACGACTATATCGAGATCCTGCTCGGCGCGCCGCAGGTGGTCGCATGGGCGCTGATCGTGGGGGGCGTGGCGATCCTGCTCATCGAACGGATGGTGAAGGAGCAGCGATTCCACGGCATCGCCGACATCCCGCTGCTGCGCGTGATCGGAATCGGCCTGATCCAGTGCATTTCGATGATTCCCGGCGTCAGCCGGTCGGGCGCGACGATCATGGGCGCGCTGACCCTGGGCGTCGAGCGGCGCACGGCAGCGGAATTCAGCTTCTTCCTCGCGATCCCCACGATGCTGGGCGCGAGCACGCTGGAACTGCTCAAGAAAGGCGACCGGATCACCAGCGCGACGGTGGGATGGGACAGTATCGCGCTGGGCTTCGTCGTCTCCTTCATCGTCGCCCTGCTGGTCATCAGATGGTTTGTCGGCCTGGTGTCGCGCCAGGGCTTTGCGCCCTTCGCCTGGTATCGAATCATTGCGGGCATCGGCGCGCTGATCTGGCTGTGGATGAGGTAGGGCCGGATCGGAACTAATATTTGAAAGATTATTACAGGATTTTGCCGCAGCCGCGAGAAAAGCCCGTAAAATAGGTAATATATACTGACGTAAATGGCAAAATCCGCGTGACTCTGCGGGTTTTTCTGCTATGCGCGCTGCTGAAACAGATTCAGGGACGTGCCATGGCTGACAATCCGATGCTGAAATTCGTGGGCTTGGGCCAAGCCTATCCGGAAAAGCGCGCTGCCGACGACCGCGCCGACGATTTTCTGGAAATCAGCCGCAGCTTCATCCTCGACAAGGCTGAGGAGCAGGCGTCGCGCTGTTCGCAATGCGGCGTGCCCTATTGCTCGACTCATTGCCCGCTGCACAATCATATCCCGGACTGGCTGCGTCTGACGGCAGAGGGGCGGCTGCGCGAGGCCTATGAGCTGTCGAACCTGACCAGCACCATGCCCGAAATCTGCGGCCGCATCTGCCCGCAGGATCGCCTGTGCGAAGGCAATTGCGTCATCGAATTTTCCGGCCATGGCGCCGTCACCATCGGCAGCGTCGAAAAATACATCACCGACACCGCCTGGAAGGAAGGCTGGGTCGAACCGCTCGTCCCCGGCAAGCCCACCGGCCAGTCGGTCGGTATCATCGGCGCGGGGCCGGCCGGCCTCACGACCGCCGAATATCTGCGCGTTGCGGGCTATGCGGTCCATGTCTACGACCGGCACGATCGCGCGGGTGGCCTGCTGACCTATGGCATTCCGGGCTTCAAGCTGGAGAAGGACGTGGTCATGCGCCGCATCCAGCGACTGAAGGACGGCGGCATCGTCTTTCATGAGAGCTTCGAGGTCGGCCGCGACGCGACGCTGGAGCAGCTGCGCGAGAAGCATGACGCGGTCCTGATCGCCACCGGCGTCTACAAGCCGCGCGACATTCGCGCGCCGGGCGTCGGCGCGCCGGGCGTGGTCAAGGCGCTCGACTATCTGACCGCCTCCAACCGCGCGGGCTTCGGCGACGCCGTGCCCGAACATGAGGATGGCACGCTGCTGGCGACGGGCAAGAATGTCGTCGTCATCGGCGGCGGCGACACGGCGATGGACTGCGTCCGCACCGCGATCCGCCAGGGCGCGGCATCGGTGAAGTGCCTCTATCGCCGCGACCGCGACAATATGCCCGGATCGCAGCGCGAGGTCGCCAATGCCGAGGAGGAAGGTGTCGAGTTCGTCTGGCTGACCGCGCCGATCGCGTTCGAGGGCACCGAGCATGTCACTGGCGTCAAGGTGACGAAGATGCGCCTCGGCCAGCCCGACGCATCGGGCCGCCGCGCGCCCGAACCCGATCCGGGCAGCGAGCATGTGCTGGACGCGGACCTGGTCATCAAGGCGCTGGGCTATGACCCGGAGGAACTGCCCAGGCTGTTCGGCAGCGAAGACCTGTCGGTCACGCGCTGGGGCACGCTGCGCGTCGATCACAAGACGATGATGACGAGCGTCGATGGCGTGTTCGCGGCGGGCGACATCGTGCGCGGCGCATCGCTGGTCGTCTGGGCGATCCGTGATGGCCGCGACGTGACCGAGCATATGCACCGCTATCTGAAGGCGAAGGCCAAGGCAGGCGAGAAGGTGCCGGCGTGATGCGCCTCGCTTTCCTCTCCTTGCCGCTGCTTTTGCTGTCGGCTCCACTAGCTGCGCAGGTTCAGCCCGCTCCCGCGCAGGGGGCCGACGTACAGTCCGTCGATCCGGAATTGCTGGCGAAGGCGCAGCCGATCGCCTCCGTCATCCTGCCCGATGGCACGATGGAACGGATGATGGGGCCGATGATGCAGAAGATGATGGCTCCGATGATGGACGGCATGACCAAGATGCCGATCCGCGAGTTCCTCAAAGTCGGAGGCATGGACCCGGACAAGGCGGACAGCCTTGGCGAAGGCACGATGGAGGAGATGATGGCAATCATCGATCCCAGTTTCCGCAAGCGGATGGATGTGATCGTCAACACCATGATGCCGGCTATGGGCCGCTTCATGGGACGGTACGAACCGGAAATGCGGGAAGGCATGGCGGAGGCGTTCGCCTATCGCTACAATGCGGCCGAACTGGACCAGATCGCGGCCTTCCTGAAAACGCCCATCGGTGCCAAGTTTGGCGCGGGCTTCATGCAGTTGGCCACCGATCCGCATTATCTCGGTCGGATGCAGAAGATCATGCCCGACATGCTGCGAGCGATGCCGGAGATTATGAAATCGTCCGAAGCTGAACTGGCCAAGCTGCAGAAGCCGCGCAGCTATAAAGACCTGACCAAGGCCGAACGTGACCGTCTGACCGCATTGCTCGGGGCGGACGCAGGCAAGGCCAACTGAAAAAGACGCCGGCAATGCCGGAACCAATGGACTGACAGAGGCCGTACCGAAGAAGCGGGCGGCCATAGGCAAGGGTAAGTCATCATGACCGACACCAATTTCATGGCCAGCCCCGAAGAGCGCGCGCGGATCGCTGCCGAGGGCATGTATCACCCCGATCTGGAAGGCGACGCCTGTGGCGTCGGCCTGGTCGCCGCGACCGATGGCCGGGCGAGCCGCCGCGTGGTCGCCAGTGCGATCGACGCGCTGAAGGCCGTGTGGCACCGTGGCGCGGTCGATGCGGACGGCAAGACCGGCGACGGCGCGGGCATCCATGTCGACCTGCCGGTGCGCTTCTTCGATGACTGCATCGCCGACAGCGGCCACAAGCCGCTGCCCAACCGGCTGGCCGTCGGCATGATCTTCCTGCCGCGCACCGACCTTAGCGCGCAGGAAACCTGCCGCACCATCGTCGAGGCGGAGATCATCGACGCGGGGTACACCATCTACGGCTGGCGCCAGGTGCCCGTCGACGTGTCGGTCATCGGCGAGAAGGCGCAGCGCACCCGCCCCGAGATCGAGCAGATCATGATCGCCGGCCCGATGCCGGAAGAACGCGACATGGCCGAGTTCGAGAAGGATCTCTACCTGATCCGCCGGCGCATCGAGAAGAAGGTGATCGCCGCGCAGATCAACGATTTCTACGTCTGCTCGCTGTCCTGCCGCTCGATCATCTACAAGGGGCTGTTCCTCGCTGAATCGCTGTCGGTCTTCTACCCGGACCTTCAGGACGAGCGGTTCGAGAGCCGCGTCGCCATTTTCCACCAGCGTTATTCGACCAACACCTTCCCGCAATGGTGGCTGGCCCAGCCGTTCCGCACGCTCGCCCATAATGGCGAGATCAACACGATCCGCGGCAACAAGAACTGGATGAAGAGCCACGAGATCAAGATGGCCAGCCTTGCCTTCGGCGAGCAGTCGGAGGACATCAAGCCCGTGATCCCGGCCGGCGCGTCGGACACCGCCGCGCTCGACGCCGTGTTCGAGGCGATCTGCCGCTCCGGCCGGGACGCGCCGACCGCCAAGCTGATGCTGGTGCCCGAGGCGTGGCAGTCCGACAGTGCCGAACTGCCCAAGGCGCACGCCGACATGTATGAATATCTGGCGAGCGTCATGGAGCCTTGGGACGGCCCGGCCGCGCTGGCGATGACCGACGGCCGCTGGGTCGTGGCAGGCGTCGACCGCAATGCGCTGCGCCCGCTGCGCTATACGCTGACCGGCGACAATCTGCTGATCGTGGGTTCGGAAACCGGCATGGTGGTCGTGCCCGAAACCACCATCGTCAAGAAAGGACGCATGGGGCCGGGCCAGATGATCGCGATCGATCTGGCGGAAGGCGAACTGTATGACGACCGCGCGATCAAGGACCAGATCGCGGGCGAGCGCCCCTATGGCGAACTCATCAAGGACTTCCTGACCGTCGATGACCTGGCCGACGCGCCGAGCGCGCTGCCGGCCTGGGACAAGGCGGAACTGACGCGCCGGCAGGTCGCGGCCAACATGACCCTGGAGGACATGGAACTGATCCTCAGCCCCATGGTCGAGGATGCCAAGGAAGCCGTCGGGTCGATGGGCGACGATACGCCGCTGGCCGTCATTTCCGACAAGCCGCGCACCATCAGCCATTTCTTCCGGCAGAATTTCAGCCAGGTCACCAACCCGCCGATCGATTCCCTGCGCGAACGGCATGTCATGAGCCTGAAGACGCGCTTCTCCAACCTCCACAACATATTGGAGGAAGGCGCGCAGAACAGCCATGTGCTGGTGCTGGAATCGCCGGTGGTGACGAGTGCCGAATGGGCGCGGCTCAAGGCCTATTTCGGCCCTGCCGTGGCCGAGATCGACTGCACCTTCCCCGCGACCGGCGGGCAGGAGCAGCTGCGCGCCGCCATCGCCCGCATCCGCGAGGAGGCCGAGCAGGCCGTGCGCGAGGGGCGGACCGAGATATTCCTGACCGACGAGGGCGTGGGCGCCGACCGCGTCGCCATCCAGGGCGTGCTGGCGGCGGCTGCCGTCCACACTCATCTGGTGCGCAAGGGGCTGCGCAGCTATGCGTCGATCAACGTGCGCTGCGCAGAAGCGCTGGACACCCATTATTTCGCGGTGCTGATCGGCGTCGGCGCCACGACGGTGAACGCCTATCTGGCCGAAGCGAGCATCGCCGACCGCCATGCGCGCGGCCTGTTCGGCGACCTCGGCTTCGACGCCTGCATCGAGCGTTATCGCGTCGCCATCAACGAAGGCCTGCTGAAGATCATGTCCAAGATGGGCATCGCGGTCATCAGCTCCTATCGTGGCGGCTATAATTTCGAGGCGGTCGGCCTGTCGCGCGCGCTGGTCAACGATCTCTTCCCCGGTATGCCGGCGAAGATTTCGGGCGAAGGCTATGCCTCGCTTCATTACAGCGCCATGCTGCGCCACGAGGCGGCGTTCGACGCGGCGGCGGTGCGGCTGCCGGTCGGCGGCTTCTATCGCCAGCGCAACGGGGGCGAAAGCCACGCCTATTCGGCGCAGCTCATGCACCTGCTCCAGACCGCGGTGGCGACCGACAGCTATTCGACCTATCTGCAATTTTCGCGCGGGGTGCGCGACCTGCCGCCGGTCTATCTGCGCGACCTGCTGGAGTTCAACTTCGCCCGCGAGGCGGTGCCGATCGACGAGGTCGAGGCGACCACGGAAATCCGCAAGCGCTTCGTGACGCCCGGCATGTCGCTGGGCGCGCTCTCGCCGGAGGCGCATGAGACGCTGGCGATCGCCATGAACCGCATCGGCGCCAAGGCGGTGTCGGGCGAGGGCGGCGAGGATGCCGCGCGCTTCAAGCCCTATGAGAATGGCGACAACGCGAACAGCGTCATCAAGCAGATCGCGTCGGGCCGCTTCGGCGTCCATGCCGAATATCTGGGGTCGGCCGAAGAGATCGAGATCAAGGTCGCGCAGGGCGCCAAGCCCGGCGAGGGGGGCCAGCTGCCCGGCTTCAAGGTGACGGAGTTCATCGCCCGCCTGCGTCACTCGACGCCCGGCGTGACGCTGATCTCGCCGCCGCCGCATCACGACATCTATTCGATCGAGGATCTGGCGCAGCTCATCTACGACTGCAAGATGATCAATCCGCGCGCGCGGGTCTGCGTCAAGCTGGTCAGCCAGGCCGGCATCGGCACGGTCGCGGCGGGCGTGGCGAAGGCCCATGCCGACGTCATCCTGATCGCCGGCCATGTCGGCGGCACCGGCGCTAGCCCGCAGACCTCGATCAAATATGCCGGTACGCCATGGGAAATGGGCCTGTCGGAAGCGAACCAGGTGCTGACGCTCAACGGTCTGCGCCATCGCGTGAAGCTGCGCACCGACGGCGGCCTCAAGACCGGTCGCGATATCGTGATCGCGGCGATCCTGGGCGCCGAGGAGTTCGGCATCGGCACATTGTCGCTGGTCGCCATGGGCTGCATCATGGTGCGCCAGTGCCACAGCAACACCTGTCCGGTCGGCGTCTGCGTGCAGGATGAAAAGCTGCGAGCGAAGTTCACCGGCACGCCGGAGAAGGTCATCAACCTCATGACCTTCATCGCCGAGGAAGTGCGCGAGGTGCTGGCGCGCCTGGGCTTCCGCAGCCTGGACGAGGTGATCGGGCGGACCGAACTGCTCAAGCAGGTCAATCGCGGCGCCGAGCATCTGGACGATCTCGACCTCAACCCGATCCTGGCCAAGGTGGACGCGCCGGACGATCAGCGCCGTTTCAGCCTGGAGGGTCGGAACCCGGTACCCGAAAGCCTGGACGCGCAGATGATGAAGGACGCGCGCGCCGTGTTCGAGCGCGGCGAGAAGATGCAGCTGACCTACACGGTGCGCAACACGCATCGCGCCGTGGGCACGCGCCTGTCCGCCGCCGTGACCGAGAAGTTCGGCATGTCGACGCTGGCCGACGGGCATCTGACCGTCCGTCTGCGCGGGAGTGCGGGGCAGTCACTGGGCGCCTTCCTCTGCAAGGGCATCAAGCTGGAAGTGTTCGGCGACGCCAACGACTATGTCGGCAAGGGGCTGTCGGGCGGCATCATTTCGGTACGCACGACCGTTTCCAGCCCGCTGTCGTCGAAGGACAACACCATCCTGGGCAACACCGTCCTCTACGGTGCGACCAGCGGCAAGCTGTACGCCGCCGGTCAGGCCGGTGAACGCTTCGCGGTCCGCAATTCGGGCGCGCAGGTGGTGGTCGAGGGCTGCGGCGCCAATGGCTGCGAATATATGACCGGGGGCACTGCTGTGATTCTGGGCAGGACCGGCGCCAATTTCGGCGCGGGCATGACCGGCGGCATGGCCTTCATCCTGGACGAGGACGGCAGCTTCCCGACTCGCGCCAACCCGGAAAGCATCGTCTGGCAGCGGCTGGAAAGCGCCCATTGGGAAGCGCAGCTCAAGTCGCTGATTGCAGAACATGCGGTGGCGACCGACAGCAAATGGTCGAACACCATCCTGGACGACTGGGACCGGTGGCGGCGCTATTTCTGGCAGGTCTGCCCGAAGGAGATGATCAACCGCCTCGCCCAGCCGCTGAGCGATGCGCAGGCGGAGGTCGTCGCGGCGGAATAAGCCCTGCCGGCAAGACTATCGGGGGTCGGTCGCGGCGACCGGGAGCATCGTCTCCCCGTCGGCGGGATCGGCCCCTTCCTGCGTCGGGACCACCTGCACCGGCATCGGCCGCGCCGCCGACGCGCCGTCGGCAAACCGGATGATGCGGGGGTGCAGTTGATGCGCGGTCGAGGGCTGCGCCACTTCCACAACCGGAGTCGGTTCCTCGGCCAGATAATCCTGCACCACCGGATCGTCGCTGCCCGAGATCATGCCGTCGCTGTCCAGCCCGGCCATGTCGGCGGCAAAGCGCCGGTCGGCGAGTGTCGGGCCGCAGCCGGTGCAATGGATCGCAACCGGACCGGTGTCGGCGGATGCCGCGACCGGCGCAGGGGCATCGACCTGGACGTAGGGATCGTCCATGCTTTCCAGCGGTGAGCGCTGGGGACTGATGGCGTAGCCGCCCAGCGCCAGGCCCATCGCCGCAGCGGCGGTCATCGTCGCCGTCGACAGCATCCACAATCGCATCGTCCTGCTCCTCTTGCCTCCGCTCCGGGGTTGGGACCATCGCCTTTCTCGACAAACATAACGCGGATGCAGATCGGTGGTTGCATGGGGCAAAAGCCTTTGCTAAGGGCCGCCTCCTACCAAGGCACCGGCGCCGCCGGTTTCCCTGTTGATGTGCGGTCGTGGCGGAATTGGTAGACGCGCAACGTTGAGGTCGTTGTGGCCGAAAGGCCGTGGAAGTTCGAGTCTTCTCGACCGCACCATCATTCTTCAGTCGGATCATTATCACCGCCTTGGCGGTCCGGTCAGCCACCACGCCGGCGAATGAACGAGGGCGTCGACCGCGATGCGGGGCGCCCTCCTCCTGCAAATAAGTTTCGCGCGGCGTTAAGCGATCGGCCTCGTCCCGCGCGGCGTGTTGGCGTGTTGGCGCGCTGCCCCGCGCCCCGGCCGAACTGCCGGCGAGCGGATCGAGTTCACCGCGCCGATCATCTTGACCCTGCCGGCCCGGCCGCAAGCGCCCGCGTGCGTAGAGGGAATTGCTTGTGCCACCGATGGCACAAATGCTATCCGGCGGTCATGGACACGCTTTCGATGACAAGGTCGGCTCTCCCCGACGCCGTGCAGATCGCCCCCGAGGATCAGGTGGCAGTCGCCTTGCGCGCGCTGGAGGCCGGCGAGAGGGTGGAGGTCGGCGGTGCGGCGCTGCACATCGAGGAACCGATCGGGCGAGGGCACAAGGTTGCGCTGCGGCCGATCGCGGCGGGCGAGCCGGTCAACCGCTATGGCTGGCCGATCGGCACCGCCAAGCAGGATATTGCGCCGGGCCATCATGTCCACAGCCACAACCTCGTCACCAATCTGAAGGCCGAGGAGCCTTATGATTATGCGCCGATCGGGGCGCGAGACCAGCGCCAGCCGGGGGACTGGCGCTTCCGGGGCTATCGACGCGCCGACGGATCGGTCGGCACGCGCAACGAAATCTGGGTGATCCCGACCGTCGGCTGCGTCGCCCGTACTGCCGAGCGCGTGGCGCAGCGCGCGGCCAAGGCCCATGCAGGGTTGGTCGATGATGTCGTCGCCTTCCCGCACCCGCTCGGCTGTTCGCAACTGGGCGACGATCTGGACGGCACGGCCCGGCTGCTGGCGGCGCTGGCGAGCAGCCCCAATGCCGGGGGTGTGCTGCTGATGGGGCTGGGCTGCGAGGAGAACCAGCTGGCCGCGTTGCTGGAGCGCGTGCCGGAGGAGCGGCGCGACCGCATCCGCACCGTCGGCGCGCAGATGAGCGCGGACGAATATGAATCGGCGGCCGAGGCGATCGAGCAACTGGTCGCGATTGCCGCCCGCGACCGGCGCGAAGAGGTCGATCTCAGCGCGATGCGCGTCGGCCTCAAATGCGGGGGGTCGGACGGGCTGTCGGGCCTGACCGCCAACCCGCTGATCGGCCGGATCGCGGACATGGTGACGGCGGCGGGCGGGCAGGCGATCCTGACCGAGATTCCCGAAATCTTCGGCGCCGAGCGGCTGCTGATGCAGCGTGCGTCGGATCGCGCGGTGTTCGATGACCTCGTCGCGCTGGTCAACCGCTTCAAGCGCTATTTCATCGATCATGGCGAGCCGATTTCCGAGAATCCCAGCCCCGGCAATGTCGCGGGCGGCATCACGACGCTGGAGGAAAAGTCGCTGGGGGCGGTGCAGAAGGGCGGCCATGCGACGCTGACCGACGTGCTGGCCTATGGCGAGCGGCTGCGCCGGCCGGGTCTGACGCTGCTGGAGGCGCCGGGCAATGATGCGGTGTCAACCACCGCGCTGGCGGCGGCGGGGGCGACGATCACCCTCTTTTCGACCGGCCGGGGTACGCCGCTCGGCAGTCCGGTGCCCACGCTCAAGCTCGCCACCAACCATGACCTTGCCGCGCGCAAGCCCGGCTGGATCGATTTCGACGCCGGACAAGTGCTGGACGAGGGGCTGGATGCCGCGGCCGATGCGCTGATGGCCCATATCTGCGCCATTGCCTCGGGCGAGCCGGCGCGCAACGAAGCCAATGGCGAACGCGACATCGCCATCTGGAAACGCGGCGTGACGCTTTGATTCAGGCGGTGGCGCGGGCCGTGCGGTCCCGCTTCGCCTGGATCGCGCGCCGCGCATCATCGACCGCCTTTTCCTCGGTGGCGAAGAGCAGGCTGTCGAGCACGGCCGACAGATGTGCGCGCATCGCCATGCGGGCGGCGGCTGGATCGTGGTCCTTCAACCCTTGCAGCACGGCGCTATGCTCGTCGACCACCGGCTTGATATTGGCGGTCCGTGCCTTCTGGTGCAGCAGTGCGGCTTCGGGCGACGTGTCGCGCAACCGCCAGAGCTGCTCGATCGCCTCATAGACCGCCTGGTTGCGTGTCGCCCGCGCGATCGCGAGGTGAAAGGCGCGATCCGCCTGGACCGATCCAGCCGGGTCCAGATTCTCGCGGGCGATCTGGGCGACCAGCGCCTCGATCTCGACCAGTTCTCCGTCCGTTACCTGGGTTGCGGCCAGCGCCGCCGCTTCGCCCTCGAACAACAGGCGCGCCTCGGTCAGTTCGATCGCGCTGATGTTGAAGCCGGGGACATCCTCCTTGCCGGGCAGGCGCACCACATAGGCGCCCGACCCGATCCGCACCTCGACCAGCCCCTGCACCTCCAGCGCGATGATCGCCTCCCGCACCGTGGGGCGGCTGACGCCATGCTGCTGCGCCAGTTCGCGCTCGGCCGGCAGCCGCGCCCCCACCGGATAGCGTCCGGCGGCCAGATCCTCGAGCAGCGCGCGCGCCAGATCCTGGTAAAGTCGTTCCTGTCCCCGCGCGGTCATCGTCATTCCTCTGGCATTACCGCATGAAGGATAGGGCCTTACCAAAATGGGGTCAACGCACGGGGCCGTGGAACTCCGCTTCGACGATGCCCAGATGCCAGCCGGGCGGCACGGCCTCGGCCCCGGTGTCGCCGGCCGCCCTGGCATTGTTCAGTTCGATGACCTTGCCGAATGCATCCTTGTCCGCCACCGCGCCGGTCTGGCGGATGCGCAGGGCCGTGCCGGTCGTCGCGGGGAAATCCAGCGTCACATAACCGAGCGACCGGTCCGTCGTGCCCCGCCAGACCGTCCTGCCGTCGATGCTGATCTCCAGCGGATAGGCGCGGGAACGCCATCCGACCAGCTTCAGGTCGATGGCGTTCAACTCGACCGGCGCGGCGAAGCGATAGTCGATCCAGGCGTTGCCGGGCTGACCGTCGCTCGACCAGCGGGTCAGTTCATTGTCGTCCAGCGTGCGCCCCGCCTCGCCCTGGCCCGATCCGGCGCTGACGCCCTGGGGCATATGGGTGGTTCGATGTTGCTGGAAGCTCGGCGTCTCCGGCGTCGGGCCACGCACCAGCGATCCGGGCTGATGATCCTCCGGAAAATCCGCCGACAGGCCGCCGGTCGCCGGCGCCGCCGCCCTGCCAGCGATCGAAAGGCGCGCCGACGGCAGTCCTTCGGCCGTGACGCTCAGGCCGACCGTTCCGGCACGGGTACCCGCGCGCAGCAGCACGCGGGTTATCCCGCCCTCCAGCGGCAGGGTCTGCGACAGGATATGATTATCCTCGTCGCGCGCGGTGCCGGCGTAGCTGGTCGTGCCGTCGGCGCCATGGGGCTTCGTCACGACGGCTTCACCGGTGGTTTCGCCGGCACGCCGCCTGCCGGTGGAATCGCCCTGCGCGATGCCGCCGCGCCACTGGGCGGGGCCGTCCAGCGTGAAATGCAATGTCCGATTGTCGACCGGCACGCGCCGGCCCCCGGCATCGACCGCCTCGACGTCCACCAGTGCGATGTCGGCCCCGTCCATCACGAAACCGCGCGGCGAAACGCGGGGCGTCAGCCGGAGGGCCATCGCCGGGCCGGTGGTTTCAAGCCTGTATTCCGATGTGCGGCCGTCCTTGTGGGTCGCCACGGCGCGCAGCGTTCCGGTTGCGAAATCGACATGCTGCCAGCGGAAAAGGAAGCTGTCGCTCCGCTCGCCCTTGCCCAGCGACCGGCCGTTCAGGAACAGTTCGACCGTCTCGCCATTGGATACGACCGTCACCGCCTTGCGCGTGCCGGGCGCATAGTTCCAGTGGCCGATGATGTGGGTGGCGGGGGTGACGCTGTCGACCCAGTCGCTCCACATCACCCTGTGCGCGAAAAAGCCCTGCTTGGGGATGCGGACCGCATCGACCTCGCCCGAGCGGCGATAATTATTGTCGCCGCGGAAATGGGTGTTGCTGTCGCTGAAGATGATGTTGACGCCGCCCGAGCTGACCCGCGTCCCGGTGCCGGGCCGCGCCCGATAATAGTCGCTCCAGCGCCGCACATCCTCGATCGCATGGCTGTCCTGGTTGCGGTTATAGTCGGGCGCATCCTTGTGAAAGGGCGGGGTAAATTCGTCCTGATAGAGGCGGGCGCCTTCATCACGCGAATATTCCATCGCCCACATCGGATGGCAGGCGCTCCTGTTGATGTAGAGCATCTCCCCGCCATATTCGGCGAGCCTGCTGTCCAGCATCTCGCGCGATCCGATCGCGCGGCCGCCATGCGGATCATAGCGGTCGCGGATCGCCTTCAGCTCGGCCATATGAGCCTCGCTGATGCTCTCATTGCCGCCTTCATAGAAGAGGATGGACGGGTTGTTGCGGTTGTAGATGATCGCATCCCGCATCACCTCCTTGCGTTGTTCCCAGCGTCGTCCGCTGGTGTCGCTCTCGGCGTCGCCCGCCGGCATCGCCTGCATCAGCCCGACGCGATCGGCGGACTCGATGTCCTGTTTCGATGGCGTGACATGCATCCAGCGCACCAGATTGCCGCCGCTCTCGACCATCAGCGCATTGGAGAAATCGCTGATCCAGGGCGGGATGGAGACGCCCACCGCCGGCCACTCGTTGGACGTGCGCTGGGCATAGCCATGGACCTGGATCGCCCGGCCATTGAGTTCGACCATGCCGTCGCCGAACCGGGTCTGGCGAAAGCCGGTGCTTGTATCGACGCTGTCGATGATCCTGCCGCCTTCGACCAGGCTGGTGGTCACGGTGTAGAGATAGCCATAGCCCCAGCTCCAATAATGCAGGTCCCCGATCGGCCGCGCGGCGGACAGCATCGCCGTCTCTCCGGGCGCGACCGATGTCGATGCGCCGTCATAGCGGGCGACGCGCCTGCCGGACGGGTCGCGTATCTCCACCCGCAAGGTCAGGCGGCGGGCGCGGTCGCCTTCGTTGCGGACCTGGGTTTCGGCATGGATGGTGGCGCGGCGCGCCTTCAGGTCGAAGGCGTCGGCCCAGACATATTGGCCGGTCGTGCCGAGACCGGAGAAGAGCGGCAGCGTCTGATAGACCAGGCCGGTCAGGTGCAGCCGGACATTCTTGGTGATGCCGCCATAGTTGACGTTGAAATTATCGTTGTTCCACTGGAAGCCGCTGCCGCTGGCGCGCTCCTTATATTTCCAGTCATTGTCGATCCGCACGGCGATCAGATTCTCGCCCGGCCGCAGTGCCGCCGTGATGTCCGCGCCGAAGGCCATGACGCCATTTTCGGACAGGGCGACCGACCGGCCGTTGACCCAGACTTCCGCCGCCTGACGCACCCCCTCGAACTCCAGCAGCGCCTTGCCATGGGGTGCGGTGCGGGGGAGGGTGACGCGCTTGCGATACCAGGTGATGCCGGTCGACAATTGCTTGATGTCGCGGGCGAAGGCCTCCGTCTCGTTGAAGGCATGGGGCAGGGTCACGGGGCGCCAGCCGCTGTCGTCGAAGCCGGGCTGCTGCGCCCCGGCAGGGTCGCCGGTGCTGCTCAGCCAGCCGGGGTTGAGATTATAGGTGCGGCGGGGCGAGGCCACGACTCGCGAGGCGTCATGGGCGAAAGCCGACACCGACATGGACAGGTCCGCGACTATCGCCAACAGCGCGATCCCGATCGGCGCGCTGCTCCTCTTCCACCGCGTCTGCCCGTTCCGCATGGCCGTCCTCTCCTGATCTGGTCAGGCCAGTCTGACGGATATGGCGCATTTGGTCAACCATCATCCCAAAAGGAGGCTGTGGGGTTCACATCGTGAATTAGGCCGTCCCGCGCTCCAGTCGCGCCACAAGCGCCGCCGCCGCGCGCGTCACATCGTCCCAGGTGATCTCGAACCCGGCCTCGTCGCCATAATAGGGATCGGTGACGCCGCTTCCCGCGCGTCCGGGTACAAGGTCCATGAGCAATTGCAGGCTGGCCGTGCCGTCCGACGGACGGATGCGGCGGAGGTTGCGCAGATTGTCGGTGTCGAGCGCGAAGACATGGGTGAAGCGGCGGAAATCCTCCGCGCTCACCTGTCGTCCACGATAATGGGAAATGTCGATGCCGCGCGCCAGCGCCACCGCCTGCGCGCGAGCGTCGGGCGGGCTGCCGACATGCCAGTCGCCCGTCCCCGCCGAATCGACGATCATGTCCAGCCCGGCTTTCTCCGCCTCCGCCCGCAACGCGGCTTCGGCCAGCGGCGAGCGGCAGATATTGCCGAGGCAGACGAAGAGAATGGCGGGCCTGCTCATCCGTCCGCCGCCGCCGTGGAAAGGCCAAGGCCCGGCACGCCGATCGATCGCTTGCCCGAAAAATCCGTGCGCGCGACGATGACGCCCAGTTTCTCCATATAGTCGATCAGCCGGCGCACCCGCCCCGGCGAGCTGGTGCCATAGGCGCGGGCGAGCGCGCCGTCGTCGGGGCAGGGCTGGCCGTCCAGCGCCGCGCGGGCGATCAGCAGGAAGGGGGCGAGCATGTCCTCCGGCACCGGCTCCGCCGCCCTGATCGCGTCCTGCCAGCGGGGATCGTCGGCATTCGCCATGCCCGCCTGCGCCATGGCGAACCGCTTGCGGAAGGCGGGCAGGTCGAGCGGGGACCGCTTCAGCCCCTTCATCCGGCAGCGCACGCCGAAGTCCTGGTAGAGCGCCGCCACGCCGGGCGCGGCATCGCCCAGATCGGCGACGATATCCTCCAGCACGGCGATCACGATCGGTTCATTCTCGCCAAAGTCGAGCTCGGGCGCGGCGGGCTTGGCCGATGGGGCGTCGGCCAGCTGGCGCATGATGTCCTCGGCGGCGCGCGGCGGCGGATCGGCGCGTGGCGGGGGCGGGGGCAGAGCATCCTCCTCGACCCTGGCGAACAGCAGTTCCTGAAAATCCTCTCCGGTCGTCACCGGCGGCGGCATCAGCTTGTGCGTGCCGCCGCGCGTCCCGGTTTTCACCACGCCGATCTTGACCGCGACCGGCCGTCGCGCGATCGCCGGGCCAAGGCCCAGGAAACGGCCACGTTCCAGATCGCGGATCTGCTCCGCCTGCCGCCGCTCCATGCCCAGCAGGTCGGCCGCGCGCGCCATGTCGATGTCGAGGAAGGTGCGGCCCATCAGGAAGTTGGAGGCTTCGGCCGCGACATTCTTCGCGAGCTTGGCGAGGCGCTGGGTCGCGATCACGCCGGCGAGGCCGCGCTTGCGGCCCCGGCACATCAGGTTGGTCATGGCGGCGAGAGACAGCCGCCGCGCCTCGTCCGACACGTCGCCGGCGGCGACCGGGGCGAACATCTGCGCCTCGTCCACCACCACCAGAGCCGGATACCAATGGTCGCGCGGGGCATCGAACAGGGTCGACAGGAAGGTCGCGGCGCATTTCATCTGTGCTTCGAGTTCGAGGGAATCGAGGCTCAGCACCACCGAGGCGCGATGTTCGCGGATGCGCGCCGCCATCTTGACGATTTCGCGCTCATTATAGTCGCCCGCGTCGATCACCACATGACCATATTCGTCGGCCAGGGTCACGAAGTCGCCTTCGGGATCGATCACCACCTGCTGCACCATGGCGGCACTTTCTTCCAGCAGGCGGCGCAGCAGATGCGACTTGCCCGACCCGCTATTGCCCTGGACGAGCAGGCGGGTGGCGAGCAATTCCTCGACATCGACCAGCACGTCCTTGCCGTGGCTGTCGGTTCCTATGCTGATGCTGGCGGTCACGGCAGCGTCTTGCCCATAGGCAGGGCAGGGCGCAAGCCCGTTGTCATCGAAGCGCGGTCGCGGCAATGTATTTATGCAAACCTTTGCAATATCGCAATTGCATGGGTTTTGCTTGGCTACTCAAGGCGGGATTTGCTTGACGCCCACCTTGTTGCGATGCAGCATCAATCTCCTATGGCGACTCTGGCACCCCCTTCCGCAGCCCCTGCGATCACGCAGAATCCCGACATCCGCTATCTGGGGCGTCTGCTGGGCGACGTCATTCGCGCCTATGGCGGGGAGAAGCTGTACAAGCAGACCGAATATATCCGCTCCGCTTCGGTCGACCGGGCGCGGGGGTTGCAGGGCGCGGACCTGACCGACACCGGGCTGGACGCGCTGAGCCTGGACGATACGCTGGCCTTCACCCGTGGCTTCATGCTCTTTTCGATGCTCGCCAACCTGGCCGAGGACCGGCAGGGCGTGGCGGCAGAGCCGGGGGCGGACGTCGCTTCCGCGATCGCGCGGCTCGAATCGCATGGCGTCGACCGCGATGCGGTGCTCGACCTGCTCGCGCACAGCCTGATCGTGCCCGTCCTGACCGCCCACCCGACCGAGGTGCGGCGCAAGAGCATGATCGACCACAAGAACCGTGTCGCCGACCTGATGCAGCTCAAGGACGCCGGGCGCACCGAGACGGACGATGGCGAAAATCTGGACGAGGCGATCTTCCGCCAGATCGCGCTGCTGTGGCAGACGCGCCCGCTGCGCCGCGAAAAGCTGTTCGTCGCGGACGAAATCGAGAATGTGCTCGCCTATTTCCGCGACACCTTCCTGCCTGTGCTGCCCGCTCTCTATGCCCGCTGGGAACGGGTGCTGGGCGCGCGGCTGCAAAGCTTCCTGCGGGTGGGATCGTGGATCGGCGGCGACCGCGACGGCAATCCCTTCGTCCAGGCGCCGCAGCTGGAATTCGCGCTCAAGCGGGGCGCCCAGGCGGCGATCGCCTATTATCTCGACGCGCTGCACGCGCTCGGCGCGGAACTCTCGCTTTCGACCGAACTCGCCCATGTGCCGCAGGCGGTGCTGGACCTGGCCGAGGCGAGCGGCGACGCATCGCCCAGCCGCAAGGACGAACCCTATCGCCGCGCCATTTCCGGCATCTACGCCCGCCTGGCCGCCACCTGCGTCCAGCTGACCGGCGCGCAACCGGCCCGGCCGTCCAGCCTCAAGGGCGCGGCCTATGCCGCGCCGCAGGAGTTGCGGCGCGACCTCGTCACCGTGGCGCAGGGGCTGGCGAGCGAAGGCGACGGCGCGCTGGCGAGCGGCGGGGCGCTGGGCCGGCTGATCCGCGCGGTCGAGACGTTCGGCTTCCATCTCGCCACGCTCGACATGCGCCAGAACAGCGCCGTGCATGAACGCGTCGTCGCCGAACTGCTCAGGATCGCGGGGGTCGAGGCGGACTATCTCGCGCTCGACGAATATGCCCGTATCGCCCTGCTGCGGAAGGAGCTGGCGACCAACCGGCCGCTGGGAGCGCCCTTTTCCGACTATTCGGAGGAAACCGCGTCGGAACTGGCGATCGTCCATGCCGCCGCGCAGGCGCACCGCACCTATGGCCCGTCCTGCATCACCCATTATATCATCTCCAAGGCCGAAAGCGTGTCGGACCTGCTGGAGGTCAACATCCTGCTCAAGGAAGCGGGCCTCTGGCGCGCCGGCGTGGGCGGCGCCGCGCCGCAGGCCGCGATCATGGCGATCCCGCTGTTCGAGACCATCGCCGACCTGGAGGCCGCGCCCAAGATCATGTCCGCCTATTTCGGCCTGCCCGAAATTGCCGGGGTGGTGCACGGGCGCGGCCATCAGGAAGTGATGATCGGCTATTCGGACAGCAACAAGGATGGCGGCTACATCACCTCCACCTGGAGCCTCTACAAGGCGAGCCAGGCGCTGGAGCCGGTGTTCGCAGAGGCGGGCGCGGCGATGCAGCTGTTCCACGGCCGGGGCGGCGCGGTGGGGCGCGGAGGCGGATCGGCCTTCGCCGCGATCCAGGCGCAGCCGCGCGGCAGCGTGCAGGGCCGCATCCGCATCACCGAACAGGGCGAGATGATCGCCGCCAAGTTCGGATCGCGCGATGTCGCCATGACCAATTTGGAGGCGATGACGAGCGCGACGCTGCTCGCCAGCCTGGAGCCGGAAGGGATTTCGGACCGTGACGCCGCCCGTTTCAGCGCAGCGATGGACGAATTGTCGAAAAACGCCTTCGCCGCCTATCGCGACCTCGTCTACGGCACCGAGGGGTTCAAGGAATTCTTCCGCCAGCTGACCCCGATCCAGGAGATTTCCGGGCTCAAGATCGGATCGCGCCCGGCGAGCCGGACCAAGAGCAATGCGATCGAGGATCTGCGCGCCATCCCCTGGGTATTCAGCTGGGCGCAGGCGCGAGTCATGCTGCCGGGCTGGTATGGCGTGGGCCATGCGCTGTCGGCGTTCGAGGACAAGGCATTGCTGGCTGACATGGCGCAGCACTGGTCCTTCCTCAAGTCCGCGCTCGCAAATCTGGAAATGGTACTGGCCAAGTCCGACCTGGGCATCGCCGCGCGCTATCTGCCGCTGGTCGAGGACCAGGCCAGGGGCGAGGCGATTTTCGGCCGCATCCGCGATGGTTGGGCGCAAACCCATGACGGCCTGCTGGACGCTACCGGCCAGTCGCGGCTGCTGGAGAAAAGCCCGGCGCTCGACACCTCGATCCGGCTGCGCCTGCCCTATATCGAGCCGCTCAACCTGCTCCAGGTCGAACTGCTGAAACGCCATCGCGCCGGCGAGGACGACGCGCGTGTCAAGGAAGGCATCGAACTGTCGATCAACGCGATCGCCACGGCGCTGCGGAACAGCGGATAGGGGAGAACCCTCGCCCATTCTCCTCCGTCACCCCGGCGAAGCGGCGATCCATCTCCCAGCGTTGTGCTTGCGGTAAGGTCAGGAGATGGGTTCCCGCATTGGCCTGCGGCCACCCTTCGGGGCGCGGGAATGACGGAACGGGGTGGTTAGCGGACGGACGGCTCATGAGGCATGTCGCCCGACAAGCGGACATTGCAAAATTCAAACATTCTTGCATCATGGCCGCATGGCAAATATGTTAGCTCGGATCATTGGTTGGTGGCGAAGTCTCGACCTCCCAATGAAAATTAATGCTGCGGCTTGCGCATTTCCTATTTTGATTATGCTCTTTACGCGTGGTCCGGATACAGTTGATAGATCCGGATACGAATACTCTATCCTTGAAACGATTGCTCAGTGGTTCATTGGAATACCTGCGCTATTTATGTTTGCGCCCGTGGTAGGAGCATCCCAATTTGGGCTTCTATGGCTTGCGCGCCGCTCTCCTGATGTCTGGATGCGTTGGCTATTTTCCACTGCTGCTATAATTTTATTGTATCCGTATCACGATTTCCTTCGGACCACCGATCTAACTGAAAATTCCACCGCTGCACTGGCTGCGATGTTTTATCCACTTTATTTGGCGGCAGGAGCGCTACCTGTTGCCGCTGGTATTTGGTGGATAAGAGTCTGGTTTGGGCGTGACGACGAACATTGATCAATGACCAAAAATGGTCTTTCCAGAACCCCGCGATTCCTTGTCCTGCACCCTGCCCTTCATGCAACAGGCCCGCCCAGACGCCCATGCATGTTGCGCCGGACTGCCCGATTGGATCAGCCCGGCGCACCATCATGTCATAATCTGCGGGAAATGTGCGAAGCCAGGTCTTACCCCAGCGGCGCTGAGGCCCAGCGCTTGAGCCGCGCATAGAGGCCCGCGATGACGCCTGCGAAGATCAGTATGGCGAGCGGCACCGCCCAGTGATTTTCGCCCACCAGCGCCAGCGGCGCGTCGCTGTCCGTCCCAGCGACGATGCCGGCGAAGGCGACGCCGAACAGGCTTTCGCCGACGATGAAGCCGGTCGCCATCAGCACGCCCATGCGCTCGGCGAACTCCGGATTGCTCTGGCGCAGCGCCCAGCGGTTGTAGACATGGCCGATGACCGCGCCGACCGGGATCAGCAGCGTCAGCGCCATCGGCAGGTAGATACCCATGCCCACCGCCAGCGGCGGCAGGCGCAGCTTGCCGGCCTTGCCCAGCAATTCGTCGATCAGGATGACGACCGCGCCGATGCCCGCGCCGATGCCGATCAGGCCCCAGTCGAGGTCGCCGCCCAGCACGCCCTTGGCCAGGGCGGAGATCAGCGCGGCCTGCGGGGCGGGCAGCGCATTCTGGCCCGCGCCCGGCGCGCCGGCAAAGCCGAAGGCGCTGTTGAGCAGGTCCAGCACCGGCGGGATGACGAGCGCGCCGAAGATGACGCCAAGCACCAGCGCGAGCTGCTGCTTCCACGGCGTCGCGCCGACCAGCTGGCCGGTCTTGAGATCCTGGAGATTATCGTTGGAAATGGTGGCGATGCCGAACACGATCGCCGTGGTGAAGAGGGCATAGGCGATCAGCGCCTGGGTCTGCGACGGGTCGCCGCCCGACCCGTAGATGGCGGCGAGCAGCAGCGACGCGCCCAGCACGGCGAGGATGCCGACGCCCGAAATCGGGCTGTTCGACGCGCCGATGAGGCCCGCCATATAGCCGCAGACCGACGCGATGACGATGCCCGCCACCAGCACATAGGCCAAGGTCAGCCCGATCACCGGCACCGGATTGGCGGCGATCGGCCCGCCCTGCGCGAAGATCCAGAGCAGCACGCCGATCGGCAGCAGGGCGGCCAGGATGGTGCCGCCGACGATGGAGATGGGCAGGTCGCGCTCGGTGATGTCGAGGCTGGCGGCGTCGCCCGCCCGGCGCGTGGCGTTGGCGGCCAGAGCGGAGCGGATGCCGCTGACGATAGGGCCAAGGATCTTGAGCAGGGTCCAGATCGCGGCGACGCCGATCGTGCCTGCGCCGATGAAGCGCGCCTTCATGCGGAAGGCGGTGCCGACCACGTCGGACAGTTCCGCGCCCGCAGGCAGCGGGGCGGTGAGATAGGGGACGAGGCCGGTCCAGCTGATCAGCAGGCCGATGAACATGGCGACGCCCACCGACAGGCCGACCAGATGGCCGACGCCGATCAGCGCCATGGAGAAGCTGGTCGACATGGAGGTCGCGCCCGCGCCGAACTTGAAGAAGGTCGCGGCTTCCTCCGCGATGATCTTGGTCTTGGCGGTGATCGAGAAGGCGGCGGCGGCGACGGCGCTGGCGACGATGGCGGCGAGGCCGCGCTTATTTTCTTCCAGCCCTTCGCGCGAACCGGCACCGACCTTGAGCACTTCGGCCGCGGCGACGCCTTCGGGATAGGGGAGGTCCGATCCGGTGACGAGCGCGCGGCGCAGCGGCACCGAATACATGACGCCCAATATGCCGCCGGTCGCAATGGTGAACGCGCTCAGCCAATAGGGAAAGCCCTGCCACCAGCCGATGATGACAAGGCCGGGCAGCACGAAGATGATGGCCGACAGGGTGCCGGCGGCCGATGCGATGGTCTGGACGATGTTGTTTTCCAGGATCGTGCCGGTCGCGAACAGCCGCAGCACCGCCATGGAGATGACCGCCGCGGGGATCGACGTCGCGAAGGTCAGGCCGATCTTGAGGCCCAGATAGACGTTCGCCGCCGTGAAGACGAGCGTGATCAGACCGCCCAGGATCACGCCGCGCAGCGTCAGTTCGGCCATGGCGCTGGCCTGCGCTCCTCCTGCTTGAGCTTGGCTTGTCACCTCTGGTCCCCCTGGCTTGGCGCTTGTGTCATGCGGTTGGTAATAATGTTGCTTGGCCGTGGATCAATCGGAAAGTGGTTCAGTATGCGCTTTCTGGCGCCTGCTCCTGCGCGGCGCGATCGATCCAGCCATGGACCAGTTGCGTCCAGCGCTGATAGCCGCGCGCGTTCAAGTGCAGCCCGTCCGGCCGGAACAGCGTTGCGTCGGGCAGGCCGTCGGTCGCGAGCAGGCTGGAGCCGACATCGACATAATCGAACCGGTCGGCGCGGGCGCGGGCGGCCACGGCCTGGTTCACCGCCGCCATCCGGGGCCATAGCGTCCAGCGGATGGGGCTGGGCTTGAGCGAGAGGAAGGCGATGGGCGCGCGCGGATAATCGATGCGCAGCCGCCGCAGCAGGGTGAGGATGTCGCGGGTGACCGTTTCGGGCGTGGCCCCGGCCGCCAGGTCATTCTCGCCCACATAGACGACGATGGAGCGCGGGGGCAGGGACGGCAGCAGGCGCTTGTAATAATGCAGCACATGCGCCGTGGTCGCGCCGCCGAAACCGCGGTTGACCGTGCCGATGTCGTGGAAACTGCTGGCAATGTCCCACAGCCGGATGCTCGAACTGCCCAGGAACAGCGTGGCGTCGCGGACCGGTGGGCCGGCGGCATTGGCCCTGGCGAAGGTTTCGATTTCTCGCGAGAAGGGAAAGACCGGGTCGGCATTGGGCGGCGCGGCGGCGGCGACAACCCATGCGCAGGCGGTCAGCAGCAGCGCGCCGACGCTCCGGCGCGTAACCGACGCGCGCGAGCGCGACAGGCCGCGCTCAATGTCGATGGAGCGGGCGGAGCCGATATTTGCCGTTCGCATAGGCGCCGAACATGCCCGCGATGGCAGGATGATCGACCGGTTCGTCGCTGTCATCGACGACCAGATTCTGCTGGCTGACATAGGCCACATAAGTGGAATCGCCATTTTCCGCGAGCAGATGGTAGAAGGGCTGCTGCTTGTCGGGGCGGGCATGTTCCGGGATGGCTTCATACCATTCCTCGCTGTTGGCGAAGACCGGGTCGATATCGAACACGACGCCGCGGAACCCGAACATGCGATGTTTGACCACGTCGCCGATGTTGAAGCGGGCATGGGCGATCGGCGGAGCAGTCATCCCGGCGCCGAAAATCTGAATCGTGTCTCTCATATGACCAATTTAGGAGGCTCTTGCGCCGACACAAGAAAAATACCCGTTTGGCCGCTTGGCAAGCGCGATTTCATTCGCTAATGGCCGCCCCTCGACCGGATCGGCAACGCTGATCCTTCTGCGGAGAGGTGGCAGAGTGGTCGAATGCACCGCACTCGAAATGCGGCGTGCCCGTGAGGGTACCGAGGGTTCGAATCCCTCCCTCTCCGCCAGTTATTTGCAGAAAACTGCATCATGACGATCTTCTGATTCTTGGCTATCCGGTCCTGGTCCCAGCGCGCCGCGGGCGATAGTTGGCGCGCGCTTGCGGGACGGCGGCGGGACGGGCAACATGGCCCGGAGGGCATCAGCCGGTGATCGCCCGCCATCCTTAGCGAGTGTCCCCGCCCATGCCCTGTCGCGCACCAGCTTTCCTGATCCCCATCGTTGCGGCAGGCGACTGGCGCTAGGGCGCGCGGACCATGTGGGTGCTGCTTGGCATCGCGGTGATCGTCGCGGGTTTTCTGCTGCGTTTCCATCCGCTGCTCGTCATTCTCGCCTCGGCGCTCGTCACGGGGCTGACGGCAGGGCTTGATCCCGTCGCCATCCTCGCCGCCTTCGGCAAGGCGTTCAACGAGGCGCGCTATGTCAGCATCATCTGGATCGTGCTGCCGGTGGTCGGCCTGCTGGAGGCCTATGGCTTGCAGGAGCGGGCGCGCGGCCTGATCGCCCGGATGCGCGGCGCGACGGTGGGGCAGTTCCTGACCTTCTACCTGTTGCTGCGGCAGGGGCTGGCGGCAGTCGGCCTGACCTCGGTCGCGGGTCATGCCCAGACGGTGCGTCCGCTGGTGGCCCCGATCGCGGAAGCGGCGGCGGAGGCGCAGGCGGGCGGGCTGGACGAGGAGGCGCGTGAGGAAGTAAAGGCGTGGGCCGCGGCCACCGACAATGTCGGCCTCTTCTTCGGCGAGGATATTTTCCTCGCCATCGGCTCGATCCTGCTGATCAAGGGGCTGCTGGAGCAATATGACATCCTGCTGGAGCCGCTCCAGCTGTCGGTCTGGGCCATTCCCACGGCGATCGCCGCCTTCCTGATTCATGGCTTTCGCCTGTGGCGGCTGGACCGGCGGTTGCGGCGGCGGCGCGCGGAGAAGCAGCCATGATCACCCTCCACTGGGTCTATGCGCTGGCCGGCGCGATCTTCGCGGCCTTCGCCCTGCTGGGCGCGCGTGATCGAGCCACCCCGCGCCGCTGGACCAATGCCGCCTTCTGGGCGCTGCTGGCGCTCAGCATGTGGGCGGGCGACCGGCTGGGCGATGTCGGCAACGGCCTGCTGGTGCTGGGCCTCATCGGCCTGGGCGCGCTCGGCGGGCTCGGCCGGGGCGATGGCGCCGTCCCGCCGGAGACAAGGCAGGCGCGTGCCGACCGGTTCGGCAATCGCCTGTTCGTCATCGCGCTCATCATCCCGGCGACTGCTTTGATCGGCACGATCCTCTTCAAGCAGGCGCCGGACTGGTTCGACGGCAAGCAGGCGACGCTGATCGCGCTGGCGCTGGGCGTGCTGATCGCCATGACGGTCGGCTGCCTCTGGCTGCGCGCCGGCGCGCAGGTGCCGCTGCAACAGGGGCGGCGGCTGATGGACTGTATCGGCTGGGCGGCGATCCTGCCGCAGATGCTGGCCAGCCTGGGCGCGGTGTTCGCGCTCGCCGGCGTGGGAGATGCGGTCGGCGGCATCGTGAGCCAAGCGATCCCCGATGGGAGCCTGCTCGGCGCGGTGATCGCCTATGGGCTGGGCATGGCGCTGTTCACCATCGTCATGGGCAACGCCTTCGCCGCCTTCCCCGTGATGACGGCGGCGATCGGCGTGCCCCTGCTCATCCGCACCTGGCACGGCGATCCGGCGGTCATCTGCGCCATTGGCATGTTGGCGGGCTTCTGCGGCACGCTGATGACGCCGATGGCCGCCAACTTCAACCTGGTCCCCGCTGCCCTGCTGGAACTCAAGGACCAGCATGGCGTCATCAAGCGGCAGGTCGGTACGGCGCTGCCGCTGCTGCTCGTCAACATTCTCCTCATCTACTGGCTCGCCTTCCCATGACCCGCCTGACCTCCGATATCGCCAGCCGCTTCGCGGCGCTCACCCTCTCCCATCTCGGCCGCCGCTATCCCTTCAAGATGGATCTGGTGCTGAACGGGCCGGAGGATGCGCGCGAACCGGCCAAGCATCATCCGATCTTCCACGGCAGTTTCGACTGGCACAGCTGCGTCCATGGCTGGTGGCAGGTGATGCGGCTGACGCGCCTGTTTCCCGGCCTGCCGGAAGCGGCGGCGATCCGGGAGCGGGCCGACGTCATGCTGGTGCCGGACAGGGTGGCGGGCGAGCGCGCCTATCTCGCCCGGCCGATGAGCGCGGGGTTCGAGCGCCCCTATGGCTGGGCGTGGCTGCTGGCGCTGCATCAGGAACTGGCCCGGCATGACGCGCCCTGGGCAGCAGCGATCGAGCCGCTGGCACTTGATTTCGCCGCGCGCTTCCATGCTTTCCTGCCCCGGCTCACCTATCCGCTGCGGGTCGGCACGCATTTCAACATCGCCTTCGCGCTGGTGCTGGCGCTGGATTGGGCGCGCACACGCGATCCGGCGCTGGTCGACCTGATCCGGGATCGGGCGCTGCACTGGTTCGGGCAGGACCGCGCCTGCCAGGCCTGGGAGCCGGGCGGCGACGAATTTCTCTCGCCCTCCTTATGCGAGGCGCTGCTGATGAGCCGCCTGCTGGAGCCTGCGGCTTTCGCCGACTGGTTCCACGCCTTCCTGCCGCGATCGGCGCAGGGCGAGCCGGCGACGCTCTTCACCCCCGCTATCGTGTCCGACCGCAGCGACGGCAAGATCGCGCATCTGGACGGACTGAACCTCAGCCGGGCCTGGTGCTGGCGCGCGATCGCCGCCGCGCTGGGGGAGGACGATCCCGTCTTCATGCGCGCTCAGGACGCCGCCCGCGTCCATATCGACACCAGTCTGCCCCATGTCGCGGGCGATTATATGGGGGAGCATTGGCTCGCGACCTTCGCCCTGCTCGCGCTCGAATGAGGCGTCAGTGGCTCACCGCGTGGACGAACATATAGCCTTCGTTGCGGATGGTGCGGATCACCGGCCCCTTGAGGCCTGAAGCGGCCAGCTTGCGGCGCAGGCGGCAGAGCTGGACGTCGATCGACCGGTCATAATGGTCGCTGGTCTTGCCATGCACCTGGTCGAGCAGTTGCGACCGGTCCAGCACCTGGCGCGGATGTTCGATGAACACCCGCAGCAGCTGAAATTCGCCCTCCGACAGCAAGATCGCGGTGCCGGCCGGATCGAACAACTGGCCGGTCTGCAGATCGACCCGCCAGCCCGCGAAGCGGACGGCGCTCGCCGGGCTGGCGCCGACCTGCGCCGCGCCACGCAGGGCTGTCCTGATGCGCGCCAGCAATTCGCGGGGATTGGCCGGTTTGCTGAGGCAATCCTCGGCCCCCATTTCCAGAGCGGCGATCCGGGTCGCTTCGGTGCAGGCGGCCGAATGGAGGATCACCGGCAGGCGATGGTCCACCACCAGCTCGCGCAGCAGCCCGCCGCCATTGTCGGCCTGGATCAGCGGGTCCAGCACGACCAGCGCATAGTCCGTCCGCCCCAGCAGCGCGCGCATCATGCCGGGGCTGGCGGCGTCATCGGTGGCGAAGCCGTACCGGGCGAACAGGTCGGCCAACCGGGCCGTCAGCGGGGCATCGTCATCGACGATGAGCAGGCGTTTGTGCATGGCGATCATCGTCCGAATGACGCTGCCGCCAGCGGACAACCGTCCCTGAACGGTCGGCCTGGTCCTGCCAGCGCAGGCGGGTCGCGAGCAGGGCTTCGGCCCGTGCGTAATGGGCGCGCAACCATGCGGACAGCCGGTGATCCATCAGATCGGCGGTGCGCAGCGGACGGCCGCAACGGCCCGATCCGTTCAATCGCCGCAGCAGGCGGCGGCTGAGGCGATACCAGCCGGGAATGTGGATGAACCAGCTCTTGTCGGCCACCGCGCGGCGGGTGAACAGGTTCATCGCCCGCGCCATCCACAGCAGGGGCCGGCTGAGCGAGGGATTGCGGGCATCGAAATCGATCTGTGACAGGTCCACCTCCAGCCCGAAACGCGCCGCGAAGGCGGACGCGAAGCCGCGCGGATCGGCGCGGAAATCCTCGTAGCGGAAGACATGGACCCGATCGGGCCCGAACAGCATGTCATACAGGCCGATCAGCCGGTGATAGTCGAAATGGTCGAGACGAAAACCGGGCGCCTCGTCGCGTTCGGGGGCCACCGGGCTGAGCCGGTCGCGCCCGAACAGATAGCGTTCGAGCCCGAACGTGCCGCCGCCCTTCACATATTGCAGCCACGCCGCGGCGATGGCGGAAACGGGATCGCGCACGAAAATGACGATATCCGCGTCGGGCAGCGTCGCGTGCAGCCGATAGGCGATATCCTTGGACAGGTTGCCCGCCAGCCCGCCATTATGCAGGCCGCCGGTCAGATTTTCCTCGCACAACAATGCCCGGTCCCGGTCGGCGCCCAGGATGCGGCGGGCCTGCGCCGGGTCGAAATGCAGGGCCCCCGGCGCCAGCAAGGCCGCGCGCGCGGTGGCGCGGGCCAGGTAGCGGCGGTTGCGGACGGCGGGGTAGAAAATCTCCTGGAACCAGGTCGTGCCGGTCTTGTGATAGCCGATATGGACGATCGCCCCCATGTCAGGCGGCCTGCGGCAGAATGGAGGGGAGGAGGGCACTATCCTCGTCCGACAGGCAGAGCCGGCAGTGCCGGTCCCAGGACAGGTTGGCCTGCGCCCAGGCGCGGGCCCGGTCGCCGATGCGCCGGCACAGGGCGGGATCGCGCACCAGCAGGTCGAGCGCGCTGCGGATCGAATCGATCGAACGACCATCGACGATGAAGCCGGTCACGCCGTCGCGGACCAGTTCGGCCGGGCCGCCATCCTGTCCGACGACGCACACCATGCCGTGCGCCATGGCGTCGGCGATGGACAGGCCGAAGCCCTCGATTTCCGCGCCGTCCTCCAGAGCGATCTGGGGATGGAGGAAGATGTCGGCCTGGGCATGGTGGTGCGCCAGTTCCGTGTCGGTCACATAGCCCGCCATGACGATCCGGTCGGCCAGGTCGGCCTCGCGGATGACTTCGCGCACGCGCACGCCATCGATGCCGCGCCCGACGATGACGTGGCGCAGCCCTTCGTCGCGGCGCGCGCAGGGAATGACGGCGCGGACGGCGGCGGGCACATTCTTGCGCGCGACGAGGCGGCAGACGGTGAGCAGGCGGGGGCTGCCCTCGCCCTGGGCGAAGGGGGTGGGCGCGCGCAGGGCGGGCATCAACACGCCGTTCCACGCCGTGACGGCGCGCGCGTCGAGATGGGGCAGGCGATCGAGCAGAAGGGTGCGGGTCACGTCACTGACCGCGATGATCCGCTGCGCCCGCGCCAATGTCAGGCGCAGCAGCACGAATGCCAGCCCGTGCGGTCGCCCGACCTCGCGGCCATGGATGGTCACGAGCAGCGGCCGGGGAAAGAGCAGGGCGGGCAGCGCCGCGCGCCAGGTGCAGGCGTGGATCATGTCCGGCCGGTCGCCTGCCATCCAGGCGCTCAGCATCGCGTGAAACAGCCGCCAGTAGACGATCAGCATGGCCGCCGCGCCGACATCGATCAGGGTCACGCCGCCCTCCTGCACCCGGCGCGGCCCGGCCGAGGACTTGGCGAAGAGGGTTACGCGCCGTCCCTGCGCGGCATAGGCGCGGCCGACTTCGCGGGCATAGGTCTGCACCCCGCCCTCGTCGGGTTCATAGACGCGGGCAACGAGCCAGAGATCGGACGGAGCGTCAGGCATGGGGCAGGGGGTCCAGTCGGGTCAGGGAGGGCATCGGCCGCACGGCGACGGGCCGGCTCCGGTGGAGATAGGCGGCGAGCGCACGGGCGGCGCGGGTCGAGGCCGGCTGGGCGCCATGGTCGAACGTGCGGGCGACGCCCTGGCGCTGGGCCGCCTCATAGGCGGCGTGGCTGGCGATGGCCGCCTCCGCCTCGTCGACGATATGGGCTGCGCTCTCCAGCACCGGGCCATAGCGCCAATGCCCGTAGCTCGGATCGTCGTGCCAGGCGGCGGCGTGACCGTTCAGGAACAGGCAGGGGCGCGGGCGCGCCAGATATTCATAGACCTGGCTGCTGACGTCGCCGAGATAGAGGTCCGCCATGTGGACATAGCTCATGTCCACGCTCGCCCGGCTGCCAAGGTCGACATGGATATGGGGCAGTGCGGCGAAGGGCGCCAGCCGCGTCTCCATTTCGGCCCGTTTGCGGCGCTTGTCGAACAGGCGGATATGGGGCGCGACGATCAGGTTGAACCGGTCATCCTGCGCGAAACGGTCGATCACCTGTTCGCCCATGCTCGACCAGGAAGACAGGCCGGGCGAGAAGTGGGGATTGTAGAGGACCACCGGCCGGGCGTTGGGGAAGAGTCGTTGCCGCCGCGCGCCCTGCGTCAGGTCGAACTTGGAATAGCCGGCGACGGCATAATGACCCTCGCGGATCAGCCCTTCGTCCAGCATCCGTCGCCGTTGCTTGTCGCCTGCGAGCAGCACGAAATCGAACCGGGCGATGCGCCGGTCATAGCCGACGGCCCGGTCGCCCGCGCCGTGGCAGGTATGGATGAAGCGGGTATTGCCCAGGCCCAGCCGCTTGAGGAGGAGCGAGGTGCGTTCCGGCACCACGATCGCGTCATAGCCGGCGAGCCGGTTGCGCGCGGCCAGCAATGCCGGCAGCTTGGGCGGGGTCGTAACGCCGGCCAGCCGGGCCAGCGCCTCCAGCCAGCGCCCGCCGCAGCGCAGGAAGCGGATCGGCCCCGCCCCGCGCGCCGCGGCTATGTCCCGCGCGAGCGTCAGATGGTCGTCGGTGGCGGCCATCAGGTCCACGACAAAGGCGGGATCGCGCGACAGCTCGATCGCGATCGGCAATGCGTGCAGCAGCTGGTGAATCTGGGCGTTGAAGAAGAAGCAGAGGCGCTGCGGCCGGGCCAGGAGCGCGGCTTCGCCGTGGATGAGCCAGGGGCGTCCCATGATGATTCTCCGTTGGTGCAGACCCGAACGGAGGACATGCCGCGTATTTATCGCGGCGGAATTTCACTATGCGTCAGCGCGCAAGGTGCGTGCAACAAAGATGTCAAACAGGGGCGGGCTGGCGCAATGAAGCGATCGTGCCCCTTGAAAAGGCCGGGTGCGTGCCTCGGATCACTCTCGCCCCGTCATCCCTGGCTTTGCGGGGATGACGGAGGAAGGTGGGCGGCGATCAGTCGCGCAGCAGTTCGTTGATGCCGGTCTTGGAACGCGTCTGCGCGTCGACGCGCTTGACGATCACCGCGCAATAGAGGCTGGGGCCGGGCGTGCCGTCGGGCAGCGGCTTGCCGGGCAGGGAGCCGGGGACGACCACCGAATAGGGCGGCACTTCGCCGATGAACACTTCGCCGGTGGCGCGGTCCACGATCTTGGTCGACATGCCGATGAACACGCCCATCGACAGCACCGAACCCTTGCCGATACGCACGCCTTCGACGACTTCGGAACGGGCGCCGATGAAGCAGTCATCCTCGATGATGACAGGGTCGGCCTGAAGCGGTTCCAGCACGCCGCCGATGCCGACGCCGCCCGACAGATGGACATTCTTGCCGATCTGGGCGCAGCTGCCGACCGTCACCCAGGTGTCGACCATCGTGCCTTCGTCGACGAAGGCGCCGATATTGACGAAGCTCGGCATCAGGATGACGTTCCTGGCGATATGACTGCCTGCGCGGGCGAAGCTGCCCGGCACGGCGCGGAAACCGGCGGCGCGGAAGGCGGCCTCGTCCCAGCCGGCGAACTTGCTCGGCACCTTGTCCCACCAATGGCCCGCACCCGGACCATTGTCGATCATGACATTGTCATTGAGGCGGAAGGACAGCAGCACCGCCTTCTTCGCCCACTGGTTGACCTGCCAGCCTTCCGCGGTCGGCTCGGCGACGCGCAGTTCTCCCTTGTCGAGCAGGGCCAGCGCCTTGTCCACCGCCTGGCGGACCTCGCCCTGGGTCGAAAGGCTGACATTGGCCCGGTCCTCCCAGGCGGCGTCTATGGTGGCGATCAGATCTTGGCTCATGGTTCAGTCCCCAATGATGTCGGCCAGGAATGGCGTCAGATGGTCGGTTTCGAAATCGATGAAATCGGGATGATGGCCATGATCCCCCGCTTCCGAGCCATTATTGACCCAGATGGTGGTCATGCCGATCGCCTTGGCGGGTGCCAAGTTGCGGGCCATATCCTCGAAGAAGGCGGCACGAGTCGGATCGACGTCGTGAACCCGGCACAGCTCGGCATAGCCCGACGGGTCGGGCTTGGGCACATATTGGCAGGCGTGGATGTCGTGGATCAGCTCGAACGTGCCGCCAAGCCCCAGCCTGTCCAGCACGCGCGCCGCATAGGCGGCATCGCCATTGGTGAAGATCAGGCGTCGGCCCGGAAGCGCCGCGATGCAGCGGTTCAGTTCGCCGTCTATTTCGAGACGGTCCATGGATATGTCATGGACATAGTCCAGAAATTCGCGCGGCTCGACGCCATGATGGTGCATCAGCCCCGACAGGGTCGTGCCATGTTCCAGGAAATAGCGTTTCTGCGTCTGGCGCGCGACCACCGGGTCGCATCCCAGCAGCCCCTGGATGAACTCGCCCATCTTCACGTCGATCAGGCCGAACAGGTCCGTCTTCGCCGGGTAGAGCGTATTGTCCAGATCGAAGATCCAGCTGTCGATATGGGCCATATCCGCGCGCATGGCCGCGCCCTAATCCCGCGCGGGGGCAAGGGCAAGGGGCGGAGGGCTATTCGAGTTGTCCTAATCCTCAACGTCGTCCCCGCGGAGGCGGGGATCCATCTCCAGACCTCTCATCCGGTTGCAACGTCGGGAGATGGATTCCCGCCTCCGCGGGAATGGCAGGGATTGTGGGCTATGCTGTGCCGCAGCCCGGCGTTTCGCTGTCCTGATAGAAGGCCTGCACCGCCGCCCAGGCGTCCTCGGCGGTCTCGACCCAGGTAAGGAGGTTGAGGTCCGACGGCGCGATCACGCCTTCGTCGGCCAGCGCCTCGAAATCGACCACCCGATTCCAGAATTCCCGGCCGAACAGCAGGATCGGGATCGGCTTCATCTTGCCGGTCTGGATCAGGGTCAGCAGCTCGAACATCTCGTCGAACGTGCCGAACCCGCCGGGGAACACCGCCAGCGCGCGGGCGCGCAGCAGGAAGTGCATCTTGCGCAGCGCGAAATAGTGGAACTGGAAGCTCAGCTCCGGCGTCACGAAGCGGTTGGGCGCTTGTTCATGCGGCAGGACGATGTTCATGCCGATCGTCGTCTGGCCGACATCGATCGCGCCGCGATTGGCTGCCTCCATGATCGAGGGGCCGCCGCCCGAGCAGACGACGAAGTGGCGACATCCCGCGTCATTCACCGGATATTGGGCGGCGATGCGTGCCAGCTTGCGCGCTTCGTCATAATAGATCGCCTTGCGGCCGAGATTTTCGGCGATGCGCCGCTGCTGCGGCGTGGTCGCCGCGTCGATCCGCGCCTGCACTTCTTCGGGCTGCGGGATGCGGGCGGAGCCGTAGAAGACGAAGGTCGACTCGATCTTCGCCTCGTCCATCAGCAACTGGGGTTTGAGCAGTTCGAGCTGGAAGCGGATCGGGCGCAGATCCTCGCGCAGCAGGAATTCCGTATCCTGAAAGGCGAGCTTGTAGGCCGCGCTCTGCGTCTGCGGGGTGCCGGTCAGATGTTTGCGGGCATCATCGGCCTCTTCGCGGGCCGGACGGAATTTCCGTTCTTCGATTTCTTTTTTCGTCATTTGCACCGACTTAGTGCGCGGGAACGACAAAACCAAGACCGGATCGCGGCAAATCCGGGCAGGTCGTCGCTAGCGGCAAAATCCCCCTTTGCCCCCCATGTCGAAATGGAAATGGTCATGATGGGCGGCGTTATAGTCGGGGCTGAGGACGGTGTTGAAACGCTTGCAGGCGCTGGCGTGGATCAGGCTCAGAAACTGGCGCGTCTGCTTGTCGCCATTCCAGTCCTTCTGCACGCTGATCCGGCGTCCGTCGGCCAGGACGAAGGCGGACACGTCGATCGCGTTGCTGTGTGCATGTTCGCTCAATCGGCCGCTGCCCGCGATCGGCCGGCAATTATAGGTGCCGAACGTCTCGATCTTCTGGATTTCCGCGCCCAGTACCAGGCGTGCGGCCGGCTGCACGCCATAACGTGCCCAGGCCGCGAAATTGGCGGCGAGCGTGCAGGTCATAGCGCCGAGGCCGGTGGCAGGGACGCCGATGTCGATCAGCTTGACGCTGCCGATCGCGCTGCACCCGCCGCCGAAATTCCGGTCGGGCAGGGGTGTGAAGGCCACCGCCTGGGATTGCAGTTTCGCAAGGCATTGCCGCGTTTCCAGCGCCGGCTGGGCTGGCGCGCGGACTGGATTCGATGCGCGAGTCACCTTGCCGCGCGGCACCAGGTCGCCGCCGCATCCCGCCAATGCCATCGTGCCTGACAGCAGCACGGCCAGGGCCGCGCCGCGCAGGTTGCCCTTCGCCCGCCTTTCCATGAATCGGGTCTTTACCACTGGAAAGGCAGCGGGGGGTTAACGACACCAACGATTCGTCGCATTTCGACATTCGCCTTGACTCTTTCCCCTATCTCTCTAGTGCGGCCGACGGGCCACGCGGTCCCAACGCCGCGCGTGCTCTCTGTAAGGAGACGCATTACATGACTGATCTGACTGCCGTTGACGCCACCCTTGCGCCTGTCGCAAAGCCTGCCAGCCGTCCGGCCCGCCCCTTCTTTTCTTCCGGTCCCTGCGCCAAGCCTCCGGGCTGGGACGCCGCCAAGCTGAGCACGGACTCGCTCGGCCGCTCGCACCGCGCCAAGATCGGCAAGACCCGCCTCGCTTATTGCATCGACCTGATGCGCGAACTGCTGAACCTGCCCGACACCCACCGCATCGGCATCGTGCCCGGGTCCGACACCGGCGCCTTCGAAATGGCGATGTGGACGATGCTGGGCGCCCGCCCCGTCACCACGCTCGCCTGGGAAAGCTTCGGCGAAGGCTGGGTGACGGACGCCGCCAAGCAGCTGAAGCTCGACCCCACCGTCATCCGCGCCGACTATGGCCAGCTGCCGGACCTTGGCACCGTCGATTTCTCGAACGACGTGCTTTTCACCTGGAACGGCACCACCTCGGGCGTGCGCGTGCCGAACGCCGACTGGATTCCGGCCGACCGTGAAGGCCTGACCTTCGCCGACGCGACCAGCGCGGTCTTCGCTTACGAGATCGACTGGACCAAGATCGACGTCGCCACCTTCTCCTGGCAGAAGGTGCTGGGCGGCGAGGGCGGCCATGGCGTGCTGATCCTCGGCCCCCGCGCCGTGGAACGCCTCGAAACCCACACCCCGGCCTGGCCGCTGCCCAAGGTGTTCCGCCTGATGGCGAAGGGCAAGCTCGCCGAAGGCGTGTTCAAGGGCGAGACGATCAACACTCCCTCGATGCTCGCTGTCGAGGACGCGATCTTCGCGCTCGAATGGGGCAAGTCGCTGGGCGGCCTCAATGGCCTGATCGCGCGCAGCAACGCCAATGCGGCAGCGCTGAACAAGATCGTCGAGGAACGCGACTGGCTCGGCCATCTCGCCGCCGACGCGGCGTCGCGCTCGACCACGAGCGTCTGCCTGACCGTCGAGGGTGCGGACGAAGCCTTTATCAAGGCCTTCGCCGCGCTCCTCGAAAAGGAAGGCGCCGCCTATGACGTCGCGGGCTATCGCGACGCCCCGGCGGGCCTGCGCATCTGGTGCGGCGCGACCGTCGAAACTGCCGATATCGAGGCGCTCGGTCCCTGGCTCGACTGGGCCTATGCCCAGACCAAGGCTGCTTAACTAACCTCTTCCCTTATATTCCCGTCATCCCAGCGAAAGCTGGGATCTCAGGCCTCTTGGTACGACTTCGCCGCCTGAGATCCTGACTTTCGTCAGGATGACGAATTGCACAGAAAGGCAATTCGTCATGCCCAAGGTACTTATCAGCGACAAGATGGACCCCCGCGCCGCCGCGATTTTCCGTGAACGCGGCGTGGAAGTCGATGAAATCACCGGCAAGACCCCCGAAGAGCTGAAGGCGATCATCGGCCAGTATGACGGTCTCGCCATCCGCAGCTCGACCAAGGTCACCAAGGAGATTCTGGAGGCCGCGACCAATCTGAAGGTCATCGGCCGCGCCGGCATCGGCGTCGACAATGTCGATATCCCGGCCGCTTCGGCCAAGGGCGTGATCGTCATGAACACGCCGTTCGGCAACTCGATCACCACCGCGGAACATGCCATCGCGCTGATGTTCGCGCTGGCTCGCCAGCTGCCCGAGGCGAACGCGCAGACGCAGGCGGGCCTGTGGCCCAAGAACGGTTTCATGGGCGTGGAAGTCACCGGCAAGGTGCTCGGCCTGATCGGCGCGGGCAATATCGGCTCGATCGTCGCCAGCCGCGCGCTGGGCCTGAAGATGAAGGTCGTCGCCTTCGATCCCTTCCTGACCCCGGAACGCGCGATCGAGATGGGCGTGGAAAAGGCCGATCTCGACACGCTGCTGGCCAAGGCCGACTTCATCACGCTGCACACGCCGCTGACCGACCAGACCCGCAACATCCTGTCGAAGGACAATCTCGCCAAGACCAAGAAGGGCGTGCGGATCATCAACTGCGCGCGTGGCGGCCTGATCGACGAGGCGGCGCTGAAGGAGGCGCTGGATTCGGGCCATGTCGCGGGCGCCGCGCTCGACGTGTTCGCCACCGAGCCGGCGAAGGAATCGCCGCTGTTCGGCACGCCGAACTTCATCTGCACCCCGCATCTGGGCGCATCGACCGATGAAGCGCAGGTCAATGTCGCGCTCCAGGTCGCCGAACAGCTGAGCGACTATCTGCTCGACGGCGGCATCACCAATGCGCTGAACGTCCCCAGCCTGTCGGCCGAGGAAGCCCCGAAGCTCAAGCCCTATATGGCGATCGCGGAGAAGCTGGGCAGCCTGGTCGGCCAGCTCGAAGGCGATGCCATCACCGGCGTCGCGGTCGAGGTGGAGGGCCATGCCGCCGAACTCAACCAGAAGCCGATCACCGCTGCGGTGCTCGCCGGCCTGATGCGAGTCTATTCGGACACGGTGAACATGGTCAACGCGCCCTTCCTGGCGAAGGAGCGCGGTCTGGACGTGCGCGAAGTCCGTCACGACCGCGAGGGCGATTACCAGACCCTGGTGCGCGTCACCGTCACGACGGCGAATGGCGACAAGTCGGTGGCCGGCACGCTGTTCGGCCATGCCCAGCCGCGTCTGGTCGAGCTGTTCGGCATCAAGGTCGAAGCCGATCTCGACGGCACCATGCTCTACATCGTCAACCAGGACGCGCCCGGCTTTATCGGTCGCCTGGGTAGCAAGCTGGGCGAGGCGGAAGTCAATATCGGCACCTTCCACCTTGGCCGTCGCGACCAGGGCGGCGAAGCCGTGCTGCTGCTGTCGGTCGACGGTACCGTCACCGAGCCGCTGCGCTGGGAAATCTGCAACCTCACCGGGGTGAAGCAGGTCAAGCTGCTGCGCTTCGCCTGATTTCGACCCTCGGGTCCGGGCATCGCCGAATGCCCGGACCCGAGAGTAGAGGGACTGGCCAAAATCGCATAATTCGCTAAAGGGCCAGCCCATGACCATGACAAGCGCCATGATCCCGCCCGGCCTTCTTCCCGAAGGCCTGTCCGACCGCCTGCCGCCGCAGGCCGAAGCCTCCGCCCGGCTGGCGCGCCGCGTGCTCGATACGGTCGCGACTCATGGCTATGAACGGGTCATGCCGCCGCTGGCGGAGTTCGAGGATACGCTGACCCAGCGCCTCAAATCCATGCGCGCGCAGGATCTGGTCCGTGCCGTCGATCCGGTGTCGCAGCGCAGCCTCGCCTTCCGCCCGGACATGACTGCACAGGTCGGCCGCATCGCCGCCACCCGCCTGGCGAGTGTGCCGCGCCCGCTGCGTCTCTCCTACGCCGGCCCGGTCATCCGCCAGAAGGCGAGCCAGTTGCGCCCTGAGCGCGAGAAGATGCAGCTTGGCGCCGAACTGATCGGCAGCGACAGCACCGCCGCGGCGGTGGAGATCGTCAACATCGCGATCGAGGCGCTGACCGCCGCCGGGGTCGCCGGCATCACCATCGATTTCACCCTGCCCGACCTGATCGACGCGCTGGCCGCCGGTCCGCTGCCGCTTGCCGCGCAGGAGATCGAGGCGGTCCGCGCCGGACTGGATGCGAAGGATGCGGGCGCGCTGGTGGCGATCAGCCCGGCGGCGGCCGCCTATCTGCCGCTGATCGAGGCGACCGGACCATTTCATGCCGCGATGGAGCGGCTGGAGGCGTTCAGCGCAGAGCTGGGCGGCGCGATCGACAGCCGCATCGCCGGTCTGCGCGCCATCGCCAAACCGATCGGCTGGGACATCACCCTGACCCTTGATCCGACCGAACGCCATGGTTTCGAGTTCCAGAACTGGTTTGGCTTCTCCATCTTCGCCGAAGGCTTCATCGGCGAGATCGGCCGCGGAGGCAGCTACGCCATCGCCCGCGCCGACCGCGCGGACGAGCCGGCCATGGGCTTTTCCCTCTATCCCGATCCGCTGATCGACGCGGGCTTCGGCGGTGAAAGTCCCCGGCGGCTGTTCCTGCCGCTGGGTCATGACGCCACGCGCGCGGCGGAACTGCGGGCCGAAGGCTGGCACACCGTAGCAGCGTTGTCCGGCGATGAAAATGGTACGGCCCAGCGTTGTTCGCATTGGCTGGACGGCGGGGAACCGCGCGCCTATTGACTTGACTTCACCGGGGCAGCGCGGCTAACGCGCGGCCCGCAACAGGGCGCAGTGCGCGCCCATTTGATCCCACCGGCATGTCGAGTCCCGTCGAAGGACATGGCCGGTCCGCGCGGCGGGCGGAGGACTGTATCTGTGGCAAATGTGACCGTGATCGGCGCCCAGTGGGGCGACGAAGGCAAGGGCAAGATCGTCGACTGGCTGTCGGAGCGCGCCGATGTCGTCGCCCGTTTCCAGGGCGGCCATAATGCCGGCCACACGCTGGTCGTGGGCGAGAAGGTCTACAAGCTCTCGCTGCTCCCTTCGGGCATCGTGCGTGGCACGCTCAGCGTGATCGGCAATGGCGTGGTGCTTGATCCCTGGCACTTCCGCGATGAGGTCGCCAAGCTCAAGGGACAGGGGGTCGAGATCAATCCCGGCAATCTCCAGATCGCCGAAACCTGCCCGTTGATCCTGCCCTTCCACCGCGACCTCGATGGCCTGCGCGAGGATGCGAGCGGCGCCGGCAAGATCGGCACCACTCGTCGCGGCATCGGTCCGGCCTATGAGGACAAGGTCGGCCGCCGCGCCATCCGCGTCTGCGACCTCGCCCATCTCGACGACCTTGGCCCGCAGATCGACCGGCTGACCGCGCATCATGACGCGCTGCGCGCCGGGTTCGGCGAGGCGCCGATCGATCGCGCCGCGCTGATCGCCGAACTGACGGAGATTGCCGACTTCATCCTGCCTTTCGTCAAGCCGGTCTGGCTGACGCTCAACAAGGCGAAGGCGGACGGCAAGCGCATCCTGTTCGAGGGCGCGCAGGGCACGCTGCTCGACATCGATCATGGCACCTATCCCTTCGTCACCTCGTCCAACACGGTGGCGGGCACGGCGGCGAGCGGCACTGGCCTTGGTCCCAATGGCGCCGGTTTCGTACTGGGCATCGTCAAGGCCTACACCACCCGCGTCGGCTCCGGCCCGTTCCCGACCGAACAGGAAAATGACGTCGGCCAGCGGCTGGGCGAGCGGGGTCATGAATTCGGCACCGTCACCGGCCGCAAGCGTCGCTGCGGCTGGTTCGACGCCGTGCTGGTGCGCCAGTCGGTCGCCGTGTCGGGCGTCACCGGCATCGCGCTGACCAAGTTGGACGTGCTGGACGGGTTCGACATGCTCAAAATCTGCGTCGGCTACCAGATCGGCGACCAGAGGTTCGACTATCTGCCCGCCCATGCGCAGGACCAGGCGAAGGCGGAGCCGATCTACGAGGATATCGAAGGCTGGCAGGACACCACCGCCGGCGCGCGCAGCTGGGCCGATCTTCCGGCGCAGGCGATCAAATATATCCGTCGTATCGAGGAGCTGATCGGCTGCCCGGTCACGCTCGTCTCCACCAGCCCCGAGCGCGACGATACCATCCTCGTCCGCGATCCGTTCGCGGACTGACCGCCATGGCGGGAGAGCGTTTCGAGCGCCACAAGCAGCCCTGGACCCAGGACGAGATCCAGAAGCTGCACACGCTGGCAAAGAAGGGCATGGCGCTCAAGGCCATCGCCAAGGCGCTCACCCGCAGCGAGGAATCGGTCAAGACCCGTGCCAAGCAGGACGGGCTGTCGATCGCGAAATTGCGCTAACGCCGATGCCCCATGCGCTGGTCGATCCAGACCAGCGCATGGCCGGCGAGCAGGAATCCGGCGGCGATCAGCAGGGCATTGAGCGCGACCTGCCCGATGCCGAGCTTCGTCACGTCGAGGAAGGGATAGGCATATCGTCCTTCCATCGCCCCGCGGAGCAGGGCGTAGGGCAGATAGGCGGCGGGAAAGAGCGCCCAGATCCAGGGATCGCGCCAGCCCAGCATCCCCTTGCGGGCGCATGTCAGCCACCAGAGCGGCGCGAGCAGCGGCGTCACCTTGTGCAGCAGCATATCGGCCAGCAGCGCGCCGCCGCTCAACGACAGAAGCCCGCGCAGCAGCAGGCCATAGATCACGCCCACCAGCAATATCGCCAGCAGGACGCCGCCGAGCAACCGGGGCGCGACCCTGCGGTCGAACGCGATGGCGGTGAAGGTCATCGCGACCGCGACATTGGTCAGCACCGTGAAGAAACGCAACAATATCCACAGCGTCCCGGCCACCGACCCGGTCTGGGCAAAGGTCGCCTGGAACTGGACCCCCAGCCCCGCCACGGCCGCCAGCGCGACCAGCGCCGCCCCGAACCGCGCCATCATGCCCGCGCCGTCTCCCGTCCATCCTCTTCGCCCGCCGAGATCACGGTGGCGGCCACCAGGTCGCCGGTCACGTTGAGCGACGTGCGACACATGTCGAGGAACCGGTCGACGCCCAGCACCAGGCCGATTCCGGCGGGCGGGATGCCGACCATACCCAGGATCATGGCCACGACCGGCAGCGATCCGGCCGGAACCCCGGCCGTGCCGACCCCGCCCAGGATGCAGACCAGCATCACCATCAGTTGCTGCGTCAGGCTGAGGTCGATGCCGAAAAATTGCGCCAGGAAGATCACCGTGATCCCTTCGAACATCGCCGTGCCATTCTGGTTGGCGGTGGCGCCGATGGTGAGCACGAAGCGCGCGATGCGACGGGGCAGATGGAGATTGTCCTCCGCCACGCGAAGCGCGGTGGGCAGGGTGGCGTTGGACGAAGCGGTGGCGAAGGCCATCACCGTCGCCTCCTGCACCGCCGCGAAGAAGCGCAGCGGCGATCGGCGCGCGAAGACCAGCAGCAGGAGCGAGAAGACGCCGAACATCTGGATCGCCAGCGCCAGCAGCACGACGCCGACATAGGCGGACAGGCGGATCAGCAAGTCCCAGCCGAACTGCGCCGCCAGGTTGAACATGAAGCAGGCGATGGCGACCGGGGCCAGGCGGATGACGATGCCGATCAGGCGCATCGTCACTTCGAACATCCCCTCCATGGCGGTCAGCAGCAGCCTGGACCGATCGGTCTGGACCAGCAGCAGGCCGATGCCGAAGAACAGAGCGAAGACCATTACCGCCAATATGTCGTTGTCGGCCATCGCACTGACGACATTGTCGGGCACGATGGCGATCAGCGCCTGCATCCCGGTGGGCGTGTCGCCGCCGCGATCCAATATGGCCTGGGCGCCCGGTCCTGCCTCGGCCAGCATCGCGCGTGCCTGCGCCGGGTCGATCCCCACCCCCGGCTGGAGCAGGTTGACGAGGGTGAGGCTCAGCGCCACCGCGATGCCCGACACGATCAGCGTGTAGACGAGCGTGCGGATCCCCACGCGCCGCAGGGATCGCAGTTCGCCCATCTCGGCGATGCCGACGATCAGCGCCGACACGAGCAGCGGAATGACCAGCATGAAGAGCAGGCGCAGGAAAAGCTGGCCGACCGGGCCGGTCACATAGGTGGTGATGGCGTCGACCCATCGCGCATCCGGGGCGGTCACATAAACGGCCAGGCCAAGGAGCAGCCCCACGAGGAAGCCGACCAGCATCTGCCATTGCAGCGACAGGCCCGACTTCTTCGCTTCGATTTCGGGCGCGACGCCGGTCATGACCTTCTCCCGCTCAACCATGGCTCAACGAGCCAGGACGCCGCCAGTTGCACATGGCCGCGCCGATCGTTTCGCTATAGCATCAAGGGAGCCTTTGCGCGCCTCTCGCGTTGGGGCGGTCCATTCATCGGAGACCTGCATGATCGTCGATCCCGTTCCCAGCATCCGCCGGATCGCGGCCGAAGTGTGGAAGCCGCTGACGGTACTATTCGTCTGGGACTGCGCCGTCACGATCACTTATTATGTGTTGCCCTTCAAGGCGCCCGAATTGCCACTCACCATCTTCGGGTCGGCGCTGGCATTGTTCCTGGGTTTCCGGTCGAACAGCGCCTATCAGCGCTGGTGGGAGGGGCGGGTGCTGTGGGGCGCGATGATCAACGCCTCGCGCAGCCTGTCGCGCGCCACCCGCAACTTTCTGCCGGACCCGGAGGCGCGCGACCTGAAGCGCGAGATCGTCAAGCGCCAGATCGCCTATGTGAACGCGCTGCGCTGCCAGCTCCGCCGCCAGCCGATCGGCGAGGAGGTCACGCTCTTCCTGCGCGAGGAGGACAGGGGCAAGGCGCTGGCCCGCGCCAATCCCGCCAACGGGCTGCTCGACAGCACCGGGCGCCGGATCGACATCGCCCGGCGCGAAGGCTGGCTCGACACCATCCAGCAGACGCAGATGGAGGCGGTGCTGGTCGACATCGCCAATGCGCAGGGTGGCATGGAGCGGCTGAAGAACACGCCGCTGCCTTTTCAATACCGCTTTCTGCCGACCGTGTTCACCCACATGTTCTGCATCCTGCTGCCCATCGGGCTTGTCGAGTCGCTGGGTTTCGCGACGCCGCTGGGATCGACGGTGGCGGGGCTGATGTTCCTGGCGGTGCTGCGGATCGGCGACGACCTCACCGATCCCTTCGACAACAGCGTGCATGACGTGCCGCTGACCGCCATGTGCCGGACGATCGAGATCGACCTGCTCCAGTCGATCGGCGACCCCGCGCCTGAGCCGGTGAAGCCCGTGCGCGGAGTGTTGTGGTAATCAGCCTATAGGCCGTCCGAACCGGGGCAGGAGTGTCACCCCTTCCGGTCGTCGTCCACCATGTCGGAGGCCAGCTCCAGTCCCGCGCGACCATGGGAGGGCGTGTGGGCGGGCGCCTTGGGATGGGGCACGTCGATCGGCTCCTCGACCTCCAGCATCCCTTCCCACTTGGTGATGACGGAGGTGGCGATGGCGTTGCCCAGAACGTTCGTGGCGGTGCGGCCCATGTCCATGAAATGGTCGACGGCGAGGATGAAGGCCACGCCTTCGACCGGCAGGTCGAACTGGCCGAGCGTCGCTGCGACCACGACCAGCGATGCGCGCGGTACGGCGGCGATGCCCTTGCTGGTCACCATCAGCACCAGCAGGATGGTGATCTGCGTCGCGATCGGCAGGTCGATGCCATAGGCCTGGGCGATGAAGATGGTCGCGAAGGTCGCGTACATCATCGACCCGTCCAGGTTGAAGCTGTAGCCCAGCGGCAGCACGAAGCTGTAGATGCGCCGCGGCACGCCGAACCGGTCGAGCTGTTCCAGCATCTTGGGATAGGCGGCCTCGGACGAGGCGGTCGAGAAGGCGATCAGCAGCGGCTCGCGGACATAGCGGATCAGCGTCACCATCCGTTTGCCCAGGAAGATGGAACCGGCCGCGACCAGCAGCACCCACAGGCAGATCAGCGCGATATAGAATTCGCCCACCAGCTCGCCATAGGTCTTGAGTACCCCCAGCCCCTGGACCGTCACCGACGAGGCGAGGGCGCCGAACACCGCGAAGGGCGCGACGCGCATGACATAGCCCGTCACCTGCAGCATCAGCTCGACCATCGCCTCGATCACCGTCACGATCGGCTTGCCCTTGTCGCCTATGGCGGTCAGCGCGACGCCGACGAACAGCGAGAAGACGACGATCTGGAGGATCGAATTTTCCGCCATCGCGCCCACCATCGAGGTGGGGAAGACGTGCAGGATGAAGTCGCGGAAGTTGAGCGCCTCGGTATTGACGCCCGACTCTCCGCCGGAGCGGACGAGGTTGAGGCCGTCGCCCGGCGCGAAGAAATTGACGAAGATCAGGCCCAGCGTCAGCGAGATCAGGCTGGCGATGATGAACCAGGCCAGTGCCCGCCCGCCGATCCGCCCCAGCGCCGCGCTGTCGCCCATATGGGCGATGCCCGCGACCAGCGTGGAAAAGACCAGCGGCGCGATAATCATCTTGATCAGGTGCAGGAAGATGTCGGCCAGAAGGTGGAAATAGCCCGCTACATCCTTCGCCAGCGTTTCGTCGCCGCCGACCCAGAGATTGGCCACGAAGCCCGTGAACACCCCCAGGACCATGCCGATGAGGATGAAGGCCGTCAGTCTGTTTCGCATCAAATCCCTCTAGGTCGCGTCTGCACGCGCCCCCGCATATTGTACATCTGTCAGGCCGACACCTAACAGGCGCTTGGGAAGCCCGCAATCGGCGCGCGTCCAGTCGCATGGGAGAAGACGAAGCAGTGCGGTCTTTCCGCCCCCCGCTTTTCGCTCCGTCCCGGTGTTAACGGCAAATGTCTGGATCAGGGTCAGGGATAGAGCAGCCCTTCGCGCCAGCCGTCGGCAGTGCGTTCGAACAGGCGGCGCTCATGCAGCCGATGTTCGCGATCCTGCCAATATTCGATCCGCTCGGGCGTCACGCGAAAGCCCGACCAGTGCGGCGGGCGCGGGACCGGACCGCCATCGAACCGGGCGCTGACCGCCTCGAAACGGTCCATGAAGGTCTGGCGATCGGGCAGCGGGCGGGATTGGTCGGACGCCCAGGCGCCCAGCTGGCTGTCGCGGCTGCGGGTGGCGAAATAGGCGTCGGCGGTGGCGTCGTCGACCGGGCCGACCGGCCCCTCGACGCGGATCTGCCGACGCAGCGACTTCCAGTGGAAGAGCAGCGCGGCATGGGGGTTTTCCAGCAATTCGCCGGCCTTGCGCCCCTCGAAATTGGTGTAGAAGATGAAGCCGTCGGGGCCATGGCCCTTGAGCAGCACCATGCGCACCGACGGCCGCCCGCGCGCGTCCGCGGTAGCCAGAGCCATCGCGTTGCTGTCGTTGGGCTCGGACTGGCGCGCCTGCGCGTACCAATCGTCGAAAAGGGCGAAGGGATCGTTCATGTGTCGGTCTTTACGGGTCTGTCCCCGGCGTGTCGATACGGGCAAGCCGGTATGGACAGCCGCGCCATCCCCTTCTTGAATGTCGGCCGCGTATCGTCCACATAGTCCACAAGTGATGCTTTTGTGCAACAGGTAGAGAGAATGGCTGATCCTTATTCCACCCTGGGCATAGCCCGCAACGCCAGCGAGGCGGAGATCAAGTCCGCTTACCGCAAGCTGGCCAAGGAGCTGCACCCCGACCGGAACAAGGACAATCCCAAGGCGGCCGAGAAATTCTCGGCCGTCACCAACGCCTATGACCTGCTGTCGGACAAGGACAAGCGCGCGCGCTTCGACCGTGGCGAGATCGATGGCGACGGCAATCCGACCGCGCCCTTCGGCTTTAGCGGGGGCGCTGGCGCTGGCGGCGGCTTTCGCGGCCAGCAGGGTGGCGGTTTCGATGCGGGCGGCGCGGATTTCGGCGACATATTCGAAGGGCTGTTCGGCGGCGCGGGCCGGCGGGCCGGCGGTGGCGGAGGCTTTGGCGGTTTCGGCCGGCAGGCGCCGCCGCAGAAGGGCGCTAACGTCAATTATCGCCTGGCGGTGCAGTTCGTCGACGCGGCGACGCTGGCGCCGCAGCGTATCACGCTGCAGGACGGCAAGACCATCGACCTCAAGCTGCCCGCTGGAGTCGAGAGCGGCACGCAGATGCGCCTGTCGGGCAAGGGGCAGGCCGGGCCGGGCGGCGCGGGCGATGCGATCGTCACCGTCGATGTGAAGCCGCACCCCTTTTTCACCCGCGACGGCGACAATGTGCTGCTCGACCTGCCCATCACCCTGGGGGAGGCGGTGAAGGGCGGGAAGGTCAAGGTACCGACGGTCGACGGCCCGGTGATGCTGGGCGTGCCGGTTGGCGCGACCTCCGGCAAGACGCTGCGGCTGCGCGGCAGGGGCTTCACCGGCAAGGACGGCAATCGCGGCGACCAGCTGGTCACGCTCCAGATCGACGTGCCCGCCGACGATCCGGCGATCCGGGCGCTGGTGGAAAGCTGGCAGGACCAGCGCGCCGTGCGCGCCCATCTGGGCGTCTGACGCGTTAGGCGCGGATGCCGATGCCATCGCCCTATTCGCCCGAAGCCCGCCGCAAGATGGCGGAACAGGCGCGGGCGCATTTCCATCGGCACATGAACCGCGTCCGGCCGGGGTCTCATCTGTTCGAAGTGGTCAAGCGGGTGGCCGTCGGCGCCTATAGCGACGGCTTCATCCACGCGGGCAACCTTGCCTATCTGTCGCTGATGACGCTGTTCCCCTTCTTCATCGTCGCGGCGGCGGTGGCCAGCATCTTCGGCCGCACGGAGGACGGCGTGGCGGCCGTCAACGCCTTTCTGACCACGGTGCCGCGCGGCGTGGCCGATGTCGTGCGGCAACCGATCAGCGACGTCCTCAACGCCCGGACCGGCCCCCTGCTCTGGATCGGCGGGCTCGTCGGCCTGTGGACCGTCGGCAGCCTGATCGAGACGATCCGTGACATATTGCGGCGCGCCTATGGCACCCGCAGCACCAAATCCTTCTGGCACTATCGGCTCGGCGCGATCGGCATCACGCTCGCCAGCGTCTTCGCCGTGATGTTCGCCTTTTCGCTCCAGGTCGCGATCACCGGCATCGACCAGTTTCTCAACCAGATACTGCCTTGGGCCGATACGGCGATCGCCTGGGTCGCTTCGGCCCGGCTGGTGCCGATGGGGATCACCTGCGTGGCGCTCTGGTCGCTGTTCGTGGCGCTGACGCCGACCGCCTACAAGGATCGGCGCTTCCCCAAATGGCCCGGCGCGGTGGCGACATCGCTCTGGTGGTTCGGCACGACCATGCTGCTGCCGCCCACCCTGTCGCTGCTGGGCGGCTATGGTCGCACCTATGGCAGTCTGGCGGGCGTGATGATCACGCTCATTTTTTTCTTTCTCGTCGGGCTTGGCGTGGTAATTGGCGCGGAATTGAATGCGGCGCTGGCGGAATTTCCCGAAGAGGAACTGGACGAGGCGTCGGCGACCCAAGGGAACGGAACGACGATATGAACGGCTTGATGGCAGGAAAGCGCGGCCTCATCATGGGCCTGGCGAACGACAAGTCGCTGGCCTGGGGCATCGCGAAGGCCCTGCATGAACAGGGTGCGGAACTGGCATTTTCCTATCAGGGCGATGCGCTGGCGAAGCGGGTGAAGCCGTTGGCCGAACAGGTTGGCTCCGATTTCCTGATCGACTGCGACGTCACCGACATGGACAAGCTGGACGCGGCCTTTGGCGAGATCGAAAGCCGCTGGGGTGGCCTCGACTTCGTGGTCCACGCGATCGGCTTCTCCGACAAGAATGAGCTGCGCGGCCTCTATGTCGACACCAGCCTAGACAATTTCCTGCTGACCATGAACGTGTCGGCCTACAGCTTCGTCGCCGTCACCAAGCGCGCCCGCGCACTCATGCCCAATGGCGGCAGCATCCTGACGCTCAGCTATTATGGCGCGGAAAAGGTCATTCCCCATTATAATGTGATGGGCGTGGCCAAGGCAGCGCTGGAAACCAGCGTCAAATATCTGGCGATGGACCTCGGTCCTGAAAATATCCGCGTCAACGCCATTTCCGCCGGCCCGATCAAGACACTGGCCGCCAGCGGCATTGGCGATTTCCGCTATATCCTCAAGTGGAACGAACTGAACTCGCCGCTGCGCCGCAACGTGACGATCGAGGATGTCGGCGGCGCGGGCCTCTACCTGCTGTCCGATCTGGCCAGCGGCGTCACCGGTGAAATCCACCATGTCGATGCCGGCTACAATGTCATCGGGATGAAGGCCGAGGACGCGCCCGACATCGCGCTGGACAAGTAAGGACACATGCCGACGGTCCTGCGCGAAGGCAGCCTTCGCGTCATGATCTACACGGACGACCATCTCCCCCCAGCACGTCCATGTGTTCGTGGACGGCGAGGCGGAGGTGGTGCGGATCGTCGGGGCCGATCGGCGGGAGAGTCGACGGGCTCTCGATATTGTGCGAGAAAAGCGGGACTATCTGCTCGGAAGGTGGCGCGGCATCCATGGGTGAGTTGACCCAGGAACAGTTTGAAGAGGCCGTCAGGCGCGGCGAGCATGATCTTGCGATCAAGCCGCGCGCCCGTGCTGTGCGCTATGACCGGAGCAGCGGGCGGATCATGATCGATCTGGTGAGCGGCGCCACGTTTTCCTTCCCGGCCACCTTGGCGCAGGGGCTGGAGCGGGCGAGCGCGGACCGACTGGAAAAGGTCGAGATTGCAGGTGCCGGATTCGGTCTGCATTGGGAAGAACTGGATGCCGACCTCACGGTGGAAGGGCTGCTTGCCGGCCGTTTCGGCAGTCTGCGTTACATGGCGCAGCGTTTCGGCTCCGATTGGGATAGTGAAGCAGCAGAATGAGTTTCAACAGTTTTGGTCGCGTCTTTCGCTTCACCACCTGGGGTGAGAGCCATGGCCCGGCGATCGGCGCCGTGGTGGATGGCTGCCCGCCAGGGCTGGAGTTGAGCGAGGCCGACATCCAGCCCTGGCTCGACCTGCGCAAGCCCGGCACCTCCAAGTTCACGACCCAGCGGCGTGAGGCGGACGAGGTCCGCATCCTCTCCGGCGTGTTCGAGGGCAGGACCACGGGTACGCCGATCAGCCTGATGATCGAGAATACCGACCAGCGGTCGAAGGATTATTCTGAGGTGGCCAAGGCTTACCGCCCCGGCCATGCCGACTATGCCTATGACGCCAAATATGGCTTTCGCGACTATCGCGGCGGCGGGCGCTCCTCGGCGCGCGAAACCGCCAGCCGGGTCGCGGCGGGCGCTGTCGCCCGCGCGGTCATCGCCGAAGTCGACATCTTCGCCTATGTCAGCGAAATCGGCGGCGACGCGATCGACTATGCCAATTTCGATCCGGCGCAGATCGCGCAGAACCCGTTTTTCTGCCCCGACGCGGAGGCCGCGAAGCGCTGGGAAAAGCTGGTCGACGATGCACGGCTGGACGGTTCGTCGCTCGGCGCGGTGGTGGAATGTGTCGCCTCCGGCGTGCCGGCGGGCTGGGGCGCGCCGCTCTATGCCAAGCTGGACAGCGAACTGGCGAGCGCGATGATGAGCATCAATGCCGTCAAAGGCGTCGAGATCGGTGACGGCTTTGCGGCGGCGCGCCTGCGCGGCGAACAGAATGCCGATCCGATGCGGCCCAATCTCGAACAGCCCGATGCCGGCCCCGTCTTCCTCGCCAATCATGCCGGCGGCATCGCCGGGGGCATTTCCACCGGCCAGCCGGTCAAGGTCCGCGTCGCCTTCAAGCCGACCAGTTCGATCCTGATCCCGGTCGAAACCGTCACGCGGGAAGGCGAGGCGTCTGACATCATCACCAGGGGGCGGCACGACCCTTGTGTCGGCATCCGGGGCGTGCCGGTGGTGGAGGCGATGATGGCCCTTGTGCTGGCCGATCAGAAGCTGCTCCACCGCGCCCAATGCGGTGAATGACGCGCCGAACCGATGCGGCAGGATGCGAAAGAACGAGACGACTCGGCCCTGTTACGATAGGATGACATCCATCGCCCGCGGGAGGGCGAGCGGCAGAGCGTAAGCCTGGGGAGCGTCACCACGCGTCGCAGCGTTTTTCTTGAAAAACCCTGCGATTAAAAAGCGCGGATTGACGGTCAAAACGTCCCCTCAACGCCGCGACACGGGCCAGCCATGCAACCATGGCTGGCCCATTTCGTTGCACTTCCGTCAGAGGCGTGTCTAGTTTCCGATCGCATTGCGCCGGAAACGGTCCGTCACGATCGGGGGACAGGGTACATGCATTTCATCACCGCGCTGCTCGGTATCTATCGCGCGGAAATCGGCCTGCTGATCCTCGCCTGCATGTTCCTCGCCTTCGTGCGCGAACGTTATTCCCCCACCGTCATCGCCGTGGTCGGCGCCTGCGTCTACGCGCTGCTCGGCTTGCTCGATGAAAAGGCGATGTTCTCGGTCTTTTCCAACAGCGCGCCGCTGACCGTGGGCGCGATGTTCGTCCTGTCGGGCGCGCTGATCCGGACAGGAGTGATCGGCCGCATCGCCGACCTCATCATGACGCGGGCCGAACGGCATCCGCGCGTGGCGTTGGCGGAAGTCACGCTCGGCACCCTGCTGCTTTCGGCTTTCCTCAACAATACGCCTGTCGTCGTGCTGCTGATCCCGATCATGTTCAAGCTTGCGGAGGCGACGGGCTATCCGGTCAAGAAGCTGTTGATCCCGATGAATGTCGTCGCGGTGCTGGGCGGCTGCCTGACCCTGGTCGGCACCTCGACCAATCTGGTGGTCGCGGGCATCGCCGCCGAACAGGGCATGGCGCCTTTCGGCATCTTCGACATCAGCCTCTACGGTGGCGTCGGCGCGGCGGCGGGCATCGTGGCGCTGGTCTGCCTGTCCTTTCTGCTGCCCAGCGATCCGCCGTCGATCGCGGGGGAAGGCGGGGGCAATGTCCAGGACTATCTTACCGAACTGGTCGTGCCACAGGACAGCGATGTGATCGGCCGGGAAATCGGCGCCCTGGGCATGTTCGGTCGTTCGGTCCAGTTGCTCGGGCTGAAACGGGGCGGCGAAATCCGGCGGCGCGACCTGATGCGGGAGGAATTTCATTCCGGCGATCGGCTGATCGTACGGGCCGACGGCGCCGCGATCCTGACGCTGCGCGAATCGGGGCGGTTCGAACTGGGGATCGCCGCCGATTCCCGCACCAGCGCGCAGGACGGGACGGTGGTGGAGGCGATGATCGCGCCCAGCCATCCCTCGCTTGGCGAGCGGCTGATCGACATCCCCTTTCTCCACGCGCTGCGGGTACGGATCATCGGCATCCACCGCGCCCGTCATCTGCCCGGTCCCAATCTTGGCGACACGCGAATCCGCGGCGCGGACCGGCTGCTGGTGGCGGGCGGCGACGATGCCATGCGCGCGCTCAAGGACAATCCGCACCTGATCGGCGTCGATGTCAGCCGCACCCGCGCGTTCCGCCCGCGCAAGGCGTGGATCGCCATCGCCGCCATGGCAGGGGCGGTGCTGCTCTCCGCATTCGACGTGGTCGGCATCGGGCTGGCTGCCGTCATCGCTGTGGGCGTGATCCTGGTCTCCCGCTGCATCGACCCGGAGGAGGCCTGGGGCGCGATCGACGGCGACGTGCTGATCCTGATCTTCGCCATGCTCGCCGTGGGCCTGGCGCTGGAGCGGGCGGGCAGCGTGGCGCTGATGGTCGGCTGGGTGACGCCGCTGCTGCGCCATGCGCCGGAATGGGGGCTGGTCTTCGTCATCTATTTCCTGGCGCTGCTGCTGTCCGAACTGCTCAGCAATAACGCGGTGGCGGCCTTGCTGACGCCGATTACCATCGCGCTGGCGCAGTCCCTGGGCGTCGACGCCCGCCCGCTGGTGATCGCGCTGATGATCGGCGCGTCGGCCTGTTTCGCGACGCCGATTGGCTATCAGACCAATGCGCTGGTCTATGCGGCGGGCGACTACCGCTTTTCCGACTTCGTGCGGATCGGGGTGCCGATCAATATCGTCGTGGGGCTGGCGGTCTGCACGGCGCTCGTCCTGCTCGGCTGAACGGCCAATAGGCGGTCGCTGGCTCTGTTCGTGCCGTCGCCCGCGCACCATGAAGGCGCAAATGCACAAGGACAGCCCCATCATGACCAGTTTGCCCTTCACCCAGGTCGACGCTTTCGCTGACGCGCCCTTCTCCGGCAATCCCGCCGCGGTGATGCCGCTCGACGCCTGGCTCGACGACGCCACGCTCCAGGCGATCGCGGCGGAGAATAATCTTTCAGAAACCGCCTTCACCGTGGCGACGCCCGACGATCCGGATGCCGACCATGCACTGCGCTGGTTCACCCCGACGGTCGAGGTCAAGCTGTGCGGCCATGCGACGCTGGCGAGCGGCCATGTGCTGATGCAGGGCGACGCCATCCGTTTCCGCACCCGCCATGCCGGCGTCCTGACGGTCACGCGCGATGGCGAAGGCTATGCGCTCTCGCTTCCCGCCTGGACGATGGCGCCCAGGCCGCTGCCCGATCTGGCGGCGGGTCTTGGCGGCCATCCGGTCGAATCGCATTGGCGCGATGGCGGCTACAGCCTGTTCCTCTTCCCCGACGCGGCCGCCGTTGGGGCGCTGACCCCCGATTTCGCCGCTTTGAAGGCGCTGGGTGACGTCATGCTGATCGCCACCGCGCCCGGAGATGATAGCGACATCGTCAGCCGCGTCTTCGTGCCGGGCGGCGGGGTCGACGAAGACCCCGTGACCGGTTCGGCCCATTGCCTGCTCACCCCCTTCTGGGCGGAACGATTGGGGAAGACGCAGATCAGCGCCTTTCAGGCGTCGGCGCGCGGCGGCCGACTGGGCTGCACGCTGGCCGGGGATCGCGTCATCCTGACCGGGGCTTGCCGCACGGTGATCGAGGGGCGCTTCCTGCTCTGAGGCTCAGCCCGGAAACAGGCCGATCAATTGCGCCAGCGCACCGCGCACCGCGCGGCGCTGGTCCTTGTCGGTCGACATGCCGATCCGCACCACGGTCAGCCGCTGGGATGGCGAAATCAGGATATATTGCCCATTATGCCCGACGCAGCCGAACAGGCTCTCGGGCGCCTGGCCCGGCATCAGCGCGCTTTCGCTGCTGTCGCGGTTCAGCCAGATATGCAGCCCATAGGCCGGATTGCGGCGCGAAGGCGTGGTCATCAGGTCGATCCACTTTTCCGGCAATATCTGGTGCCCGTTGGGCGAGCGGCCCCGGCGGCGCAGCAGGTCGCCGAAGCGGCCATAGTCGCGCGCGGTCATGTGCAGGATGCTGCCGCCGATCATCGTGCCGGTCGCGTCATATTCCGGCGTCAGGCTGGGCAGCTTTCCGGGCGCCTTCAGCCGCCCGTCGATGAACATCTGCATCGCCCGTCGCCGCACGTCGGGATCGGCGCTGTTGGTCAGCATCCGCGTCATCAGGTCGGTCAGGATCATGCTGCTGCCGGTCGAATAGGCGAACATCGCGCCCGGCGCATGGGCCAGCGGCTTGGATTCGGCATAGGCCGCCATGTCCTGCGTCCCGTCGGCAAACAGCATCCGCACCGTGTCGCCCTGAGGCTGGGGATCGCCATCCTCGACATGATCGAGGCCCGAACTCATCGTCAGCAATTGCCGCAGGGTGATGCGCCCGCGCGGATCGCCCGGCTGGTTCCAGGCCGGCACCGGGACCGGCGAATCGAGCGCCAGCCGTCCGTCCGCGACCATCAGCCCAACCAGCACGGCCGTCACGCTCTTGGCGATCGACCAGGACAGCAACTTCGTATCGGGGCCGAAACCCGGTGCATAGCGTTCCGCGATCACCTTCCCGTCGCGCAGGACGACCAGCGCGCGGGTCTGGCCCATCGCATCATCATCGAACAGCGGGTCGATCGCGCCGCGCAGGGCGCTTTCGCTCACCACCGCGTCGGATGCCACGCTGTAGACGGAGTCGGGCCCCTGTTGCGCCGCGCGGCCGGCGAGCGTCGCCGCCACCACAAGCGCGGCGATGCCGGCGCCCACCCCAAGGCGCTTTACGATTCGGCTCTCGATCTGCATAAGCCGGCGCCCTTACATGGAGGCGTGGAAAAGAGCCATGGTGGTTCGGCGGAAATGGTGGATGGCGGCAGGGCTGATCGTTCTGGCGCTGCTGGGCGCCCTGATGTGGAACTGGGCCAGCCTGCGCGCGCAGGCACGGCTTGGCACCGCCTATGGCGCGCGCATCGGCTGTTCCTGCCGCTATGTCGAGGGCCGCACGATGGGCAGCTGCCAGCAGGACAAGGAACCGGGCATGGCGCTGGTGCGCCTGGCCGACCTGCCCGAAGAGCGGGCGGTCAAGGCCAGCGTGCCCTTGCTCGCCAGCCGCACCGCGCGATTCAAGCCCGGCTGGGGCTGCCTGCTCGATCCGATCGGCTGATCGCAAAAACCTCCGTTCGGTTCGCGCGTGTCGGGAACCGCCCGCGCAAGGCTGGCCCCGGCCCGCATCAACCGCTAAGGCGCTCGGCATGGCGCGCGACATCCCCACGCTTCTCCACGACATCTTCGGCTTCACCAGCTTTCGCGGGGTGCAGCAGCAGGTGGTGGGCCGCGTCATGGCGGGCCAGCCGACGCTCGCCATCATGCCGACCGGCGCGGGCAAGTCGCTCTGCTACCAATTGCCCGCCGTGGCGCTCGACGGCTGCTGCGTGGTCGTGTCGCCGCTGATCGCGCTGATGCACGACCAGCTGCGCGCCGCACAGGCGGTGGGCATCCGCGCCGCCAGCCTGACCAGCGTGGACGCGGACTGGCGCGAGACGCAGGACCGGCTGCGCAACGGCGACCTCGACCTGCTTTACGTGGCGCCGGAACGGGCGAGCGGGGAGGGTTTCCGGAGCCTGCTGCGCAGCGCAAGGATCGCGCTGTTCGCGATCGACGAGGCCCATTGCGTCTCCGAATGGGGCCATGATTTCCGCCCCGATTATCGCCTGTTGCGCCCGTTGCTGGACGAATTTCCGGCCGTTCCGCGCCTCGCCTTGACGGCGACCGCGGACGCGCATACCCGCAGGGACATCCTCGTCCAGCTCGGCATCCCCGAGGATGGCCTCATCATCTCGGGCTTCGACCGGCCCAATATCCGCTACGCCGTCCATCCGCGCGACGGCCTGACGCGCCAGCTCGCCGATCTTCTGGCGAGCGAGAAGGGGCCGGGCGTCGTCTATGCCCAGACCCGCGCCGCGACAGAGAAACTGGCTGAAACACTGGGCCGGTCGGGTCGCCCGGTGCGCGCCTATCATGCCGGCATGGACCCGGCCCGGCGCGCCGCCAACCAGTCCGCCTTCATCGCCAGCGAGGATATGGTGATGGTCGCTACCGTCGCCTTCGGCATGGGGATCGACAAGCCCGACGTGCGCTTCGTCGCCCATGCGGGCCTGCCCAAGTCGATCGAGGGCTATTATCAGGAATCGGGCCGCGCCGGTCGCGACGGCGAACCGGCGGTCGCCCATCTCTTCTGGGGGGCGGAGGATTTCGCCCGCGCGCGGATGCGGATCGCCGAACTGGACCAGAGCCGCCAGCAGGGCGAACGCACGCGCATCGCGGCTCTGGGCGCGCTGGTCGAAACGGCGACCTGCCGCCGCGCGATCCTGCTGCGCCATTTCGGGGAAGACCCGCCGCCCGCCTGCGGCAATTGCGACAATTGCCTGACGCCGCCGGCCAGCGTCGATGCGACCGAGACCGCGCGCAAATATCTTTCCGCCGTCTACCGCACCGGACAGAGTTTCGGCAGCGGCCATATCGAGCAGGTGCTGAGCGGCGCGACGACGGACAAGATCCGCGAGCGCGGCCATGACAAGATATCCGTCTACGGGATCGTCAGTGGCGACGAGGCGGCGCTGTTGCGCCCGGTTTCGCGCGCGCTGCTGGTCCGCGACGCGCTGGAGACGACCGAGCATGGCGGGCTGATGCTCGGTCCCAATGCTCGGCCGATCCTGCGCGGCGAGGAGGAGGTGCGGATTCTCGTGCCGCCGAAGCGCCCGCGCGGCAAGCGCAGCGCCCGCAACGGCGCGGATGCCAACCCGGTCGGCGATCCGCTGTTCGACGCGCTGCGCGCCTGCCGCCGCGAACTGGCGCAGGAGGCCGGCGTGCCGCCCTATGTCATCTTCCATGATTCGACGTTGCGCGAAATGGCCGAGCAGCGCCCGTCGAGCATCCGCGAGATGAGCCATATCAGCGGCATCGGCCAGAAGAAGCTGGACGCCTGGGGCGATGCCTTCCTCGCCGCGATCCGGCCCTTCCTCTAGCTCCGCTCTTGAATCCCCCGCCTTACCGGCGCATGGCTCGCGCAAAAGGAGAAGCCCATGTTCCGCAAGCTCACTGACCGCATCCTCGTTTCGCCCCAGATCAGCGTCGATCAGGTAGCGGACGCGAAGGCGCAGGGCGTGACGGTCATCATCAACAACCGCCCCGATGACGAGGAACCGGGCCAGGTCAACGGCGCGGCGATCGAGGCGGCCGCGAAGGACGCGGGTATCGCCTATGTCGCGGTGCCCGTCGCCCATGGCGGCTTCGCGCCCTGGCAGCTGGACGGCATGGCCGGCGCGCTCGACCAGGCGGGCGAGGGCAAGGTGCTCGCCTATTGCCGCTCGGGCACGCGCAGCACGCTGCTCTGGGCGCTCACCCGCGCGCGCGCAGGCGACAATGGCGATGTCCTCGCCGCGCAGGCGGCGGCGGCCGGCTATGACATCAGCCCGGTCCGCCAGATCATGGACGCCTTGTCAGCCCGATAGGTTTTACGCCCAGAACTGCGCGAGCTGCCGCACGGAGGCGGCGGCGGCGGCGTGGTCGGGCTGCTCGTTGGCGTCGCCATAGCCATAAAATTCGTCCTGCCCCACCTCCTGCACGACGATTCCGTCGCGCCGGGCGAGCATGGACAATGACCCGTAGAAAACGCCATAGGTCGCCCCGGCCTGCGGGATCAGCCAGGCGATCTGGCCACGCACGGGGACGATGCTCTCGTCCCGCCAGAGCGCTCGTGCGCCATAGCCGGTGCAATTGATGACGACCTTCTGCTTCAGTCGGGTGACGTCGCCGGGCTCGTGAAACTCCATCGGAACGAGGCGGCCGCCCGCGATCAGGAAATCATGGGTCAATTGATGGGCCAGGTCGGCGACGTTGAAGGTCAGCGAACTGTTGCGACGGACGAATGCGGGGCGGAAGGGATGGGTGCCGGGCGCCATCTCCACCGATCGCGGCATGATGTCGCTCAGCCGGCTTTCCAGATGCAGGAAATCGTCGGGCCGCTCGGTCGGCATGGCCGCCGGTTGGCGCTCTTGTCCGAAGGGCGTGTCGGACAGCATGTAGCGATCGGTCCATTCGACCGGATCGCCCGGCAGGCCGAGATAGCTCTGATAGGTCGCGAAGGAACTGCGCGCCATCGCCTCCCATCGGTCGCCGAAGCCCGGATCGACCGCCTTCTGCATCGCCACCCGGCTGTCGGGCGACCAGGTGCCGGTCGCCCGCGCGGAGCGGACATGCGGGAACTGTTCCCTGGCATAGATGGTGACGCTGGCCCCCGCCCGCTGCGCGGTGAGAGCGGCGGTGATGCCCAGCGCGCCCGCGCCGATTACCGCGACCTCCCGCACGCCGTCGGCCAGCGCCATGCCAACCGCCACCTCGGCCGAACCCCAGCTCAGCGACCAGCCGCTGCCGCCATGGCCATAATTATGGACGACCCGCTTGCGTCCGACCTGCTCCACCTCGATCCGGGGGCCGGCTGCCCGAAAGGGGCGCAGGCAGACGGTGGTGCGGAAGATGCGGTCGGGTGTCGCGCGGATCGGTTCGACCCCGGCGAAGGGGTTGAAGGGCAGGGCGGCCCGCGCCGTCGCCGCCCAGCTCGCCGCGCCCGCGCCGCCGATCGCTCGACCCAGAAACGCCCGTCTGTCCATCGCCTGTCCTCCCGCATGTCCCTGGTTTGAAACGAAGCGTCCCGGCTTTACCGCAACCATGGCGTCGGGCGCGCCGCCGCACAAGGCGCGGATCGGGGACGCCTGACTGTACGCCTGCCCAGAAGGGCAGGTCTTGATCGAGATTGTGGACAGCGGCAAGCACTGAACATATCAGGAACAAATGGTCCAGCTTTCCCCCCGGCAGAAGCTCGAAATCCTGGCCGACGCGGCCAAATATGACGCATCCTGCGCCTCCTCCGGCACGGCCCGGCGCGACAGTCGCGGCGGCAAGGGGATCGGCTCGACCGAAGGCATGGGCATCTGTCACGCCTATGCGCCCGACGGCCGCTGCATTTCGCTGCTCAAGATATTGCTGACCAACAGCTGCATCTTCGACTGCCATTATTGCATCAACCGCCGGTCGAGCGATGTGCGCCGCGCCCGCTTCACGGCGCAGGAGGTGGTCGACCTGACGCTCAGCTTCTACCGGCGCAACTATATCGAGGGGCTGTTCCTCTCGTCGGGCATCATCCGTTCCTCCGACTATACGATGGAGCAGCTGGTGGAAGTCGCCCGGTCGCTGCGCGAGGATCATGAATTTCGCGGCTATATCCACCTCAAGACCATTCCCGACGCTGATCCGGAACTGATCCGTCGGGCAGGGCTTCATGCCGACCGCCTGTCGATCAACGTCGAACTGCCGACCGAAAGCGGGCTGCGGCAACTCGCGCCGGAAAAAAATGGCGGCCGGATCGAGGGCGCCATGGGTCGCCTGCGTGCGGAGATGGAGGATCATGGCGACGCGCGGCGCAAATATCGCCACGCTCCGCGTTTCGCGCCGGCCGGCCAGTCGACGCAGATGATCGTCGGCGCCGACGCGGCGGATGACCGCGCGATCATTGCGCGGGCGAGCAGCCTCTACGACCGGCACCGGCTGCGGCGCGTCTATTACAGCGCCTTTTCCCCCATTCCCTCGCCCAGCGCGGTGCTGCCGCTCAAGCGCCCGCCGCTCCTGCGCGAACATCGCCTCTACCAGTCGGACTGGATGATGCGCTTCTACGGCTATGATGCGGGCGAGATCGCCGCTGCCACGGACCCTGCCACCGGCTGCCTGCCGCTCGACATCGACCCCAAGCTGGCCTGGGCGCTCAACCATCGCGCGACCTTCCCGGTCGATGTCAACCGTGCCCCGCGCGAAGCGCTGCTGCGGGTGCCGGGCCTGGGCGTGAAGGCCGTGGACCGCATCCTGGCGAGCCGCCGCCACCGCCGCTTGCGGCTGGAAGATGTCGGCCGGCTCACCACCTCCATCATCAAGCTGCGCCCCTTCCTGGTGACGGCGGACTGGCGGCCGACGGCGCTGGTCGACCGGATCGACCTGCGCGCCCACATCGCCCCGCCGGCCCGCCAGCTCGAACTCTTCGCCTGACCGCGGCATTTCCATCGCCAGATTCCCCTTGATTGCGTGACTTTATCGTGAAATTCTGTGTTCCGGGTCATTTATGGAGGACGGGGCCGTGGCGACCACATTGGGCAATCGGGGGCAGGGGCGCGCCGGTTATGCCAAGCGGATCAGCAGTCATCTTGCTGCCGCGCTGGTGGTCTTCTGCCTGCTCCAGATCTTCATCGTCGCGAAGATGGGGGGATCGCTCGTCCTGCACCTGGGCATCATCATCGCGATCGGCGGCTATGCTCTCGCCGCGCGCGGGCTGGAACGGCGCTGGCACATGCTGGAGCAGGGCGGCCTGTCGCAGCATGGACTGGCGCTGCGGTTCCGGCGCGACCTGCTGCAACTCTGGGGGGCGAGCCTCATCGGCGCGCTGCTCTGGATTCCGGTCGCGATCATCTACCGCTTCCTCTTCGGCTGATTTGTCTTCGGCGGATCGGCCGGAGCCAATTGCCGCGCCTGTCGTTGTCCTTGCTCGCACGAGGAGGACCGACCATGGCCGACGCCAGTATTTTCCATCGCCTGAAGCAGGATCACGACGCCCACCGCCAGCTCTTCGCCAAGATGGCGGACGCCGACCGCGACCAGGATGGGGAGCGGCTGGAAAAGCTGTTCGCCCAGTTCAAGGTCGAGGTGACGGCCCATGCCGCCGCCGAGGAGGAAACGCTCTACGCCACCATGCTGTCCCGCCCCGACCTGCGCGAGGATGCGCAGCACAGCGTGTCGGAACACAAGGAAATCGACGATTTTCTGGAGGAGCTGGACGGCCTTGCCTTCAATGGCGAGGAATGGCGCAAGACCTTTGCAGACATGAAGAAGCGCTACCTCCACCATATCGAAGAGGAGGAGGAAGAGATGTTCCCCGACGCCGCCAGGGATCTGACGACGGACGAGGAGCAGGAACTGGGCGCACTGTTCGCCAAGCGCAAGCCCGCCGAACTGGAGCGCGCCCAGGCCGACGAGTGATGTCATGCACCGCGTCGTATTGACGGCCCCCGATGATTTCGAGGGCTGGCGCGATGCGGCGCGGGGGCTGGCGATGGCCGGGGTCGATCCGGCGGCCATCGTCTGGCAGGTGGGCGATGCGCCGGGCGACCTGTTCGGTGACGCCGTCGCGCCCGCGGCGCCGCCAGCCGGCGGCCTTGCCGTCCCGCGCGCCTTCATCGACCTGGCCCGAAGCGCCATTCTCCACCGCGATCCCGAACGCTTCGCCTTGCTGTATATGTTGCTCTGCCGGTTGCGCGACCGGCCGCGGCTGATGGAGGACAAGGCCGACCCGCTCCTGCGCCGCATCGACGCGCTGGCAAAGGCGGTGCGGCGCGATGTCCACAAGATGCGCGCCTTCGTCCGCTTCCGCGAAGTGGCGGAGGGAGAAGGCGTGCGCTTCGTTGCCTGGTTCGAACCGGAACATCATGTCGTCCGCGCCAATGCGGGCTTCTTCGTGCGTCGCTTCGCCGCGATGCGCTGGTCGATCCTGACGCCGGAACTGAGCATCCATTGGGACGGTGGGGCGTTGACGCAGGGACCGGGTGCGACCCGCCAGGACGCGCCGGACGGCGACCCGGTCGAAGCGCTGTGGAAGGGCTATTATGCCGCGATCTTCAATCCCGCCCGGCTCAAGACCGGCGCGATGCTGTCGGAAATGCCGAAAAAATACTGGCGCAACCTGCCGGAAGCGGCGCTCATCCCCGATCTCGTCGCCGGCGCGCAGCGGCGGGAGGCGGCCATGATCGCGACCGCGCCCAAGGCGCCGGCCGCCCGACCGGCCAACAGCGCCACCGCCTGGAGCGCGGTGCGGGACCAGGCGCTGCGCTGTACCCGCTGCCCGCTCCACCGGGACGCGACCCAGACCGTCTTCGGCGAAGGCCCGCTCGATGCCTCGCTCTTCTTCATCGGCGAGCAGCCCGGCGACCAGGAGGATCTGGCCGGCCGGCCCTTCGTCGGCCCGGCGGGGCAATTGTTCGACCAGGCATTGGCGGAGGCCGGGGTGGATCGCGCCCGCGCCTATGTCACCAACGCGGTCAAGCATTTCAAATATGCACAGCGCGGCAAGCGGCGCATCCACCAGACGCCGGACGCGGGCGAGGTGCAGGCCTGCCATTGGTGGCTGGCGCAGGAACTGGACATCATCCGTCCCCGGCTGCTGGTCGCGCTCGGGGCAACGGCGGCGCGGGCGATGCTGGGGAAGCCCGTGACGATCAGCCGGACGCGCGGACAGGCGATCGCGCTGGAATCGGGCGCGGAAGGGTGGGTGACGGTCCATCCCAGCTATCTGCTGCGCCTGCCCGACCCGGTGCAGGCGGCCGAAGAACGGATGCGCTTCGTGGCGGAATTGCGGATGATCGGCGAACGGGCGCGAGCGCTGGCCTAACCCGCGCTCAGCCCATGTTTCTTCATGCAGTGGCGCAACTGGTCATAAGTGAGGCCCAGCCCCTTGGCGGTCGCGCGCTGATTGTAGCGATAGCGCTCCAGCGCGGCCCGGATGATCGCCGCCTCATGCGCGTCCACGGCCATGCGCAGGTCGGTGATCTCCTCGAACAGCGTCGCCGGTGTCGACGGCGCGGGAGCGGCGGGGGCGTTGCCGGCGCACGGCTCCGCCACCGACCGGGGCATCAGCGGCCTGGGCTTCCAGGGTGAGGCGAAGGGGTCGAAAGTCAGGCGGCTGATCGGCCGCGTCGGCTCGTCCCAGCGATAGACCGCGCGCTCCACCACATTGCGCAGCTCGCGCACATTGCCGGGCCAGCCATGACCCTCCAGCTCCGCCGCGCAGGCCGGCGTGAAGCCGGGCCATTGCGGCCAGTTGAGTTCCGCCGCCATGCGTCGCCCGAAATGGTCGGCCAGCACCGCGACATCGCCCTCGCGGGCGCGCAGCGGCGGCAGGGTGATGACCTCGAAGCTCAGCCGGTCGAGCAGGTCGGGGCGGAAGCGCCCGGCATCGGCCGCCGCCGGCAGATCCTCGTTGGTGGCCGCGACGATACGCACGTCGACTGTGACCGGCCGCGACGCGCCGATCCGCGTCACTTCCCCATATTCGATCACGCGCAGCAACCGTTCCTGCGCGGCCATCGACAGCGTGCCCAGTTCGTCGAGGAACAAGGTGCCGCCGTCGGCCTCCTCGAACCGGCCGGGCCGCGCCCGGTTGGCGCCGGTGAAGGCGCCCTGTTCATGGCCGAACAGCTCCGCCTCGATCAGCGTCTCGGGCAAGGCGGCACAGTTCATGACGATCAACGGCTCGCCCCAGCGCGGGCTGAGATGATGCAGGCGCTCGGCGATCAGCTCCTTGCCGGTCCCGCGCTCGCCGATCACCAGCACCGGCCGGTTGAGTTCGGCCGCGCGGCCGGCCTGCTCGACGGCGTCGAGAAAGGCGAAGCTCTGGCCGACGAACTGCGTATTTTTCTCCATGTGCCAACTTATGGTGAAATTTCCCACCTCTTGGCAAGCGTCATATCGCCGCGCGCCTGTCAGATGACCGAAAAATGAACGAAATCCGCCAATTTTAGAAATTGGCACGGCCCCTGCATAGCTATGGGCAATCCGCAACGAAATGCGGAACCACATGAAGGCCAAGGTTCAGGGAGTAAGATAATGGAACATCAGACCAACAGCGTTCGCGAAATCGGCCAGCTGATGTCGGTCGCCATCGCAGCCGTCCTGTTCGGATCGACCATGATCCTCTCGGCGGTCGGTCCGGCCCGCGCCAGCGAAACCCCGGTGCTCGCGACGCAAGACACCCCCGCGAGCCTGCGCTATCTTGCGTAGGGATCGCATACCCCCGGCCGGGGCGGGACTGCCCCCTCTCGCCCGCCCCGGCACTTGATAACGAGATACGACCAGGAGTAGTTGAAATGGGTATTTTCTCCCGCACCCGCGACATCATCGCCGCCAATGTCACCGACCTGCTCGACAAGGCGGAAGACCCGGCGAAGATGATCCGCATGATCATCCTCGAAATGGAGGAGACGCTGGTCGAGGTCCGCGCGTCCGCCGCCCGCACCATCGCCGACCAGAAGGAGATGCGCCGCCATATCGCCAAGCTCAATGCCTTGCAGGAGAGCTGGACCGAGAAGGCGCAGCTGGCGCTGAGCAAGGATCGCGAGGATCTGGCCAAGGCCGCCCTGGTCGAACGACAGAAGGCCGCCGACATGGCCGAACAGCTCAACCACGAGATCGAGACGCTGGACGACGCGCTCAAGGCGTCGGAGGAAGACATCGCCAAGCTCCAGGGCAAGCTGCGCGAAGCCCGCGCCCGCCAGAACAGCCTGGTCACGCGGATGCAGAGCGCCGAGAACCGGCTGCGCGTGCGCGAGGCCTATGCCGGCGAGAAGGTGAACGAAGCCTTTGCCCGCTTCGACATGCTCGAACGCCGCGTCGACATGGCCGAAGGCCGCGCCGATGCGATGAGCCTGGGCCAGCAGCCCAAGACGCTGGAGGAAGAGATTGCGGAATTGAAGTCGGCCGACAAGGTCGATGCCGATCTTGCCGCGCTCAAGGCCAGCATGAACAAGGGAGCCTGATCCCATGGAAGAGATTCTCATCCCCATCGTCGCGATCACGACGCTCTTCATCGGGATGCCCTGGCTGATCTTCCACTACATCACCAAGTGGAAGCAGGCGCCCAAGATCACCGACGAGGATGAGAAGCTGCTCGACGAGCTGCACCTTCTCGCCCGTCGCCTGGAAGAACGGCTCCAGACGGTCGAACGGATCGTCGCCGCCGACAATCCCGATTTCCGTCCGCAGCGTCCTTCCAGCGACGACGCCTACGAATTCGACCGGAGGAACTGACATGACCGCCCGCCGCACCAAATTTTATCTCGACAAGGCCAATGGCAAATGGATGGGCGTCTGCGCCGGCATTGCCGACTATACCGGGATCGACGTGGTCTGGGTCCGGGTCGGGGCGGTGCTCATCACCCTGATGGGCGCCTTCCCCTGGTCGCTGATCGCCTATTTCGCCGCCGCCTATTTCGCCGACAACAAGCCATCGGGCCTCTATGCGGATCGCGACGACGAGAAATTCTGGCAGGGCGTTCGCACCAACCCGACGCGCTCCACCCGCGATGTCCGCTCCAAGTTCCGCGACATCGACCGTCGCCTGGCCGACATCGAAATCTATTATACCAGCCGCAACACCCGCCTGGCCGACGAGATCGACAGCCTGCGCTGATCGCTGCATCGGGGCGGCATAACAGGGGAGAGACAGTCATGAATTTCGGTGGTCCCTTCTTCGTCCTCGCCATCATCGCCATGTCGACGCTGGGCTGGATGTTCACCACCTGGGTCCGCGCCCGCCACGGCTATCCGGTCGAAAATGAATGGACCGGCACCGTTCATCGAACGGACCCTGACGCCGGTCGAAAAATCGACCTTCTTTCAAACGAAAACGAAAAGCTGACCGGCCGAATCAGCCGCCTGGAGGAACGCATCGCCGTGCTGGAACGGATCGCCACCGATCCTGCCACCCGCACGGCGCGCGAAATCGAGGAACTGCGCTGACGCGCGGCCGAGCCAAGGGAGTATAGACGATGTTTCCATTCGAAGCCTTCGCGCCGGTCGCTGTCATCGTCGGATCGCTGGCGGTCGGCGGCTGGATCTTCACCACCTGGCTGCGCATCAAGTATGGCTATCCGCTGGAAAACAGCTGGGGGAAGGCGATCTATCCGCAGAAAAATGAGGAAATGGTCGAGCGCATCAAGCTGCTGAGCCAGGAAAATGCCCAGCTGCGCGCCGAGATCGGATCGATGAAGGACCGGCTCGCCGTGGTCGAACGCATCGTCACCGACGAAAGCCACCAGCTCAACCGCGAAATCGAACGGCTGCGCGGCCCGGCCAACTAAGGCCCGAGACGCCAGCGCGCCAACAGGGAGACAAGAGACATGAACCCGTTTGAAATGGTCGTCGCGATCGTCGCGATCACCGCCATCGCCAGCGTCATCCGCGCCAAATATGGCGTCGTGCGTCGGCACAAGGGCGAAGATTTCATCCAGCGTGGGCCGGACCCGGAAGCGGAAAGGCTGCGCGCGGAAGTGAAGGCGCTCAAGGATCGCGTGGCCGTGCTGGAGCGGCTGGCGACGGACGGCTCCACCGCGCTGGAGCGGGAATTCGAAAAGCTCCGCGACCGCGATTGAGCATTTTCAGAAGGGCTGCGCAGCAGTCCTTCGGTTCGAAAATGCGACTATAAACGACTTTCGCGCTCGTTTGGACAGGGAGGCATTCATGCAGGACCCCTATCTCTATATCACGCTGGCGGCGACCAGCCTGGCTGGCCTGGCCATCATCGCCTTCGCTGGCCTTCGCGGCTGGAACGGCTGGCTGGAACTCAAGCGCGCCGAACTGGTCCGCTACGGCCATGGCGACGAATCGGCGCCCCCATCGGCCGCCGCCCGGATCGAGGTCGCCGACCTCAAGGAACGCATCCGCAAGCTGGAAGCCATCGCGGCCGGCGTCGATCTCTGAACCATCGCACGGGGCGCCGTCAGGTCGCCCCGTGTGCAGGCCTGTCGTTTCAGACCATCTCGCCCGACAATAGGCGGGGCAGCGCGCCGGACTGGCCCCGTGCCTCGGCCATGAAGCGATGCTTGAGTAGCGACGTGCGCTGCACCGCCGCCAGGCCGGCCCGGCGCACCAATGAGGGCAGCTTGCCCGGCACGTCGAACAGGCGAACCAGCCCGTCCATCGCCACGCTGGTCATCATCGCATCCAGCCCGCGCCAGCGCTGGTAGCGCGCCAGCAACTGCGCGTCGCCGGGATCGAGGCCCAGCCGCATCCCCTCCACCAGCACCTCGACCAGCGCCGCGACATCGCGGAAGCCCAGGTTCAGCCCCTGCCCCGCGATGGGGTGGATGGCATGGGCGCTGTCGCCGACCAGCGCCAGGCGCGTGTCGGTGATCCGCGCGGCATGGTGAAAGCCCAGCGGATAGGAAGAGCGAGGCCCCGCCAGCCGGATTTCGCCCAGAAAGCCGCCGATCCGCTTCTGCGCTTCGGCCAGCCAGGCGCGCTCGGACAATTTCATCATCGCCGGCGCCTGCCCGGTCGGCACGGTCCATACCACGGCGGATCGGGTGCCCGGCAGCATTGGCAGCAACGCGAAGGGACCGCCGACATAGAAAATCTCGTAGGCGGTATTGGCGTGCGGCACCTCATGGTCGATCGCCGTCACCATCGCGGTATGCTTGTATTGCCAGCGCGTCGTGGTGATGCCGGCCGCCTCGCGCGTCGGGCTGTTGCGCCCTTCGGCAGCGACCAGCAGCGCGCCCTCGATCGTCGCGCCGCTCGCCAGCGTCAGCGTGACGCCGTCGGCATTGCGGTCGACATGGACGGCGCGGTCGGGCTGGAAGCGGGTGAGATTCTTCGCCTCGGCCGCGGTCTGCGCCAGCGCGATGCGCAGGTCGCGATTGGGGAACATCGTCCCCATCACCCCGTCATCCGCATCCGGCGCGAAGTCGAGCGCGCCCGGCTCCAGCCCGTCGCTCACCCAGATGCGGTCGATCGGGCAGCCCTTGCCCTCCAGATGCCGGGCCACGCCGATGGCGCTCAGCATCGCGTGGCTGGTCGAACTGATGGCGGAAACGCGCCCGTCGAAACCGGCGGCAGTGGTATCCACCGGATCGGCCGGATCGATCACGGCGCAGCGCACGCCATGGCCGGAAAGAGCGATGCCCAGGGTCAGGCCGACCAGCCCGCCCCCCAATATCACGACGTCGAAGCGTTCCATGGCCGCCTTTCTAGGCGCTTGGGATCGGATTGGGAAGTCGGCGCTTGCCGCGACCATATCGCGTCATCCCCGCTTTCGCGGGTGACGACGGGATATTACAGCTTGCGCACCCAGCCCGCCGGATCGGCCACAATGCCACGCTGGATGCCGGTCAACTCGGCGCGCAGGCTTTCCGTCACCAGTCCGCCATCGCCATTGCCGATGGTGAAGTCTCCGCTGCTGCTCTTGACCGTGCCGATCGGCGTCACCACCGCCGCCGTGCCGCAGGCGAAGGCTTCGCGCAGCTTGCCGCTGGTGGCGTCCTCGCGCCACTGCGCGAAGCTGTAGAGCTCCTCGCGCACCTCAATCCCCTTGGCGCGGGCGAGGGTGATGATCGAATTGCGGGTGATGCCGGGCAGGATGGTGCCGCTCAGCGGCGGGGTGACGATCGACCCGTCCTCCATCACGAAGAAGACGTTCATGCCGCCCAGTTCCTCGACCCACTTGTTCTCGGCCGCGTCCAGGAACACGACCTGGTCGCAGCCCTGCTTGGTCGCTTCCTTCTGCGCGACCAGCGACGCGGCATAATTGCCGCCGCATTTGGCCGCGCCCGTGCCGCCGCGCGCCGCCCGGGTATAATGTTCCGACACCCACAGGGTGACGGCCTTCTTGCCGCCCTTGAAATAGGCGCCGGCGGGCGAGGCGATGACGCAGAAAATATATTCGTTCGACGGACGCACGCCCAGGAACGCCTCGCTCGCGAACAGGAAGGGGCGCAGATACAAGCTGCCCTCACCGCCCGGAATCCAGTCGGCGTCGATCTTCACCAGTTCCTCGACCGCTTCCAGGAACAGATCTTCGGGGATGGCAGGCATCGCCATGCGCTCGGCCGATTCGGCGAAGCGGCGGGCATTTTCCTCCGGGCGGAACATGGCGATGCTGCCATCCTCCAGCCGGTATGCCTTCATCCCCTCGAAGATTTCCTGCGCATAATGGAGCACGGCGCAGGCGGGATCGAGCTGGAAGGGCGCGCGCGGCTCCACCTTGTGGCTGTGCCAGCCCTGTCCCTCGGTATAGCGGATCGTCACCATATGGTCGGTGAAAAGCCGGCCGAAACCGGGATCCTCGAGCAGCACGGCGCGCTCGTTCGCCGCCACAGCCTGGCTGTTGCGGGTGACGGTGAAGCGCGACTTCTGCTCGACGGCCATGGTGAGTCTCCTTGTTCTGGCTCGGAAGGGGCGCCTATGTCACAGTGCGGCTCCCGAAACAATGGGTCATATATGCTGACCCATTTTGTTGCGGCAGGGCCAGCCGGGCGACGCTGGCCTCTTCCCGCGCCCCGGCTGCCTCGCTATCGCTGCGCCATGTATTTCTTCTCCGACAACGCCACGCCGATCTGCCCCGAAGTGATGGCCGCAATCGCTGCCGCCGACCATGAAGATCATGGCTATGACGGCGACGCCTGGAGCGCGCGGCTGGACGGCGCCTTCTCGGCGCTGTTCGAAACGCCGGTGCGGGCGCTGTGGCTGTCCACCGGCACGGCAGCAAACAGCATCGCGCTCGCCACCCTCTGCCCACCCTATGGCGGCGTGCTCTGCCATGAGGAGGCCCATATCGTCGTCGACGAATGTGGCGCGCCGGGTTTCTTCACCCATGGCGCGACCCTGATGCCGCTGCCGGGCGCTGGCGCGAAGCTGACGCCCGAGGCGGTGACGGAGCGGCTGAAGACGATCCGTCCCGACGTGCATCAGGTACCGGCGCGCGCGATCAGCATCACCAACGCCACCGAATATGGGCTGGGCTATGCGCCGGACGAGGTCGCGGCGCTGGGCGAGGTCGCGAAGGCGCATGGCCTCAGCGTCCACATGGACGGCGCGCGCTTCGCCAATGCGGTGGCGCACCGGGGGTGTGCGCCTGCGGATCTGACCTGGCGCGCGGGCGTGGATGCGCTCAGCTTCGGCTGCGTCAAGAATGGCGGCATGATCGGCGAGGCGCTGCTCTTCTTCGGCGCGCAGGCCGATGCCCGCGCAGCCGAAGCAACGCGTTGGCGCAAGCGTTCGGGTCATCTCATGTCCAAGGGCCGCTATCTCGCCGCGCAGATACTCGCCATGGTCGAAGGCGACCTGTGGCTGCGCAACGCCCGCGCCGCCAATGGCGCGGCGCAGGCGCTGGCGGAAGGGGCGACTGGACGGCTGATGCACCCGGTCGAGGCCAATGAGCTGTTCGTGCGGCTCACGGCGGCGCAAGCGGCGCAGCTGCGCGCGCAGGGGTTCGGCTTCTACGACTGGGGCGAGGGCGCGGCCCGTCTCGTCACCAACTGGTCGCAGGACGCGGCCAGCGTCGCCCCGCTGGCGCAGGCGTTGAAAGCGCTCGACGATGGCTGAACCGTCCAGGGGCGGCGTCGCGGTCCCCTTCATCCTCGTCACCCTGATCTGGAGTTCGACCTGGATCGTCATCCGCGACCAGATCGGCTCGGTCCCGGCCAGCTGGTCAGTCTGCTACCGGTTCCTGCTCGCCGGCGTCGCCATGGCGGCTTTCGCCCGGTGGCGCGGTATCCGGCTGGGGATCGGGCGGAGCGGCATCCTCTACGCCGCGCTGCTGGGCCTTGCCCAATTCGTCCTCAACTTCAACTTCGTCTACCGGGCGGAGCATTATCTGACGTCGGGCGTGGTCGCGGTGGTCTATGCGATGCTGCTGATCCCCAATTCGATCCTCGCCTTCCTGATCTTCCGCCAGCCCGTCGGTCGCGCCTTCATCGGCGGCTCGGTCGTCGCGGTGGCGGGCATCATCCTGATGCTGCTCCACGAATATCACGTGGCGACGGTCAGCCCCGACATGGTGCTACTGGGCGCGGGGTTCGCGCTCGCGGGCCTCATGAGCGCATCGGCCGCCAATGTGATGCAGGGCATGGAGATCGCCAGGCGCCTGCCGATGGTCGCGGTGCTGGCCTGGGCGATGCTGATTGGCGCAGGCGTGGACGCGCTGTTCGCCTTCGCGACGGTCGGGCCGCCGCAGTTCGACATGCGCTGGGGCTATGTCGCGGGTATCGGCTGGCTGGCGCTGGCCGGGTCGGTCGTGACCTTCCCGCTCTATTTCACGCTGATCCAGAGGATGGGCGCGGGCCGCGCGGCCTATACCAGCGTGTTGATCCCGGTGATCGCCATGCTGATCTCCACCGTGGTGGAGGGCTATCGCTGGTCGGCGCTCGCCTTCGCGGGCGCGCTGCTGGCGATTGCCGGCATGGGGATCGCGCTGCGATCGAAGGCTGCCTAACGGGCGCCCGGCTGGTAGCGCAGCTTGGCGGCATTGACCTTGTCGATCAGGCTGGCGATCGGCTCGTGCGATGCCGCCCCGCGGCCGGGCGCGCCCAGATCATTCATCCGGTGGCTGAGCGCGGAAAAGGCGCGGTCGATCTGGCTGTCGATGCGGGTCATGGAGCATCCCTCGTGAAGCGATACCTCCCTTCTCGATCCGTCCGGTTAACAAGCCGTAAACCATGCGACAAAGGGAATCAGGCGCAGGCGCGCAACCCGTCGCGATAGGTCGGATAGCGTAGCGACCAGCCGAGCAGCCGTTTCGCCCGCCCGTTCGCGACCCGGCGGTTTTCCGCATAGAAGGACCGCGCCATCGGCGAAAGGCGAGCCTCCTCCAGCGTCAGCAGCGGCGGAAGGGGCTGGCCCAGCATGGCGCAGGCCTCCTCAATCAGTCGGTTCTGCGCGCAGGGCAGGTCGTCCGACAGATTGTAGACGCCGGGTGGCCCCTGGCGGATCGACGCGACCACCCCCGACACGATGTCGTCGACATGGGCGCGGCTGAATATCTGGTCGGGCAGGTCGATGCGATGGGCGCGCCCCTCGCGCACCCGGTCGAGCGCCGAGCGGCCGGGGCCGTAGATGCCGGGCAGCCGGAAGCGGCGCATGTCGGATCGCAGCGCGCCCCAATGGGCATCGGCCTGAGTCCGGGCGGCGCGGCGTCCCAGGCCGACCGGGCTGGATTCATCCACCCAGGCACCCGCCGCATCGCCATAGACGCCGGTGGAGGAAAGATAGCCGCTCCAGATTGCGGGCGCAGCGGCGATGGCGGCGCCATAGCGGGCCAGCACGGGATCGGCATCGCCCTCGGGTGGGACGGAGGAGAGGATATGGCTGGCCTGGGCGATCGCGGCGCGGACCGCGCCATCATCGTCAAACGCGATCATGTCGGCATCGGCGCTCCGGCGGACGCCGGAGATGTGCCAGCCCTCTTCACCCAAACGGGCGGCGAGCCGCGATGCAGTGTAACCCATGCCGATTATGAGCATGTGGGGCATGGTCGATCGCCCGCCGGAAATCAGACCGTGAAGCTCTCGCCGCAGCCGCAACTGCCCTTGGCATTGGGATTGTTGAAGACGAAGCCGGCGGTGAAATCATCTTCCACCCAGTTCATGGTCGACCCGACCAGATAGAGTACCGAAGCGCCGTCGATATACAGCACGCCGCCGGGCGTCTCGATCTTCTCGTCGAACTTGGCTTCCTGCGTCACATAGTCGACCGAATAGGCAAGGCCCGAACAGCCGCGCTTGGGGGTCGACAGCTTGACGCCGATCGTCCCTTCGGGTGCCTGTGCCATCAGGTCGGCGATGCGCGCCTGCGCGCTCGGCGTCAGGATGACGGCGGCGGGACGGGCACGGGTCTTGGTCTCGGTGGTCATCAGAGCATTCCCAGTTCCAGTTTCGCCTCGTCGCTCATCTTCTGCGGGTCCCATGGCGGATCCCAGACCAGATTCACCTCGACATCGCCGACGCCGGGCACCGCGCCGACGCGCAGTTCGACTTCGCCGGGCATGGATTCGGCGACCGGGCAATGGGGCGTGGTCAGCGTCATGGTGACGACGGCATGACCGTCCTCCGTCACGTCGACGCCGTAGATCAGGCCCAGATCATAGATATTCACCGGGATTTCCGGGTCGAAAATCTCCTTCAGCGCATCGATGATGCCGTCATAGAGATTGCCGCCAGGCTCGCCCGCAGGCGTCTCGGCCGGCTTGTGCGCCAGAAACCCGTCCAGATAGTCGCGCTGGCGCGGCGTGGCCTCCGCGACATCGTCCACGCGCGCCTTGGGCGGCGTCTCGACCGCGTCCACCTCTTCCACCAGTATCTTCCGCTCTTCGCTCATATGGTCAGTCATTGGCGAAAATCTTCCTCACACGCTCCAGACCGCGCACCAGCGCATCCACGTCGCTCTCGTCGCTATAGATGCCGAAGCTGGCCCGCGCGGTCGCCTCGACGCCCAGATGCCGCATCAGCGGCTGGGCGCAATGATGCCCCGCCCGGATCGCGACGCCCGTTTCGTCCAATATGGTGCCGACATCGTGCGGATGCACCCCCTCGACCTCGAAGGAGAGGATGCCGGCCGAATCTTCCGGTCCGAACAGGCGCACGCTGTTCAGGCTTTCCAGCGCCCCGCGCGCCTTGGCCACCAGCGCAGATTCATGCGCGTGGATGGCGTCCAGCCCGATCGCCTGCACATAGTCGATCGCGGCGGAAAGCCCGACGACGCCGGTGATATGCGGCGTTCCCGCCTCGAATCGGGTCGGCGCGGGGGCGTAGGTAGTCTTTTCGAACGTGACCTTGTCGATCATTGACCCGCCGCCCTGATAGGGCGGCATGGCGTCGAGCAGTTCCTTGCGGCCCCACAACACGCCGATGCCGGTCGGGCCATAGAGCTTGTGCGCGGAAAAGACGTAGAAGTCGCAGTCCAGCGCCTGCACGTCGACGGCCAGGCGCGGCACCGCCTGGCAGCCATCGATCAGGATCTTCGCGCCGACCATATGGGCGATGTCGGCGGCGCGGCGGCAATCGAGCACGCTGCCCAGCACATTGGACACATGGGCGAGCGCCACCATGCGGTGCTGCGGCGTGATCATCGCCCGCATTGCGTCCAGGTCGATCCGGCCATCCTGCGTCAGCGGTACGACGTCGATCGCCGCGCCCACTTTCTCCGCCACCAGCAGCCACGGCACGATATTGCTGTGATGCTCCAGCGTGGAGAGGAGGATGCGGTCGCCCGCCTTGAGCTGCGTCCCTGCCCAGCTTTGCGCGACCAGGTTGATCCCCTCGGTCGCGCCGCGCACATAGATGATCTCGCTGTCCGACGCCGCGCCGATGAAGGTCGCCACCTTGCGGCGGGCGGCTTCATAAGCGAGCGTCATGTTCGCCGACCGCTCGTAGACGCCGCGATGGACCGTCGCATAATCCGGCCCATAGGCCCGCGCGATCGCGTCGATCACGGCATTGGGCTTCTGCGCGGTGGCGGCGCTGTCCAGATAGTGCCAGTCGCCCCCATCCCCATTCAAAAGGCCGGGGAAATCGTCCCGCAACCGCAGCCCTGAAGCGAGATCGGTCATACCAGCGCCTCCAGCTTGGCGATCGCGGCGGCTTCGAGCATCTCCTTGACCGCGACGTCCGCCACATCGTCGAACACGCCCGCGACGAAGGAGCGCAACAGCAGCGTCTTGGCTGTCGCCGGGTCCATGCCGCGCGATGCCATGTAGAACAACGCCGCCTTGTCCAGTTCGCCCACGGTCGCGCCATGCGCGCATTTCACGTCGTCGGCGTAGATTTCCAGCTCCGGCTTGGCGTTGGCCGTCGCGGTGCGATCCAGCAGCATGGCCTTGACCGACTGGAAGGCGTCGGTCCGCTGCGCGTCGCGCGCGACGTTGATGCTGCCGAGGTAACTGCCCGTGGCGCGCTGCCCCAGGATCGACCGGATGGTCTGTCCGCTGGTCGAATCGGGCTTGGCATGGGTGACGCTGGTGATGATCTCCAGCACCTGGTCGCCGCCGCCGATGATCGCGCCGTTCAGCTCGAAATGCGCGTTGCTCCCCAGCGTGACGGTAAAGGTCACACGCCCCAGCTTGCCGCCGATATTGAGCAGATGGAAATCGCAGCGCGCGCCGTCCGCAATCGTGATGACATAGTCATGCACCGCCGCCGCGCCATCGGCCGCGTCCTGCAACAGGTGATGGCGCGCGCTGTCGCCCTCCGCCACGTCGATCCGTGTCGGCGCGGGCGTCGGCCAGATGGCGGCTACAGCCTCCACATCGCTATAGCGCCAGGCTTCATCCTTGCGCGTCGGAAGAGCCAATGCGTTCACGCCGCAACCACTTCGGCATAGCCTTCGCGTTCCAGCTCCAGCGCCAGTTCGGGACCGCCCGACTTCACGATCCGCCCGGCCGCCAGCACATGCACGTAGTCCGGCTTCACATAGTCGAGCAGGCGCTGATAATGGGTGATGAGCAGCACCGCCTTGTCGGGCTTGCGCATGATCGCGTTGATCCCCGCGCCCACGATCTTCAATGCGTCGATGTCGAGGCCGCTGTCCGTCTCGTCCAGGATCGCCAGCCTGGGATCGAGAATGCCCATCTGCACCATTTCGGCGCGCTTCTTCTCGCCGCCCGAAAAGCCGACATTCACCGGTCGCTTCAGCATCTCCATGTCGAGGCCGAGCAGCGCGGCCTTTTCCTTGGCCAGCCGGATGAACTCGCCGCCGTTCAGTTCCTTTTCGCCCCGCGCGCGCCGCTGCGAATTGAGGCTTTCGCGCAGGAATTGCAGGTTGGACACGCCGGGAATCTCGACCGGGTACTGGAAGCCCAGGAACAGGCCGGCCGCGGCGCGCTCGTGCGGCTCCATCCCGAACAGATCGGCCCCCTCGAAGGTCGCGCTGCCGCCCGTCACGTCATAATTGGGACGGCCGCCCAGCGTATAGGCCAACGTCGACTTGCCCGCGCCGTTCGGCCCCATGATCGCGTGGATTTCTCCCGCGTTGATCCGGAGCGACAGGCCCTTGAGGATCGCCTTGCCGTCGATTTCGTTGGTGAGGTTGTCGATCGTCAGCATCAAATTATCCCTCATGCGCGCGCTGGAGCGTCCGCGCGGTCCAGAAAGCCATGTCGCGCACGTCGCCCGGCGCGGGGAACAGCGTGTCGATATGGCGCTTGATCGGCATATAGGGCCACCAGTCGGCGTCGGGTTCCGGCGCGCCCTTTTCCAGCAGCGCGACGACGAACTCGCTGACCGGCCCCATGCGGGCCAGGTTGGGCGCCTTCGCCTTGTGGAACGCCTTGTCCTTTCGCAATTTCTCGGTGAAAGCCACGTCGCCTGCTTCCAGCGCCGCACGGCTCTCCGCCTCGAACGCGTCGAGATCGCCGAAATCCTTGACGGCGCGGGCCTGCAATTCGCCCTCTTCCAGCTCATAATCCTCGGTCAGGATGCGGATCGCGGCGGTCCATGACTGGCCATTGCCGACATCCTCCGCGAAATCCGCGAGGGCATCCTGAATATCGTCTTCGTCGCTCAATTTTCCGTCCTTGATCCTGTTTGCGGGGCTGCGCTGCGCGTCAGCCCACCGATCCTTCGAGAGAAATCCCCAGCAGCTTCTGCGCCTCGACGGCGAACTCCATCGGCAGTTGCTGCAACACCTCCCGCGCAAAGCCGTTGACGATCAGCGATACCGCGCTTTCCTGATCCAGCCCGCGCTGCATCGCGTAGAACAGCTGATCGTCGCTGATCTTGCTGGTCGTGGCTTCATGCTCGATCTGCGCCGAGGGATTGCGCACCTCGATATAGGGCACGGTATGCGCGCCGCACTGGTCGCCCAGCAGCAGGCTGTCGCACTGGGTGAAGTTGCGCACCCCTTCCGCGCCCGGCGCCACGCGCACCAGCCCGCGATAGGTGTTGTTGCTGCGGCCCGCCGAAATCCCCTTCGACACGATGGTCGAACGCGACCCCTTGCCGTTATGGATCATCTTGGTGCCGGTATCGGCCTGTTGCAGATTGTTGGTCAGCGCGACGGAATAAAACTCCCCGACGCTGTTCTCGCCGTTCAGCACGCAGGACGGATATTTCCAGGTGATGGCGCTGCCCGTCTCCACCTGGGTCCAGCTGACCTTGCTGTTGCGCCCCTGGCAGAGTGCGCGCTTGGTCACGAAATTATAGATGCCGCCCTTGCCGTCCGCGTCGCCCGGATACCAGTTCTGGACGGTCGAATATTTGATCTCGGCATCATCCAGCGCCACCAGTTCCACGACGGCGGCGTGCAGCTGGTTCTCGTCGCGCATCGGCGCAGTGCAGCCCTCCAGATAGGAAACATAGCTGCCCTCGTCCGCGACGATCAGGGTGCGCTCGAACTGCCCCGTATTCTCCGCATTGATGCGGAAATAGGTGCTCAGTTCCATCGGGCAGCGCACGCCCTTGGGGATGTAGACGAAGGTGCCGTCGGAAAAGACCGCGCAGTTCAAGGTGGCGAAATAATTGTCGTGCATCGGCACGACCTTGCCCAGCCACTTCTTCACGAGGTCGGGATATTCACGCACCGCTTCGCTGATCGAACGGAAGATGACGCCGGCTTCCTCCAGCTCCTTGCGGAAGGTGGTGGCAACGGACACCGAATCGAACACCGCGTCGACCGCGACCTTACGGCTGCCCTTCACCCCGGCCAGCATTTCCTGCTCGGCGATGGGGATGCCCAGCTTCTGATAGGTCGCCAATATCTCGGGGTCGACCTCGTCCAGCGAATTCAGCTCCGCCTTCTTCTTCGGCTCGGCGTAATAATAGGCGTCCTGATAATCGATCGGCGGGATGTTGAGCTTGGCCCAGTCGGGCGACTCCATCTTCTGCCACATGGCAAAGGCCTTCAGCCGCCATTCCAGCAGCCATTCCGGCTCCTTCTTCTTGGCGGAGATGAAGCGGACCGTGTCCTCGTTCAGCCCCTTGGGCGCGAAATCCTGCTCGATGGCGGACGACCAGCCATGTTCGTAGGTCGAAGCGCGCTCGGCCGCGTCATGCGCTTCCTGGTTCCGTATGGTGGTGGTCTCTTCGGTCATGCCATTTCTCGTGTCAGGCTGGCGATGGTGACGCCCGCGAGCGCCTCGCGGATCGCATTGTTCGCCACATTCATGTGCGGGCGCACGCGGCAGTCCTGCTCCAGCGAGCAGTCATGGGCGCCATGGTCGGCGCAGGCCGTCATGGCGATGGGGCCTTCCACCGCCTCCACCACATCGGCCAGCGTGATCGCTGCGGGCGGACGCGACAGCCGCACGCCCCCGCCGGTGCCCCGGCTCGATTCGAGCAGACCGGCGGCCGACAGGCGGCTCACCAGCTTCTGCGCGGTGGGCAGGGGTATGCCGGTTTCGGCCGACAGGGTGGTCGCGTTCATCTTCGGCTGTCGGTCGTGATGCGCCGGATCGAGCCCGGCGTGGCCGCAATGGCGCGCGGCGGCGGACATCAGCACGACCGCATAATCAGCGAAGCTCGACAGTCTCATGTCGTGTCACGCGCCCTTGCAAATTGCGAACCATTCTCAAATCGGACCGATTCCATCCGATTGGGCGCATGTGGTCCGCCAGGCGCAGTTAATCAAGGTATTTCTGCTTGGGGACGCTCAACTCAAACGATTGAGCACCGCCACGTCGCCGCCCAGGGATCGGCGCAGCAGGGTCAGCTGGGCCACGGCCGTCGGCTCGGTCTGCAACTGGTGCGGGGTCAGGCCGATGAAATGCTTGATCTCGCGGATGAAGTGCGACTGGTCATAGAAGCCCGCCTCCTCGCACAATTGCTGCCAGCTGTCGCCGTCCAGGGCGATTCGCGCCGAACAGCGCAGCGCGCGATATTTGCGCGCCAGCAGCTTGGGCGGGGCGCCATAATATTTGTTGGTCAGCCGGGCGAGCTGGCGCGCCGACAGGGACGTGGTTTCCACTAATGTCTCGATCCGCGGCGATCCTTCGTCCATCAGCCAGGCGTCGACCGCCGCCAGCAGCGCCCAGGTCGCCTTGCGCACCGGCTTGACCAGCCGGCCCAGCTCCTTCCAGCACAGGGTTGCCATCTCTTCCGCCTCGGCATCGTCCATGGTCCGCAACCGGTCGAGCAGCGCGGCATGGGCGGGGCCGCGTTCCGCCGCGAGGTCGCACAGGCGATCGGCCAGGGTGCTGGCGTCCCCGCCATGCAGCGACAACCACCCGGCGGGCAACAGCGAGACGCCCAGCACCCGCGCCTGTCCTTCCAGCACGAAGCGGGTCGCCCCCATGGTCGGTCCCAGCAGGCAGACGTCCGGCGTCGCCATCACCCCGCCATCCTGGAAATGATAATCCCCGCCGCCCGCGATCATGAAACGCAGCTGCGGCACGTCGGCGCGGGTGGCGTCGGCATAATGGTCGGCGGTGACGGTGAAGAGGTAGAGCGAACCGAAATAGGCGCGCAGATGTTCGGGCGGCGCGAAGTAACGAAGCCGCACCGGCCCCTGCGCGGCTGCGACCGTGTAGGAAAGCGGTCCCCTTTCGTCCGGCAGAGCGACGTTGCTCCCCGGCTTGCTGGTCTTGTGCAACCCCATATTTTCACCCCAGGCCGCGACTATGCGCCAATTCTGCCGGGACGCAAGCGACAGGATTGAAAAAGCGCATTTTTCATGCCTCTTTTCCCTGCCGAAAAAAATGACCCGGCGGTTCATCACCGCCGGGTCAGGAAAAGGTCTCATCGGCCATTGGCCTAAGAGCCTTCGGGTCGCAAGCTGGGTTTACGCCCGAATCAGTGAAATTTTATTGGATGGATCGGACATTTCTCCGTCCGAAACGGTCTCATTCATGACGTTTCCTGTCATGAAATGTCATAAGCCGACGGCTGTGATGCTTCTGCCACAGTGACTCGACGGACGGTCGCGCCGCTGGCATAGCGCCGCCCCATGTCCTATCGCCTGATCCGCCCCCTTCTCTTCGCGCTCGACGCCGAACGCGCCCATAATCTGTCGATCGCCGCGCTGCGCATGATGCCCACGCCGGCGCCGCTTCGGGCCGATCCGATGCTCGAAACGACGGTGGCGGGCATCCGTTTCCCCAATCCGGTCGGACTGGCGGCGGGCTATGACAAGGATGGCCGGGTCGCGCACAAGATGCATGGCCTGGGCTTCGGTTTCGCCGAGCTGGGCACGCTGACGCCGCTGGCCCAGCCGGGCAATCCGCAGCCGCGCCTGTTCCGACTGGTGGAGGACCGCGCCGTCATCAACCGCTTCGGCTTCAACAATGGAGGTCAGGGCGCTGCGGCCGACCGGATCGCGCGCTATCGCCGTCCGGCGGGGGAGGGGCCGGTGATCGGCATCAATATCGGCGCGAACAAGGATGCGACGGCCGCCGGGCGCGGCATTGCCGACTATGTGACGGGCGTCACCTGCATGGCGCCGCTGGCCGACTATCTGACGGTCAACATCTCCTCCCCCAATACGCCGGGCCTGCGCGCCTTGCAGGGCCGCGCCGCGCTTGACGACCTGCTGGGGGCGGTCATGGCGGCGCGCGGCGGCGACACCACGCCGATCTTCCTGAAAGTCGCCCCCGACCTCGAGCCCGCCGATGTCGAGGATATCGCCGCCGCCTGTGTCGACCATCGGGTCGACGCGCTGATCGTGTCCAACACGACCATCACCCGCCCGGCGCTGCGGTCGGCCCATGCGGGGGAGGCAGGCGGCCTGTCCGGCGCGCCGCTGACCGACCTGTCGCACGCACGGCTCCGGGATTTTCGCCGTCTTCTGGGGACGCGACTGCCGCTGATCGGCGTCGGCGGCATTGCCACCGGCGGCCAGGCCTATGCCCGCATCCGCGCCGGGGCGTCGCTGGTTCAGCTCTACAGCGCGCTGGTCTATGAAGGCCCCTATCTCGCGAAGCGCATCAATGCCGAGCTGAAGGCGCTGATGGCGCGCGATGGCGTCAGCGGCATCGCCGATCTGGTCGGCGTCGACGCCTGAAGCCCGCGCTGATCGGGTCTGCCGGCCATAACCCCGGTCTATCATGGGGTTGCGAAGCGCCGTCGCGGCGATAGGGTGCCGGCCATGACCTCCCGCCTGAACGGCCTGCTGGCCCCCTTCGCCCTCATTGCCCTGCTCCCTGCCGCCGCCGCTTCCGCGCGTGATCCGGTATCGACCAACGCCACCGTCTCGGCCGCCGACCCGCGCGCCGCGCAGGCGGGGCAGGAAATCCTGCGCAAGGGCGGCAGCGCGACGGACGCGGCGATCGCCATGATGCTGGCGCTCAACGTCGTGGAGCCGCACAATAGCGGCATCGGCGGCGGTGGGTTCCTGATGCACCATGACGGCGCGACCGGCCTGCTGGAATCGATCGACGGCCGCGAAACCGCCCCCGCCGCCGCGCGGCCCGACCGCTTCATCGGTCCCGACGGCCAGGTGATGCCGTTCCGCCAGGCCTGGCCGGGCGGCTATTCGGTCGGCGTGCCGGGCAATCTGCGGCTCGCCTGGGACGCGCACCGGAAATGGGGCAAGCTGCCCTGGGCGGACCTGTTCCAGCCCGCGATCCGCTACGCCGAGGAAGGCTTCGAGGTGCGCGAGCGGCTCGACACCGCCATGCGCGCGGTCGCCGCCGTGTGGGCCGACTTCCCCGACATCCAGTCTTATTTCTGGATCGACGGCAAGCCCGCGCCCAAGGGCACGATCCTCAAGAACCCGGCGCTCGCTGCCCTGTTCAGGCGGGTCGCGGCGGAGGGGCCGGACGCCTTCTACACCGGGGAGAACGCCAGGCTGCTCGCCGCCGCCGTCACCAACGCGCCGAAAAATCCGGTGCCGATGACGGAAGCGGACATCGCCGCCTATCAGGCGAAGCCGCGCAAGCCCGTCTGCGGCAAATATCGCGTCTATACGGTGTGCGGCATGGGGCCGGTGTCGTCGGGCGGCGTCACCGTGCTGGAAATTCTCGGCATGGTGGAGCGCTTCCCGCTCGCCCAATGGGGCAAGGACGATCCGCGCTCCTGGCATGTGATCGGCGAAGCGATGCAGCTCGCCTATGCCGATCGCGACACCTGGCTCGGCGATCCCGATTTCGTCCCGGTGCCGGTCAGCGGCATGATCGACCCGGCCTATCTCCGGCAGCGATCCTCGCTGATCCGCCTCAACAAGGCGCTGACCGCCTACACACCCGGCACGCCGCCCGGCGCGCAGCCGCGCACCACCTCGCTGCCCCAGCCCGAAAGCGGCACCAGCCATTTCGTCGCCGTGGATCATGACGGCGACATCGCCGCCTGGACCTCCACCATCGAAAGCTTCTTCGGCAGCCAGCTGGTGGCGAACGGCGTCATCCTCAACAATGAGCTGACCGATTTCAGCCTGACCCCGGAAAAGGACGGCAAGCCCGTCGCCAACCGGGTGGAACCGGGCAAGCGGCCGCTCTCCTCCATGTCGCCGACGATCGTCTATGATGACAAGGGCACTCCCATCTTCACCGTGGGCGCGGCGGGCGGCAAGACCATCATCATGCAGGTGGCCAAGGCGCTGATCGCCCATTTCGACTGGGGCCTGTCGGCGCAGGATGCGATCGCCCACGGCCTGATCTTCTTCAACGGCGACGGGCTGGTGCTGGAACAGGGCACCTCGCTGGAGGCGATGAAGGCGCCGCTGGAAAAGCTGGGCCACCGCGTGACCGTCAGCCGCCTCGGCCTCAAGGCCAATGCGGCGGAGCGCATGGCGGACGGTCGCTGGGTCGGCGCCGCCGATCCGCGCAGCCCCGGCGTATCGTTGCAGGAATGATTTTCGCGATGACGAACTGATCTGGCTCGATAATATCCAGCCAGAAAGGGCGGCCTTGCGAGCCGCCCTGTTCCGTTTCCGCCTACTTCTTCGCCGCGAACCAGGCGGCGAGCGGCGCCTTCAGCCGGCCGCGCGTCTCGATCCGCGTCTTGATCGCGGCGATCGACCGGTCGACCACCTTGCGCGATTCGGGCGTCAGATATTGGGTGGCATAGGCGTCCAGCTTCGTCACCATCGCCGGGTCCGCCGATCCGCCGCCCAGTCGGGCAAGCGCCTGGCTGCGCGCCGACACGTCGATCAGCGCCTCATATTGCGCGCGGTGCGCCAGCACATAGTCCACCGCCAGCATCGGATGCTCTGCGCCGACCTGGCTGATGATCGCGGCGCTGGTGGTCTTGCCCGGCTCGTCGGTAAGCGCAAGGTCGAGCGCCCGCGCGCCCAGCTTCGCGTCCTTCGCTCCGCCCAGCAGCGCATAGAGGCTGCTCTTCTCCAGGTCGGTCTTCGCGCCCTTCGCCATGGCGCGCAGCCTGTCCCAGGTCGCCTGGTCGGCATTCTTCGCGATGATCGCCAGCCAGACATTGCGCAGCGGCCCGTCGAGCGCGGCGGGATCGGTCGCCAGCGCGGCGAAGCGGCGATTGGCTTCGGCCACCACCGCCTTGTCGCCCATGTCGCCCAGCGTCGACACCAGCGCCGATCGCAGCACCGGCGCCTGCGGGCCTTCCCCGGCCTTCGCGTCATAGCCGATCGACGACAGCACCGGGCCGAGCTTGGCCGAGGCATAGGCCGCGACCCGCGCCTGCGCTGCCGGGTCGCTTTCCAGCATGTCATGCGCGCTGCCCAGATAGCCGGGCACTTCGGCCAGCACGGCCGGGCTGGCCGATGCCGGCACCGCGTCCACCAGGTCGAGCGCCAGTCCGATCGGCTGGTATCCGCCGAGGCCCAGCTGGAAATTGTCCGCCAGCAGCCCGGTCTGGTCGATGCTGGCGAGCTTGGTGAAGTCCCTGGCCAGCGCCTTCACATCGGCCTGCGGATAGAGCGAGCGATAATAGCCCGTCTGCCCGGCATTGACGACATAGGCGCCGCAGCCCGGCAGCGTCATCTGCCTCTTGCCCTGGAGGATCAGCCGCTGCGCCGTGCCGCCCACGGTCTGCGCCATCACCGGCACGTTCCACGACAGCGGCGCCTTGTCCTTATTGTCGCGGCTGAACTCGCTCTGGCTCAGCGTCAGCAGCATATTGCCGCCCTGGCACTGGGCGCTCTCCACCTTGACCAGCGGGATGCCGGGCTTGCTGGTGAAGTCATGCGCGATCGACACCAGCCCCTTGGCGCCGGCGCCCTCGACCGCCTTCCACAGGTCGTCGGTGACGGTGTTGCCATAGGCGTGCGCCTTCATATAGCTGCGGATGCCGTTCTTCCACGTCTCCTCGCCGGCATAGCCTTCCAGCATGGTGATGACGGCCTCGCCCTTCTGGTAGGTGATGGCGTCGAACGCCTGGTTCACCTGGTCGACGGTCGTGATCTTCTGCACCACGGGGTGGGTGGTAGCGAGCGAATCGAGGCTCATCGCCGCCTCGCGCCCGTCGACGCGGGTCAGCAGCATCTCCCATTGCGGTTGCAGCTTGTCGCTGACCTTGGTCGCCATCCAGCTGGCGAAGCCCTCGTTCAGCCACAGATCATCCCACCAGGCCATGGTGACGAGGTCGCCGAACCACTGGTGCGCCATTTCATGCGCGACCGTTTCGTAGATGCGGCGCTTGGTCGCTTCGGACGTGAAGCGCGGGTCGACCAGCAGCGCGCGCTCGAAAGTGAAGATCGCGCCCCAATTCTCCATCGCGCTGAAGAACTGGCTCTGGCCCGGCCCGGCCACATTGTCGAGCTTGGGCAGGGGGTAGGGGGTGCCGAAATAATCGTTGAACCAGGGCAGGATCGCGGCGGACGCATCCAGTGCCAGCCGGGCCTTGCCCGTATTGCCCTTGCCGGTGATGACGCCGACTTCGGTCGCCCCCGACATCTTGGTCGCGCGCTCCAGTTCGCCCAGGCCGAAGAAGAGCAGGTAGGAGGACATTTTGGGGGACGTGCCGAAGGTCACGCGCGTCTTGCCGCCGCCCAGATCGGTCGAGGACTTGACCGGCATGTTGCCGACCGCCAGCTCGCCGGTGGGGATGACGGCGGAGAGGTCGAACGTGGCCTTGTAGCTCGGCTCGTCCCAGCTCGGCACGAAGCGGCGGGCGTCGGGCGCCTCGAACTGGGTGAAGAGCGCGCGCTTCGCCGCGCCCGCATTGTCGGTATAGTCGAGCGCGAACAGGCCGTTCGCCTGCTGGTTGATGATGCCGGCATAGACGATGTCCAGCCGGTACGCGCCGGGCGCGATCGGCTTGCCGAAGTCCATCGTCACGGTCTGCGCTTCTGCATCGACTTTCGCGCTGCCCTTGATCGGCTTGCCCTTCGCCGGGGTCAGCATGACCGAGGAGATGGTCAGGTCGGCGGCGTTCAGCACCAGCGCGGGCAGTTGCTGGCTGACGGTGACGTCCATCGCCGCCTTGCCGGTGAATTTCAGGTTCGCCGCATCGGGCGTCACTTCGATCGCATAATGGCTGGGCGCCGCGCCGCGCGGCAGCTGGGTGGTGATGCCGGCGCCGGGGCCGGCGGGCGCGGTGCCCTGGGCCAGCGCGGGGGTGGCCAGGGCCAGCGGGGCGGCCGCGATCAGCAGCGGCAGGATTTTCTGGAAGGACATAGGCTTTGGGACTCCGACACGTCTGGTGCGCTACGATACACTATCTCGCGCGCGATGAACGCGGGATCAACCGTTTCGCCCCACCGGTCAAGCGATGGGCATCGGCGCCAATGTCGTTGGTCGAACCCTGTTGCCCGTTCGTCAAACAGGCGACGCGGATGCCGGACCCCCTAAATTCCACCGTCACCCTGGCCTCGAGCCGGGGTTCCGCTTCTTCAGGGGGAAGGGTCAGTCTCGACGCCTGCGGCGGGGGGTCATCCCCGCCCGCGATAGCCCGGCACATCCTGCGGCGGCAGCCACAGGCCCGCGGGCGGCTCGCCCGATTGCCAGAACACGTCGATCGGGATGCCGCCGCGCGGATACCAATAGCCGCCGATCCGCAGCCAGAGGGGCTGCATCTCTTCGAACAGCCGCTCGCCGATGCCCACGGTGCAATCCTCGTGGAAGGCGGCATGGTTGCGGAAGGCGCCCAGGAACAGCTTCAATGACTTCGATTCGACGATCGTCGCGCCGGGCGCATAGTCGATCACCAGATGGGCGAAGTCGGGCTGCCCTGTCACCGGGCAGAGCGAGGTGAATTCGGGCGCGGTGAAGCGCACCAGATAGGGTTTGCCGGGCCGCGGATTGGGCACATAATCCAGCACCGCGTCTTCCGGCCGGGCGGGCAGCGCGCTGGTCTGGCCCAGATGCAGGGTCAGATGCGGGGGTTGTGTGGGAAGGTCAGTCATGCCGCGCCATCTACGCCATCGCACGCCTGATGTCATCGGTCGGCATCATTCACTTGCGGTTCATCGACGCTTGTGCCTTGGCAGCGCCATGGGGATCCTTGTTCGTCCGTTGCTTTTCGCCGCGCCGCTGATGCTGGCCGCGCCCGTCCATGCCCAGCAGACGCCGGAGCCGACCCCCGGCTTCCAGCTGCCCCCGACCGGCACCGCGCCTGCACCCGATCCCGACCGCCAGGGGCCGGAACTGGACGTCTATCGCGATCAGCCGCGCAGCGCGCCGCCCGTGGTTGCGCCGACGGTCGTCGCCCCGCCCGTTCCGGTACGGTCCGCGCCGACGCCCACCCCGACGCCCGCGCGCCCCGCGCCCGAACAGCCCAGCGCCGCGCCGCCGCCCCGGCGCGAGGCGCCCGCGCCCGTTCAGCCGACGCCGGCCCAGGCGGAGCCGACTAGACCCGCCGGATCGGCGGACGATGCGGCGCCGCCCGCCGCGCCGTCGCAGCCGCTTCCCACGCCTGCCGCCAATGCGGTGGAGGCGCCTGAACCGGCTGCGCCCGCACCCGTCGCGGCGGAATCGGGGAGCAACCTGCCCTGGATCATCGGCGGCCTGGTCGCGCTCCTCGCGCTCGCGGCCTTCCTGCTGCTGCGTCGCCGCCGCCCGGTGGAAGAAGTGGAAGAGGTGTTTGTCCAGCCGGCGCCCTTGCCCGCGGACCTCCCGCCGTCCGCCCCGGAACCGATCGCAGCGCCCGCGCCGGTGGAGGCCGCGCGCCCGCCCATATCGGCCACGATGCCCTCGACTCCCACGGCGCCCGACCCGGCCCCCGCAGCCGCAGCGCTCGCCGCAGATCCGGTCGCTGAACCGCTCGCCGCGTCGGCCACTGCCGCCGCCGAACGCCCCTGGCTCGACATGGACATGGCGGTCAGCCAGGCGCGCTATTCGCTGATGGGCCTCACCATCGCCTACAGCCTCATCCTCCACAATCGCGGCGACCGCGCGGCGCAGGACATCCTGATCCGCGGCGTCGTCGGCAATGCCGGCGCGCAGCAGCAGGCGCTGCTCCAGGGCTTCTTCTCCGGGCAGGACGGCTTGCCGCTGCACAGCGCGGTCTCGATCGCGCCGGGCGAGACGCGCCAGCTGACCGGCGAACTGCGCCTGTCGCCGGACCAGATCGTGCCGGTGGAGATGGGCCAGCGCAGCCTGCTCATCCCGCTCGCCGCCTTCGATCTGGCCTATCGCTGGGAATCGCCGGAGGGCGAGCCGATGGGCCATGGCCGCACCGCCCGCGCCTTCATCGTCGGCCAGGAACAGGAACCGCCCGCCGATCGCCTCGCGCCGCTGCGCCTCGACCAGGGGCCGCGCCAATATCGCCGTCCCGCCGCGCGCGCGGCGGCCGAACTGGCGCCGACCTGACGCCTTGGAGCCGTCCAGGCTGAGCGTGTCGAATTCCTTGCTGTCTTCAGAAGAAAGAGGAATGCCGTTGACTGTCGCCGCCCCTCGGGTCGACAGGCTCGGGCCGAACGGATTATAGCCTTTCTCGACGCCTTCGACGACACCGAGGGACGCTGAAGGGAGCCGCATGACCATCTTCGTTTCCACCGACTGGCTTGCGGGCGAACTCGGCAGGCCCGATCTCGTCATCCTGGACGCCAGCCTCTTCCTGCCCGGCACCCCGCGCGACCCGCGCGCCGAATATGCGGCGGCCCATATCCCCGGCGCCGCCTATCTCGACCTGCCCGGCCTCAGCGATCCCGACGATCCGACGCCCGGCATGTTGCCGCCCGACGCCATGATGACACGGCATATGCAGGCGCTGGGCGTCAATGCCGACAGCCGCATCATCGTCTATGACAACAGCCCGACCCACAGCGCCGCGCGCGGCTGGTGGATGATGCGCGTCTATGGTCTCGGCGCCGACCAAGGCATGAGCGCCGCGATCCTCGACGGCGGCCTGCCCAAATGGATCGCGGAAGGCCGCCCGGTCGAAAGCGGCGTCCCGGCCCCCGCGCCCGGCAACGCGATCGCCCGGCTCGATCGCGCGCAGGTCCGCACAAAGGCCGACATTCTCGCCAATCTCGACAGCGGGGAGGCCCAGTTGCTCGACGCGCGCGGCGCGGGCCGCTTCACCGGCGCGGAGGCCGAACCGCGGCCCGGCATGGCGTCCGGCCATATTCCCGGCAGCCGCAACATTCCCTCCTCCGCCTTCTTCACCGCTGGCCATGTCATGAAGCAGGGCGATGAACTGCGCCGTCTGTTCTTGGAAGCGGGCACCGATTTCGGCCGGCCGATCATCGCCACCTGCGGCAGCGGGGTGACGGCGGCGATCATCCTCGCCGGCCTCGAATCGCTCGGCAAGACCGACGTCAGCCTCTATGATGGCAGCTGGTCCGAATGGGGCTTCGACCCCGCCACGCCCAAGGCCACGGGCGCCGCATGACGGACGATCGGCGCAAGCCCCTCACCAAACTCGCCCAGGCCGGCCGCAAGCCCGAATGGACCGGGATGCCGGGGCAGCCCGGCGGCATCGTCAGCCCGCCGGTCTGGCGCGCCTCGACCATCCTCTATGACGATGTCGCCCATTTGCGGCAGGCGGCGGGCCGCAGCACCCATGAACGCCTCTTCTACGGGCGGAAGGGCACGCCGACCGCCTGGAGCTTGGCCGACGCGCTCACCGAAATGGAGCCGGGGGCGGAGGGGACGATGCTCTTCCCCTCGGGCGTGGCGGCGATCGCCTGCGCGCTGATGGCGGTGCTCAAGCCCGGCGACCGGCTGCTGATGGTCGACAGCGCCTATGACCCGACCCGCAATTTCTGCGACCATCTCCTGAAAAGTTACGGTATCGAAACGATCTATTATGATCCCGCGACTGTCCAGTTCGATGTCCATCTTGCGTCCGGGCCGATCCGGGCGATCTTTCTGGAAAGTCCCGGCAGCCTGACCTTCGAGGTGCAGGACATCCCCGCCATCACCGCCTGGGCCAGGGCGAACGGGGTCGTGACCCTGCTCGACAATACCTGGGCGACGCCGCTCTATTTCCCGGCCATGGCCCATGGCGTGGACATCTCGATCCTCGCCTGCACCAAATATATCGTCGGTCATTCGGACGTGATGATGGGCAGCGTCACCGCCACCTCCGACTGGTTCGCGAAGCTGCGCCAGACCGCCTATCTGTTCGGCCAGATGACCAGCCCCGACGATGCCTGGCTGGCCTCGCGCGGGCTGCGCACGCTCGGCATCCGGCTGCAACAGCATCAGGACAGCGCGCTCGCCATCGCCCGCTGGCTGAAGGACCAGCCGGACGTCGCCCGCGTGCTGCATCCCGCGCTGCCCGACTGCCCCGGCCATGCCCAGTGGCAACGCGATTTCAGCGGCTCCACCGGCCTCTTCAGCTTCATCCTGCGGGGCGGGGACGAAACGGCGCGCGCCGCCCTCATCGACGGCCTCGCCCATTTCGGCATCGGCTACAGCTGGGGCGGCTTTGAAAGTCTCGCCCTCCCGGTCGATCCGGCCCGCTACCGCAGCGCCACAAGCTGGCAGGCGGAAGGCCCGGTGGTCCGCCTCCATATCGGCCTCGAAGACCCGGCGGACCTGATCGCGGACCTTGATGCCGGCCTTGCCCGCTTCCGCGCGGCGCGCGACGGGGGCTGACGCGATGATGCCGGGCCTGGCCGATCTGCTGCGCCGACTGCCCGGCGATCCCGACATCGTCCAGCCGCTTCTGGCGCTGGCGCTCGCCCTCCTGCTCTACGCCGCCGCCTGGGGCCTTGCCCGGTCGATCGCACCGCGCCTGCGCCGCAGCCTGCCGCCGCTGGGCGATGCGCTGGCCGGCCATGTCCGCGCCATCACCCTCCATGGCATCGCCGCGCTGCTGCTGGCGCTGGGCCTCGTCTTCTTCCCGACCGGCTCGCTCGGGCATCTGGTCATGGGCGTCGCGCTGGGCGCGGTGGTGGCGCTGCTCGCCACCCATGTGCTGCGCGGCCTCGCCATCCCGCGCTGGGCCGTCGCGCCGCTCGCGCTCATCCTCTTCATCCTGATCGTGTCGGGCAGCGGCGGCGGGATCGCGCCGGTGGGCGAGATGCTCGACCGGGTGGGCATCAATCTCGGCAAGCGGCGCATCACCCTGCTCGGCCTGTTGTCGATCGCCGCCACCTGCGTCGCGCTGTTCGCCGCCGTGCGCCTCGCCAATCGCGTCATCGGCCGCTCGATCCAGAAGACCGACGGGTTCGACCCGACCCAGAAGCTGCTGGCGCAGAAACTTGCCACGATCGTCGTGGTGGTCGCCGCCTTCTTCATCGGCATCGACCTGCTCTCGATCGATCTCACCGCCTTCGCCGTCTTTTCCGGCGCGCTCGGCCTCGCCATCGGTTTCGGCCTGCAAAAGACCTTCGGCAACCTGATCGCCGGCATCATCCTGCTGATGGACCGGTCGATCAAGCCGGGGGACGTCATCGTCGTCGGCGACAGTTTCGGCTGGGTCAACAAGATCGGCGTGCGCGCCGTCTCCGTCATCACCCGCGACGGCAAGGAACATCTGATTCCCAACGAGAATCTGATGACCCAGGAGGTGGAGAACTGGTCCTATTCCGACCGCAACGTCCGCGTCCGCATCCCCGTCGGCATCAGCTTCGACAGCGATCTCACGCTCGCCCAGCAACTGATGCTCCAGGCGGCGCAGGACAGCCCGCGCGTGCTGCGCAATCCCAAGCCCAATGTCTGGCTCACCGGCTTCGGCGAAAGCCGCGTGGAGCATGACATCCTCGTCTGGATCAGCGATCCCGAAGGTGGCGTGGGCAATGTGAAGTCCGACGTTCTGGGCCGCGTGTGGCATCTGTTTCGCGACAATGGCATCACCATCCCCTATCCGCAGCGGGTCGTCCACCGGCCGCCCGACACTCCGTGACATAACGGAGTCGCGCTCGCCGCCGCGCGTGACTATATCGGGGCCATGTCGCCCATTTCCCTCCTGCTGGTCTTCGTCGTCACCGTCGCTGCGATGGAAGGCTTCGCCTATGTCATGCACCGCTGGGTCATGCACGGACCAGGCTGGTTCCTGCACGCCAGCCATCATCGCCCCCGGACCGGGTGGTTCGAGGCCAATGATCTCTATTTCGTGATCTTCGCCCTGCCGTCCATCCTGCTGCTGCTGGGCGGGGTGCAGTGGGGCTGGGGCGACTGGGCGACGGCGTGCGGCGCGGGGATCGCCGCCTATGGCGCCATCTATCTGGGATTCCACGACATCATCGTCCACCAGCGGGTCAGGCATCGCTATGTCGCCCGCTCGCGCTACATGAAGCGCATCGTCCAGGCCCACCGCCTGCACCATGCCGTGGAGACGAAGGCGGGGACGGTCAGCTTCGGCTTCCTGGTCGCGCCCCATCCCGCCGCGCTCAAGCGCGAACTGGCCCGCCGCCATCGCGCCGGGGTGCGCGCGCCGGCTACTTCGGCAGATCCAGCCCTGCGACATTGAAGCGGAAGGGCGTCGTCTCGTCCTTCGGCCCGGTCGCCAGGTCGATCGTCACGGCCCGCGACGCCGCGATCATCTCATAGGCTTTCTGCGACGGCGGGATCTCGATCCCGTCATCGCTTGTGGTCAGCCGGCCCTTCCAGCGGTGCGGCTTGCCGTCGTCGCCCGTCGCGTCGACGGCGCAATCCGACATGTCGCAGCGGAAGGGCGCCCCGACCAGCTTCACCGTCACGATCTTCTCGCCATTGCTCATCGGCTGGACCAGCAGGACGGAAAAGGTGTCGGACGCGGTCATGGTCTGCACGGCGTTGGCGCTGCCGATATAGGCCAGCTTCGCCTTGGCGCCCGGCCCGCCTTCATATTTCCAGACCTGGCCGATCTGGTCGCGCTGGGTCGGCCCTTCCGTCTTTTCACCGGACGAGCAGGCTCCCAGCAGGCCGATCATGGCCAGGGCGATGATGTGACGCATGGTCTCTGTCTCCTTGTCGAAGGAGAAGAACGCACCGGCCGTGAAGTCGGTTTCAGCTGTAGCGGGCAGCGGTCTCGCGGATCAGCGCGATCATGTTGGGGATGCCCTGGGTCCGGTTGGAACTCAGCTGGTTGCGAAGGTCGAAGGGCGCCAGCGCCGCTTCGATGTCGGTCGCGGCGATCTCCGCCGGGGCGCGATCCTGCACCGTCAGCAGCACCAGCGCGATGATCCCCTTGGTGATCGCGGCATTGCTGTCCGCCAGGAAATGCAGCCTGCCATCCGCCAGCACCGTGGGATAGACCCATACCGCCGCCGAGCAGCCGCGCACCAGCGTCGCGTCGGTCTTGAGCGCGTCGGGCATCGGCTCCAGCGCCCGCCCCAGGTCGATCAGCAGACGATAGCGGTCGTCCGCGTCGAGAAAGGCATAGTCGTCCTGGAGATCGGCAAGGTCGGTCATGGCCGCCCATATAGGCGGATATGCGCGCGGTGGAAGCCCAAACCTATCCCAGCATCCGCCGCAATATATCGTCCTTCAGCACGAAATGGTGGCGCAGCGCCGCGCCGACATGCAGCGCGATCAGCACCACCCACAGCCAGGGCAGCAGTTCATGCGCCTCGCTCGACACGCCCACGATCGCATCGCCCTTCGCCACCGCGAATTTGGGCACGTCGAACAGGAAGAACCAGTTGAGCGGCCGCGTTCCGGCCGACGTCATGACCCATCCCGACAGCGGCAGGATCAGCATCAGCGCATAGAAGGCGACATGGGTCAGGTGGGCCGCGCCCTTCTCCCATCCGGGCATCGCCGCCGGCAGCGGGGGCGTCCGGTGGGTCAGGCGCCAGCCGATCCGCACCAGCGTCAGCGCCAGCACGGTCAGGCCGATCGACTTGTGAACCGGCATGACCGCCCAGTCCTTGGGCAGCGCGTCATGGGCGAAGCCCAGCCCCAGATTGAGCAGGATCAGGACGGCGATGGCCCAGTGCAGGGCGCGGGCGACAGACGTGTATCGGACCAAGGGCTGCTCCTCCCGAAAAAGTCATGGCCATCGCTAACCGATGGCCATGACCTGCATCTGAACGGATCGCCGTCACCGCCGATCGGTTTTGCGCTCGATCAAGCCTGACGATTGGCGACCAGATTATCCACTACCGACGGGTCGGCCAGCGTGCTGGTATCTCCTAGCGCCTGCGCCGACACTTCGCCTTCCGCAATCTTACGGAGGATGCGGCGCATGATCTTGCCCGACCGCGTCTTGGGCAGGCCCGGCGCGAACTGGATCGCGTCGGGCGTGGCGATCGGGCCGATCTCGTTGCGGACCCACTGGACCAGCGTCTTGCGCAGCGCGTCATTCGCTTCCTCGCCGCTGTTCAGCGTCACATAGGCGTAGATGCCCTGGCCCTTGATGTCGTGCGGGAAGCCGACCACCGCTGCCTCCGCCACGCTTTCGTGCAGCACCAGCGCGCTTTCGACCTCGGCCGTGCCCATGCGGTGGCCCGACACGTTGATGACGTCGTCAACCCGCCCGGTGATCCAGTAATAGCCGTCGGCATCGCGCCGCGCGCCGTCGCCGGTCGTATATTTGCCGGGGAAGGTGGTGAAATAGGTCTGGAAAAATCGCTCATGATCGCCCCAGACTGTCCGCATCTGCCCCGGCCAGCTCTGCGCGATGACCAGATTGCCCTCCGTCGCGCCGTCCAGCACCTTGCCCTCGCCATCGACGATCTGCGGCACCACGCCCGGCATCGGCAGGGTCGCGGAGCCGGGCTTGAGGTCGGTCGCGCCCGGTGTCGGTGCGATCATCGCCGCGCCCGTTTCGGTCTGCCACCAGGTATCGATGATCGGGCAGCGATCCTCGCCCACGACATGATGATACCAGCGCCAGGCTTCCGGGTTGATCGGCTCGCCCACCGTGCCGAGCAGGCGCAGCGACTTGCGGCTGGTCGAATGGACGAATTCGTCGCCTTCCTTCATCAGCGCGCGCAGCGCCGTGGGAGCGGTGAAGATGGTCTGCACCTGGTGCCGGTCGACCACTTCCCAGATGCGGGCCGGCGTCGGGTAATTGGGCACGCCTTCATACATCAGCGTCGTCGCCCCATTCGCCAGCGGGCCATAGACGATATAGCTGTGGCCCGTGACCCAGCCGATGTCCGCCGCGCACCAGTAGATGTCGCCGGGCCGATAGTCGAAGCACAGTTCATGCGTGAGGGCAGCCCAGAGCAGATAGCCGCCGGTGGTGTGCAGCACGCCCTTGGGCTTTCCGGTGGAGCCGGAGGTGTAGAGGATGAACAGCGGGTCTTCCGCGTTCATCGGCTCGGGCGGGCAATCGGCGTCGACCCCGGCTGCTTCCTCGTGCAGCCACAGGTCGCGGCCATCCTTCATCGTCACCGCGCCGCCGGTGGCCTTGACCACGATGACCTTCTTCACGCTCGGGCATTCGCGCAGCGCCGCGTCGACATTGGTCTTGAGCGGCACCGCCTTGCCGCCGCGTCGCCCCTCGTCGGCGGTGACGACCAGGCTCGAATCGCAATCCTGGATGCGGCCCGCCAGCGCTTCGGGCGAAAAGCCACCGAACACGACGCTGTGGATCGCCCCGATGCGCGCGCAGGCGAGCAGGGCGAAGGCGGCCTCCGGGATCATCGGCAGGTAGATGGTGATCCGGTCGCCCTTTTTCGCGCCCGCACCCTTCAGCACATTGGCAAAGCGGCAGACCTCGGCATGGACCTGGGCATAAGTATAACGGCGCGGCTCGGCCTCGGGCGAATCGGGTTCCCAGATGATCGCGGTCTGGTCGCCCCGTTCGGCCAGATGCCGGTCGATGCAGTTGGCGCTGACGTTGAGCACGCCGTCGGCAAACCATTTCACGCCGAAGTCCGCCTCGGCGAAGCTGCTCTCATTGGTCTTCGTCGGCGGCGTCACCCAGTCCAGGCGCTGCGCGCGTTCCAGCCAATAGGCATGGGCGTCGTCAATCGAACGGGCATAATCGGCTTCCCGCGCCGCACGATCCATCAGCGAGCCAGTGGCCCAGCTGTCCGGCACCGGGAAGAAATCGTCAGACATCAGGCATCCTTTCCATGGCGAAACTGTTTTCGCAGCTTCTTCACTTCTCAACTTAGCGCGATCGGGCGCGAGGTCCATGCCGTTTGATGTCGTTCTTTGGGAGAATATCGCCGAAGCTGGCCTCTTTCATTTCCGCAATTTGCCGCTTCCCCGAAAGGCGGGTCGCGCCTAACAGGAATCGTCTATGTGGCTTCTCTATCAATTCCCGCTCTGTCCCTTTTCCCGCAAGGTCCGGCTTCTCCTCGGCGAGAAGGGGGTCGGCTATGATCTGGTGCGCGAATCTCCATGGGCGATGCGCGACGAATTTCTCGATCTGAACCCGGCCGGCACCACGCCGGTCATGGTCGATCAGGAACGCGGCATCACGCTGATCGACAGCCAGGCGATGTGCGAATATTTCGAGGAAACGGTGGAGAAATTCCCGCTCATCTCCGGCACGGCCGCGGGCCGGGCGGAAGTGCGGCGGCTGACCGCCTTCTTCGACCAGAATTTCTACGGCGATGTCGTCGGCCCGCTGCTGCACGAACGGATGAAGAAGCGGCTGGTGGAGCGCGCCTCACCTGACGCCCGCGTCCTGCGCGAGGCGATGAAGCGCGCCAACGTCCATATGGACTATATGGATTATCTGCTCGACCATCGCAGCTGGATGGCGGGCGGAACGCTCAGCCTGGCCGACATCGCGGCGGCGGCGCATCTGTCGGTCGCCGACTATCTGGGCGGCATCGACTGGGCGGGGCATGAGCCGGTCCGGCGTTGGTATGCGGGTTTCAAGTCGCGCCCGTCCTTCCGCCCCCTGCTGTCGGAGCGGATGGAGGTCATCACCCCGCCGCCCCATTATGAAAAGCCGGATTTCTAACGCAAAGACGGCCCGAAGGCTCAGTCGGTTTCCGCCGCCAGATAGACCCGGTTGCGGCCATGTTCCTTGGCCAGGTAGAGCGCCCGGTCGGCGGCCTTGAGCGCGGCGCGCGGGTCTTCATAGGCCAGCACATTGGCCACCCCGGCGGAAAAGCTGACCCGTTCCATCCGCTCGCCATTGGTGCGGTTGACCAGGCTGCGATTGGCCAGATCCTCGCGCACCCCATCGACCGCCTCGCAGGTTTCGGCAGCGGTCTTGCCGCGGAACAGCATGACGAACTCCTCGCCGCCGTGACGGGCGACATGGCAGCGGTCGTTGGATATCTTGGCCAGCAGCCCGGCGACGAACTTGAGCACTCGGTCGCCCGTGTCATGGCCGTGCGTGTCGTTGATATTCTTGAAATGATCGATGTCGCAGAAGGCGACCGACAGCGCTTCCTGCCCGGCCTGCGCCTGGACCAGCTCCTCGCGCAGAACCGCCTCGAATGCGCGGCGGTTGGGCAGGCCGGTCAGATGGTCATGCTCGGCCGCGCGGCGGGCGCTTTCCAGGCTGGATTTCAGCGCCTGGGTCTGTTTCTGATTCTCGCGCAGCTGGCTTTCGACCTGCCGCGTCTTTTCGACCATCGACCGGGTGAGGCCCACCAGGCGGGCCAGCACAGGCTCATTGTCGCGGCCGGCGACCAGATCCTTGGCCTGTTCCTGCAACGCGGCGCCATAGTCCTTGGCGGAATTGCGCGATTCATGCATCAGGCCGGTGAACTGGCTCAGATTCTCCTCGACCTTGTCGAGCATCGTCGCCAGCGATTCGGGTGTGACCTCGTCGGCGCGCTGTTCGGCGGCAAGCGATTCGATCCAGCCGTTGGTGATCTTGCCCCGTTCCATCATCACGGCGCGGATCGCCTTTTCGACGCCGATGTTCGCGCCCGTCAGATAATCCAGCGCGACGCTGAAGTTGACCGGCGTCAGGTCCAGGTCGTGGGCGAACAGGAAATCGCCGATGTCGGCATAGAGCTGGCGGCGCCGGTTGACCTCCCGGTTGGCCGCCCCGCCGGTGCGGGGGCGCTGTTCCATCTCGGCCTCCGGCTCGTCGGACTTGCCGGAAAAGCCCCTGGCCCAGCGCGCCAGCCGATCGGTCAGCCCATGTTGCGGGCTCGCGGATGAAGATATTGCCCCAGTCATGTCCGCTAGAACGACGGCTGCGTAACAAGGTTAAGGGCGCGCCCACAAAGAATCGCGGGCGCAACGAAACTCATATGTCCGCCGCCACCAGCCAGTCGCGGAAGATGCGTACCGATCGGGTCTGGAGCGCGCGGGGGCGGCAGACGAAAAAGTAGCGATAGGGGCTCTCGACATGGATCGGGAACAGCCGCACCAGCCGGGGATCGCCCGATTGCTCGAAATGGCTGGCGTGCATCACCGCTACGCCCAGCCCCTGCGCCGCGGCCTCCAGCATCAGCTGGCCCGAATCATAATTGTCGACCGCCAGCGGTTGCAGGTCGGGCAGGCCGGCCGCCTCCTTCCACGCATCGAACGACAGCGCCATGTCGCGGTGAAGCAATATGGTCTGCTGCGCCAGCTCCTCGGGCGACTTGAGCGCTTGAGGGCCTTCGAGCAGCTGACGCCGCCCGATCAGATAGACTTCCTCATGGTCCAGCTCATGGGCGTAGAGCGCCGGGTCGATATCCTTCGACAGCACGATCGCCGCGTCCAGCCCTTCGCCCAGCCGCGCCACCGCATGGGGCGTCGTTTCGATGTCGATATGGAGCTGCGGATGCTGTTGGCGCAGCTGCCCCAGATGGGGAAAGAGCCGCTGCGTCGCGAACAGCGGCATCACCGCCAGCCGCAGGCGCAGCTGGTTGCCACCGCTCTGGATATTCTCCAGCGCCTGCGACAGCGAATCGAGCGCGGGCGCGATGTCGTCCAGCAGCCGTTGCCCGTCGGCGTTGATTTCCAGCGCCTGATGCTTGCGGTCGAACAGCGGCCGGCCGATGAACCGTTCCAGCGCCTGGACGCGGCGGCTGAGCGCGGGCGTTGAGAGCGCAAGTTCTTCCGCCGCCGCCTTCACCGAGCCAAGGCGGGCAACCTGAACAAAGGCCTCCAGGGCCGTTAGGGGCGGCAATCTGCGCATAATCCGTCAAAATTCCGAAGCCGATCCGCTGCGCCGCGTCAATTCTCTTTATCGAACGGCGCGCGTTCCGGTTCCAAGCATCCTCTGCGCAATGAGCAGGAAAAAGCGGAAAATGGCAAGATGCATTTTTTGCAACTTGGGGGATTATTTCGCACTTGCAAAAAACTACACCGCAGCGCACATAAAAGGGGCCTTTCAGGCATCCTCTCCTAAAACTTTTCGGGCTGGCCTTCGGGTCGGCCCTTTTTTTGTTCCTTGTTCCCCCGGCACCGGGGTCTTTCCGTTGGCCTCGGCGTTTCCTATCTCGTTACGGAAGGACAAAGACGGGGATGGCTCGTGGCCGATCAGGAAACAACAGGACGCAGGATACAGGTCGCCAATGCGCGGCCGGAGGACGCAGGGCGCGGTCTGGCGCGATTGCCGCTCGCGGTTATGGCCGAACTGCACCTCAGTGAAGGCGATGTCATCGAGATCGCCGGCAAGCGGACCACACCCGCGCGGGTCGTGCGTCCCTACAAGGAAGATGAGGGGCTGGACGTGCTTCGGCTCGACGGCCTGCAACGCGCCAATGCCGGCGTGGGGTCGGGGGATTTCGTTCATATCGAGAAAACCGAGTCCCGTCCGGCCCAGCGGGTGGTCTTCGCACCTGCACAAAACAACCTCCGGCTCCAGGGCAATCCGGACGCTCTGAAGCGCGTTTTCTTCCAGCGCCCTCTGGCCGCCGGCGATGTCGTCGCGACCGCCGGGCAGCAGCAGGTGCCGCCGGGCGACATGCCGCCCCAGTTGCGCCAGATGCTCGCGGCACCTGCCTATGCCTTGCAGGAAATCCGCCTGATCGTCGTGTCGACCACGCCCAAGGGGGTGGTCCATATCGACACCGAGACGGAGGTGGAACTGCGCGCCGAATATGAGGAGCCGCGCGAATCCCGCCGCGCCGATGTCACCTATGACGATGTCGGCGGCATGGCCGACACGATTGACCAGCTGCGCGAGATGGTCGAACTGCCGCTGCGCTATCCCGAACTGTTCGAGCGGCTGGGGGTCGATCCGCCCAAGGGCGTGCTGCTCCACGGCCCGCCGGGCACCGGCAAGACACGCCTTGCCCGCGCCGTCGCCAATGAATCCGAAGCCGAATTCTTCCTCATCAACGGGCCGGAGATCATGGGCTCGGCCTATGGCGAGTCGGAAAAGAAGCTGCGCGAGATTTTCGAGGAAGCGGCCAAGGCCGCGCCGTCGATCCTGTTCATCGACGAGATCGATTCGATCGCGCCGAAGCGGGGCAATGTGACCGGCGAGACGGAAAAGCGCCTCGTCGCCCAGTTGCTGACCCTGATGGACGGGCTGGAGCCGCGCACCAACCTCGTCGTCATCGCGGCGACCAACCGGCCGGAGGCGATCGACGAGGCGCTGCGCCGTCCCGGTCGTTTCGACCGCGAGATCGTGGTGGGGGTTCCCGACGATCGCGGCCGGCGCGAGATTCTGGGCATCCACACGCGCGGTATGCCGCTGGGCGACCGTGTCGACCTGGGCGAGCTGGCCCGCATGACCTATGGCTTCGTCGGCGCCGACCTCGCCGCCCTCACCCGCGAGGCGGCGATCGAGGCGGTGCGCCGCTTCATGCCGCGCCTCAATCTGGAAGAGGGCACGATCCCGCCCGACGTGCTGGAGGAACTCTCCGTCACGCGGGAGGATTTCATGGCCGCGATCAAGCGCGTCCAGCCGTCGGCCATGCGCGAGGTGATGGTGCAGGCGCCCAATATCGGCTGGGCCGACATTGGCGGCCTCGACGATGCGCAGATGCGCCTCAAGGAAGGGGTGGAACTGCCGCTCAAGGATCCGGACGCCTTCCGCCGCATCGGCATCCGCCCGGCCAAGGGCTTCCTGCTCTATGGTCCGCCCGGCACCGGCAAGACCCTGCTGGCCAAGGCGGTGGCGCGGGAGGCGCAGGCCAATTTCATCGCCACCAAGTCGAGCGATCTCCTTTCCAAATGGTATGGCGAAAGCGAGCAGCAGATCGCCCGCCTGTTCGCCCGCGCGCGGCAGGTGGCGCCCACGGTCATCTTCATCGACGAACTGGACAGCCTGGTGCCCGCGCGCGGCGGCGGCCTGGGCGAGCCGGCGGTGACGGAGCGGGTGGTCAATACCATCCTCGCCGAGATGGACGGGCTGGAGGAATTGCAGTCTGTGGTCGTCATCGGCGCGACCAACCGGCCCACGCTGGTCGATCCGGCGCTGCTGCGCCCCGGCCGCTTCGACGAGCTGATCTATGTGCCAGTCCCCGACGAGGCCGGGCGCCGGCATATCCTCTCCATCCACACCAAGAAGATGCCGCTCGCCGGCGATGTCGACCTGGCCGTTCTGGCGAAGCGGACCGAACGCTTCACCGGCGCCGATCTCGAAGACCTCTCGCGTCGCGCCGGCCTCATCGCGCTGCGCCAGTCACTGTCGGTGGAAGCGGTCACCATGGCTCATTTCGAAGCGGCGCTGGAGGAAACCCGGGCGTCCGTCACGCCGGAAATGGAGCGGGAATATGAGCAGATCCAGGCGACGCTGAAGCAGAATGCGATGCAGGTCGATCCGATCGGTTTCGTCTCGCCGGGGATGCTGCGAAAGCGGGAGTGACCCGGCTGCCCGGACGGCGGATTGAACCCATCCGCCGTCCGCGCGTTCCCGCCTCATGGCACGCAAAGCCGCTTGCCAGCGGCCACCAATTTTGCGACGCCAAAACCGACAGTCACACAGGCGGATATTGATGGCCTCCATTCCCTTCAAAGATAAGAAGAAATCGGTTGCGACGCGCGGCAGGGCCGCTTCCTTCCTCAGCCAGTGGGGCATGTTCTTCCGCCAGTTCGTGAAGCATCCGGGCATGATCGGCTCGGTCATTCCCTCCTCGCAGACGCTGGTCGACACGATGCTTGACCAGGTCGACTGGAAGCGGACCCGGCTGTTCGTCGAATATGGACCGGGCGTGGGTACCTTCACCCGTCCGATCCTCGACCGGATGCATCCGGACGCAATCCTGCTGGCGATCGATCTCAACCTGGATTTCGTCGCCTTCCTGGAGGCCCAGATCGACGATCCGCGCCTGCGCGTGGTCCATGGGTCGGCCGCCGACGTGCGCCGCTTCATCCGCGAGGCGGGGCATCATCAGGCGGACTATGTGTTGTCGGGCATCCCCTTTTCCACGCTGCCCGATGGCGTGGGCGCGGCGATCTGCGCCGAAACCCGCGCGGCGCTGCGGCCGGGCGGCGAATTCCTGATCTATCAATATTCGCGCTATGTCCGGCGCCTGCTCGACCCGCTGTTCGGCGCGGTCAGCGACCGGCTGGAGTGGCGCAACATTCCGCCGTGCCGGATGATTCGCGCGGTGAAGGAGGAAATTCTCGCCCAGGCGGCGTGATTTGCTGATCCAGATCAGCCTTTCGATCAATTTAACCATCTGATCCCGCACATCAATTGACTCCGGCCCCCGCTTGCGCGACGCACAGGCGGGGCATTGGGGACAGGCGATGGCATCATCCGCCATGAAGAATGAGGGGTGGGCGGACATTTTCCTGTCCGCCGCGCTCGAACCGCATCTTTGGGCGGATGCGATACAGCAAATGGCGCAGGCTACGGGATCGCGCCATGGCCAGCTTATCGGCTTCGGGCCGGGCGCGGCCGACTTCAACTGGATCAGCGACATCGACCAGAGCGTGTTCGCCAGGACGGCGGCCATCGACCAGGGCGCGCCCGACCTCAATTTCCGCGTCGCGGCTGATCGCCTGCCGGACCGGCCGGACATCGTGCATGAGGCGCATTATGACGTCGCCCGCCAGGCCCTGCGCGCGGACGACTATCTCGACCTTTGTTCGGACTTCGACATTTTCGACGGATGCCAGACACGGCTGCTGGCCGACGCGTCGTCGATGATCGGTCTGGCCCTGCTGCGCGACAGCAAGGACGGCCGCACCAGCCCGGAGCAGCGCGATCTCTTCGCCGCTATCGCCGGCCATGCCCGCACCGCCGTCCGGCTCCAGCAGGCGATCGAGCAACAGGGTTTCGCCCTGCTGGCCGGGACGTTCGAGGCGCTGGATCGGGCCTGCTGGCTGCTCGACGGCACCGGTCGGGTCGGCGGCATGACGCCGCGCGCCGAAACGCTGCTGGCTGGCAGCCGGCTGCGCGTCACCGACGGCTGGCTGGCGAGCGACCGGGCCGACGAAAGCCGCGCCATCCTGCGGTCGATGCGCCGGGTGATCGAGCCTTCCGACCAGCCGGCCGATCCGGTGCCGCTTGCCGATGACAGCGGCGGGGTGGCCATTCTCCTCGAATTCTACCCACTGCCCGCGCGCCCCTGGTCGCTGCCCTTCGCGCCGCGAGCGATCGCGCTGGCGCGGGTGAGCGCGGCGACCGACCGGCATGTGCAACTGCTGATGCGGACCTTCCGCCTGACGCGGGCGGAGGCGGACATCGCGATCCGGCTGGCGGCGGGCCAGAACCGGCGGGAAATTGCGGTGGCGCGCAGCGTCTCGACCGAAACGCTCAAGGTCCAGTTGCGCAGCATCTATGACAAGACCGGGTGCAGCCGCGAAGCCCAGCTGGTACGGCTGGTCGGCCTGATCATTCATTAGGCGCATTTGTCGCTCGACCTTGATCGACATCAAGGAAAAACGGCCAGGATTTTTTAACCTTACCCCTGCCGGGGTATGCGCGCCGCCGCTCGGCCCGCTAGCACTGGTCCATGGCAGCTTCGCCTGCCCGCTGGCGGCCGGATCATATGCGACCCGTGATCCGGTCGCTGGCAACCCTGGTTGCGCCGGCCCGCGCCCATCACGCCCCTTTGGCTTCCCCCGCTTTCATGCTAAGCCGCCGCCCGATTGGATGGCGAGACCCTTGATGAACGACCTGACCCAGACTCCCGAGATGCTGATCGCGATGCTCGGCGCGCGTGCGCGCGGCGCCGCCGCCATGATCGCGCGGGCCAGCGACGCGCAAAAGGCCGATGCGCTCCGCCTCGCCGCGCAGGCGCTTCGGGATCAGGCTCCGGCAATCATCGCCGCCAATGCCCGCGACATGGAAAATGCCGCGGCCAATGGCCTGTCGCCCGCCATGCTCGACCGGTTGAAGCTGGACGAGGACCGGATCGCCGGGGCTGCGGCCGGCGTGGAGCAGGTCGCCAGCCTCGCCAATCCGCTCGGCAGCGTGATCGACACGCAGGTCCGCCCCAACGGGCTGGAGCTGTCGCGCGTGCGGGTGCCGCTCGGCGTGATCGGCATCATCTATGAAAGCCGTCCCAATGTGACCGCCGACGCCGCTGCCCTCTGCCTGCGCGCGGGCAATGCCGTCATCCTGCGCGGCGGCAGCGAGGCGAAGGAAAGCAACCGTGCCATCCACGCCGCCATGATCGAGGGCATCGTCGCCGCCGGCCTGCCCGCCGACGTCGTCCAGTTGGTCCCGACGACCGATCGCGCGGCGGTGGGCGCGCTGCTCAAGGCGTCGGAGTTCGTCGACCTGATCGTGCCGCGCGGCGGCAAGAGCCTGGTCGCGCGCGTGCAGGAAGAGGCGCGCGTGCCCGTGCTGGCCCATCTCGACGGCATCAACCACAGCTATGTCGATGGCGCGGCCGACCCCGCCATGGCGGAAAAGCTGGTGGTCAATGCCAAGATGCGTCGCACCGGCATCTGCGGATCGACCGAGACGGTCCTGATCGACCGCGCTTATGGTTCGGCCCCCGCGCTGGTGCAGGCTCTGCTCGACGCCAGGTGCGAAGTGCGCGGCGACGAAGCCGTGCAGGCGATGGACGCTCGCGTGAAGCCGGCTTCCGACGAGGATTGGGACACGGAATATCTCGACGCCATCGTGTCGATCCGTATCGTGGATGGCGTGGAGGAGGCGATCGCCCATATCGCCGCCCATGCCAGCCATCATACCGACGCGATCATCACCGAGGATCCGGCGGTCGCGGACCATTTCCTGGGCGCCGTCGACAGCGCGATCGTGATGTGGAACGCCTCCACCCAGTTCGCCGACGGCGGCGAGTTCGGGCTGGGCGCGGAAATCGGCATCTCCACCGGCCGCCTCCACGCGCGCGGCCCGGTAGCGCTCGAAGGGCTCACCACCTACAAGTGGATCGTCCGCGGCACGGGGCAGACGCGGCCGTAAAGCGCTCGGAGATTGCGGTGAGGGGGCTTACCCCTTCACCACCCCGTCGATCGCCTTCAGCGTCGCCAGCATCGGCCCGACCCACGCCAGCGGCAGCATCACCGGCCCGTCCGACGGCGCATTGTCCGGGTCGTCATGCGCCTCGGCGAAGATCGCCGCGACCCCCGCCGCCACCGCGCTGCGCGCCAGCAGCGGCGCGAACTCGCGCTGCCCGCCCGAAGCCGAGCCGAGGCCGCCGGGCTGCTGCACCGAATGGGTGGCGTCGAAGACGACGGGGTAGCCGGTCTGCGCCATGGTCGGCAGCGCCCGCATGTCGCTGACCAATGTATTGTAGCCGAAACTCGCGCCCCGCTCGGTCAACAGGATGCGCTCATTGCCGGTGGAGGCGACCTTCTGCGCCACCGCCGCCATGTCCCAGGGGGCCAGGAACTGCCCCTTCTTGACGTTGATGACCGCGCCGGTCCGTCCGGCCGCGATCAGCAGGTCGGTCTGGCGGCAGAGGAAGGCGGGGATCTGGAGAATGTCCACCGCCTGAGCCGCCGCCTCCACCTGCTCCGGCCCGTGAATGTCGGTCAGCACCGGACAGCCCAGCGCCGCCTTCACGTCGGCAAGGATCGCCAGCCCCGCGTCGATCCCCACGCCGCGCCGGCCCGACACCGACGTGCGGTTCGCCTTGTCGAAGCTGCTCTTGAAGATGAAGGGCACGCCCGCCTTGCCTGCCGCCGTCGCCAGCGCGTCGGCCATGAACAGCGCATGGTCGCGGCTCTCGATCTGGCAGGGGCCGGAAATCAGGACGAAGGGCAGGTCGTTGCCGATGCGGATCGGGCCGACGGTCACATATTTTTGCGGGACGGGATCGCTCATGCCGCTCACTTGGGCGCTTTGGCGAAGCGGCGCAACAATTGTCCGCGCCACAGCCCCTTGCCGGGGTGATAATTCCAGCAGAACCAGCCGAACGCCAGGCAGGCGAGCAGCGAGGGCAGGGCCATCGGATCGCCATTGGCCTTCATGTGGCGATAAAAGGCCATGTCCGCGCGCCATCGGTCGCGCTCGCTGCCGCCGCCATTGATGCCGTACATATTGTCATGCTTCCGGCAACCGACATTGCGGTTGTATTTGCGGTGGTCGATGAAATAGCAGTAATCGCGTTCGGGCGTGGTCATGCGCGCGATTAGGGCGATGCTGTTGGAAAAGTTCAAGCGTAAAGTCTTCTATCTCGGCGGTTTCGACCCACGCGGCGTGCGCTTCTACCACCAGCTCTATCGCGAGCAGGCGGCGCGCCATGCCGCGCTGACCGGGGATGCGATCATGGTCAGCGGCCGGCAGGCCGGACCGGCGGGCGCGGCCGTCTCCGCCCTCTGGCGGGTCGAAAGCCCGGCCGCCGGGGTGGAGACCGACTATGAATATCTCCGCTGGGAGGATCTGATCGGCAAGGTCTGGATCCGCAATCCGCTGAGCCTCGCCTGGCGCGCCGCGCGCGCCTATGCGGGGCACGCCCGCCACATGGATTTCCGCCGGATGCGCCGCCTGCGCAAGGGACCGGTCATCACCATCCTCTATCCGCCGATCCTGGCGGTGCTGATCCCGCTGCTGCTGGCGCTGGTTCCGGCGCTCCTCCTCTCGTTGCTGCTGCCCTTCTGGGTCGGCGCGCTGGCCGGCATCGTCGTCAGCGCGCTGCTGTCGGGTCGCATCCTCGCCAAGCTGGTCGTGCCCTGGCTGCTGCGGTTCATGACCTATCATGGCGCGCTGGCGGCGGAGGGGCCGGGCGAGGCGCTGGACGACAGGCTAGACCGCTTCGCCGCCCGCATCGCGGAGCAACTGGACGGCGACTGGGACGAGGTGCAGATCGTCACCCACAGCGCCGGCACGATCCTGGGAATGCGCCTGCTGCGCCGCCTGCTCGCGCTGCGCGGCGGGAGCCTGCCCGACCATGTCGTGCTGCTCGGCCTGGGGCAGGTGGTGCCGGTCATCGGCCTGCGTCGCGACGCCGCCTGGTATCATGACGATCTGCGCGCGCTCGCGGACCGGCATTTCCGCTATGTCGACATCAGCTCGCCGCCCGACGGCGCCGCCTATTACAACGTCAATCCGTTCCGGCTTGTCGCGGATCGCCATGCCGCCCGCGTCGACATGCTATCGCCGCGCTTCCATCTCTTCTACAGGCCGGAAAATTATCATGGCGGCTGGTCCAACAAATATGAGGCGCATTTCGACTATCTGCGCGTGGGCGACCGCCTCTCCCCGCTCGACTTCATCAGCCTGACCGCAGGCCGCCGCACCGTCGACGACGCCGTCGCCGCCTTCAGGATGATCCCGTGACCAATCTCTTCACGCCGCCCTATCCCCGGCCGCCGCGCAGCAAGCGCGGCCTCGTCAAGCGCTTCCTGCGCGGCTGGCACAGCTGGATTCATGTGCTCTTCGACAAGAGCTATACGATGAAGATGGGGGAGATCCGCCTGCCCAGCCGGACCATGTATATCGCCAACGAACTGACCCTCGTGGACCAGATACTGCGCGGCGGCACCGCTTTCCCCAAGCATAGCGAACTGGTCCGCAATCTCGACCCGCTGATCGGCAATTCGGTCTTTTCCGCCAATGGCGCGGATTGGGAAAGCCAGCGCGCGATGGTGAACCCGGCCTTCGCCCATACCGCGCTCGGCCGGTCGATGCCGCTGATGGTCGCGGCGGCCGACGATCTGCTCGCCCGGATCGACGCGGCGGACCGCAACGCGCCGGTCGACATCGACCCGATGATGACCCATGTCGCCGCCGACATCATCTTCCGCACGCTCTTTTCGCAGACGCTGGATGCCGATCGTTCCAACATCATCCACACCGCCTTCGGCCAGTTCCAGCGGCTCGCCCACAGCGCCTCGATGCTGCGTCTCTACGGCATCCCCGCGGGCTGGTTCGAGCGACGGTCGAAAAAGCCCGCCCGCGCCATCCATGACGTGTTCCGCCCGATCGTCGAGGCCCGCTACGAAGCCTTCCACGCGCGCGGAGAGACGCAGCAGCGCGACATCCTCCAGTCACTGATCGAGGTAAAGCATCCCGAAACCGGCGTCCATTTCACTTGCGAACAGGTGATGGAGCAGGTGTCGACCATCTTCCTTGCCGGCCATGAGACATCGGCCAGTACCATGACCTGGGCGCTCTACATGCTGGCCGAATGCGCCCATATCCAGGACCGCGTCCGCGCCGAGGTGGCGGGGGTGGCGGGTGACGCCCCGCTGACCGGCGCGATGCTCAAGGACATGGGCCAGGTCCGCAACATCTTCAAGGAAACGCTGCGCCTTTATCCGCCCGTCTCCTTCTTCCCGCGCGAAGTCACCTGCCCCATGCCGATGCGCGACAAGCAGCTGGAGACCGGCGCGATGCTGGTGGTCGCCCCCTGGCTGACCCAGCGCAACAAGGACAACTGGGCCTGTCCCCACAGCTTCGATCCCGACCGGTTCGACGATCCCGCCAATGCCGACATGGCGAAGCAGGCCTGGTTCCCCTTCGGCCGCGGCCCTCGCGTCTGCGTCGGCGCGGGCTTCGCGCAGCAGGAGGTGATGACCGTCATCGCCTCGGTCGTCCGCCGCTACCGCCTCACCGTTCCCACGGGCTTCAAGCCCGAACCCATCAGCCGCCTCACCATCCGCCCAAGGACCGGGATGCCGCTGCTGTTCGAGCGGGTGGACTGACTGGAAGCGACCATTTGTTGCCTTTCGCCTCGCTGAACCCCGGTCCGCAAAGCGGACGCTTTTAAGGTATCGCCGCAACGTTAATCTGAAGACTTTCGGTCCACTTGCTTGTCCTTCCGTCGTAATGGTTCCGCAGCCGATCTTCGATGTGTTCCGGCTCCCACACAGCGGCGCATTCTAGGGCTTCACATTCCGCAAGGCTCGCGGCTCGTTCCCAGTTCGTATTTGCGAAGGAGGAATGATAGAGCGCCAAACGGCCCGTGATCGCATCCTGCTTATAGAAGAAGGGTTCCTCTTGGTTCTCCGGCGCAAGTGCTGCTCGCCCGACTACCGACCAACGCCCCCGCGTAATCGCATGGTTTGCTACCCACAGGCGGAACAGGGTCGGTAGACCGCCAATCTCCTCGGGTGTCAGATTGTTCGCAAAACAACCTTCGAAGAATATGATGAGTGGTTCAGCCGCGACCTGAGCATAGGAACGTCGGCCATCGTCCAGATCGATTGTAAGGAGATCGCCTTCGCGGCGGCGGACATTCTTAGGAAGCTTCATAGTTCGAGCTATCCGAAAAATGCCCTCGATATGCAATGTCGGCAATAGCGGGTTGGCACCTCAGAACCCGACTTTCCGCTATCCACCCTATTTTGTCATTCCCGCGCAGGCGGGAACCCATCTCCTGACCTTGCGTCCAGCGCGGCGTTGGGGAGATGGATCCCGGCCTGTGCTGGGATGACCGCGGCGATCAGGCGACATTCTCCTCTTCCGGCGCGACATCGACCATCACCGACAGGCTCTGCCCCGCCCCCCCGACGAACAGGCCATCCATGGGCGCTACATCGGCATAATCGCGCCCCATCGCCACGAACAGATGCCCGTCGCCGGTGATGCAGCCATTGGTCGGATCGAAGCCGATCCACCCGCGCGTCGGCCCGCACCACAGCATCACCCAGGCATGCATGGCGTCCGCCCCCACCAGCCTGGGCATCCCCGGCGGCGGCAGGGTGCGCAGATAGCCGCTGACATAGGCGGCGGGCAGCCCCGCCAGCCGGAGCGCGACCACCATCATATGGGCGAAATCCTGGCACACGCCATGGCGCGCGGCGAAGGCGTCGGCGACCGGGGTGCCCGCGTCGGTGACGCCGGGCTGATAGGCGAACTCCGCCCGGATGCGCCGCGCCAGGTCCAGCCCGGCGGCGATTACCGGCCGGTCGGGCGCCAGCTCCGCGCCGGACCATGCCCCGACCTGCGCCAGCAGCGGGGTGCGCGCCGAAGCGTAGAGATAATGGGCCGGCGCGGCCGGCCCCATGTCGCGGTCCGCCAGCGCCGCCTGCGCCACCGCGCCGATCGTCGGATCATCCGCCTGCGGCTCGATCGCGCCGCCCTGCACCCCGGCGCGGAAGCGGCTTTCGATCGCCAGCTGGCGGATCGGGCTTTCGATCACCAGTCGCGCGACATGCACGGGCCAGCCGCCGGGCCGCGATTCGACCATGGTCGGCGCGGGATCGACCTCCAGCGCATAGTCCGACGTCCATTGCCCCGGCCAGGGCGCGGGCTTCAGCCGCAGGTTGAAACGGGCCAGCCGCACCGGGGCGGCATAATGGATAATGGTCCGGTGCCGGACATGGTAGATCATGCGAGAATGTCCGCGCTCTCGGTCTTGCGAACCTGAAGGAAATAGCGCTGGCCGATCGCATCGGACAGGCCCAGCAGCCGGCTTTCGGCGTCGGCGATGTCGGCTTGCGTCAGCATGTCGCCGGTCAGCGGCGCCAGCCGCGCCACCAGCGCATCGGCCAGCCGTCGCGGCTCTTCCGGCATCCCGTCGGCGCGCAGCGTCGGCAGGGCGGCGACATGCTCGGCCAGCCGCAGCGCCTGCCAGGCGATGGCGCGGGGGTTGACCGGCTCAAGCGCCAGCAGGTCGCGCACCGGGGCCAGCGCCGGCCCGGTCAGATAGCGGGTGCGATAGCTGATCTGGCTGTCCATCAGGTCGAGCAGCACGGTCAGGTCGTCGTCCGACGCCTGGTCGTTGCCGAACAGGCCGATCAGGCGACAGCCATTGATCGCCCGCTCCATCCGCCGGCCCATGTCGTGGAAGCGCCAGCCGTCGGTGCGCCCCATATTCTCCGCCGCCAGCCCCGCCAGCGCCGAAATCCGCTCGATCATCCGCGACGATGCATCGAGCAACGTCTCCGTGACCGCCCCGTCGAAGGCGGGGAGGGGCAGGCGCACCAGCCGCCAGAAATCGCTCGCCAGCCGGTCGCGCAGTCCCTCGCCGATATTGGCGACCACGCCCATCAGCGCACGCACGCTTCCCGGTTGCCGCGCGTCGCCCAGCGCCGTGGCGCACAGCGGGCCGACCGCCGTGCCGACCGATCCGGCACTGCCCGGCACCGCGCCCCACAGCGCCAGCTGCGCCACCAGCCGGGCCATGGTGGGGCTGGCCAGCGAGGGGCCAAGGTCCGCCTCGATCGACCCGCCGGCGATGGCGCGGATCAGGCGCAGCGTCATTTCCGCCCGCTCGATATAGCGGCCCAGCCAGAAGAGATTGTCCGCCGCCTTCGCTGGCAACATGCCGCCGATCCGCCGGATCGCGGGTGTGCCGCCGCCCAGCAGGCTGTCGGGCGGGGCCGGCTTGCTGTCGATCACGCACATGTCCGCCGACATGTCGCCCTGGCCCATCAGAGCGGCGCGAATGTCGCCATGGCCCGCCAGCCGCGCGAAGGCGCCGGGCATCACCCGCCACTGGCCCGCGCCGTCGCGCGCCACGAAGATGCGCAGCGTGAAGGGCAGGGGCGCCAGCCGCCCGTCGATCACCGCCGGCGTGGTGGACAATTTCACCAGCTCCTGACCGACATAGTCCATCGGCCGCCGCGCCATCGCCTCCAGCAGCGCCGCGCGCTGCGCCGCGTCCAGCGACGCGCCGGGAATGAAATGCTTGCCCGGCAGTCCGGCGACATCCTGGTCGAAGGCGGACCCGACCACCAGCGTGTCGAGCCGTGCGCGCACATGGTCGCGCTCGCGCTTCTGGCCGCACCACCAGGTGGCGATATTGGGCAGGATCAGCTCCGCCCCCAGCACGGCCTTCGCCAGCTGCGGCAGGAAAGCGGCGAAGGCGCGCGATTCGATCACCCCCGCGCCCGGCCAGTTGCTGACCATCAGCCCGCCGCGCGCGCAGGCGTCATACAGGTCGGCCACGCCGATCCGCGACTTGTTGTCGAACGCCAGCGGATCGAGGAAGCGGCTGTCCATCCAGCGCCACAGGCCATCGACCCGCTTCAGACCCTGGATCGTCCGCACGAACAGCCGCCCGTCCGACACGATCAGGTCGTCGCCCTCGACCAGCATCAGGCCCAGATAGCGGGCCAGATGCGCCTGTTCGGCATAGCTCTGGTTGAAGCGTCCCGGCGTCAGCAGCCCGATGCGCGGGTCGGACCGCGCGCAGTCGGCCGCCAGCCCCCGCCGCAGTTCGGAAAAGAAGGGGGCCAGCCGCCGCGTGTTCATCGCACCGAGCAGGTCGCCGGTGGCGCGCGAGAGCGCCAGCCGGTTTTCCAGCGCATAGCCGACGCCGACGGGCGTGCGTACCCGGTCGGCCAGCACCCGCCATTCGCCATTGGGACCGCGCCCGATGTCGGCAGCGTAGAAATGGAGATGATGGCCGCGCGGCGGCGGCGTGCCGGTCATCACCCGCCAATAATGGGGGCTGCCGGTGACGATGCTGGCCGGCAGCTTGCCCTCGCGCACCAGCGACTGGGTGGAATAGATGTCGGCGATCACCCGTTCCAGCAGCTGCGCGCGCTGGGTCAGGCCGCTTTCGATATGCGCCCATTCCCTGGCGCCGATCAGCAGCGGCACCGGGCCGAGCGGCCAGTCGCGTTCCTGCTCGTCGCCGGTCAGGCGAAAGGCGAGGCCCAGGTCCAGCGCCTGCCGCGCGACATGGTCGGCCAGCGTCGCGGGATCGCCCTTCGCCTGGGTCGAAAGCCGCGCCAGCATGGCGCGCCAATGCGCCGCCATCTCCGGCGATGCGCCCGCGAACAGGTCGCCGGTCGGCGCGGCGGCCAGATAGGCGTCGGCCCAGTCTAGTCGGGTTTCGGTATCCACCGGATCACCCTTAGCCGCCCGGATGCCGGAACCGCAAATCGAGCGTCATCGGAAATTCGCCGGGCGTTTCGGCGGCCGGCATCTCGACCGGCCCCGGCGTATGGCCATGATCCTGGAACCGCGCCTTGCGCCGCGATTCCGCCTCATATCCGTTGACCGGCAGCGTGTCGTAGTTGCGCCCGCCCGGATGCGCGACATGATAGACGCAGCCGCCCAGCGAACGGCCGCTCCAGCTGTCTAGTATGTCGAACGTCAGCGGCGCATTGACCGGCAGGTTGGGGTGCAGGCAATTGGCCGGCGCCCACGCCTTGTAACGGACGCCGCCCACGCCTTCGCCCGGCACCGCCGTGGCCGACATCGGCACCTGCCGGCCGTTGCAGGCGACGATATGCCGCCCCGCGACCAGCCCCGTCGCGCGCACCTGCAACCGCTCGGTCGAACTGTCGACATAGCGCACCGTGCCGCCGATCGCGCCGGTCTCGCCCAGCACGTTCCAGGGTTCCAGCGCATGGGTGATCTCCAGCCCCACGCCGCCCGCATCCACCGTGCCATGAATGGGGAAGCGGAACTGGCGCTGCGCCTCGAACCAGTTGGGATCGAACGCATAGCCCGCCCCTTTCAGGTCGCCCAGCACTTCCAGGAAATCGGCCCAGACGAAATGGGGCAGCATGAACCGGTCGTGCAGCGCCGTGCCCCAGCGCACCAGCCCGCCCTGTTGCGGCTGGCGCCAGAACCAGGCGGTGAGCGCGCGGATCAGCAATTGCTGGGCCAGGCTCATCCGCGCCTCGGGCGGCATTTCGAAGCCGCGAAACTCCAGCAGCCCCAGCCGCCCGGTCGGCCCGTCGGGGGAGAACATCTTGTCGATGCAGATTTCGGTACGGTGGGTGTTGCCGGTCACGTCGACCAGCAGGTTGCGCAGCAGCCGGTCGACCAGCCAGGGCGGCGGCAGCCGGTCCACGCCCTCCTTCATCGGATCGGGCACCTGCGCCAGCGCGATCTCCAGCTCGTACAGGCCGTCATGCCGCGCCTCGTCGATGCGTGGCGCCTGGCTCGTCGGCCCGATGCACAGGCCTGAGAACAGGTAGGAGAGCGAGGGATGCCGTTGCCAGTAGAGGACGAAGCTCTTGAGCAGGTCGGGCCGCCGGATGAAGGGCGAATCATCCAGGCTCGGCCCGCCCAGAACGATATGATTGCCCCCGCCGGTCCCGACCGACCGGCCGTCGACCATGAACTTGTCGGCGGTCAGCTGGCATTCGCGCGCGGCGGCATAGAGGCGCTCGGTAATATCGACCGTCTCGTTCCAGCTGCCGGCGGGATGGACGTTGACCTCGATCACGCCGGGATCGGGCGTGGCCTTGAGCACATTCAGGCGCGGGTCGGGGGGCGGGGCATAGCCTTCGATCCGCACCGGGATACGGGTCGTCTCGGCCACCGCCTCGACCTGCGCGATCAGCTCCAGATAATCTTCCAGCGCCTCGACCGGCGGCAGGAAGACCGACAGATAATGGCCGCGCGGCTCGACCGTGATGGCGGTACGCACCGCGCCCTCGATCAGCACCTGCTCGACCCGCTCCTGCCGCGCGGCGCCGCCCTCGACATCACCGACCCGCTGCACCGCCTGGGCCATGGCCTGCGCCTGGACCTCCTCGCGCGTCGCCGGCTCGGTCACCTGCGCGCGATAGTCGGGCAATGGCCCGCGCGGCTCGCTGGTGTCGCGCGGATGGATATAGGGATAGTCGGACGGCGGCACATAGGGCAGCGACCCCAGCGGCAGGCGGTACCCCAGCGCCGAATCCCCCGGCACCGCGAACAGCCTGCCCCGGCGCAGCTGCCAGATCTCGCTCTGCCAGCGCGGCGTGGCGACCTGGCTCTGCCAGCGCTGCACCGGCAGCACATAGCCCACCGGCTGGTCCAGCCCGCGCTCGAACGCCTTGACCATCCGCGCCCGCGCCTCGGGATCGCTGATCTCGGGCGCTTCCGGGCTGGTGTTGATCGGCAGTTCCGCTTCCTTGACCGCCCACACCGCCGGGTCTTCATAGACGGCGTGGGTATAGTCGGCGGAAAAGCCCATATTGCCGGCAAGGGCGGCGAGGAAAGCCTGCGCATCCGCCGCGCTCACCGCGCGCGCCCCTTCCGGCGGCTCGTCATTGGCGATCAGCGCCGCGTCGCGCCACAGCGGCACGCCATCCTTGCGCCAATAGACCGCATAGGCCCAGCGCGGCAGGCTTTCGCCCGGATACCATTTGCCCTGCCCATGGTGCAGCAGGCCGCCCGGCGCGAAGTCGTCACGCAGCTTGCGGATCAGCCGGTCGGCGAAGGCCGCCTTGGTCGGCCCCACCGCATCGCCATTCCATTCACCCGCATCGCCGCCATCCTCCGCGACGAAGGTCGGCTCGCCCCCGGTGGTCAGGCGCACGTCCTGGCGCTCCAAATCGGCGTCCACCTGCGCGCCCAGCGCCATCACCGCGTCCCAGCGGGCGTCGGTGAAGGGCTTGGTGATCCGCACCGCCTCGGCGATGCGCGACACGCTCATGGCGAAATTGAAGTCGACCTCGGCCGGCTCGGCCATGCCGCTGATCGGCGCGGCGGAGCGATAATGGGGCGTGGCGCAGAGCGGGATATGGCCCTCGCCCGCGAACATGCCGCTGGTCGCGTCCAGCGCCACCCAGCCCGCGCCCGGCACATAGGCCTCGGCCCAGGCATGGAGGTCCACCACGTCCTGCGTCACGCCCTTGGGACCGTCCAGCGGCTCGACGTCCGCGACCAGCTGGATGGAATAGCCCGACACGAACCGCGCGGCGAAGCCCAGCCGGCGGAGCAGCTGCACCAGCAGCCAGGCCGAATCGCGGCACGACCCCGTGCCGATGTCCAGCGTCTCCTCCGGGCTTTGCACGCCCGCTTCCATGCGGATGACATAGCCGACCCGCTGTTGCAGCCGCCGGTTCACCTCCACCAGGAAATCGACGGTGCGGCTGGTGCGCCCGTCATATTCGGCCACCAGCGCGTCGAACAGCGGCCCCTGATCCTCCAGGTCGAAATAGGCGGCCAGGTCGGTCCGGAGCTGCTCGTCATAGGCGAAGGGATAGTCCTCCGCATAAGGCTCGACGAAGAAGTCGAAGGGATTGATGATGTCGAGGTCGGCGAGCAGGTCGACCTGGATGGAGAAATGATCGACCGGCTCGGGAAAGACGATCCGCGCCAGCCAGTTGCCGTGCGGGTCCTGCTGCCAGTTGAGGAAATGGCCCGCCGGTTCGATCTTCAGCGCATAATTGGGCACCTTGGTCCGGCTGTGCGGCGCGGGACGGAGGCGGATGACCTGCGGGCCGAGCCGGATCGGACGGCTGTAGCGGTAGGCGGTGAGGTGGTGCAGCGCGGCCTTGAGCATATGCCGATCAAACGCCACCCCTTGCTGCAATGCAACAGCAATCGGCGTGCGGGGCAGAAGATTCCTCTCCGACATGATCCCCCCCTCGAAGGGAAGGGGGACTGCCGAAGGCGGTGGAGGGGGCCGAACTACCTCGGCGTGCCCTTTCCGTCAGGCCGTAGGGCTCATTGCTCCTCCAGCCTCTGGCTGAAATAGACCATCTGCATCGCCTGCAACCGCGCGCCCTGCTCGATGTCGGCGTCGCCTGCATGGCCGCCGGCCGTGTCCTCGTAGAAATGATAGGGGATGCCATAGTCCTTCAGCCGCGCGGCGAACTTGCGGGCATGTTGCGGCCCGACGCGGTCGTCCTTGGTCGTCGTCCAGATATAGGGGGTGGGATATTTCACCCCCTTGCGGATATTGGCATAGGGCGAAATCGTCTCCAGAAACGCCTTTTCCTCCGGCACCGACACGCTGCCATATTCATCGACCCAGGATGCCCCGGCCGCGATCTGCTCGTACCGGATCATGTCGAGCAACGGCACCTGGATCACCACCCCGTTCCACAGCTCGGGATGCTGGTTGAACGCGACCCCCATCAACAGCCCGCCATTGGACCCGCCATAAATGCCGAATTTCCTGGGGCTGGACAGTTTCCGCGCGAAAATATCCTGCGCCACCGCCGCGAAATCATCATAGATGATCTGGCGCTTGGTTTTCAGCCCCGCCTCATGCCAGGCCGGGCCGAACTCGCCGCCGCCCCGGATATTGGCGAGCACGAAGCTGTTGCCCCGCTCCAGCCACAGCTTGCCGGTGATCGCGGCGTAGCTGGGCGTCATCGGCACCTCGAAGCCGCCATAGGCGGTCATGATCGTCGGCGTGGACCCATCCTTCTTCATGTCCTTCCGGTGGACGATGAAATAGGGGATTTTCGTGCCGTCGGTCGACGTCGCCTCATACTGCTCGACCACAAGGCCCGTCGCATCGAAGCGCGCCGGCATCGCTTTCACCTGAACAGGCTTGGGATCGGCCGCATCCATCGCCCAGAGGGTCGTCGGCGCCAGGAAACCGGCGACCGACAGATAGGCCGTGTCGCTCTTGTCGGTCGCGCTCGCGATGGAGATGGTGGCATTGTCGGGCAGCGCCACCGGCCTGCTGGTCCAGCCCGCCGCGCCCCCATCTACCTTCTTGGGTGTCAGCACCTGCACCCGCCCGCGCACATTGTCGTTGATCGCCAGGATCACATGGCCCTTCGTCGCCGTCACGCCGTCGATCGACTGGCGCGCATCGGGCGCGAACAGGATGTGCGGCTTCAGCACCTCGCCCGACTGCAGCGCCTTGAGCGGCACGGCGGCCAGAGCGCCCGCAGGCACGGTCATACCACCGCTCGTCCACGCTTCGCTCGTCTGGATCAGCACCTGCCCATCGACCATGCCCTGCACATTGCTCTTGGTCGGCAGCGGCAGCCTCTTCACGCCGCCATCCGTCACCAGATAGGTCTCGTTGCCGAAGAAGGTGACGCCGCGATAGAGGAAGGCCGCCCGGTTGCCCGATCCGTCGGTCAGGATGATCGGATAGGTGCCGACCTGATCGCTGGCCTCGCCGCGATACACCTCCTCCGCCGCCGACAGCGCCGCGCCGCGCTTCAATGTCTTCATGACGAAGGGATAGCCCGACTTGGTCATGGACCCTTCGCCCCAGTCGCGCGCGATCAGGAGCGTGTCCTGGTCCAGCCAGTCCACATTCTGCTTGGAGGTGGGAATATCGAACCCGCCCTTGACGAACTGGCCCGTCTCCAGGTCGAACTCGCGCAGCGTGACGGCATCCTCGCCGCCATCGGACAGGTTGACGAGCACCAGCCGCTCCTCGGGATCGAGGATGGTCGCGCCCTTCCACACCCATTTCCTGCCTTCCGCCTTCGACAGCGCGTCCAGGTCCAGCACCGTCGTCCAGCGCGGCGCGTCGGTCGCATAATCGGCTTCGCTCGTGTAGCGCCAGATGCCCTGCGGATGATCGGCGTCGCGCCAGAAATTATAGATGCGGCCATGGACCAGCATCGGCATGGCGATCCGGTCCTTGGCCGACGCGATGGCCAGGGCATCGCTGTAATAACCGGCATAGCGCGGATCATTCCGGAAGGCGGCGACCGTCGCCTTGTTCTCCGCCTCCACCCACTGCATCGCGCGCGGGCCGGTCCAGTCCTCCAGCCATACGAACGGATCGTCGGCGGCATCGGAGGGCGGGGAGGGCGGCGCACCGGCGCCGGTCAGCAGGGCAGCGGAAACCAAGCTCAAAATCCTTTTCTTCATGTCCGTCCGGTCCCCCCGCCCATCATCCGACCCCGCCGGTAACGGCGCCGCAGCAGCGCGCCCGCCGCCAGCAAGGGTAACGCCGCCAGCATCAGGACGATCCCGATCAGGCTGGGCGACCATCCGAAGATCGCGTGGACACCGAAGGCCGAGGGCGCCATCAGCGCCAGGAAGCCCGCCGTCAGCAGCCACAATCCCCAGCGCCGCGGCCGCACCGCCACCATCCGCATCTCGTGCCGCAGCGCCTTGCGCCCGGCCCTGGTGGACAGATCGGGTCGCGAAAGATCGGGGCGGGGATGATCCGACATAGATGCTGGACCTTGTGCCGTTTCGCCCCTATCCTGTCCAGCATCCCCGGGGGACCGTCCACAGACGGTTGAGAGGCGGCTGATGTGGCTGCGACCCGCTGAACCTGATCCGGTTGACACCGGCGTAGGGAGGGAGCGCGCCTTGACACCGCCCGCACTCTCTTTCCGCCCGAAGGAGAGTTATGATGGCAGACGTTGATTCCTTGATTGAGCGGGCTTCGGCTGGAAGCGCCGCGGGCCGCGCCGAAATGCGCGTTACCACCGGCCCCATTCGCGGCTCGCGCAAGATTCATGTCGGCCCGCTCCGCGTCGCCATGCGCGAAATCGACCTCGAACCCTCCAGCGGCGAGCCGCCGGTCCGCGTCTATGACACGTCCGGTCCCTATACCGATCCCGACGCCCGCATCGACATCATGGCGGGCCTCCCCGCTCTGCGCCGCGACTGGATCATGGCGCGTGGCGATGTCGAGGCATATGACGCGCGGGAGATCAAGCCGGAGGATAATGGCCTTAAAGGCCCGGACCGCTCGGCCGGGGTCCAGCCCTTCCCCAATGTGGTGAAGCGCCCGCTGCGTGCGAAGGCCGGCGGCAACGTGTCGCAGATGCACTATGCCCGCCGGGGCATCATCACGCCGGAAATGGAATATGTGGCCGAGCGCGAAAATCTCGGCCGCGCCCGCCTCGCTTCCTATGTCCGCGACGGCGAAAGCTGGGGCGCCTCCATCCCTGACTATGTGACCCCGGAATTCGTCCGCGACGAAGTGGCGCGCGGCCGCGCCATCATCCCGTCCAACATCAACCACCCGGAATCCGAGCCGATGGCGATCGGCCGCAACTTCCTGGTCAAGATCAACGCCAATATCGGCAATTCGGCGGTCGCCTCCGACGTGGCGAGCGAAGTCGACAAGCTGGTCTGGTCGATCCGCTGGGGCGCGGACACCGTCATGGACCTCAGCACCGGCCGCAACATCCACGACACGCGCGAATGGATCTTGCGCAACTCGCCCGTCCCGATCGGCACCGTCCCCATCTATCAGGCGCTCGAAAAGGTCGGCGGCATCGCCGAGGACCTGACCTGGGACATTTTCCGCGATACGCTGATCGAGCAGGCGGAACAGGGCGTCGATTATTTCACCATCCATGCGGGCGTGCGCCTCGCCTACATCCCGATGGCGGCGAAGCGCGTCACCGGCATTGTCAGCCGAGGCGGCTCGATCATGGCGAAATGGTGCCTCGCCCATCACAAGGAAAGCTTCCTCTACGAGCATTTCGACGAGATCACCGAGATCATGAAGGCCTATGACATCGCCTACAGCCTCGGCGACGGCCTGCGCCCCGGATCGATCGCGGACGCCAATGACGAAGCGCAGTTCAGCGAACTCTACACGCTGGGCGAACTGACCCACCGCGCCTGGAAACAGGATGTGCAGGTGATGATCGAGGGGCCGGGCCATGTGCCCATGCACAAGATCAAGGAAAATATGGAAAAGCAGCTCCAGGTCTGCGGCGAAGCGCCCTTCTACACATTGGGGCCGCTCACCACCGACATCGCGCCGGGTTACGACCATATCACGTCCGGCATCGGCGCCGCGCAGATCGGCTGGTATGGCACGGCGATGCTCTGCTATGTCACGCCCAAGGAGCATCTGGGCCTGCCCGACCGCGACGACGTCAAGGTCGGCGTCGTCACCTACAAGCTCGCCGCCCACGCCGCCGACCTCGCCAAGGGGCATCCCGCCGCGCAGGTTCGCGATGATGCGCTGAGCCGCGCCCGCTTCGAATTCCGCTGGCGCGACCAGTTCAACCTGTCACTCGATCCCGACACGGCGGAACAATATCACGACCAGACGCTCCCGGCCGAAGGCGCGAAAAGCGCGCATTTCTGTTCGATGTGTGGCCCCAAATTCTGCTCGATGAAGATCACGCAGGAAGTGCGGGAATTTGCCGCCAAAAAGAACCAGCCCGCCGACGGCTTCCTGGAGGCGGGCCTCACCGGCACGGAAGTCGCGCAAGCCAGCAAGGCCGCCGCGCTCAAGGGCATGGAAGAGATGAGCCGCCTGTTCAAGGAAAAGGGCAGCGAACTCTATATGGGCGCCGGCGGCAGGGAGCATGATTGAGGCGGATTATGAAGACAGACGGTCGGCGCGTTCAGCCAGGCGCAGGTGAACAACTCACCAAATTCGCCTGTCTGGATCGTCGGCAAGCGCTTCGCACCCCACCCGCCAGCGTCCGGCAAGGCGCCGCCGGACGCCCCCGCGCCAGGCGCGTTTCCTTGCCGTGCTGCTGCAACTCTGCCGTGTCCGGCCTGCCGCGCGCGCCGTGGGCATGTCGCCGTCGAGCGCGCACCGGCTGCGCCGCAGCCTCGCCTGCACCGATTTCGACCGCAACTGGGACGAAGCGATGATGCTCCACGATCATTGGTGGGCGCGTCCGCAGGCGATGGAACAGGGCGCTTTCCCGGATGAAGCGCCATGATGGAAGGGACGCGTTCCAAGCGTGTTCCGGGCGCGAAGCAGACGCTTCGGGCCGGAAAAGCCCGACGACGGTGTGAACTTCGCGCCGGTCGCGCCGTTCAGCCTTCCAGCACCAGCACGCCGCGCCGTTTCTTCCAGTCCAGCGCCACATTGATCCGCTGGCCCCAGCTGCCGTCCCAGTCGGTCGCCAGCCCATGCGCCTCCAGCTGGTCGACGATGCGCCGGCCGATCGCGATCGCCGCGTCCTCGCCCGTCACGCAGGCGCCGTAATTGAGGTAGAGGCCATGGCCCTCCACCGCCGATTCCGTGTCCTGCATGTGGAAGAAGGCATAGCCCTCGACCGGCTCTCCGGCCTGCTGCGCCGCCTCGACTTCGTCCCAGATTTCGGACGCGCCGCAAGTGCCGCAGCAGGTGAAATTCTGGCGCGCGATCACGCCCTCTGCCTCCAGCGCGGCGAAGGCGGCGTCCAGCCGGTCGCAGTCGGTCAGGGCGGTCCAGCCCTGCTCGGCGGCGCGATGGTCGGCCAGCGCCGCGCGCAACGCTGCCGACGCTTCCCGCCGCAGCACCGGCCGGGGCAATTCCTCCTCGAACAGCTCATGCGCGTTGGTGAGGATCGCATCCTCGTCGTAGAAGCCGCCGGTCACGTCGCGCCGCACCTGGTCGCGCAGCGCCGCGATCGGATCATAGGGCGGCACGACGCCCTCCGATTCCACGATGTCCGCCTTCCGCCCGAAAATCCTGTGCCACAAAGCCCCGAACATGCGCCCCGTCCTGCTACCCCGCCCTGCGTCGCGTTGCGGCCACCATGCCGCGCCCGAAGGCAAAGGAAAAGGGGTGTCGCAATCCGTTTTTCACGGCGCGGGCTCGATCACCACGTCCCAATGATCCTCGGTCACCGCACCGCGTTTTGCCTCCTCCACGTCGAAGGCGGCCTTGTCGGGAAACAGCCGTGCCCTGGCCGCCGCCATCGCCGCCTTGTAGGCCGTGCCCGCGCCGACGCCGTCGGCGCCATGGCGATAGACGATGGTGGTGCGGACATCCCATCGTGTGCTGCCGCCCATATGGGTGAAGGGCATCTCGACCGTCACTTGCATGATGTGGCCCTGCCGCATCATCTCGCGCAGCAACGCCTCATGCTGCTTGCGGTAGATGCGCAGGAACTCGCCCATCCCGCCCCATTTCACCCGGTAATAATTCTCGACCTTGAGCGGCCCGTCCGCGCCCGGCGCGGCATCCTGTGCCATGGCGGGGGAGAGGCAGCCCATGGCGAGCAGCAGGGCGGCGACAGAGGGAAGACGCATGGGCAGGGCCTTTCGGACGGGGGCAGTCATCCTGCCAGACGATTGGCCCGCCCGTTTCCGCCGCCCATCGCCCTTGCCTCCTCGATGCGAACACCGCACCATTTGCCCGACCCTTGACTTGCAGAGGATCGACCATGCCCCGCCGCCTGCTCCTGACGACGCCGCTGATCGCCGCCCTTGCGCTCGCCGCCTGCTCGGGGGGAGGGGCGGACCGGCAGGCCTCCAACAGGGCCGACAATGGCGCCGCGCCGGCCAATGTCGCCGCCGCCGTGCCGGCAGGCGACCGATTTTCCCGCTATGTCGATCATTATCCCTTCGACAAGGTCGGGGACCATAGCTGGCATGACGATCCGGTGGTGGTCCGGGCGGTGGAGACCGCGGTCACGGACGAGACGGTGCGCAAATGGGTGCTGGAGGACGGCGGCCCCTCCACGCCCATCGCCATGGTTGGCGGCCGCGTCGCCTCCTGGTCGTGCGAGGCGCATAATTGCGGCCCGCACCAATGGGTGACGCTGGTCGACCCCAGGAGCGGGGCTGCGGAAATCTGCTATTTCGACGAGAGCGTGGCGACCGACGAGACGCGCTGGTTCAGCGGCGGCCGGGAGGAAAAGCGCGCCGGAAAATGCCCGGAGGTCGAAAGCTGATCGTCGTCGCGCGGCGGGGCGGCAATAGCCTTTCCTGCCTGCGCCATTGGATATGCGGGCCAAAGCGTCTAAATGGCGCAGGATGCCGCCCGACACGCCCGACGCCACGCCCCTTCCGCCCATCTGGGCGACCTTCCGGCGCTTCCTGCCCTATCTCTGGCCGGCGGACGCCCCCGCGCTGCGCCGCCGCGTCGTCCTCGCCATGGGGCTGGTGCTGCTGGCCAAGGCGGTCAGCCTCGCCATGCCCTTCGCCTACAAGGCGGCGATCGACCGCATGGCGCCGGGGCTGGAGCCTGCGGCCGGCCTCGCCATCGCGCTGGTCGTCGCCTATGCGGGCGCCCGCTTCGGCAGCGTGCTGTTCGACAATCTGCGCAACGCCGTCTTCGAAAATGTGGGGCAGGAGGCTGGCCGTCGCCTGTCGGACGATGTCTTCGTCCATCTCCATCGCCTCTCGCTGCGCTTCCATCTCGACCGCCGCACCGGCGCCGTCACCAAGATCGTCGAGCGCGGCACCAAGAGCATCGATACGATGCTCTATTTCCTGCTGTTCAACATCGCCCCGACCATCATCGAACTGGTCGCGGTTTGCGCCATCTTCTTCGTCAAATTCGGTCCCGGCCTGGTCGTCGCCACGCTGGTCATGGTCGTCGCCTATATCTGGTTCACCCGCACCGTCACCGAATGGCGCAACCAGCTGCGCCGGGACATGGTGGACATGGACACCAGCGCCGTCGCCCATGCCGTCGACAGCCTGCTGAATTTCGAGACGGTCAAATATTTCGGCGCGGAGGATCGCGAGGCGAAGCGCTACGGCACCGCCATGCGCCGCTATGCCCAGGCCGCGATCAAGTCGGAAAACAGCCTCGCCTGGCTCAATATCGGCCAGTCGCTGATCACCAACCTGATGATGGCCGGCGCCATGGGTTATACCGTCTGGGGCTGGAGCCGGGGCCAGTTCACCACCGGCGACGTGGTGCTGGTGAACACCCTCCTCTCCCAGCTCTTCCGTCCGCTCGACCTGCTCGGCATGGTCTATCGAACAATCCGCCAGGGGCTGATCGACATGGAGGCGATGTACCAGCTGATCGACACGCCGGCCGAGGTCGCCGACGCGCCGAACGCGCCCGCGCTCCATGTTTCGGGGGGAGAGGTCCGCTTCGATCAGGTCCGCTTCGGCTACGATCCGGAACGGGAGATCCTCCATGGCGTCAGCTTCACCGTTCCGGCGGGCCGGACGCTGGCGATCGTCGGTCCGTCCGGCGCGGGCAAGTCCACCATCGCCCGCATCCTCTTCCGCTTCTACGACATACAGGGCGGCCATGTGACGATCGACGGGCAGGACATCGCCCGGGTCGGCCAGCATTCCCTGCGCGCCGCCATCGGCATCGTGCCGCAGGACATGGTGCTGTTCAACGACACGGTCGGCTATAATATCGGCTATGGCCGCGAAGGCGCGACCCAGACGGAGATAGAGGCGGCGGCGCGGGCCGCGTCGATCCACGATTTCATCCTCAGCCTGCCTCAAGGCTACGCCACCCGGGTGGGCGAGCGCGGCCTTAAATTGTCGGGCGGCGAGAAGCAGCGGGTCGCCATCGCGCGAACGCTGTTGAAAGACCCGCCGGTGCTGGTGCTGGACGAAGCGACCAGCGCGCTCGACAGCCGCACCGAAACCGAAATCCAGACCGTGCTGCGCGACATCAGCCGCAAGCGCACGACGCTTGTGGTGGCGCACCGCCTCTCAACCGTGGTCGACGCTGACGAGATCATCGTGCTGGATCAGGGCCGCATCGTCGAACGCGGCCGCCATGCCGATCTGGTCCGCGCCGACGGACTCTATGCCACCATGTGGACGCGCCAGGCGGCCGAGCGTGCCGTCGCCCCCGCCGAACCGGGTGTGGAGGACGTCTTCGAGGTGATGCGGCCGCTTTCTTAAGGCTCGCCGGCGCTCTGCTGCATTCGCCGTTCGGCGAACCATTGCGCCAGCATCTGGGCGGTGCAGCCGGTGAAGCCATTGGCGCCGTTGACCGAGCAGCTGTTGGGCAGATTCTGGCGCTGCACCTGCTCCATCGTCGCTACCTGGCTACCCCAGCCCTGGCTCCCGACCGGCGCAGGCTTCTCGCGCAGCTTCTTGGGGATGCGATAGCGTTCCGCTTCCGGACGCCGGGCGCACACGACGATCTCGTCGCCCTTGCCCTGCGGACAGGGATCGTCGCCATAGACCAGCAGGTTGATGGTCCGTTCCGGCGGCGGCGCGGGCTGCGCTGTCGCCGACAGCGGGATCAGGGCGGCCAGAGCAAGGCCGGTCAGGGTAGGGATTTTCGGGGAAAGTGCGCCGTAACTTGGCATAGATGCTGGTCCTTCATTCCCCTGTGGTGCGAGCGTCCGGGTTGCCCAAGTCCCGGACCTGTGGAAAAGGACGGCGCGGGACCGCCCTGTCCGTCAATTTTGCGGCGGGGAAGTGGTGTCCTGCGGCGGCGTCTGCTGCCCGGCCTTGGCTTCCGCCGCTTCTTCCGCCTTCACCCGCGCCTCGATCGCCTCGCTGTCGGCATCGATGGTCGACAGGCGCTTGGCGCGCTCGGCCGCGACCAGATCCTTCCAGCTGGCATTGTCGGCCTGCTGCCGCTCCGCCTTGGCAAGGCGGGCGAGCTGCGCGAAGCAGCCGGTCGCGCCGCCCGCGCCCGATGGCGAACAGCTTTCGGTGCCGGACCGGCCGACATATTCCATCGACCGCACCCGCTCGCCCCAGGCCTGGTTGCTCGGCTTGTTGGGATCGCCGCGCAGCGGCTCGGGGATGCGATAGCGTTCCTTTTCCTCCTTGCGCGCGCACACGACGATGTCGCCGCCCTGGCTCGGCGGACAGCTGTCATCGCCATAGACGATGACGATATTGACCTTCTCCGTGCCGTCGCTGGTGGCGGCGGTCGGCGCGGTCGGTTGCTGCGCCAGCGCGGGGACGGCGGTGCCGACCAGCGCCAGCATGGCGATCATGGAGCGTTTCATCATCGGTCCGTCCTTGTCAGATGCCCGGGTTCAAAATGCAGGGTTCAAATTCGTTTCGACAGGGCGATCGCGGCGCGGCAGCCCAGCCGGATCGCACCCGACAGCAGCGGATAGGCGGGCGCCTGCTCCGCGCCATGGGCCAGGGCAGCGTCGCGATGCTCGACTTCCTCGGCCTGGAAATCCGCGATGGCGGTGGAGAGTTCCGCGTCGGCCTGGCCCAGCTGCTCCAGCTGCTCCGCATAATGCCGGTCGATCTCGGTCTCGATCGCGGCGGTGCAGGCCATGGCGGCCTTCGGTCCCATGGCCGCGGTGACGGCGCCAAGCGCGAAGCCGGCGACCTTCCAGACCGGTGCCAGCGCGGTCGGGCGCACGCCGCGCCGCGCGATCATCGCGTCAAAGGCTTCCCGGTGCCGCTCCTCCTGGCTCGCCATGCCCGCGATCAGCCGGCCATAGGGATGGCGGTCGCCCATCACGGCGAGCTGCCCCGCATAGATGCGCGTCGCCCCATATTCGCCCGCCTGGTCGACGCGCAGCATCGCGGCGCGGTCGGCGTCGGTCAGGCGCTTGCCCGGACGGGGGAAATCCTTTTGCCCGCTCATGCCTTCCTCGCTTTCAGAAGCAACGCCAAGATGGCGAGCGCGGCCGCGCCGGACAAGAGGCCGTTATAGCCCGCCAGCGAAATGCCCAGCAGGCTCCAGGGCGCCACGTCGCACCGGGTGATCGGGCTGGCCATGATCTGGTTCAGCAGGTCGGCCGCGCTGCCCCCGGTGGGAGCGGTGGAGCAGGTGGTCAGCCCTTCCCACCAGCCATATTCGACCCCGGCGTGGAACAGGCCGATGCCGCCGCTGATGCCGATGGCCAGGCCCGCCAGCCCCACGAACAGCGCGCTGATGCAGGCGCGCCCCCGCACGGCATAGGCGACAAGCGCCAGCGGGATCGCCGCCATATGGGGATAACGCTGCCACCAGCACATTTCGCATGGATGGAGGCCGCCAATATATTGGGAAGCATAGGCGCCGCCCAGCAGCAGGACCGGCGTCAGCAGCGCGAGGGCGCGGGCGAGAGAAAGGCTCTTCATATCGCCCGCTTAAAGCCTTGGATTGCTTTCGTCATGCTGAACTTGGGGCACCTGCCCAGCCTCCGTTCGCGCCCCGATCGGATCGACGCGCATGGAGGCTGGGCCGGCGATCTATTTCGCTCCCGGCTTGCGCGCGGCGACCTGCGCCGCCGCGACGGTCGCGCCCGGCGTGCCGGCCAGGCGCGCGATCGTCTTGAGCGCATAGTCGAGCTGGAAATCCTCCACGCCCTTCTTCTTCAGCTCCTCGGCTGTCATGGCGAAGCGCGGATCGTCCTTCGCATCCTCCTCCAGCGCCTTGTCGTCGGTCTTGATCTCGTTGATCAGGTGGCGGCGCAGGTCGCTTTCCCGGAATTTGGGGCGATTCTTGTAATCGGGGTCGGACAGCTGCGGCACGCGGATGTCGGGCTGGATGCCGCCTTCCTGCACGCTGCGGCCCGATGGCGTGTAATAGCGGGCCGTGGTCAGCTTGAGCGCCGTTGTGTTGCTGAGCGGCAGCATGGTCTGGACGCTGCCCTTGCCGAAGCTGCGTTCGCCCATCACCAGGCCGCGATGCTGGTCCTGCAAGGCGCCCGCGACGATTTCCGACGCCGACGCCGATCCCGCGTCGACCAGCACGATGACCGGCAGGCCCTTCGCATCGTCGCCGGGCTTGGCATAATAGCGTTCGACATCGCCCTTGGCCCGGCCGCGCTGCGACACGATCTCGCCCCGCTCCAGGAAGGCGTCGCTGACCGACACCGCCTCGTCCAGCAACCCGCCGGGGTTGGAGCGCAGGTCGAGGATATAGCCGGTCGGCTTGTGGCCCAGGCTCTTGTCGATGCTGCGGATCGCCTGGCGCACGTCCGCCCCGGTATTGGCCGAGAAGCTGACGATGTTGATGACGCCGATGCCGTTCTTCACTTCCCATTTGACGGGCTTGAGCTGGATGATCTCCCGCGTCAGCGTAAGGTCGATCGGCTTGTCGCGTCCGGCGCGCACGATGGTGAGCTTCAGGCTGGTGCCCGGCTGCCCGCGCATCTTGTCGACCGCCTCGTCCAGCGTGCCGCCGTAGATGAGCTGCCCGTCGATATGGGTGATATAGTCGCCGGCCTTGATCCCGGCGCGCCAGGCGGGGGTATCCTGCGTCGGCGCGATCACCTTGACCGCGCCATCCTCCTGCGTGACCGAGAGGCCGAGGCCTCCATAGCTGCCCTCCGTCTGGGTGCGCAGATTCTGGAAGTCGCGCGCGTCGAGGAAGCTGCTGTGCGGATCGAGGCTGGCGAGCATCCCGTCGATCGCGCCCTTGATCAGCTTTTCGTCGTCGACCTTCTCGACATAGTCGCTGCGGACCTTCTGGAACACGTCCATGAATTCATCGAGCGCCTTGTAGCTCGACGCCTCCCCATCGGCGAGCGCCGCGGTGGTGGCGGGAATGAGCGCAAGCGCCCCGAGCGCGATCGCGCCCTGGAGGAAGGTGGATTTCATGGCTGTCCTTGATTCCGGCATCTGCGACCCACCATAAGCCGATTCGCGTCCCGACGCAAAAGCGCGCTTCGATGGACCATCGCGCAGCGTCGATGAGCGTCGGGTTAACCCAGCCCCACCAGCGGCACGATGTCCACCGGCCGCCCGTTGCGGCGCAGTTCCACGGTGATGTTGGGCCGTTCCGCGCCGGTGACGCCGACGGGTTCGCCTTGGCGCACGCTGTCGCCGACCTGCGCGGTGACGCGGTGCAGGCCGGTGATGAGCGTGGTCCAGCCCTGGCCATGGTCGATGATGAGGATCTGGCCATAGTCGCGATAGGGACCGGCGAAGGCGACGCGGCCGGCTGTGGGGGCGATCGCCTGCGCGCCGGGCTGCGTCACCAGCGTCAGGCCGCGTGATCGGACCCCGCCGTCATTGACCTCGCCCATGCCGGTGACGAGCTGGCCGATCACCGGCAGGCGATAGGGGGGCGGGCCGCCGGCCGACGCGGTGCGTTCCGGCGGCGCGGCGCCCGCCCGGTCGGGGCGGGCGGGGCGCAGCAGCGGGCCGGACAGGGCGGCCAGCCGGTCGCGCAGGTCGCCCGCATCCTCCAGCCGGTTCATCAGGTCGACAATGTCGCGGGCGCGTTCGCCCAGCGCCAGCGCGCGTTCGCTTTCCAGTCCCGCATTGGCGCGATAGTCGCGGGCGGCGATGCGCTTCTGCGCCTCCAGCGCGGCAAGCGCGGTCTGCTGCTGCCTGCGGTCGCTCTGCGCCTGCGTCAGGGCGTCCGCGGCCTGCTGCGCCGTGGCGCGGAGCGCCCGGCTCTTCTCCAGTTCGGCGCGCAGGCCGGCGGTGCGCTGCTGGATGACGGGCAGGATCTGGCCCAGCACCGCGCGCATGTGGACCGCGTCGCCGACCGATCCGGGCTGGACCAGCGCCAGTCCCAGCGGGCGGCGCGCCATCATCTGGAGCGCCGCGGTCAGGCGGACGATCGGCTCCTGCCTGGTCGCGAGCCGGGCGGCCTGGGCGCGCTGCATCCGCGCGATGATGGCGATGCGGGCCTGCGCGGCCTGGATGTCGGCCTCCGCCTGCTGGATGCGGGCGGCGACGGCGGCGGCGCGGCGGCGCGCCTGCTCGGCCTCGTCGCGGGCGGTGGCCGCCTGCTGGTCGAGGCGGGCGGAGCGGTCGCGGGCCTCGTCCGACTGGCGGCGGGCGGCCCGGAGCGCCTGCTGCTCCTGCGCCAGGGTCGTGCCGGCGGTGCCCGGCAGGATGATGGCGCTGTCGTCGGCGGCGGGCAGGCGCGTGGCTGCGAAGGCCGACAAGCCCGCCAGTCCGCCTGCGATGAGGATGCTGCGCTTCACCCGTTGTCCCGACCCTTGTCGTCCCTGACTAGGCGGAAATCCGGCCGGGTTCTACCCTTCGCGATGATAGGGGTGGTTTGCGAGGATCGAACAGGCGCGCCAAAGCTGCTCGGCCAGCATCGCGCGCGCCATCATGTGCGGCCAGGTCATCGCGCCGAAGGCGACCAGCAGGTCCGCGCTCGCCCGCTCGGCGTCGCCGAACCCGTCCGCGGCCCCGATCAGGAAGCGGCATTCCCGCGTGCCCGCGTCGCGCCAGCCCTCGATTCGCCGGGCAAAGTCCATGGAGCCAAGCTGCTTGCCCTTCTCGTCCAGCATGACCGTGACTGTGCCGGGACCGACGGGAGGCAATTTGCCGCCCCGGTCAGGCATTTCGGTGATCTTGTGCGGCATGGTCAGCCGCTTGACGTAACGGTCGACCAGATCCGCTTCGGGGGAACGCCCGATCTTTCCGCGCGCGATGATGTGGAGCAGCATGGCTGCTCCCTAGCCTTTCATCGCGCGCCTGTCGAAGGGCGCGTCAGGCGGTGCCCGCGACCGGCGTGTCGACGAAGCCCCACATCCGTTCCAGATTGTAGAAGCTGCGCACTTCCGGCTTGAACAGATGGACGATCACGTCGCCCGCGTCGATCAGCACCCAGTCGGCGACCGGCAGGCCCTCGACCCGCGCGGATCGGCCCGTTTCCTTCTTGATCCTCTCGGCGAGATGCTGGGCCATCGCCGCGACCTGGCGCGACGAGCGGCCGCTCGCGATAACCATGTGATCGGCGATGCTGCTCTTGCCTTCCAGGGGGATGGAGATGGTTTCCTGCGCCTGGTCGTCGTCGAGCGACTGCATGACAAGGGCGTGCAGGGCGGCCACGGAATCGGCGCTGGGCGCCGTATCGTTGGCAGGGGCGGGTCTGGTCAAAAAAACTCCAATCTAGACGATATACCGGCGCGTGAGCGGATCGCGCACACGCGTTGCTTCATATTCGCGATGCCAGAGGGGGTCCGCCTGCCGCAGCAGGGTCGCCGATCTTGGATCAGGGCAAAAGCGCAATAGCACGAGCGCCGGCACTCTCCAATTCGTCCATTCTGCACTCTGGCGCGCGGGCCGGACGAAGCGCCGCAGCCAGCTCATGGCCGCAGAGCCACGGGCAACGTCATCATAGCCGGGACGGGCGACCACGGCAATGGGCATCTGCCGCGCAATGCCGCGCCAGTCCTTCCATTGGCCGAACTGGGCCAGATTGTCCGCGCCCATCAGCCAGATGAAGCGATGGCGCGGGTAGCGGCGGACCAGCGCGCGCAGCGTGTCGATCGTGTAGCGGGTGCGCAACGGACGCTCGATCGCGGTGGCGCGAATCGGCGCGCGGCGCGCGACCCGTTGCGCGCGGGCGACGCGGGCGGGGAGCGGCGCCATGCCCTTGGCGGGCTTGAGCGGATTGCCCGGCGACACCAGCCACCAGACCTCGTCCAGCCCCAGGGCCTGGTGCGCGAACAGGGAAATGGCGCGATGCCCTCCATGCGCCGGATTGAAGGAACCGCCGAGCAGGCCGATGCGTCTCATGGCCACCCCATGCCAGTGCGGGGGCAAGGCGGCAATGGCATTGCCCGCGGGCGCGACGGCGCTCGGGGCTGTATTTTTTCCCCGGTCGGGACTAAGGGGCGGCGCGAACGCGTCCCGCCCTTGCCTGTAGAAAGTCCTTGCCATGTCCGACGTCACCATCAAGCGCGCCCTCCTGTCCGTCTCCGACAAGGCGGGCCTTATCGAACTGGGCCAGGCGCTGGGCAGGCATGGCGTCGAACTGGTGTCGACCGGCGGCACCGCGAAGGCGCTGCGCGACGCGGGTCTGGAGGTCAAGGACATCTCCGACCTCACCGGTTTCCCCGAAATGATGGATGGTCGCGTCAAGACGCTGCATCCCAAGGTCCATGGCGGCCTGCTGGCGGTGCGGAACAACCCGGAGCATGTCGCCGCGATGGAGGCGCACGCTATCGGTGCGATCGACCTGGTCGTCGTCAATCTCTATCCCTTCGCCGCCACGGTCGCGAAAGGTGCGGACCGCGACGAGATCATCGAGAATATCGACATTGGCGGCCCGTCCATGGTCCGCTCCGCCGCGAAGAATCACGAAAGCGTCGCGATCGTCACCGATCCGGCGGACTATGCCCGCCTGATAGCGGAAATGGACGAAAAGGGCGGTGCCACCAGCTACGACTTCCGCCGGATGCTGGCCGCGAAAGCCTATGCGGCCACCGCCGCCTATGATTCGATGATCGCCAGCTGGTTCGCCTTCGCCGATCAGGGCGTCATGTTCCCCGAGACGCTCGCCGTGTCGAGCAAGCTCGGCGCAACCCTGCGCTATGGCGAAAATCCTCACCAGTCGGCCGCGCTCTACCTGCCGGTCGGGCCGACCGCCAACGGCATCGCCCAGGCCGAGCAGATCCAGGGCAAGGAACTCTCCTACAACAATTATAACGACGCCGACGCCGCGCTGGAGCTGGTCAGCGAGTTTCGCGACGGTCCGCCGACCGTGGTGATCGTCAAGCACGCCAATCCCTGCGGCGTCGCCACCGGCGACACGCTGATCGAGGCCTATGAGGCCGCGCTCGCCTGCGACAGCGTGTCGGCCTTCGGCGGCATCATCGCCGTCAACCGCCCGCTCGACGGCCCGACCGCCGAAGCGATCAGCGGCATCTTCACCGAAGTCGTCGCCGCGCCCGACGCCAATGAGGAAGCCAGGGCGATCTTCGCGAAGAAGAAGAATCTCCGTCTGCTGCTGACCGGCGACCTGCCCGATCCGGCGCGCCCCGGCCTTCAGATCAAGAGCATCGCCGGCGGCCTGCTGGTCCAGAGCCGCGACAATGGCCAGGTCGACCGTGACGCGCTCAAGGTCGTTACGAAGCGCGCCCCGACCGATCAGGAGCTGAAGGACTGCCTCTTCGCCTGGACCGTCGCCAAGCATGTGAAGTCGAACGCCATCGTCTATGCCAGGGACGGCAGCACCGCAGGCGTCGGCGCGGGCCAGATGAACCGCCTCGAATCCGCGCGCATCGCCGCGTGGAAGGCGAAGGACGCCGCCGAAAAGGCCGGCTGGTCCACCCCGCGCACGATCGGATCGGCGGTCGCCTCCGACGCCTTCTTCCCCTTCGCTGACGGCCTGCTGGCGGCGGTGGAGGCCGGCGCGACGGCGGTGATCCAGCCGGGCGGCTCGATCCGCGACGATGAAGTGATCGCCGCCGCCGACGATGCCGGCCTCGCCATGGTCTTCACCGGGATGCGCCACTTCCGCCACTGAAGCCCTTGTCCTGTTTGGCGCATCCGGCCGACATCCCGGCCCATGCGGCATCCACACTCTTGACGCGGGTGCGAAGGCGCCGTCTTCGCACCCGCAAAATCGCGGAAAACCGCCACTTTTTATCAAGTGGCCTCTTTTCAAGAACGGCCTGTGCGCTTATTTAGAGCGAGACCCTACTTCCACGTCAGACGTGGGGCGGAAGACAGAGAAACTCGTTCGACAGGAGACTTGGATGACCAGAAAAACGCTGGTGGCTCTGGCCGCCTCGCTTGCCCTTGCGCTGCCCGGCATGGCGAGCGCCGGCAGCAACGACATGGATGTGATCGTCGACGGCAATACCGGCGCTGAAACCCGCTCCATCGCCGTGTCCGTGGCCGACCTCAACCTTGCCAGTTCCAGCGGTCTGCGCCGCGCCGACTATCGGCTGGTCCGCGCGTCCAAGCAGGTGTGCGGCTTCGTGAACGGCTCGATCCTGCCGGTGACGGAGGATTATCGCAACTGCTTCGGCACCGCGATCGAGGGCGCGCGCAGCGACCTGAACGCACTGGCGCAGCGCCAGGGCTGATCCGCGAACTGATCGCCGCCCGTTTCTCCGCGATTCGGCCTGGCCCGACAGGGCCGACCCGTCCGATCGCGGACGCGTTCCCCGCACGAAGGGGACTGCCGGGGGCCGCTCCACCATGGTGGAGCGGCCCTTTCTGCTGCCGGCCAAGGATTGTCCTTACCGGCCATTAACCAGTCCTTAGAGGATTTCCTTCACTCCGGGCGGCACGACGGACCATCCGGGGGAAGAAGTTGCCATGCCGCGTATCGACCAGACTGTGGATGTTGCGATCATCGGGGCCGGCCCGGCTGGCCTGACCGCCGCATATCTTCTGACCAAACAGGGCTATAGCGTCACGGTGATCGAAAAGGATCCCGTTTATGTGGGCGGCATCAGCCGGACGGTGGAGCTTGACGGCTTCCGATTCGATATTGGCGGCCACCGATTCTTTTCCAAGTCGCAGCAGGTCGTCGACCTGTGGAACGAGATATTGCCCGACGACTTCATCCAGCGTCCGCGGATGAGCCGCATATATTATGAGGGCAAATTCTACAGCTATCCGCTCCGCGCGTTCGAGGCGCTGTGGAATCTGGGCGTGTGGCGCTCGACCCTCTGCATGGCGAGCTTCGCCAAGGCCCGCCTCTTCCCGAACCGCGACGTCAAGTCCTTCCAGGACTGGACCGTCAATGCCTTCGGCCACAAACTCTTCTCCATCTTCTTCAAGACCTATACTGAAAAGGTGTGGGGGATGCCGTGTGACGAAATGTCGGCCGACTGGGCGGCGCAGCGGATCAAGGGGCTGTCGCTCTGGGGTGCGGTCAAGGACGGGCTGAAGCGCTCGCTCGGGCTCAACAGGAAGCCCAATGACGGCATGGAAACCAAGACGCTGCTGGAAAGCTTCCGCTATCCCCGTCTTGGCCCCGGCATGATGTGGGAAGCCGCGCGCGACCGGGTGGTCGAGGGTGGCAACCAGGTGCTGATGGCGCACAGCTTCAAGCGGCTGGAGCAGGATCAGGCCAGTGACCGCTGGCGGCTCGTGGCGCAGGGACGGGAGGGCGACATCGCCATCAACGCCGCCCATGTCATCAGTTCCGCACCGATGCGCGAGCTGGCGGGCCGCATCCATCCGCTGCCGACGACCCTGGGCCAGGCGATGGACCTCAAATATCGCGACTTCCTGACCGTGGCGCTGATGGTGAAGGGCGAGGACATCTTCCCCGACAACTGGATCTATATCCACGATCCCAAGGTGCTGGTCGGCCGCATCCAGAATTTCCGCAGCTGGTCGCCGGAAATGGTGCCGGACCCGACGCTCGCCTGCGTGGGCCTTGAATATTTCTGCTTCGAGGGCGACGGTCTCTGGTCCTCGTCCGACGCCGATCTGGTTGACCTCGCCAAGAAGGAAATGGCCGCGCTCGGCCTGTGCGACCCCGACGATGTCGTCGGCGGCGCGGTGGTGCGGCAGGAAAAGGCCTATCCGGTCTATGACGACGCCTATGCCGCCAATGTGCTGGCGATGCGGACCGAACTGGAGGCCCGCTATCCCACGCTGCACATGGTCGGCCGCAACGGCATGCACCGCTACAACAACCAAGACCATGCGATGATGACGGCGATGCTGACCGTGCGCAACATCGTCGCCGGATCGCGCGTCCACGACGTATGGCAGGTCAATGAGGATGCCGAATATCATGAAGCGGGCGAGGAAGGGCAGGACATGGACGCGCAAGCGGCTCTCGCCGGCGTCCGCGCCGTGCCGTCGCGGCTGAAGGCGGCCTGACCCGATGGTCGGCCGGTCGGCCGGCATCGCGGGGCGGCTGGGCCAGTTCGCCCTGCGCCTGATGCTGGCCCGCTACCTCATCGTCAGCATCGGCGCCCTGTGTGTCGATACCGCCCTGTTCCTGGCCTTGTCGCAATGGCTGATGCCGGCCGGATGGGCTGCGTTTCTGGGCTATGCCACGGGCCTGCTGGTCCATTGGTCGCTGTCGGTGCGCTTCGTCTTCGGCGACGGCGCCCGACCGCCCAGCCATGGCCAGCGCGCCAGCTTCGTCCTGAGCGGGCTGATCGGCCTGGCCCTGACCGTGGGCACGGTCTCGGCGCTCGGCGCCGTCGGCACGCCAGCCGCGCTGGCCAAGGCGATGGCCGTGCTGGTCAGTTTCACCACCGTCTATCTGGTGCGCAAACATGTCGTCTTCGCTCGCTCCTGAACCCGTCCTGCCCATCCGCAGCGGCGGATTGACGGCATCGACCGGACCACTCCTGCCGCTCGTCGGCATGTGGGCCGTCTACGCGGTCGCGATGCTGCTCGTGTTCCACGCGGAAATCGCGCAGCTGATGTTCATGGACACCGACGACGCCATGCGCCTGCAACAGGTGCGGGACTGGATCGGCGGGCAGGGCTGGTTCGACATCAGCCAGCACCGCATCAATCCGCCCACCGGCGGCCCGATGCACTGGTCGCGCCTGGTCGACATGCCGATCGCGGCGATCATCCTGCTTGCCCGTCCGCTGGTCGGGCAGCCGCTCGCCGAGATACTCGCCTGCGCCATCGTGCCACTGCTGACGCTCGGCGCGCTGTGCCTGGCGACGTTCCGGGCCGCACGGCTGCTGCTGACGCCGGTACCGGCCTTGCTCGTGATCGCGCTGCTGCTGCTCACCCCGACCATCCTGATCCAGTTCACGCCGATGCGGATCGATCATCATGGCTGGCAGATTTTGATGGCGACGATCGCGCTGGGCGGCGCACTCGATCCGCAGCGGGGTCGGGGCGGACTGCTCGCCGGGCTTGCGATCGCGACCTGGCTCCAGATTTCGACGGAGTCGCTGCCCTATGCCGCCCTGTTCGGCGCCCTGTTCGTCCTGCGTCATGTCATCGACGCCCGCGAAAGCGTCCGCCTGACCGCCTATGCCGCTGCCCTCGCGGGTGCCGCGCTGCTGCTGCTGCTCGTCACCCATGGAACGTCCGCGCTCGTCCAGTCGCAGTGCGACGGGTTGTCCGCCGTCTATGCGTGGCCGCTGGCGCTGTTCGCCCTGGTCGTGGTTGCCGGAAGCCGCTTTCCGGCCGGCGACCATGCCGTCTCGCGCCTGATGGCGCCCGCCCTCGGCGGCATGGTCGCGCTCGGCGCACTGCTATGGCTCGGCGCGGACTGCCTGACCGCTGGTCCCTTCCACCAGCTTACCCCGCTGGCTTATGAACAATGGTATATGCGGGTGATGGAAGGACGGCCTCTGTGGGAACAGACGCTGTCGATCGCGGGCGTCAGCCTGTTGCCCTCGCTGTTCGGCCTGGGTGCGACGGCGGCGGCGGCATGGATGGCGCGGGACGCGGAGGCACGGACGCAATGGCTGGTCATGGCGGCATTGCTGCTGGGCGCGCTGATCATGTCCGCCATGGTCATGCGCGCGATGACCGTCGCCCATGTCTTCGCGCTGCCCGGCACGGTCTGGCTGCTGGTCACACTGTTCCATCGCATCCGGGCGCTGGGCAGCGCTCCGCTGCGCGTGCTGATGTCGGTCGCGCTGGCGTTGCTGACCCCGGCCAGCCTGGCCTCCGTCTGGGCCACCCTTGCCGAATCGGCGGAACCCAGCGTGCCGATCAAGAAGGATAATTGTCGTTCACCAGCCACGCTGGCGCCGCTGCGCGCGCTGCCGCCATCGCTGCTGTTCGCGCCGCTCGACATCGGCCCGGACATATTGGTCCACACGGCCCATTCGGTCGTGGGCACGGGTCATCATCGCAATGTCATCGGCATCAACGCCGTCACCCATGCCTTCCTCGCCGCGCCGGACGATGCGCGCGCCGACGTGATGGGGGTGAAGGCCGGCCGGGGCGCCGACTATCTGGTGATGTGCGCCCGCATGAACGAAATTCTGCTCTACACGCAGAGCGGCCACGACAGCCTTGCCACCCGGCTTTCGCGCAACCAGACCCCCGACTGGCTGGAGCGGCTGCCCGCCACGCCGCCGCTGCGCATCTACCGCGTCAGGAAGGACTGAAGGCGAGCGCCACGCCGTTCATGCAATAGCGCTTGCCCGTGGGCCGTGGCCCGTCGTCGAACACATGGCCCAGATGCCCGCCGCAGCGCGCGCAATGCACTTCGGTGCGGGGATAGCCCAGCGCGAAGTCGCGGCTGGTGCCGACCGCCTTGGGCAGCGCCGCCCAGAAACTGGGCCAGCCGGTGCCGCTGTCGAACTTGGTCCTGGAACTGAACAGCCTCTGCCCGCAGCCGGCGCAGGAAAAGATGCCGGCGCGATGCTCCTTGTTGAGCGGGCTGCTCCCCGGATATTCGGTCGCTTCCTGCCGCAGCACCTTATAGGCCCAGGGGCTGAGCTTCCGGCGCCACTCGGCATCGGTCAGCCGGTAGGGATAGGCCGGTTCCGCCTGCGCGGGACCAAATCGCCACAGCGCCAGCGCAGCCGCGCCGGTCGCGACGCCACCCAGGAAATGCCGCCGGTTCATGGCGCGAGCCTTAACCGCATCAGCCTGTCGCGGGCCTGAACAGCGTCTTCCACCAGCGCCCGCCCGACTGCATCACATGGCGGCGGAACAGCAGGACGCCCACCCGGATGATGAGCGCGACGAACGTCGCCTGCCAGACCAGCGCGACGAGATGCGGCCACAAGGTCGCGTCCTGCGCGGCGCGGGCGATCATCGCGAAGGGCGAGCTGAAGGGGAAGATGCAGGCCGCGACCTCCGCCGGGGAACCCATGTGATCGACTGCATAGCTGGCGAAGAAGAAGATCAGCATCTGCCCCATGGTGATCGGCATGTTGAGCGTCTGCACCTCGCGCACCGTCGCCGCCTGCGCGCCGATCCCCAGGAACAGCGACCCGAGCAGCGTGTAGGCCATGGCGAAATAGAGTATCGCCAGCGCCAGGAAGACTGGCCAGCCCACCGCCGGCGCGGGCAGGGCGGTGGCGCCGCCCCCCAGCGCCAGGAAGATGGCGAAGGCGGTGCCGCCCCAGAAGGCGATGCCGACGAAGCTCATCGCCAGCATCGCCATCAGCTTGCCCAGGAAAATCGCGTCGATCGGCACGGCGGCTGCCAGTATCTCTATGATCTTGTTAGTTTTTTCCTCGACCAGATTGGACAGGATCATGCCCGCCAGCAAAATGGTGAGGAAGAACATCACCACCTGCGCGATGCGGCCGATCACCAGCCGCGCCTGCGCCTGCGCGCCCAGGCTGGTGGCGACCTCCTGCCGTTCGACCTGAACCAGGCGCAGCGTCCGCTCCGCCTTGGCCGCGCTGGAAATCAGGCTGAGGTCGCCCTGCAATCGGTCCAGATCCTGCGCCTTGCCGGTCAGCACCGGGTGGGAAATGGTGCCGGAAAGGATCGCCACCACTTCCGAATCGGCGCGGGCGAGCTGGACGCGGGGACTGGGCGTGGTTGGCACCCGCTGGAGCCGGGGCAGCGCCTGCTCGCCCATGCGCTCGGTCAGGCGCCGGTGCGCCCGTGCCAGCGCCGCGCTGTCCTGCGGCGCCATCGCGACGCCGACGATCGGGCGAAGGTCGGTGCTGGAGATTTTCTCGCCCAGCCCGCCGAAAGCGAAGCCGATCAGGATCGGCAGCAGCGGCCCGAGCAGGAACAATATGAAGGTGCGCGACAGCACGACGGCGGTGAAGTCCCGCCGCGCGATGACATAGGCGGCGCGCCACAATTCCTTCATGCGTCCTCCTCCGGCGCGTCATCCTGTTGCATCTGCTTCGCCGCCGCCGCGCCGGCGATGGCGACGAACGCGTCGTGCAGGCCGGGCCGCTCGATCGACAGGCTCTCGATTCCCGCCTGCCCGTCGATCAGCGCGCGCAGCAGCGGCTCGATCCCTTCGTCGGGCAGGGCGAAATGCCACGCGCCTTCCTCCGCCATGGTGTCGGGCGGCAGCGCGCGGCGCCAGCCGCCGTCGCTCGTGCGGGTGCGCAGGCGCACCTGCGCGCGCAGTTGGTCGCGGGCCTGCGCCGGCGTGCCCTCGAACCGGATGCGACCGCCCGCGATGATGGCGATGCGCTCGCACAGCCGCTCGGCATGGGCGATGACATGGGTGGAAAAGAGGATGGTGACGCCGTTTCGCGCCTGTTCGCGGATCAGCGCCTCCAGCTTCTCCTGGTTGATCGCGTCCAGGCCCGAAAAGGGCTCGTCCAGCACGATCAGGCGCGGCTGGTGGACGATGGTGCCGAACAGCTGCACCGTCTGGGCCATGCCCTTGGACAATTGCCGGATCGGCTTGTCGATCGACGCGCCCATGCCATGGCCCTCCAGCATCGCCTTCGCCCGCTCGCGCCCCACTTTCAGTGGCAGGCCGCGCAGCGCGCCCATGAAGGCGATCGCTTCAAACGCCTTCATCGACGGGTAGAGGCCGCGTTCCTCCGGCAGGTAGCCGACCGCGCGCGCCATGCGCAGCGGCTGCTCCGCGCCCAGCAGGCGGCGATGCCCCTCGTCCGGGTCGACGATGCCCAGCAGCGTGCGCAGCAACGTGGTCTTGCCCGCGCCATTGGGGCCGAGGACGCCATAGATGGATCCGGCGGGCACCGCGATGTCGACCCCGTCGACCGCGCGGAAACTGCCGAATGTCTTGACAAGCCCATGGCCTTCGACGGCATAGGCGGGGTTCGGGGCGGCCGCTGGAGCGGAGGACGATGCCGGAGTGTCGCCGATCATCCCGCCCTGATAGTCTGGACCCATGCCCGTGGAAACCGAAACCTTGGCCGAAACCCTGGAACAGCGGCTGAAGGCGCAGGCGCTGCGGCTGGGCTTCGCCGCCTGCCGCATCGCGCCCGCCGATGTCGCGCCCAGGGCGGGGGAAAGGCTGCGCCAGTGGCTGGATGCAGGCCATCATGGCGATATGCTGTGGATGGAGGAACGCGCGCAGCAGCGCGGGTCGCCCAAAGCGCTGTGGCCCGACGTGCGCAGCGTCATCATGCTGGGGATGAGCTATGCGCCGGGGCGCGATCCGCTGGCGCTGGCGGACGTGCCGGACCGGGCGCGCTTTTCGGTCTATGCGCAGGGCAAGGATTATCATGACGTCGTCAAGAAGGCATTGAAGGCGCTCGCCCGCTGGCTGGTGGAGCAGCAGCCCAGCGCGTTGAAGGTCTTCGTGGATACCGCGCCGGTGATGGAAAAGCCGCTGGCACAGGGCGGGGGGCTGGGCTGGCAGGGCAAGCACAGCAACCTCGTCAGCCGCGACCATGGCAGCTGGCTGTTTCTGGGGGCGATCTATAGCGAACTGGCGCTGGAGGCCGACGGGCCGGAGCGCGACCATTGCGGCAGTTGCACCGCCTGTCACGCCGCCTGCCCAACCGATGCCTTCCCGGCGCCCTATATGGTGGATGCGCGGCGTTGCATCTCCTACCTCACCATCGAGCATAAGGGGCCGATCCCGGAGGAGCTGCGCGCCGGGATCGGCAACCGCGTCTATGGCTGCGACGATTGTCTGGCGGTCTGCCCGTGGAACAAGTTCGCCGATACGGCGGCGGCCAACCGGGCCTTCGTCGGCCGGGCGGAACTGGCCGCGCCCGCAATCGGCGACCTGCTCGATCTGGACGACGCCACCTTCCGCGAGATTTTCTCCGGCTCCCCGATCAAGCGCATCGGCCGCAACCGCATGGTCCGCAACGCCGCCATCGCGGCAGGCAATAGCGGCGACGCAAGGCTGCTGGGCCGGTTGCAGGCGCTGGTGCAAGACGAAGACCCGGTGGTTGCGGAGGCTGCGCGATGGGCGATTGGCAAGCTGTCGGGCTAAGGCGGCGCGGTCGGTCCTCCGCTTGCGACCAGAGGCGGACAGTCAAGCGCGGTGCGACGCCGCTCGAACGCGGCCATCCCATATTACCGTCACCCCAGCGACCCGAAGGGCGGCCGAAGGCCAACGCGGGAACCGCTCGCCTGACCTCGCCGCGCGCGCAGCTTTGGGCAGATGGCCCTGCTTCCGGATGATCGAAATTTCGCGCGGAAACACCAAAGATGCGGAACAAGAAAATGGCGCCCCCGGTTCGCCCATCCTATTCCCCTTCCAATGTAGGATTTCCTCTGATCTATCCTGTGCGATGGATCAGCACGTCTTCCCCCGTCCATGATGACCCCGCCGACGCGCAGCCGTGACCCACATGACGCGTCGCTGGCACGCGACAGGCGCGTCATCGTGACCCACCCGACGCGCAAGAGGCGCGTCACCGGCGCGTGGATGACGCGTGGGTGGCGCGACCTTGCCCAAAAACCCAAGAAATGCGTCGGGAAAAATACCAGCGACGGTGTGAACTTCGCCACCGTGACCCTGTCGGTGCGCCTATTTCGCCTGCAACGCGGTCGCGCAGGCGGCCGGATCGACATCCGTTCCCGACGGCGACCGGGCATCGACATGCGTCACCACCGGCTCCTTCCCCCGCGCCGGGGCGTAGAGATAGGCGTCCAGCACGCAGCGGCCATTGGCGAATTGCAGCTTGCGCACGGTCGTCTCGCGAATGTCGAGCCGGGGCGCGCCGAACATCTGCGTCAGCCTGCGCGCGTCCGATCCCAGCAGCGGCCCCTGTTTCAGGAAAGCGCTGGCGGGCGGGCCGGGCGGGGGCGCGACCGGCGCGCCGGGCGGGACGATCGTACCCGCCCCGCAGGCGGCCAGCGGCAGCGCCAGCAGCGCGGCGAAGCCGGAGCGCAAGCTCATGCGGAGGTCTTTCGTCCAAGCAGCATATGGACCGCCATAGCCGCGCTGAAGATCGGCGCAAGCAGGTTGGCGACCGGCACCAGGAAGAATATCGCCGAAACGAGGCCCATGAGCCACCGGCCGCTGCGCGACAAGGGCGGCAGGGCGGGATGACGCGGCTCGACCATGTCGGCCATGTCGCGGCCGAGCAGATAGGCGTTCAGCGCCAGGAACAGCCCGATCGTCCCCACCCCCGTCACCATCAGCAGGATATAGGCAGGCAGGGCGGCGAGGTTCCAGCCGATCGTGCGGCCGATCGAGCGGAGCGCGAAGCGCAGGCTGCGCGCCCAGCCGACCGGCCGGGCGTCGGCATGGGGATAATCGGCGCGTTCGACCGCCTCGATGATGTCGTCGGCGAACAGGCCCATCACCGCCATCGCCGTCGCCCGGAACAGCAGCCATCCCGCCGCGACCAGGATCAGCGCGGTCGCGCCGGCCTCCGCAGCGCCGCCCCAGGCCCCGTTCACCCCCCAGCCGAAATGCAGCCGCAGCGCATGGAGCGCGGCCCACAGCGCGGCGGCGAGCAGGGCGAACAGCAGCAGCGTCAGGATCAGCGTCTTGCCCATCAGGCGCAGCGCGGCGCCGTGGAAGATGGACGGAAAGGCGCGCAGGGCGGCGGTCAGGACCATGGCCCTGCTATCCTCCCGCCCGGCTCCCCCGTCAATCGGCGCGCGGTCGATCGGCGCCGTTGCATGGCGCTGCCCGGCCCGATAAAGACGGCGAAATTTTATTGGCTTCACCAGACAAGGATATTGCGTGACCGCTTCCGCACCCGCTCTTGACGTCGTCGCGATCGGCAACGCCATCGTCGACGTTCTCGCCCGCAGCGACGACGCCTTCCTGGCCGAACATGCGCTGACCAAGGGCGGGATGCAGCTGATCGACGCCGCCATGGCCGAAACCCTTTATGCCGACATGCCCCAGGCAAAGGAAATCAGCGGCGGGTCGGCCGCCAACACGCTGGCGGGGCTGGCCGCGCTGGGCAAGAAATGCGGCTTCATCGGCCAGGTCAACGACGACCAGCTGGGCGCGGTGTTCGCGCATGACGTGCGCGCGCTCGGCATCCGCTTCGACACGCCGGTGATGAGCGGTGACGTGCCGACCGCGCGCTGCCTGATCCTGGTGACGCCCGACGCGCAGCGGACGATGAACACCTTTCTGGGCGCGTCGCAGTTCCTGCCCGAAGCGGCGCTCGACCTCGACATGATCCGCTCGGCCGGCATCCTCTATCTCGAAGGCTATCTGTGGGACCCCGAGCAGCCGCGCGCGGCGATGCGGGCGGCGATCGACGCAGCGCGCGGCGCGGGCCGCAAGGTCGCCTTCACCCTGTCCGACAATTTCGTGATCGACCGGCATCGCGCCGACTTCATCGACCTGATCGACAATGGCCGGATCGACATCCTCTTCTCCAACGAAGGCGAGATCCAGTCGCTCGCGCAGGTCGATGATTTCGAAGCGGCGCTGGCCCGCTTCGCCGACAAGGTGCCGGTGCTGGTGTCGACCCGCAGCGAAAAGGGCGCGGTCGCCATCGTCGGTGGCGTGCGCCATGAAGCGCCCGCCGCGCCGGTCTCGCAGATCATCGACACGACCGGCGCTGGCGACCTGTTCGCCTCGGGCTTCCTCGCCGCCCATATCGACGGCCGCAGCGTCGCCGACGCGCTGGCGCTGGGCGCGGCCGCGGCGGCCGAAGTGATCTCGCACTGGGGCGCGCGCCCCGAAGAGGATCTGGGCGTGATCCGCGACAGGCTGTTCGCCTGATGCACGAAGGCCCGCTTCTCCCTTGAGAGGCGGGCCTTTCGCTCAGTCCGCCTTCTGCTTGCGGAACAGGGCGCGGTCGTCCGACCCGAAGCCCCAGCGCCAGATGACGAGGCCATAGGCGGCCAGGATCGCCCAGATGCCGACCGCCAGCTCGACCCATTCCAGGCGCGGCGGCAGTGCGACGAAGCCGGCGCCGACAATGCAGGCGACACCCGCTGCGCTCATCAGCGGCCAGCGCCAGGCGTTGATCGGCGCGCCCAGCAGGCGCGAAAGCAGCCGCGCCTTGACGAAGGCGCCCACGCCCAGCGCCAGACACAGCGCCAGCGCCGGCGCCGCCGCGACCCACATCACCGGCAGGTCCATCTCCCGCGCGGCCAGGATCAGCGCAAAGCTGAACCCCGCCTGCAACCCGATCATGACGAGCGAGATCATCAGGTTGCGGTGGCGGGCGATATAGACCAGCGCCGATTCGCTGACCACCGCCGTCGCCGCGACGACTTCGGCCAGCAGCAGGAAGGCGAGCGCCCCGGTGCCGCCGACGAAATGCGGCCCGACCAGGCCCATCACCGCTTCGCCGGGAATGCCCAGCGCCAGCGCGATGCCCGCCTGGGCGGCGATGATCCAGAATCCGACCTGGCTGACCTGCTTGGCGATCGCCGCGAGATTCTTTTCAGCGAGGTTCCGGGTAATGACCGGCCCCAGGATCGGGTCGAAGCTGGTCTTCAATTTCTGCGGCAGCGACGCGACCTGCTGCGCCACATAATAGATGCCGATCACCGCCGGGCTGACGAAGAGGCCCAGGATCGCCATGTCGAGCCGGCGCGATCCCCATTCGACGCCGTCCGCCGCGGCGAGCGGCAGGTTGCGGCGCGCCAGCCGCCAGAGCCGGCCGCGATCGGGTCGCCAGCCGCGCGGCCGGCCATAATGGCGCGCCAGCGGAATGATGGACGCCACCAGCGCGGCGATCATCGACACCGCATAGGCCAGGATCAGGCCGTCGCGGGTCGAATAGAAGGCGAAGGCGAAGGCGCCGATGCTGATCGTCCAGGGCTCGATGATCGATCGCGCCCGCACGGTCGCGCCGACATCGAAGCGATAGGCGCAGGCCGCCAGCGCCACGTCTGATCCTGCCACCGCGATGACCACCAGCGCCAGCAGCCGGTCGAGGCCGTTGACGTTGCTGTTGGGGAACATCGCGTGGGGGAAGGCGACGAGGATCGCCGATCCGATCAGCGCCGCGAGCAGGGTGACGATCATGGCGTCGGTCACGACATGGGCATGAGGTCGCTCGGTCTGGCTGAGCGCTCCGGCAAGGCCGCGCTTCAGTCCCAGCGTCGCGATCTGGGCGACGAATTCCACCACCAGCACGGCATAGGCGAAGCGCCCCAGCGCATCGGCGCCGTACCAGCGACCGGCGATGAACAGGAAGGGCAGGCGCGCGGCGAGGCGCAGCAGGAAGCCGAAGACATTGGTCCGCCCGCCCTTGGCCAGGGCGGCGATGTCATCCCGCTCCTGGGCAGGCCCATCCTGGGCCAGACCGTGGGGCAATGATGCCTCCCTCGCCGAAATCGCCTCTTCTCCCTGCGTCATTGGTTCGTATCGATTCTAGATGTTATGCAGCGAATGCGCGACGGCTCATTCGGGCCGCAGCGGGCGGGCCAGCAGCGCGTCGATGACCTGGCCCAACGGCGCAGCGTCGGCCAGCAGAGCGCACACCGCCTCCACCACCGGCATTTCCACCCCCGCCGCGCGCGCGGCGTCGCGCAGCACCGGCGCGGTATGCGCGCCTTCCGCCACGGTGCGGCGGTTGGACAGCAGGTCGGCCGCGCTCGCCCCTTCGCCCAGCCCCTTGCCCAGCGAGAAGTTGCGCGAATTGGTCGAAGAACAGGTCAGGACGAGATCGCCCAGGCCCGAAAGACCGCCCAGCGTTTCTGCCCGCGCGCCGCGCGCCAGGCCGAAGCGGGTCATTTCGGCGAACCCGCGCGAAATCAGCGCCGCGCGGGCATTCAGGCCAAGCCCTGCTCCTTCGGCCACGCCGCAGGCGATGGCGAGCACATTCTTGACCGCGCCGCCAATCTCCGCGCCGATCACGTCGTCCGACAGATAGGGGCGGAAGGAGGGGCGGGCGATGCGGGCGGCCAGCCGCTGGCCGAGTTCCTTGTCCTCGCAGGCGAGCGTGATGGCGGTCGGCAGCCCCTTGGCGACTTCATGCGCGAAGGTCGGGCCGGACAGCACGGCGATGGGCGAGCCGGGCTGTGCCTGCTGCGAGACTTCGGACATGAGCAGGCTGGAGCCTGCCTCTATCCCTTTGGAGCAGAGCACGAGCGGCACGCCGGCGGGCGCTTGCGCTACCACGCTGCGCAGATGCTGGGCCGGGCTGACCACCAATAGCATCTCGCATGTTCCCAGGTCCGTCATCGCGCCAGTGGCGCGGATCGAGGGCGAAAGCGGGATATTGGGCAGGTAGAGCGGATTTCCGTGCCCGCGATTGATCGCGTCGACCACGTCCGGCTCCAGCGCCCACAGCGCCACGTCCTGACCGTCGCTGGCCAGCAGTTGCGCCAGAGCCGTGCCCCAGGCGCCCGCGCCGATGACTCCCGCCTTCATGCCTTCACGCCCCTCATGCCTTGACTCCGGCGCCACGCGCCTTTTCCGCCGCCGGGTCGAGCGGCCAGCGCGGCCGGGCGGGAACGGTGAGATCGTCCACCAGCCCCGCCGCATAGCGCTCGGCCCCGGCCCAGGCGATCATCGCCGCATTGTCGGTGCACAGCCACAGCGGCGGCGCGACGAAGGGCAGGCCATGATCGGCGGCGAGCCGTTCGAGCGCGGCGCGGATCGGCTGGTTCGCGGCGACGCCGCCCGCCACGACCAGCGCGGTCACGCCCTCGCTCCGCCCCAGCGCGCGGCGGGTGCGGTCGATCAGACAGTCGATCACCGCCTGCTGGAAGGAGGCGGCAATGTCTTCGGTGGAATATTGGCCGGACTGGACCGCGCGCATCACCGCGCTCTTGAGGCCCGCGAAGGAGAAATGCGGTTCGGCCGTGCCGACCAGCGGCCGCGGCAGCGGCACCGCTTTCGCATTGCCAAGCGCCGCCGCCTTTTCCACCTGCGGGCCGCCGGGATAACCTAGGCCCAGCAGCTTGGCGGTCTTGTCGAAGGCTTCGCCCGCCGCATCGTCGATCGTGGTGGCGAGCCGGGCATAGTCGCCCGGCCCCTTCACATGAAGCAGCTGGCAATGGCCGCCCGACACGAGCAGCAGCAGATAGGGGAACTGGAGCGTCGGGTCGGCCAGCCGTGGCGACAGCGCATGGCCCTCCAGATGGTTGACCGCCACCAGCGGCTTGCCCGCCGCATGGGCCAGCGCCTTGCCGGTGACGAGGCCGACCATCACGCCGCCGATCAGGCCCGGCCCGGCGGTGGCGGCGATGACGTCCACCTCGCCAAGCGTCATCTTCGCATCAGCCAGCGCCGCCTCGATCAGCGGGCTGAGCGCTTCTACATGGGCGCGGGCGGCTATTTCGGGCACGACGCCGCCATAGGGGCGGTGCGCCTCTTCCTGCGTCGCGAGTCGATGCGCGAGAATCCGGCCGTCGGCCGTCACCAGCGCCGCCGCGGTTTCGTCGCAGCTCGATTCCAGGCCGAGGATGATTGTCATTGCCGCTTCCATCTAATGGTCGTGGCCATTAGAGCAAGCCGCATATGCTTTTCACCGATCGACCGTTGCGCCTGGGCACCAGGGGATCGCCGCTGGCGCTGGCCCAGGCCCATATGGCCGCGCAGGCCTTGCGCGCCGCCCATGGCTGGGGCGAGGACGCCATCGAAATCGTCACCGTACAGACCAGCGGCGACCGGATACAGGATCGCGCGCTGGCCGACATTGGCGGCAAGGCGCTGTGGACCAAGGAACTGGACCGCGCACTGTTTGCGGGCGAGATCGACTTTGCGGTGCACAGCATGAAGGATGTGGAGACGCTGCGCCCGCAGGCTTTCCGCATCGCCGCGATGCTGCCGCGCGCCGATGTGCGCGACAAGCTGGTCGGCGCGAAGAGCTTCGCCGCGCTGCCGGCCGATCCGCTGGTCGGCACCAGTTCGCCGCGCCGCGCTGCGCAGGTGAAAAGGTTGCGGCCCGACGCCGCCATCACCCTGTTCCGCGGCAATGTGGCGACGCGCCTCGCCAAGCTGGCGGCGGGCGAGGTTCATGCCACGCTGCTGGCGGCGGCGGGGCTCGACCGGCTGGACCAGGGCGAAGTCGGCACGCTGATCCCGATCGAGACGATGTTGCCCGCCCCGTCGCAGGGGGCGGTGGGGATAGAGGCGCTGGCCGACAACCGCCCGGTGCTGGAAGCATTGGCGGCGATCGACGACCGTGCCACCCATGACGCGGTGATGGCGGAACGGGCGGTGCTGCGCGGGCTCGGCGGCACCTGCCATTCGCCGATCGCGGCGCTGGCGCTGGTGGAGGGCGACGGCATCTTCCTGCGTGCCGAGATCATCAGCCCGGACGGTGCCGAGACGGTACGGGAAGAAGCCCGGCTGGCACGCGGGGACGAGGCGGCGGCCGAGGCGATCGGCCGGCTGCTGCTCGATCGGGCCAGCCCGGCCCTGCGATCCCTGTTCGTGGGTTCCGGGCCGGGGGCGTGAGGCGCGTCCTGATCCTGCGGCCCGAGCCGGCGGCGGGCAGGACGGCGGCCAGGGCGGCGACGCTGGGGATGGACGCGCGTGTGCATCCGCTGTTCGCGCCGCAGCCGGTCGACTGGACCCCGCCGCCGATCGACAATTTCGATGCCCTGCTGCTCACCAGCGCCAATGGGGCGCGGCTCGCTGGGGCGGAGCTGGCGCGCTACCGGGGGCTGCCCGCCTATGCGGTCGGCGCGGCGACCGCGCAGGCGCTTTACGACGCAGGCTTTGCCGCCGTGAACATCGGGGCCGGCGACGGCAGCGCCATCGCGGCGCGGATCGCCGCCGACGGGCATGAACGGGTGTTGCATCTGGCCGGCACCACCGTCGCGCCGATGGCGTCGGGCACGCTCCGGATCAGCCGGGTCGCGGTCTACAGCATGGCCAGCCTGCCGCCCGATCCCGCCCTGCCGGACGACGCCGTGGCGGGATCGATCCTGTTGGTCCATTCCCCGCGCGCGGGGGAAAGGCTGGCGGCGCAGTTGCCGGAGGCACGGCGCGCAGCGCTGCACCTCGTCGCGATCAGCCCGGCGGCGCTGGCCGCCTGCGGTCCGGGCTGGGCCAGCGCGCAGGCGCCCGCCCGTCCGCAGGATGACGAGATGCTGGCCCTCGCCCTGCGTTTGTGCGAAGGACATGCGCAATGACGGACGAAAGGGTCAGCATGAGCGACGGGGATGGGGTGGGCAGCACGACCGTGACGCCGCCCCCTGAGCGCCGCCGCAGCCTTTTGCCCATGCTGATCCTGATGCTGCTGGCCTTTGCCCTGGGGGTCGCGCTGACCGTCTGGGCCTGGCCTCAGGTCCAGCGCCGCTGGGGCACGCCGCAGGTTCAGCCCGTCGCCAGCCTGCCCATGCCGGGCGGCTCCATGGCCACCGTACAGCCGCGCCCGCTGACCGCCGATGCGGCGCAGATGCTCGACGGCCGCGTCGTCCAGCTGGAGGAGCGGCTGACCCGCATCACGGTGGAGGCACAGGCGGCGTCGGCCAATGCGGCGCGCGCCGAAGGGCTGCTGGTCGCCTTCGCCGCGCGGCGCGCGCTCGATAATGGCGCGCCGCTCGGCTATATCGAAGGGCAGTTGCGGCTGCGTTTCGGTCAGGCGCAGCCCCGCGCCGTCGCCACCATCATCAATGCCGCGCGCGAACCGGTGACGCTGGAGGATCTGCGCGCCGGGCTGTCCGATATCGGCCATGCGCTGACGACGCCGCCCGCCGATGCGGGCTGGTGGACGGCGCTGGAGCATGAGGCGCGCGCGCTGGTCACGATCCGCAAGGCGTCCACGCCCTCGCCCCGGCCCGAGGCGGCCTATGACCGTGCGCTGCGCTATCTCGCCGGGGGGCGGGTAAGCGCCGCGCTGGCCGAGGTGGAACATATGCCGGGCCGGTCCGTTGCCGAACGCTGGGTGCAGATGGCCCGGCGCTACATGGAAGCCCGCCGCGCACTCGACCTGATCGAGACCGCCGCGATCCTGGAACCGCGCACCCTGCGCAGCACGGAGGGCGCGCCGGTCGCCCAGACATCGCCGCTCGCGCCCTGAACCCCTGTCACAAACGACGAATCGTTGATCCGGTGAGGTGAAACCGATGGACGTGTCGGGCGTTTGTCACGACAATGTCATCTTTTCCGCTCCGGCACGCCGGTGCGGGGTCCAGGGATATTCGTCGTCGTGCCGCCTTACGCCCAATCCGTCAGCACATTCTGGAAGGATCGCCTCGCGCCGGGGCCACGCGCTGCCGCGCTTCCTCCGGTGCAACAGTTGCTGGGCAATTTGTCGGTGCCCTTCGACCTCGCGCGGACGAAAGCGCAGGCGGCGATGCTGGCCGGCGGTATGCGCGGCGACGGGCGCAGCATCTTGCTCATACCCGGCCTGCTGGCGTCGGAACAGCGCATGGGCTGGCTGCGCGATATCCTGGCCGCCGCCGGCTATGATGCCCATGACTGGGGGATGGGGCGCAATTTCGGTCCGAAACCCGACAGTCTCGACCGGATCGACCGCCGCGTCGACGCGATCCGCGAGAAGAGTGACGGCCCGGTGACGCTCGTCGGCTGGAGCCTGGGCGGCCTCTATGCCCGCGAATATGCGAAGTTCGCTTGCGCCAAGGTCGGCGGCGTGGTCACGATGGGCACGCCCTTCTCCGGCGACCCGCGCGCCAACCATGCCTGGCGCCTCTATCAGCTCGTATCGGGCTTCCCGGTCGATCGCCCGCCCTTTCCCTGCACCCGCGAGGAAAAGCCGCCAGTGCCGACCGTTGCGCTCTGGTCGCGACGCGACGGCGTGATCCTGCCGGAATGCGCCAGGGGGCGCGCTGGCGAGCGCGACCGCGCGATCGAGGTCGACTGCACCCATATGGGCTTCGCCGCCGCACCCGAAGGCATCGCCGCCGTCGGCAAGGCGCTGGAGGCGATCCGGTCCTGAACGCGACCGCCGGTGGCGCCTTATCGGCCCAACCGCGCCAACGCTTCGTCCCGCCCGATCAGCGGCAATAACTGCGCCATGTCCGGCCCATGATCCAGCCCGGTGAGCGCCCGGCGGAGCGGCAGGAACAATGCCTTGCCCTTGCGCCCCGTCTCGTCTTTCAGCGCCCCGGTCAACGTGCGCCAGATTTCGGCGTCGAAGGGCGCGTCCGACAGGATGCGATGCGCGGCGGCGAGGAAATCGCGATCCGCCGCGTCCGGTGACGGCGCGTCGACCGGCCCGGTGACGATGCGCCACCAGTCGGCTGCGCCCGCGACCGTCTCCAGATTGGGGCGGATCGCGGCCCAGGCGGCTTCATCGACGCCTGTGGGCAGCCGATCGGCGACGGCGTCGTAGGGCAGGAGATGGACGATCTTCTGGTTCAGGCTTGCCAGTTCGCCCTCGTCGAAGCGCGCGGGCGCGCGGCCGAAATGACCGAAGTCGAAACTGTCGATCAGTGGCTGCATGTCCGCAAACGGCTCGACGGGCATCGAACTACCCAGCCGCGCCAGCAGAGACGCGATCGCCATCGGCTCCAGCCCGATCTCGCGGAAATGGGCGACGCCCAGCGATCCCAGCCGCTTGGACAGCTTGCCTTCGCTGCCGGTCAGCAGCGCCTCATGCGCGAACTGCGGCAGCGACGCGCCGAGCGCGGCGAACATCTGGATCTGGGTTGCGGTGTTGGACACATGATCCTCGCCGCGCAGCACATGGGTAACGCCCATGTCGACATCGTCGATGACCGATGGGAGCATGTAGAGCCAGCTGCCGTCGGCGCGGCGGATGACGGGATCGGACAGCAATCTGGGATCGAAGCGCTGCTCGCCCCGGATCAGGTCGGTCCAGACGATCGGCCGGTCATGGTCCAGTTTGAAACGCCAGTGCGGCGTGCGGCCTTCTGCTTCATGGGCCGCGATCTGGTCGGCGGTCAGCGACAGTGCGGCGCGGTCATAGACGGGCGGCAGCCCGCGGCCGAGCAGGATCTTGCGGCGCAGGTCCAGTTCCTGGCTCGTCTCATAGGCCGGATAGACATGGCCGGACGCCCTGAGCGCCTCGAACCGCGCCTCATAGAGGGCGAAGCGCTCGGACTGCTTCTCCTCGCCGTCCTGGTTGAGGCCGAGCCAGGCCAGGTCCGCCTTGATCGATTCGGCATATTCGGGGCGCGAACGCTCCAGGTCGGTATCGTCCAGACGCAGCAGGAAGCGGCCGCCGGACTTCCTCGCCCACAGCCAGTTGTGGAGCGCGGCGCGGATATTGCCGACATGGAGATGGCCGGTCGGAGAGGGGGCGAAGCGGGTGATGACGGTCATGAATATCCCTACGCCGTTCGCCCTGAGCCTGTCGAAGGGCTGCACTTTTTTCAAGAAAGAACAGGGCTTCGACAGGCTCAGCCCGAACGGTCTTCAAACTCAGATGGTCCGAAAACCGTTGGTGATCGGATAGCGGCGGTCGCGGCCGAAATTGCGGATGCCCAGCTTCACGCCCGGCGGCGACTGGCGGCGCTTATATTCGGCGATATAGAGCAGCCGCTCGATCCGCGCGACAGTCTCCTTCTCGAAGCCGCGCCCGACCAGTTCGTCGACCGACAATTCCTCCTCGACCAGGCCGTAGAGGATCGGATCCAGTATCTCATAGGGCGGCAGGCTGTCGTCGTCGCGCTGGTTGTCGCGCAATTCGGCGCTCGGCGGCTTGGTGATGACGCGCTCGGGCATCACCGGACCGGCCGGGCCATAGCCAAGCCCAAGCGACGGCACATTCTCGTTGCGCCAGCGGCACAGGTCGAAGACGGTCGTCTTGTAGGCGTCCTTCAGCACCGAATAGCCGCCCGCCATGTCGCCATAGATGGTGGCATAGCCGACCGACATCTCGCTCTTGTTGCCGGTGGTGAGCAGCATATGGCCATATTTGTTGGACAGGGCCATCAGCGTCACGCCCCGGATGCGCGACTGGATATTCTCCTCGGTCAGGTCGCGCGCACGGCCCTCGAAGACGGAGGCGAGCATCGTGTCGAACGCCGCGACGGCGGGTTCGATCGGGATGCTGTCATACCGGACGCCGAGCAGGCGCGCGCACGCGACCGCATCGTCCAGGCTCTCCTGGCTCGTGAAGCGCGACGGCATCATCACGCACCACACGCGGTCGGCGCCCAGCGCATCGACCGCGACGGCGGCGGAGAGCGCCGAATCGATGCCCCCTGAAAGCCCCAGCACCACGCCCGGAAAGCGGTTGCGGTTCACATAGTCGCGCAGGCCCAGCACCATGGCGTTGTAGATGTCGGCCGGGCGGTCATCCAGTTCATGCTTTTCGCCGGGCAGGCAGACCCACTGGCCGTCCCACTTTTCCCAGCTGGTCAGCACCAGCGCCTCCTCCCAGTCGGGCAATTGCTGCGCCAGGCTGAAATCGGCGTTCATGACGAAGGAGGCGCCGTCGAACACCAGCTCGTCCTGACCGCCGACGCGGTTCAGATAGATGAGCGGCAGGCCGGTTTCGCGCACGCGCGTGCCCGCCACGGCGTTCAGCCGACGATCGTCCTTGTCCACTTCATAGGGGCTGCCATTGGGGCTGATCAATATTTCCGCGCCCTCGGCCCGAAGATGCGCGGTGACGAAGGGAAACCAGATATCCTCGCAGATCGGCACGCCGATCTTCACGCCCCGGAAGTCGATCGGCGCGGGCAGGGGGCCGGGGGCGAACAGGCGCTTTTCGTCGAATGTCCCGTAATTGGGCAACTCGCGCTTCTGCCGGATTGCGGTGACGGCGCCATTTTCCAGCAGCGCGACGACATTGAACAGCACCCCTTGCGAGGCGACGACGGTGCCGACCAGCATCGCCGGGCCGCCATCGGCGGTCTCCTGCGCCAGCCGGTCCAGCTGGTAATTGGCCTGCGTGACCAGCGCGGGCTTAAGCACGAGATCCTCGGGCGGATAGCCGATCAGCTGGAGTTCGGGATAGACGATCAGGTCCGCACCCCTGGCCCGGTCGCGCCATGCCAGCATGGCGTCGGCATTGGCCTTCAGGTCGCCCACGGACTGGGTCATCTGCGCGAGCGCGATCACGAGTTTGTCGGTCATGTGCCGCGCCCTAGTCCATTTTTAAGGCTGGCGCAAAAGCGCCTTTCCACATCGGACCGGCGCCGCTAAAGGGGCCGCGTTTCGCGCATCGTCACCAATTCGTCACAGGGGTTTTCTTCATGAAACTCATGACCGGCAATTCCAACAAGCCGCTTGCGGCCGCCATCGCCGACTATATCGAAATCCCCCTGACCGACGCCAGCGTCCGCCGCTTCGCGGACGAGGAAGTTTTCGTTGAAATTCATGAGAATGTCCGTGGCGAGGACGTGTTCGTGATCCAGTCGACGGCCTATCCGACCAACGACAATCTGATGGAATTGCTGATCATGATCGATGCGCTCAAGCGCGCGTCGGCCAAGCGAATCACCGCCGTCGTCCCCTATTTCGGCTATGCCCGCCAGGACCGGAAGCCCGGCCCCCGCACCCCGATCAGCGCCAAGCTGGTCGCCAACCTCATCACCACCGCCGGGGCCGACCGTGTCCTCTCGGTCGATCTGCACGCCGGGCAGATCCAGGGCTTCTTCGACATTCCGACCGACAATCTGTTCGGCGCGCCGGTGATGTCGGCCGACATCCAGGCCCGCTTCGGCGACAGGAACATCATGGTCGTGTCGCCTGACGTCGGCGGCGTGGTGCGCGCGCGCGCGCTGGCCAAGCGGCTCGACAACGCCCCGCTCGCCATCGTCGACAAGCGCCGCGAGCGCGCCGGCGAATCCGAAGTCATGAACATCATCGGCGACGTGAAGGGCCGCTTCTGCATCCTGATCGACGATATCGTCGATTCGGCCGGCACGCTCTGCAACGCCGCCGCCGCACTCAAGGCGGCTGGCGCCGAGGATGTCATTGCCTATGTCAGCCATGGCGTGCTGTCGGGCGGCGCGGTCGCCCGCGTCGAGGCGTCGGAGTTGCTGGAACTGGTCATCACCGACTCGATCCAGGGCACCGACGCGGTGATCGGCGCCCAGCGAATCCGCCACCTGCCCATCGCCCCCCTGCTGGGCGAAGCGATCAAGCGCATCGCCGACGAAAGCTCGGTCTCCAGCCTGTTCGACTAGAAGGACATCGGGCTGGCGGCGCCTGTCGGTCGCCAGCCTGTCGGATCGGGGAAGATCTTTCAGCCGTCGGACCGGTTCCGGCGGCTTTTTTCGTTGTACCTCAATGCGTCGGGATCAGGATCAGGGGCAGCGCGAACACCAGCGCCAGCCCAGTGATGATCCGCTGGCCGCGCGATACGCCCAGCGGCCGATCGCGCCAGATCATCGGGCAGGCGAGCAGCGCGCAGAGGATCAGCATATTGGCGATCGTCGCCGATCCGCCGACGGGCAGATCCTGCCGCAGGGCGAGGCCCGCGAACAGGCAGATGAAGCTCAATATCCAGCCGACCAGCGCCATGACCATCCCTTTCCGGCCCCAAGCTAGAAGGGCGGGGTTTCGGAAGGCTTAACTGATCGGCACCCAGGGATCATAGCTGCCGAAGCTCCAGACATTGCCCTCCGGGTCGAGCGCGGTATAGCCGCGTCCCGGATAGCCGTCATTGTCGCTCGGCTCCTGCACCACCACCGCGCCTTCGTTGCGGGCATGGAGGCAATGGGCGTCGGGATCGGGCACGACGACATAGACACACCCCGTCACCCCGCCAAGGTCGCGCGCCGTCGACCAGGTGAAGAGCGATTCGCCTTCCATGTCCTTGACGCTGCCCAGCATCACCATGCCCCGCCCCTGTTCTGGCCCCAGCACCAGTTGCGCATGATGGATGATGCCGGGATCGTGATCGTCGGGATAGACGGCGTGGCGGGTGAAGCCGAAGGCGTCGCACAGAAAGTCGATGGCGGCGGGCGCATCGGCGTAGCGCAGGCAGGGAATCGCGGGCGAACCGGGCATCTTTCCTCTCCCCCCGCATCCGGCTTGTCGGATTCGGGACGCGGCCAGTCTAGCGCAGCCCGTCCCGACGGGCTAGGCGAAGCAGCCATGACGACCCGCGACGACCTGGCCCTTGCCAACCGCCTTGCCGATGCCGCCGCTGCGGCCATCCGCCCCTTTTTCCGCGCCCGCTATGATCTGGAGATCAAGGCCGACAAGTCGCCGGTGACGGAGGCCGATCGCGCTGCCGAAGCCGCGATCCGCGCGATCCTGGAACAGGAACGCCCCGGCGACGGCATCATCGGCGAGGAATATGGATCGGTGCGCGAGGATGCCGAGCGGGTGTGGATTCTCGATCCGATCGACGGGACGCGCAGCTTCATCGCCGGGCGGCCGATCTTCGGCACGCTGATCGCGCTGACCCAGGGCGGGTGGCCGACGATCGGCATCATCGACCAGCCGATCGCGCGGGAACGCTGGGCCGGGATGGCGGGCCAGCCGACGACCTTCAACGGCACGCCGGTCCGCACCCGCGCGTGCAAGGGACTGGAGGGGGCAGGGATAGCCACCACCAGCCCCCACCTGTTCGCGGACGGCGACGTGCCGCACTATATGGCGCTGGTCGCCGCCGTGTCCGGCGGGTCGCCGCGCCAGGGGCCGGTCTATGGCGGCGACTGCTATAATTATGGCCTGCTGGCGTCGGGCTTTCTCGACATCGTGATCGAATCGGGCCTCCAGAGCTATGACTTCGCCGCGCTGGTGCCGGTGGTCGAGGGCGCGGGCGGCCTGATGTGCGACTGGAATGGCGAGCCGCTGACGGCGGAGAGCGAGGGCCATGTGCTGGCGCTGGGCGATCCGGCGCGGCTGGAGGATGTGCTGGAGGCGATCCATCAGGGCGCGCGTGACCATGCCCATGACCATCACGATCATTGATCGCCGCAAACGCCGTCCCTGACGGCGGCCACATCCCACAGGATCGCGCCGCCGATCGCCGGGTCACGCCCTGATCGGGCCTCCGATCGACCAGACATGGCCGAACGGATCGATCAGCTGGCCGTAGCGCGCGCCCCAGAACTGATTGTCGAGCGGGAAGCGAACCTTCGCCCCGGCGTCCAGCGCCCGGCTCCACCAGGCATCGGCGTCGTCCACCTCCAGGTGCAGCGTCGTCCCCGCTGGCGGTGGCACCGGTTCGCCCGCCGTCATCTCGTGAAAATGATCGTTCAGCATCAGCGGCCCGTCATTGATGATGAGGTGGGCGTGCATGATCCGCACGCCATCCTCGGCCATGTGCCGGGTCTGCTCGGTCGCGCCGAAGGCGGCCTTGTAGAAATCGATCGCGTCGGCTGCCTTGCCGTCGCCGATGGTGAGATGGGCGGTGACGCCCGGCATGGCGAAGGGAGTCTCGCTCATGGCCCTCTCCTTTTTCGAGTCGGTGTCCGCGCAGGATAAACCCCCGCCATCACGATCAGAAGATGCCCAGGAATTTCCGGTCCTGGCTCTTTTGCTCCTTCCGGCTACCCTTGCCCTTCTCGTCCTTGGCGGTGGTGCCCCGCCCGACATCGTCGCGCGGCTTGCCGCCTCTGGTCCGCTGCGCCTGGGCATCGGCGCCGGCCAGCACCGGGCCGCAGGCCGCAGCCTTGGCGTCGCCGACATCGGCGAAGGCCAGCACCGCCGCGAGCGGACTGGCCGCCACGCCCAATGCCGCCGCCGCGCCGCCGCGCGCCAGCAGTTCGGGGCTGATCACGTCGATGCGGGGCCTGGCGAACCATCCGTTGACGCCGACCGGCGACTGGCCGGAAAACAGGCTGATCTTCTTGCCGTCGGCGCGGAAGACGAGGTCGAGCCTCTCGTTCCGGAACGAAAATCCGCCGCGCCCCAGCATCACATTCTTCTTCGTGTCGATCAGGATCGGGTCCGCCGCCGCCACGCCGTTGCGCACGGTGAAGGCGATGAGGCCGCAGTTGATCTCCACCGGCTGTTTCAGCTTCCCGGCGAACATCTTGGTGACGAAGGTGCCGACATCCAGTTCGGATAGCTGGACATTGCGCGCCCACATCGACCCGGCGGGCAGGATCACCGCGATCCGCCCGTTCGCGCTGCCGAGCGACTCATGCAGCGTGTCGCCCAGCCCGGTCATCTGCACCCGTCCCTTGATGGTGCCGGTGGTGCCCGATTCCTCCACCCCCCAGCGGGCGAGCAGCCTGCCCATGGGCGTCGGCGCCAGGCGGATGTCATAGCGGGTGCGTACCGGCGACCGGCGGGCGTCGATTTCGATGTCGGACGCGACATGGCCGCCCGACATGTCGAAGGTCAGCGGCGACAGGGTCAGCAGGCTGCGGTCCAGCTTTACCGTCACCGCCGCGTTGGCGATGGGGACATTGGGGGCGCGGATGGTGCGGACGGCATAGCGGACATTGGCGTCGAAATTGCGGATCGCCTCCACCCGCAACGGCGCGTCGGGCAGGATGCGCGGCGCGCCGCCGACCGTCTCGATCGCGCCGTCCGCGCCCTGCGCTTCCAGCCGCTGCGGATCATAGCCGATGAAGGGGCCGACATCGACGATGTCGAGCGTCCGGGTGACGAGGTCGGCGTCGATCAGCAGGCGGTTCTTCGGCAGCGACACGGTCATCCGCCCGGCCAGGTCGCTGTCGCCGAACCGGCCCTTCAGATGGGTGAAGCGCCATTCCTCCCCGGCCTTGGTCAGCGCGGAGGTGAAGCGATAGCGCCGCGTGTCGGGAATGGCGACGCCCAGGAAATCGAACAGCAGGCTCAGATTGGGACCGGTCGTCACCAGCCGCAGGTCGCTCCCCTCCAGCTCGGTCGCGCCCGGCAGCGATCCGCTCACCTCCAGCACCGTCGCCCCCGCCACCGCGCGCAGGGCCAGGCTGTTGCGGCCGCCCGTCATCGTCTCGTTGGGCGACAGCAGCCCGCCCGTCAGGGTGAAGGGCCGGTCGCGCATCGTCCCGTCGCCCGCAAAGCGCAGGTCGCTGGCAAAGCGCGTATCCCGCGCCTTCGCCGTCTCGAACCGGATGTCGGTCGCCAGCTGCATCACCGGGTCGCGATAGCGCAGCGTCGTGCCCGCCAGCAGCGCGCGACGGATCAGCGGCAGGGTGATCGGCTCGCCCTTGCGATCGGGATCGCCCAGCGTCCATGTATTATGCTGCCGGTCGCGCGACCATTCCAGGTCGGCGGCGGCGTTGCGCAGTTCCAGCCAGGGCAGGCGATAGCGGTCGCCGAAGATCAGGCTGAGCGGCGCGATCCGCATGTCGATAAGGTCGGCGTGGAACAGATCCGGGCGGCTCGCCCAGGGCCGGTTGGCGATGCGCAGCCCTTCGGCCCGGAACTTGATGGCGATCGGCGCGAAATAAAGCTCGAAATCGCCGCCGACGCGCACCTGCCGCTCCAGCTGGCCGGTCATCACGCGTTCGAACGGCGCTTTCAGGAACCGCCCCTTGGTGATGAACAGGATCAGCCAGAGCGCGAGGATCAGGCCGATGATCCAGAGCAGGACACGCACCGCCAGCGGCAGGCGGCGCCAGCGATCCCGCCCGCGTCGGGCGTGATCGCGCCAGCCGGGAGGGGGCGGGGAAGGGGCGGCGTCGGCCATGGCACGGCATCAACGCGGCCCTGTCATTTTGGCTCCGAATCGCTTGCTTTTACGGGCTTGCCCGACTATGGGCCGCCCTTCGCGATATTCAGTGAGACCGCCCGGCTAACTAGGGCTGCCGTGGCTGTCTGTAATCGTCGCGCTGCAAAAGGAGACGAAAATGCCCAAGATGAAGACCAAGAGCGGTGTGAAGAAGCGCTTCAAGTTCACCGCCACCGGTAAGGTCAAGCACGGCGTCGCTGGCAAGCGTCACCGCCTGATCAGCCACAACGCCAAATATATTCGCCAGAACCGCGGCACCAGCGTGCTGTCGGATTCGGATGCCGGTCACGTGCGCCTCTGGGCGCCGTACGGCCTTAAGTAAGGAGGCCTGACCCATGGCACGTGTCAAGCGTGGTGTAACCACGAAGGCGAAGCATAAGCGGATTCTGCAACAGGCGAAGGGCTATTATGGCCGTCGCAAGAATACGATCCGTATCGCCCGCCAGGCCGTCGAAAAGGCCGGCCAGTACGCTTATCGCGACCGCAAGGTCAAGAAGCGCACCTTCCGTGGCCTCTGGATCCAGCGCATCAACGCGGGTGTCCGCGCCGAAGGCCTGACCTATTCGCAGTTCATGCACGGCCTGAAGCTGGCCGGTGTGGAGCTGGACCGCAAGGTTCTGGCCGACATTGCGATGCACGAAGGCGAGGCGTTCAGCGCCATCATCGCCCAGGCGAAGGCTGCGCTGCCCGCAGCCTGAGCAGACTGATCGCAAGATCGTCAAAAAGGGCGCCGGGGCAGATGCCTTCGGCGCCCTTTCTGTTTTTCCGGCCAATCCCGTTCGGGCTGTTCTGACAAGTCATTTGCCTTGTCAGGAAAGCCCCGCACTCTCTTGAAGAGAAGAGCAGCCCTTCGACAGGTTCAGGGTGAACGGAGTTGCATTGCGAGCCTGCGACTGGAGGGCCATCCCATGTCGCTTCATCTCTGGTGGTTGTACATTACGGCGGTTTTCCTGATCTCGGCCACGCCGGGACCGAACATGCTGCATGTGATGACGCAGAGCATCGCTCATGGCCCGCGCAAGGCGCTGGCGACCATGGCCGGCCTGATGAGCGCGGTGCTGCTGTGCCTGATCGCCTCCGCGCTGGGCTTGGGCGCGTTGCTCAAGGCGTCGCCGCGCCTGTTCGATGTGCTGCGCTATGCCGGTGTCGCCTATCTCGTCTGGCTGGGGATCAAGGCGTGGCGCGCCCCCGTGGGTGGCGGCGGCGCGCAGGCGACGAGCATCCGCTCGGCCCGCGCCCTCTATGGCACGGGCCTGTTGACGGGCCTGTCCAATCCCAAGCTCATCATCTTCGCCGCCGCGCTCTTCCCCCAGTTCATCGACCTCAACCGCCCCTTCTGGCTCCAGTTGGCGATCCTGATCGTCAGCTTCGTGGCCATCGAGTTCGGCTGGCAGTGCGTCTATGCGCTGGGCGGCCTGCGCCTCGCCCGCTGGCTGGCGCCTGCCAACCGGCAGCGCCTGTTCAACCGCGGCACCGGCCTGCTCTTCATAGGCTTCGGCGGCGCTTTGCTGGGCGCGCGGGCTTAAGCCACAAGCGTCCGTCATTCCCGCGAAGGCGGGAATCCATCTCCGGACCAAGCCTATGCAAAGAGACTTTGATCCAACCGTCTACATCATCGCCAGTCATCGGAATGGCACACTTTACGGTGGTATCACGTCAAATCTGCTAAAGCGTCTCCATGAACATCGTTCAGACTTGATCGATGGCTTCACGAAAGACTACGGCGTGCATCGTCTGGTCTGGTTCGAAAGCGGCGGATCGATGGAAGAGGCAGTCCGCCGCGAGAAGCAGATCAAGACGTGGAACAGGAATGGACGATCAACCTGATCGAGCGGGCCAATCCCGATTGGCGTGATCTCGCCATCGATCTGGGGTTCGAGCCATTGGAAAGCCGGCGTGTCGATTGAGCGCCATGATATTGGGACAGGCCGGGAGATGGATTCCCGCCTTCGCGGGAATGACAGGGCTATGACCGAAATTAGCGCATTGAAAGCCGGCCTGATCGCCGACATCGCCGCCGCCGACACGCTCGACGGGCTGGAGGGGCTGCGCGTGGGGGCGCTGGGCAAGAACGGGGTCGTGACCGGCCTTTTGAAGACGCTCGGCCCCATGTCGCCGGAGGAGCGGCTGGAGAAAGGCCCGCCGATCCAGGATTTGCGCGAGTCTGTCACCGCCGCGCTGGCGGAGCGGAAGGCCGCGCTGGAGCAGGCCGCGCTCGACGCCCGGCTCGCGTCGGAACGGATCGACATGACGCTGCCCGCGGACATCGGCCCGCAGGGATCGGTCCACCCGGTCAGCCAGGTCATGGACGAACTGGCGGAAATCTTCGCGGACCTGGGCTTTGCGGTCGCCACCGGGCCGGAGATCGAGGACGACTGGCACAATTTCACCGCGCTCAACATCCCCGAGACGCACCCGGCGCGCGCCATGCACGACACCTTCTATTTCCCCGATGAAGAGGGGCAGAAGAAGATGCTGCTGCGCACCCATACCTCGCCGGTGCAGATCCGCACCATGATGACGCAGGAGCCGCCGATCCGCATCATCGCGCCCGGCCGCGTCTATCGCAGCGACTCCGACGCGACCCACACGCCGATGTTCCACCAGATCGAAGGGCTGGTGATCGACAAGGGCATCACGCTCGGCCATCTCAAATGGACGCTGGAAACCTTCCTCAAGGCGTTCTTCGAGCGCGAGGACATCGTCCTGCGCCTGCGCCCGAGCTATTTCCCGTTCACCGAACCCTCGGTCGAGGTCGATGTCGGCTACACCCTGACCAATGGCCAGCGCGTGATCGGCGGCGACGGCGACGCGCTCGGTGGCGGCTGGCTGGAAGTGCTGGGCAGCGGCATGGTCAACCGCCGCGTGATCGAGGCGTGCGGGCTTGACCCCGACGAATGGCAGGGCTTCGCCTTCGGCACCGGGGTCGATCGCCTCGCCATGCTCAAATATGGGATGAACGACTTGCGCGCTTTCTTCGACGGCGACCTGCGCTGGCTCAAACATTACGGCTTCTCAGGCCTCGACGTACCCACGCTGAGCGGAGGAGTGGGCGCATGAAGTTCACCCTGAGCTGGCTCAAGACGCATCTCGCCACCGATGTGGGCCTGCCCACCATCCTCAAGACGCTGAACGCGATCGGCCTGGAGGTCGAGGGCGTCGAGAATCCTGCAGAGAAGCTGGGCGCCTTCAAGATCGCCAGGGTGCTGACCGCCGAACGCCACCCGCAGGCCGACAAGTTGCAGGTTCTGACCGTCGACCATGGCGACGGCACGCCGCTTCAGGTCGTGTGCGGCGCGCCCAATGCGCGCGCGGGCCTGATCGGCGTGTTCGGGGTCGAGGGCGCGGTGGTCCCGGCCAATGGCATGGTCCTGAAAAAGACCGCGATCCGGGGCGTCGAATCCAACGGCATGATGTGTTCCACGCGCGAGCTGGAACTGGGGGACGATCATGACGGCATCATCGAACTGCCGGGCGACGCCCCGGTAGGGCAGGTCTACGCCAGCTGGGCGGGCCTCGACGATCCGGTGATCGACGTCGCCATCACGCCGAACCGGCAGGACTGCATGGGCGTGCGCGGCATCGCGCGCGATCTGGCGGCGGCGGGCCTTGGCACATTGAATGCCATCATCGTCCCGACCATCGCGGGTGTCGGCCCCGGCCCCGATGTGCGGACGGATGACGAGGATGGCTGCCCCGCCTTCTTCGCCCGCACCGTGCGCGGCGTGACCAATGGCCAGTCCCCCGAATGGATGAGCAAGCGGCTCAAGGCGATCGGGCAGAAGCCGATCAGTGCGCTGGTCGACATCACCAACTATATCATGATCGACCTCGGCCGCCCGCTCCACGTCTATGACATGGCGACCCTCAAGGGCGGCCTCGTCGCGCGCAAGGGCAGGCCCGGCGAGCAGGTGCTGGCGCTCAACGGCAAGAGCTACACGGTCGATGACGGCATGACCGTCATCGCCGACGATGAGGCTGTCCACGATATCGGCGGCATCATGGGCGGCGAACATTCGGGCGCGCAGGACGCCACGACCGACGTGCTGATCGAATGCGCCTATTTCACGCCGGAACGGATCGCCGTGACGGGCCAGAAGCTGGGCCTCACGTCCGACGCGCGCGGCCGGTTCGAGCGCGGCGTCGATCCTGCCTTCCTCGACGATGGCCTGTCGATCGCGACCAGCCTCGTCGTGGCCCTGTGCGGCGGCACGCCCAGCGAAGCGACCCGAGCGGGCGCGCCGCCGGTCGCGGCCAGGATCGTCAGCTATGATCCGGGCCAGTGCCTCGCGCTCGCCGGCGTGGACGTCCCCGCGGCCGAGCAGCGCCGCATCCTGGAAAGCCTGGGCTTCACCGTCACCGGCAGCGACGGCGGCGTGGACTATCAGGATGGAGTGCCGGTGAGCGTCGCCGCCGACTGGGTCATCGCCGTGCCGAGCTGGCGCCGCGACGTCGACGGCTGGCCCGACATCGTGGAAGAAGTGGTGCGGATCGTGGGCCTCGACCATGTGCCCTCCACCCCGTTGCCGCGCGTGCCGGGCGTCGCCCGGCCGACCGCCACGCCCGAGCAGCTGGTCGAGCGCAGGGTGCGCCGCACCGCTGCCGCCCGCGGCCTTGCCGAAGCGATCAACTGGTCCTTCATCTCCGAAAAGGAAGCCGCCGCCGTGGGCGGGGGCGACTGGATGCTGGCGAACCCCATCTCCGAAGACCTCAAGGTCATGCGCCCCTCGCTGCTGCCCGGCCTGCTGTCGGCGACCAGGCGCAATATCGATCGCAGCGCCACGTCGGTCCGCCTGTTCGAGTTGGGCCGGCGCTATTTCAGGCAGGGCGAGCGGGCGACCGTCGGCTTCGTGCTGGCGGGCGAGAAAACGGCCCGCAACTGGCAGAGCGGCAAGGCGCAAGCCTTCGACGCCTTCGATGCCAAGGCTGAAGTGATCGCGCTACTCGCCGCCGCCGGCGCGCCGGTCGCCAACCTTCAGAGCTTCGGTGACGCGTCCGCCGCCTATCACCCCGGCCAGTCGGGCACGCTGCGGCTGGGTCCGAAGGTCGTGCTCGCCGAATATGGCGTGCTCCACCCGTCGCTGGCAAAGCAGTTCGGCCTTGCGGGCGCCATCGTCGCGGGCGAAATCTTCCTCGACGCCATTCCGGGCAAGCGCAAGACGGGCTTCATGCGCGCGCCCTATGCGCCGCCCGCGCTTCAGGCGGTGAAGCGCGACTTCGCTTTCCTCGTACCCGAAACCGTCGAGGCCGATGCGCTGGTCCGCGCGGTCCGGGGCGCGGACAGGAAGAGCATCATCGACGCTCGCCTGTTCGACCTTTTCGTCGGGCCGGGCGTGGAGGAGGGCCACAAGTCGCTCGCCATCGAAGTGACGCTGCAACCGGGCGAGAAGAGCTTTTCCCAGGAAGAGCTGGAGGCGATCAGCGCCGCCGTGGTCAAGGCCGCGCAGAAGCTGGGCGCGTCGCTGCGGGGCTAGGCCCAAGCCCCGTTCGCGTCGAGCGACGTCGGGAGGCGGATAGCGCGCGCTGGCCGCCTCCCCGACAGGCGCGAAGCCAACCGGGTCGGCTATTTCTTCTCGCCGTCCTTCTCGTCCTTCTTCGCCTCCTTCGCCACGGGCGGCGGCGTGATCGGCGCGATCTTGCACCCCTTCGCGCTCGCCAGCCCGCGCAGATAGCCGCGCCGCGCGATGCCCGCCGTCACCGCCGCCTGCAACCGGCGCTCGGCCGGGGCCGCGCCGCTGATCTCGCGCACCAGCCCGCGGAAGGGGATCAGCGAATTGACGATGGTCTTGCCGACCGCCTCGGCGATCTTGCCGGTGCGATTCTCGTTGGCCTGCCGCCCGATCGTGAAATCCTCGCCCAGAACGGCGTTGAGTTCGCCCAGGGCGCCATTCAGCCCCTTGCAGGTCCGGCTGGCCGGCGCGGCATAGGGGTTGTCCACCGCCTTGAGCAGCACCGGCGGTATCTCGTCCTTGTCGATCCCGATGTCGCGCGCGGGTTGGGTGGCGATCTTGCCCGCCTTGTCCAGGGTTTCGTCACGGGGCTTGTCCTGTTCCTGCGCCAGGGCGGTGCCCGACAGCAGCAGCGACAGGGTGATGGCGATCATGGTTCGGTGCATTATGGTCCTCCGACCGCCCAAACCTGTGGCAGGGAGGATCGGTTCCCCCGCCGAAACGATCAGGGGGAGGAGACACCTGCCGATCAGGACGTTATGCGAGGGACGCACCCCGCAGGAGGCCCGCTTGTCCGACACCCGCATCGCCATCGCATCGGCAATTCTCTCCGCCGAGATCGACCCGCTGGGCGCCGAACTCTGGTCGCTTCGGGACGCGCAGGGTCGCGATCTGATGACCGATGCCGATCCCCGATGGTGGACCGGCCATGCGCCCCTGCTCTTCCCCTTCGTCGGCCGGTCGCGCGGCGATGCCTACCGGCTCGACGGGCGCGAATATCCGATGCCGCAGCATGGCTTCGCCCGCCGCCGTGATTTCGCGCTGGTCGATCGCGACGCGGGCAGGGCGCTGTTCCGGCTGGAGGCGGACAGCGATTCGCGTGCCATCTATCCGTTCGACTTCCGGCTCGACATGGGCTTTGCTGTTGAGGGCGCGACCTTGCGGATGACAGCCACCGTCAGCAACCGGGGGGAGGCGGACATGCCCTTTTCCTTCGGCTATCATCCCGCCTTCGCCTGGCCGCTCCCCTATGGCGGCGCGGCGGCCGATCATCGCATTACCTTCGAACGGTCCGAACCCGCCCCGATCCGCAAGGTCGGCGACGAACCCGGCCTCATCGCCCGCGGCTCCGTGCCCTCCCCGGTCGAGGGCGACACGCTCGTCCCCACTCATGCGATGTTCGAGGGCGACGCGCTGATCTGGGATGATCTCGCCAGCCGCTCGCTGACCTGGGGTGCGCCCGGCCACCCGCACCTGCGGATCGACTTCCCCGACACCCCCTGGCTCGGCCTGTGGCAAAAGCCCGGCGCCCATTATCTGTGTGTCGAACCTTGGGCCGGCATGGCCGACCTCGTGGGCTTCGACGGGGATGTCTGGGACAAGCCGGGCATCATGGCGCTGCTGCCCGGCGACTCCCGCAGCTTCCGCATGGACGTGACGCTGGTGGGGGATGGGGCGGGCGTCTAACGCGCGACTCGCTTTGGGCGCAAAAATCCCTATATGGGCGCGCCATGACCATCCCATCCCGCCGCACCTTCGCGATCATTTCCCACCCGGACGCCGGCAAGACCACGCTGACTGAAAAGCTGCTGCTGGAAGGCGGCGCGATCCACCTTGCGGGCGAGGTGAAGGCGCGCGGCGCCAATCGCCGTGCCCGCTCCGACTGGATGAAGATCGAGCAGCAGCGCGGCATCTCCGTCACCTCTTCGGTCATGACGTTCGAGCGGACCCGCGATGGCGAGACGATCACCTTCAACCTGCTCGACACGCCGGGCCACGAGGATTTCTCGGAAGATACCTATCGCACCCTGACTGCGGTCGACTCTGCCGTCATGGTCATCGACGCAGCCAAGGGCATCGAGCCGCAGACCCGCAAATTGTTCGAGGTCTGCCGCCTGCGCAACGTCCCCATCATCACCTTCGTCAACAAGGTCGACCGCGAGGGCCGCGAGATTTTCGGCCTGCTCGATGAAGTCGCCGACCAGCTCCAGCTCGATGTCTGTCCGATGAGCTGGCCCGTCGGCATGGGCACCGATTTCGAGGGCATCTACGATTTCGCCACTAACCGCTTGCGCCAGCCGACCGGCCCTTCTCGCGAGTTTGAGGGCAAGGAGCAGGTCTTCACCGGCCTCGACGATCCGAAGCTGGCCGATGTCCTCTCGGAACGGGGACTGGAAAAGCTGCGCGAGGAGGCGGAGCTGGCGCAGGGGGGCTATGCCGAATTCGACCTTGGCCGCTACCGCCATGGCGACCTGACCCCGGTCTATTTCGGGTCGGCGCTCAAGCTGTTCGGTGTCACCGAACTGATCGACGCGCTGTCGGCCCATGCGCCGCCGCCCCGGTCGCAGCCTGCCGAACCTGCCGCCGTCGAACCGGAACAGAGCGAAGTCACCGGCTTCATCTTCAAGGTGCAGGCCAATATGGACCCGATGCACCGCGACCGCATCGCCTTCATGCGGCTCGTTTCGGGCAAGTTCCGCCGCGGCATGAAGCTGACCCCCAGCGGAAGCGGCAAGCCGCTCGCCGTCCATTCGCCGATCCTCTTCTTCGCGCAGGACCGCGAACTGGCGGACGAGGCTTTTCCCGGCGACATCATCGGCATCCCCAACCATGGCGCGCTGCGCGTGGGTGACACCCTGTCGGAAAAGCCCGGCCTGCGCTTCACCGGCCTGCCAAATTTCGCGCCCGAAATCCTGCGCCGCGTGGCCTTGAAAGACCCGACCAAGACCAAGCAGCTGCGCAAGGCGCTGGACGACCTCAGCGAAGAGGGCGTAATCCAGGTCTTCTACCCCGAAATCGGCAGCAACTGGATCGTCGGCGTCGTCGGCCAGCTCCAGCTCGAAGTGCTGATCTCGCGCCTCGAAGCCGAATATAAGGTGGCGGCGGGCCTCGAACCTTCGCCCTTCGACACCGCCCGCTGGATCAGCGGGGACGAGGCGGCGGTCAAGGAACTGGCGTCCTATAATGGCGCCAACATGGCCCGCGACCGCGACGGCAATCTCGTATTCATGGCCCGCAGTGCCTGGGACATCGGCTACCAGCAGGAACGCCATCCCAAGGTGAAGTTCAGCGCGACCCGCGAACGATAAACCCTATTCGTGCTTCACGAGCATGACTGGGCGGCATTGCTTCCGTCCAGTCATGAATGGCGCAATCTCGTTCAGCTGTCTATTTCGCTGTCGGCTTGCACCCAGTCGCGCCGCAGCGCCCGGCCCGCCAGCGCCATGAACAGGCCCGCGAGCAGGTAGAAGCCCAGCGCCGCGACGATCGCGTAGCGCAGCGCTTCCTGGCCATAGGCGGGCGTCAGCGCGTCGGACAGGTTGCCGACCGCCCAGCTTCCCAGCCCCAGCCCGACCAGATTGTTGATCAGCAGGAAGCAGGCCGCCGCGCTGGCGCGCATATGGGCGGGCACCAGATGCTGGACAGCCGTCAGCACCGGGCCGAGCCAGACATAGACCAGCGCCTGCGGGATCAGGAACAGGGCGAAGGCGACGGTCACGCTGCCCGACAGTACGCCCGCCACGAACAGCGGCATCCCCACGACATAGCTGACCGCCGGCACCCAGGCATAATAGGCCTTGTCCCTGCCGCCCAGCCGGTCGCCCAGCCATCCGCCCAGCAGCACGCCCGCCACCCCGCCGATCAGCAGCAGCGCGCCCAGAAACTGGCCCGCGCCGATCAGGTCCAGGCCGAAGCTGCGCATCAGCAGGCTGGGCAGCCAGAAGGCGACGCCATAGCCGCACATCGAACTGCACGCCGCCCCCAGCGCCAGCATCCAGAAGCTGCGCTTGGCGGCGAGGATGCCGAACACCGCGCTGACCGGCACGGCATCGCCCGCCTGGGCGGGCCGCGCCGGCTCGCGCACCACGAGGCGGAAGATCGGCGCGATCAGGATGCCGAGCAGTCCGACCGCGATGAAGGCCGTGCGCCATTCCACGGTCTGCGCGATATAGCCGCCCAGCAGCGCGCCCCCGGCGGACCCCAGCGGGATGCCGAGCGAATAGATGGACAAAGCGCGGGCGCGCTGATGCTGGGGGAAATAGTCGGAGATGACGGCATAGGACGGGGCGACGCCGCCCGCCTCGCCCACGCCCACGCCGATGCGGAACAGGAACATCTGCGTGAAGCTGCCCGCCACCCCGCACAGCGCGGTGAAGCCGCTCCAGACGGCGAGGCTGACGGTGATGACCCAGGTGCGGCTGGTCCGGTCGGCCAGCAGCGCCAGCGGGATCGCCAGCGTCGAATAGAGCAGGGCGAAGGCGATCCCGCCCAGCGCCCCGAGTTGCGTGTCGTTCAACTCCAGCTCCGCCTTGATCGGCCCGGCCAGGATGCCCAGTATCTGCCGGTCGAGGAAGTTGAACGTGTAGACCAGCAGCAGCATCGCCAGCACGACGCTTGAATAGACTGGACCACGATAGGCGGGGGAAGGGGGGAGTCGATCGGTCATGCCTGCTTCCTAGACCAACTTCAATCGACAGGCTTCAGGATCAGAACGCGACCATGCCCGTCAGGCATAGCTGCGGCGGATTGCCGTCGAAGGCGGTCCGCCTGCCTTCCTTGCCCGGCAACGGGGCGGGGAACCAGGCGCTGTCGTTGATGATCGCCCCGGTCACGGGCTGTGACGAAAGGAAGACATGAACGTCTTTCTGGGGCTGCGCTACGGTGTCTGGGATAGCAGTCGGCCGGCCGAGAAAGTGGCGGCCATCGCCGACGCCCTTGTCGAGCGCCGGATCGGCACAAGGCGGTGCGTCTCGATCCGGCGGCATGGAGCGCGTCAGGCCGCGCACCAGTCGATGGGCCGCGCCGACCAGGGCCGGGCATGACCCTTCAGGATCATCAGTTCGCCCAGCGACACGCCGTCGCGGGTCAGGATGCGCGCGGAGGGATCGGCATCGGCAGGGTCGGGGCGTGCGTCGAAGGCGCCGCCGTTCATCATCGCCGCGAGCGCTATGCGGCCCTGCTCTGCGCGCCGGGCTTCCAGCGGGCATCGGGCGTTCGTCCGGGCGGGGACGCTGATGTCGGAGAGATGATAGCGATGCCCGCGCCAGGCATAGGCATCCGCGGCCAGTACGCACGCGTCGCCGCGCAGATCATCACAGAGCGCGAATCGATCCGAGATGCTGGCAGTGCCGGCCCGGCGGGCCGTTTCCTCGGCGGATGGCAATGCCTGCCCGATGAACGCCGCCGCCAGCATGGCAATCACCAGCACGAGGCATAGAAGCCCGATCGGCAGGACGCGGGTGCGCCTTTCCCGCCGTTCGTTGAGCCAGTTGCCGGGTTCGGCCGGGCGCCGGTCGCCCATTTCATAGAGACTGCGTGCCATGTTTCGCTCCAGGGAAGTCATCGCTCTATCCCCGATCAAGGAAAATTTCGGTTAACCAGCTTCGGCGCCCGCGCCTTGACGGGCAGGGCGCGCCATGGTCAAGTCGGCTGGCTGGATCAAGGGAGGCGGCGTGAGCGATACCTGGTTGTATGACGAACATCCCGCGATGTTCCGGGCGCATCCGCTGCTATTCATTCTGCTGCTGCTGTCCGTCGTCGGCATCCTGGCGATCGGGATATGGTGGGTGATGCACAAGGGTGAGCGGCTGGCCCTGTCCGATCGGGAGGTTCTGATGGAGCGCGGCCTGCTGTCCAAGCAGCGGACAGAGGTCGCATTGTCGAGCATCCGGTCGGTGCGGATCACCCAGAGCCTGGGTCAGCGCCTGTTCGGCGTCGGCCATGTCGAGTTGTTCAGTGCCGGCGACGTGGCCGAAATCGCGATCAAGAACATGCCCCGGCCCGACCGCATCCGGGCGATCGCGGCGGCGCGCAACGTGGATCTGCTGCCGCAAAGATAGAAGATTTCATGCAGCCCCTTGACTTGGGCGCATTTATTTCAACGATAGGGATGCCAAAAGGGGGTCGTCAGAACTCCGCTCGCAAGAGGACGCCATGTCAGGAACGACCGTCCGCAAAGGTGTGGACGGCGCTGCTAAAGGGGTGTCGCCATGGTGGGTTTGCGAGTGATGCCGTCCTTGTCGGACCTGACGGCCGAGCAGCGCGCGGACATCCGCCAGGCGTGCGGCTTTGCTTGCGTGCGCTGCGGCGTCACCATCTACCGCTATCTGGGCCTGCCGGACGGACCGGGCGCGACCCTGCTTTGCCCCACCTGCCATGGCCTGGTCGAGGAGGGGCGGCTGACCGCGACCCAGGTGCACAGCTTCCACGCCAACCCGGTGGTGCGCCAGCGTCATTTCGCGCGGGACCGATTGCCTTTTTCCGCCGAGTTGCCGCAACTGATCGTGGGCGGGGCACGGCTGTTGCGCGATACGCCGATTCCCATCACGCTGGATGGCGAACCGATCCTGATGTTCGCGCCGCCCCGGCGCACCAATGGCGCAACGCGGATCAGCGTCCGGCTGGGCGCGGCGGATGGCGAGGCGGAACAGATCATCGACGGCAATGAGTGGAAGCCGGCCAATGGCAGCTGGCATTTCCTGCTGCGCGGCGATCGCTATTCGATGATGGCGACGCGGGGCGATGGCCTGTGCGTGCTGCGCATCGTGGCGCGCAACAGGATCGCGGTGGAACATCTGCGCACGACGATCCGGGGGCGCCGGCTGGAGGTCACGCCCGACTGGCTGGAGATTGACGGCAAGCGCTATGTCGATCGGATCGGCAGCGGGACGCTGATCGGCCTGGAACTATAAGGCCGCCAGTCAGGCCAGGGTTACGAAGATTTCCGCTTCGAGCAGCCAGGAGCCGGCGGTTTCTCGCCATTTGGCGGCATAGGTGCCGGATGCGAGCATCCGTCCGCTGTCGGCGGCGATGCCCTGCCACTGGCCCTGCTCCATTGCGACCGGCTCCACTGGCGACACGATGATGCGGTCGGGCGTGCGGCAATAGACCAGCCGGTCGGCCGAAGCGAATTCGCGCTTCCACGCCAGCAGCTGCGCCTTGCGCCCCGTAATCACCGCACTGTCCGACCCGGTGACGAGGATCGCGTCGCGCGCCAGCAGCGGTTCGATAGCCTTGAGGTCGGCATCGGCCAGCGCGCGGTTGAAGGTGGCGCGCGCCATGCGGATGGCGAGGTCTGCGGTCGCGGTCATGCTGCTCATTTTCGGAAGCGGTCGCTACGGGGACGTAGCGAGTTTACCCGCAGCGCGCGGATGTGATGATCATCGCCTCGTCATAGCTGACGGTCAGGCGATCCGGGCGGAAGTCCATGGTCATCGCCGTACCGGGGCCGCCCCAGCGCAGTGTCTTCGCGCCGGACGCCTTGAGCAGCTGCGCGCCGAGGTCCGCGCTCGCCTTCTGCCCGGCGAAGCGGTCCAGGCCATCATGATGACAGGGCCCTTCGGCCGTGGCGGGGGGCGTCGCCGGATCTTGTCCGCTCGCCCCGGCGCAGGCCGTGAGGGGAAGGGCGAGGGTTGCCGCCATCATGCCAAAAGCCGCCTTCCGCATGGTCCTTCTCCCTATTCGGTGCGCGTCATCTTGAGCCGGCCGCCCTTGACCGCGAAGGCGAGGCGGCCTTCGACCAGGTCGACCGCGTCACGGCCGAACTGTTCATAGCGCCAGCCTTCCAGTATCGACAGCCCGTCGCGCACGCCCGCCGCCAGCGCGTCGATATCGTCGCTCCGCGCGATCAGCCGCGCGGCCACGTCGATGTCGCGCGAGCGGATCTTGAGCAGCAGCTTGAGCAGGTCCGCGACCAGCGCGCCGTCCTTGCCCAGCCCAGGCCGCTTGGGATCGCGCTCGGGCATTTCCTCCTTGCCCAGCGGCTTGTGCGCCGCGAGCGCGCTCATGAGGCGCGCGCCGATGTCGTTGGTGCGCCAGGTGGCGGAAAGGCCGCGCACCTTGCCCAGATCCTCCTGGCTGCGGGGCGGATGGCTGGCGATGTCGGCCAGCGTCTCGTCCTTGACGATGCGGCCGCGCGGCAGATTCTTGTCCTGCGCCTCAATCTCGCGCCAGGCGGCCAGCGCCTTCAGGCGGCCCAGCACATCGGCCTTGCGGCTGGCGATGCGGACGCGCTTCCAGGCGTCGGCCGGGTCATTCTCGTAATTGCTGGGGTCGCTGATCCGCTCCATTTCCTGGTCGAGCCAGTCGCCGCGCCCGGTCTTGCGCAACTCGTCCAGCATCTTGGGGAAAATCTGGATCAGGTAGGTGACGTCGCCGATCGCATAGTCGATCTGCCGCTTGTCGAGCGGGCGGCGCGCCCAGTCGGTGAAGCGCGCGCCCTTGTCGAGCTGCACGCCCAGCCAGGCCTCGACCAGATTGCCATAGCCGATCTGCTCGCCCAGACCCAGCGCCATGGCGGCGATCTGGGTATCGAACATGGGATGCGGCGTCTTGCCGGTCAGGTTGTGGACGATTTCTATGTCCTGTCCGCCGGCATGGAAGACCTTGAGCACCTCTTCATTGTCGACCAGCAGGTCGAGCAGCGGCTTCATGTCGAGGCCTGGCGCCTTGGGATCGATCGCGGCCGCTTCATGGGCGTCGGCCACCTGCACCAGGCAGAGGTCCGGCCAATAGCTGTTTTCCCGCATGAATTCGGTGTCGACGGCGACATAGGGGGAGTTCGCGATGCGGGCGCAGAAATCGGCAAGGGTCTTGCTGTCGGTAATCAGCGGATGAATTTGCATATGGTCTTCGATCTTATTATGGGCTGGCCCGCTCCCTGCGGGCTCGTCAATCCTTTGACAGGACCGGCCATAGCGGGGCTGCAACAGTTTGTCATTTCCGTAAAACGAAGCTGAAAGATCAAAACGCCATGCACGCCTATCGCACCCATACCTGCGGCGCCCTGACCACGGCCGATGTCGGCAACGAGGTCCGCGTGTCGGGCTGGGTGCACCGCAAGCGCGACCATGGCGGTGTGCTGTTCGTGGACCTGCGCGATCATTATGGCATCACCCAGGTCGTGGCGAAGGCCGACAGCGATCCCTTGATGGCCCTGGAGAGCCTGCGTCTCGAATCCGTGGTGACGATCGAGGGCAAGGTGGTCGCGCGCGCGGCCGAAGCCATCAATCCCCGTATGCCGACCGGCGAGATCGAGATCGTCGCCGACCGCGTGACCATTTTGTCGACCGCGGCGGAATTGCCGCTGCCGGTCGCGGGTGAGCAGGACTATCCCGAGGATATCCGCCTGCGTTACCGCTTTCTCGATCTGCGGCGCGAGACGTTGCACGCGAACATCGTGAAGCGCACGAAGATCATCTCCGACATGCGCCGCCGCATGGAAGGGGCCGGCTTCACGGAATATTCGACGCCGATCCTGACCGCGTCCAGCCCGGAGGGCGCGCGCGACTTCCTGGTGCCCAGCCGCATCCATGCCGGCAAATTCTATGCCCTGCCGCAGGCGCCGCAGCAGTATAAGCAGTTGCTGATGGTCGCCGGTTTCGACCGCTATTTCCAGATCGCGCCCTGCTTCCGCGACGAAGACCCGCGTGCCGACCGCTTGCCCGGCGAATTCTACCAGCTCGACCTGGAAATGAGCTTCGTCACCCAGGAAGATGTGTGGAACACGATGGAGCCGGTCATCGCCCAGGTGTTCGAGGCGTTCGCCGAGGGCAAATATGTCACCCCGGCGGGCAGCTTCCCGCGCATTCCGCACGCCGAAGCGATGCTGAAATATGGCAGCGACAAGCCGGACCTGCGCAACCCGATCATCATTCAGGACGTGACCGACCATTTCGTCGGGTCGGGCTTCGGCATTTTCGCCTCGCTGGTCGAAAGCGGCAGCGTGATTCGCGCGATCCCGGCGCCGGGCGCCGGCGCAGGCAGCCGCAAATTCTTCGACGACATGAATGTCTGGGCGCGCGGCGAGGGCTATTCGGGCCTTGGCTATATCAACATCAAGGATGGCGTGCCCGGCGGCCCGATCGCCAAGAATCATGGCGAAGAAGCCACCGCGAAGCTGATCGCTGCGCTCGGCCTTGGCCCCAATGACGGCGTGTTCTTCGCGGCGGGCAAGGAATCGCAGGCGGCCAAGCTTGCTGGTCTTGCCCGCATCCGCGTGGGCGAACAGCTCGACCTGATCGACAAGGACCGGTTCGAACTCTGCTGGATCGTCGATTTCCCCTTCTACGAATATGACGAAGACACCAAGTCGATCGACTTCGCACACAACCCCTTCTCCATGCCGCAGGGCGGGCTGGACGCGCTGAACAATCAGGACCCGCTGACGATCAACGCTTTCCAATATGACATGGTCTGCAATGGCTATGAGATCGCGTCGGGTTCGATCCGCAACCAGTCGCCCGAACTCATGGTCAAGGCGTTCGAGAAGGTGGGCCTCAGCCAGCAGGATGTGGAGGAACGTTTCGGCGGCCTCTATCGCGCCTTCCAGTACGGTGCCCCGCCGCATGGCGGCATGGCCGCGGGCGTCGACCGGATCGTGATGCTGCTCTGCGGCGCGCAGAATCTCCGCGAGATTACCCTGTTCCCGATGAACCAGCGCGCCGAGGACCTGCTGATGGGCGCGCCCAGCCCGGCCGAATTCAAGCAGTTGCGCGAACTCCACATCCGCGTGGTGGAGCCGCAGGCCAAGGCGTGAGTTTTTCCTTTCCGCCATGCCGGACTTGATCCAGCATGGCGGAAAAGGAGACGCGCTGATGACCATCGACCTCGCCGATTACGAACAGGGCGCGAAATATCAGGGCGATTATGAGGCTGACCTGGCGGCGCTTCAGCAGCGTCTCGCCAAGATCCAGGTCGCCCATATCCTGCATCACCGGCGCAGCATCATCCTGCTGGAGGGCTGGGACGCAGCGGGCAAGGGCGGCATCATCAAGCGGATGACCGCCGACTGGGATCCCCGCTATTATCAGGTCCATCCAATCGCTGCGCCGACCGAGGAAGAGCGCGACCATCATTTCCTCTGGCGCTTCTGGACACGCCTGCCCGCCAGCCGCAACATCGCGATCTTCGACCGCAGCTGGTACGGCCGCGTGCTGGTCGAACGGGTCGAGGGCTATTGTTCCAAGGCGGAATGGAAGCGCGGCTATGAGGAAATCAACGCGTTTGAACGGCAATTGTCCGATGCGGGCACCAATTTCGTCAAGCTTTTCGTCCATATCACGCAGGAAACGCAGGACGAACAGCTCGCGCAGCGGCTCGACACTCCGTGGAAACGGTGGAAAACCGGCGTGGAAGATTATCGCAACCGATCGCGGCACGCCGACTATCTCGATGCGATGCACGCCATGTTCCGCAAGACCGACAGCAAGAACGCTCCCTGGCATGTCATCGACAATAATCATCGCAAGGCGGGGCGCATCGCGGCGCTGACCTATGTCGCAGACCGGCTGGAGCGGTTGGTGCCGATGGACTTCCCCAAGGCCGACCCGGCGGTCATCAAGCTCGCGCGGGAGGCGTTCGGATACCGCGGTTCGGACAAAAAATAGCTTGGAATCAGGTGTTTGTAACATAAGCGTCATTTTCACCTAACTCCACATTTACCAATTGCGGCCTATTCCGGCGGCATGATCGCTGCCGTGCTTCCCTTTCCCCAGACGCCCGTGCCCGCTGTGCGGGACGCTGCCGACCTGCATCTCGACGGGACCGGTCCGGTGATCGGGCTGGGTCGGCCGCTGAGCGAAGCGGTGGACTGTTTCCAGCGCGACGCCGGGCTGCGCCTGCTGCCGGTGATCGACGGGAGCGGAAGGCCCGTGGGCGCCATATATGAGCGCGACATGCGCCGTATCCTCTTCAATCCCTTCGGCCATGCGTTGCTGCGCAACCCCAGTTTCGGCGGGCGCCTGAACGAGCATGTCCGTCCTTGCGCCTGCGTCGAGCGGATGACCGACGTGGAGTCGCTGGTTGACGTCTATGCGGCGCAGGGCGAGGGCTGCGAGGGGCTGATCGTCACTGACCGGGGCCAGTTTGCGGGGGTGCTGGGCGGACCGCTACTGCTGCGCCTGACTGCCGAGCGTGACGCACGCGTCGCCCTGGCGCGGGCCGCGCGGGTGGAACAGATCACGCAGGAGAGCGCGAGCTTCCGCCTCGACGTTGGAAATCTGATCGCCGATCTGGTGGCCATGGCAGACCAGTTGGCCACGTTGGCGCAGGCTGCGACCGAACGTGCGGCAGTCGACGGGGCGGATGCCGCCGCGATGGCTGTGGCGGCGGCACAGACGGCGGACCGGCTGGCCGGCATTGCGGCGGGTGGTATCGAACTGGGCCATGTGTTCGCCGCCATGGAGGCGGAAGCGAGCGATGCAGGCGCGGCCATTCGCGAGGCGGCGGCGCGCAGCCGATCCGGCGCGACCCAGAGCGCCGCGCTGGCGCAGGAAGCCGATGACATCGGCGAAGTGGTCGCCCTGATCGACACGATCGCGCGGGCGACCAGCATGTTGGCGCTCAATGCGAGTATCGAGGCGGCGCGCGCGGGGGCGGCGGGGCAGGGATTCGCCGTGGTCGCGCGCGAGGTGCAGTCGCTCGCGACGCAGACGCGCGGTGCGGCGGCCGAAATCGCCGGGCGGATCGATCATATCCGCGTCACCATTGGGGAGGTCGCGGCGGGACAGGCGCATATGGACGCCACCATGACGCGCGCCGATCGGCTGTCGACGGCCGTGTTCGATGCGGTCGCGCGCCAGGCCGCCTTCAGCCATGCCATTGCCGAAAGCGTGACCGAGGCCGACATATCGAGCGACCATATCCGCGCCGGCGCCGGCCAGATCAGCGACAATGCGTCGGCCAGCGCGTTGGGCGCCCGGACGATGCGCGCGGTGGCGGGGCGGCTGGCGGAGGAAGCCCATCGGCTGGAGGCGCGTGCTGCCGGCTTCATCGCGGCGATGCGGGCGGCATGACCCGTCAAAACAGCGCTGGCGCGTGGCGCAAATCCGGCTAGGCTGTCCGTCCATAAAAAGGAGAGGACGCCATGCTCGTGATGTTCGTCGGCACCGATCGCACCCAGACCGCGGTCAACCCCGCGCAGGTCACTTTCGTCTCCCAGGTGAGTGACGGCACCCGCATCCGTTTCAGCGAAGGGCGCAGCGTCACCGTGACCGAACCGATCGGCGCCGTGCTCGAAAGCCTCAACAGCGCATTGCGGCCGCACGAATAGAGCCTGTCGGCGGCGGCTGGCCGGGCGATCCGATGCGACATATCGCCGGGCCGGCTTGCGCCGTGCCGGAAGCGCGGGCCATGCTGCGTCCAGGGAGAGGCGCATGGACCGCGATTTCGGCGCGTATGACTATATCATCCTGGGCGCGGGCAGCGCCGGCTGCGTGCTGGCCAACCGGCTGAGCGCCGATCCGCGCCATCGCGTGTTGTTGCTCGAGGCGGGCGGCCGCGACGACTGGCACTGGATCAAGGTGCCGGTCGGCTATCTCTACTGTATCGGCAATCCGCGCACCGACTGGTGCCTGAAGACCGACGCGGAAGCGGGCCTGGGCGGCCGCGCGATCGGCTATCCGCGTGGGCGCGTGCTGGGCGGCAGCAGTTCGATCAACGGCATGATCTACATGCGGGGCCAGGCGCGCGACTATGATGGCTGGCGGCAGGCGGGGCTTGTCGGCTGGGGCTGGGACGATGTGCTGCCCTGGTTCCGCAAGGCCGAGGATCATTTCGGCGGCGGCGACGAGGCCCATGGCGCCGGCGGGGAAATACGGGTCGAGAGGCAAAGGCTCCGCTGGGACTTGCTGGAGCGCTTTCGCGAAGCCGCCGGACAATATGGCGTGCCCTATACGGAGGATTTCAATCGGGGCGACAATGAAGGGTCGGGCTATTTCGAGGTGACGCAGCGGCGGGGACGGCGCTGGAGCGCCGCCGACGCCTTCCTGCGTCCCGCGATGAGGCGGCCCAATCTGCGCGTCGTCACCGGGGCGGTGATCGACCGGCTGCTGCTGGAGGGACGGCGGGCGGTGGGAGCGAAATTCCTGACCGGAGGCGAACGCGGCGTCGCGCGGACGCAAGGCGAAGTGCTGCTGTGCGCCGGGTCGATCGGATCGCCGGCGATTCTGCAACGGTCCGGGATAGGAGATGGCGAGCGGCTGACCGCCCTGGGGATCGCGCCGGTCCATCATCTGCCGCGCGTCGGCGAAAATCTGCAGGATCATCTTCAGATACGCTGCGCCTACAGGGTGACGGGCGTGGTGACGCTCAACATGCGGGCGGCCTCGCTGGCCGGCAAGGCGTGGATGGGGCTGGAATATCTCGCCCGGCGGTCCGGGCCGCTCGCGATGGCGCCGAGCCAGTTGGGGCTGTTCGTCAAATCCCATCCGCGCTTCGCCACCGCCAATCTGCAATATCATGTCCAGCCGCTCAGCCTGGCGGCGTTCGGGGGGGCGCTCGATCCCTTCCCGGCCTTCACCGCAAGTGTGTGCAACCTGCGGCCGCAGAGCCGGGGGAGCGTGTGGATCGGGTCCGCCGATCCTGCGCTGCCCCCGGCGATCCGGCCCAACTATCTCTCCGCGCCCGAGGACCGGCAGGTAGCGATCGAAGCAGTGCGGGTGACGCGCGCCATTGTCGGCCAGCCTGCGCTGGCGCCCTATGCGCCGCAGGAGTTTCGGCCGGGTGCGGAGCGGCAGGATGAGGCGGCGATCCTGGAGGGGGTGGGCGCCATCGCCAGCAGCATCTTCCACCCTGTCGGCACGGCCGCGATGGGGACGGTGGTGACGCCGGAACTGCGTGTCCGCGGAATCGACGGACTGCGGGTGGTGGACGCATCGGTGATGCCGACGATCATCTCCGGCAACACCAACGCGCCGGTGATGATGATCGCGGAGAAAGCGGCGGCGATGATCCTGGACGATGCGAAGAGCAGGACGTTCAGTTCTTCCGCTGGGGAACGGTGAAGGTGCCTGACACGCGCCCGCTGGGACTGGTCGTGGTGCCGATCCCGCCGCCGGTCGAACGGCCGTCGACGGTGGAGCGGCCGCTGTTGAGATCCATCACCAGCCGCCCGCCGGTCAGGCGGTTCGTCCCTTGCGTCAGGGCGACATTGCCCAGCATGGTTATCAGCTTCGCGTTGAGATCATAGATGGCGACATTGCCGCGCGCGGTCTGGTCGGCCTTGGTGATCACGACATTGCCGGACGCGTCGATCCGGTCGATCTCGATCCCGTTGCCGTTGGAGCCGCCGCCCGGCTGGTTGCGATAGGCGACGGTCATGCGCGCGGCGTTCAGCGTCATGCCGGCCTGCGTCACTTCGACATTGCCGGACACGACGACCCGGTCGGCGCGATCCTGCACCTCGATGCGATCGGCGGTGAAATTGACCGGGGCATTGCTGTCATGGTTGCGGAACACCTGCGCGCTCGCCCCGGCGATCATCACGCCGGCCGTGCCCAGGAATCCGATCGAAAGCGTCAAAAGGGTGCGTTTCATCAGTTTCGCCCTTTGAGGCCATTTTGTTCGATACGCAAGCGCGCGCGGCCGTTGAGGGTCACCGTGCGCGCGCCCATGTCCGCCTCCAGATGGTCGGCGCTGAAAGTGCCGATCGGGATTCGGCCATCCACCCGGCCGGCGCTGCGCATCCGCCGGGTGGTGAGGTCGACGCCGACATCGCGCGTCGTCAGGCGATATCCGCCCGCCGCCTGGAACTGGACCGGCCCGTCGATCGCGACGCGCTCGCTATCCATGTCGTAGCGGCCCTTCTGCGCCGTGAGTACGGCGGGACCGTCCGACAAAAGGATGCGCGCGGACATGTCGTTCAGGTCTACGATCGGCTCGCGCGAGCTTTTCTGCACCGCCGATCCGGCGCGCAGCGAGAAGGGCTGCCCCTTGCTGTCCTCGCCACGATAAAGCGCCTCGGTCACGCGCATCCGTTCGCGCGCGACATCGACCTTGTTCTTGTCGAGCACGAAGCTGACCTTGTCGCCGCCGGTGAAGGGGGCGGTCGCCAGCAGTGCCGCCAGCACGCCGACCGCGACCGGCAGCCAGTTCTTGAGCAGCTTGACCAGACGGTCATGGCTGCCGCCCGGTCGCGCCCACTGGCGGCGCACGTCGCGTTGCTGATCGGCCTGGACGGACATGCGGCGCGAACGCTCCCTTACATATGCGCGAAAATGTCGATCTCCGGCCAGCCGGCCAGGTCGAGTTCGGCCCGGTGTGGCAGGAAATCGAAGCAGGCCTGCGCCAGTTCCATCCGCCCTTCACGCGTCAGTCGCTTGTCCAGTTCAGCCTTGAGCTGGTGCAGGTAGCGCACGTCGGACGCGGCATAATCCTTCTGCGCATCGGACAGGACCGGGCTGCCCCAGTCGCTCGACTGCTGCTGCTTGCTGATATCCTGGCCCAACAGTTCGCGCACCAGTTCCTTCAGTCCGTGCCGATCCGTATAGGTGCGCACCAGGCGCGATGCGATCTTGGTGCAGTAGACTGGAGCGGCCACGACGCCCAGATAATGGCGGATAGCGGCAATGTCGAAGCGGCCGAAATGATACAGTTTCAGTCGTTCGGGATCGGCCAGCACGGCGCGCAGGTTCGGCGCGGCATAATCGCTGCCGGGCGCGAAGCGCACCAGATGCTCGTCTCCCTTGCCGTCGCTGATCTGGACCACGCACAGGCGGTCGCGCGGGGTGATGAGGCCCATGGTTTCGGTGTCGACGGCGATCGGGCCGGGGGCGAGCACGCCGGCGGGCAGATCTTCTTCATGGAAATGCACGGTCATGCGCTCCCCTCTATGGCGAAACCCGTCGCACCGCAATCAAGGCTTTGCGCGTGGCACAACATGCGGCCGAATGCTGGATTTTCGCGCCGAGATGCGTGTAAATCGGCCGATTGGCGCCAATCGGAACGGAACAGGACCGCTCCGGTGAAAATCATTCGCGCTGCCCTGAAAAGTTGATATAGTGATTCTCAAACCCGCCTTTGCGGTGGATTCTGCATGTCATTCGCCCGACATGTTTGTCCGATTGGTCTTGGGGCGAAGCGAAAGTGACTAACAGGGCATGAGTTTTGATAGAGGTCGCCGCGGCGGGCGCGGCAAGGACAAGCGCGACGGTTTCGGCGACGACAATTTCTACGATCAGGGCAGCCGCGGTGGTTTCGGTGGCGGCTTCGGCGGTGATCGCGGCGGCTTCGGCGGCGGCGGCGGTTTCGGCGGCGGTGATCGTGGCGGTTTCGGCGGCGGTGACCGCGGTGGCTTCGGTGGCGGCGGCGGCGGCGGTGGCCGCGGCGGCTTCGGCGGCGGCGGTGGTGGCGGCTTCGGCGGCGGCGGCGGCGGTGGCCGCGGGATGCCCGCCCAGGTTGTTGGCGAAGGCAAGGGCGTCGTCAAATTCTTCAATGGCCAGAAGGGTTTTGGCTTCATCGTTCGTGACGATGGCGGTGAGGACGTTTTCGTTCACATCAGCGCGGTCGAACAGGCTGGCCTGACGGGTCTGGCCGAAGGGCAGCCGCTCGGTTTCACCCTGGTCGATCGTGGCGGCAAGGTGTCGGCTACCGATCTGGTGATCGAAGGCGAACCGCTCCCGGTCACCGATCGTGCGCCGCGCGAACCGCGCGAACCGCGTGCGGGTGGCTTCGGCGGTGATCGTGGTGGCTTCGGCGGCGCCGATCGTGGCCCGCAGCGCCAGCTGACCGGCGAACGCGCCAGCGGCACGGTCAAGTTCTTCAACGCGATGAAGGGCTTTGGCTTCATCCAGCGCGATGATGGCCAGCCTGATGCCTTCGTGCATATCAGTGCGGTCGAGCGTGCGGGCATGGGCGCCCTTAACGAGGGCGATCGCCTCGACTTCGAACTGGAAGTCGATCGTCGCGGCAAATATGCTGCGGTGAACCTGCAGTCGAAGGCCGACTGAAGCGCGCTACAAGCATCATCCCTGTTACAGGGGAGAGGATAGGGAAGGGGTCGTCCAGTCGGGCGGCCCCTTTTCCTTTGACCCGGCCGGTGGCCGTAGCGCCCCGCATTTCGTGATGCGGCACCTGATTTTGAACCGGAAGCTGCGCGTCCGCCTGACGGCAATCGAGGCCGATCCACTGCTGTCCGCAGCAGAGCGCGAATGAAAATCCCTGTCCGGGGGCCGGCCTGCTACTGGAACGCTGCCCCGCTGCTCAACCCTGATCCTGATAGGCCATCTGCAATATGCCCCAGTGGCGACCACGGACATGGATGGACGCGATCACCTGCTTGAGCAGCACGATCTCGCCTTCCGCGGTTGGGCGGCGATAGGCTTTGATGCAGAAGGGCTGGGTGATCTTGCACTGTTCGCGCGTGTCGGCGAAGTCGAAGATCAGCCCCTGGCGCGAATGTTCGGAATTCCATACATCGTCGCCCGTCCTCTGCGTATGGGATCGCTCGGGCATGGCGACTGCGCCATAGGCGTTGCGGTCGGTAAAGGTCATGCCGAACAGGCCGGAATAGGTCCGGGCCAGTTCCTGCCGCGCGCGGGCGGTGGGCAACATGACCGGCTGGACGGGGTGATTATACTGGACGGGATGTGTGCCGGGGATCGGCGAATAATCTTCGCTGAAAACCTCCGCCTCGCTGATACGGCCTTCCATAATCGCACGTTCGATTGCGCCCGCGACCGCTTCGGCCGATTCGAGGCAGAAGCGGATATAGGGCGAATCGGGAATGTCGACGCCGCTCTCAGCCAGATATTGCAGCAGCAAATTGGTGTCTTCGCTGGCGCTGGTGATGCGGCCTGACAGTCGGTGCAGACCGCCTGCATTGTCGTTCGACGTGCTCGCCAGCGCGGCCAGGCCGGTGCGGATCTCGCCTGCCGATCCCACCATGGACCCGATGCGCTGGGCCACGGTCTCGCTGTTGCCCGACAGGTCGAGCATCAGCGCCGCCAGCCGCTCGACCAGCGCCTCTATGTTGCGCGTGTCCGACTGGGCGGTGCGCGCTGTCTGGGCGCCACGGGTGATGCTGTCCAGCATTCCGCCAGCCTCGCCCGTCAGTGCGGCGATCGACTGCTCGATCGTCTGGGTCGCGGCGGCGGTTTCCTGCGCCAGTTTCTTCACTTCGGCCGCGACCACGGCAAAGCCGCGTCCGGCGTCCCCGGCGCGCGCCGCTTCGATCGTGGCATTGAGCGCCAGCAGGTTGGTCTGGCTGGCGATGCCGCTGATCACGCTGGTCACATGGGCGACCGTCTTCAAGGCCTCGCCAAAGCCGTCCAGCCGCGCATGGATGCGACTCACCTGCTCGATCAGGTCCACGAAATTGCTGTTCGCCGCCGACAATTGTCGGCCTGAATCGTCGATGATGGAACGGGCGGCGACCGCTTTCTCACGGGCATCCTGCCCGGCCAGCGACACGCGCTCACCATCCTGCGACAATTGTGCGGCCGCGCCGCTGATCGCCTCGATCGTGCGTGCCTGCTGCGTCACCCGATCGGCGAGTTCGCTGATGTCGGCCTGAAGGTCGAGCGTGCGTATCCCCAGGTCGCCGGACAATTTGGCGACCTTCATAACCGCGCGCGCGACATTGTCGGATTGCATGTCCCTCATTGCGCCAAGGGCTATCGGGCCATGGTAAATTAAGCGTTAGCGGCCTGGTTCGGCTCGTCTCAAAGCGCCCCGGCGAGCGCCAGCATCACGCCCGCCACCACCAGCATCAGTCCCAAGCCCTCGCTGCGCTGCATCTTTTCCTTCAGATAGAAGTGGCCGAAGGCCACCGTGAAGGCGACCTCGATCTGACCCACGATGCGCACCAGCGCCACCGGCGCCGTGGCAAATCCGGTGAACCAACAGGCTGAACCCAGCGCGGACAGCAGCCCGACCTGCCCCGACATGCGCCAACTGGCCAACACCCGGCGCATCTCGCCCCGTTCCCGCGCCAGCAGCCAGCCGCCCTGGATTGCCGTCTGGAGGAGCACCGTGACCACCAGCACGATCAAGGCCGCAAGGATGCGGTCGTCCCCGCCTACCTGCTGCGTCGCGCGGCGAATGCCGATCGCGGTCAGCGCGAAGAAGAAGCCCGACGCCATGCCGGTGAGGGCGGCCGGCTGGGCCAGCGCGCGCAGGAAGTCGACCGGTCCCATCCGTCGGCCACCGGTGGACAGCAGCATCACGCCCGCCACTCCGCACCCGATGCCCGCCCAGGTCAGTGCCGCCAGTCGTTCCCCCATCAGCAGGAAGGACAGGACAGCGCCCTGCACCGCCTCCGTCTTGGAATAGGCGGTGCCCACGACGAAATTGCGATGGCCGAACGCCAGGATGAGCAAGTTGGTGGCGATGATCTGAGCCAGGCCGCCGGCCAGACAGAAGAGCAGGAAATGGGGCTGGAACAGTGGCCATGGTGCGGGAAATGCGAGCCGGTAGAGGGCGAGCAGCAGCAGCGCGAAAGGGATGCCGTACAGATAGCGGACCAGGCCCGCGCCGTTGAGCGACAGGTTGTGGCTGACGCGGCGCTGGACGGCGGTGCGCCAGGCCTGGGTCGCGCCCGCCATCAGGGTCGCCGGCAGCCAGAGAGGGGAGGTGATCATGCCTGCCCTATAGCGGGCCGACGCCCACCGTCACCCCATCACGACCAGGAAGGTGAAGAAGAGCGAGAGCGACACGCAGGCGAAGCCATAGAGTAGGGGCAACCGGCAGAGAGCGCCTGCGCGAGAGAGCGCATAGGCGTCCTTGAACTGGCGATACATGTGCCAGGCAGCGAAAAGCAGCAGCACCAGCGTGACTAGGCCGCTGGTCACATGGACCGCCGTCAGCAGCATCGACAGGCAGAAGAGCAGCGACATGAAGGCGATCGAATAGGTCACATAGATCGCATGGTCGTAGACCTTGTAGCGGCGGCTGAAAGGGAAGAGCAACCACAGGAAGGGCAACGAGATCAGGATCAATGCCCAGGAAAATTTATACGCGTTGGCCTTGAGCTTGTAATAGGCAAATTCTGGATTTTCCGCGGCGGCGCTCAACGTCTTGCCGACCGTCCTGGCGACGCCGCCGCTCATGCCCTCGCCCATCAGCGAATCGGTGATGTCACTGGCCAGGGTCAGCCCCTTCCGCTCCGCCCGCGCTTCGGTCAGCCTTTCGGTCAATATCTCCCGGCGCGATGCGGACAGGCCCGGCTTGCTCAGGTCCGCCTCGATCTTCCGGATACGGGCATCGGCCTTTTCCTGCTCCTTGCGCAGTTCGGCCTGCGCCTCGGCGTTCATCTGCACGGCCTGCGGCGCCTTGCCTCCTTCGCCTTGAGCGGTCAGCGAGAAGATGGCGTACATCAGGAAGGCGGTGAACAGGAACAGGGCGAAGGGCGACACGAACTTGGCCCGTTCCCCTTCGATATAGCGCCGTGTCAGCTTGCCCGGCCGCAGCGCCAGTTCGGGCAGCGTGGTCCAGATCTTGCCCTCGAAATGGAGCACGCCATGCGCCAGATCATGGCCGATGGCGGCGAAGCTGCGGTGGACATGCGCGGCTTGGCCGCATTGGGCGCAATAATTGCCGGCCAGCGTCGCGCCGCAATTGAGGCAGGGGCCGTGCCCCGGCACGTGCGATTCGCCATGGCCCGGTTCGACCGCCCGCGCCAGCATCGCTCCGGTGACCGCGTCACCCGCTGCTTCGATTCCCCCAGTCATGCGTCGGAGACTATCAGCGGTGTATGACGGACACCAGACGGGTTGAGACGCGCGCTATTCCGGCTTCGCCCGGATCGTCAACCCGGTGAACCGGGCGAGGAAGGCGTAGCTGTCGGCATATTCGTCGATCAGCTTGTCGACCGGCTTGCCCGCGCCATGGCCGGCGCGGCTTTCGACCCGCAGCAATCGTGGCCGGGATCCGATATCCGCCGCCTGGAGCGCGGCGGCATATTTGAAGCTGTGGGCGGGTACTACCCGGTCATCGGTGTCTGCCGTGGTCACAAGGATGGCGGGATAGTCCTTGCCCGACAGGATGTTGTGATAGGGCGAATAGCCGTAGAGCAGCGGGAAATCCGTGGCGCTGTCCGGCGATCCATAGTCGTCGACCCAGTAGCGTCCGGCGGTGAAACGGTCGAAGCGCAGCATGTCCATGACGCCAACGGCCGGCAGCGCCGCGGCGAACAGGTCGGGGCGCTGGTTGACCACCGCGCCGACCAGCAACCCGCCATTGGACCGCCCCTCGATCGCTAGCCCGTCCTGCGGCGTGTAGCCGTTGGCCTTCAGCCACTCGCCCGCGGCGATGAAGTCGTCGAACACATTCTGTTTGTTCGCGCCGCGCCCGGCCTCGTGCCAGGCCTTGCCGAACTCGCCCCCGCCGCGCAGATTGGCGATGGCATAGGCGCCGCCCTGCTCAAGCCACGCCATCCGAACCGCCGAATAGCCCGGCGTCAGCGAGATGTTGAAGCCGCCATAGCCGTAGAGAATGGTCGGCGCGGCGATGGCGCGATCGGCCAGCCGCTTCTTGCGCAGGACGGTGATGGGGATCATCGTTCCATCCTTCGACGGGTAGAGCCGCTGTTCGATCCCGAAATCGTCGGGATTGAAGGGCAGGTCGGGCTGGGCGAAGAGCTGATATTGCTGAGTTGCCGTGTCGAAGCGATAGATGCTGGCCGGGGTGACGAAGCCGGAAAAGCTGAAGAAGGTTTCGGGATCGCCCGCGCGCCCGCCAAAGCCGGCCGCGGTGCCGAAGCCCGGCAGGGGCACGTCGCCGACCTTGCGCCCGTCCAGTTCGACCAGCTCGGCGACGGTCTGCGCGTCGCTCATATAGGCAAGGATCAGCCGGTTGCCGATCAGCGATCCGCCGGCCAGCGTTTCGGCCCGCTCGGCGACCAGTTCCTTCGGCCCCTTGCGCGGTCGCGCTGCATCCAGCGTCACCACCCGCATATGGGCCGCCCGGCTGTCGGTGATGAAATAGAGGGTCGTATCGCGGCTGCCGATCAGTCGCCAGTCATTGGCCGGTCCCTTGACCAGCCGACGTGGCTTGACCGGGCCGCCGGTCAGTTCGGCGACATGGATTTCGCGGCGGGGATCGATGCCCTGGAAGGAACTGATGACCAGCCAGCGGCCGTCGCCCGTCACCTGGGCCTGATGACTGAGCGCCGGGCGATCCGGGGTTGCGTAGACGAGCTGGTCCTGGGATTGGGACGTGCCGACGCGGTGGTAGAAAATCTGCTGATCTTCGGTGGCGGAGCGGAAGGCCTCGCCGTCCTGCGGCGCGGCGAAGCGGGAATAGAAAAAGCCTTCTCCCCGGCCGTCCCAGGCGATCTGCGAGAATTTGACCCATTCCACCGCATCGGCCAGCGTCCGGCCACTGTCGACGTCCAGCAACTTGAGCGTGCGCCAGTCGCTTCCGGCATCCTGTATGGCATAGGCAAGATATTTGCCGTCGGGGGAAGGGGCCCATTCGGCAAGCGCGCTGGCACCATCCTTCGCCCAGTCATTGGGATCGAGCAGCATCCTTTGTGCGCCGTCGATGCCTTCGCGGACATAAAGCGGCGTCTGGTTCTGGAGACCCTTGTTATAGCCGTAGAAATAGCGCCCGCCCGCCTTGCGGGGCACGGTGTAGCGGCCGTGGGCGAAAAGCGCCTGCATCCGGCCCTTGAGCGCCTCGCGGCCCGGCAGGCTGTCGATATAGCGGCGGGTCAGCCCGTTTTCCTGCGCCACCCAGTCCCGCACCGCAGGATCGGCGCGCAGGTCATTTTCGAGCCAGCGATAGGGATCGGCGACCTTTACGCCGAAATGATCCTCCACCAGGTCCAGCCGCCTGGCGGCGGGATAGCGCAGCGTCCTGTCGCCGGCCTCGATCGTCGCGCCATCGGGCCGGGCGAGCGACGGGGCCGCCGCCAGCAGCAGCGGCAACAGGATCAGGGCGGCGCGCATCCTCTCTTTTCGTCACTCTTTTCAAACGGAACAGGCCGCAGCTCTAGAGAGCTGCGGCCTGCCGGTAAAGCATCCAGTCCCAACCAGCAGGACCGGTTAAAAAATCAAGCCTCTTCCAGCTCGTCCGCATCGGCGCCCTGGACCGGACCGGAGTCCTGGCCCTTGGCATCGACGTCGCGGTCGACCAGCTCGATGATCGCGATCGGCGACGCGTCGGAAGCGCGGTAGCCGGCCTTGATCACGCGGGTGTAGCCGCCGTTGCGATCCTTGTAGCGCTCGGCGAGCACTTCGAACAGCTTGGCCAGCTGCACATCGTCCTGCAGGCGGGCCGAAGCCAGGCGACGGTTGGACAGGCCACCCTTCTTGGCGAGGGTGATCAGCTTTTCGACGTAAGGACGCAGTTCCTTGGCCTTTGCGGTGCCGGTCAGGATCTGCTCATGCTTGATGAGCGACGCTGCGAGGTTGCGCAGCAGCGAGTTGCGGTGACCGGCGCTGCGCTGCAGCTTGCGATGACCAATCTTGTGACGCATGATAATTCCCTTCGTTCGTTAAGGGGCCGTGCGAGGTACCCCAGACCTGGCGGTGTTATGGGCCACCGCCCTATGCCCCTGCCCTAAATCAGGCGAAGTTCACACCGTCGCAGGGCACCGGAATGCCGGAACGGTGATCGCCCTTCCCCGAGCAAACCCGGGGAAGGGAGAGGGATCAGCCCAGCAGCTCCTGTTCGAGCTTCTTGGCCATTTCCTCGATATTTTCCGGCGGCCAGCCGGGAATGTCCATGCCCAGGCGCAGACCCATGGACGACAGCACTTCCTTGATTTCGTTCAGCGACTTGCGGCCGAAATTGGGGGTGCGCAGCATCTCGGCCTCGGTCTTCTGGACCAGATCGCCAATATAGATGATGTTGTCGTTCTTGAGGCAGTTGGCCGAGCGGACCGACAGTTCCAGTTCGTCCACCTTCTTGAGCAGATAGCGGTTGATCTGGTTGGCGTCGCTTTCGCCTTCCGAAGCCGTGGTGGCGGCATGGCCGGCAGCCGGGGCGGCGGCAGGCAGGGCGTCCTCGAAATGGACGAACAGCTGGAGCTGGTCCTGCAGGATGCGGGCAGCATAGGCCACCGCGTCTTCCGGCGTGACGGTGCCGTCGGTGTCGACGGTCAGCGACAGCTTGTCATAGTCCAGTTCCTGGCCGACGCGGGTATTGTCGACCTTGTAGGCGACCTGACGCACCGGCGAATAAAGCGCGTCGATCGGAATGAGGCCGATTGGCGCATCGGCCGGACGGTTGGCGACGGCGGGGACATAGCCCTTGCCGACATCGGCGGTCAGTTCCATGTTCAGGGTCGCGCCCTGGTCCAGGTGACAGATCACCAGATCGGGGTTCATCACTTCGATGTCGCCGACGACGCTGATGTCGCCCGCCTTCACCACGGCCGGGCCGGTGGCGGAGAGCTGAAGGCGCTTGGGGCCTTCGCCTTCCATGCGGAGCGCGACCTGCTTGATGTTGAGGACGATGTCGGTCACGTCCTCGCGCACGCCGGCCAGCGACGAGAATTCATGCAGGACGTTCTCGATCTTGATCGAGGTGACCGCCGCGCCCTGAAGCGAGGACAGAAGAACCCGGCGCAGCGCATTGCCGAGCGTCAGGCCGAAGCCGCGCTCCAGCGGTTCGGCAACGAAGGTCGCCTTGCGCTTGCCGTCACCCGACGCCTTGATTTCGAGGCTGTTGGGCTTCTTCAATTCCTGCCAGTTCTTCATGTTGACAGTCATGTATTTCCCCTGGGGATGGGCCGGAACGCTTGTGAAATCCTGCACCCGACAGGACATTCCGGCGATGCAAACGGGTAAACGGGCGACGCGTCCGCCGCCCGCATGTCATGCAGCGCTGCGTGTCAGACGCGGCGGCGCTTGGACGGACGCACGCCGTTGTGCGGAATCGGCGTCACGTCGCGGATGGAGGTGATGTGGAAGCCGACGGCCTGCAGCGCGCGCAGGGCCGATTCGCGGCCCGAACCGGGCCCCTTCACTTCGACTTCGAGCGTGCGAACGCCATGTTCTGCGGCCTTGCGGCCGGCGTCTTCGGCGCACACCTGGGCGGCATACGGGGTCGACTTGCGGCTGCCCTTGAAGCCCATCATGCCGGCCGAGGACCACGAAATCGCGTTGCCCTGGGCGTCGGTGATGGTCACCATGGTGTTGTTGAAGCTGGCGTTGACGTGCGCGACGCCGGCCGAGATGTTCTTGCGTTCGCGGCGCTTGATGCGCTGGGGTTCGCGTGCCATTTTGCTCTATCCTACTGAAATCGTTTGAAAGCAGAAGTCGCCGGAGGGTCCGTCCGAAGGACCGACCCTCAACGATTACTTCTTCTTGCCGGCGATCGGCTTCGCCTTGCCCTTGCGGGTGCGCGCATTGGTGTGCGTGCGCTGGCCGCGGACCGGCAGGCCCTTGCGATGACGCAGGCCGCGATAGCAGGCCAGGTCCATCAGGCGCTTGATGTTCATCGCGGTTTCGCGACGCAGGTCACCTTCGACGGTGTGGCCAGCGTCGATCGTCTCGCGGATCTGCAGGACTTCGGCGTCCGACAGGTCCTGAACGCGGCGGCTGTGGTCGATGCCCAGCTTGTCGGCGATGTCGACGGCGGTCTTGCGGCCGATGCCGTGGATGTAGGTGAGCGCGATGATCACGCGCTTGTTGGTCGGGATGTTGACACCCGCAATACGTGCCATGGTAATTTAATCTCCTGCTCCACAGGGTTGGCAAGCGCCCGCCCTATCTCAAAGCGTCCGGGCCACCCTTCCCTGGCGAGGAAAAACGGCCGATTTCCTATTCCCCTAGACGCAAAAAAGACGGCTAGTGCAGAATGCACTGCCGCTCACCAGCGTGTTGGGGAAGAGGGCGCATAGCGATTCGTGCCAAAATAGTCAACTCCCCGGCTGGTGGAATGGCGGCTTCCCGCAGTCAGCGCGCCACCCTGATCTCGAACAGCCTGGGCCAGTTCTTGCCGGTCACGAACACCCGGTCGGTGGCTGCGTCATAGGCGATGCCGTTGGCCACTGCCTCGCTGTCGCTGACGCCGGCTTCCTTCAGCAGCGGGGCGATGTCGATCCAGTCGATCACGGCCCCGGTGGCGGGATCAATGCGTGCGATCCGGCTGTCATACCAGATGTTGGCCCAGATCTCGCCGCGCACCCACTCCAGTTCGTTGAGGCGATCGACCGCGCGGCCGTTCCAACTCACGGTGATGCGGCGCTGTTCGGCCAGGCTCTCGGGATCGAGGAAGCGCAGTTGCGCGCTGCCGTCGCTCATGATGACGGCGCGCCCGTCCTGGGTCATGCCCCAGCCTTCGCCTTCATAGCGGAAGTCGGACAGTGGCGTGAAGTCGGCGAGGTTCCAGACGAAGCCCTGCCGGTGGCGCCAGGTGAGGCTGATGAGGCGGTCCTTCCAGTTGACGATGCCCTCGCCGAAATAGCGCCCGTCGATGACCCGCCGCTGGAGAATCCTGCCGGTCTTGAGGTCGACCTTGCGGATGTCCGACCGGCCCTCCAGCCCGGTGCTCTCATAGAGCGCGCCGTCGAGATAGAAGAGCCCCTCCGTGAAGGCCGTGGGGTCATGGGGGTAGGCGCGGGCCAGTGTCCAGGGCGTGTCCGCCTGCGCCGGCGCGGCGAGCGCGAAGGCAGCGATGAGCGCGAGCAAGGCGCGTTTCATTCGGCGGCCTGTCCTTCGACCGCCGTAGCGAGCCAGGCGGGGAGGGTGGCGGGGTCGAGCGTTTCGACGCGCCTCAGTTCGACCGACAGGCCAAGGTCGGGAAGCGCGGCGCGCTGGCGCTTCTCGTCGGCCTGCGCCAGTGGGACGGCGACCAGGCGGCGGCTCACCTTGTTGCGATAGTGCATCCGCGCCGTATTCTCCTGCCCCACATAGCAGCCCTTGTCATAGTCGACGCCGTTCAGTTCTTCCGCATTGGTTTCGAGCCAGAGAATCTGGTCCTGCCCCAGCTCCGCCACTCCTTCGAATATGCCGAGCGAGAGGCGATGGGCGCGGAAGGCGGCAGAGGCATCGCCTGCGTCGGCGGGGGCCAGCCAGCGATGACCCAGCGCGGGCAGGCGCGGGTCGAACGGCCTGTCGCCTGCACCAAGCGACCAGTGGACGGCGCGCAACTCGTCATGGGCGATCACGACCTTTCGGCGCAGCCGGTAGAGGGTCAGGCGCCTGGCCAGCGCGTCGGCCTGGCCACCTTCGCAGTCGATGAGGATATCCTCGCCATCCGCCCACAGGATGAAATCGAACAGCGCCTTGCCCTGCGGCGTCAGCAGCCCGGTCCAGCGGGGGTAGCCTTCGGTCAGCGTCATTACGTCGCGGGTGAGCAGGCCTTGCAGGAAGGGCTTGGCTTCCTCGCCTGAAATTCTGAGGATCGCGCGATCGCGCAGGGTGGTGCCGGTCATCGGCTTTAGGTAGGACGGCGACACGACTTAGCCAAGCCGTCCGCGCGAACGGAATATAGGAATATCCCATGACCCAGACCTTCGACATGATCCTCAGGAACGGCACCGTCCATACGCCGGGCGGCGCGGAAAACGTGGATGTGGGCGTGCGCGGCGGCAGGATCGCGGCGATCGGCACGTTGCTGGGCGCAGGTTCAGGTGGGGCGGGCGAGGTGATCGACTGCACCGGGCTGGACGTTCTGCCCGGCTGCATCGACAGCCAGGTCCATTTCCGCGAGCCGGGCCTCGAACATAAGGAAGACCTGGAATCGGGCAGCCGCGCCGCAGTGCTGGGCGGGATCACCGCCGTGTTCGAAATGCCCAACACCAATCCGAACACCGACACGGCCGAGCGCGTGCATGACAAGCTGAAGCGCGCCCATCACCGCATGTGGTGCGACCATGCCTTCTATGTCGGCGCGACCGCGGACAATGCCGAACAGCTGAAAGAGCTGGAGCGCATTCCCGGCACGTCGGGGGTCAAGATCTTCATGGGCGCGTCGACCGGCAGCCTGCTGGTGGACGATGACGATGCGCTGTCCCGCGTGCTGGCGTCGGGCACGCGCCGCGTCGCCATCCATGCCGAGGACGAGGCGCGGATGAACGCGCGCAAGGATCTGCGGGTCGAGGGTGATCCGTCCTCCCACCCGGTCTGGCGCGATGATGAAAGCGCGATGATCGCGACGAAGCGAATCATCGCGCTGGCCCGCAAGGCGCGCCGCCGCATCCATATTCTGCACGTCACGACGCCCGCGGAACTCGAATATATCGGCCAGAACAAGGATGTCGCCACCTGCGAGGTGACGCCGCAGCACCTGACCATGGCGGCCGAGGACGCCTATCCGCGCCTGGGCAGCCATGCGCAGATGAATCCGCCGATCCGCAGCGCCGCCCACCGCGACGGCCTCTGGTTCTGGCTCAACCAGGGCGTGCCCGACGTGCTGGGCAGCGACCATGCGCCGCACACGATCGAGGAGAAGGCCAAGCCCTATCCCGCTTCGCCCAGCGGGATGCCGGGGGTGCAGACGCTCGTCCCGCTGCTGCTCAACCATGTGGCGGAAGGACGGCTGACGCTGCGTCGCTTCATCGAGTTGACCAGTTCGGGGCCGCAGCGCGTGTTCGGACTGACCGGCAAGGGGCGTATCGCGCTCGGCTATGACGCCGACTTCACCGTCGTCGACCTCAAGAAGCGCTGGACCGTGGGCAAGGACTGGCTCGCTTCGCGCTGCGACTGGTCGCCGTTCGAGGGGATGGACCTGACCGGCAAGGCAGTGGGCACGATCATTCGCGGCCATCGCGTGATGTGGGAGGACGCATTGGCCAATCAGGCGGTGGGGGAACCGGTGCGATTCGAGTCGACCGAGTTCAACTGAGGGAGCGGATCTTCAGGCCGTCGCCGCCCGGTTCCGCCGGGCGGCCGCGATCCCGTCGCCAGCGAAGAGGAGGAGCCCCAGCCAGATCAGGCCGAAGCTGGCTATCTGGCCGCTGCTCAGCCGCTCGCTGAACAGCAGCACGCCGCACAGAAATTGCAGCGTCGGGGCGAGATATTGCAGCAGGCCCAGTGTCGCCATCGGCAGGCGCTGGGCGGCGGTGGCGAACAGCACCAGCGGAATGGTGGTGACGGCGCCAGACACGATCAGCAGCGCGGTCGTCGGCGCATCCTGGCCGAAGCCGACGCCGCCATGGCCCGCTTCCCAGAAGAGATAGGCGAGCGCCGGCGGGGCGAGCAGCAGCGTTTCGACGCCAAGGCCGGTCATGGGCGCCACGGGCGTCACCTTGCGCAGCAGGCCGTAGAAGGCGAAGCTGAACGCCAGCGTCAGGCTGATCCACAGGCTGGTCAGGGCGGCGCCGGCGAGGATCGCGACGCCGATGGCCGCGACCCCGATCGCGGCCATCTGCGCGCGTCGCAGCCGCTCCTTGAACAGCAGTACGCCCAGGGCGACATTGACCAGCGGATTGAGGAAATAGCCCAGGCTTGTGGCCACCACATGGCCGCTGTTGACCGCCCAGACATAGGTGAGCCAGTTGATCGCAATCATCAGGGCGGACGCAGCCAATGCCGCGAGCAGGCGCGGAGTGTGCAGCGCCACGCGGAAGGCTGGCAGACCGCGCCGCAGGGCAAGCAGTCCCAGTATCAGCAGCAGCGACCAGAGGACGCGCTGCGTCACGATCTCCACCGGATCGACATGGTGGAGCAGCCGGAAGAACAGCGGCAGCAGCCCCCATATGCCGTAGGCGCCGACCGCTGCCAGCAGGCCGCGCCGCAATTCGGTATCGGTCTGGGTCAGATGATGCCTCCGCCCAGGAACAGCCGCAGCGCGCCGAAGGCTGCCACGATCAGGCAGAAATTCTGCCCGCTTTTCCTGGAGGACATGAGGCCGATGAAGGCGCCGAACAGGGCCATTGGCACCAGGAGCCAGTTGAGCGCTCCCAGCAGCGGGAAGACCGCCGGGATCATCAGGATCAGGGTCACGAGGCCGATGAAGCCGGAAAGGATGTTGAGCATCGTCAACACATGGGCGCCAACCTGTCCCAGAGCAAGACATGGCGCTGATGCCAGTATGACCAAACTGGCCTTTCGCTGAAAAATGGGCCAATTCGGCCTGGCCTTGATTGAATATGGCAGTTGCGACGGCGTATTGCCCGGTGGCGAAGGAGTAAAATATGGCGCTTATTCGGTCCGTCGGCATAATGTCGCTGGCGCTCGCGCTCGCCGCCTGCGGCAAGGGCGACAAGGACGCCAATCTCGCTGCCCTTGATGCGCAGCTGACCAACAATGCCGCCGATCCGGCGCTCAAGGGTGCGCTGGCCGATCCGATCGTCGTCGATCCGCAACTGGTGGGGCAGTCCAACCGCAATGCCGTCCGTCCCGCCGACCGCCCCGCCAATGGCGCGGTGCCGATGTTGCCGGGCGATGCGGGCAAGGCGCAGGCCCTGGCGGTGAAACAGGCCGGTGGCAAGCTGCTGTCCGCACCGGCCGCTAGCCAGGGTGAAGCGATGGCCTCCACCGTGACGCTGGGCGCCGTGGCCCGAGAACAGGCGGCGCGTCGCGGCGGCAATGCCGGCTGCGCGAAGAAGCTGAGCTATGGCATGGAATGGGCGCAGCGCCTGCCTGAACCCTTCACCCTCTACCCCGGCGGGCAACTGACCGAAGCGGCGGGCGCGCAAGTCGATGGCTGCACCCTGCGCGCGGCTAGTTTCGTCACGCCGGTCCCGCGTCAGGGCGTGATGGACTATTATTATACGCTCGCGCGCCGCGCCGGTTATGACGGCGAGCACAAGATCATGGGTGGCGACCATGTGCTGGGCGGCACGCGCGCGGCCGATGGCAGCGCCTATTTCATCCTCTTCACCGACGCTCCCGGCGGCAAGACCGGCGTGGACATCATCGCGGACAATGGGCGCTAGCACCGATCGGCGCGGGCTTCCCTGTTCCGGAAAGCAGCAGGGCGGAGCCTGTTTCCAGACCCCGCCCGACAAATCATGCATTTACAGGTCGCGACCCGCTTATTTCGGGGCCAGCACCATCAGCATCTGGCGGCCTTCCATGCGCGGATAGGCTTCGACCTTGGCGATTTCGGCGACATTTTCGGCCACGCGCTGGAGCAGGTTCATGCCGAGCTGCTGGTGGCTGAGTTCGCGGCCGCGGAAGCGCAGGGTGATCTTCACCTTGTCGCCCTCGCCGATGAAGTCATGGACCTTCTTCATCTTCGTATCATAGTCATGATCGTCGATGTTCGGACGCATCTTGATCTCCTTGATCTCCTGCGTCCTCTGGGTCTTGCGGGCGATGTTCGCCTTCTTCTGGGCCTCGTACTTATATTTGCCGATGTCCAGGAACTTGCAGACCGGCGGATCGGCGTTGGGCGACACTTCGACGAGATCGAGGCCGATCTCATAGGCGCGCTCAATCGCCTCCTGCGTAAACATCACACCCAGATTTTCGCCTTCGTCATCGATCACGCGCACCTTGGGCACGCTGATGAATTCGTTATAACGGGGGCCGGACTTCGGCGGCGGCGCCATCGGGCGGCGCATCATCGGGGGACGTATAGCAATATCTCCTATGGTCGTTTCGAAAAACGGACGGCTCTTAGCGGCTTTTGCGAAAAGCCGAAAGGGGTGCGTGCTTCCGCCGTAACGGAATCACGCACCCTTATGGCATTTCTGCCTCACTGCATATCGGGTGCCCTGGCTTCTTTTGCAAGACGTTCGATGACATCATCGAGCGAAAGGAAGCTCTGCCCCTCCTTGCCCAGTTCGCGCAGCGCCACCGTGCCCTCGTCCGCCTCTCGCCGACCGACGACCAGCAGATTGGGCACTTTTCCAAGGCTATGCTCGCGCACCTTGTAGTTGATCTTCTCGTTGCGGATGTCGAGTTCTGCACGAATACCGGCCGCGCGCAGCTTTTCGACGGCAGCCCTCGCATAGTCGTCGGCGTCCGACACGATGGTCGCGACCACCGCCTGCACCGGGGCCAGCCAGAGCGGAAACTTGCCCGCATAATGTTCGATCAATATGCCGATGAAGCGTTCATAGCTGCCGAAAATGGCGCGGTGAAGCATGACCGGACGGTGCCGCTCGCCATCTTCTCCGACATAAGAGGCGTCGAGTCGTTCGGGCAGCACGCGGTCGGACTGGATCGTGCCGACCTGCCAGGTGCGTCCGATCGCGTCGGTCAGGTGCCATTCCAGCTTGGGCGCGTAGAAGGCGCCTTCGCCCGGCAATTCCTCCCAGCCATATTCGGGCGTGTTGAGGCCAGCGGCGGCCACCGCGTTGCGCAGCTCTGTTTCAGCCTTGTCCCACATCTCGTCGCTGCCGAAGCGCTTTTCCGGGCGCAGCGCCAGCTTGATCGAATAGGTGAAACCGAAATCCTTGTAGATGCGGTCGGCCAGCGCGCAGAAGGCGCGAACTTCCTCGACGATCTGGTCCTCGCGGCAGAAGATATGCGCGTCGTCCTGCGTGAACTGGCGCACGCGCATCAGGCCATGCAGCGCGCCATGCGGCTCGTTGCGGTGGCAGCAGCCATTTTCGTAGAAGCGCAAGGGCAGATCGCGATAGCTCTTGATCCCCTGGCGGAAGATCAGGACATGCGCCGGGCAGTTCATCGGTTTGAGCGCCATCCAGTCGGCATCGTCCGACACCAGCGGGCCTTCATCATCGACATTGGGCACTTCGTCGGGGATGACGAACATGTTTTCGCGATATTTGCCCCAATGGCCCGACTGTTCCCACTGGCGCGCGTCCATCACCTGCGGTGTCTTCACCTCGCGATAGTCCGCAGCGTCGATGGCGCGGCGCATATAGGCTTCCAGTTCGCGCCAGATCAGATAGCCCTTCGGGTGCCAGAAGACGCTGCCATGCGCTTCCTGCTGGAGGTGGAACAGGTCCATTTCCGCGCCCAGCTTGCGATGGTCGCGCTTGCCTGCTTCCTCCAGCCGCGTCAGATGTTCGGCCAGCTGCTTCTTGTTGAGCCAGCCGGTGCCGTAGATGCGGGACAGCATCGCGTTCTTCTGGTCGCCGCGCCAATAGGCGCCCGACACGCGGGTCAGCTTGAAGGCGGCGGGGTCGAGCTTGCCGGTCGAGGCCAGATGCGGCCCGCGGCACATGTCGTACCAGCCGTCACCCGAATGATAGACGGTCAGTTCCTCGCCTGCGGGCAGTTCGGCGGCCCATTCCGCCTTGAACGTCTCGCCGGCCGCACGCCACTGGGCGATCAGGGTGTCGCGGTCGATCACTTCGCGGCGCAAGGGCTTGTCGGCAGCGATGATCTTGCGCATCTCCGCCTCGATCGCCGGCAGGTCTTCCTCTGTAAAAGGACGCGGCTTTCCGTCGATGATTGGCGGCGCGAAGTCATAATAGAATCCGTCGTCCGTCGCCGGGCCGAAGGTGATCTGCGTGCCCGGAAACAGCGCCTGGACCGCTTCGGCCAGCACATGCGCAAAGTCGTGCCGTGCCAGTTCGAGTGCGTCGGCCTCATCCCGCGATGTCACCAGCGCCAGCTGGGCGTCAGCCTCCAGCGGGCGCATGATGTCGCGCAACTCGCCATCGACTCGCGCCGCGATGGCCGCCTTGGCCAGGCCCGGCCCGATCGCCGCCGCAATATCCGCCGGCGTAGTGCCGGGCGCGACTTCACGCACGGAACCATCGGGCAGGGTGATCTTGAGCATGGCGGACACGAGTGGTCTTTCTGTTGAATGGGCTGATCGGCGGCCCTGAAAAGCCGCGCCTTCCCCTTAAATGGGCCGCCCGCCCTGTCAATAGAAGCCCTCTTGCCAACAGAAGCGGCTGCGCGCATGGTGTATGTGTTGATATATCATAATAAACGCAAGGAGGGACTTTATGGCTTTGAGCTTCGCAAGACCCCAGTCACGCGCCGGGAGCGGGTCGTCGATGGACGCGCTCCCGATGTCGGAGATGAACACGACGCCGCTCATCGACGTGATGCTGGTGCTGCTGATCATGTTCATCATCACCATCCCGATCCAGACGCACAGCATCGGCATCGACCTGCCCCAGGCGCCGATCGAAACGAACCTGCCGCGTCCCGATCCGGTGAAGAACAAGGTGACGATCGATGCAGGCGGCGTGGTCCGTTGGAACGGCGCGGCGGTCGATCGGCTGATGCTGCGGCAATATCTGGCCGCCTCGCTGCGGCTGCCGGTGGAACCGGAACTCCAGTTCCAGCCGGATGCGGCCGCCCGTTATGTCACGGTCGACGAAGTGCTGGCCGACATCAAGCGATCGGGCGTGACCAGACTCGGTTTTGTCGGCAATGAACGCTATGCGGGCTTCTGAGAGCCTGCGCTTCCTTTCCCGTATGGCGAAGCCCCGGACGCTGCCTGCAAGCGGCTTGCCGCTGGCCTGCGGAGCGGGTAAATCCCGCGCGGGAAGGGAGGCTCGGAATGAAGGTGATGCGTTACGCGCTGACGGCCCTGCTTTGCTACGCCGCCTTCTGGGGCGCCGCGCATGTCGGCATGTTGCCGCTGCTGCGTACTGATCCCAAGGTCGATGCCTCGCCGCAGGCGATGCCCGGAGCCGAAGCGGCCCGACAGGTGCGCCGTTACCTGCCCGTCATTCGCTGATTTTCAGGCGAAGAGCAGGCGCGCCGCCTCATCCGACTGCTGAAGGAAGCCGACCGGGCCGCCAATCTCCACGCCATGCGGCAAATCATCGGCCACCAGGCCGGCCAGCGCCAGGCCGCTCTGGCAGGCCGTGATCGTCACGCCAAGGCCGATCGCTTCCTCCACCAGCGCGGCCAGGGCCGGCAGCCCCGCCGCCTGATGCGCGGCATCGCGCGGGGCGGCGATGGGCGTCCGCAGCAGCGCTACGGCATCGAGTTGAAGGAAAAGAGCCGCTTCTCCTCCCAGCGCCGCCTGTGCAGCCGCCAGCACCAGTGCCCCGCGCAGCCGCTCCGCCTCCGCCGTCGCGACGACGATCCTCAGGGGACGCATAGTTCCACGGCGCAGCCAGAGCAGGCGGGGTCTTTCGCGACATCGAGCGTGCGGAAACGCATGGAGAGGAGATCGGCGATCAACAGTTTGCCCGCCATGTCGGTGCCGAACGGCACCAGCGCGCGGATCACCTCCAGCGCGGCAAGGCTGCCGATCGCGCCGGTCAGCGCCCCGATCACGCCGGTTTCCGCGCAATTGCGCTCCGCCGCGTCCTCCGGCGCGCCGACCAGGCAGCGATAGCAGGGCTTGTCGCCTTCCCAGCCGCGATAGGTGGCGAGTTGCCCCTCGAACGGGCCGACCGCCGCCGACACGAGCGGAATCCGCAGCCGTTGCGCCGCGTCGGCGACGGCAAGCCGGGTGTCGAAATTGTCGCAGCCGTCCAGCACGACATCCGCCTCGCGCAGGATCAGGTCGGCATTGCCGGCGTCGATCCGGGTGTTGATCGGGATGAGCTTCACGTCGGGATTGATCCGCGCTACCGCCGTCATCGCCGCCTCCGCCTTGGGCGCGCCGACATCGGCCGTGCCGAAGAGGACCTGGCGTTGCAGATTGGACAGTGCCACCGCGTCATGATCGATCACGCGGATGGTGCCCACGCCCGCCGCGGCCAGATACAGGATTGCCGGGCTGCCGATGCCGCCAGCCCCGATCACGGCGACATCGGCGCCGAGCAGCCGGGCCTGGCCCGCGCCGCCAATCTCCTTGAGGATGATGTGGCGGGCATAGCGTTCCAGCTGATCGTCCCTCAGGATCATGGCGCGTCGGACCACAGGAAGCGGACCTGTGAGCGCTTCCACACAGGTGTCGCAGGGCTGATGTCGCCCGACGTGCTGCGGACGGTGCCAAGGGGCCGACCGTCCGCCATGACGGGTTCCACCACGGCACTGCTCCGGCCCGGGCGGAAAGAATGGCTTAGCGTGCCGAGGATGCGGCGGCTGACGAACTGTTCCACGTCCGGGCAATTGGCGTTGACCGGGGCGATCTTCAACGGCTTGCCCTCGGGCGACAGCAGAAACAGCATGTCGATCTCCAGCAGCCAGGAGCCTTCATGATTGACGGCGCCGCTGCATTCGCCATGGCGATAGAGGCGGGCGACCTCCTCCGACCAGCGCGGCGAAACCTTGCGGCCCAGCCAGCCTTCTATGACCGGGACGCTGCCCAGATCCTGGGGCATGGGCGGGGTGGCGGCCGCCACCGGCGCCGCAGCCAGCATCAGCGAAAGCAGCATCGTCATCGCATCACACTCCTGTGGAACCAAAGCCCCCCTGTCCGCGGGCGGTATCGTCGAGACTATCGACTTCCGCGAAGCTGGCAAGCTGCACCGGCGCGACGACCAGCTGGGCGATGCGGTCGCCCCGCGCGATACCGAAGGGCAGGTCACCCAGATTGATGAGGATGATCTTCAATTCGCCACGATAGTCGGCGTCGATCGTGCCGGGCGTGTTGGGCAGGCTGATGCCATGTTTCAGCGCCAGGCCGGAGCGGGGGCGTACTTGCACCTCATAGCCTTCGGGGATCGCCATCGCGAATCCGGTCGCCACCGCATGGCGGCCGCCCGGTTCCAGCACCAGTTCCTCGGCCGCCACCACGTCCATGCCGGCGGCGTGCGCGGTGGCATAGGCGGGGACGGGCAGTCCTTCGCCATGAGGCAGGCGCTTGAGCTTTATTTCAATCGGCGAGAGCGGAGAGGGCATGGGCGACCTTCGCGATGAGTTTCGTGGCGACCTCGCCCTTTGGCAGGACGGGCCATGTTTCGATGCCAGCGGCGGTGACGATCTGCACGGCGTTGGCGTCGCCGCCCATCACGTCGCCGGACACGTCGTTGGCGACGATCCAGTCCGCGCCCTTCTTCGCCAGCTTCGCCCGGGCATGGTCGGCGATCTTCTGCGTCTCGGCGGCGAAGCCGACCAGCAAGGCGGGGCGCTGCGCATGATGGCCCAGCGTCGCGAGGATGTCTGGATTTTCGACGAGGGCGAGCGGTGCGGGCTGGCCGGAGCCGTCCTTCTTGAGCTTCTGATCGGCGGCGTCGGCGGTGCGCCAGTCGGCGACGGCGGCGACCATGATCGCGGCGTCGGCGGGCAACGCTGCCTCGACGGCGGCGAGCATCTGCCGCGCGGTTTCCACATCCACCCGGTCGACGCCTGTGGGGGTCGCCAGATGCACCGGCCCGGCCACCAGCGTCACCCGCGCGCCGGCCCTTGCGGCAGCGGCGGCGATGGCGAAGCCCTGCTTGCCCGACGAGCGATTGGCGATGTAGCGCACCGGGTCGATCGGCTCGTGCGTCGGCCCGGCGGTGATAAGGATATGCTTGCCCGCCAAAGTCCCGTTCGGATCGCGCGGATCGGCAACCGACCGCGCATCGCTGGCAAAGTCGGGCTGGTCCGCCAGCGGATCGACGCTGCGCGGCATCGCCAGCAGGCGTTCGATCTCCGCCGCGATTGCCTCCGGTTCAGGCAGCCGCCCCTTGCCATATTCGCCGCACGCCATTTCGCCGTCGTCAGGCGTCATGACGTGGACGCCATCGGCATGGAGCCGCTCCAGATTGCGCTGCGTCGCCTTGTGATGCCACATCCGCACGTTCATCGCGGGCACCGCCAGCACCGGCTTGTCGGTGGCGAGCAGCAGGGTCGTGGCCAGGTCGTCGGCGATGCCGTTCGCCATCTTGGCGAGGATATTGGCGGTCGCGGGCGCGACGACGACCAGATCGGCCTGGCGCGACAGCTGGATATGGCCGATCTCCCGCTCGGCCTTGAGGTCGAACAGGTCATCAAAGACCTGATCCTCCGTCAGCACGCCAAGGCTGAGCGGCGTCACGAACTGCTTTGCGCTTTCCGTCAGCACCGCCCGCACCGCGACACCGCGCTTGCGCAGCAGGCGCACCAGTTCAAGCGCCTTATAAGCCGCAATGCCGCCGGAGACGATAAGAAGGACGCGCTGGGTCATAGCTGCAGATGTAGGACCGCAGCGCCCAGCACACCAGCCGCCGCCGCCATCACCGCCACGGCTGCATAGCGCCAGCCGCCGCCGACGCGGATCAGCTTTACTTCGGTCAGCGGGGGCGGGGGCGGGGCGCCGCCCTTTTCGGGGAAGGCGTCCTCGATCCTCTTCACCAGGCCCGGAAGCCGCTGGAGCGTGCGCCAGTTTTCGATCAGCGTATCGGCGGCCTTCGCCTCCGGCCCCAGTTCGTCGCGCAGCCACGACTTCACATAGGGACCGCTCGTCTCCCACAGGTTGATGTCGGGGTCGAGCGCGGTCGCGACGCCCTCGACCATCACCATCGTCTTTTGCAGCAGCAGCAGGTGCGGCTGGGTCTGCATGTCGAAGTCGCGGGTGATGGCGAACAGGCCGTCCAGCATCCCCCCGACCGACAATTCGCGGACCGGCTTGCCGCGCATCGGTTCACCCACTGCGCGCAGGGCGGTGGCGAACTCGGCGACATTATGATGGGCGGGCACATATTGCGCCTCGAAATGGATTTCCGCGACGCGCTTGTAGTTGCCGGTGATGAGACCATAGAGAATCTCGGCCAGCCACATGCGGGCGCGCCGGTCGATCCGGCCCATGATGCCGAAGTCGATCGCGACGATGTCGCCGTCGGCGGTCACGAACAGGTTTCCCTGATGCATGTCGGCGTGGAAGAAGCCCTCGGCAATGGCCTGCCGCAGGAAGGCGTTGACGAGGCGCGCGGCCAGTTCCTTGACGTCATGGCCCGCCGCGATCAGTGCATCGCGATCGGAAATCTTGATGCCGTCGATCCACTCCATCGTCATGACCTTGCCGGTCGTGCGGTCCCAGTCGATGGCGGGGATGCGATAGCCGGGCATCGCCTCCATGGCTTCGCTGAGTTCGGAGGCGGAGGCTGCCTCGCGTCGCAGGTCCAGTTCGCGCGCGGTCCATCGCTTCATGTTGGCGATGACCAGGCGCGGGCGCAGGCGGGCGATCTCGCCGCCAAGCTCCTCGACATGGGCGGCCGCCCATTCATAGGTCTGGATGTCGCGGTTGAACTGGTCGATTACGCCGGGCCGGATCACCTTGACCGCCACGTCGCGCCCGTCGGTGGTAAGTGCGCGATGCACCTGCGCGATCGATGCGGCGCCGACCGGCACTTCGTCGAAGCGGCTGTAGAGCGCTTCGAGCGGCCGGCCGAAGCTGGTCTCGATCTGCGCCCTGATCGTGTCGAACGGGACCGGGGGGAGGGCGTCCTGCAAGCGCAACAGATCGTTGGCGGCATGATCGCCGACCAGGTCGGGCCGGGTCGCCAGCGTCTGGCCCAGCTTGATCGCCGCCGGGCCGATCGACTGGAAGGCGTCGGCATAGCGCGGTTGCCTGGGCACGCGTGCGCCGAAACGGGCGATGCGGACCAGCCGGCGGACCGGGCCGGGCGTCAGCGGATCGCGCTCGATCCCGCGCAAGGCGCCGTGCCGTGCCAGTGTGCGCCCCCATTTCAGGAGGCGGAAGATATGGGTGATATGGGCGGTCATGCCGGCGTCAGATCTTCCAGCCCGAATGGATCGCCACCAGCCCGCCCAGGATCGGTTCGACCTTCGTGTTCACGAAGCCTGCCTCGCGGATCATGGTTTCGAATTTCGGCATGGGGGGGAAGCGGCGGATCGATTCGATCAGGTAGCGATAACTGTCCGCGTCATTGGCGAACAGCTTGCCAAGCTGCGGCACCAGCTTGTGCGAATAGACGTCATAGACGTCCGAAAAGCCCGGCCAGGTGGTGGTGGAGAATTCCAGGCAGAAGAAGCGCCCGCCGAACTTCAATACGCGATGGGCCTCGCGCAGCGCCTCGTCGATATGGGTGACGTTGCGGATGCCGAAAGCAATCGTATAGGCGTCGAATTCGCGGTCGCCGAAGGTCAGTTGTTCGGCATTCTGCTCCGACCAGATCAGCCCCTCATACCCTTTCTTCTGTGCCCGCTCGACGCCCACGGCCAGCATCTCGGGATTGATGTCCGAAACCGTGACATGCGCGCCAAGCCTGTGCATCCGGAACGCGATATCGCCCGTGCCGCCCGCCATGTCGAGAATCTGTTCCCCGGCGCGCGGCTTCACGCGCCGCACGAACTGGTCCTTCCACAGCCTATGCGCGCCGCCCGACATGGCGTCGTTCATCAGGTCATATTTTGCCGCAACATTGGAGAAGACTGCGCGGACCATGCCCGCCTTTTCGGCGGCATCGACGTCGCGATAGCCGAAGGATGCTGTTTCGCTCATGATGAAGCCCTCTAGACAGAGATGCGGCGCTGTTCCAGCCAAGAAGCTGGTTATTCTGCCTGACCTTTCCTAGATGCCGTTCATGCCAGAACTTCCCGAAGTCGAAACCACCGTCGCGGGCCTGCGTTCCGTCCTTCAGGGGAGCATTCTGACGCGGGTGGAGCCGCGTCGCGCCGACCTGCGCTTTCCCATCCCGGTCGACCTGCGCCAGCGGCTGACCGGTGCGACTGTCACGGGCCTGTCGCGCCGCGCCAAATATGGCCTCATCGAAACCGATCGCGGCGACATGATGATCTTCCATCTCGGCATGTCGGGACGCTGGCGGATCGACCCGGCGGAGATCGGCGCGCACGACCATCTGCTGCTGGAGACGGCGCCGAGGGAGTCAGGGCAGGGCCATCTTCTCTCGCTCAACGACCCGCGCCGATTCGGGTCGCTCGATCTCGTCCGGTCCGATGCGTGGCGGGCCTATGCCCCCTTCACCCGCATGGGACCGGAACCGCTCGGCCCGGATTTCGACGCCGTTCGGCTCGCCGCCGCGCTCCGGGGCAAGGCGACGTCGATCAAGGCCGCGCTGCTGGACCAGCGGATCGTGGCGGGGTTGGGCAATATCTATGTGTGCGAAGCGCTCAACATGGCGGGCATTGCCCCGACTCGACCCGCGGGCAAGATCAGCCGTCCGCGGCTGACGCTGCTGGTCGAGGCGATTCGCGATGTGTTGTCGGCCGCGATCGTCGCAGGCGGATCCACGCTGCGCGATTATGCGCGGCCCGATGGGGAACTGGGCTATTTTTCCAAACAATGGCGTGTTTACGGGCGCGAAGGCGAGCCGTGCCTTTGCGGTGGCACGGTCTTGCGGCGAGTCGATGGCGGCCGATCGACCTTCTTCTGCCCGAAATGCCAGAAATAGCGCGGGTCCGGGCGGTTGACGCCTGCCGTGAACCCCTGTAAGGGGCGCACCTTCACGAGGCAGGTCGGACCGTCGATTGGCCTCTTCCCGAGATTTGACGAGAACCGAGGAATAGAATGGCCAATACGCCGCAAGCCAAGAAGCGCATCCGTCGCAACGAGCGTCGCGCCGCGATCAATGGCGCCCGCATCAGCCGGATCCGCACCCTGGTGAAGAAGGTGGAAGCCGCCATCACCGCCGGTGACAAGGACGCCGCCGCCACCGCGCTGCAGTCGGTCCAGCCCGAACTGGCCCGCGGCGTCGCCCGCGGCGTGCTGCACAAGAACACCGCCGCGCGCAAGTTCGGCCGCCTGACCAAGGCCGTCAGCGCGATCGCCTGATCCCTCCAAGGGATTATCGGAATTGAGAGCCCGCCCCGGATCTCCGGGGCGGGCTTTTCATCGTTCGTTCACATGCCAGTCACTTTTTGACATCCGCGCAATTCCTGCGATTCGACCCCCATGGCCAAAATCGCTCACGACTAAATATCTGAAAAATAAGTATTATTTTCCGATATTTGCTTTTCCGCGGATTCGCTGAGTCAACGGCTTTATTTCACTTTTTTGAACCGGGACGGCCTTGATCCGGCCAAGCGGGCCTGTCTATTTTGATCCTCCGGCCGCCACTCGAATCACATTCGGCGGCCGTCACAATGTCAGATGATGCAAGATGCTCGGGGAAGCGTGTGCTTTCCCGAACAACCATGTTTGCGCCATATGATGCGGGGTCTGGGGGGACGACTTGGCAATGAAGGACAGGGCAGCAGTGGTTGGTCGACGGGCATTGGAAACGCAGGATATGGCTGGCCTGGAGTCCGCCTGGACTGCCATCCGCGCCGGTTTGCGCCGCGATCTGGGTGCGCGCCTGTTCGACCAGTGGCTGAAGCCCGCCCGCTTGGGTGACTATTGCTCCGAATCGCAGACGCTCGACCTGTTCGTCGCGACCGACTTCAGCGCCAATTTCGTTTCGGGCCAGTTCGGCGATCGCCTGCGCATGGCATGGCGCAGCGCTGGCGTCGGCGTGCGGGAAGTACGCGTGCGGCGCGCACCCGACGCCACTGGCCCGCGCCTGCTGGAAGTCGTGCATCTCGAACCGGCCGCAACCGAGCCGGCCGAATCGCCGATCGCCTCCAATTTCCAGCCGCGCCATGGCTTTGCCGAATTCGTCGTGGGCGAAACCAACCGGCTCGCCTTTTCCGCGGCCCAGGCGATGGCGGGCGAAGCCCAGCCGCGCTTCACCCCGCTCTTCATCCATGGCGCCACCGGCCAGGGGAAGACGCATCTGCTCCACGCGATCGCGGCGGCCTTTTCCGCGCACTCGCCTTCGGAGCCGGTCCTTTACATGTCGGCCGAGCGTTTCATGGTCGAATTCGTGAGCGCGATGCGCGCCAACGAGACGATGGCGTTCAAGGCGCGGCTGCGCGCGGCGCGCTTGCTGCTGATCGACGATGTCCAGTTCATCGCGGGCAAGGGATCGACGCAGGAGGAGTTTCTGCACACGATCAACGACCTGATCGACACGGGCGCGCGGATCGTCGTGACCGCCGACCGGGCGCCGCAGATGCTCGAATCGATCGACGCGCGCATCCTGTCGCGCCTGGCGGGTGGTCTCGTCGCCGACATCCGTCCGGCCGATCTCGACCTGCGACTCGCCATCCTCGAATCGAAGCGCGCCGTCGCTGGCGATCCCCCGGTGCCCGATGCCGTGATCGACTTCCTCGCGCGCTCGATTCGCTCGAACGTGCGCGAGCTGGAGGGGGCCTTCAACAAGCTGGTCGCCTATGGCCAGCTGACCGGCCGCTCGATCGACCTCGACTTCGCGCAGGGGATGCTGGCCGACGCAGTGCGCGCCAACGCCCGCCGCGTTACCGTGGACGAGATTCAGAAGGCCTGCGCGGCCCATTTCAAGATCGATCCATCCGAGATGCGCTCCAAGCGCCGCGCCCGCGCGGTCGCCCGTCCGCGCCAGGTCGCCATGTATCTCGCCAAGAAGATGACGCCGCGATCGCTGCCCGAAATCGGCCGTATCTTCGGCGGGCGCGATCACAGCACGGTGATTCACGCGGTACGCACGATCGAGGCGCTGCGCGAGAGCAATCCCGACATGGACGCCGACGTCCGCGCGCTGCTGCGCCAGCTGGAGGGCTGACGGCCCTCTGGCGCTGGCCACATGATCGGCTAGGCTGGCGCGATGATTCGCCAGTTCGCCCTTTTCCTGCTCGCCGCCCTCAGCCTGTCCCCTGCGATTGCGCAGTCGGAGCCAGCTGCGCCCAATCCCGCCGACGTCCGGGTCGCGCTCGATACCGAGAGGGGGCGGATCGTCGTCGCCGTCCACATCGACAGGGCGCCGATCACCGCCGGCAATTTCCTGAAATATGTCGATCAGAAGCGGCTCGACGGCACTCAATTCTATCGCGGCGTCGGCGCGGCGGACTATGGCTTCGTTCAGGGCGGGGCGCAGAATGATCCGAAGCGGATTCTTCCGCCCATCCGGCATGAGCCGACGACGCAGACCGGCCTCACCCATGATGAGGGGGCGCTGTCGATGGCGCGCTACGCGCCGGGCAGCGCGACCGGGGATTTCTTCGTGGTGCTGGGCAAGATGCCGGCGATGGACGCGCAGCCGCAATCCGCCGGCGACAATCAGGGCTTCGCCGTCTTCGCCCATGTGGTCGATGGGCTGGACGTGGTGAAGGCGATCCTGGTCGCGCCCAAGTCCCCGACCAGGGAGGAAGGGGTAATGAAGGGGCAGATGCTGGAGACGCCGGTCAAGATCCTCACCGCGCGCCGACTGCCCTGAATATTATTCTCTGTACCCTCGGTCGATGATTCGCGCCGCCGCCATGTCGGCGGTCACATTACCCACGGTGCGGAAGATGTCGGGCACCGTTTCCACGGCCAGCAACAGCGGCAGCGCCTCGACCGGCACCCCCATGGCCAGGCAGATCGGGCCGGTGGTGGTGAAGAAGGTGATCTGGCTGGGCAGGCCCACCGCCGCCAGGCTGACGATCGCCGCTACCGCCACGCCCATGACGAGCTGCGTCGGCCCCAGCGCCACGCCGTTCATGGCGGCCACATAGAGGGCCACGCCCAGATTGGCGGGCGGGCTGGTGATGCGGAACAGCGAGATGGCGAGCGGCAGCACGATGCTGCGGCTGGTTTCGCGCACCGCGAGCGGCCCGTCGCTCGCCTGGATCATGGCGGGCAGGGAGGCGATCGAGCTTTGCGTCGAGAAGGCTATAGCCTGCGCGGGGAAAGCGGCGCGGGCGAAGCGGCCGGGCGCGATGCGGCCCATGATGACGACCAGCGGATAGACCAGCAGCGTCACGATGACGCAGATCAGCACGATGAAGCCGATATAGTGGAGCAGCGCACCTGCCGTGGCCAGGCCCGATCGCGCACCAGCCACCAGCGCCAGTGCGAAGACGCCGATCGGCGCGAGCCACAGCACCCAGTTTACCACCACCAACAGCGCATCGGCCAGAGCGTCGAACAGGCCGGTGAGCTGGCCGCGTCGTTCCTCTGCGATGCGCGTCACCGCAAAGCCGAAGACCAGCGCGAACAGGACGACGGCGACGACCTGCCCATCGGCGGCGGATTTCAGCGGATTGACCGGGATGAAGCCCAGCAGCCATTCGGCCGAGGGCCGCATGTCGGGCACGTCGGTAACGGGCCCGGCGCCTGCAAGCGCGCCGACCGCGCCGGCCGGAACGGACCAGAGGTGCAGCATCAGCGGTCCGACCAGCGCCGCAACGCCGGCCGACCCGACCAGCAGGATCGCGAACAGGCCGATCGCCCGGCCCGCCATGCCGCTGCTGCGGGCCGTGGTCGCCGCCTGGGCGATGCCCGTCACCAGCAAGGCGAAGATCAGGGGGATGAGCGGCATCTGGAGGCCGCCGAGCCAAGCCTTGCCCACCGGCTGGGCGATGGCCACTACATCCGCTTCCCAAGGTCCGCCCCATTCGGCGAGTGCGATGCCGCAGGCCAGCCCCGCGACGAGGGCGATCAGGATGCGGACGGTCAAGGACATGGACGGCTTTCCCCTTCTCTGGTCCGCATCGCTCAGGGCAAACGGACCGGTCCAGTCTAGGCCGCCATGTCCTTAGAACAACAGAAGATTATTCGCCGAAGCCACGCGGGGCAGGATCGACGACCGACAGGGCGCCCGCCCCCACTTCGCTGACTTCCAGCGCGCGTTCGGCAATGCCGCCCCGGGTGAAGCGGAAGGCGCCGTCAATGCCGGAAAAGCCGCCCGCGTCGCGCAGCCGGGCATTGGGGAAGGGGCTGCCCGGCTTCCAGTCCTGCGCGATCCGCACTGTCAGCAGTACGGCGTCATAGCCGAGCGAAGACAGGCGGAAGGGCGCGCTGCCGTAGCGGGCGCGATATTTGTTGGCGAGTTGGCCATAGAGCGTGTCCGACACGCTGGCGAACCAGGCGCCGCGCAGCACTGGGCTGGACGCCAGCGCGGTGTCCGTGTTCCACAGTTCCGTGCCCAACAGCCGGGCGCTCGCGCCGCCATTTTTCCGGACGATCGGCGCGACCTGCAACGCCACCCGGCCGCTGTCGGCGATCAGCAGCGCGTCATAGCTGGACGAAGCCTGCAACTTCTTGACCGCCGCCGTGATCGACGCGGGCGACCGGTCGAAGCTCTGCATCGACACCACCGTTCCGCCGGCCTGCTCGACCGCGCGCAGCAGCGCATTGCCGGCGCGTTCGCCATAGGTGCCGCGCGGCACCAGCGCGCCGAACCGGCTCAGTCCCTTGCCGCGCGCAAAGCCGACGACCCGCTCGATCGACTGGTTGGGATTATAGCCCATGATGTAGACGCCGCTGCCCGCGATGCTGGCGTCGTTGGAAAAGCTGATCACCGGCACATTGGCGCGCGCCGCGATCGGTCCGACCACACGCGCATCCTCCGCCAGCAACGGGCCCAGGATCAGGCGATTGCCCTCCGCCAGCGCCCGGTTCACGGCCGCCGCCGCACCCAGCGCGGTGTCATAGGTGGTGATCCGCACCTTGTCGGTCCGGGTATCGAGCAGCGCCAGCGTCGTGGCGTTGGCGATCGACTGGCCGACCCCGGCATTGGGGCCGCTCATCGGTACCAGCAACGCCACGCGATGGCGGGTCGTGTCGGTGGGCAGGCCCTGCGTCACGTCCGGCCCGGTCGGCTGGGCAGGGCCGCTGGGGGCCGCCGGCGCCGGCCCCTTGGGCACGATCGATTGACAGGCGGCGAGGAACAGGGCTGCCCCCATGAAGGCGATCCGCGCGCCCCGTTTCATTGCGGCGAACACATGGGTTTGCCGGGGGGCTTGCCGGGCGGCATCCGTCTCTGTCATCTGGCGTCCTTATGGAAACTCGAAATTCAGGGCTTGAGCCGGGGCTTTACATTGTTGCGGGGCCGATCGGCAACCTCGGAGACCTTACGCCGCGCGGCGCCGAAGTCCTGCGGCTGGCCGATGTGATCGCCGTGGAAGATACACGGGTGAGCGCACGGCTGCTGCGTCATGCCGGGTCGGATCGGCCGATGATTCCCTATCATGACCATAGCGCCGAAAATGTGCGCCAGCGGTTGGTGGAGCGGATGGCGGGCGAATCGGTCGCGCTGCTGTCGGACGCGGGCACGCCGCTCATCTCCGATCCGGGCTACAAGCTGGTGCGCGATGCGCGCGCCGCCGGGCGCAAGATCACGACCCTGCCTGGTCCCAGCGCGGCGATCGCGGCGCTGACGCTGTCCGGCCTGCCGACCGACCGCTTCCTCTTCATGGGTTTCCTGCCGGCCAAGGCGAAGGCGCGGGGCGATACGTTGAACGAGGTGGCGGCATTGCGGGCGACGCTGGTCTTCTACGAAAGCGGCCCGCGCCTGTCGGAGAGCCTGTCCGCCATGGCTGCGCATCTGGGCGACCGGGACGCGGCGGTCAGCCGGGAGATCAGCAAGGCGTTCGAGGAAACGGCGACCGGCACCCTCACGGACCTGTCCGCCCGCTACGCTGACGCGCCGCCCAAGGGAGAGATCGTTGTCATCGTCGGCCCGCCCGGCGAGGCTCCGCCGCCCAGCGCCGAGGATGCGGACGCCGCGCTGCTGGAGGCGATGGCGCGTCTGCCCGTGTCGAAGGCGGCGGGCGAGGTGGCGAAGAAATTCGGCCTCGACCGTCGGACCCTCTATGACCGGGCGATGGAATTGAAGGGGTGAGCCGCCAACAGGCGGAAAGGCGCGGGCGGCAGGCCGAACGCATCGCCGGCTGGTGGTTGCGCCTGAAAGGCTGGCAGATTGTCGGCCGGCGGATGCGGACGCCGGCGGGAGAGGTCGATCTGGTCGCGCGTCGGGGATCGATGCTGGCCTTCGTCGAGGTGAAGGCGCGCGGATCGGCGGCGGAACTCGATCAGGCGATCGACGAACGGCGGCTGGCGCGGGTCGCGGCGGCGGCGGACATCCTCTGGCACCAGCTGGCAAAACCCGGTGACGACATGCGAATCGACGTCATCCTCCTTGCGCCGGGCCGCCCGCCACGCCATCTGGCCAATGTCTGGCATGGGGGGTGATCGTCTACCCCGTCAACCATCCCGAAATGTCGTCGTTAGTGGAAGGTTTTCTGAATGACCGAACTCAACCCCCTGACCGTCGCCGTGCAGATGGACCCGATGGAGGGTATCAGGATCGCGGGCGATTCGACCTTTCACATCATGCTGGCGGGGCAGGCGCGCGGGCATCGGCTCTATCATTATCTGGCGCCTGACCTGACCTTGTCCGACGGACGCGTACTGGCCAGGGCGCGGCCGGTGAAGGTGCAGAAGGTGGATGGCGACCATTTCGCCTTCGGCCCGGAGGAGGTGATCGACCTCGGCCGTGACGTCGATGTCGTGCTGATGCGGCAGGACCCGCCATTCGACCTCAGCTATATCACCGCCACCCATCTGCTCGAACGGGTGCAGGAAGAGACGCTGGTGGTGAACGATCCGGCCAGCGTCCGCAACGCGCCCGAAAAGCTGTTCGTGCTCGACTATGCGCGTTTCATGCCGCCGACGATGATCACGCGCGACCTGGCGCAGGTAAGGCGCTTCCTCGCCGAGCATGGCGAGATCGTGGTGAAGCCGCTCTACGGCAATGCCGGCAATGCGGTGTTCCATGTCGGCCAGTCGGGGGCGAACCTGTCCGCGCTGGTGGAACTGTTCAATGCTTCCTGGGTCGAACCCTTCATGGTCCAGGCCTTCATCCCCGGCGTCGCGGAGGGCGACAAGCGCATCGTCCTGATCGACGGAGACGTCGCGGGCGCGGTTAACCGCATTCCCGGCAAGGGCGAGATACGGTCGAACCTGGCCGTCGGCGGATCGGCCGCCAAGACGGAACTGACCGAGAAGGAACGCGAAATCTGCGCCGCGCTTGGTCCGGAACTCAAGGCGCGCGGGCTGCTCTTCGTGGGGATCGACGTGATCGGCGGGCAATGGCTGACCGAAATCAACGTGACTTCGCCCACCGGGATCGTGTCGATCGACGGTTTTGACGGCACCGATACCGGCGGCATGATCTGGGACGCGATCGACGCCCGGCTGGCGCTGCGCGCGGCGGACTAGTCAACGACCTGTATTGAACGGAGGAGGAGGACGCGCGTTATCACCACCGTTCGTGTCCCTGAGAACCGAGTGAGCATATATTCATGACCGACTGGGTTCTCCGCCTGATCGATGCGGGCGGTTATTGGGGCATCTTCGTCCTGATGATCCTCGAAAATGTCTTTCCGCCCATCCCGTCCGAACTCATCATGGGGATCGGGGGCATCCGCGTCGGGCAGGGGCGGATGGAGATGGCCTGGCTGCTCTTCGCCGGGACGCTGGGCACCACGGTCGGCAATTATTTCTGGTATCTGGTCGGCCATATATTGGGGTTTGCGCGCCTGAAGCCCCTGGTCGACCGCTATGGCCGCTGGGCGACACTGGAATGGCATGATGTCGAGGCGCTCGACCGGCTGTTCGGCAAATATGGGCAGATCGTCGTGTTCGTCTTCCGCTTCATGCCCGCGCTGCGCACCATGATTTCGCTGCCAGCGGGCCTCTTCCGCATGGGCCATGTCCGCTTCCAAGCCCGTACAGATGTAAAAGGGAGGATTTTACACATCCTCAACACGCACGGGCGGTTTTTAGCGTTCACAACAGCCGGAGCGCTCATCTGGAATACGCTGCTGGCCTATGGAGGCTATTTCCTCGGCAAGCGCATAAGCGAGATCGACAAGTATCTTGGGCCGGTCACAACCGTCTGCATCGCACTGTGCGTCATCGGCTATGTCTACCGGCTCATAACGTGGAAGCCGAAGGGGCAGGCACAAGAATGATAATCTGACATTGGGTGGGTAGCAGAGTGTCGTTTTCTGACTGAGCGCGTCTGGGCGATGGGATCTCCACGGAACAACCAGACAGACGATCTAATCCGCCGGTGCCTGAAGGATTTGATCGATCATCACAGATAACAGGCTTACTTGTCGCACTTAGAATCATCAAAAGTGGAAAGATATTCTTCGAGAGTTTGTTTCATTCCCACCGAAGTTCGACGCGCGTTCACGTGGTTCTTGTCTTCCAGGTTGTAAGCTTCCCAATGTCCTGCATTGCATTTCACTTGGGTGCCATAAAGTTGCGGCTTCTTATCAAATTCGAGTGACACGCGATCATACATCAAGGCATAAAGCTGGCCTTCCGCTTCACCAGATGGCCAGAGCTCGCCCAATTTTTTTAAAACTTGGCGCATCAGAGTGACGTTATTTGTAGCGTGCTGAACGATGAGGAACGCCGAACGCGCGGCTTCTTTTCCGTATATGCTTATCTTGAACCAGCCGTCTTCGGGTATAAGTTTCACCAGCTCATCCTGATACTTTATGTCATGTCTCGATATCTCGCTAAAAATCGCCATCCTCCAAGCCTGACGTTCACTCTCCGGGACAGAGCTGAAGTCCAAATGCTGAAACGCCATTCGGCCTGTTTGATCTAAGATACCGAGTCGGATCAGCTTTTCGGAAATATTTTGCGCTGGCGGCTTTCTCGCTTGCTCCGCTTCGGCCACCTCATAGGCTTTTTTGATGTGGTTTTGGAAATCGTTTAGCGTCGGCGAAGGGTTTATGGTCGCTAATGCCGCCTGCATCGAGAATTGGAACGCCCACATAGATTCGTCTCCATATGATCACTGCATGCGGCCCATCTACGGCCAAAAACTGAGCCATCTGCTTAGCTCATGAATGTCATGAGCTGTATGTTAAATCATTATTGCATGGCATCAGTAATTTGGCAGCATTCGCTCCCTTGCACATATTTTCGCACCTGCGTCTTGTGGCGCTTGGATGAACAAGGCATCCTTCTGCCATGGCAGAGCAGAGCAAACGTGAGAGGATAATCCTCTTTGGTGTCATTCCGGTGCTCTCAGCTATCATCGGTTCTATTGCGACTGTCATCTTCACGCGCGCTGCCGGTAGCGGCAAGGTTGACGATGCGGTTGTCGAAATATTGCGGAACCAATCCTACAGCGCGGCTGACAAAGCAAAATTACTTACGCTGGCCAACGCGGACTCTGATCATTTCTGGAGTCTCTTGTCGTCGATGATGACGTTCGTCACTGTCGCCGGAATGATTCTAGCTTGGGCTCTTGCAGATTGGATAAGGAAGCGGTGACCCCGTTGTTAACGCTGAAGCGCTAGCAACGAACTTGAAAATCCCTAGCTACGGGATCTAGTCTCGAAGCCGCCTGATCAATCGCTTCCAAGCATCCTCGCTGCTCATCCAGTCTGGCCGGTCTGGTCTGCGAGGCGTCGGAGCAAATCGGCTAGGACGTCCCCGACAGCGCGAGCAGCGCAAATGCGCTCCGACTGTTTCCATATCGGTGTTCCAGCAGTGGACGAGATACCAGCGGTTGAGCTTGTCTGCATCTACAACTCCTGAGTGTCCGCAATCACAGATGATGAAGAGATTTGCCTGTCGCCGCGCATAGTCGCCTAGATTGCGAAGCGTGATGTTTGCACCCACATCAAAGTGGGAACGTCATCTGACGAGCATCCGGCATCGAGGGTTGCCGGTCCCAAGCCGCTAAAATGCTCTGCGCCAGTTCTAGCGCCGCATTCTCACGCAGGCGTTCGTTTGGTGCGGTCAGGGCCACTCGTGCCCAACCGGGGGCTTGAAGAAGGCTCTGCGCGAGCCAGAGGGAATCGGGCTGGTTCATGCGGGGCAGCATAGAGAACGAAACGAGAACAAGGCAAGCGATCTTGCGACGAACCGCTGAACAGATATGCCCTCTCAGATGCAGTCGTACTTGTCCAAGCCCGACAGTCCGACCGCTTTGTCCTCATAGACTCGCAAGCCGGTAACGCGACACACGCCTCGCCACGTGTAGCTGTCGCCGCCGTCGATGCCATCGATATTCACCTGCTGACGGCACACGCCTTGGTCATCCAACGCTATCTTGCCGTAAGACACACCGCCGTTTTGGACGATCCTGCCGAGCGGACCACCTTCTGCCACCCACGCAGACATCGGGGTAACGCCGTAGCTTTTGTCGATCATCGTGGTCATGGCGCAAAGCTTAGCGACCATGGCCGGGTTGGAGCCGCCGGAGCCGTCCTTATACGCATGATAATTGCCGGGCTGGAGGTCAGCCGTTTGAACAGTCGGTGTATCGGTAGCTGTTTCGCTGGACGCAGCCTGCTCCATAGTGTCTGAGATTTTCAGATTGTCCATTCGTACCCAACAGCCTTTGCCCTGCACCTGTCCCCATCCGCTGTCCTCAGCAGAAATATGCACAGTGCTGCCTTTGGTAATGACTTCCTGCACATCGCCTTGGACGCTCGCCTGTGAACGGCAGTTTATGTCTGAATAGGAGGCCTGCGCGGTTTGAACAGCCGCGTTGGCACCACCAGCAAGATACCATGTTGCGAGAAAGCCACCGCCGCCGAGTAGGACAATGGCGAGAAGTGCGACGACGGCCTTAGGAAATATGCTTGTCGGTTCGACACCCTCGGATGGTTCATAAGCGGTTTCGACTGGTGGAGGCGGCGCAACCTCTTCGATCAGATCATCAGTGTACGGTTGCGCGGGGGATGGCATGGGGGTGGGAACAACACCTTTATCCCCAAGCAACCGGCTCTTGGCTGCTTCAAATTCGCTGTCGCTGAGATGCCCTTGCTCTTTGAGCAACTTCAAGCGCTCAAGCCCCTCGATCCAGTCCGTCATAAAGCCCCTGAATTTTGCGATGGCAGCATATTCAGCGAGATAGGTGACTAATCCGTTGACGAAGCGACAAAAAAGTCCGTCAGCCGAAGCTGACGGACTTCCGAATCCACTCCCTGTAGGGACAACAGTATTTAGTCCTTTGGCTGCGGCGGTCGCATGGCCAGGGGCATACGCAGAAAAGCTTCGATTGATGCGATCAGCGCCGCGTTGTCAGGTTTGCTGGCCGGCGCAGCTTCATCGGCAGTTGGCTTGAATTTGATCCTCTTCATGCTCGCCCTCCCTTATCGTGCCGCGAATGCGAACAGGCCGTCATCGGTCACGATCATCTCAGGAGCAGCCTTCTGCTCCTCACGCGCATAAACCAGATGGCCTTCGTTGAACTCTATGTAGAGCCTCGCGTCCAGCAACGGCTCATTAGGGTTCCTGAATACGATGCGGGGATTGATGATGTAGGGAGCGAACAAGAATGTCGCACTCACACACCCGTCTGTGGTCGCGTCAATACCTATCTCATCCCATAGGAGGCTGGCCGCGCGAGTATAATGGCGAGGGTCGTTGATCGCTTGAGCAAGTGGAAAGGCTACGACAATGCGTGCCTCTGCCTTTGCTGTGAAATCTGATTGTGTGTCGATCTGGTAAGTTGGGTAAGCTAGTCTGGCTATGGCTTGTTCTAGCTGCTGGCGCTTGCTGTATGGATATTCAAGCATGATGGCTGAACAACTCAGTACATCATCTTTTGTGTGGTTGCGCCTGTATTCGGTGAAGGTCATGTAGCGAGGGCTGTTCGTGTCTCGCATGTTCTCAATGTAGCAGCGAATGATGTCATCCATCGCTGGATTGCCGCCTTGTCCGTAAACTGTAGCTTGGTGTGTTGCTTTGACTAGAGCGTCTTTAGTTCGCTTGACGAACAGGCTCATCAATAGAGTAGGGTCGATCATTGTCTAACTCCGACATGTTGTTGCTTCCAGAGTTATTTATGCGATCGACGCTGAGAGTAGCGTTTGAAAATAATGACGCAGCAGATGTTTGGCTGTATAGTAAATACATTACAAGCGGTTGCTTCCACCAGCGCTTGTGGGAATGACGGATGCTCGGTTGCCTTACTCCGCAATCGGGCATCTACCATGAGCTAAGTAGTATTATTCTGTGGCCGATGAGCGACTACAGGATGATCAACCGGCTGCTCAAAAGTTGTGTTGAATAAAAAAGAACCCCGGAAAGCGATTATGCCTTCCGGGGTTTGTTTTACGTGGTTGCAATTAGGCGATCCAGAACCTCTATGAGCGCTCTCCGGTAGGGAGAAGGCTCGTCTGGAAAGTAGACGTAGGACACATGGTCAAGAGTTTTCGGTATGTCGTCATACGTCTTGACCGGGAAACGTGGCGGTTCGAGGTAACGCCGGTCATCGTCCGTCATTTTCTTTTCAAACGTCCGCTCCAGGCCACTGAATTGAGCCTGGGCCATGGTCTTAGCCCAGTCTACACGCTCACGAAGGCCAAGCTCTTTCTGCTCTAGTTCGTCAATATCACCCTGTAGCGCCATGTAAGCTTTTAACGCTGAAGGTGGATTTTCAAACTGTCCTCTGAGTTCCGCCAACCGGGCGACTACACCATCTAGGGCTTGCTGCCACTTATTTGCCTTTCGGGTGTAGGAGTGAAACTCTCGCATATTACACATGACGTCGCCGCCATATTGTTTTAATGCGAGAGATTGAGGTGGGGCTTCCAGTCCCTCAGCATCAATCCGATCAATAAACTCATGTTCATAGATCGACGTGAGCCGTGCTACCTCAATCAAATCCTCAACTTCCAAGAGGTCTTTTATCTGCTCTTTTTCGTTTAGCCGCAGGCGGCGACGATCAAGCAGCCGATCCCGCAACTCGCGGAGTGATCGAACATATAAGCTCATCGTTGGTCCCTCTGTCGAAAAATGGGGTCAGAGCGTGAACCCTGACCCCATTTCGTTATTCGGCAGAAGCCGCCTCAGTTTCAGACATTGAACCAGCAGTCATGCCCTTTTCAAGTTGAGCAATATACAGGTCTTTGCCTTTCTCCTTAGCTACCTTGTCGATATGCCTTTGGATCGCATCAGCCGACGCCGGGTAGTGTCCCATAATTTCGATATTGCCATCCATCGATATACGGCCCCAGAGAGCCACGACCTTTTCGCCGTACTTCTCATCAACACCGCAATCAGAACGGGTCACCGTCACTAGAGAAGGCTGAGACAACACAACGGCCCGATACTTACGGAGATTTGTGATCTCCTTGTCCGTGCTGCTATGCTTAGTCGTGTCAGCCTCTAGCACCTTATCCATGGATTGAGCTTCAAGCTGCTTAATCAGGCTCCGAGGCGTCAAGTTGCCATCGTGCGCATATCGCATCACTTTAGCATACTTTTCAGCACTACGGTTGTCTTTGAACCAGTACATGGTGCCGTTGACACGCCGGGTGGCATGTTTAGCCCACTTAGCCGAATTCTCGTCTTCCTTCTTAACCGCCTTCCATTCGCCCCACAGCATAGTATTCAACGGCGCAAACTTATTGTAGCCGGGCTTCACCGGCACCAAACCATGTACGTCGAGGAGTTCACCTAGTTGGACATCAGAGAGTTTCATCAACTCCTGAATAACTTCCCAAGCCATACCAAGCCGGTCGTAGAGTGTCTTGCGACTTGCCGTTTCTAGAGCCTTCAGTTTGGTGCTACGTTCTGTAGCCTCATCCTTCCTGCCCTTCTGAAACGTCTCCACAACCTGCATACCATGCAGAACGTCAGTGATCTTCGAGGTGCCAGTCGCGATGGCATTGGCGCTAACTTCGCCCATTTCATTTCTCCTGCGGCAGATTAACTGCGCCGCACCAGCGGCCATCAAATAGCGATGGTCGGCGACCTGCTGAGTTTCGAGGCTCACATACGACCTGTGCGGAGAAGCACAGGTTCAGGCCAAATGACGCAGAAACACTGAAACGCATTTCATTGTCGAGTTGCGACTGGTACACTGTCAAATATTTCGATTTCAAAGAGCCAACAGCAGGTTTCCCTGCCGTTGATTTGCAGATACCACAATATGACTGTAAGTCAAGTACGGAGCATCAGGACTGAAACGATTTATAGTTAACTATTGTTCATAGCTGTTGAGACTTGCTTAAAGGGTGCTCCACTACTTGCGCGCATAACGCTAGGCGCCCTGTAGCGCTCTATCAGGTGCCTCGCGATCTACGGGGCGCTGCGCTGCTCCACGAGTAGTGGAGGGCTTCGCAGGGCGTCCTAGGGCGTCTGCGCGCCCGGTTTTCCTCGGCGCAGCCATAACCCCTCCAACTCTTCCTGAGCGAAGCGAAGGCACAAGCGGAGCGCTGGCTGTCCGCAGGACTTCTGGCGGCGTCGCAGACGATAGCTCTGGCGAAGCACTCAGGACGAGTTCTGAGAAGTGATGCGCCAGGCAGTGAGCGACGGCTTTGGTGGCTACGCGACTGAGCGGAGACGCCAAAGGCGGCGGGAACGCCTAGGCGTAGGATTTGTGGTAATGATCTTAGCTGGGAGCCAGTGGGCTGGGTGTATTACTCTTAAGAGTAATATATCTAGTCTATTGGTTCGCAACTTAGTTCGTTGCCGCAAAGCCTTGATACTTTATATATACCTAGTCTATTGGTGGCTTGTTGAGCCAGAAAACCGCTCAGGCTCTAATGATATATTGATGCCTCATTCGCCTTGCCTGTATAAATAACATAGAAGAAACGCAGACTGAGAAACTGCCGTTCTTCGGCAGCAGGTCTGACGTTTCATCCTTTGCGAAAAAGTCTTTGTCCGCTGCGTGTATCTCAGTCCGCGCAGCGGACTTTTTCGTTCAAGGAGAACAGAAGATGGAAAACATCTCACCCAAACTACTCGCATATCTCAAGTCTTGGTATGAGACTACGACAAAGAGCAAGACTGCCGCAGGCGTCGTCGTAAACCTCACATTCGACCAATTTGTAAGCCTGCTCGAAAAGCGTCAAATAGTCAGCCTACAGAAGGCAATCGACGCGAACAGCATTCGCTACCTTCAGGACGAGAACAACCCATACGCCTATGTCGCGACTTGGAAGAGCTACGCGGCTTGTTCCTCAGGTGTCTACGACATCAACACGGCCTGTATCTGTTCCAGAATGAAGAGCGGACAAATCAATCTTCCAGCAGCAGGTGACAAGCTTCGTCCTTCTCACTGTGCCAACATCAGCAAGTCGCTCAAGGGCGTAGAGAAAACCGAAGAGCACTGCCAAGCAATCAGTCAGGCCAAGAAAGGCAAGTCGATCTCCGGATGGAGCGACGAACGTAGAGCTGCTCGATCTGCACTTCGTCAGGCTCAGGAAGCGGCCAAGAGGGCTGCGCTATGACACAGCAGGAACTAGATGCGTTTCTAGCGAAGGGTGGCAAGATCACCAAAGTCCCGAGCGCAGTTAGGGAGCCGAGCAAACCTAGGCGTCCGCATTCAAGCAAATGGACGAAGGCAAACGCGTTCAAGTCGGGAGGGTGGTTGTCATGAGAAAAGCCCCGCTACGGCGGGGCTTTTGTTATTCCGAACGCTTACCAGCTTTCCGATCTTCAACATGCGCCCGCCAGCGATACACAACGAAAGCAAAGCTTACTGTGGTTAGGCCGAGCGAGAAGATCGGGGCAATCAACTGCGCTTGCGCTGATATGTAGACGAGCGCCGAATATGCGGCGACCCCTACGTCCTTGAAAAAGCCCTGATAGAACGCGCCATGGATGTCTGGAATTGGACCGCGCATTACTGAGCCTGCCAGACGCTCACAGCGTCCATAAGAGGGTTCAGCTTTTCCATGTAGGCGGCTGCTGAAACGGAAACGATAGCCACTACTGGACCAATCTTTTTCCAGTTAGCAGCGACGAAAAGAGCAACGCGGCTGATGTTGCTTAGGACTTTCTTTGTGGCTTTTTTCATGTGGATGCGACCTCCGGTGTGTGTCGCATATTTAGAGATAATGCCGGTTACTCATGGTTATACCGGAAGCCTTTCAGCCTCCGGCTAACTCTTATTCAGCTTCTGAATCGTCCCACTTGGCAATAATTGCTTCGAGGCGATTCTTCTCGTTTTCGAGATTGATCTTCACACCCTGAAACACAGTCCCCTGCATCGCGAGGAGTGTGTTAGTGGAATTATCAAGCGCAGCAGCTTCGCGATTAGCTTTTGTGGTCTGCTCCAACTCAGTGACAGCGGTGATTAGCGCGACAGTCTGAGCTAGGCTTTCTTCGACTACCTCGCGTTGGGTGAGATTTGGGTTATCGTAGTTGTTCATGGTGTCTCCACAATTTCATCAGGTTCAAGGGCTTCTTGTTCAGCGGGTGAAACCGCAGCAAGAATTGCGTCAGCGCCTTCGTGAACCTCAAGTGAGATGGGACCAGCCGCGCTGTTTAGGGTTGTGCGAACTAGCGTCATGTCATCATCACGCTCGATCACGTGAGCAATCAGGTATGGCGAAAGAGAGAACTTCTTTCCGTCTTTGCCTGTTAGCTGCAAGCGATCCGAAGGCAGCTTGCGAGTTACTGCCTCATACTGATCTTGCAAGATGGCGCTGGTCACTACGTTGTCGAGCATCAGCCATACGCCACAAGCGGCAGTCTTAGTTTTCTCTTCTTTTGTGAAACTCTCGACAATCTGGATCGCACCCGGCTGCACCAGAGCGCCTTTACCATTGTCGAGAGTAAGCTTAATCATATTCAAGTTCATTGTGTTTCCTCCTCCCCATATTTAGCTGGGGGGGGAAGATCGACTTAGAGTATCGTCCACTTAGTTTTTAGATTGAACGAGCAGCCGGTGTAGTCGGCACTTCTGAATTGATGATAATTGTCGCCATCATCAACGATGCCAGTGTCGGAGGCTCCTTGGATCGCGTGAGCAGTAACGACCACATTACCAGCGCCACCATCGGAACCACCGGGGCTATCAATGACGAATGTGCGGGTCGTGCTGTAGGTTCGCATGTTTACGGCATTAATCTGCTGCCACTCATTTGCGCTGATAACAGTCATCCAGAATTCGCTTCCGTTCTTGCTCAGCGCTAGGCGAATACCGCCATCGGCTGTGTCAACGCGGGAGTATGGCTTGTTATTGTGACTGCCGATGTAGTTGCCTACTGTGGTTTGGAAGCCGCCGTTGAACTCGAGCAGATATTCGCCATTGGCCAAAGTGTAGCCGAGGTCTTGGGCGTAGATTAGAAGCGTTTGCCCACGCGCTGCTGAACCTGCACCAGAGTTGTAGATGCGCTTCACAAAGCGATCCAGCCTAAGGGCTTCTGGGTTGACGGTTCCACCAATGAGAACATCGCCTGTAACGCGAAGGTCGCCAGTGATGTCCACGCCACCGCCCCCGTTTGCATCGGCCACCACGCGCAATTGCGCTCGCCCGTTGCCCGCAACAGCATCGACCTGCCACCAAGCAGCCACGCGGCCATTGATATTGTTGATTGCGGCCTGCTGAGTGCTGACGCTGCTGTTGAGCGTGCTTACGGTGGAGTTCAACGCTGCATACTGGCCATTGAGCGTGGACAGCGCTTCAAAGCTCTGCCTGACTGTCGCTTCTGCCGAGTAAGGTGTAGCGACTTGGCCACGCTCTAGCTTGACTTGGCGAACGTGCATACTCTGAGAAGTGCCGTTTGCCTTATACCAGACCACGCGACACGACACGCGGTTAGCATTGCTCGGTGCTAGACCAGTGACCTTAGTTAGGCGACGAGTGTAGCCATCGGAACTGAAGTTGAAACCAATAGAGCGTGCTGCGCCACCAACTTGCGTGACATAGGTGTCATTGTTCCAGAATACCAACTCAACATAGGCATGGCCGTTGGCGGAACCAAAATAACCAATGTCTGCGGACGCAGTATAGTAGTCAACTTCGATGTTGACCTTGTTGCTCTCGATATAGGTGTATGAACCATCAGGCACATTGCTGCCATTGCTCGCGTAAGTGCCCCAAGTGTCAGTGCCGCCATAAGCGTTGAAGCCTGCTCCAACCGGCGTCCAATAGTTGAGGTTGCCGAGTTCAAAGCCACCATTCCTGAGCAAGTTGGGATTGCCCGCTGAAATCTGTGTCTTCAGCGTGGCAGTGTCGCCCTGTAGAGTGGACGTTGTGCTTTGCAGGCTGCTGATCGACGCGCCCTGTGTGGAAACGGTCGAGGACAGCGAGGAATACTGGCCGTTCAGCGAATTGATGACCGTTTGCTGGCTGTTGATCGACGCCGATGTGCGGCCTGGGAAATATGCTGTCGGGCCTTGGGTTTCTGCGAACACCTCCGAGACCTGAGGACGGCAGAACCATCCCCAGCTATCACCAGAGCCGTTCCAGCCACCCTCTTGCGACGTGCCTAGCTTGATGAAAAGGAAGCAAGCGCGAGCAGCATTCGAAGGCGCTTGGACCTTGCGCCATAGCCTCTGCCAGTTTGCGAGGTTGTTGCCGCCATTGGACTGGTAGAAGCCGGGGAAGCTGTCAGAGCGGTCGCTCCAATCTGAGCTAATCCCGTTGCCGCTGGCGTCGTACCAGTCGATGCGAAGCTGCGTGTAGCAGCGATGGGAGGCTGTATGGGCGGAGAATTCATACCAGCGACCAGCGATGACCGGGAACTGCTCGCTATACCATTGTGAAACTCGCCCGTTGTTCGAGTCTTGCTGATTGATTGCGAGGTTGTGTTCATTCGTCGGACGCCAGCTTTCGCCTGCACCGTCACGTGAAACAACGAAATTGCCATTATTGCCGTCCCACGAGTGAAATGCCCAACCCTCGTTGCCAATCGCGAACTCGGAATTGTTGAGCACATTACCGCCAACAGTGACGCGCTGTTGGAGCGTGGCAATCGTGCCGCTCTGAGTGGACTGCACCTGTTGTAGCGACGAGATCGAAGAGCCTTGTGCCGAAACCGTAGAGGACAGGCTAGAAACTGTGCCGTTCAACGATGATGTCGTGGATTGCAGAGTGCTAATGCTGCCGCTGTGGCTCGACACGGTTGAGGACAGCGAAGCGTGGCTGCTGTTCAGGTCCGAATAAGCGGTGAACATCTGCGAAGCTGTTGCTTCAGCGCTGTATGGAGTGGCGATAGAGCCAAATTCGAATTTGGCCTGACGCCACGAGATCAACGTGACCGTGACATTTGCTGGGCAGTAGGTGATGAGGCGCAAGCGAGCGCTGGCCGCGCCCGATGGTGCAGTTGCCGTTACCTTGAACCTAGCCGTGCCATTTGTGCTAAACGACTGGTTCTGGGTCGGACCACTCTGATTGCTTTCAGTGATGTATTGACCAGCAGAGTTTTCCCACGAAATGCTCAGATAGTTGTAAGCAGCGCCGTTGCTGCGAAGTTCAGCTTCTGCGGAAAACGTGTAGACGTTGTTCTCAGCAACACCGACAGGGATAGAACTCAGGTAGCAGTAGCCATTCGTGAACGCGGTTGTGTTGGCCGCGTAGTTGCCCCAAGTCCAGATGTTGCGCCACCAGCCAGTCTGGGCCAGTCCGACTTTATCCCACCCGCGAAGATCGTTCTCGAAGCCGCCATTCTGTAGCAAGTTAGGGTTGCTGGATGCGGTAATAGTTGTGTTGAGGCTCGCGACACTGCCTTGCAGACCTGTGATCGCCTGCGAGTTTGAACTGATAGTTGCGCCTTGAGTGCCAACTGTGCTTTGGAGGGAACTAATCTGCCCGGCTTGTGTTGAAGAACTCTGCTGCAGAGTTGAAACGCTGCCGTTGAGGCTCGACACATTCGATTGCAGCGAACTGATCGAGCCATTTGCGTTTGTCAATGTCTGAGAGAGCGACGACACGCTACCTTCTGTTGAAGAAACGCGGCTTTCTAGCGAAGAGAAACTGCTGCTAAGTGTGGACAGCGTTTGAGACTGCTGCGACACAACTGCGCCTGCTCCACCAACAGTGTAGGCAGCAGGAGAGTTTGCGCTTTCAAACACCTCCTTCATTTGCGGACGGCAAACTACAACATAGGAGTTGTTACCGGAGGTCGTTGAGCCCTTCTCAATGACCATTCGAGCGGTTGCCGCACCCGCTGGTGGCTTCATCTTGAGGTAAGGGCGACTGTATCCGTTTAGCTGGCGGCCATCGTAGGATATGCTGCTAAATCCACTGCCGTAGTGGTTCGCGATGTTAGTGCCGTTCCGATCATAGAACTGGACTAAGATATTGCCTGAGCAGCGGTGTGGGCCAACATATGCGTTCCACTCATACCACTTGTTAGTATCGACGGGGATCGCAGCTTCGATGTAGAAGCTCGCATAGTAGCTTGTGTTCGCATCTTCTTGAGCGAGAACAAAGACGTTCTCGTTCGGCGGACGCCAATCATCACCTAGTAGGTTACGACCCTGATTGAACAGGCCATTACCATTGTGATAGTAAACCCATCCGATGCATCCGACCGCAAAGTCGGTGTTTGGAAGCAGGTTGCCTGCTCCGGCTGACACTTGCGTCTTTAGTGTGGCAGTGTCGCCCTGAGCCGTTGACACCGCCGATTGCAGGCCGGTGATGCTGGAACCCTGAGACGCAACAGTCTGCGACAAGGAAGAGACTGTGCCGCTGAGATTGGAAGTCGTGGACTGCAAGGAGGAAATGCTGCCGCCCTGCGAAGACACAGTGGACGAAAGCGAAGCATGGCTGCTGTTGAGGTCGTTATAGGCTTTCCACTGCTGGACGACGCTTGCCGCGCTGTTGAAGGCGGTTGCAGTTGGGCCGTTCTCGAACTTGACTTGGCGAACGCCAAAGCTGCCGATGGTCCCGTTGCCGCGATAGACCGTGATGCGAACTCGTGCGTATGTAGTGCCACCCGGCGGTGTAGCTGTGAACGTCAGCGCACGGCGGCGTGAGTTGTCAGATGTGAAGTCACCCGACCCAAGCTGTGGGCCATATGAGGTGGTGATGTAGTTGTCGTTACCGTCATACCACAGCATTTCGCCGTAAGTTCGAGCCGCTGGATCACTGACCGAAAGAAGCGAGACTTCGAAGGACAGCGTATGTGCAAAGCTGCCCCAAACCGGAACCCTGTCGCTGTCGATGGTAAGATGCTGAGCGCCACCAAGATCGCCGAGTGACGAGTTATACATGATCTGGCCCCAAGAGCCGGACACATGCGGGGACCAGCCGTTCGGGCGACTAAAGGTCCAGTTAGCGATGCCATTTTCAAAGCCGCCATTGAGGATTAGATTGACGCCTGCGCCTGCATCAACGCGGGTTGTCAGAGTTGAGAGATTGCCCTGTGCGGTCGATACGGCGCTCTGCAGCGACGAGATGCTGCCACCTTGACTTGATACCGTGGACGAGAGCGACGACACGGTGCCGTTGATGTTGGTGACGCTCTGCTGAAGGCTGGTGATCGAACCGCCTTGGCTGCTCACAGTCGATGACAGGGTTGCGAGATTGCCCTGCGTCGTGCTGATCGCGGAGGCGTTCTGGGTTACATTGCTCTCAGTTGTGCCCACGCGAGTAGTGAGCGAAGCCAAGCTACCATCCAGAGTGCGGAGAGCCTGTGCCTGTGTCTCGATGGCTGCGCCCGAATTACCAGCAGTGTAGGCCGATGGGTAAGTTGCGTCGGCGGTGGTCTGCGCGAATAGAGGGCGCGAGAACCAAGCGAAGCTGTCAGTGGTGCCCTGATCGGTCGCGAGCTTGCGTAGATACAGGATTGCGCGAACCGCGTTGACCGGAGCCTGTCCCTTTACGCCTGCATGAAACCAGCCAGCGAGGGTGACGCCTCCACCGGGATAGGTATTGATTTGCTGGGTAGGCGTGGGCGGATTGATCCAGCCGCCATTGCTGTCGAGCCACTGTAGAATGATCTCCGCTTTGCAGCGGTGAGCAGCGACTAGGGCAGAGAACTCATACCAGTTGCCGCCAGTAACAACGACGCTCTGACTGAACTCTGCATATGCGCCATTGTTGACAGTGTTGGTCTGCTTGATGCTGATGTTGTGTTCGTCGCGCAGACGCCATGGATCACCGCCTTGATCGCGGCCGCCTTCTGCGCCGGGAAGGCCAGTGTTGTTGAAGAGCCAGCCGGAAGTGTCGGTTGTGAAATCCGTGTTTCGCAGCAAATTGCCGCCGACGCGGACCAGCGTTCTAAGGGTAGCTAGGTCGCCGTTGACGTTGCTGATTGCCGTGGCGTTGGACGAAATGAGGCTGGTGTGATTGCCAACGGTCGAGGCGATTGTGTCGATTTCGCCTTCTGCGTTGGTGATCCTGCCCACTGCATTGGACAGGTCGGTCGCGACATTGCTGACGCTGGTGACGATGCCATTGGCCTGCGTCTGCAACGACGAGACTTGCCCAGTGATGGTCGTGACGCTGTTTGAAATGCCGGTGATGCTTGACTGCGCGCCGCTCAGGCCGCTTTGCAGCGCGCCCACCGATTGCTGAATTCCACTAGTCGTGGAGAGCAGGCCGGTGACGTTTGCTGCGACACCCGCGACGCTCTCGCCGAGCTGGTCAATTTCGCCGTTTAGATCGGAGAGGTCTTCCTGAAAGCCGCTTTCGATTGCAGCAATTTGGGCCTGCGCGGCATCAACATCGGCCTTAATCTGCTCAGAGCGGATTAGGACGCCGTTGAGATCGGTGATCGCGTCAATGACTTCGTCGGACGTTTTATCGCCGACCGGCGTTCCTGGAGGTGCGCCCTCAGTCGCATTGTCATCCGGCTTAGTGCCGAATGGATCATCGACGTTTTCCCACGCAACGCGAGCGCGGCGAAGCATCTGATAGATCGTGACCCTATCGCTGCATATTTCCGCGCCGTTGGACACAACAGCTTCGATGACGATGGCCGAAGCGCCAGCCCTGCGGCAAAGCTTGTCAAAAAGAGGGGCTTGGATCTCAATCGAGTTTTCGTTGGCCGTGCCGCTGATACTGCCATCGGCCAGCAAGCTCGCGGCAGTGCCTTCAGCAAGCACGCTGTCATCGACGCGCTTGATCCTCCATTGAGGCGCAGCGGTCAGATTATGCTGAGTAAGGCTTAGGGTCGTTGTCTGCGCGACAACCTGATTGTTCGCGTCGTAGCTGAAGAAGTAGTGGGAAGTCGCAAGTTCAACATACTTGCTGCTTCCATCAACTGCGCGAGCCTTCGAGATTGTGAAGGTCTTGTAGAGTTCGTAGCCATTATAATAGGCACGAAACACTGCATTCGCGTTGTCATTTTGAACAGCGGAAACATGATACTCGCCGGTCTGGTCATCAATAGTGACCGTGCATCCTTCTTGATGCGCGACACTGTATGATGCACCATATCCAACTGTTACATCGGTAGCGTTGTCATAGAGTTTGAACTGACCAGAGAAATTGCTGAGGGAAGTCATTTTTACACCACATTGATAACTTCCGTTATTTATGTGATGTTACCGGCAGCATCGGTCGGGAAGGCCACGCTCTCATTAGTGAGATAGCCCACAACAGCAGAGTAATTGCTGTCAGCGGCACTCAATACTTGCGTGGTCGTCCAGCTTCCCCACATTCCACTGAACATGAGATAGCGCGCTCTAATGATGTGATTGACGCCACCTGCGTTGGCGGTGAACGAGAACGCTTCTGCTTCGTGACTGAAACGATCAGTAGCGGTCTGCCATATGTCGCTGCTCTGTTCGCGATATTCAATCTGGATGCACTGAACGCCCGCGTCTGGGGCTTCCCAAGTAACATCAATCTGACTGACCTGACCGCCATTGCTGTTGAGAATTGTGCGAGTGCTGGATTGCAAGTCAGCAACAGGAATGCTGTCATTGGGATTGTAAGCTGGAACCCTGACAACTGGCGGCAGAGGCTTTGTCTCGTCATCGTCCCACGCATAAACTTGCGCGTGTTCTTCTTGCAGCGTCATGTTGAACGCGAGTTCGATTGTCTCGCTTTGGCTGATTACGCGGAAGAGTTTGCCATTCCAGCCAAGCTCAGGGATCACCATTTTGACCAGCGACCCGACCTGAACCATGAACGCCTTAGGTCCGAAGATGGCGCTGAATGTGGCAGTGTAGCGGTTGCGAACTAGGTTCTGCTTTGCGATGCGCTGCGCTTGTTCAAATCGTGTAACGCCTGCGAAGTCGAGCACGACCGGGCGCGGGATATTGTCTGGCAGAGGGGCAATCTCGATCTGCCCCCAATCGTTCAACTGATAGAGGTTTTCAGGATCGGGAAAGCGACCACGCGCGATGTTGAATGTGTCTTTGAGTGACAGATTGTCTGGCGTGTAGGTATACTGGCCGATTAGGTCATCGTGCGTGAATGTAATCGTAGGACCGTCTAGGTCATCATAGCCGCCGATGAGTTGATAGAGGCCCGCTGTATCGACAAGCTTCGCGGTGCCCATCGCGGACGTAATGATGTTGATGTTCGTTTCGTGCGTGTCAGCCGTTGTGAGCAGACAATCGCAAAGATAGCGCTGAACAGTGCCGTTGCTGCTGACAACAGGCTCTTCGCACATGTTCGCGTAGGCGATGAAGCTGCCAAGGTCGATGCGATCAACGGGAACGCCCATGCCCCATGCGAGGCGACCATTGATCCTCCAGCCGATTAGGTACGTAAGCAGCGCAAGGGCCGGATTTCGGCCAATCTGCTTCGCGCCATCGACGAATGACCAGCTATCCTGATTGTTGGCGCGATGACTGCCCACGCCATTGGCGGTGCTATCAAGGCGAGGGTCATAGACCGGGCAACCGTCAACGATTGTCGTTATGCGGGTCGGCAGGCCGTCAGGGTAATTGTCCGTGCTGAGACGGAAGATCAGCTTGAGGTAGGCGCAGCCGGTGAACGAAGCCGATGGCGTCCAATAAGCGCCGCTACCGAATTGCTCAGCGTTAGTAGCGCTGCCCTCTTCGACAGCACCGATGACGAGGCCGCTGTTGCCCCTATAGGTGCCGGTTGTCGTGCCGTTCGTGTAGGATAGTTCGTCTTCTAGATAGACGTATTCGACATTATGGACCTTGTGACTGGCCAGTGCGATCACCCTATGAAGGTAGTCGCCTTTCTTTAGAGACTTAACATATGGGGTCTGGTTCCTGAACGCGCTGAGTGGGTTGTTCTGGATCAGATCGGTCAGATAGTCCCAACTGTTGCGACTGATCTTTTCATGAAATCTCTCGTCCGTGCCTGCTGCTGTCCGACCAAAGACGATCTTGCGGGTTGCAGTCGGATCGGTTGTGATGTTGTAGCTGATCGCGGAGCCAAATGTCTTTGGCTTGCCCATAATCATGCGCGATGCGAGCGACATACCAAGGCCGACGATGACACCGGCTAAGACTTTGGCCGCAATTGCTGCCGCGCTTGCGCCTGCTGCGGCTAATGCTGAAGAAGCTGTTGCACCTGCTGCTACTGTTCCGCCGAAAGCTGTAAACAGTGCTGGTGCGAGATAGCTGAAAGCCACCATCGCAACTGCGGCCAACGCGACCACAGCAACGATCTTAACGATTTTGCCCATTTAGATACCCTACTTGTTGTAAGGTATTTATTTTTGGGCTGGCTCTAGTTGTGCTGGATCAGACTAGCCGATGCGCCAACAAGCATCGCAGTCTAGAGTTGGCCAAGGAGCAAGGCCGTTGTCATCTAGGAAGTAACTAAACTTGCCCACACATACGCCGAGATAGAAGCGACCATTTGCTTGTCGCCCAACTATGTCGCCACGCCTCGCCTGAGAAGCATGAACACTCTCGCCAAGTCTCTGAGTTACGCAATCGTAGAACGACCTGTAGCCGTTCTCGATCAGCCATTTGCCTGCCTCAATCCAGCTCGTGTATTTGCCTGCGAAGTCTTCCGACAAATCCACTCCGGTTTGCGCCTTTATCGCCCCGCAGACGAACGTCGCGCAGTCATGTGTGTCAGGCTTTGTTGCACCCCACTGAAAGCGATAGTCGCTTACGCGGTCGAGATAAGTCGATAGGGCATCTGGCCATTGCGTTGTGCGCTCAAACATCATTTCAATCCTGTAGCTAGGCGGCCTGGCACACGAGGATCATTGGCGATGCTGACAGCGTAGGCTTGGCTCGTATCGGCCGGGTCATAAAGGGGTTGGTCAAGGTAAGTGCTGGCGCTGGCGTTTGTGATTGCGGCGGAATGGCTCTCAATCGTCAGCTTGAAAACGCGCTGCTGGCCGTCGAAGGAGATCGCGAGCTTGTCCATCGCCCCGCTACGAACGCGCCTGAACGACCAGACCGCCGGCGTCGTCGCATTTGCAGGAGAGATCATCAACGCACGCCAGATTATTGCGCGGCGCCCCTTATACTCAGCGCTATCGAGTGACGCTGCTACGAGCGCGTCAGGCGTTGTGTCGGGCACCGCGAGCGCGATCTCTAGTTCGTCCGATCCTTGGTAGGAGAAGGTGTTTTCACCTATCTGGATGGGGACGCCGTTCTCGATCGGATCGAAAACGAAGTTATCCAAGTAGATGTCGCCACTGCCCATCGGCTGTATGGTCGTCCATCCAGTCCAGAGGCGGCATGGCTCAGATGCGAAGTCCAAATAGCCCATCAAGGCGGTCTGGATGCCACTTGCTTCCAATGCGTCCAGCCATTCGGCTGTCATCCCGTTGCGCATGATGCCCCCTTACAGCTTCTGGACGCACTTGAGCGGGCGCAGGTAGACCACTTCGGCGTCCTTACTGCTGCCGTTGACCGCCTCGCCGGAAGCTAGGCGCAACTCGACCTTTGGATAGGCAAACTCGACTGGTGTGTTGGAGGCGACGCTTTTGCGGAATGGCGGTTGAAACTCGATCAGGGCAATTCCGCCAGTCGCCGTAGTGGGCACGACCGTAATCTGGTGCAGGGAATTGTTGATGCTGAAATAGTCACCGACCTCAAGGCCGGTTGCCTGATTGCCGCTCCAGCCTTTGACCGCAATCGTGTTAGTGGTCGAATAGGCTGCGCTGTTGAGGGACTTGCCGAAGATCGGCTTGCCGCTGCCATGGGGCTGATAAAGGAAACTGCCCATCATGCCGTTCAGCGACAGCACCCAACCGATATGCTCCTTGGCCTTGCTGCTGCCGTGCGGCTGATTGGGGAAGGATAGCTGAACCTGCCACTGCGAGAAGTTATTGATCACTGTAGCAGTGCCAGAGAAGGGCGATTGAGCCACACCCTGATTGTTTAGTAGCTCAATGTCCTCGGTAGATGGAGTAATTGGCGGTGCGCCAATAGGGTATGTAGTCATGTTGCCTCTCGCCCTTTTTTGTATTTATTGGGCGAGAGGTTCGATTACAGTCGTGCCCTGTTGAGCCTTCCTAGAGTGTGTTCACTCGACTGCGCTTTGATCATCGGCATAGCCTGCATGATGCCTTGAACGACGAGTTCTTGGGTACGAGCCTCGTTCTGGCTTTCGCGAGCATCGACGTTGATCGTTATTCCGCCGTCTTTGCCGGTCAGTCCCGACAGCTTATTGTGTGGGACAACACTGCTGCCACCGGGCAAATAAACAAGCTCAGTGCCTCGCTCCCCGACCTTCTTTAAACCCGGAGTTGAGACAAGACCGCCGTTAGCATGAGCGCCGTTTGGTCCGCTGGTCGCTGCCGCGCCACCAGTAATGCCCGACAAAGCGCCGCTGAGCAGACCACCGAGCGGCTTGATGAAAGCTTGCTGGATGATGATTTGAGCAATGCTGGCAAGGATTTGCTTAGCCACGCCTTCAAAGACATCGCCAAAGCTTTTCGCGTTCACGATGGCATCGGCCAAACCGCTGCTGATCGACTGTAGGCCCTCTGCGCCGATGCCTTCTAGCGCTTCCTGAACCTCTGCTGCGCTCGCAGGCAGACTGTCTAGGTAGCTTTCAAGCGGACCCATCGTGTTCTGGACCACTGACTGCGACATCGCACCGTATTTGTTGTCGAGATTGTCGAGCCTCTTCTGAGCGGTTGCCCGTTCCTCTGGCGATGCCTTGCTGGTCGCGGACACGATAGCTTCAAGCTCTAGCTTTTCGCGCCTCTTCTCAAGCTCAAGCCTGCGGAGCTCAATCGTCCTGCGCTCGCGAGCAGTTTTGGCCATGTCACCGGCCAAGCCCAGCATGTCGAGTTGATCGGATAGCTCAGCTTCCTTGCTTTTCAGCAGTTCCTCTTCAATGCGAACGGCTTTCTCGAAGTTGATCTGGTCCTTTTCCGCCAGCGCGATCTTTTCCTGCATCTGGATGAGGTTCTTCGCCTCTTCCTCTGTGTAGCGACCGCTGGTGTTCTGCTGCGTCTTCACATCATTGAGAATGTCGCGCTTTCGCTGCGCCAGTTCATCGTCAATGGCCGCTAGGTCGTTGGCATAGCCTTCTGCGTAGTTGCCGCGATCAATGTACGTGGCACGGGCTAGATCGGCATTGGCGCGAGCAAGGTCAGTCTCATAGGCAAACTTGCGCTCAGCTTCCTTCTGCGCCAACTCCGCGGCGGATGGTCCGCTGCTAGACTTAGCAGTGCTTGCTTTCTCCGCTGCGACAGGCAGCGTGTCAGTCTTAGGCATGTTCAGCGCCTTAGCCTGCGTCACGGCCTGACCCATCAAGCCGACCTGACGCTTGTATTCCTCAAAGGCGATCTTCGGATCATGCTTGAGGGTGCCAATCGCTCCAGGGCCTTTGGCGATTGTGCCGTTCGTCTGAGCGTTGTGGTAAGCAGCCCTTGCCTCGCGCATTTTCTGGCGACGGAATTTCAGGTCCATGTTCGTGTCGTCCATGGTCTGCGCCATCTTATCACCGGCCAAGAAGCCGCCGACTGCACCAACAGCAGCGCCCACATGACCAGCAGTTGCACCGCCTGCCATTGCGCCCATGATCGCCATCGCGAGCCTTGGGTTCTGCTGCCAAAACTTCATGAGGGCCGATGTCAGGCTAGAGATTCCGGAAACCAAACCGGTGATCGCACCAGCGTTGGCCGAGATATTCGCCGCCATCTGCGCGTTCAGGATCATTTTCATAGTGTCTAGCTGGTCGTTTGCCTGACCAGCGTTGCGGATAATGCCCTCTTCAAGGACAATGCCTAGATCACGTGCGGCCCTTGCTTGTAGTTCCAGCCCCTCAGAGCCGCCAGCAAGGGTCAATGTCAGCGTGCCTGCCTTCTTACCGAACAGGTCCATAGTTGCGGCCATCTGCTTGGTAGGGTTATCCAGCTTTTTGACGCTATCTGCGGCCTGTTTCACTGCATCATCTACGTCCAGCGCCGTGATGCCGTACTCTTTCAGCTTCTTTTGCGCTGCTTCATTGCCATTGGCTGCGTCACCAACAGTCTTGGAAAACTTCTCAATACCAGCACGGGCAGTTTCTACGTCCGAGCCTGCCAACTGAGCAGCGTAACCAAACTCCTGAATGAACCTAGTTGATGCGCCGGTTCGATCTGCCATGTCGGCAATTGCATCGCTGTAGTCGAGCGCGCTCTGTGTTAGCCCGACTAGCATGTCTACACCAACGGCAGCGGCCAGCCCCTTCAAGGCGAAGCTTGCCTTGTCCATCGACCCTTGGATGATACGAGAAGTTTTTGTCGTCTCTTCGGCGGCTTTCTTCATGCCGCTCAAGAAAGATGCGCTCTCTAGCGATAGACTGGCGTGAAGACTGCCGAACTGTGTCATAAAGATACTCCGTAGGGGTTACGGAGTATTTATTGAGCAGCAGGGTTCTTCTTGTTCTGGCGCATCTCGTATGCAGCGAAGAAGCCCTTGATCTTGAGAGTAAGATCAACTTGCGGTGCTGCCTTAACTTCCTCTTTTTTCGGCCAACGGTCAAAGAAGGTGGGGACTTTTGTTCCCGGCTGTGCGCCTAAGCGAACCATCACGTTCAGTTGTGTTTCGGCACGTTGATCTTCGACAGGGCAGCCCCAAGGCTCTAGTTCATAGAACGCAAACCAAGTTGTGAACTCGGAAAGCGGCATTGCCGCTATTTCTGCTAAACTCTTTCCCAAAGCCATTGCCAATCTGCATGAGAACAATAGCTCTGGATTATCCATTAGCCTTTTTTTTCGGCCTCTACGTCCCTAACGATGTCGCCATTCGCATATGAGAGCGACACCATGTGCAGATAGATGTGCTGAATTTGAGTGTATGGCAGTCCCTTCAACTGTGGAATGTCGCTGAGATCGAACATGAGATTTCCATTCGCATCAACGATGCTATAGACGAGACCGACGAGGGCTTCGTCTAGCTGATCCACAGCAGGATGGTTCGTCGGGTCTTCCTTGTGCAGCCGGATTGCCTCTGCATTTTCTTGCAGCACTGAAATGAACGCAATACGGCGCTCGACAGTGAACGCTTCCAAGCGAACTGTTGCATCCCACTCAGGAATGAACAGTTCGCTGGAACGTGGCTTCTGCGAAAGCAAGAACGACTTTGAAGCCAGCTTAGCCATTAGGCACCTGCCGTAACAGTGACGTTGCCGGAGATTTCAATGGTGGCTGAGCCAGATACCTTGTCGTCTACTGCGCCGCTCAGCGACTTGCTGAGGACGAAGCCGGAGAAGGTGTAGGTGGTGTTTGCACTATCGTTCAGCGCCAGCTTGAATTCAGTGAGCGCACGCGAAGCCTTTGCAGCTTCAAGGGCGACCTGACCGGCGTCATTTGGGATGACGTTGAAGTTGATGGATACCTGACCGAAGTCCTGTAGGCCCATCAGCTTTTCCTTAGCGGTGCTATCTAGGCTGGTAGTATCGATAACCGAAGCTGAGCCGCTGAATGCGGAAAAGTCGGTGATCTTTGCAATGGGAACGAAAGTGTTGGACCCAGTCTTGATAGAAAGGACTGTGCCCTGAGTTTCAACGGCGGTTGACATTATGTTATAGCCTCCAAATAGTAGGTAGCTCGCCGCTCAGGGCTTGCTTCCGACTATTTATTTGGCGGAGACTTGGACGTTCTCTTACAGGTTGAAGTGCGCCGTCACTTCAACAATCATGCGGAACAACTTGGGATCGCCACTTAGGTCAGAACCATCAAACTCGTTGTCGATAGTGATATAGTTGATTGGTGCTTCTTTGTGCTGCGACAGCCCGATCACAACTGTATCGGACAAGCTTTGCGCTGCCTTCAAGCTGGTGGCGTAAATGTCGATGCGGTAGGAAGCCGAAACCAATCCGCTTAGACCATCGATTGTGAGGTCGCGCTGAGTGCTGGTCCTCTGGTAAACGACCATAGGCGCTACAGCATCATCGGGTGCGAGAACTGGATAGACCTTTGCTGATCCAGTGAAGCTTTTCAGGGCAGAGTAGAAAGCGCTATCCATGTTTAGCGCCTCCCATACTTGCGGGCGAGGCGTTCCATCGACACACCTAGTTGCGACTTGATCTTTTCAAGCATCAACACTGTGGCGTTATCGAAGGCTGGCTTCGCAAATGGACGCGCCATCATCTTCACAGTGCCGTATTCAAGGAAGCGCGCCCAGAAGGCGGAACCGAACGTCACATGAGCAACGACGTTGAACGCCTTCTTGGGGCGACCCATCTTGACTTTGATGTTGTCGCGCATGTGGCCATAATCGACAGTCACGGACTGGCCGCTCTTTGTTCGATAGCTGCGCGAAGTGTCATCATCGCCAACCGGCGTTGCTGCCTTTACCTCTTCCGCGAGAGTTTTCGCACCAGCACGAATTGCGGACTTGCCAGCCTTGGTAGCTAGTTCAGGGCCAAGCTGTTCCAAACCCCTCTTGAGTTCGTCCCATCCCGTCATTTGAAATCTAATTCGATCAGCCATTATGTTCTCTTTTCTCGGCTTATGCTGTCTTGCTGCGGACCATGATGAAGAGGCCCTTGCCGTCTTCGAAATCCTCAAGGCCGGTGATCGCGTAGCTGATGCCCTTGTGCAGGACGGTCATCTGAGTGGTCAGGTCGCTGCGATGGCGGATCAGGAACTTGGCTTCTGCCTGTGATACCTGACCGGCTGCGCGGCTAACGTCCTTCGCGGTAAGCTGCCACTTCGCAGCCCAAACGGTCGCCACGACTAGTGGAGCGCCGCTAATCTCCTCGCCAATATCGTTCGTGGTAGGGCCACCAGTCGTCAGGATCGTAATGCGGTGCCTCAAAGCGCCCGCATTCATAGGCCACCCACGCGATATGGGTTGAGCAGGGTGCGGAATGTCGCTTCTGCTGTGTCCTGGCCCTCGCGTCCGGCATAGAACGAGCCAACATGGACAGCGATCGCCTGCTTGATCGGCGCGGGGATCGCCTCAGGATCGGCATAGCCAGCGTCACAGGTCACGACGAGCGTGCGACTGCCCCTGATCTGCCCTGAGAGCGTCAGCACAGCGCCAGTGTCGCGCAGCAGCACCCAGTAGCTATCGGGGTCGGAGAGGGGTTCTCTGACGCCCTCAGCGTCCAGCAGCTCGACCTTCGTCACCGACGACACGGGAGAGATAGGGAGCGTGAAGCGCTTGCAGCCTTCATCAAGCTCAATCTCGACCTCAACCGGGACGATTGCGCGATTGGTGTAGTTCTCGGCGGCTTCCTGCGCCGTGCGGATCAGCCCTTCGATCAGTTCGTCTTCTTCGTCGGCGTCGATGCGACACCAAAGCTTCGCCTGTTCGACAGATATGGCGAGAAAAGTGTTGTCGCGGGTTAGAGTTGTTTTCATGTTCTACCTCCCCGATATTTATTGAGACGAGAAAGCCCGCCAGTTGCCTGACGGGCTTTCCTTTTTGCGAGTTCGTCTCGCTGACCGCTTACGAAGCTGCGATCTTGAGCAGCTTGATTGCGTCGGTGTTGGTTGGAACGCCGCCAACGCGCGCAGTGACGTAGAACATCACGTAAGGCTTGTTGGTGTATGGATCGCGGATCAGGGTGATGTCCTTGCGATCAGCAATGGTGTAACCAGCCTTGAAGTCGCCGAAAGCAATTGGGGTCGCGTTGGCTGCGATCACTGGCATGTTCTCGTCGTTGTAGACTTCGTAGCCAAGAAGTGTGCCGCGCTGGCCGTTCAGACCCGGTGCCCACAGATAGTTGCCGGTGGTGTCCTTCAGCTTACGAACCTCTGCTTCAGTAGCCGACGCCATCAGGAACTTACCGTTCTGACGATGACCGGCCTTCGTACCGTAAACGAGGTCAAACAACTTGTCTGGGTTGCTGAAAGCAGCAGCAGCGCCGCTAACGACAGTGCCGTAGCCGTTGCCGGTTGCAAGCAGACCCTTTGGCTGGTTGGTGCCGGTGCCGTTGATGAAAGCTGCGCCTTCTGCAAGTGCGAACTGGTCAGCAACCTGCGAAGCCAGCCATGCCTCAAGATCGATTGCGCTGTCATCGAGCATCTGCTGGCTAGCAGCGATGTTCGCATAGAGTTCGCCGTGTGGAACAGCGATCTTGATGATCTTTGGCGAAGCAGTTTCGGTACGTGCATCAGTTTCTGCAACCCAACCCGACGCAGTGCCACGCTGGTTCTGTAGAACCGAGTAGTTGCCGGTGGTCGTGGAGATTACTTCTGCAAGCTGGCGCAGGGGCGAGAAATCAACCAGCTTCTCACGGACGGCCATGTTGACTTCGACTGGAACGGTGAAGCCACCATCCTTGCCGGAGTCACCGCCGAGGGTAAGCGACTTAGCTTCAAGAGCATCTTCGCCCTTGCCGTTGCGGAACCAAGTGCCGAAAGCGCTCTTGTATTCCAGTTCAGCAGTCTCAGCCGAAGCGCCGGGACGACCCGACTTCTTAGCAAGGCTCTTCTGCTCTTCTGCAACTGCTTCAACAGCGCCGGTCAGCTTGGAGATTTCAGCTTCAAGCTTGGTCAGCTTATCTTCTGCGATTGGATCGGTCACGCTTGCTTCAATTGCCTTCAAGCGCTGATCGTTTGCGGACTTGAACTCCTCCCAAACGCCCATTAGTTCTTCGTTAGTGGCCATTATTATGGTCCTCCTGTCTGTCTTATGTTTTGTTTTGTGACCTATTGACAGGATCACCCCTGTAGCGGCTCACTTGAGCAAGTCGTCCTTGCTGTCCCTCTATTTATTAAGTTACTTGTTCAGAAGCTTGCTGATGCGAAGCTGTAGAGCCTTCGCTTCCTCTTCCTTGCGAGCCTTCTCAGCCAGATATGCCTTGCTCTCAAACTGGCCGGCGACAGTCTCAGCTTGCTTGCGCGATAAGCCCTGTTCTCGCAGCAGACGTTCAAGATCGCGGATAGTCATGTCAGTTAGCGAGGACTTGACCTCATTGACCTGAGCCAACTCATTTGCTGCGATAGTCACAACGCTGATCTCAAGAAGGTCTGCTTCTGAGATTGTGCGGCAGTAGTTGTCCTCACCAGTGGCCATTGCCCACTTGATTGGATAGAAGCCGATGGACAGGCCCTTGATCGCACCAGCCTTCAATGCCGTGTACGTATCGCGGCCAGCAGTAGTGTCGAGAAGTTCGCCAGCGACCTTTAGGCCGTATTCGTCTTCTTCGATGCTGGTCCAACGTCCGATCGGTAGCGCGTCAAAGACGTTGTGGTTGAGGCACATCAGCGGGAACGTGCCTGCCTTGGCGTGCTGCTGGAGCGACTTAACGAACGCGCCACGCTCAACAATGTCGCCGTGATAGTCTACGTTGCCGAACACAGAGCCGTAGCCGGTGAAGGCCATGGCAGTCGTAGTCTCATCGCTGGCAGTAATCGCCAGCTTACATTCGATGCCAGTAATGGCCTTCTTCTCAATTAGCATTAGGTTCCTCGCCCTGATTTTCTGTTGTCGTTGGTGGGGTTGGTGTAGCCGTCTGGCCGAAGAGGTTTGCCGCTGGCGTCAGCTTGTCGGCCAGTGGATCATCGGAACGCGGCAAGTCCTCAAGTGCGCGGACTTCATTGATCGTGAGCCAGCCCTGAGTGCGTCCCTGATTATAATATGCGAGACGATCAGCAGTGCTGCTTTCAAGAAGGGCGCGGCTGTCTAGCTTGATGTAATAGCCTTGCTGCTTTTCCTCTTTCGACAGTAGCGCCTTGTATGCAGACTGCTCGATGCGCTCGAACCAAGGCATCAGCGTGTGAGTGAGGTGAGCAAGAAGTAATTGTTCTACCGAATTATAGGAAGTTGCGCCGTCTGCCATCAACATGACGGGCTGAACTCCGAACGCTCGGCAAATCTCTTGTATCTGGAACTTGCGACTTTCGGTCCACTGCGCTTCATTGGCGGTAGAAGAGATTGGCTGGAACTTCATGCCGCCGCCTAGAACAGCGGTTTTGTGGGCATTCTTCGATCCGGCCTGTTGCTCGTTCCAAGCTTCCTTCAACTGCTGTCGTTGTTCAGGCGTTAAAACAGCTTCAGTGGACAAGATGCCGCCGGGTCGAGCGCCATTCTTGAATAGGTTCGCGCCAAACTTCTCGCTCGCAAGTGACAAGCCGATAGCCTGTCGAGCCAGCTTAGTAGCATTAAGTCCCATCCATCCATTCCAAGATGGACCTTTGATGTGCCACATGTTTTCAGCAGGCACATCGATGAAGTCGATAGTCTTGCGCTTGCCGGTTTGGACACGGTAACTCAGAGAGTAATCGGCGTTCTGCGTGACTGTGACGCTGCCCGGTTCGAAGGCATAAATCTCTAGAATTTCCTTGGTGCGGTTATGTCTGTTCAGGAAGCAGAACGCATTGCCGGTCAGAATGAGGTGGAAAGCCATTTGCTCTCGCAACTCGTAAGATGTTTGCCAGTCATTAGGTGAGTGACGGAGCAGGGCAGCAAGCGGATGAGACGCGGCTTCTTCGCCGCGATCATTCTTCTGCTTCTTTAAGAGTTTGAATGGCACCTGTGCGATGCCGTTTGCGATGACACGGACAGCAGCTAGAACGGCTGTTGCTTCGAGCGCGTCATCGTTCAAAGTCTCAAAGCCTTCAGAAGAGCTTTGGTCTGCCGCAATCTCTTGGATAACTTCTTGAAACGGTCGTGCTGACTTTGCTTCTGTCCCATCACCAAAAAGGTAACTAAAAATACTCATGTTGGGTCGTCCTCGTTTTGGATATTTATCCTTTCGAGGACTTGAGACTTGTTAGAGCCAGTCGATGAACGGCTCTGCTGCCTCTAGCTGGTTCATCTTCATTGCGTACGCCATCAACGCGGCAACAATGCCGTCGATCTTCAAGTGAGGCTGCTTGTCTGGCTTGTTAGGGAACAGGTGATTAGCTGAGTTTGCCCTGATGCTGACATTGCCAGCCATCCAGTTCATGCAAGGATTGTCAGAGTGGCGCAGTTTATTGTCAGCAACTAGCGCTTCAAACTCCAGCATGACCGGATTGTAGTTGCCTATGTTCTGCGCGAACTTGCGAACTTCGATGTTTGGGTATTCGTCCTGTATCTCTTGCGCGAATTGATGGCCCTGCCATGGGTCATAGGCCACGCCTTTGATGTTGAACTGAGCAACCAGCTTCGCGAATTGCCCCTTGATGGACGAGAAGTCCGTCGCATTGCCGGGTGTCAGCAGAATGTGGCCGCTGTTTGCCCAGCTACGATATGCGTCTGCGTTCTTGCTGCCCTGAACTGCGCCCTCAGGCAGGAAGAAGAAGGGGAAGAAGTAAGGAATGTGACCGTCCATGACGCACAGGACCAGCGCCGAAATGTCGGTCTGCGTGGAAACGTCGTAGGCCACGAACGCTGGATTGCCCGCGAGATCGGACAGGGTCTTCTCTGAGCGACATGCCGACCATGCGCGCATGTCCAGCCAACCGCTTGTGCTGTTCTGCCAGACGTTGAGGTGCTTGGTCAGCAGCATGGGCTTTTTCTCAGGCAAGCTGAGTGCGTCCCTGAACTGCTCGCGAAGGCCGGCTTCGTGAACGCTCACACCGAAATTAGGATTGGCCTTTTTCCAGACGTTGAAGTCCGTCCAGTCGTCGTCTTTGTCGATTGTGTAGATGGCCGCGAATAGCGCGTCGTTCTGGCTGTGACCGGCAAGGACATTTTCGGCATCGACCTGAAGCTGGCGACATGGACCGGCGACGTTGAAGCCTGCCGTGGTGATCGTCAGGAGCAAGGGCTGCGTTCGCGCGCCCATGCCGGTCTTCATCGTGTCGTATTGCTCGCTGGTGTCGTTCTCGTGCGCTTCGTCCAAGATCGCGCAGTGTGGGTTCGAACCGTCGCCGGGCTTGCCGACCATCGTCTTGATGAACGATCCCGTTGCAAGCGAGAACACGGAATATTTGTGGACTTCGACGCCAGTAGCGGACCTGAAATCCGGCAGCTTCTCGACCATCTGACGGCATGGCTGAAAACATGCGTCAGCCTGCTCGCGATTGTTCGCGCCAATCCATACCTCTGCGCCTGCCTCGTCATCGAGGAAGGCCATGTAGAGGCCGATACCAGCAGCTACGGTGGACTTCGCATTCTTGCGGGGGATGAATAGGCGGGCTTCACGGACCTTGCGAAGGCGCGTCTGGGGGTCAACGAAGCCGAAGATCGATGCAATGATCCAGACTTGCCACGGCTCAAGCTTGAGCCTCTGCTTCTTCGCAGCCCATACGCCCTTAACGTGGGGCAGAAGTTCGATGAATTTGCAGGCGCGTTCGACCTTTGCAGGCACAAACTCCCAGCGATCACCGTCGATGTCGTCTAGGAAACGCTGACACGCTTGCTGAATTTGAAGGCAAGCGGGGATCTCGCCAGCAATGATCTGCTCAGCGTATGCAATTGCCTTGCGCGTAAATGGTCCGTCGCCTTCTTCCCACGCCATCAGCCACCGGCAAGGTCCGCAAATGGATTGTTGGGTTCGGCCTGGCCTTTCGTGCCGCGCTGCGCTCGCGATGGGGCGCCGCCGATGCCTAGGAGTTCACGCTGCTTCCTGAGTTCGACAAGCTGATTGCCCTTGGGCACTTCGCCTGCCTTGAACGCCGCACGGACAATGGCTGCGAGACAGCAGTAGTCAGCAAACATGCTGCTATCGAGGACCGACGTTCCGCTTTGCGTGACCCGCTCCAGTTCTTCGAACCAGATGGCCTTCGCGGCATCACTCAGATAGTCCGGCATGACCGGAGGCTCTGAGACCCTCGGGATCAGAATGGTGGGATCGTCACGACAGGGACGATAGGAACCGACCGCCTTTTTCTCTTCTATGGATTTCTTTTTAGGCCCACGCTGCATTTAGTTATTTATTGCAATCAGCGCGGCGTCGGGCTTAGCTACCGGCGTAAGTCCATGTCAGCTTCTAGAAAAATATCATTCGTGAACATGATGGATCGTGGTATCTACGTTCTGAAAAAAACTCGGGTCAGCATCTTTTGTCGTCTTTAAAAGGAGATAATCATGTTGATACGGTCAGCGTTGGTTTGGATAGTAGCGTCGTTGGGAGTGGCTGCTAGCGCTCAGGACGTTAAGCGAACTTGCGGAACGGTAGTGCTCGGCAATTCAGTTTACGCGCGCACGGACAACCCGCCTTGTGATGGCCCAATGGGAAACAGAGCCACTTGTGCAGCGACTTGCGTCCAATTACCAACGATCGCGCAATTCTCGGATGACGAGGTAGAAACGCTATTGTTTGAAGAGGATGGCGTAACACCAGCTAGAGGCTGGTCAGGCTGGTCAGGTCCCTTCACAGTCAACGACGCGCCCCTGACAAAGAATGTGTGCCGCATAGGAAAAAACTGGAAGCACAACAGAACGCGTGTGGCGAAAATCTGCGTGACATACCGTAACAACCTGTCTGAGTCGGAGTAAGTCTATGAGGCTCTTGACAGTCGCGCTGCTGTTCGCCGGAAGCTTTATGTATCCGGCCGGTGCTGCTCAAGCTTTAGAGAACGAAACCGCTATTGAGAAATGGAAGAGGGAGCAAGTGTCAAATCTCCGGCAAAGCCTCACCAACTACACTACTTGCAACCGAGGGTGCGCTAAAGAGCTTGCAGAAAACATCTGGATTAAAGGCGGTGAAGTGGCGTTAGAAACTATCGGTGTGTTCGCTAGCGCAAAGACCGAGAAGGGAGCGCCGATCAAATACCTGCTGTTCCAGTCATATGGCGTGAGGATTTATAACTTAGGTACAGAAGGCATCCGTGAGAATCGAGCTTGTCACCTGAAATGTGATCAATTGTTTGCCGAGGTAGTTGAGTTAGCAAGGCAGGGATCGTTAGGGCCACTTGTTCGAGGGGACCAATCTGTATTTGACGATCCACGTGTCCTCGAGATCTACTTAAAAAACGTCAAGGCAATCGATCCATCTGAACTACCATGGACGTTCCATAATGATCAAGTTATGGATGAGTATTTCAGAACTGGGTAGCCGCATCAGAGCCCGGACTGTTTAATTCGCACACGCGTCTTTTTAGCTGGGGTGTTGTTACTATAGTTCTTTAGTCTCTAAAAAAAATGCCCCCCTCAAGCCTGCTGCATCGGGCAGGGTGCGACCCAGACATTCTCTCCATGTCAAGTCTTTGGTAGACGCGAACTGCTGGCAGACATTAAGTAGTTGACTTCTTCAATGTCTGTGGAGTTCGCAATGTCAAAGCTCCAGCGTATTTGTCTCTGTCTGTTTCTCGTTATCGCTTTAGGTCCACAAGTAGTGGGCAACATCATGATGGTGCAGCAGGCATTGCATGATAGCGACCTTGTTTATGAGAATGACCTGCTTGGTATCAGGATCAATCTATAAGCTGAAACGTCTGCGGTTCTCTTCGGCTGTCTTTGCTGCGTGACATGGACCGCATAGGCTTTGCGTATTCTCGTACTCGTCCTTGCCGCCGTCTGCCCTCGGTGTGATGTGATCCACCTGTGTTGCTGGCGTCACGTATCCGTTCGCTTGACAGGTTCGGCATAACGGCTCTTCGGCAAGTCGTCGGGCTCTTACCTTCCGCCAGTTGTGGTCATAGACATATTGCTCGGCTCTCACCGGCTTCACCTTCTTGCCGCCATGCGAGAAGTTCTGTGGTGCGTTTGGCATGGTCTTTCCTAAGTGTGCTCTCTCCATAGTTATCGCGCCAACCAGAATTCCTATTAGTCAACGCCAAAGAGTGGATGATTATCTGGTCAGGAGACAACATACGATTGAAGTAGGCGCTGTTGCTTACACAGATCGGAGTTACACACATGACCGCTTTTAACCCCTCGATGATCAAGCCCGCTAGCAAGTCGGCGGAATTTGCAACCGCGGAGCAAGGGCGCACCGCTAAGTCGATTTTGATCGACGGCATAGCCAAGCAGATCAAGCTGTTCAGCAATCCCAAGGAAGATGGTCGGCGCTGGTTTGTGCTAGGTCAGAAGGAGGTGGCGCTCACGCTGCGGGTCAACAATAAGCCTATCAAGCTTATCGGTGACGAGACAAAGGTCGTCGTCCCGGTCGAGCAGTTTGAGGCTGCGATGAACCACTTCAGGGCCGAGGTTGAGAAGGGCAACTTCAACGCGCAGCTTGAGGAAGCCGATAAGGGCATTGCTACCCGGCGCGAAAAGCTACGCAGCACGAGGGCCGCGAAGAAGACCGCCACCAAGTAAGTCACTAACGCACAAACTTCGAAAGGTGGCCACTGTGCCACCTTTCTTGTTGATTTGCTGATCAAGCTAGGACAGGTAGTGCGCCACTAGATAGAGGAGTGGCGTATGGTTGACCTGAGCAAGTTCATCGACAACAGCTTGAAGTCCGAGTTTGAGGCCAGGCCATACGATGTCACCAAGGACCGTTCACGGCTTGTCGGTCGTCTTGAAGCTGCTCGCGCTCAGTTTACCACCAATGGCGCAGTGCGCGGACCAAAACTCTACACGGTTAAAAACGGCGTTGTGGAGTTCAAGGTAGGTGTCAAAGGCGTTGACCTGACCATCAACAAAGCCACGGTCAATTACATTCCCGAAAGCCAGTTCGAAGCATTCCTGACTGCACTGATCGATGCAGTTAATGCAGGTGAGTTCGACATCGTGTTCACTGCCAGTGCCGCTGCGCCAGCAGCGACCAGCGCCGCGCCACGTGCCAAGCGCAATGTCAGCGAAGCGAGCCGTCTGAATATCCGCGTTGGCGGCTTCCGTCGCGGTGGCAAGACGGATGCTGAAATCCGTAAGCAACTAGCGGACGAGGGTGTGGAGAAGGCAGCGATCGATGCTGCGCTCGCATATAAGCGGCCTGGGAAGTAAGGCATAAAGAAAGCCCTCCACACGTAGTGGAGGGCTTTCCCAGTATAAGGAGAAAACAAAAGACCAATTACGCAGCGGCTCTCTGTCTTCCTTTTATTTATCCCTAGACGCTGATGCGGCCTTTCTGGCGAGCTTCTGAGGCATACTCGGCAAGCGTCTTGTTCGGCTTGAAATGCAGGTCTTGCTCAACGCGCAGACCACCCGGTCCCTTGACCGAATATACCTCGTCCATCGAGAAGTAGCCTAGTTCCGGCGATCCAAAGCCGATGTCACATAGGCCAAAGCACAACCCATCATCCGACATTTCGCTGACCAGCCATGTAGCAGCCGACCACGGCAGGAAAAGCTTACATACCGGCTGATAGTCTCGCTCTTGTGCTGTCCCCTTCAAGGGCTGCTGTTCGATCCAGTTCGTGGCTAGCTGTTGCGCTGCCTCAGGTGTGAAGACCTTCAACCATTCCATGTGCCATTCTCCTTGATGTTACGGCACCAGAACAGCAAACATCAGTCAGAGCGGAAATCAACCAAAGAAGTGGTTAGGTCATAAGAGTTTTTGTGGTGTCACTTTCTGGATGACGCGGTGGTTAGGAGACAACAATAAGCTGGGGAAAGGAACCAGCGATGAATGTCGATCTAGCAGCACTTGCCGATTTCGTAGACGCTACTATCACTGCCAACCCCGAGTTCGCAGAACCAGAGTTTGCTTTCACATTCAACGACCAGCGCATCTATGTTGAGCAGAAAGCGCATCACTACAACTTCCACATCGATAATGAGATATACCAGATGCCTCGCATCTAGCTTGCCCTCAGACGCCTCAGGAAAGCAAAGTCGCCCCGGCAGCAACGCTGGGGCGTTCTTTTATCTGGAAGCAGGGCAGGGGCTTATAGGGCTTGCCCGCCGATCCGATTGCCCAGCTTGTCGAACTGCCAAACACCTACGTCCATCGACATGACAGTCACATTAGCGGCGCGGTCGATAGTCATGTGGTCGATGACGCGCTTGAGTGATGCGTTGGTGCGTAGTCGAGCAGCCCGACGAACGTCTTCATCCTCGCTGTTCATCAACTCGGTTAGGTCGCGCAACTGAGCAATGTCATCTCTGAGGCTCGGTGCGGATGTTTGGACGGCGAGTGCCTTCTGCAATTCATCGCACTCAGCGCCTAGAGCGTCTGTTTCGGCTTCCAAAGCAGCAACCCTTGCAGCCATCGCTTTGCTTGGGGCTTCGGCCATGCTGTCGATGATATTGCTGATCTGCTGATTTTTGAGGTCGATGCTATGCAGCACGGCATCCAGCTTGGAGCGAAGCGCATCGGCCTTCGGATCGGCTTGAGCTTCCTCGTCATCAATCGTGGCCCATAGCAATTGCTGTAGCGTGGCAGCTTCTAAGGTCGCGTATGGAGCGTGGACTTTGTTGTCGCATCCAAAGCCACGCCGGGCTGCATCACAAATCAGGTAGTTGTGGCCCTTGCTCTTATAGACCCTCTGTTCGCCTGATGCGGTTGTGTAGCGCGATATGCCTCCATCCCTGACAAAGCCCATTGGTCCATCGCAAACCTCGCACTTGGCTATTCCTGCGAACAGGTTGTTGCCCTGATATTTGGATGATCCACCTGTTCGCGTTTTGGTGGCGCGCATGGCTTCGGCGCGGTTGAACAGGTCGCGGCTGACTACCTGTGGATAGTAGACGACCGGAATATGCTTGCCCTGTTGTGTCGCGAACTCACCAAGCACTGCGCGATTGGACAGCACATGATTGATTGCGCTTTTGCTCCAGCCCTTCGATGTTTCCCGACCTGAAAAAGCTGGTTCACCTCGCTCGTTGAGGCGCTTCATGATGGTGTGAAGACCGATGCCCTCGACATACCATTCGAAAATCTCGCGCACGACTTTCACGCGGGCAGGGTTCTCGATGATGTCGTTATCGGCTGTGACGGTCAGCCAAGCTGGCACCTGCTTGGTGATGGCCTTCTTCGATCCTGCCTCTATGTCGCCGTATTTCTTTTCCCAACTCGCTTTTGCGCGCTTGGACTTCTTGTCGCTTTCCTCGTGCGCCAACGACGCTTTGATGATGAGGCCGAAAATCTCCAGCATGTCGCCGGAGCCAGCGCGATAAACTTGGTCATCGTGGTAGCTCGCAACATCGACGCCGTTCTCGTTGAGCGACCATATGAGTTGAGCAGCAGCTTTCGGACCCTGACGGCTGAGTCGGTCGATGCTTTCTACGACAAGGACAGCGCCATTTTTGAAATGACCTGAACGGGCGCGGCTTTCAAATTCGAATAGAGCTGCGCCCTCATCGCGGTTGCTGCCCTTGAACGCTGAGCGTCCTTCGTCCGCCAGTTCTTCTGCAAGCTGCCAGCCCTTTCTTTCAATGTAGGACCGGGCAGTAGTGAGCTGGCGTTCTAGCGAGAAGCCCTTAGCCTGCTCTAAGGACGAGAAACGGGCGTAGATGTATGCGGGCTTTTTACTGCGCGTTAGTGTCGGATCGGTCATAAACGTGCCCTAGCTGCAATGAGTTAGGATTTCCTTTTACAACCGTACGTGCCTGCTTCCTGCTCTGGACCGCCGGGGGCGCACTGATCTGGAACATCATCCTGGCCTATGCGGGGTTCATCCTGGGCCGCAACTTCCGTGAGATCGACGCCTATGTCGGCCCGGCCGCGACTGCCTGCGTCGTCGGCGCGATCATCCTCTATCTCTGGCGGCTGGCGACCTGGCGGCCCAGGGGCTGATCGATCACGCCCTGGGATGGGCGTTGCGATAGATGTCGAGCAGGTGGGCGGCGTCGACCTGGGTATAGATTTGCGTGGACGACAGGCTGGCATGGCCCAGCAGTTCTTGCAAGCTGCGCAGGTCCGCGCCGCGACCCAGCAGATGCGTCGCGAAACTGTGGCGCAGCGCGTGCGGCGTAGTCCGGTCCGACAGGCCCAGTCGCCCGCGTGCGCCCTGCACCGCGCGCCGGATCAGCGCGGGGGACAGCGGTCCGCCCCGCGCGCCCCGGAACAGCGGCTCGTCGCGGGCCATGCGATAGGGGCAGGCGTCGACATAGGCGTAGACCGCCTCGGCCACCTGCGGCAGCAGCGGCACGATCCGAGTCTTGCCCCGCTTGCCGGTGACGCGCAGCGTTTCGCCCAGTGGCAGGATGTCGCCCTTGAGGCCCATCGCCTCGCCGATGCGCAGTCCCGCGCCATAGAGGAGCAGCAGCACCGCCCAGTCGCGCGCGCCGATCCAGCCTTCCCGGGCAGTTTCGGCGATGTCCGCGGCCAGCGCCACCGCCTCGTCGGGGGATATGGGGCGGGGCAGGCCGCGCTTGACCCTCGGTCCCTTGAGCTGCGGCAGCTTCGCGTCCTGGCCGCCGATGAATTTCAGGAAGCCACGCACTGCCGATAATTCGCGCGCCGCCGACAGATTGCCGATCCCGTCCATCCGCCGGCTGGTCAGAAAGGCGCGCAGGTCCGCCTGGTCGAGACTGGCCAGTGCCGCCGCGGTGACGGCCGCGCCGCGATGCTCCGCCAGAAAGGCGATCAGCCGCTCCGCCGTCGCCACATAGGCCCGCACCGTATGGAGGGAGCGCCGCCGGTCGAGCGCCAGATGCTGGCGCCAGCGTTCGACGAGCGATGGGGAGAGGGTGGCGGACATCATGGCACAAGCCTATCAGAGCGTCGAGTGGCAGGACAACCCGCCCTTGAAATCCGCGCCGAAATGGGCACATGGGAAGCATGGCTACCCCCTTCGATCCGGCCGCCCTGCCGACCGGACTCCTGATGCCGCTCAGCCCTCTGGTGGCTCGCGTGCTGGCGCCCAATCCGTCGCCCTTCACCTACACAGGCACCCAGACCTATGTGGTGGGATCAGAAGCGCTCGCGATCGTCGATCCCGGCCCGGACGATGCGGATCATCTGGCCGCGCTGAATGCCGCCATTGCCGACCGCCCGGTCGTCGCGATCCTGTGTACGCACACCCATCGCGACCACAGCCCCGCCGCGCGTCCGCTGAGCGAAGCCACCGGCGCACCGGTCATCGGCTGCGCACCCCTGACGCTGGAGGATGACGGCCCGCGCGCCGACGCCGCGTTTGACGCCGATTATCGGCCCGACCGCGTGCTGGCCGATGGCGAGCAGGTGCAGGGGCCGGGTTGGACGCTGGCGGCGGTGGCGACGCCGGGCCATACCTCGAACCATCTCTGTTTCGCGCTGCGCGAGGAAAAGGCACTGCTCACCGGCGATCATGTGATGGGCTGGTCGACCAGCGTCATCTCGCCGCCCGATGGCGACATGACCGCCTATATGCGCTCGATGCAGCTGCTGCTCGATCGCGACGACGCGGTCTATTATCCGGCGCATGGCGATCCGATCGACAATCCGCAGCGGCTGGTGCGGGGCATGATGGGCCATCGCAAGCAGCGCGAGGGGCAGATCGTGCGCTTCCTCGAACGAAACGGCGACAGCGCCATCCCGGACATGGTGGCCGAAATGTACAAGGGCGTCGATCCGCGCCTGCATCCCGCCGCCGGCCGCTCGGTGCTGGCGCATCTCATCGATCTGGATGGCCGGGGCATCGCCGCCCCCCTCGGGGACGGGCGATGGCAGATGCGCTGAAGCGCCATGCCGCGCCGGTCGCGCTGGCGCTGCTGATCCTGCTGATGGGGGTAGCGATGCTGGTCGGCTGGCAACGCTATAACCGCGATTATGTGGTGGCGGTCGAGGATGACGGATCGGCGGTGACGAAGATCATCGCGGAGAAGATCGCTGGCTCGGCCAGTCTGCGCGTCTCGCAGCTCAACGGCACGATCCAGAGCACGGCGCAGGACGTGCGCGGCTTTGGCTGGCTCAAGTCCGACCAGGTGGTGAAGATGCCCTATTCTGTCGATTATTTCATCGATCTGGGCGGCCTCTCGGCGCGTGATCTGGAATGGAATCCGCAAAGCCGCACCCTCATCGTCAATGCGCCCGATGTGAAGCCGGCTCGGCCCAATCTGGACGAGGCGCGCCGGACGCTGGTGCGTACCAGCGGCCTGTTCGTGACGCGGGAGGCGGGTGAGGAACTGAGCCGTCGCACCTCTGCGCACGCGCAGGTCCGGGCCGAAGCCTCGGCCCGATCGCCCGAGCGCATGGCGCAGGCGCGCGAATATGGCCGCGCGGCGATCGGAAAAGTCATGGCCGCGCCGCTCGCCGCGATGGGCTATGATGATGCGCGGGTGATCGTCACCTTCCCGCCCGAGCGCAAGGAAGCGAACCGGGAGCGATGGGACGTGACCACGCCGATCAACGAGGTACTGGCCAACGAGCGGCGGCAGCGCTAGGGCGCGCGCAAAGGGCCAGACATGGGACCGAGGAGTATCAGGGTATGACCGCCGTCACCGCCATTCCGCAGGGCATTGACCTGCGCGCGGAAATCGATCGCCTGCGCAAGGAGCGCAACGCCGTCATCCTGGGCCATTATTACCAGACGCCCGAAATCCAGGACTTGTCGGACTTTGTCGGCGACTCCCTTGAACTGTCGCGCAAGGCGGCGGAGACGGACGCGGACGTCATCGCCTTTTGCGGCGTGCGCTTCATGGCGGAAACGGCCAAGATCCTCTCCCCCGAAAAGATCGTCGTGCTGCCGGACATGGACGCCGGCTGCTCGCTGGAGGACAGCTGCCCGCCCGCCCAGTTCAAGGCGTTCCGCGAGGCGCATCCCGATCATATCGCGCTCAGCTACATCAACTGTTCGGCCGAGGTGAAGGCGCTCAGCGACATCATCGTCACCTCCTCGTCGGCGGAAAAGATACTGGCGCAGATCCCGAAGGATCAGAAGATCATCTTCGGCCCCGACAAGCATCTGGGCGGCTACCTCAAGCGCAAGCTGGGTCGCGACATGCTGCTCTGGCCGGGGGTCTGCATCGTGCACGAGGCGTTCAGCGAAACCGAACTGCTCAAGCTCAAGGCCCAGCACCCGGACGCGCCGATCGCCGCGCACCCGGAATGCCCGCCCTATATCGTCGATCATGCCGATTATGTCGGATCGACCAGTGGCATACTGGATTTCGCCAAGACCATGCCCGGCGACACGCTGATCGTCGCGACCGAACCGCATATCATCCACCAGATGCAGAAGGCGGTTCCGCACAAGAATTTCATCGGCGCGCCCGGCGCCGACGGCAACTGCAACTGCAACATCTGCCCCTATATGGCGCTTAACACGATGGAGAAGCTGTATCTCGCCCTGCGCGACCTCCAGCCGCGCATCGAAATGGACGAGACGCTGCGGCTGCAGGCGAAGAAGAGCCTCGACCGGATGCTGGAAATGGCCAGCGGCACGGTGGGTCAGGGCGATCTGGGCGCGCGCTGAGGCGAATCAGCTGCGATAGGTGAGCCGCTTTTCGCTGAGCATCGGCTGGTGCCATAATGTCTGGCAGGGAAAGGCGGCGAAGGCCGGATCTCGCGTCAGCAAGGTCAGGCCTTCCAGTTCCGCCTGCGCCGCCAGCATCCGATCGAACGGGTCGCGATGCGGCGCGTCATAGGCGCCGGCGCGCAGGCCGTGCGCCATGGTCAGGTTCAACGGCTTGAAATCCGCATCCAGGACCGCCGCCTCATAGCGATCCAGATAGGGCAGGAGTTGCGGCAATTTGCCCAGGCGCGCCTTGGTCGCGATTTCCCAAGCATTGACGCTGCTGACGAAAATCCGGTCGGCCCCGCTTTCGATCATCTGATCGATCGTGTCGGGCAAAAGGCTGCGATCGGTCCACCACCAGATCAACACATGGGTATCCAGCAACAGTCTCAATCGCCATGCCCCTCCCACAGGCGCAATTCTTCTTCGGGCAAGGGATCGAAAATCTCGTCGCCGACCGTGAAGAGGCCAGCAAACTGGCCGCCCCGACGTTTCGGACGCACCTGCACTGCATCGATCGGAACCAATTTCGCATAAGGCTTGCCGGCCTTGGCAAGGATGATTTCCTCGCCGGCATGAGCGCGGTCCAAGAGTTTGGAAAAGTGCGTCTTGGCTTCGTGAACATTGACGGTGGCAGTCATGAGCTCAATATGGACTTAGTCCATGGACTAAGTCAAGTCGGGAAACGGGTTGCGGCGCGCGGTGCGTCACGGCTAGAGAGGGCGCCATGACCTTCTCCCTCCCCGGTTTCGATCTCGATGCCTTCATCGCTGCCACCCTGGCCGAGGATCTTGGCCCGGATGGCTGCGACGTCACGAGCGAGGCGGTGATCCCCGCGGACGCTGTCTTCGAAGGCGTGATGGACAGCCGTGACGCGGTGACGCTGGCGGGGCTGCCGCTCGCCATAGCCTTCTTCCGCGCGCTCGACCCGGACGTGACGATCGAGCCGTTGCATCAGGATGGCGATCGCGTCGCAGCCGGCACCGACATATTGCGCATCCGGGGCAAGGCGCGGGCAATGCTGACGGCGGAGCGATCGGCGCTCAACACCGTCCAGCACCTGACCGGCATTGCCACCATGACCCGCGCCTATGTCGATGCGATTGCGGGCACGGGCGCGACCCTGCTCGACACGCGCAAGACGATTCCGGGCCTGCGCGTCCTGGAAAAATATGCCACCCGCATGGGCGGGGCGACCAACCATCGCATGGGTCTGTGGGACGCGGCGATGATCAAGGACAATCATGTCGGGGTCGCCGGATCGGTCGAGGAAGCGGTGCGCCGCGCAGTGGCCGCAGGGGTCGATCGGATCATCGTCGAGGTCGACCGGGTCGACCAGATCGAGCCGGCGCTGGTGGCAGGCGCGACGCATCTGCTGCTCGACAATATGGACGCTTCCACCCTGCGCGGCGCGGTGGCCCTGGTCGCGGGGCGCGTGCCGACCGAGGCATCGGGCGGCGTGACGCTGGAGACCATACGCGCCAGGGCCGATACGGGCGTCACCTATATCAGCGTCGGCCGCCTGACCCAGTCGGCTCCGGCTGCCGACATCGGCCTCGATTTCGCCTGTGCTTAAAATGCTACTGCCCCTGATCGCGCTTGCCATGCCGGGCGTCGCCATGGCGCAGGCCGGCCAATGCCGCCTGCCTGCGGTGATCGCCCGACCGCATGTCGAAGGGCCAAGCGACAGCGAACCGAAGCGCGTCCTGCCGATCGGCTATTATACGCTGGCGGTCAGCTGGACCCCGCAATATTGCAAGACGTCGCGCGGCGGCGCGCGCGATGCGTTTCAGTGCCGGTCGGACAACAAATTCGCCTTCACGCTGCATGGCCTCTGGCCCGACGGCTATGACCGGGAATGGCCGCAATATTGCAAGTCCGCTGGCCCCCTGCCGCGCAAGGTGATCCGAGACCATCTCTGCGCTACGCCCTCGGTGCAGCTGATCCAGCATGAATGGGTCAAGCACGGCACCTGTATGCCGACGACCCCGACCAAATTTTTCGCCCTGTCGCGCAAACTCTACGCCGCCCTGCGCTATCCCGACATGGCGGCGCTAGCCGCGCGAACCATCCTGTCTGCGCGCGATTTCGCCAAAGCCTTTGCCGCGGCGAATGCAGGCATGGTCGAGGACGGCATCCGTCTGAACGTTACACGCGACGGAAGCTTGAGCGAAGTGTGGATCTGCATGGACCGCCAGTATCGCTACATCGCCTGCCCGCCGCAGCAGGGCGGGGTCAAGGACCGGGCGCAATTGCGGATCGAACCGTTCCGCTGACCGTCACCCGTCGATCGTCACCGTAGAGGGGTGGTGGCGGTCGAGATGCTTGCGGATGATGCGCAGATTCTTGCTGTTGGACTTGTAGAGAAAGTCGAACAGGTCGCCCGCGAAGGGGATCGCGCCGATCAGCGTATCGACGCCGACATTGGCGGCCATGCGGGTGATCTGCCATTTCGACATGCCCAGATTGCGTGCTTCCCACACGATCCACGCACCCATGGCCGCCGTCGCGATGTCGCCGACCACCGGGATCAGGCCGATCAGGCTGTCGAGCCCCACGCGCCGGGTGGTGCCGGGAATGACGAACAGCCCCTCCAGCATCGCCTCCATCGCCTCGATCCGGCGGCGCACCGAGGCCGGATCGCGGCCAAAGCCCGGCAAGTCCCGAACCATGCGGTCGAACTGATCCTGCGAAAGCGCCATTATCCTGTCTCCTTGCCACCTAATTGGGGCGGCGGAAGAGATGGTTCAATGGGTGGCGCGCGCGGGGCGAGGGCATGAAGCCGGTCAGCCGCCTGGACACCAGCGACCAGCGGACGGGCGCGCCCAGCGCGATATAACCGTTATGCGCCTGCATCAGCGCTTCGGCCTCGGCGATCCGCGCGCTGCGCTCCGCAGCCGTACTGGCGAGGCTGGCGGCCTGCAACTGGGCGTCGGCGGCGTCGCTGCAATGCACCTTTCGCGCGCAGCCGACCCGGCCCAGATACCAGAGTGCGCTGTCATAGGGTGCGACCTCGTCGATCAGGCGCAGGTCCGCAGGCGCCCCCGTATCGACCCGGCGCGCGTCGAGGCCGATGGCGGCCAGGTCGCGGCGCAGAAGGCCGAACAGCAGGGTCGCGCCCGGTCCGGTGGGCAGTGCGATACGCAGCGTCGGCGGTGCGCCATTGTCCGCGCGCCAGCGCGTGATGGTCGCGCTCGCCTGCGCGCGGCGATCCTCCATTGCCATTCCCGCCCAGGCCGGCGGGGTGGGATTGCGGCCCAGGTCCAGCGCAGACGGCACGATCTGTTCGGTCGTGGCCCATCCGCCCAGCGGGAAGACGGCCGGAAGCTGGCTGCGATCGATCGCCATGTTGATCGCTGCGCGGACATTGTCGTCGTCCAGCAGCTTGCCTTCGCCCACCATGGTGAGGCCCAGCAATCCCTGCACCGGGTCGGCGCGCACCGCATCCCGATCAATCCCGGCGGGCAGCAGCAGGGGCAGGTCCGAAAAGCGACCGCCCAGCACCAGCGCCGCCTGCCTTTCCCGGAAACGGATGATGGCGAGTGCCGCGCCTTCGCTGCGCAACACGCGCAGTTGCGACGGGGGAACCGGACCTTCGGCCGATTTGTCATCGCCGGTCGATCGGTCGATCGGCGTCAGCAGCAAGGCCTTGCCCTGTGCCGCGCGGCGATAGGGACCGGTGCCGCCCTCGCGCGAAAGCACGCCCATTTGCGGCTGGGCCAGCATCTGGAGCATGAAGGGGCGGGCTGCGGCCATGCGGATTTCGATCACCTCGCCGGTCATGGGCACCACGGTCTGCACCGCGTCGAGCGGCCCGTCCGGATCGAAGCGGCGCAACGAGACGATACGCGCCATCACTATGCGCGCGACATCGGGCGCGGTTACGCGGGTGCCGTCCGCCCAGAAGGCGCGGCGCAGGCGGAAGATATAGCTGCGCCCGTCATCCTCGACGATCCATCGCTGCGCCAGTCCTGGCAGGATGTTGCCCGCGGCATCGAAGCCGACCAGCCCCTGCGCCGTGCTTTCCAGCATCAGCTTGGCGGCGGGGTTGGGGAGATTCTGGAGCGGCTTCGCGAAATCGTCGCGGTCGCCCACTATGCTGACCACCACCGGCCCGCTGCCTTCGCCCGAACAGCCGGCGAGCGCGGCGCCGATGGCGACGCTTGCTGTCAGCAGGCCGCGCCGGCCATGGCCGAGAAGGAGGGAGAGGACGCCCATGTCGGTCCCAGGATTAGCCGTTCATCGCCGTGCCGCCAACCGGGATCAGTTCAGAGCATATGTCATAAAAATGCCATCATACCTACGCCTGTTTGTAACAGAAAATTCATACGGGCGTCGCCAGACATGGAAGGGAAACAGATGACGCCCCGAATTCGACTGGCTGCCGGTACCGCGCTGGCGCTGCTGATGACGCCGGTGCCGGTCGCCGCCCAGGCGATCAGCGCCGCAGAGGCCGATGCGCTGCGGGCGCAGATCGCCGCGCTGAAGGCGCAGGTCGACCGGCTGGAGGCGCGACTGGACAGCGCACCCGCCGCGCCGCAGGCTGCCGCCGTCGCCCCGACGACGTCGCCGGTGCCCGCTCCGCCGGTCCAGGTGGCGCAGGCCAAGCCTGCCGGCGATACGGCGGTCAGTTGGAAGGGCGGACCCGTCTTCAGCAAGGGCGCGGCCAGCTTCCACGTCAAGGGACGCATCCAATATGATGCCGGGCTGCTGATGACCCCGGATAGCGTCAATGACCGGGCCAAGGGATATTCCAACGAACTGCGCCGGTTGCGACTGGGCGGTGAAGGGCAATTGGGCGGCGGCTTCGGCTATAAGCTGGAACTGGAGCTGTCCGACAACAGCGTCGACCTGGTCGACACCTTCATCACCTATGAAAAGGGGCCGTGGCTCGTCACCCTGGGCAATCACAACGCCTTCCAGTCGTTGGACGAACTCATCAGCGACACCGGCGGCGCGGTGATGGAGCGCGCGGCCTTCACCGATGCGTTCGGCTTCGAGCGGCGGCTGGGCCTGTCGGCGCAATATCGCTCCGGCATCCTGCTGGCGCAGGCGGGCATCTTTTCCGACAGCGCCGATTCGCTGACCAATGATTCGGATGGCGCCGATGGCGGCGACGAAAACAACAGCTACGGCGTCGACGGCCGCGTCGTGCTGGCGCCGAAGCTGGGCAAGACCCAGCTGCATTTCGGCCTGTCGGGCCATTGGCGCGATTTCCAGCGGTTGAGCGAAAATCCGCAGCGTTACCGCCAGCGCGCCTATCTCCACTCCGCCAACAGCCGCTTCCTCGCGACGCCCAACATTCCGGCCGATGGCGAGAGCCATTATGGGCTGGAGTTCGCTGGCGAGCGCGGGCCGCTCTGGTGGGCGGGCGAGGCGCACTGGCTGCGCGTGTCGCGGCCGGGCCTTGCCGATCCGACCTTCTTCGGCGGCTATGGCGAGGTGGGCTATGTCCTGACCGGCGAAAGCCGCGGATACAAGAATGGCATCTTCGGCATCGTCAAGCCCGACAGCCCGGTCGGCAGCGGTGGCTGGGGCGCGTTGCAGGCGACGCTGCGCTACGATTATCTCAGCCTCAATGACAAGGATATCGTCGGCGGTACCCAGAATGGCGTGATCGCGGCGCTGGTCTGGACCCCGGTCGAATTTCTGCGCTTCAACGTCAATTACGCCCATCTGCAATATACCGACGCGGCGATCCGTGCGGGCAGCCGGCGCGACTATGGCGTCGACGTGATCGGATGGCGCGCGGAACTGGATTTCTGACCCACGGCCATCGGCATCCGGCGCGGCGCTGAGTCGGCCCGGATGCCGACCCCGGTCATCGCGCCGGCAAGGGAGATGCGGGTCCGCTTCAATCACTAAGCCTTGGAATTTCACGCGCTCGCCCTACATCGGGATCAGTTTTTGCGATTGATTCTCAATTGGGAGTGTTGAATGTCCGCGACCCGCAGCGAAACCGACAGCATCGGCGCGATCGATGTCCCCGCCGACGCCTATTGGGGCGCACAGACGCAGCGCAGCATCGAGAATTTCCCCTTCGGCGCGACCGAGCGGATGCCGATCGGCATCGTCCATGGCCTCGCCATCGTGAAGCAGGCGGCGGCGCGGGTGAACCGCCGGCATGGGCTGGACGGGGCGCTGGCCGACGCGATCGAGGCCGCCGCCGCCGAAGTGATCGAGGGCAGGCATGACGACCAGTTTCCGCTGGTCATCTGGCAGACCGGCAGCGGCACCCAGTCCAACATGAACGTCAACGAAGTGATCGCCGGTCGCGCCAACGAGATGCTGACCGGCCAACGCGGCGGGAAATCGCCCGTTCATCCCAACGATCATGTCAATATGAGCCAGTCGTCCAACGACAGCTTCCCCACCGCCATGCACATTGCCGCCGCGCTCGCCGCGACCCACCGGCTGCTCCCCGCACTGGAACGGCTGGAACGCGCCATGCTGGAGAAGGCGACGGCCTGGGCGCAGATCGTCAAGATCGGCCGCACCCATTTGCAGGATGCGACGCCGCTGACGCTGGGCCAGGAATTTTCCGGCTATTACGCGCAGTTGCGTCTGGCCCGCATCCGCACCATGCCGCTGGTCGAACATGGCCTGTCGCGGTTGGCGCAGGGCGGCACGGCGGTTGGGACCGGGCTGAACACGCCTCCGGGCTTCGCCCAGGATGTGGCTGACGAGATAGCGGCCATCACGGGCTTCCCCTTCGAAACCGCCCCCAACAAGTTCGAGGCGCTGGCCAGCCATGACACGCTGGTCGATTTCTCCGGCCGGCTGAACATGATCGCCGTCGCCCTGACCAAGATCGCCAACGACATCCGCCTGCTGGGGTCGGGGCCGCGGTCGGGCCTGGGCGAGCTGGACCTGCCAGCCAATGAACCGGGCAGTTCGATCATGCCGGGCAAGGTCAACCCGACCCAGTGCGAAATGCTGACCATGGTCGCCGCGCAGGTGATCGGCAATCACCAGGCCGTCACCGTGGGCGGGATGCAGGGTCATATGGAGTTGAATGTGTTCAAGCCAGTGATCGGTGCGGCCGTGCTGCGCTCCATCCATCTGCTGTCGGTGGGCATGGAGAGCTTCGCCGAGCGCTGCGTGGAGGGGCTGGAGGCCAACGAGGCCCGCATCGCCGAACTGGTCGATCGGTCGCTGATGCTGGTGACGGCGCTGGCGCCCGAAATCGGCTATGACAATGCCGCTGCCATCGCCAAGCACGCCCATAAGAAGGGGCTGACGCTCAAACAGGCGGGGCTTGAACTGGGGCTGGTCGACGAGCCGACCTTCGACCGGCTCGTGCGGCCCGAAAATATGGTCTGATCCAGATCAACTGGCGGAACCGGGCGCGCTCCGGTACATTGACCGCCTATGAAGAAGAAAGGCATCATCCCCGCCGCACCGCTGGTGACGATCCGTCCGCCCAGGAAGGCGGGACTGCTGCGCAAGGCGGCGCGCGTTGGCGCCACCGTGGTCGCGGCGCGCGTCGCGGCGGCGACCGGCAAGAAGGGCGTCATCGGCCTCATTGCCGGTGCGGGCGCCAAACGCATCATCATGCGCTATCCAGCCGGCGCGCTTTTCGTGACCGGCGCTTACATGGCTGGCAAGCTCTATGAGGCGAAGCGCGAGGCGGACCGGAAGAAGACGCAGAAGCTGCTGCCAGACAAGAGCGGCGATCCCATTCCGATCGACCATGCGCGCAAGGCGCGCCAAGGCTAAAGCGCGGCCTGCCATTCCCGGACCGCGTCGACCGGGAAGGTCAGCATCAGGACATTGAGCGTCAGATTGTCGCGTATCACCGCCAGCGCGAGCAGTTCGAGCGCGATGCCGAGCCCGATGGTCATACGGACCGGTGCGCGGGCGGCGAACAGGAAGCCGATCGCCATCATGCCGATATCGCTCATCGAATTGAGGATCGAATCTCCGGAATAGCCGAGCGCGATGGTCGCCGTGCGATAGCGGTCGATTATCAGGGGTGAGTTTTCGAGGATTTCCCAGGCCGATTCGACCGCCACCGCTACTGCCAGCCGGGCGCCCTGCGGGCGACGCGGTAACAGCCACCGAGTGCCCGCGTAGAAGAGGAAGCCGTGGATCACATGGCTCAGGCTGTACCAGTCGGCGATATGCTGGCTGTTGCCGCTGTCGAGCGCGCCATGCCAGAGTTCCACCCGGCCGCAGGTGCAGATCGGGGGACGGTTCATGAGGAATAGGATCGCGCAGGCCGCCGCCGCAATCAGCGCGGCGAGGATAAAGCCGCGCCGATTCATCCTTTTACGCGTGCGCCACATGGCTCCTGTTCCCACCCCCTTGCAAAAACGCGTCTCTGGCGTCACTAGCGGCCATGGCTGACAGCATCCAGACCGAAACCCCCGATTTCAAGCGCCGGGGTGTCCTCTTCGTCCTTTCTTCGCCTTCGGGCGCGGGCAAGTCCACCATCGCGCGCAAGCTGCTCGCTGCAGAGCCGGATCTGTCCATGTCGGTGTCGGCGACGACTCGGCCGATGCGGCCGGGCGAGGTTGACGGCAAGGATTATCATTTCGTCGACCTGGAGGAATTTCGCCGGATGACGGCGGACCATGAATTCCTCGAATGGGCCCATGTCTTCGGCCAGCGCTACGGCACGCCCCGCGCGCCGGTGGAAGCCATGCTGAAATCGGGCAAGGACGTGCTGTTCGACATCGACTGGCAGGGCGCGCAGCAGTTGCACCAGATCGCCGGTGGCGACGTGGTCCGGATCTTCATCCTGCCGCCCTCGATGGAGGAACTGGAGCGCCGCCTGCGCGGCCGCGCCACCGACAGTGACGAGGTGATCGACGGTCGCATGGCACGCGCGGCGGGCGAAATCGCCCACTGGGACGGCTATGATTATGTGCTCTGCAATGTCGATGCGGAGGATTGCTTCCAGCGGGTGCAGACCATCCTGCATGCCGAGAGGATGAAGCGCAGCCGCCAGACCGGCCTGATCGGCTTCATCCGCAAGCTCAGCCGCTACCACCAGGAAGATTGAGCGCGGGACGCTCTTTCTCTCGGACTATCGCTCGAACCCCGCCGGGTCAGCCCAGTCCGGGTGCGTCCAGGCCATCGCCTTGAACAGCGTGCCCATCGCTTCCCCATCGGTCAGCCGGGCGCGGGCCGCCTCTACCTCCGCCGCCCGCGCGGGCGCGGTGCGGGCCAGTTGCTCGGCGCGGGCGTCGATGCCGAGCTGGCGCAGGAAGTCGCCCTGGCCGACCGGACCATGGACCCGCAGCCCGGCCTGCCGCGCCATATTGCCAAGCATGGTGAAATCGACATGGGTGGTAAGGTCCGCCTCGCCCGGATCAGCGAAGGGATCGGCGAAGCGGTGCGCCTTCACCGCCTGCAACGTGTCGCCCAGCGCCGGCCCTTCATAGCCATAGTCGATCAGGATCGCCGCGCCGCCCTGCCGCGCGATGCGATGGGCCAGGGCATAGGCGATTTCCGCCCCGACGATCGGGGACTCGATGATCGCGCCCTCCGGCGCTTCGGCTGCCATTGGCGGCAGGCCCGATTCGATGCGGCGATAGCCCGCGACCGGAATGAAGCGCCCTTCTTCCTCACGCGCGATGACGACCCGCTCGCGCCATTCCTCCCCGACGCGGATACACTGGCGCACGGGCAGGGCATCGAAAAACTCGTTGGCCACGACCAGCAGCGGTCCCTGATCGGGCAAAGTGTCGATGCGGTCGTGATGGACGACTTGGGGGAGCAACGCGCGCTGCCGGTCGCGCAGGGTGGGGCTGGTTTCGACCAGATGGACCTTGGGCGCGATCGCCGCGCGCTCCATCGCCCGCAGCGCATCCGATGCCAGCGTGCCGCGCCCCGGCCCCAGCTCGACATAGGCCGCGTCCGGCCGCCGGCCCGACCGCATCCAGACATCGGTCAGGGCGAGGCCGACCAGTTCGCCGAACATCTGGCTGATTTCCGGCGCGGTGGTGAAGTCGCCGCCTGCGCCCAGCGGATCGCGGGTCGCATAATAATGCTGGTTGGCCTCGCCGATATAATGGGCGATCGAGATGGGTCCGCCCGAGGCGATCTGCCGCGCCAGCCGCTCGGCCAGCGACAGGGGTTCAGGCGACACTCTCGGTTCCCGCGATCGGCTCGACCCGCAGGCGGCGACCCTTGGCGGTGACGATCAGGTAAAGGCCGCCCAGGATCATGGGAATGCACAGCCACTGGCCCATGTGCAGGCCGGTGCGGGCGGCAAATTCCATCAGCTGGGCATCGGCTTCGCGGACATATTCGATCGCGAAGCGGAAGCAGCCATAGCCGAACACGAAGATGCCGACCAGCATACCCGGCTTGTAGCGGGCGCGGGTCTTCCAGAAGGCGAAGGCGAGGATCAGGAACAGGACCAGGCCTTCCAGCACGGCTTCATAGAGCTGGCTTGGATGGCGGGGGAAGGGGCCGCCGGTGGGGAAGATGATCGCCCAGGGCACGTCCGTCTCCTTGCCCCACAGTTCGCCGTTCACGAAATTGGCGAGGCGGCCGAAGAACAGGCCGAAGGGCACGCAGCAGGCGACATAGTCGTGGATGCGCAGCCAGCTCAGCTTTTCCTTCCACGCCATGTAGAGGATGCCGAGCGAAACGCCGATCGCCCCGCCATGGAAGGACATGCCGCCATTCCACAGTTTGAAGATATCCAGCGGATTGCGCAGGATTTCGGGCTGGTAGAAGATCACATAGGCCAGCCGCCCGCCGATGATGATGCCCAGCGTCGCGTAGAAGATCATGTCGTCGGCATGACGGCGCGCCATCGGCGATCCGGGCTGGGCGACCAGTTTCAGCAGATACCAGTAGCCGATCAATATGCCCGCCAGATAGGCGAGGCTGTACCATTTCAGCGTGAAGAAGCCGAGGTCGAGGGCGACGGGGTCCAGCCCCAGATCTTCAAAGCGGATCGCGCTCGAAGCGGCGGCGGCAAGGTCCAGGATCAAATCGGCTTCCCTCTGGTTGGACAGGGTTGACCCCATAGAGCATGGGATTGCCAAGACCAAGGGGGTGTGAAGGGCGGAGCGCCGGGATGCGCCCCGCCCTTCTTCTCGTCATCGGGGCAGGCCGAGCGCCTTCACGATGTCGTCCCAGGCCACCAGCTTGAAATTCTGCGCCGCCGCGGCGTTGTGGCCGTCCTGCGCGATGAAGAGGCCGCCGGGATAGGCGGGGCCGAAATCGCCCAGCATCAGTTCGATTCCATCGGTTTCCTCCGACCCGCCGATGCTGCCATCGACGACGCGGAAGCGGCCGACATAGCTATCGTCGGACAGGCGATAGAGGACATAGGCATTGTCGCCCTGGCTGGAGACGAGGACATAGCCGTCCTTCTCGCCGATGGGCGCAATGGCGACGCCTTCGGCATCCATCACCAGATTCTTGCCGTCCGCCGCCGCGATCTTCTTGGGTGTGGTGGCGCCGGTCGCGCGCGCGTCGAACCGCCAAAGCCCGACATCCTCCTCCGCGACATAGAGCGTGCCGGTGCGGTCGTCGACGGCGCAGCCTTCCGACTGGGTGCCCAGCTTCATGCTGCGGACGACCCTGCCGGTCGGCGTCGCGCCGGTCGCGTCGAGCGCGATCTGGTTGATCGTCCCGTCCTTCAGCACGATGAACGCCGACAGGCCGCTCGCGTCGCGACCGAGGCATATGCCATAGGCTTCGCCCTTGCCCCCGTCGATCTTGCCGATGGCGGTCAGCTTCGCCGTCGCGGGATCGAGCCGGAACAGAGCGACCTTCGCGTTGGCGATGTCGTTGCGGTCGCTGGCGGCGACCAGGATGCCGGGCGCGCCGTTGATGACCACGCCATCCTTCAGGTCGACATTGTTGACCCGACCCGCATCCAGAAAGTCCCGGTTCCTGCCGTCCAGGCCATAGACATGAAGGCCCGCCTTCTTGTCGGTGCCCACGATCAGGCTCTGCGCCGGATCGGCGGCGTTGCGCCAGATCGCCGGATCGTCGGCGGCGTCGGCATTGGGGGTGCCGACCGGCGTGGTCTCACCGCGCGCGGTGACGGAGACGGCGGGGGTGGCGTTGGCGATGCGGACCGCGACCGGAATTTCCTTTTCGCCAGTGGCGCAGCCAGCAAGTGTCACAAAAGTGAAACAGGAAATCATTGAAATGTAATATTTCTTTCGCGATCCGGTCATGAATAACTCCTAGCGGCGCATGGCGACGGGCCGAATACAAGAAATGGTCCGAAGGTCAATTTTTCTCTTCTAGGATTGGGGGCATATATGGTCGCGAATAAGTGGCTGATGCTTGGTTGCGCCTCGCTGGCGCTGATTTCTTCTCCTGCTCTTGCCCAGGCGCCCGCCGCCAATGATGAGGTCGCCCGGACCGACGGCCCGATCACCCAGGCGGCTGACATCGTCGTCATCGCCGGCATCGGCTATCGCGACCGCACCGACACGCCCGAACCGGTGCTGAAATATGGCACCGAATATTTCCAGCGCTTCGAGCCGCTGACTGCCGGCGACGCGCTCAAGCGCGTGCCGTCCGTCACCTTCCTGTCGGATGTGCTCGAAAGCGACGCGCCGCAGATGCGCGGCCTGCCGCCGGGCTATACCCAGATCCTCATCAATGGCGAGCGCGTGCCGGGCTCCTCGGCCGACCGCAGCTTCTTCATGGACCGCATCCCGGCCGAATTGATCGACAGCGTCGAGATCGTCCGCTCCTCCTCCGCCCGCCGCACCGGCGACGCGATCGCGGGCACGCTCAACATCAACCTGCGCGACGGCTATGAGCTGAACGGCGGCTATGTCCGCGCCGGCGGCCTGCTCTATGACGACAATGAACTGGAACCGAGCCTGGGCTTCGTCTGGGGCGGCGCAGTCGGTCCGGGCCGCCTGCTGCTGGGCGGCAACCTTCAGGGCCGTCACAATCCCAAGCAGAAGAAGAGCCTGCGCTACGGCGATTCGCCTGAAAACAACGCGGATTACGCCACCGACGATTTCGACAATCGCGAGGACCAGCGCGACACCCGCGACGGCAAGGATTACAGCTTCAACGGCAGCTACGAGATCGACGCGGGCGACACCAATTTCAAGCTCAACGGCTTCTATGTGAAGACCGACCGGACGGAGAATGAGCGCAGCTTCGAATATGACGACGCGACCGCCGTCACCGGCCCGGTTCCTGACGGCAACCTGCTGAGCGACAATGCCAATGTGGCGAAGATCGACCAGGAGAATTTCTCGATCGACGGCAAGCTCACCCAGGACTGGGCGGCGGGCAAGACCTCGCTGCGCGTGGGTTACGCCAAGTTCGTCGAGGACCGGACCGAGACCGAATATGAGATCGGCTTCGATGTGGACGACGGCGACGACCCGGAATTCGAAGGCGCGCTGACGCAGACCGACATCAAGGACCAGGAATTTTCGGTCAAGCTGGAGCATGAGGTGCCGCTCGGCGAGACGATGAAGTTCGTCTTCGGCGGCTTCTACCAGGACAAGACCCGCCGCACCGGCATTTTCGAGGCGGAGCAGGAAGGCACCGGCAGCTTCGACTGGGATCAGTTCAGCCAGAACCCGACCGACCTTGCCGGCGATTTCGAGGATCTGGAAGCGACCGATGGCGGCGACAGCCGCATCAGGGAAAAGCGTCGCGACGCCTTCGCTCTGGTCGAGGGCGACACGGGTAGCTTCAAGTGGGAAGCAGGCCTGCGCTACGAACATACCAAGGTGCGCGTGACCGACTATACCGTCGACGACGACATCGCCAATCAGTCGAACAGCTATGGCAAGTTCCTGCCGTCGGCGTCCTTCAAACTGTCGCTGACGGACAAGGACCGCATCATCGGTTCGGTCGCCCGCACGCTGCGTCGCCCGCAATTCGATTATATCCTCCCTGCGACGCTGGAAGAGGAAGTCGGCGACAGCGACCTGCTCGGCAATCCGCAGCTCGACCCGGAAAGCGCCTGGGGCTTCGACATCGGCTATGAGCATCGCATGGGGAGCCGCGGCATCGTCGGCGTCAACTTCTTCTACCGCGACGTCACGGATCTGATCGAGCTGACCAACACCGGCGAGGAAGGGTCCGAAGGCGCGGGCACCTTCATCTACACGCCGATGAATGTCGGCGATGGCAAGGTCTATGGCATCGAATTCGACCTGTCGACCGACCTCGGCTTCATCGGCCTGCCCAATACCGGCCTGTTCGGCAACGCATCCTGGCTGGACAGCGAGATCACCGATGAACTGGGCAAGCGCCGGTTCAACAACCAGTCGAAATATGTCTATAATTTCGGCTTCATCCAGGACTTCCCGACCTTCGGTGCTGCGTTCGGCGCCACCTATCGCAAGCAGGGCGCGGCCTATAGCCGGGTGATCTCGGAAGAAGTCACCACCACCTATGGCGCGGAACTGGAAGTCTTCGTCGAAAAGCGCTTCGGCAAGAAATTCACCATCCGCGCCGTCGGATCGAACCTGCTGAACGGCGCCAAGCGCGAGACGTTCAACAAGTTCGACAATCTGGCCGACCAGCTGGACCGCGACTTCGACGAATATGAGCTGGAAAGCGAAAAGGCCGGACCGGTATTCCAGATCATGGCGCGCATGGCCTTCTGACCTCAGCGCAATATCGGAACGGGGAGGGGCCGCGCCATGCGCGGCCCCTTTTCCGTGGCGAAGGGGGTCAGGCGCACTCGACCGTGACATGCTCCATGCGGGGCAGCGCGCGCACCCGCCTGCGAACCGCCATGCCGTCCGCGCCGGGGGCCAGGCTGATGATGGCGGCATGGGCGTGAGGGCCGATGCGCCAGACATGCAGGTCGCGGATGGTTGCGCCCTCCGCCTCCGTTTCGCGCCGCACGGTCGCCATCAGCGCGGGCTCTGCGGTGTCGAGCAGGATGGCGGCGGTGTCCTTCATCAGCCCCCAGGCCCAGCGCGCGATGACTACCGCGCCCAGCAGGCCGACCGCCGGGTCCATCCACCACCAGCCCAGATAGCGACCGGCCAGCAGCGCCGCGATTGCCAGCACCGATGTCAGCGCGTCGGTCAATACATGGATATAGGCGGCGCGCAGGTTGTTGTCGGCATGGCCATGATCGTGGCCGTGATCATGCCCATGGTCATGGCTATGGTCGTGGCCCAGCAGGAAGGCGCTGATGATGTTGATGACCAGACCCACGACCGCCACCAGCGTTGCCTCGCCAAAGGCGACATGGATGGGCTGGAGGAAGCGCAGCGCCGATTCGACGGCGATGAACAGGGCGGTGACGCCCAGCAGCAGTGCGGAGGCGAAGCCGGCCAGATCGCCGACCTTCCCCGTGCCGAAGGTGTAGCGCGGATTGCGGGCGTGCCGTTTGGCATAGCCATAGGCCGCCGCCGCCACCGCCAGCGCGCCCGCATGGGTCGCCATGTGAAAGCCGTCGGCCAGCAGCGCCATCGATCCGGTGATCCAGCCGAAGACGATCTCCACGACCATCGTCGCGGCGGTCAGCCAGACGACCCAGAGCGTGCGCTTCGCATTCTGGTCATGTCCCGCGCTCAGATAGATATGGTCGAAATAGTGGCTTTCCTCCGTGTCGTCCGAAACGGCGGCGGCAGGTTCATGGCCATGATGATGTCCATGGTCGTGTCCATGCTCATGCCCATGCTTATGGCGGTGATCGTCGTGCATCGTCATTTCCCGTAACGGCGGATCAGTGCCAGCATTTCCTCGGTCGCTGCCGCGCGGGCTTCATCGGTGAGGCCCGGCCTTGCGACATGCTCGCGCATATGCTGCTCGATCAGTTCCTCCATCAGGCTGCCGACCGCGCCGCGCACGGACGCCACCAGCTGGAGCGTCTCCGAACAGCCTGCGTCGCCCGCCAGCTGCCGCTCGACGGCGGCGACCTGTCCGGCGATCCGGCGCACCCGCGCCAGCAGCTTGTCTCGATCCGCAATAATGTGCATAGGGTACCCCCCTATACTATATTTGGATGCGCGCCAAGGGGTGGATCGTGGGGTGATTTGTCCTAACAGGGGCATATGGCAAAGGATCTGGATTGTGACCTGGTGATCGTCGGCGGCGGGCTGGCGGGTGGGCTGATCGCGCTCGCCTTCACGGCGCTGCGACCCGACGTGCGGTTGCTGCTCGTCGAACAGGGGGAGCAGCCGGGCGGCAACCATGTCTGGTCCTTCTTCGACGGCGATGTGGCGAAGAAGGACCGGTGGCTGGTCGACCCCATGGTCGCCCATCGCTGGCCTCAGGGGCATGAGGTCCGCTTTCCCGGCCAGGCCCGGCGTCTGGACACCCCCTATAACAGCGTCACAACTGTCCAGTTCGCTGTCCATCTTAGGACTGTGCTGGGGGATCGCCTGCTGACCGGGGCGCAAGCGGGCGGCATCGCGCCCGACCATGTCGTGCTGGCCGACGGACGGACGATCCGCGCCAGCGCCGTCATCGACGCGCGCGGGGCGGGGGATCTGTCCGCTTTGCGCTGCGGCTGGCAGAAATTCGTCGGCCACGCGTTGCGCTGCGATGCGCCACACGGCATCGATCGCCCGGTCATCATGGACGCGACCGTGGAGCAGGAGGACGGCTACCGCTTCGTCTATCTGCTGCCCTGGGACGAGCGGACAATCTTCGTCGAGGATACCTATTACAGCAATTCGCCAGCCCTGGACGTCCCGGCTCTGGACGCCCGAATCGCTGCCTATGCGCGAGACAAGGGATGGCGCGCCGACCTGGTCCATCGCGAGCAGGGCGTTCTGCCCGTCGTCCATGGCGGCGACTTCGATCGCTACTGGCCCAAAGAGGATAAGGTCGCCCGCGCCGGTGTTCGCGCCGGGCTGTTCCAGCCGATGACCGGCTATTCGCTGCCCGACGCCGTCCGATTCGCGCTCTGGCTGGCGGACCAGCCCCTGGACGGCCTTCCTGCCGCCACCCGCGTCCATGCGGCCGCGCATTGGCGGCGGGGCGGCTATTATCGGCTGCTGGGCCGGATGCTGTTCGGCGCCGCCCGGCCCGACCAGCGCTGGCGCATATTCGCGCGTTTCTACCGCCTCGGCCCGGATTTGATCCAGCGTTTCTATGCTGGCCGTTCGACGCTGTCCGATCGCATCCGCATCTTGTGCGGACGCCCACCCGTGCCCATAAGGGATGCCATGCGAACATTGTGGAATGCGCCCGCCTGATGAACAGGACTGCGATCGTCATCGGCGCGGGCTTTGGCGGCCTGGCGCTTGCCATCCGCCTGCAATCTGCCGGCATCGACACGACCCTGGTGGAGGCGCGCGACCGTCCCGGCGGGCGCGCCTATATGTGGGAAAGGGACGGCTTCACCTTCGATGCCGGCCCGACCGTCATCACCGATCCCGATTGCCTGGCCGAACTGTGGCGCCTGTCGGGACATGACATGGCGCAGGATGTCACGCTGATGCCGGTGTCGCCCTTCTACCGGCTCAACTGGCGTGACGGCACCAATTTCGACTATTCCAACAATGAAGTCGCGCTGCGCGCCGAAATAGCGAAGCTCGATCCCGCCGATGTCGCGGGCTATGACCGCTTCTGCGATTATGCCGCCGGCGTCTTTGAGGAGGGCTATCGCAAGCTCGGCTCGGTCGCCTTCCTCGACTTCGCCTCCATGATCAAGGCGGCGCCCTCGCTTGCCAGATATCAGGCTTGGCGCTCGGTCTATTCCATCGTCGCATCCCATGTGAAGAACGAGAAGCTTCGCGAGGCACTGTCCTTTCACACGCTGCTGGTTGGCGGCAATCCGATGAAGACCAGCGCCATCTACGCCCTCATTCACAAGCTGGAAAAGGATGGTGGGGTCTGGTTCGCCAAAGGCGGCACCAACCGGCTGGTGCATGGCATGGCGACCCATTTCGAGCGGCTGGGCGGCACGCTGCGCCTGGGTGACGCCGTCACCCGCATCGAAACCTATGGGGACAAGGCGACGGCGGTCCACACCGCGTCGGGCTGGCGCGGGGAGGCGGACGCCATCGCCACCAATGCCGACCTGATGCACAGCTATCGCGATCTGCTCGCCCATCATCCGCGCGGCGCGAAGCAGGGGGAAAAGCTGGCGCAGAAACGCTGGTCGCCCAGCCTGTTCGTGCTGCATTTCGGCATCAAGGGCAGCTGGCCGGGCATCCCGCACCATATGATCCTGTTCGGGCCGCGGTATGAAGGGCTGCTCACCGACATCTACGATCATGGCGTGCTGCCGCAGGATTTCTCGCTCTATCTGCATCATCCCACCGTCACCGACCCGTCGATGGCGCCGGAAGGCCATTCGACCTTCTACGCGCTCGCGCCCGTGCCGCACATGGGCAAGCTTCCGATCGACTGGGACCAGTTCGCCCCGGCCTATGCCGAACGCATCCTGGACGAGATCCAGCACCGGCTGATCCCGGACATCAGATCGCGGATCGTCACCCGATTCCATTATGCGCCCAGCGATTTCGGGCGCGACCTGAACGCCCACATGGGCAGCGCCTTCAGCCTGGAACCGCTGCTGACCCAGAGCGCCTGGTTCCGCGCGCACAATCGCGACGATGTCATTCCCAACCTCTATCTGGTAGGGGCCGGCACCCATCCCGGCGCGGGCATCCCCGGCGTGGTGGGCAGCGCCAAGGCGACCGCAGCGCTGATGCTGGACGATCTGGGCAGGATATGATGAAGAGACTGGCGGTCTATTGCGGGTCGGCGACGCCGGCCGATCTCACTTATGTCGACGCGGCGCGCCACGTCGGGCGCACGCTGGCCGGGCGGGGCATCGGCGTCGTCTATGGCGGCGGACGCCTCGGCCTCATGGGCGCGGTGGCGGACGCAGCGCTGGAGGCGGGCGGCGAGGTGATCGGCGTGATCCCCGAGGCGCTGGTCGGCGCCGAAGTCGCGCACCGTGGCTGCACGGAACTGCACGTCGTGCAGACCATGCACCAGCGCAAGCAGCTCTTCACCGACCTGTCCGACGGCTTCGTGACGCTGCCCGGCGGCGTCGGCACGATGGACGAACTGTGGGAAGCGATCAGCTGGGCGCAGCTGGGCTATCATCAAAAGCCGGTCGGCCTGCTCAACGTCGCCGGCTTCTACGACCAGCTGATCGGCTTCAACCGCCAGATGGTGGAGGCCGGCTTCATCCGCGCGCAACATGCCGGCATCCTGATCCATCAGGACAGTATCGAGGCGCTTGTGGACGCGATGGCGGCCTATCAGCCGCACGAGACGATCTTCGCGATGAAGGCGGATCGGTTATGATCCGTTAGCCAAGTCCGGGTGACTTTCCGGGCCGGGCAGGGCATGGGACGGGTATGTCCACCGTTTCTCCAGACCGTGCCGCCCTCGTCGCCCATGCCCGCGACAGCATCGCACGCGGTTCCAAATCCTTCGCCATGGCGTCCAAGCTGTTCGACCGGCAGACCCGCGAACGCGCCTGGCTGCTCTATGCCTGGTGCCGCAAGTGCGACGACATTGCCGATGGGCAGGACCATGGCGGCACGCTGCGGGGCGTCGCCGACGGGCAGGCGCGGCTATCGACCATTCGGGTGCTCACCGACGCGGCGCTGCGAGGAGATCGGACCGGTGATCCGGCCTTTGACGGTTTCGGCGTCGTGATGCGCGAATGCGCGATCCCGGACCGCTATGCCCATGACCTGATCGAGGGTTTCGCGCTCGACGCGCGCGACTGGCGGCCCCGGTCTGAAGCGGACATGCTGCGCTATTGCTATCATGTCGCCGGCGCGGTCGGCTGCATGATGGCGGTGCTGATGGGCGTCGATCCGGCGGATGAGGCGACGCTTGACCGTGCCTGCGACCTCGGCCTCGCCTTCCAGCTCGCCAATATCGCGCGCGACATCAGCGAGGATGAGGCGGCGGACCGCTGTTACCTGCCCGAGGAGTGGCTGGTGGAGATGGATATTCCGCCGGGCGAGCATATGAAGCCCTGGGCGCGACCGCGCCTCGCGGTCCTTGCGCGCCGGCTGGCCGACATGGCTGCCGCTTATGAAGAAAGCGCCCGCCACGGTACGGGTGCCTTGCCGGCGCGCGCCGCCTGGGCGGTTCTGGCCGCCGCCGGCATCTATGGTGACATCGCCCGTGAGGTCGCACGCCGGGGCGAACAGGCCTGGGACCATCGCGTGGTGACACTCAGGCGCGAGAAGCTGGGCTGGGTGATCCGCGCCGGGCTTCAGGTGCCCGGCCGGGCCGGGCGCTGGCCGGCCGCCAGCCCCCGCTCCGCCGATCTGTGGACCCGGGCCCGCTGATTTCCGCGGGGCCGATGGCCTCCCGACGAAAAAATGGGCCGGTACTTTCGTACCGGCCCGAGGCATGTTCGCAGGAGGAACAAGGTGAGGCGGGCGGCCCTTGCCCGTCTGGCGGGCCGCCCTGCCAAACTCAGTAGTTGTAGGCGCGTTCGCCGTGGCTGGAGAGGTCTAGACCTTCCTGCTCGGCATCGGCGCTCGGACGCAGACCCATGGTCTTGTCGATCACGAAGTAGAGCACCGCGCTCAGCACGCCCGAATAGACCAGGGTGAAGAGCACCGCCTTGATCTGCGTGACGACCTGGGTCGCGATCGAGTAGCTGTCGGCGTTGAAGCCGGCCGGGAAGACGGTGTAGTCGAACACGCCCTGGCCGCCCAGCGACGGCGCCGCGACGATGCCGGTGGCGATCGCACCGACGATGCCGCCGATGCAGTGGACGCCGAACACGTCCAGGCTGTCGTCATACCCCATCTTGCCCTTCACGAAGGCGACGAAGATGTAGCAGATCGGCGAAACGACCAGACCCAGCACGATCGAGGTCATCGGCGCGCCCAGGCCAGCGGCCGGGGTGATCGCGACGAGGCCGGCAACCGCACCAGTCACGGCGCCCAGCAGCGAAGGCTTGCCATGGTGGAACTGTTCGACCAGCGCCCAGCTGACGGCCGCCGCGCAGGTGGCGAGCATGGTGTTGATGAAGGCGACGCCGGTGACGGCATTGGCTTCCAGGTTCGAGCCGGCGTTGAAACCGAACCAGCCGACCCACAGCAGCGAGGCGCCGATCATGGTCATGGTCAGCGAGTGGGGAGGCATGGGTTCCTTGGGGAAGCCGATGCGCTTGCCGATGATGAGGCAGCCCACCAGGCCGGCGATACCGGCATTGATGTGGACGACGGTGCCGCCCGCGAAGTCGAGCGCGCCCCAGCCCCAGAGCAGGCCGGCGTCGGTCGGTGCGTCAGCCAGGAAGTCCGGGCCGGCCCAGTACCATACCATGTGCGCCATCGGGAAATAGACGATGGTCAGCCACAGCACGACGAAGACGATCAGCGCCGAGAACTTCACGCGTTCGGCGAAAGCGCCGACGATGAGGGCTGGGGTGATCATCGCGAAGGTCATCTGGAAGACCACGAACACCAGTTCGGGCAGATACAGATTGTTGCTGAACGTCGCGGCATAGGTGGAGCTGCTGACGTTCATCAGGAATGCCTTGTCCAGGCCGCCGACCAGCCACGGCACTGGAGTGCTGGTGGAGGTGAAGGCCATCGAATAGCCCCAGCAGGCCCAGACCAGACCCGCGACCGACACGATCATGAACACCTGCATCAGGACGCTCAGCATATTCTTGGTGCGTACCAGGCCGCCGTAGAACAGGGCGAGGCCAGGGACCGACATCATCAGCACCAGCGCGGCGGAAATCAGCATCCAGGCGACGTCGCCCTTGTTGACCATGCCGGCCATGGCCGCAGCATCCGGCGCCTTGATCGGGCCGGCGGCGGCAAGCGCCGGAGATGCGGCGAGCAGGGAAAGGCCAAGCGCCCCCGCCACCCCGCAGAGTTTCTTGGAAAAGGTCATTATTTCCCCCTTCTTACAGCGCGGTTTCGCCGGTTTCGCCGGTGCGGATACGCACCGCCTGACCGACGTCGAGGACGAAAATCTTGCCATCGCCGATGGCGCCCGAATTGGCCGCGGCCTGTGTCGCTTCCACGACGCGCGGCGCGAGATCGTCGTCGCAGACCACCTCGACCTTGATCTTGGGAACCATGTTGGTCGAATATTCGGCGCCGCGGTAGATTTCGGTCTGGCCCTTCTGGCGACCAAAGCCCTTCACTTCGCTGACCGTCATGCCGGCGATGCCGAGCGAGGAAAGTGCCTCGCGGACATCGTCCAACTTGAACGGCTTGATGATAGCCATGACAAGTTTCATGTCGCCCCCTGTTACTGGTGTGCGGACCACTACCAGCAAGAGGCGTGCCAAATTGTCAAAGGCGGGTTAATGCGGGGCTTCGGTGCGACGGCACATGCTGCAGCTCCAAAAAATTGGGCAGCAGATGGATGCTGCCTAAAAAATGGGCAGGACAGGCGCTACCAGTGCAGGCCGTGTGAGGCCGCTTCCCGTTCCTCTGGTCGTGTTTCGCGCCCTAGCGCGTCATTGCGATGCGGAAACCGGCCGAAACGGGCGATGATCGAATGATGCTCGCGGGCGAACTCCAGCGACTGCGGGTCTCCGGCGCCTTCGAACAGGGTCAGCGACAATTGCTGATCCTCCAGCGCCTCGCTGTGCTGGAAAGGCATATAGAAGAACAGGCGCCCGGTGCCGCCGATCTGGATGTCATAGCCCTGGGCAATCGCGCCGCGCGCCACGCCCCGTGCGAGTGCGTCGGTGGCGAACGCCTGCGCCGCGCCGCGGAACATGTTGCGGGGGAGCTGGTCGAACAACAGCACGGCGGCGAGGGCATCGTCGGCCCGGTCGAGAAAAGCATCCGGTGGCAGCGCCTGCTTTTTCGCCCAGAGCGTCTCGAAGCGGGCAGCACAAAGCTTGTCTAGGGCGGGATCGTGGCTCCACCATCCGGCTTCCCCGACCTGGTTGAACCAAAAATCGAGCAACGCCGCCGCCCAGTCGGCCGTCACTGCATCGTGGCTGTCGGTCAGCATGTTCATGCTCCCTCAATCGATGGACGGCGAGGCGGTTCCGCCATTCGTGCCGCCCAAGGCTCAGGTCGCCGTGCCGCCGACGGTCAGCCCCTCCAGCAGCAGGCTCGGCTGGCCGACGCCGGCGGGCACGCTCTGCCCGCCCTTGCCGCACATGCCGATGCCTTCGTCCAGTGCCCAGTCATGGCCGATGCCGACCACCTTGGTGAGCGCGGTCGGCCCGTCACCGATCAGGGTCGCGCCCTTGATCGGGTCGCCCAGCTTGCCGTTCTCGACCTTGTAGGCCTCGGTGCAGGAAAAGACGAACTTGCCCGACACAATGTCGACCTGACCGCCGCCGAAGCTCTTGGCGAAGATGCCGGACTTCATGCGGCTCAGCAATTCTTCGGGGTCGTCCTTGCCGCCCTTGATGAAGGTGTTGGTCATGCGCGGCATGGGCGCATGGGCATAGCTTTCGCGACGTCCGTTGCCGGTCGGCGCGACGCCCATCAGCCGGGCATTGAGTCGATCCTGCATATAGCCCTTGAGGATGCCGTCCTCGATCAGGATATTTTCCTGGGTCGGCGTGCCCTCATCGTCGATCGACAGCGAGCCGCGGCGATCCATGATGCTGCCGTCGTCCACGACCGTGACGCCGGGCGCGGCGACGCGCTGCCCGATGCGACCGGAAAAGGCGCTGGTACCCTTGCGATTGAAATCGCCTTCCAGGCCATGGCCGATGGCTTCATGGACGAGCACGCCGGGCCAGCCCGAGCCGAGCAGCACGGTCATCTCGCCCGCCGGCGCGGCGACCGAGCGCATGTTGACGCGCGCCTGCGCCAGCGCTTCGTCGATCGCACGGTTCCAGATCCGGGCGTCCATCACCTGATCGTAGAGATAGCGGCCGCCAATCCCGAACACGCCGGTTTCGCGGCGGCCATTCTCCTCCAGGATGATGGAGACGTTGAGGCGCACCAGCGGGCGGATGTCGGTTGCGGTGAAGCCATCGGCGCGCACGATCTCGACCACCGACCAGCTTCCCGCCAGGCTCACCGATACCTGAGCGACCCGCGGGTCGCGGGCGCGGGCGGCCGCGTCGATCTCGGCGCAGAGCGCGACTTTCTCGGCGAAGGGGACGATCTCAAGCGGATTGGCGTCGGTATAGAGGTGGCGATTGGTGCGCTGCGGCGGCGGTGCGGGCTGACCCTTGGCCGGATCGAGCAGGGCAAGCGTCTGGGCTGCCTTGCGGATCGCCGCCTCGCTGATGTCGTTGGCGTGAGCGAAGCCCGTCATCTCGCCCGACACGCCGCGCAGGCCGAAGCCCGCATCGGTCGAATAGTCGGCGGTCTTCAATCGTCCGTCGTCGAAGCCGAAGCTCTCGCTCGCCCGATATTGCAGATAGAGTTCGCCGTCGTCGCACGCGGCCAGCGCCTGCGCGGTCAGGCGGCGCGCGCCATCGGGATCGAGCAGGCCCGGACGATAGAGCAGGCCACGGGCGTCAGTGAATTGCGAAACAGGATCGGTCATGCCGCCCGATATAGGGACGGCACGACCCAAGCCCAATGGAAAAATTAGAGGCTGGCGCCCGAGGCGATGTCCGGCTTGGTCGCGACATCGGCATTGTCGGCGACTCCGCCGATCAGCACGAAGCGGCGGTCGCAATAGCCGCAATCGACATAGCCATGCTCGTCAATCTCCAGGAAGACGCGCGGGTGGCCGAGGGCGGCGGGAATGTCCCCCGATCCGTCGCAGGAAACGCGGGACTTGGAGACTCGGATGATTTCAGGCGGCTGGATCATGGAAAGCGGCGTTAGCAGCGGCGAAGGTGCGCTGCAATATGCGGCGGTGCCTACATCAGCCGCCAGCGCGGCGGCGTGCAGGGCGTCTTGTCGTCCGTTACCGCCAGGGATGCCGGTTTCCCGTCGGTACAGTCCGTGGCGGCCATCACCGCGAAAGGTGACAGCATCAGCAGGACCGGGGCCAGGGTGCCGCCAAGGAAAACCGCGAATTGCATTGCGTAACAATGGCGCATCCATGCTTGCTGCATGATGAATGTTACGGCTGCGCATCGGGAGATGGGGCCGGGGTCGCCGGTACGGTCCCCCGGTAGGCTTCTTAAGCGAGGAAGATGGTGGGCGATGACGGGCTCGAACCGCCGACATTCTCGGTGTAAACGAGACGCTCTACCAACTGAGCTAATCGCCCCCGTGGGGAAGGGGCCTATCTAGGGCAATCGGGCCGTGGGTCAAGCGGTCAATCGGGCAGAGCGATCATCGGGCCAGCAGGCGGCGGCTGGCGCCGAACCAGCGCATCAGCGCTTCGGCCGTCTCCTGCGCCAGGGCGATGAAGACGCGGCGGCCATCCTGCGGGTCGGCCTGTCGTTCGACCAGTCCCTTGTCGGTCAGGGTGCGAATCCAGCGCAAGGCGGTGGTCGGCGGCACGGCGGCGGCGATGCACAGGCTGGAGACGGACACGCGCTCCTGCTCCAGCCGGGCGGCGAGCAGGTCGAGCAGCATGTCCCAGGCCGGGTCGGCGAACAGGTCGCCGGGCAGGAAATCGGCGCGGATGCGGCGCGCGCGGAGCAGGTCGCGCACCTGCTGCGGGGCGATGGCGGGCGCATCCGTCGGGCGCGGGGCGGCGCTGATGGGGGCGAGCGCGGGCATACCGATATAGTCGCTCGGCCGGTCGGAGATTCGCGGGCCGAGGTCGAAGGAGGGCGTGGCCAGGCGGTTGCGCTGGGTCAGCGCGTCGATGGTGCGGGCGAGGCGGCCCACTTCCTCGCTCAATTGCTGGAGGCGGGCGCTTTCCCGGTCGATCTCATGGACATGGCCGGGCATCGGCCGGCGCTCGCCCGCCGTCACCAGCGCGGCGGCGAGTTCGGTGCGGTCCGGGTCGCACAGCAACTGGGTATAGGGGCTGCGGACACAGGCAAAGGCGAGTTCCACCGTGTCCCAGCCCGCGACGAGGATCACGCCCGTGCCCGACTGGATCGCCTGGGTTTCGACCTGGACCAGCAGCCGCTCCAGCGTGGGGGTGGCCGAGGGACAGAAGAGCAGCAGCGTGTCGCAATGGGTCTGGTCATCGAGCCGGGCGGGGGCGTCAGCCAGACTGGTCGTCCCGAGCAGGCGCAGGCCGGCCGCGTCGGCCACCGGCAGGATGTCATCCCGGTCCACCCGGTCGCCCACCACCAGCAGGCCGGCGCGATCGTCCCGCACTGCGATCGGCTCCGCGTCGCCGACAAAGGCGCCATTGGCAGGCAAGGCGTAGGAAAAATCTTCCGTCATGTCCGAATCCCGTTCTAGCTTCGTTCCGGAGACTAAAGCAAGAACGGATCGGTTCAGCCGGATATTCGGCCGTTCCGGACATAAGCTGGCGGCATGTCCCGGAGCCCGCCTTGCCGCCTTGCCCGGATCGATCCGATTTTCGTCCGACCTGGCTTCATTGTTCGCCCGCTTTGGAGGAAGTGCCCCATCCGGTCGGGCCTGGGCGCTTATTCATCCATTATGGAGTCAATCGTTACACGCCCGTGGCGCGCGCGAAATCGATATAGAGGGCGCGCAGCCGCATCGCGATCGGGCCGGGCGCGCCGTCGCCGATCGTCTGCCCGTCGATCATGACCACCGACTGGCAGAGGGTCGACGCGCTGGTGATGAAGGCTTCCCTTGCGGCGAGCGCCTCGGCCACGGTGAAGGGGCGGCGGATGACGGAGAGGCCGCTCTCCTCCGCCAGCGCGGCGAGCGCCGACCCGGTGCAGCCCGCCAGCACCGCCTGGCTGTAGGGGCGGGTGATGATGCCTTCGTCGGTGACGATGAAGGCGGTGGAGGAGGCGCCTTCGGTGACGAAGCCGTCCTCGACCATCCAGGCCTCCTGCGCGCCGGCGTCGCGCGCGGCCTGCTTGGCCATGGCCTGGGCGAGCAGGCCCACGCTCTTGATGTCGCGCCGCGCCCAGCGCTGGTCGGGCATGGTGGCGACGGCGATGCCGGTCCGGACGGCGGGGGTGTCGAGGAAGGGCCTGTCCTGCACGAACATGAACAGGGTCGGTTGCAGGCCGGCGGGGGCGATGAAGTCGCGGGTCGTATCGGCGCCGCGGGTGATCTGGAGATAGACCAGCCCTTCGGTCAGTGCGTTGCGGGCGACGAGTTCCTGCTGCGCCGCCTCGATCGCTGCCAGCGTCATCGGCAGGGCGATGCCGATGGCGGCCGTCGACCGATCCAGCCGGGCGAGGTGGCTGGCGCTGTCGACCAGCTTGCCGTCAATCACGGCGGCGACTTCATAGATGCCGTCGGCGAAGAGGAAACCGCGATCGAGCGGCGAGATGCGGACTTCGTCCAGCGGCAGGTAGCTGCCGTTCAGATAGGCGACGGACATGGGCGATCCTTGAGACTGGCGTTGGCGGCTGCTTTTGCCGCTGGGGCGGGCAGGGTCAAGCCGGGCGCCGGGTGATAGACGACGCAATTTCGGGAATAGGAGGTCACGGTTGGTGATCGCGCCGAAGTTCACGGTGTCGCAGGGAATTTTTCCGGGGCGATCGGCGGCGTTTTTGGCGGAAAAGCGGAGGCGATGCGCGGACAACGCGCCAGCGACGCGACGCCTGCGCGTCATCCCGGTCACGCCCGCGCGTCGCGGACGCGTCCCCCGAGTCACGTCTGCGCGCCAGGGACGCGCCGCCAGGGTCACGGCTGTCCCGATAGCAGGCGAAGCAGGCGGCTCATTCATCCCCAAGGATAAATCAGAGAAAATCCAACATTGAAAGCCTGGCGTGATGCTGTCGTGGACTGGATTTTTACGGTGAAGCGTCGCGCGAAACCGCCAGCCCGCTTTCCAACCCGCATCGGCCATGTCCGTTGCCGGCCCGTCCCCGGTGCCCGACCGCGTACCGTTTCAGGCTGCCTTGCCCTTGAGCGCCTTCTGCCGCCGGCGCTGCACCGACGAGCCGATGCCCATGGCCTCGCGATATTTGGCGACGGTGCGGCGGGCGATGTCCATGCCCTTGGCGCGGAGCAGGTCGACCAACGTGTCGTCGGACAGGATCGCCTGCGGGTCTTCGGCGGCGATCAGCGCCTTGATGTGGCTTTTCACCGCTTCGGCCGAAACCGATCCGCCATCGCCGCCCGACGCCGCAACGCCGCTGGTGAAGAAATATTTGAGTTCGTAGAGGCCGCGCGGGCAGGCCAGATATTTGTTGGAGGTGACGCGGCTGACTGTGGATTCGTGCATCCCGATCGCGTCGGCCACGGCCTTGAGCGTCAACGGCTTCAAGTGCGCGACGCCTTGGTGGAAGAACGCCTCCTGCTGGCGCAATATCTCGCTCGCCACCTTGATGATCGTCTTCTGCCGCTGGTCGAGCGCCTTCACCAGCCAGTTGGCGCTGGCGAGGCAGTCGGCGAGCCAGGCCTTGCCGGCCTTGTCCTGCTTGCCCGTGGACAGCTCGATATAATAGCTGCGGTTGATGAGCAGGCGAGGCAATGTGGCGTTGTTGATCTCGATCGCCCAGCCGTCGCGGGTGGCGCGCACGAACAGGTCCGGCGTCACCGGGGCCGCGCGATCGCCGGAAAAGCGCAGGCCGGGCTTGGGATCATAGCCGCGCAATTCGGCGATCATGTCGGCCATGTCCTCCTCGTCCACGCCGCAGATGCGGCGCAGCTGCGGCAGGGCGCCCCTGGCGAGCAGGTCGAGATTGGCGAGCAGCCGCGCCATGCAGGGATCGTGGCGGTCCGCCTCCTTCGCCTGGAGCGCGAGGCATTCGGCGAGCGAGCGCGCGCCCACGCCGGTGGGATCGAAGCTGTGGATGACGCCCAGCACCCGCTCCACATCATGGAGCGGCACGCCCAGGCCATGGGCGGTGGCCAGCAGGTTCGCCTCCAGATAGCCCGCCTCGCTGATCTGGCCGATCAGCTGGCTGGCGATGAGCAGGTCCATGCCCGACAGGGCGGCGCGCGCCTGGTCCATCAGATGTTCCTGGAGGCTCGCGTCGGGCGCGGCGAAGCTGTCGAAGTCGGGCGCTTCGTCGCCATAGCCGCCCGAGAGCGCGTCCATGCCGCCGCCGCCCGCGCCTCCCATCGGCCCGGCTTCGCCTGCCATGCGGTCGCCGGGGCCATCGTCGATGAAGATGTCGGCGCCATGGTCGACATCGAGCGGGCTGTCCGCGCCGCCCAGCCCCTGCGCGATCAGATCGTCACTGGCGCCGGTTTCGGCGGCGAGCGCGGGACGGTCCAGGTCGCGGTCGATGCCGTCGGGCGCGGGCATTGCGTCATCGCCGCCGGTTTCGAGCAGCGGGTTCTTTTCCAGCTCGCCCGCGACGAACGCCTCGATCTCCAGGTTGGAGAGCGCCAGCAGCTTGATCGCCTGCTGGAGCTGCGGCGTCATCACCAGAGACTGGCTCTGGCGGATGTCGAGGCGTGGGCCGAGCGCCATTATCGTTCTCTTTCGCCAAAATGCGCGTAAGGGCGCATTTGGGAGCCGCACCGGCCCCCATCCCCACCCGGCCGCCCATAGGCTACTGACATGGAACGACCGGGTGGGGGTGCGAGCCGGTGCGGCATGAAAGGAGCGCCCCCTCGCATCTTACAACTGGAAATTCTCGCCCAGATAAAGGCGGCGGACGTCGGCATTGGCGACCAGTTCGGTCGGGTTGCCGGCAAAGAGCACCTGACCACCATAGATGATGCAGGCCCGGTCGACGATTTCCAGCGTCTCGCGGACATTATGGTCGGTGATGAGAACGCCGATGCCGCGCGTCTTCAAATCCTTCACCAGGTCACGAATGTCGGCGATCGAGAGCGGGTCGATGCCAGCGAACGGCTCGTCGAGCAGGACGATCGAGGGATTGGCGGCCAGCGCGCGGGCGATCTCGCAGCGGCGGCGTTCACCGCCCGACAGCGCCATGGCGGACGAATCCCTCAAGCGGGTGAGGCCGAATTCGTCGAGCAGCTGTTCGAGCCGGGCGGCCCGCGCATACTTGTCCGGCTCCGCCAGTTCCAGCACCGCGCCGATATTCTGCGCGACGCTGAGGCCCCGGAAAATCGAGGTTTCCTGGGGCAGATAGCCCAGCCCCAGGATCGCGCGGCGATACATGGGCAGGCCGGTGATGTCCTGCCCGTCGAGCACGATGCGGCCGCGATCGGGGCGGACGAGGCCCATCACCGAATAGAAGCAGGTCGTCTTGCCCGCGCCGTTGGGGCCGAGCAGGCCGACCACCTCGCCCTTGCCCACGGTCAGCGAGACATCGGACAGAACGACGCGCTTGTCATAGCTTTTGGCGATCGAGATGACCGACAGGCCGTCGCCCACTTCCTGGGGCGCTGGGGGATAGGCCGGGTTCGGCCGGTCCTGGGTCGTCACGTCGTGCATCCTGTCATTCCTTACGCGCCATGGAGGCTCGCGGGGGTAAATTGGCAGCCCAAGGGCGATTGGCAAGCTTTGTGCATGGTAACGTCGTGGGAGCAAGGAGAAAATGGGCGTGGCGTGGCGGGAGCGCGTCCGGCGCGGCTGCTCCGTTACCGGAGTTACCGGACCGGCAGGGCGGTTTCATATTTGGTGGTGGAGAGGGCGAACTGGGACGAGGCGCCCGCCACCGAAGGATGTTTGAGCAGGGTACGCATCAGGAAATGCTCATAGTCGGCGACGTCCGACGCGACGACGCGCAGCAGATAGTCCCACTCGCCCGACATCGAATAGCATTCCATCACCTGTTCGTGCCCGCGCACGAAATGCTCGAAGGCGGCGATGGCCTCGCCCGAAAATTCCTTCATGCGGACATGGCAAAGGACGGTGACGCCCTGGCCCAGCCCGCGCGGGTCGGCGAGCCAGACAGCGCGGCGCAATATGCCCTGTTCCTGAAGCGCGCGGACGCGGCGCCAGCAGGAGGGGCCGGTGCTGCCCACCCGTTCGGCGAGGTCGGCATTGCTGAGCGTCGCGTCGCGCTGAAGCTCGGTCAGGATGCGGCGGTCGAGTGCATCGAGCGTGAGAAGATCGGTCATAAAATTTGTATATCATGAAAGATATAGTCGATCATCAGGCGTGATTTCATCATTTTGAAAAGCATTTTCAGGGATTCTTTGCGACCATCCCGGTCATGGAGAAGGACGCAGCCGATCGTCCCGCCCACGCGGCGGAGGACTGGACCATCCCGCAGGACTGGGACCGCTATGACGCGGCCGACCATGCCATGTGGGACCGGCTGTTCGAACGGCAGGCGCACATGCTGGAAGGGCGGGTCGTCCCCGAATTTCTGGCGGGGCTCGACATATTGCGCATGGACCGGCCGGGCATTCCCGATTTCCGCGCGCTCAACGAACGGCTGATGCCGGCGACGGGGTGGCAGGTGGTCGCGGTGCCGGGGCTGGTGCCCGATCGGCTCTTCTTCGATCATCTTGCCAATCGCCGCTTTCCCGCCGGGCGTTTCATCCGCACGCCGAGCCAGGAAGATTATCTGGAGGAGCCGGACATCTTCCATGACGTGTTCGGCCATGTGCCGCTGCTCGCGAACCCGGTCTTTGCCGACTATATGCAGGCCTATGGCCGGGGCGGGCTGCGCGCGGACGGGCTGGGCGCGATCGAGAAGCTGGCGCGGCTCTATTGGTATACGGTCGAGTTCGGGCTGATCGACACTCCGCAAGGGCTGCGCCTCTATGGCGCGGGGATCGTCTCCTCCAACGCCGAATCGCATTTCGCGCTGGAAGATCCGTCCCCCAACCGGATCGGTTTCGATCTCAAGCGCATCATGCGTACCCGCTACCGGATCGACGATTTCCAGCAGAGCTATTTCGTGATCGACAGTTTCGAGCAGCTGCTGGCGCAGACGACCGGTGCCGACTTCGCGCCGCTCTATGCCGATCTGGCGGGGCTGCCCGATCTCGACACCGACGCCATCCTGCCGGGCGACCGCGTGCTGACGCGCGGCACCCAGGCCTATGCACAGAAGAAGGAAGAGGAGCTTTCATGACCGCCGATAATCCGCCCGCCAATCCTCTGGGCCTCAACGGGTTCGAGTTTGTCGAGTTCACCTCCCCCGACCCGGAGGCGATGGCGGCGCAGTTCGAACAGCTGGGCTTTACCGCGACGCACCGTCATCCGGTGAAGAACATCACCCGCTACAAGCAGGGGCGGATCAACCTGATGCTGAACCGCGACGATGCCGGCCGCGTGGCGGCGTTCCGGGGCGTGCACGGGCCGTCGGCGAGCGCCATGGCCTTTCGCGTGGCGAACCCCGAAGCGGCGCTCAAATGGGCGTTGGACAATGGCGCGAAGGCGACCGAGGAGGACGACACCGTCATCGAGGGGATTGGCGGCGCCTATCTCTATTTCATGCCGGACGGGGGCGATCCCTATGCCGACTGGGCCGAGTTTCCCGGCTGGCGGGAAAAGGAGGCGGCGAACAATGTCGGCCTCGACCTGCTCGACCATCTGACCCACAATGTCCGGCGCGGGCAGATGCGGGTGTGGAGCGAATTCTACCGCACCCTTTTCGGCTTCGAGGAGCAGAAATTCTTCGACATCAAGGGCAAGGCGACCGGCCTCACCAGCCAGGCGATGATCGCGCCGGACCGGGCGATCCGCATCCCGCTCAACGAGAGCCAGGACGACAGGAGCCAGATCGAGGAGTTCATCCGCGACTATCATGGCGAGGGCATCCAGCATCTGGCGCTGACCACCGACGACATTTACGATACGGTCGAGCGGCTGCGGGCGCGCGGCGTGCGGCTCCAGGACACGATCGAGACCTATTATGAGCTGGTCGACAAGCGCGTGCCCGGCCATGGCGAGGATCTGGAGCGGCTGAGGAAGAACCGCATCCTGATCGACGGCGATGTCGAGCGGGAGGGGATATTGTTGCAGATATTCACCGAAAACATGTTCGGGCCGATCTTCTTCGAGATCATCCAGCGCAAGGGCAATGAGGGCTTTGGCAACGGCAATTTCCAGGCGCTGTTCGAAAGCATCGAACTGGACCAGATCCGGCGCGGCGTCGTGACGGTGGATGCGTAGGCGAGGCGGCGACATGGCCTGTTCCCCCGGACCCTATCTCTCCGGCTTCGCCAATCATCATGCCAGCGAGGCGGTGGCGGGCGCGTTGCCGCAGGGGCGCAATTCGCCGCAGCAGCCCGCCTTCGGCCTCTATGCCGAGCAGCTGTCGGGCACGGCCTTCACCGCGCCGCGCGCGGAGAACCGGCGCAGCTGGCTCTACCGGATGCGGCCGAGCGCGGGGCATCCGCCGTTCCGGCCCTATGGGCGTGAGACATCGATCCGGTCGGCGCCGTTCGACGAGGCGCCGCCTTCGCCCAACCGGCTGCGCTGGAACCCGCTGCCCGACGCGGCGGGGGAGGGTGTGGATTTTATCGACGGGCTGGTGACGGTCGCGGGCAATGGCGATGTGGCGGCGGGCGCCGGCTGCGCCATCCATCTCTATGCCGCGAGCCGGTCGATGGTCGATCGCGCCTTCTTTTCCGCCGATGGCGAGATGCTGATCCTGCCGCAGCAGGGCGCGCTGCGCATCGTCACCGAAATGGGGGTGATGGATGTAGCGCCCTTGCAGGTGGCGCTGGTGCCGCGCGGGGTGCGTTTCCGCGTCGAACTGCCCGACGGGGCGGCGCGCGGCTATGTCTGCGAAAATCATGGCGCGCTGTTCCGCCTGCCCGAACTGGGGCCGATCGGGTCCAATGGGCTTGCCAATGCCCGCGATTTCGAGACGCCGGGCGCGGCGTTCGAGGATGTCGAGCGACGGACGGAGGTCGTGCAGAAATATATGGGGGCGCTCTGGACGAGCGCGCTGGACCATAGCCCGTTCGACGTGGTGGCGTGGCACGGCAATCTGGCGCCCTGGCGCTATGACCTGTCCCGCTTCAACGTCATGGGGACGGTGAGTTTCGACCATCCCGACCCGTCCATCTTCACCGTGCTGACCAGTCCCAGCGACACGCCCGGCACCGCAAATGCCGACTTCGTGATCTTCCCGCCGCGCTGGATGGTGGCGGAGGACAGTTTCCGGCCGCCCTGGTTTCACCGCAATATCATGAGCGAATATATGGGGCTGCTGCATGGCGCCTATGACGCCAAGGCGGGCGGCTTTGCGCCCGGCGGCGGGAGCCTGCACAATATGATGGGCGCGCATGGGCCGGACGTGGACAGCTGGCGCAAGGCAAGCATGGCGACGTTGGCGCCACAGAGGATAGAGGAGACGATGGCCTTCATGATCGAGAGCCGATACCCCCTGCGCCCGACGCGCTGGGCGATGGAGACGCCGTTGTTGCAGGATGACTATGACGATTGCTGGCAGGGTTTCCCCAAGGCGGAGCTGCCACGATGAGCTGGTGGACGATCGACGCGACGCACGCCCCCAGGCGGACCAGCTGGGTCGCGAGCGCGCAGGGCCATGGCGATTTTCCGGTGCAGAACCTGCCCTTTGGCATCTTCTCGACCGAGGGGACGCATCCGCGCGCCGGAGTGGCGATCGGCGACGCGATCCTAGACCTGGTCGCCTGCGCGCGCGAGGGCCTGCTGCCCGCCGACGTCGCGCCGCTGTGCGCGGGCGAAACGCTGAACGGGCTGATGGCGCTGCCGGCGGCGGAACGCGGGGCATTGCGGCACCGACTGAGCGACCTGCTGTCCGATCAGGCTCATCGCGCGCGGATCGAGCCGATGCTGCATGACGCGGCGGACTGCACGCTGCATCTGCCCGCGCGGATCGGCGACTACACCGACTTCTATGTCGGCATCCATCATGCCAACAATATCGGCCGCCAGTTCCGGCCCGATAATCCCCTGCTGCCCAATTATAAATATGTGCCGATCGGCTATCATGGCCGGGCCTCGTCGGTGCGGCCGTCGGGCGAGCCGCTGGTGCGCCCTTGCGGTCAGCGCAAGCCGCCGGAGGCCGACGCGCCGCTGTTCGGTCCGACGGCGCGGCTCGACTATGAGCTGGAGCTGGGGGTGTGGATCGGGCCAGGCAATGATCTTGGCACGCCGATCCCGATCGCGCAGGCGGCCGACCATATCGCCGGTTTCTGCCTGCTCAACGACTGGTCCGCGCGCGATTTCCAGGCTTGGGAATATCAGCCGCTGGGACCGTTCCTGGCCAAGAATTTCCATTCGACCATTTCGCCCTGGGTGGTGACGCCCGAAGCGCTCGCGCCATTCCGCATCGCCCAGCCGGCGCGACCGGAGGGCGATCCCGCGCCTCTGGCCTATCTGGGCGACGCGGACGACCAGGCGCGTGGCGCGCTGGGGCTGGTGCTGGAAGTGGAACTGACCAGCGCGGCGATGCGCGACGCGGGGCTGGCGCCGCTGCGGCTGAGCCGGGGACCGGCGAGCAACATGTATTGGACGGTGCAGCAGATCGTGACGCACCATGCATCAAACGGCTGCAACCTCCAGCCGGGCGATCTGCTCGGCACCGGCACCATCTCTGCGCCGGAGCGGGCGGGCTATGGCAGCATGATGGAGCTGAGCAGCGGCGGGCGCGAGCCGATCGCGCTGCCGACCGGCGAGACCCGGACCTTCCTGGAGGACGGGGACGAGGTGACGCTGCGCGCGCGCGGCGAAGCGGTGGGTGCGGTGCCGATCGGCTTTGGCGCGTGCCGGGCGCGGGTGCTGCCGGCGCGGTGACGGGCGTCAGGGCGCGTCGGACCAGGTGGCAAGCGCCGGTCCCAGCGCTTCCTCCAGCGGCCCCAGCCAGGGCGCGAAATTGCGCCACTGGTCGATGCCGTCGGTGAAGATGGGCTGGCGCACCTGTTCGGAGCTGGCGGTGCGGACCGCCCGCTTGTTGCGCCAGAAGGCGAGGCATTCCTCCTCGAACGGCAGGCGCAGATGGTCGAGCAGGCGCGCCACTTCCCCCGGCGTGTCGGCGACCATGCGTTCATAGAGGACGCGATGGACGCGGCCGGGCAGCGCGGCGTCGATGGCCGCCATATGGTCGACATAGGCGCGATAATAGAGGCCGATGTCGGTGAGATCGTAGGTGAAGGCCTGACCGCGCGCGAAATGCTGTTTCCAGCCCGAAAAGCAGCAACCCATCGGATGACGGCGCGCGTCGATGATGCGCGCGTTGGGCAGGATGAGATGGATGAGGCCGACATGCTGCCAATTGTTGGGCATCTTGTCGATATAATGGGGCGTGCCGCTGTGGCGGTGGATGCGGGTGCGGTCGAGATATTCCTCGCCCAGGCGCAGCCGGTCGGCGGGCGAGAGCGCGGCGACCATCGCCCGGAAATCGGGAAATTCGCCTTCGTCCACGCGCGATTGGAGCCGGCTGGCGATAATCATCATCTCCGGCAGTTCCATCGTGCCTTCGACCTGGCTGTGGCTGGCGAGGATCTGTTCCACCAGCGTCGACCCGGCGCGCGGCAGGCCGACGATGAAGATCGGGTCGGCCGCGGGACATCCGCCTGCGCTCCGTTCGGCGAGGAAGGGGGCGGTGAATGTCGATGTCGCCGCCTGCACCTCGGCGGCGAAGGCGTCCGCATCGTGCAGGATCATGGCGCGGCGCAGGCGGTTGCCCCGGTCATAATGGGCGAAGGCGGCGGCGTGGGCCTTCGCATCCTCATGCGCCTTGCCCAGCGAGAAATGGAGGTGGAATATATCCTCCCGTCGGCTGGCGGCGTCCGGTTCCAACGTCGCAAGCGCGCTTTCCATCGTGGCGATGTCGTCGGCGCCGAGCGTCACCGTCTTGAGGTTGGCGAGGCTCCACCAGGCCTCCCCCATGGTCGGCTGATGCGTCACGGCCTGCCGGTAGGCGTGGATGGCGTCGGCCTGGCGTCCCAGCGTCTTGAGCGCATGGCCCAGATTCTGCCAGACCTGCGGCTGGTCGGGCTTTTGCGCCAGCAGCCTTTCATAGAGGGCGCAGGCGCCCTCCTGATCGCCGAGGCGCACCAGCACGGACGCCTTGATGAGGTCGTAGCCCGGATGCCTGAGCGGGGATTGGGTCAGTATGTCGGCATGGGCCAGCGCTTCGGGCAGGCGGTTGTTCTGGAGCAGCAGGCGGATAAGGAAATCGCGCGCCAGATCGAAGCCGGGGGCGAGGGTCACGGCGCGTTCGACCAGCGCGAGCGCCTGGTTCATGTCGCCGCGCCGCCACTGGATTTCGCCGCCGAGGCGGATGGCGGGGGGATCGTCGCGCCCGGCCAGCCGGGCTTCGGCGTCGTCAAGGCGGCCTTCGTTCATCGCCATCGCCGCTTCGAGCAGGGTTGGGTCGCGCGAGGCGGCATGGACGCCCGACAGGTCCGCGCGCCACGCCTGCTCGTCGCGGCCGGCCTTGCGCAGTTGGGCGGCAAGCAGGAACCAGCCGCCAGCCACGCCCGGCTGCTGCCGCGCCAGTTCTTCCAGCGCGGCGATGGCGCCGCCGGTGTCGCCTGCTTCGCTGGCGGCCTGCGCCAGTTCCCACAGGATGGCGGGCACGCGCGGCTGGCGGCGGGCGAGAGTGGCGAGGCGCGCGAGTGCGACCTGTGGTTGACCGAGGCGTCGCAGCGCCTGGCCGGCGATGAGTTCCGCCGGCGGCAGGCCGCGGGCCTGGCGCAGGATCGCTTCGGCCTCCTCCAGCGCGCCGGCCGGGTCGGTGTCGAGCCGCCGCGCCGCACTGGCGAGCGCCCGGTCCAGCGGAAGGGGCCGGGTGGCAAGGCCGGCGCCGCGCGGAGCAACATCCATATGGCTGTCCTATTTCCTTTCGTGAACGCACAATGACCGGCATTGTGCGACTGCGCAATGATGATCCGGAAATCTGTGTAACGAAGGAGCAACTAAGCTGTTGACTCCTGCTTTCGTTGTCGCATTATCAAAGCTGGACAACCGTCCTGAATGACCGAAGTCCAAGGGGTAGTTGCATTTATCGAGGATGCCGCATGGTTCCGCGGCAGGCTCCGGGCCGATTGCAGGTTCCGGTCGCGGAGTTGTGTGTGCTTGCGAAGGTCAAGGTCGCATGTGCCCGTCCGGGCATGATGCAACGCGTCATAACAACACGGGCGAACCGTGGACGGGGAGAGGAAAACGGGAGGCTCGTTTCTACAGGGGGAGTCGAACAGAATGAAAAGCCAGTCTCATCGCCGGTCGCATTTGATGAAGATACTGGGCGTGACCACCATCCTGGCGGGGCTTGGTTCCCCCGGCATGGCCCTTTCCGCCGAAGCGGCCGATCAGGCCGCCGTCGATCCGGCCATATCGACGCCCGGCGACGAGCAGGGCCTGGGCGAGATCGTGGTGACCGCGACGCGCAGCGCGCAGAGCATCCAGAAGGTGCCGATCTCCATGCAGGCGCTGGGCGCGGAAAAGCTGGCGGAACGGCAGGTCAAGGGGCTGAGCGATTTCGCCGCGCTGCTGCCGTCGGTGTCGTTCGAGGGCATCGGACCGGGTCGCAACACCGCGTTCTTCCGCGGCATCGTACCGGCGGGCGGCGCCTATGCCTCGGTCGGCTATTATCTGGACGACATCCCCATCACCGGCACCGAAGTGCCCGATATCCATGCCTATGACATGGAGCGTGTCGAGGCGCTGTCCGGGCCGCAGGGTACGCTCTATGGCGCCGGATCGCTGGCCGGCACCATCCGCCTGATCACCAACAAGCCGACGCTGGACAAGTTCGAGTTCGGCTATGACGTCGAAGCCAATAAATATGGCAAGGGCGATTTCGGTGGGCAGCTGGAATCCTTCGTCAACGTGCCGTTGAGCGACACGCTGGCGGTGCGCGCCATGGGCTATTATCGGCGCGAAGGCGGCTATATCGACAACACGCCCAACAACGGACTGCTCAACGACGGGTCGCCGGCGGTCTATAATCTGGGCGACAACAACCCCAACACCGTCCTCAATCTCGACAATAGCGACATCGCCAAGGACGATTACAACACGATCAGGGAATTTGGCGGGCGGCTGCAACTCTTGTGGGAGCCGGTCGCCGGCTGGTCGTTCAACCCGTCGATCACCGCGCAAAAGCAGGTGGCGCGCGGCTATTTCGGCTATGATCCGCGCGTCGGCGATCTGGAAGTCCATGACTATGACCAGACCAAGAATGACGACCGCTGGTATCAGGCGGCGATGAGCATCCACGGGCATATCGGCGACTGGGAGGTCGTTTCGGCGACCGGCTATTTCAAGCGCCGGACGCGCACGCTCAACGACTATACCTATTACACCGTCACCTATGACGGGTTCGGGCCGGGCTATGAAAGCTATCTGCAATTTTTCGACAATTGCACCGGGTCGGGCGCGTCGCAGCAATGTTCGCTGATCGACCCGACGCAATATTATCATGCCGACACGCACCGCGACAAGTTCACCCAGGAATTGCGGATCAGCACGCCCAAGGACTGGCCTTTCGACGTGACTATCGGCGGTTTCTACCAGCGGCAGAAGAATGAGCTGAACACCTATTATGCCATTCGTGGGCTGGACACGATCACCGGCTACACCGCGACCGGGGGCGGCGATGTTCCCGGCGGATTGATCGGCGTGCCGGCCATGTACGGCATCGCCTATGATGACGACGGCAATCCCTATTTCGACACCAGCGACGTCATCAATCCGAACGGCAATCCGCTCGGCACGATGTTGCTGGGAACGCAGGCGGTGAAGAGCGACGGCTTCTACATCGTCGAGCAGGACCAGCTCTATCATGACAAGGCGGTCTTCGCCGAAGGCCATTACAACATCACCCCGACGCTGAAGCTGACCGGCGGCATCCGCTATTTCTGGACCGACTATAAGGTGAAGGGCTTTGCCGGCGTAGCGGGATCGGCGGCGGGCGTGGGCTGCACGACGCCGCTGTCGGCCACGCAGCGCCTGACCTGCCTCAACACCAACGTCAACGCCGCCGATGGAGCCGGGCGATACAAGGAGGATGGCGAAACCCACAAGATCGCGCTCGACTGGCAGTTCCAGCCCGACAAGATGGTCTATTTCAACTATTCGACCGGCTTCCGCCCCGGCGGCTACAACCGTCCGCTGCGCATCCGCAGCCTTGGCAGGATCGTCGACGTGGCGCCGTTCGAGTCCGAGACGCTGACCAATTTCGAACTGGGCGTGAAGACGACCTGGAACAACGTCTTCCGGTTCAATGCCGCCGTCTATTACGAGAAATGGAACAATATCCAGTATAGCGTGGTGGTCGCGGGCGCGCAGGGTGCGGGCATGACCGGCAATGCCGGCAAGGCCGTGGTCAAGGGCATCGAATATGACGCCGACCTGAAGCTCGGCCGCTTCACCATATCGACATCGGGCGCCTATAATGATGGCAAGCTGAAGGGCGATTTCTGCAATTTCGCGCTCAACGCCGCAGGAACCGCGATCAGTCAGCTGACCAGTTGCGCGCCCGGCGTCGATGTCGGCGCGAACCCGCCGATCCCGTCCGTCGCTGCCGATGACGGAACGCGCCTGCCGCGTCAGCCCAAATTCAAGGGCACGACCTCGGTCCGCTATGACACGGATTTCGGCGACTATCGGGCCTTTCTGCAGGGCGCCGCCCTCTACCAGACGGGAGCGACGCAGGATCTGAATGTCGACAGCAACGCCTTGCTGGGCAACACCAAGGGTTTCGTCAGCTTCGACTTTTCCGGCGGCCTCAAGAAGGACAATTGGAGCCTGACCCTGTTCCTGCAAAACGCCTTCGACAAGCGCGGGCAGCTGACCAAAAACACCTTCTGCTCGATCGACTTCTGCGCGGGATCGTCACGCACCTTCACGATCCGGCCGCAATTTTTCGGCATCCGCTTCGGCCAGAAATTCTGAGCCTGGAGCACGGACGACGATGCGCCGCCCGGTCGAGAGGCCCGGCGGCGGTCGGCTTTCCGGGGGCGTGAGAGCGGGGCGCGTCTGATGTTGCCCACTGGCCCGGCCGATTGTCGACGAGGTCATGCGAACGGAAATCCGATCCGGCAGCGGCCAGAAGTGCCCCTGTAATATCAAGGCGCATCAATCAGAACCCATGGCCCATTGTCGCGGTCCAAGGGACATGATGCGCCGGGGCTGCTCGGCGAGCGTCTGCCATGAGCGGGGAAGCCGATCGAGCCGGGCTCAAGGCAAGGGATGATGAAAGGCTTGAATCCAGCGCGCCTCTACCGTCCGAACTTCTTCTGCACCTTGCCGTATCGCAGCTTCCGCGTGCCCGGCTTGCCCTCGGTCGCGCGGCCGCGTGGGGCGGCCACCTGCTGCTCCGCCGGCAGGCCCAGTTCCTCCGCCTCCAGCTTGCGGATCTCGTCCCGGATGCGGCCGGCTTCCTCGAACTCCAGATCGGCGGCGGCGGCGCGCATCTTCTTTTCCAGATCCTCGATATAGGCGCGCAGATTGTGGCCGACGAGGTGGGGGCGATCCTCCAGCCCGGTGTCGACCGTCACCTGATCCTTGGACGCGACATGGGCGATGATGTCGCCGATGTTGCGCTTGATCGTGGTCGGCGTGATGCCATGTTCGCGGTTATAGGCTTCCTGCTTCTCGCGGCGGCGGCTGGTTTCGTTGAGCGCCCGCTCCATGCTGCCGGTGATGCGGTCGGCATAGAGGATCACGCGCCCCTCGACGTTGCGGGCCGCGCGGCCGATCGTCTGGATCAGCGAGGTTTCGGAGCGCAGGAAGCCTTCCTTGTCCGCGTCCAGGATCGCCACCAGCCCGCATTCGGGAATGTCCAGCCCCTCGCGCAGCAGGTTGATGCCGATCAGCACGTCATAGACGCCGAGCCGGAGGTCGCGGATCAGCTCGATGCGCTCCAGCGTCTCGACGTCGCTGTGCATGTAGCGGACCTTGATCCCGGCCTCGTGCATGAATTCGGTGAGGTCTTCGGCCATGCGCTTGGTCAGCGTGGTGACGAGCGTGCGATAGCCCTGCGCGGCGACCTTGCGACATTCGTTGATGAGGTCGTCCACCTGGTCCTCGACCGGCTTGATCTCGACCGGCGGGTCGATGAGTCCGGTGGGACGGATCACCTGCTCGCTGAACACGCCGCCGGTCTGCTCCATTTCCCACGGGCCGGGGGTCGCGGAGACGCTGACCGTCTGCGGCCGCATCGCGTCCCATTCGTTGAAGCGCAGCGGGCGGTTGTCGATGCAGCTGGGCAGGCGAAAGCCATATTCGGCCAGCGTGATCTTGCGCCGATGGTCGCCGCGCGCCATCGCGCCGATCTGCGGCACGGTCTGGTGGCTTTCGTCCACGAACAGCACGGCATTTTCAGGGAGATATTCGAACAGGGTCGGCGGCGGCTCGCCGGGCAGGCGGCCGGTCAGAAAACGACTGTAATTCTCGATCCCTGCGCAGCTTCCCGTCGCGGCGATCATCTCCAGGTCGAAATTGGTGCGCTGCTCCAGCCGCTGCGCCTCCAGCAGCTTGCCCTCCGCCACCAGTTCCTTGAGCCGTTCGGCCAGTTCATGGCGGATCGCCTCCATCGCCTGCTTGAGCGTCGGGCCGGGGGTAACATGGTGGCTGTTGGGAAAGACTTTCACATAGTCGAGGCTGGCGACCTTCCTGCCGGTCAGGGGATCGAATTCGACGATCTCCTCTATCTCGTTGCCGAAGAAGCTGACGCGCCAGGCGGTATCCTCATAGTGGGACGGGAAAATCTCCAGATTGTCGCCCTTCACGCGGAAATTGCCGCGCGCGAAGCCCGCGTCATTGCGCTTATACTGGAGGGCCACCAGCTTGCGGATGATCTCGCGCTGGTCCTCGATCCCGCCCTTCTTCATCGAGAAGGTCATCGCCGAATAGGTTTCGACCGATCCGATACCGTAGAGGCAGGAGACCGACGCCACGATGATGACATCGTCCCGCTCCAGCAACGCGCGGGTGGCGGAATGGCGCATCCGGTCGATGCTCTCGTTAACGCTCGATTCCTTCTCGATATAAGTGTCGGAGCGCGGCACATAGGCTTCGGGCTGGTAATAATCGTAATAGCTGACGAAATATTCGACCGCATTGTCGGGGAAGAAGCTCTTGAACTCCCCATAGAGCTGCGCCGCGAGGATCTTGTTGGGCGCCAGGATCAGCGCAGGGCGCTGCAACGCCTCGATCACCTTGGCCATGGTGAAGGTCTTGCCGGAGCCGGTGACGCCGAGCAGCACCTGGTCCTTCTCCCCCGCCAGCGCCTGTTCGACCAGTTCGGGGATCGCGGTGCGCTGGTCCCCCGACGGCTCATAATCGCTGACCAGGGTGAAGGGCCGGCCACCCTCGCTTTTTTCAGGGCGGGCGGGGCGATGGGGCACGAAGCCTGCGCCGGTTTCCGGTTCATCGAGCGTGGTGCGGATCTGAATCGACATGGGGGCGAATATGGTGTCTTTGGCGGGCGACGCAATCCGCGTCGCGATGGTCAGGGTTTCAGTTCGAACGCGCCCCTGGGCGGTGGCGGATAGACGACCGGCTTGTCGCCGAAGCGCGCGCGCAGGGCGGCCTGGCGGCGTTCAGTCATCGACCACTTCCACGTCAACTTCGTCGGGATATTCGAAGATGGCGTCGCACTTGTTGTCTTTGACGTCATATTCCATGATCGACCAGCGCTTGATCCCACCTTCCCCGGACTCGGCGTACCACGCATCCCAGAGAAGATTCGCAAGCTCGTCGCTGTTCCGTATGGAACGAACCACATCGCCTGCATCCTTGAAGACGCTCGTATCGATCCACCGGTCGCCGATCTCGACATAGAGAAAGACGCCATCAGGATCGCCGCCGACGATGTGGGCCAGTTCTCCCCCCGATGTCGTTGAGCAGTAGCCCCAGCAAATCAAAGCCCCAAAGTTTCACGACACCGATAACAGCCTGATAAGAACAAATAAAGAACATTTGCAGCATGTGTCCCATGTCATTGAACCGGCGCGCGACGCTGTTATGGTCGGGCCCGGTCAGGGATGCAGGGAGGGATGATCATGCGCCGGACAGTCTTGATGCTCGCGGTTCTGACGGGCGCGCTGGCCGCCTGTGGCGACAAGCCCGGCGACAAGCCGGGGGACATCGCCGCCACCGACGCCATGAGCAAGGCGGAGGTGAAGGCGCAGGTCGACAAGGTCCAGCTCAGGCCCGGCCAGTGGGAAGGCCGCTTCACCATCCAGGATATCGACCTGTCCGCCATGCCCGGCGCGCCGGCGGGGATGAAGGAGCAGATGAAGAGCATGATGAGCCAGACCTCGCTCAAATATTGCGTGACGCCCGAGGAGGCCGCCAATCCGGGGGGTGAGATGTTCTCCGGCAAGGAGAACAGGAATTGCACCTATGGCGGGTTCGAGGCGAAGGACGGCGCGGTCAAGGGACAGGTGTCGTGCAAGTCGGAGGGCGGCACGATGAACGCCACCATGTCGGGCCGCTATGCGCCCGAACACTATAGCATGGACATGGACATGAAGATGGCGGGCGGTCCCCAGGGCATGACTATGGCGATGACCGCGCGGTCGGAGGGCAAGTGGATCGGGCCGGAGTGCCCGCCGGGCAGTGAGACCTGACGCGTCGGAGCGCTGCTGGCTCTGCGACCGGCCGATGGGCCGCCGGGTCGAGTGGCATCATCCGCTGCCCCGGAGCCGGGGCGGGCGCGACGTGGTGCCGCTGCACCCGATCTGCCACCGCACCATCCATGCGACGCTGGCCAATGCCGAACTGGCGCGGAGCTATACCGACCGGCAGGCGTTGCGCGCGCACCCGGTCATCGCCCGCTTCCTTGCCTGGGTCGGGGGCAAGCCGCCCGATTTCCACGCACCCACCCGGCCCCGGCGATGATGGGGGGGCGGGTTGCGCCGATTCCCCCTTGCGCTTTGCGGGCGAGGCGTAGAGCCTGCACCCGTTCCGTGACGAGAACACAGGGAGAGGATATGCGAATGACTGTGCAGGCGGCCTTGCCGCTGGCGTTGACCCTTGGCCTGGCCGCCTGCGGCAGTGATCCCGCGCCCGCGCCGGAGGCCGAGGAGGCGCCCGTCGTCATGCAGGCGGGGCAATGGGCGCTGACCCGCAAGACCACCGGCTATAATACCCCCACCGTCACCCCGGCCGAATATCAGGAAGCGCTGAAGCAGGTCAGCGAGGACAAGCTGTGCATCGCCGTGGACAAGGACGGCCTGCCCGACCCCAACGCCCTCGTCGGAGCGGAAGGGACGGAATGCACTTACAAGGACAAGATGGCGCGCAAGGGTCGGTTGATCGCCACGCTGAGCTGCAAGGCCGGGGCGGGCACCTCCGAAATCGCGGTAGAGGGCAATTATACCGCCGACATGCTGACGCTCGGATCGACGATGACGAAGACCGAGAGTGGACAGCCGGTGCTGCGCACCACCCATGACCTGACTGGCCGTCGGGTCGGCGACTGCCCCTCGCCCTCCTGACCGGCCGCGTCACTCCAGCGCGCGGATCGCCCGCTCGTCGCATTTTCTGCGCCCCGGCACGACCGGGCTGACGGTCGGGACCAGCAGCGACTGCCCGATCCGCAGGGGGGCGAAGCGCCGCCGCTCTATCCCCTCGCAGCGCAGCGCCAGCTCCAGCATCCGGGGCGGCGTGTCCCATTGTTCGTAGGAGAGGCGGAACGTGCCCCAATGGATGGGGATGGCGGTCGATGCGCCCAGACGCCGGAACAGCTCCACCGCCTGCATCGGACCGAGATGGGCGTCCGACTGCATCTGCCCTTTCCAGAAGCGGAAGGCGCCGATCGGGATCAGCGCCAAGCGGATCGGGCCGATCCGCCGGGCCTCATAGGGCCAGCCCATGTCGCCCGCGCCGGTGTCGCCGGCGAAGAAGATGTTGCCCGCGCGCGTTTCGATGACGAAGCTGGACCAGAGCGCGCGGTTGCGGTCGGCGCCCCAGCGGCTGCTCCAGTGATGGTTGCGGGTCACATGGACGCGATAGTCGGGGCAATGTTCATAATGACCGCACTGGATGACGGCATCGGGCGCCAGCCCGTTGAGCGCCGCGCCGCTGACCGACTGGCCCCAGTCGAGCGCGGTCGCGGGGATGCCCTCCCGCTTCAATATCGCCTCGTTGCCCAGGCTGGTGACGATCTTCGGCCGGTCCCGATCCCACAGCCGTTTCAGCGTGGGCAGGTCCATATGGTCGTAATGATTGTGGCTGATGATGACCAGGTCGATGCGGGGCAGGTCGTCGAAACGGATGCCCGGCCGCGCGATCCGTTTCGGCCCGATCGGCGGAAAGGGGCTGGCATGATCGGACCAGATCGGATCGGCCAGGATGTTGAGCCCGGCCGCCTGCACCAGCACCGTCGCATGGCCGACCCAGGTCGCCACCATGCCGCGCGGCGCGGCGAAGGGGGCGGGGCGGCTGGGCTTGACGGCGATGGCGACGGGCCAGGGCGGCCGGTCGTCCGCGTCCAGCAGCCAGCGGAAGAGGAAGCCCTGCCGGCTGGTGCCGGGCGGCGCGGGCGTTTCGATCGCGCCGTCGGGGTTGAAGAAATGAGCGCCGTCATAATGGCGGCTGACCGGCCCGTCATGATAGATGCGGTCCAGAAAGGGCGGAACGAGCGTGATCGCCAGGCAGAGCGCGATGACCAGGAACAGCAGCCCGATGCCCGCGCCTCTGATGATGCTGATGAGGCGGTTCATGCTGCTCCCTGCGATCCGTGCAGCAGCGACATAGCGCAAGGCGCCGGCAGGACAAGGGCGTGCGGACTTGGCGCGCGCCTGCGTGCCGGTCAGCTCGGCTTGATCGCCGTCCCGCCGTTGGACCGGGCCGACGCATAAGGCAGGTCGCGGCCCATGGACCAGTTGCCCTGCAACCGCACCAGCGGATTGGGCGCGCACCAGATTTCCCCGGAATCGCTCAGCCCCGTCACCCAGATCAGATTATGCTCCTGCCCATAGTCGATGACGGCAAAGGCATAGCCCTTGCCCTTGCCTTCCACATGGACGGGCAAGGGCGGATCGAGCTGGGTAAAGGACATGAGGGGATGCTCCGGCAGGAAGGGGGTGCCGGGGAGAATGCGGGGCGACGGTGGGAGTTCCTGGCGCTTGACCAGGATCAGTCAGTTTGATCGGCCGCGCGCGAAGCGGGGAGGGTGCGCCCCCGAGTTTGCGCGCCTGCCCGAGGCTCTGCCCTTTTGCCGGATCGCATCGCCGGTCCTGCATTGTGCTGCGCACATGGTTGCCCTCCCCATCTTGCGATGGGGAGGAAGGGAAGGTCATGCCTTTTCCAGCAGGCCTTCCCGCTTGATCTTTTCCTGCCACACCAGCGGGGCGAGGCGGTGGACATTCTGGCCCTCGCTATCGACGGCCACGGTGACCGGCATGTCCTCCACGGTGAATTCGTAGATGGCTTCCATGCCCAGATCCTCGAAGCCGACGACCCTGGATTGCTTGATCGCGCGGGCGACCAGATAGGCCGCGCCGCCGACCGCCATCAGATAGGCGCTCTTGTGCTTGGCGATGCTGTCCGTCGCCGCCGGGCCGCGTTCGGCCTTGCCGACGCAGGCGGCCAGCCCCTGTTCCAGCATCATGTCCATGAACTTGTCCATGCGGGTCGCGGTGGTGGGACCGGCGGGGCCGACCACCTCGTCACGCACCGGGTCGACCGGACCGACATAATAGATGACGCGGCCCTTGAAATCGACCGGCAGCTGTTCCCCGGCGGCCAGCATGTCCGCGATCCGCTTGTGCGCGGCGTCGCGGCCGGTCAGCATCTTGCCGTTGAGCAGCAGGCGGTCGCCATGCTTCCAGCTCTGCACGACTTCGGGCGTCAGCGTGTCGAGATCGACGCGGATCGCTTCCTTGCTCGGCTTCCAGTCGACCTGCGGCCATTCGCTGAGCTTGGGCGCTTCCAGATAGGCCGGTCCCGACCCGTCCAGCGTGAAATGCGCGTGGCGCGTGGCGGCGCAATTGGGGATCATCGCCACCGGCTTGCCCGCCGCATGGCAGGGATAGTCGTGAATCTTGATGTCGAGCACGGTGGCTAGGCCGCCCAGGCCCTGCGCGCCGATGCCCAGCGCATTGACCTTGTCGAAAATCTCGATGCGCAGTTCCTCGATCTTGTTCTGCGGACCACGGGCCTTCAATTCGCCCATGTCGATCGGGTCCATCAGGCTTTCCTTGGCCAGCGCCACCGCCTTTTCCGCGGTGCCGCCGATGCCGATGCCCAACATGCCGGGCGGGCACCAGCCCGCGCCCATCTGCGGCACCATCTCCAGCACCCAGTCGACGATCGAATCGCTGGGGTTCATCATCTTGAACTTGGTCTTGTTTTCCGAACCGCCGCCCTTGGCGGCGACGTCGACGATCACCTTGTTGCCCGGCACCATCTCGACATTCAGCACGCAGGGCGTGTTGTCCCTGGTGTTCTGGCGCGAGAAAGCCGGGTCTTTCAGGATCGACGCGCGCAGGCGATTTTCGGGATTGAGGTAGGCGCGGCGCACGCCCTCGTCGATGACGTCCTGCATCGAGCGGCTGTTATCGTCCAGGCGGCAATCCATGCCCCATTTGACGAAGACGTTGACGATGCCGGTGTCCTGGCAGATCGGGCGATGCCCCTCCGCGCACATGCGGCTGTTGGTCAGGATCTGGGCGATGGCGTCCTTCGCCGCCGGATTGGCTTCGGCCTCATAGGCTTTGCCCAGCGCGCGGATATAATCCATCGGGTGGTAATAGCTGATGAACTGGAGCGCGTCGGCGACGCTCTCGATCAGATCGGCGGTCTTGATGACGGTCATCTACCCTGGTCCCTATCTTGCGGCCCGCCTCTGCACAGCGGCGCCTGGCAAGGCGCGGCTATAGGACTTTGCGGGCCCGAGTCCAGATTTGGCGCGCATGATTCGGGCAGGGGCGCGGGCCTGCCGCCGGGCGGCCGCCCGATGATGGGCCGGGTGGCGGCGGGGCCGAAACCGCCCCCTACGCATTTGCGTGGCAAGCCAAATTTATTTTATCTCCGCCATCCTCCCCCTTGCCTTTTGCGGAGCAAAGGAAAGTCCGCGCGTCGCTGCGATGCGGCGTGCCGGAGCGGCGATGAAATGAATCGGATCAGCGGCAAACAGAGTCGCCGAAACGTCATTTACCCTCTTGCGCCTGAAAGCGGCTGTGGCACTATCCCTTGTATCGGGTTAACGGGGGTTCCCCAACAGGTTGTGATCGTGTCGCCGGATGCTTTTCCGGCGCAGGGGCGTTTTCGCCCCCGCGATCCGCCCGGTTGGGCCCATTTCCGTGCCTGCGCGGTGCGGTTCATGCTAGGATGTGCGCTTGCTCGCACCCCGGCTTGACCGAATCGAACGGAACAGGAACATTGGGGACTCGCAATGGATTTTCGGGACAGTGAACAGACAGGTGCTGGCGACGTGGCGACGGTGATGGACGAAATATTGGAAGCAGCGATCGAGACGAACAAGCCCGCGCCCGCCCCGGCGGCCGAGCCCCTGTCCTCGGAGCCCCTTTCCTCCTCCGCGGTGCAGGCGCGGCGTTTCCACGTCACGACCGACGCGTCGCGCGATGCGCTGCTGACCGAATTCGGCAAGGATACGCTGAACGACCGCTATCTGCTGCCCGGCGAATCCTACCAGGATCTCTTCGCGCGCGTCGCGGCCGCCTATGCGGACGATGCGCCCCACGCACAGCGCGTCTATGACTATATCTCGAAGCTCTGGTTCATGCCGGCGACGCCTGTCCTGTCTAATGGCGGCACCGGGCGTGGCCTGCCGATCAGCTGCTATCTCAATTCGGTGGACGACAGCCTGGAAGGCATCGTCAACACCTGGAACGAGAATGTCTGGCTCGCCTCGCGCGGCGGCGGCATCGGCACCTATTGGGGCAATGTCCGCGGCATCGGCGAGCCGGTCGGCCTCAACGGCAAGACCAGCGGCATCATCCCCTTCGTCCGGGTGATGGATTCGCTGACTCTCGCGATCAGCCAGGGCAGCCTGCGCCGTGGCTCTGCCGCCTGCTATCTCGACATCTCCCACCCGGAGATCGAGGAGTTTCTGGAAATCCGCAAGACCAGCGGCGACTTCAACCGCAAGGCGCTGAACCTGCACCATGGCGTGCTGCTGACCGACGAGTTCATGGAGGCGGTGCGCGACGGCGCCGAATTCCACCTGCGCAGCCCCAAGGATCAGTCGGTCCGTGGCACCGTCAACGCCCGCGCCCTGTTCCAGAAGCTGGTCGAAGTGCGCCTGGCCACCGGCGAGCCGTACATCGTCTTCAACGACACGGTGAACCGGATGATGCCCAAGCATCACCGCGACCTGGGGCTGAAGGTCTCGACCTCCAACCTCTGCTCCGAAATCACCCTGCCGACGGGTCGCGACCATCTCGGCAATGATCGCACGGCGGTCTGCTGCCTCTCCTCCATGAACCTGGAAACCTGGGACGAGTGGAAGGATCATCCGACCTTCGCGGAAGACATCATGCGCTTCCTCGACAATGTGCTGCAGGACTATATCGACCGCGCCCCGCCGGAAATGGCGCGCGCCAAATATAGCGCCATGCGCGAACGCTCGGTCGGCCTGGGCGTCATGGGCTTCCACAGCTTCCTCCAGGCGCGCAACATTCCGTTCGAAGGCGCCATGGCCAAATCGTGGAATCTGCGCATCTTCAAGCATATCAACGCCAAGGTGAACGAGGCGTCGATGATGCTGGCGCAGGAGCGCGGGCCGTGCCCGGACGCCGCAGACCAGGGCGTGATGGAGCGGTTCAGCTGCAAGATGGCGATCGCGCCCACCGCGTCGATCAGCATCATCTGCGGCGGCGCATCGGCCTGCATCGAGCCGATCCCGGCCAATATCTACACCCACAAGACGCTGTCGGGCAGCTTCGCGGTCAAGAATCCCTATCTGGAAAAGCTGCTGGTCGCCAAGGCCAAGGACAGCACGGCCGTGTGGAACTCGATCCTGGAAAAGGGCGGATCGGTCCAGCATCTCGACTTCCTGACCCCGGAAGAAAAGGATGTGTTCAAGACCAGCTTCGAGATCGACCAGCGCTGGCTGCTCGAACTCGCGGCGGATCGCACCCCCTATATCGACCAGGCGCAGTCGCTCAATCTCTTCATTCCGGCCGACGTGGAGAAATGGGATCTGCTCATGCTCCACTTCCGCGCCTGGGAACTGGGCATCAAGTCGCTCTATTATCTGCGGTCGAAATCGGTCCAGCGCGCGGGCTTCGCCGGTGGCGTGGAAGCCGACAACACGATCGACGCGCCCAAGTTCGAAATCGGCGAGACCACCGACTATGACGAGTGTCTTGCCTGTCAGTAAGGTTGTAATTCCCTCTCCTTTCAGGAGAGGGAGGGAGCCGCGCAGCGGCGGAAGGGTGAGGATGATGCGCAACTATCGCGATCTTCCTTCGGGGTCAGTGGCTCGCGCCCGCACCCTGCGCCGCAACGCCACCGATGCGGAAAAGCGCCTCTGGGTCGCGCTGCGCGAAAAACTCGCCGGTGTGAAGTTTCGCCGTCAGGTGCCGCACGGTGCCTATGTCGCGGATTTCCTCTGCTTCTCGGCTGGACTGGTCGTCGAGGTCGACGGCGCGACCCATGCGAACAGCATCGAACAGGATGCTGACCGCACCGGCTATTTCGAGGCGCAGGGCTACCAAGTCCTGCGTTTCTGGAACCATGAAGTCATGGACAATATCGACGGCGTCGTAGCGGTCATCGCGGCGCGCCTTTCGCCCTCACCCTCCCACGCCTGACGGCGCGGGCCCCTCCCTCTCCCGGTGGGAGAGGGGAAGAACAGATTTCGCGGAGTAACCCACCATGCCCCTTCTTCAAGCCAGCAAGGTCTACAAGCCCTTCGAATATCCTTGGGCCTATGAATATTGGAAGCGCCAGCAGCAGCTCCACTGGCTGCCCGAGGAAGTGCCCTTGGGCGAGGATTGCCGCGACTGGGCGCAGAAGCTCAGCGACCATGAGCGCAACCTGCTGACCCAGATTTTCCGCTTCTTCACCCAGGCCGACGTCGAGGTGCAGGATTGCTACCACGAGAAATATGGCCGCGTGTTCAAGCCGACCGAGGTCAAGATGATGCTGACCGCGTTCAGCAACATGGAAACCGTCCACATCGCCGCCTACTCGCACCTGCTCGACACGATCGGGATGCCCGAGAGCGAATATAGCGCCTTCATGCAGTATAAGGAGATGAAGGACAAACACGACTATCTGCAGCAGTTCGGCGTCGACACGGACGAGGACATCGCCAAGACGCTGGCCATGTTCGGCGGCTTCACCGAAGGGCTCCAGCTCTTCGCCAGCTTCGCCATGCTGATGAACTTCCCGCGCTTCAACAAGATGAAGGGCATGGGCCAGATCGTCAGCTGGTCGGTCCGCGACGAGACGCTGCATTGCGAAGGCATCATCCGCCTGTTCCACGCCTTCGTGAAGGAACGCGACTGCCTGACCGCATCGGTCAAGGACGACATCATGGACATGTGCCAGAAGACCGTCCGCATCGAGGACGCCTTCGTCGACCTGGTGTTCGAAATGGGTCCGGTGCCGGGCATGACGCCCAAGGACATCAAGAAATATGTCCGCTACATCGCCGACTGGCGCCTGGGGCAGCTGGGCCTGAAACCCATCTACATGATCGACGAGCATCCGCTGCCCTGGCTGACCCCGCTGCTGAACGGCGTGGAGCACGCCAATTTCTTCGAAACCCGCGCGACCGAATATTCGAAGGCGGCGACCCGCGGCCAGTGGAACGACGTCTGGGACGCCTTCGACCGCCGTCAGAAGGTCAAGGGCGACGCCGCCGCCAACGCCGACGATGAAGGCCCCGACATGTTCAAGGCTGCCGGCATCGCGGCGGAGTGAAGAGAAAAGCGAAAGGCGGCTCCGCCGTGACGGTGCCGCCTTTCGGTTGATCGGGAGCGAGGATGCGCCTGCGCCCGCAAGACGCAGGGCGATGTGTCCATAACGGATCAACATCCCGCCAAAACGGCGCAAGTCGCGTTTATGCTCACCGCATGACCGAGCCAGCCACACCTCACCCCGCCTCTGTCCGACACGCCTATATCTGCCACGTCTGTGGTAGCGATCATGTCACCCGCGACGCATGGGCGGAATGGAATGTGGAGGCGCAGGACTGGCTATTGGGCGTGGCCTTCGACCACGCCTATTGCCATCGCTGCCAGAATGACGCCCGACTGGATCGCGTCGTGCTGACGAGTCCGGTCACTTTCTCGGCCCCGGAAGGCGCGGGAGGTGGGATGGCTACCTAATCGCTGCTTCCGATCCATGCTCCCGATTTTTGGCGCGCACGCAGTCATCGTCACCGCCCGCCCGATTACCGATCCGCCCCGCCATTTGTCCGCGCTCGCCGCCTGTCCCCCGGCTGAACGGCCGGTTTTGTTCCGTTCATGCAACATTTGTCACGCCCATGGGTTCTACGATCGATTATCATTATCGAGGGAAGGAGCCTCACCCATGAGTTTTTCGCTGAAACAGGCCATCGCGGCCTTTTCGCTCGGCGCGATGACGCTGACCGGCATCGTCGCGACCCCGGCCTTTGCCGATCCCGGCAACGGCCGCGGCCATGGTCGCCATGGCAATCCCGGTCATGGCCGGGGCGACTGGAAGCATGGTGGCAAGCATGTCGATCGCGACTGGCGCCAGAGCCGCCGCGACGATTATCGCCGTCCCGGCCGCGTCGTCTACGCCTATGACTATAACCGGCCCGATCCGCGCTATGGCCGCTATTATCGGCCGGACCGCTATTATCGCGACGGCTATGCCCCGATCCGCGTCGATCGCCGCACCCGCATCTATCGCGGCTATGACGACCGCTATTATTGCCGCCGGTCGGATGGCACCACCGGCCTGATCGTCGGCGCGGCGATCGGCGGCCTGCTCGGCAGCCAGATCGATCGCGGCCAGTCCAACATCGCTGGCATCCTGATCGGCGGCGGCGCGGGCGCATTGCTGGGCCGCGAGATCGACCGTGGCGGGGTCAGCTGCCGCTGATCCGCTGACTAGGCGCATCGTCCGAAACAGTGATGCGTCACCAAAAAGCCGGAGCCCGCGGGCCGAGACTTGCGGTCGCGCGTTCCGGTCATGCCATGTCATCCGCCCGCGCAACGGCGCGCGTGCCGAAGCTGCCGGGCGAAGCAGGCGCAAGCCCCGAACTGTCGACCCGTCCTCGTGCCAGGCCTGATCGCGCCTGGGGCCACACAGGTCGCTCGACATCATTCCATTCGAGACTGCGTTGCATTCAGTCCGATATACGGGAAGGCGCGACTTACCAGAGCTATCGCTCAATGTGAAAACCGGTTCCCATAATTTGCAGCCCGTCAGGGCTGAATGTCGATCGGCGCTAGCACCAGGGATGGCGGCTGCCGTCCCAGCTGCGGGCCAGCCCTTCGGCGACCATCATGCCGCCGATCGATTCGCCCTCCCGCGTCACCACGCGCAGCGCGCGGCCATAGCGGTCTGTGTCGCGATCGCCGCTCTCCAGCGAGAACGGGCCTGCGTTCATCAGAGCCTGCAAGCGCCGCGTCGCCTGCGCGCCCAGTTCGCCTTCCGCCGCGCAGCGCGGCCCATGGGTCTCGGGGGTGTCGATGTCGGCGACGCGATATTTCTCGCCCCGGAACCAGAATGTGTCGCCGTCGACCACGCAGTTGGTTCCACCGCCCCTATGGCAGAAACCGAAATCGGCCGACAGCAGGTCGGCGGATCGGGCCTGGGTGGAGCGGGTGCCGGGGAGATGGATGTCGCCGGGCAGGCGCAGCGTCGGGACATGCACCCCGGCCTCGTCGATCCGTTCGACCCAGCCCGGCCCGTACCAGCCCAGCAGCAAGCCCAGGCACAAGGTGTAGATCAGCGCGGGACCGCTGAAACCCTTGCTTCGCCGTGGCCGCTGGTATCGCGCGCTCTGGCCGCCGCTCCGCGCCTGAGCCAGCCAGGCCTGCTGCACCCTGCCCTTGCGCGACGGCGCCTGCCGACCTGTCTCTCGTCTTGCCATGCCGCCATGCTAACGGCCCGTTGGCAAACAGCCCGTTAAAGCCGCTCCAGCTTCCCGCCGATCCGGCGGCGCAACGATTTGACGCATGTCAATGCCGCTCCGACGCGGCCTGCCATGCTGTGACGGGACCATCCGAAACGGAGCCGATTTCATGAATGCCGCCGCGCCGCCCAGCCCCTATGCCCGCATCGGCGGCGAGCCGGTGGTCCGCGCCATCGCGCACCGCTTCTACGACCTGATCGAACAGGACGCGGCCTATGCGGCGTTGCGCGCCATCCATGCGGCGGACCTGACCGCCGTGCGCCACGGCCTCACCCGGTTCCTGTGCGGCTGGCTGGGCGGTCCGCGCGACTGGTTCGAGCGCGGACCCTGCATCATGTCGCTGCATCGCGCCTTCCCGATCACCCCGGCCCTGGCGGATCAATGGGCGACCGCCATGGCCTGCGCGATAGCGGGCGAAGAGGATCTCGATCCCGCGATCGGCGACGCCATGGCCGAAGCGCTCGGCCACATGGCGCGGGGCATGATCAATTTCGGGCTGGAGGGCAGCGCGGCGGCCTGACCTCAATCCTCGTCCTCATCGTCGGTCGCGCCATAGCTGTCCATTTCGTCGTCCATCTGCGGCTCGCCGGCATAGGCGTCCATGTCGATCCGGCCGGAGCGGGTCATCGCCTCCATCTTCTCGACCAGATCCTCGGTATCGTCGGGCGTGATCTGCGCCGGGTTGCTTCGTCCGCCGCGCTCGCTGTCCTCGGCCAGGTCGGTCGAGCGGGCGCGCGCATCGTCGGCGACATCCTGCGCCTGGGTGCCGGCCTCGGCCTGCTCGCCATTCTCGTCCGATTCGGTAACGGGCAGTTCGCGATCCGGGGTAGGGCGGTCCATCGCGGCTCTCCTTGATTGAAGGGATGATGCCGCCTCAACGGCCCGCGTGCCCGGCTGTTCCGGCGAAAGCGCTGGACAGCGCCAGGACAAGGGGGCAAAGGCGCGGTCGATCCTTTCGCACTGCAGCAGGAATCCCCCTCATGCCCCGCCAGCTCATTTCCTCCGGCTCGCCCTTCGAGGCGCAGGTCGGCTATTCGCGCGCCGTCGTCCAGGGCGACTGGTGCTTCGTCGCCGGTACCACCGGTACGGACCCTGAAACCAAGACCATGCCCGAAAGCGTGGTGGAGCAGGGCAGGAACGCCCTCAAGGTGATCGGCAAGGCGCTGGAGGATGCGGGCTTCGCCTTTTCCGACGTCGTGCGCGTTACCTATTATATCACCGACGCCGCTTACTGGGACGTGATGGGTGAGATTGCCGGCCCCGTGTTCGGCGACATCCGGCCCGCCGCCAGCTGCGTCGTCGCCGGCCTCGTCAAGCCGGACATGAAGATCGAAATCGAAGTCACCGCCTTCAAAGGGTAACAGGAGCGCAGCATCATGATTACCATGTACGGCATCAAGAATTGCGACACGATCAAGAAGGCCCGCAACTGGCTGGACAATGAGCGCGTCGCCTACGGCTTCCACGACTACAAGGTCGCGGGCGTCGACAAGGCCAAGCTGGAGGAATGGGTGATGGAGCATGGCTGGGAAACCATCCTCAACCGCTCCGGCACGACTTTCAAGGCGCTCGACGCCGGTGACAAGGCGCATATCGACGCGGACAAGGCGATCCTGCTGATGATCACCAACCCCTCGATGATCAAGCGCCCGATCCTCGACACCGGCAAGGGTACGATCGTCGGTTTCAAGGCGACGACCTATGAAGAGGCGTTGCAGGGCGTGAAGGCGTGATCGGACGGGGGCTGGCGCGCATCGGGGCGATCCTGCTCATGAGCCTCATCCCCCTTTCCGTCGCCCCGTCGGCCTCGGCTGCCGAACCGATCCTGATCGCCCATCGCGGCGCCAGCGGCGAACGGCCCGAACATACGCTCGCCGCCTATGAGCGGGCGATCGACCAGGGCGCCGACTATATCGAGCCGGACCTGGTCCTGACGAAGGACGGGGTCCTCGTCGCCCGGCATGAGAATGAGATCAGCGGCACTACCGATGTCGCCGACCACCCGGAGTTTGCCGACCGCAAGACCAGCAAGACGATCGACGGCATCCAGATGGTCGGATGGTTTACGGAGGATTTCACCCTCGCCGAACTGCGCACCCTGCGCGCGCGCGAACGACTGCCCGACCTGCGTCCGGCCAACCGGCGTTTCAACGATCTCTATCCGATCCCGACCTTCGAGGAGATTTTGAAGCTGGTCCGCGCCAAGGAAGCGGAAACCGGCCGCCGCATCGGCCTCTATCCCGAAACCAAGCATCCCGGTTATTTCGCGGGGCTGGGCCTGCCGCACCAGGCGGCGCTGCTCGAACTGCTCAGCCGCTACGGCTATCAGACGGAGGCGGACCCGGTCTTCATCCAGTCCTTCGAGGTCGGCAACCTGCGCGCGCTGCGCGCCGCGACCCGCCTGCGCCTGATCCAGCTGGTCGACGCGGAGGGCGGCCCCGCCGACCTGCCCGGAACGACCTACGCCGACATGCTGACGGTACGGGGGCTGTCCGACATCGCGGCCTATGCCGACGGCATCGGCCCGTCGGCGGCGCTGCTGATCGCGCCCGAAGGCCCGACCGCGCTGGTCGGGCGTGCCCATGATGCGGGGCTTGCGGTCCATGCCTGGACGCTGCGGATGGAAAACAGCTTCCTGCCCGCCGCCTACCAGCGGCTCGACGATCCGCAGGGGCGGGGCGACTTCGCCGGCTATGTCCGGGCGATCGCAGCGACCGGTGTGGATGGCCTCTTCAGCGACTTTCCCGGCCAGGCGCGCGCGGCTTTGACCGCCGCCAATCCCTGATCGGGATAAAGCGCCGCCAGCCCGGAAAACTTCCTTCGCGACCGGGTCACTTGACTTGCCAAAGCCCGCCCGCAGGCGAATAACGAAGTCATGCTGTCCCAGAAGACCCGTTACGCCATCCGCGCCCTCCAGCATCTCGCCGACCGCTACCGCCAAGGCCCCGTACCCCTGAACGAGATCGCCACGCGACAGAATATCCCGGCCAAGTTCCTGACCGTGATCCTGTCCGAATTGTCACGCGAAGGGCTGGTGGCGACGCAGCGGGGGCGGGACGGGGGCTATTGGCTGGCGCTGGCACCTGTCGACATCAGCTATGGCGACATCGTCCGGCTGACGCGCGGATCGCTGGCGCTGACCCCCTGCGCCAGCCGCTTCGCCCATGAAAGCTGCACCAACTGCCTGCCCGAATCGGAATGTCGCCTGCACCGGGTGATGCTGCGCGTCCGCGACGAAACGGCCAAGGTGCTGGACAGCATCAGCCTTGCCGAGCCGTTCGCGGTGGCGGATGACGGAGCCTGACCCCCACGCCGGACGGCCCAGCCTGGGTCTTGCGCTGGCCGCGCTGCTTCGCCACATGCGTAAGCCATGACCACGCCGCCGCTCAAAGCCGTCCTGATCCCCGTCACCCCGTTGCAGCAGAATTGCACGCTCTTCTGGTGCACGGAAACGATGCGCGGCACCTTCGTCGATCCGGGCGGCGACCTGCCGGTGCTCAAGCAGGCAGCGGCGCAGCATGGCGTGACGATCGAGAAGATCCTCGTTACCCATGGCCATATCGACCATTGCGGGCAGGCGGGGGTGCTGGCGCGCGACCTTGATGTCCCGATCGAGGGGCCGCATGAGGATGACCGTTTCTGGATCGACCGGCTGGCTGCCGATGGCGAACGCTGGGGGCTGCCGGGCGAGAGTTTCGAGCCGGACCGCTGGCTGCAGGACGGCGATCAGGTGACGGTCGGCAATCTGGTGCTCGATGTCATTCACTGCCCCGGCCACACGCCGGGCCATGTCGTCTTCCACCATGCGCCCAGCAAGCTGGCCATCGTGGGCGACGTGCTGTTCCAGGGGTCGATCGGCCGCACCGACTTCCCGCGCGGCAATCATCAGGATCTGATCGACGCCATCACCGGCAAGCTCTGGCCGTTGGGCGGCGACACCGCCTTCGTCCCCGGTCATGGCCAGATGAGCAATTTCGCCCATGAGCGGCGCACCAACCCCTTCGTCGCCGATTCGGTGCTGGCGCGCTGACGAACGACGGTTGGTTAGGCCCGCGCCGCCAGCGCCGGTGGTGCCGGCACCTCGCGCGTCGCACTATAGGCCAGCATCAGCGCCGCGATCGCCAGCACGACCATGATGATCCAACTGAGCAGCGCACCGCCCGCGCGGGTGGCCGTGGGCTTGTCGGCGTCCATGCCGAAACCATGGGCGACGCGCGCCAGCACATAGGCCAGCGCCCCGATCCACAGCCACAGCGACGCGCCCACCGCCAGTTCGATCAGCGCGAACAGGATCAGCACGATCGGCGTATATTCGACGAAGTTGGCGTGCGCGCGCATCCGTCGCGCCAGCAGGCTGTTGCCGGCATCGCCATGCAGCACCCTGTCGCCGATGCGAATCCGTGCGCAGCGAATCGCGAGCCAGAGGTTGAGCAGCGCGCAGGCAGCCGCAAAGGTCAGCGTGATCGGCAGCAGCATCGTCAAATCCCCCTTGTCTGGTGGGCCGCACCCTAGTCCGCGGGGGCAGGGGGGCAAGGTCAAAGGATAAGGAAGCACTTGCGCCTCCGTCAAAAAGCGCTATAGGCGCAGGGCTTCGCGATCACCCGGGCCGCATGGGTCTGCGGCGCCGTTGGCGTCGGCACCATTCGGATACCGGCCAGTCGCACAACCAGATTGATATATGGAATAAGGTGCCGACATGGCTGTCCCCAAGCGCAAGACTTCTCCTTCCCGCCGCGGTATGCGCCGCAGCCATGACGCACTGCGCGTCGAGGCGTTCCAGGAATGCTCGAACTGTGGTGAACTGAAGCGCCCGCACAATCTGTGCGACGCCTGCGGTCACTATAACGGCCGCGAAATCGTCGCCGTCGGGGCGTAAGCCCTTTTCTCTACTCCGCAAAGGGGTGAACTAAAGTGTCAGGCCAACCGCGAATCGCAATCGACGCGATGGGCGGGGACGAAGGCGTGCGCGTGATGATGGCAGGGGCCGCGCTGGCCCGTCGCCGTCATGATGGGCTTCGCTTCACCCTGTTCGGCGACGAGGAGCGGATCAAGGCTGCGCTCGACCATCACCCCAATTTGCGGGCGGCGTCGGACATCGTTCACGCCGACACGGTCGTCGACGGCTCGGACAAGCCCAGCGTCGCGATTCGCAAGAAAAGCAGCTCCATGGCCAAGGCCATCGCCGCCGTGAAGGCGGGCGAGGCCGGGGCGGCGGTGTCCGCCGGCAATACCGGCGCGCTGATGGCGATGGCAAAGGTCGCGCTGCGCACCATGCCGGGTGTCGACCGGCCCGCGCTCGCCGCGATGCTGCCCACGCTGGGCGACAATGACGTCATCATGCTGGACCTGGGCGCCAACACCGAGTGCGACGCCCGCAACCTCGTCCAGTTCGCGGTCATGGGCGCGGCCTATGCGCGCATCGCCTTCGATCTCGACCGGCCGCGCGTGCGCCTGCTCAACATCGGCACCGAGGAACTGAAGGGCACCGACGAGATCCGCGACGCCGCCGCGGTGCTGCGCAGCGCCGACAGCCTGCCACTCCAGTTCGACGGCTTCACCGAAGGCGACAAGATCGGCCGCGGCGACACCGACGTCATCGTCTGCGACGGCTTTTCCGGCAATGTCGCGCTCAAGACGGCGGAGGGCACCGCTCGTTTCGTTACCGACGTGCTGCGCAAGGCCTTCACCAGTTCGATCCGGTCGAAGATCGGCTTCCTGATTTCGAAGCCGGCCATGTACATGCTCAAGCATCATCTCGACCCCAACAATCATAATGGCGCGGTTTTCCTGGGCCTGAACGGCGTGGTGGTGAAGAGCCACGGCAGTGCGGACGAAAAGGGCGTGGCCAATGCCGTCCATGTCGCCGCTCGCTTGCTGGAAGAGGACATCACCCGTCGCATCGCCGCCGACATGGCGGGAATAGGGGGGCTTTCGGCCGCCGCGTCGAAGCTGGAGCAGCCCGCCAAGTGATCCGCCGTTCGATCCTTCTGGGGACGGGCTCGGCCCTGCCCGCGCGCATCGTCACCAATGCGGAACTGGCGCAGACCGTCGACACCAGCGACGAATGGATCGTCGAGCGCACCGGCATCCGCACCCGCCATATCGCGGGCGAGGGCGAGACGACCGCGACGCTCGCCACCGATGCCGCCCTTGCCGCGCTGGACGCCGCCGGCCTCGCCGCACAGGAGATCGACCTCATCATCCTGGCGACGGCGACGCCGGACCAGACCTTCCCCGCCGCCGCGACCAAGGTGCAGGCGGCGCTGGGCATCGACGACTGCGTCGCCTTCGACGTCGCCGCAGTCTGTTCGGGCTTCCTCTATGCCGTGACCGTGGCTGACAGCATGATCCGGTCGGGTGCGGCCAATCGCGCGCTGGTGATCGGGTCGGAGACGTTCAGCCGCATCCTCGACTGGGAGGATCGCACGACCTGCGTCCTCTTCGGCGACGGCGCCGGCGCGATCGTGCTGGGTGCGGAGGAAAGCTTGGAGGGCGCGCGCGGCATCCTGGCGTCGAAGCTGCACGCAGACGGCCGCCACAACCAGCTTCTCTATGTCGATGGCGGTCCATCGACCACGCAGACGGTCGGCAAGCTGAGGATGAAGGGGCAGGAAGTGTTCCGCCATGCCGTGGTCAACCTCGCCTCCGTCCTGACCGAGGTGATGACGCAGGTCGGGCTGCCGGCCACCGAGATCGACTGGCTGGTTCCGCACCAGGCCAATGCCCGCATCCTCGACGCGACGGCGCGCAAGCTCAAGCTACCGGCCGACCGGGTCATCATGACCGTGGATCGCCATGCCAACACATCGGCCGCCTCGGTGCCGCTGGCGCTGGACGTCGCCGTCCGCGACGGCCGGATCAAGCCGGGTGATCTGGTCGTGCTGGAAGCGATGGGCGGCGGCTTCACCTGGGGCGCCTGCGTCCTTCGGGTCTAACCTTTTGGGTAGTCTTGCCGAATCACTGTAAATCCGTCAGATTCGCGGGTAGGTCATCGGGGGGTGATCGCTAGGCGAGAGGGGACGGGAAATGAGCGGCACTGGGACGTTGACGCGGGCGGACCTCGCGGAGAGCCTGAATCGCCATGTCGGTCTGTCGCGAGCGGAAGCGGCGGCGCTGGTCGAATCCATTCTCGACCATATGTCGGCGGCGCTGGAGCGCGGCGAAAATGTGAAGATATCGAGTTTCGGCACCTTCGTGCTGCGGGACAAGACGCAACGCATGGGCCGCAATCCCAAGACCGGAGTCGAGGTGCCGATCGAGCCGCGCCGGGTGCTGACGTTCCGCGCCAGCCAGACGATGCGCGACCGGGTGGCTTGAAACGGGACGTTCGGCCGCCGCTTTTTCTGCCTTAACGGCCATTTACCACGGTTGACCTAGCCGGGATGATGGGTGCAACATTCCTGTCATGAAAAAAGCGGAGGGGGCCTTTCTTACGATCAGTGAACTGGCCGGCGAGCTGGGTTTGCCCCAACATATATTGCGCTATTGGGAAACGCGCTTTCCCCAGCTGCGGCCGCTGCAGCGATCGGGCAATCGCCGCTATTATCGGCCGGATGATGTGGCGCTGGCGCGGCGCATCCACCATCTGCTCCATGTCGAGGGCTTCACCGTGAAGGGCGCGCAGAAGGCGCTGGCCGACGGGGAGGGCGCCGCTGGGGCGGCGCCTGCCGACGCACCGGCGGAGGATCTGGTCGTGCGGCTCGAGGGCATACGCGCCGCGCTGGCCGCTGCGCTGAAACTCTGAAAGGCCCTACAGCTTCCGGGCGTAGATCAGGTCCCGGAACGGCTCGTCGCCGACCATGAAGGTCAGCTCGCCGACATGGACAAAGCCGTGCCGGGCATAGAAGCGCCGGGCGCGCTCATTCTGCGGATAGACCGCCAGCAGTAGCCGCTGCGCGCTGCGACGCCGCGCTTCTTCCTCTACCAGCGCCATCACCCGGTCGCCATGGCCGCCGCCCTGCCATCCGGCGAGGAGATAGACGCGCTTGATCTCCAGGTCGCGGGCCGCGTCGGTCGGCAGCGGCAGGTCGGGCGGCGTCATCATGACATAACCCACCGGCGCGCCGAGCGGCGTTTCCCCGATCAGGACGGTCTGAGCCGGATCGGCGAGCGCGGCCTGATAATAGGCCTCGCCATGCGCGTTCCGGATATGGGCGACCAAGGCGGCGCCCGGATGGTCGTGCGCGAAGCTGGCGAGGAATGTCGCGCCGCCCAGGATCGACAGCGCGGCGGCGTCCTGTGGCTCGGCGCGTCGCCAGGCGATCGGCGTCATGCCCGGCGGCTCAGCGCGTCCCCGGCCCCAGCGCGGGGTCGAGGTCGCGCGGGCGGGTGAAGCTGGCCAGCGTCGCGCCCTTGGTCGCCGCCTGGCGCCAGTGGTCGATCGCCAGGTCCAGCACGGCCAGGCTGGCTGTCGGGAACTTGACCTCCACATCCTCGCGCAGCGGATTGGCGCCATCGTCGGGCACCAGGTCCAGTATCAGTTCCTCGAAGCCCGGATTATGCCCCGCCATCAGCACATGTGCGGCGCTGTCGGGCAGGTCGCGCACCACGTCCAGCAGGGTCGGCGCGGAGGCGAGATAGATGCGGCGATCCCAATGGGCGTCCAGCGTCTCGCCATAGCCGGCGAAGAATGTGTCCAGCGTCTGCACCACCCGCACCGCGGGAGAGGCGATCAGAAAGTCGAACGCCATGTTCCGTTTTGCGGCGAACTGGCCCATCAGCAGCGCGGCCTTCTCTCCCCGGCGGTTCAGAGGCCGGTCGAAATCGCGCGCCACCGGATCGTCCCAGTCCGATTTGGCGTGGCGCAACAGGGTCAGACGCTTCATTTTCTCTCCTGTTGGGGCAAGCCGGATTCGCGCCCCTGATGCCCTAACGAACCGGCTTCGCCAAGCGTTTCGCTGCTCGCCCCGGCGCTGACGGCAATGATCGCCTCGTCCAGCGTCAGCCGGCGGATCGGCGTGCCGGGGGGAAAGGCGGTCAAGAGGCGGCTTGGCATGGCGGCCGACAGGATGACGAAACTGCCCCGGTCCTCGGCCCGGCGGATCAGGCGACCGAAGGCCTGGGCGAGCCGCGCCCGGATCAGCCGGTCGTCATAGGCGTTGCCGCCGCCGGCGAGCCGACGCGCGGCGTGCAGGACGGTCGGCTTGGACCAGGGCACGCCTTCCATCACCACCAGCCGCAGCGAATGGCCCGGCACGTCGACGCCGTCCCTCAACGCGTCGGTACCGAGCAGCGAGGCGCGCGGATCGTCGCGGAAGATGTCGACCAGTGTGCCGGTGTCCATCGGATCGACATGCTGGGCGTAGAGCGGCAGGCCGCCACGCGCGAGCCGGTCGGCGATGCGGGCGTGGACGGCGCGCAGCCGCCGGATCGCGGTGAACAGGCCCAGCGTCCCGCCGCCCGCCGCCTCGATCAGCCGGCCATAGGCACCCGACAGCGCGGCGATGTCGCCCCGCTTGATGTCGGTGACGATCAGCACCTCCGCGCGGCCCGGATAGTCGAACGGGCTGGTCGCCTCGAACCGCTCCGCGCCATGGGGCAGGTGACGCGCGCCGCTGCGCCTTTCGGCATTGTCCCATTCGCCCCCGCCCTTGAGCGTCGCGGAGGTGACGATCACGCCCTGTGCCGGTTTCAGCACGGTTTCGGCGAGCGGGCGGGTCGGGTCGAGCCAGTGGCGGTGGATGCCGATGTCGAACTCGCGCCCCTCGATCCGGTCGACGGTCATCCAGTCGACATAATCGGGGTCGGCCGGGCCGCCGATCCTGGCGAGCAGCGCCAGCCAGGCGGCGATCAGGTCGCGTCGCCAGCCCAGCGAGGCGACCGCACCCTCGATCCGCGCCCGCGCCGCGCCGTCCAGCCAGTCGGGCGCATCCTCGATCACCGCCTCCAGCCGGCGGGCGAGGCGGACGAGCGGCTTGACGAGGGCGTCGAGAGCCAGCGCGGCCTCCTGCGCGGCTTCCACCAGCGCGCCGTCGGGCTCCGCCAACTCGGTTTCCAGTCCATAGCCGGCGTCCGCCTCCCCGGCGTCTGCGGCGCGAGCGTAGACGGTGCCCCGGACCGCGCCGAGCAGCGCCTCCAGCGGGCCGAAGGGTTCGCCCGCCACCACGCGCTTCAGCCAGTCGTCGGCGGGCAAGGCCTGCGCCGCGTCCACCGCCGCGCGGATCGCCTGTCCGCCCTCCTCGTCATAGCTCGCCATGTCGGACAGGCGCGCGGCCAGGCCCCGGCGGCGTCCACGCGATCCGCCCTCCGGCCCCATGATCCAGCGACGCAGCTCGATCGCCTCCTGCCCGGACAGCGCGACCGAGAAGGTCGAATCGGCGGCGTCGAAGAGATGATGGCCTTCGTCGAAGATGATCCGTTGCGGCCGCTGCCCCGTTTCCCGTCCGCGCGCGGCGTTGATCATCACCAGTGCATGGTTGGCGATGACGATGTCGGCATCGACGCTGGCGCGGGCCGACCGCTCGATGAAGCATTTGCGGTAATGCGGGCAGCCGGCATAGATGCACTCGCCGCGCCGGTCGGTGAGGGCGGTGGAGCCATTGCGGCGGAACAGCGTCGGCAACCAGCCGGGCAAGTCGCCGCCGACCATGTCGCCATCCTTGCTGAACGCCGCCCAGCGCGCGACCAATTGCGCCAGGATCGCGGCGCGCCCGGAAAAACCGCCCTGGAGCGCATCTTCGAGGTTGAGCAGGCAGAGATAATTTTCGCGCCCCTTGCGCACCACCACTCGCCTGGCCGCGACCGCCGGATCGGGGAAGAGTCGCAGCGATTCGCGGTCGAGCTGGCGTTGCAGCGCCTTGGTGTAGGTCGACACCCACACCGTCCCCTGCGCCTCTCCCGCCCAGAGCGAGGCGGGGGCGAGATAGCCCAAGGTCTTGCCGATGCCGGTTCCGGCTTCGGCCAGCAGCATGTTGGGCTGGTCGCGATGCTGGCGCGGGCGAAAGGCGGTGCTCGCGGCGGCGGCATAGGCGCGCTGGCCGGGACGGGGTTCGGCCATCGCTCCGGTCAGCGCGTCGAGCCGGGCCAGCACCTGATGTTCGGGCAGGGTGATGCTGCGGGGGGCGGGACGGGGCTGCGCCTCCTCCCATTCAGGCAGCTTGGAAAAGAGCCAGCGTTCCGCTTCCTTCGGCCGGGCGATGCGCGGCGCGACCAGCGGCGACCAGGGCCAGCGCAGCCGGTGCAGCGCCTGCGCGGCGGTCCAGCCGCCTTCGCGCTCCGGCCAGTCAGGCGATGCGAGGCGGGCCAGCAGCAGCGTTGCGCCCTGTTGCAGCAGCGCGGGAATATCCCCTTCATGGGTGGGTGCGGGCAGGTCCAGCGCCTGCGCCAGTCCCTTGGGCGTCGGCACCAGGAATCGGGCAGGGTGGAGGAAGGCCCAGAGTTCGAGCAGGTCGAGGCCATTGAGGTCGGGATAGCCGAGCCTTTGTCCCGTCAGCGGCGCATTGAGCAGCAGCACCGGCGTTTCGGCGGCGCGCGCGATCGCCTGTCCCTTGGCCAGCGCCTGGGTGCGGCCGTCGTCGCGCAGCCAGATTCCGCCATGGCTGGCGTGGAGTGCGGGCAATGTGGCGGGATCGATCACTCGCCGGGGTTTAGGCGAACGGGAACAAAAGGAAAACCTGATTCAGCCGATCCGGCGTCCGAATCCACCACCGCCCATCATCGCCTGAATGCGGGGCTGGAACGCGGCGGGCGTGCGCTTTGCAGCGCGGGCCAGTTCGAGCCGGTCGAACAGCGGTCCGTCGCTCAGTTCATAGGGAAAGCGGATGCCCATCCGGTCCTCTTCGGACCAACGCACCGTGCCGAAGGTGATGAAGCCATCCAGATCGATCTGGCAGGAACTGCCGGCAGGGAGGCTGCACCCCACGACCTGCGCCCCGCCTTCGCTCAGGTCGATGATCGTGCCTTCCAGGCTGTCGAGTACCGTCGTCACGACGATCGGGATGTCCACCGAGACGCGCTCACGGCTGCGCTGTATGTGCATAGGGCCTCCAATCGCCGCAATCATGCACAAACAGGGTTAATGAAATGTAAAGGTGAGAACGATTCTCAACGCGCTTTTGCCTCGAAATAGCGTTTCCTTCGCGCATGTCCGGAGCTAGGGGCTTTGGCACTATGACCATGTCCGACATTCTCCGCAGCGCCGCTCAGGCGTCCAAGGCCTGGCCCTATGAGGAAGCCCGCAAGCTGCTCAAGCGCTACCCCGGTGCTGCGCCCGACAAGGGGCATATCCTGTTCGAAACCGGCTATGGCCCGTCGGGCCTGCCGCATATCGGCACCTTCAATGAAGTGCTGCGCACCACCATGGTCCGCAACGCCTTCCATGCGCTGTCGGATATCCCGACCCGGCTGGTGGCGTTCAGCGACGACATGGACGGGCTGCGCAAGGTGCCGGACAATGTCCCTAACCAGGCGATGCTGACCGAATATCTGGGCAAGCCGCTGACGCAGGTACCCGATCCCTTCGAGAAATATGAGAGTTTCGCGCATCATAACAATGCGATGCTGCGCGAGTTTCTCGACCGTTTCGGATTCGACTATGAATTCGTCTCGGCGACCGAGCGCTACAATGCAGGCGCCTTCGACGAAGCGCTGCGCCAGGTGCTGCGCCGTTACCAGGCGATCATGGACATCATGCTGCCGACCCTGCGCAAGGAACGGCAGGCGACCTATTCGCCGGTGCTGCCGATCAGCCCGAAGAGCGGCATCGTGCTTCAGGTGCCGGTCGAGGTGATCGACGCAGAGGCCGGTCTCGTCCGTTTCGAGGATGAGGGCGAGATGATCGAGCAGTCGATCCTTTCGGGCGGTGCCAAGCTGCAATGGAAGGTCGACTGGGCGATGCGCTGGTACGCGCTGGGCGTCGACTATGAAATGGCGGGCAAGGATCTGATCGATTCGGTGACGCAGTCGTCGAAAATCTGCCGCGCGCTCGGCGGCCGCCCGCCCGAAGGCTTCAACTATGAGATGTTCCTCGACGAAAAGGGCGAGAAAATCTCCAAGTCCAAGGGCAACGGTCTTAGCCTGGAACAATGGCTGACCTATGGCCCGCAGGAGAGCCTGGCTTTCTACGCCTATCGCGAGCCGAAGAAGGCCAAGCAGCTGCACATGGGCGTGATCCCGCGCGCGGTCGACGAATATTGGCAGTTCCGCGGCAATTATCCCCGCCAAGCGATCGAGCAGCAACTGGGCAACCCGGTGCATCACATCCACGACGGCAAGCTGCCGGAGGGGGAACTGCCGGTCACGTTCGGCCTGTTGCTGAACCTTGTGGGCGTGATGGGTGACGCCAGCAGCGACCAGGTCTGGGGCTATCTCCAGAATTATGTGCCCGGCGCGAGCGCGGAAACCTATCCCGAGCTCGATGCGCTGATCGGCCATGCGCTGGCCTATCACCGCGATTTCGTAGCCCCGACGCTCCAGCGGCGCGCGCCCGAGCCGAACGAGGCTGCGGCGCTCGCCCGGCTGGACTCGGAACTGGCGGCGCTGCCGGGCGAGGCTACGGCTGAAGATATCCAGAATATCGTCTACGCCATCGGCAAGGATGAGGCGTTCGGCTTCGCCGAACTGCGCGACTGGTTCAAGGCGCTTTACCAGACGCTGCTGGGCGCCGACCAGGGACCGCGCATGGGCAGCTTCATCGCGCTCTATGGTGTTGAAAACAGCCGCAAGCTGATCGCAGAGGCGTTGGCGGGATAATTTATTGCGCAAACCGGCGCGGAACGGGAACATTCTACCCGATTTCGCGTTTGCGCATATGGTCCACCCCCCTTTCGGACTGGTGATGCGCCTTGCGCGTGTCATCGGCCGCGTGCGCCCGGAAACGGGCGGCGCGGCCAAGGGCGGGAAAGAGGAAACGGCCCCGATCGGATGATCGGAGCCGTTTTTTTTCTCTCGCAGCGCTTACCAGAAGAAGCCGCGATTCACCTCCATCACACGACCGGTACGGACGTTGACCAGCAGCACGTCATTATAGTGGCGGACCCAGCGCAGGTTCGCGCCCGGACGGGGCAGGCGATAGCGATAGGGGTCGGCGATATAATAGCGCGAGCTGTAATAGGTCGGCCGCAACTGCGCGCCCCGGTTCCAGGCGGTGTAGCGGAAAGGCGCGCGCCAGTTGCCGCCGCGATAGACGTCGCGGTGCGATCGGCGATAATCCTGCCAGTCCTCGCGTGCTTCCTGCCGGGCGTCGCGGACATCGCGGCGCGCCTCGCGCACGTCATGGCGGTCGCCATAGCGCTGCGCCTGGCGCAGGTCGCGCTGTTCTTCACGCACATTGCGTTCGCTGCGGCGCGCCTCGCCATAGGATTGGGCAGACGCGACGCCGAGAACGACGGTGGCGGCCAGCAGACCCAGAATGATGAACTTACGCATAGAATATCTCCCATTCGGCTTGACGGATGAACCCCGTCAGTGAGGCCGGGTTCCTTCGTCAACGAGAGGAGATATGCCCTGCCGCGCCTGAACGGGTCGGGAATGATCCAGTCAGATTCCAGTCATTTATGTCGCAAAGTGTATCGCCGGCTGGTGTCTGAAAATGCGCTGGAATGCGCGTGTCGAGGCGGCACCGGCCGGCTCCCCCACCCATATGATATTGGCGCCGGGCGGCACGCTGGGGCGCAGGTCGACGCAGCCGGCATCACCCCCAGGGGCGTTCGCGAAACCATTTGGTGACGACATATTTTGTGCCACGTTCGACCGGGCGCGCCGCGTGCAGGCTGAAGCGGTTGGGCGCGCCGTCGCGGTCCATATTGTTCCAGATCAGGATCATACCCTCGACCGGGGGCACCATGAATTCGCACTGCGGGAAATGCGTCTCTCCCCCCGCCTCGACGGGCGAGAGGTAGATCATCGCCGTCCAGGTGCGCTGCCCCCCGCTCTCGCGCATGGCCTGCCAATAATCGGCCGTCACCGGGAAATAGTCGCAATGGACCCGATATTCCTGGCCCTCGGTATAGCGCTGCCCCTGCAACGTTTCGCCATGGCTGGCGGGCAGGCCGGTGAGCGCGCAGATGCGGCCGGTGATGGATTCGACCAGCGGGTTCCACGGGCTGAGATTGCCGCTATGGCTCGTGCGATAGTCGGCGTTGGCGCTGCCGGAAAAGAGCGACGACGGCCTGGCGCTGGCGTCGATCAGTTCGCGCAGGCCGGCGCATTCCTCCGCGCTCAGGAAATTCTGGCGGCCGTAGATGTCCAGATGCGGCGAATCGATCCGGCTCACCATCGGATTGCGGTCCAGCCGGGCGCGGACGCTGGCGCCAAATTGCGCGCGGGCGGGCGAGGCGATGCCCCCGTCGTCGATCATGTCGGTCATCCCCGCCCATTGCCACAGCGGAGGCGGGCATGAAAAGACCCCGGCGCGTCGCCACGCCGGGGCCAGGCACTCCTGAAGGCCAGTTCAGGAAGGGGAGTGGGCCGTTCGCCTACCAGAAGAAATCATGGATCACGTCGACGACATAGCCGTCGCGCAGATCGACCAGCAGCGCATCGTCATAATAACGCACCCAGCGCAGCGTGCCGTAGGCGGGCGGCAGGCGATAGGCATAGGGATCGCTCAGCCAGTAGCTGTTGGAATAGAGCAGGCTGTTGAGGAATATCCCCACCGAAAAGCGCCGATAGCCATAGTCCCAGCCGCGCGGGGCATAATAGCGGCCGATCCGGTAGCGGTCGCCATAGCGGCTGCGATAGCTGCTCCAGTCATAGCGGCGATCGTTGCGCCAGCCATTGTCCCAGCGCCGCTGGTTGCTCCAGCGGGTGCGGTCGTCGTAGCGGCGGCCATTGTTCCAGCTGGTGCCGCTCCAGCCGCGATTGTCGGTCCAGCGCCGGTCGTCGCGCCGGTCGTTCCGCCAGTCCTGCCGGTCATCCCTGCGGTCGTTGCGCCAGTCCTGGCGATCGTCGCGGCGGTCGTTCCGCGCATCATGCCGGTCATCGCGCCGGTCGCCGCGCCACTCCTGTCGATCGTCCCGCCGATCGTCGCGCCAATCCTGTCGCTGCTCGCGCCGTTCGCGCGCCGCCTGCTCGACGGCGCGGTTGGCGGGCAGGTTGGGTTCCCCGCGCCAGCGTGAATCGGGGCGCGGCGGGGCCATTTGTCCGGCAGGCGGTTGGGCCGCACGCTGCTGCCAGCGCTGCCCGCCAGCATCGCCGCGCTGTTGCCAGCGTTGCGCGCCGCCCTCGCCGCGCGCCTGGTTTGGGCGTTCGCCGCGCCAGCCCGCGCCGTCGCCACCCGCCCGGGCAGCGCGCTCGCCGCGATTGCCGCGTTCCTGCCCCGCCTGCGCCTGGGCATAGGCGGGCGCGATCCCGCCCAGCAGTGTCGCGCCCATCAGGCCGGCCAGCATCATTTTCCTGAACATCGTTCATATCCTCAACCGGGGACAGACCGTCCCGTCATGATGCCGGTATAGGTGATGCGGCGTGTCGCAAGTCTGAACCCGACCGTCAGCGTTCAGAAAGGAAATCGACAACCCAATATGGACATCGGGGCATATATTTCTCATCCTTCGTTGTTGTAGCGGCGCAGCAACAAAATTGCGACGCGGCGGAAAAGCTGATCCAGATCAGTGCAAGCCGCTTTCACTCCCTTTAGGACTGCCGAGTGAAGAAATCCCCCGATGACGGCCGCGTGCGTCAGGCCCTGCGTGATGCGACGATGGACAGCCATCGGCGCGTGGATGCGCTGTTCGCGGATTTGCCGCTCGATTCGGCGACAAGCTACCGCGTCTTCCTGACCGCCCATGGCCGTGCGCTCGGTGCGATCGAGCCGGTCGCCCGTCCGGCATCGCCGCGTCTGCCGCTGCTGGCCGACGATCTGGATGCATTGGGAACGGCGTTGCCCGCGCCGTTGCCAGCCGCCGACGAAGCGGCCGACGGCTATCGCTGGGGGCTTCTCTACACGCTCGAAGGATCGCGGCTGGGCGGCGCGATGCTGGCGCGGCAGGTGGGGGAAGGCCTGCCCAGCGCCTATCTCTCCGCCGTTCATGGCAAGGGCGAATGGCTTTCCTTCCAGCGCGCGCTCGACAGCGCTGCGGCGGAAGGCGGCGAAGGCTGGCTGGAGGACGCCGTGCAGGGCGCTCTGGCCGCCTTCGCCCTGTTTGCCAGGGCGGGCGAGGAAGCGCGGATGGCCGGACATGGCTGATGGCCGTGATCCTGGCGCGATCGATTTCGCCGTCGACCTCACCAACTGCGATCGCGAGCCGATCCATGTGCTGGGCAAGGTCCAGCCTTTCGGCTTCCTGATCGCGTTGACGGCCGACTGGCTGGTGTCGCGGGTGTCGGCGAACAGCGCCGCCTTCATCGGCCTTGCGCCGGACGATCTGCTGGGCCGGCCGATCAGCGCGATCTTCTCCGGCGATGCCATCCATGCGCTGCGCAATCGCATCACCCTGCTTCGCGGTCCCGATTCGGTCGAGCGCGTCTTTTCGCTCGCGCTGATGGACGGCGGCACGGCCTTCGACGTGGCGGTGCATTTCTCCGGCCCGCTGGTGGTGATCGAGGCCGAACCCGCCAGCCATGACGAAATGGAGGCGAGCAGCACCGTCCGGTCGATGGTGGCGCGGCTGGGACAGGCGGACGGCATGACCGCCTTCCTGCGCGATGGCGCGCGTCAGGTGCGGGCGCTGACCGGTTTCGACCGGGTGATGGTCTATCGCTTCGCCGACGGCGGCGACGGCGAGGTCGTCGCCGAAGCGCTCAAGCCCGGCGTCGACAGCTTCCTCGGCCTCCACTATCCGGCGTCCGACATTCCGGTCCAGGCACGCGCGCTCTATCTGCGCAACATCTTCCGCATCATCGCCGACGTGCACGCGGAGCCGGTGCCGGTCGTGCCCGCGCTGGACCCGACCGGGGCGGCGCTCGACATGTCGCTGTGCCTAACGCGAGCGGTGTCGCCGATCCATATCGAATATCTCGGCAATATGGGCGTGGGCGCGTCGCTCTCCATCTCGATCATCGTCGACGGCAGGCTGTGGGGGCTGTTCGCCTGCCATCATTACAGCCCGCGCCTGCCGACATTCGCCCAGCGCAGCGCGGCCGAACTGTTCGGCCAGATCTTTTCGATGATGCTCGAAAGCCGCGAGCGCGCCGAAACCGCCACCTATGAGGGCAAGGCGCGGCAGGTCGCCGACCGTCTGCTGGCGGCGGTGGCGCAGGATCATGACCTGCTGTCCAATGCGCGCTGGCTGGGCGACATCATCTTCGACACGATTCCCGCCGATGGCGTCGGCGTTTATATCGACGGGCAGATGACCTTTTCGGGCCTGACGCCCGACGAGCCTGCCTTCGTCGCGATCGTGCAGATGCTGAACCGGGTCGCCGCCAGCCAGGTCTATACGACCGACAGCCTGACCCGCGTCCTGCCCGAAGCGGCGGTCCATGCCGATCGCGCCGCCGGCATCCTCGCCATTCCGTTGTCGCGCCGGCCGCGCGACTATGTCGTGCTGTTCCGCGCCGAACAGTTGCGATCGGTGCGCTGGGCGGGCAAGCAGGACAAGCATATCGAATATGGCCCGAACGGCCCGCGCCTCACTCCGCGCAAGAGTTTCGAACAATGGTCGCAACTGGTGCAGGGCGTGGCGCTGCCTTTCACCCCGGCCGAACTGCGCGTTGCCGAAGCGCTGCGTACTGCGTTGCTGGAGGTGATCCTGCGCCTGTCGGACTCCGCCGATGCCGAACGGCAGCGCGCGCATGAGAAGCAGGAACTGCTGATCGCCGAACTCAACCACCGGGTCCGCAATATCCTCTCGCTGATCCGCGGCCTGCTGTCTCAGACCCGCGACAGCGCCGGATCGGTGGAGGAATTTATCGCCACGCTGGAAAGTCGCGTCCATGCGCTGGCGCGTGCACATGACCAGATCACCGCCGATCGATGGAGCCCGGCACGGCTCTACGACCTGATCGAGGTGGAGGCGGGCGCCTATCTCGGCGAACGCAGCGACCGGGTGCGGCTGACCGGCCCCAATGTGCTGCTGACGCCCGGCTGCTTTACCGTGCTGGCGCTGGTCATCCATGAAATGCTGACCAACGCCGCCAAATATGGCGCGCTGTCGGACAATGGATCGGTGTCGATCGATTGGCGCGTGGACCAGGATGGCAGCCTGCTGATCGACTGGGTCGAAAGCGGCGGCCCGCCGGTGGTCGCGCCGACGCGTCGCGGCTTCGGTTCCACCGTGATCGAACGCTCGATCCCCTATGATCTGGGCGGTCATGCGGAGATCCATTATCGGCTGGCCGGGATCGAGGCGCAATTCTGCGTGCCGTCGCGCCATGTCGTTTCGGTTCTGCCCGACGGCATCGGGCGGGAGCGTGCAAAGCCCGCGGCGCCGGCGACGCCCAGCCTGCTCAAGGGCCGCCACGTCCTGCTGGTCGAGGACAATATGATCATCGCCATGGACGGCGAGGATGCGCTGCGCGACCTGGGGGCGGAGGTGATGACCGCCGCGAGCGTCGGCCGCGCGCGCGAAGCGATCGCGACCCAGCCGGTTGATCTGGCCGTGCTCGACTTCAATCTGGGCCATGAGACCAGCCTGCCGGTGGCGGATCTGCTGGCGGAACGGGGCATCCCTTTCCTCTTCGCGACCGGCTATGGCGACGGGCTGGAACTGCCGGCGCGTTTTCAGTCCATGACGCTGGTCAAGAAGCCCTATTCGGGCGCGACGCTGGCGCAGGCGCTGGGACCGGTGATGGACGCCCAGGGCTGAAACCGACAGCGAAACAGACAGTTTCCGCATTGTCCGTTGTCCGCATCGGGCGCAGTCCCGATTGTACGACCATGACACAACCGACCTTGTTCATCCCCCATGGCGGCGGTCCCTGCTTCTTCATGGACCCTTCCGATCCCGACCGGCCGCACAGCGACCCGATATGGCATCCGATGCAGGATTATCTGGCGGGCCTGATCGCCGACCTGCCCGAACGGCCAAGGGCGATCCTGCTCGTTTCGGGACATTGGGAAGAGACGGACTTCACTGTCCATGTCGGTGTCCAGCCAGAGCTGCTGTTCGACTATCATGGCTTTCCGCCGCACACTTATGCACTGCGCTGGGATGCGCCGGGCGCTCCCGATCTGGCCCGGCGCGCGGCGGGCCTGCTGCGCGATGCCGGCTTCGCCACGGGCGAGGAAGCGGCGCGCGGCTGGGACCATGGCGTCTTCATTCCGATGAAGGTGGCGCTGCCCGATGCAGACATTCCAATCGCGCAGCTTTCACTGCGCCATGACCTCGATCCGGCGGCCCATATCGCCGCGGGCTGCGCCCTGGCGCCGCTGCGCGACGAAGGCGTGCTGATCGTCGGGTCGGGCATGAGTTTCCACAATCTGCGCGTGCGCGGGCCGCAGGCGATCGCGCCGTCGACCGCCTGGGACTATGCGCTGACCGCCGCCGTCACCGACCCGGACCCGGAGCGCCGGGCGATGCGGGTCGCCGCCTGGGACCAGTTGCCGCAGGCCCGCTTCGCCCATCCGCGCGAGGAGCATCTGCTGCCCCTGATGGTGGCGCTGGGCGCAGGAGGCGACGATGCGGCGACCTGCGACCATCGCAGCAGCGTGATGGGCTGGACCGTGTCGGGCTATCGCTTCGGCTGAGCGGTGGGGCGGCCGAGAGCCGGAACCGTCCGCGCCGCCTCTTCGGGCGCGATGCCCGGTGGCGGCGCAGCGGCCACCTGTTCCTCCCCCCGCATGATCCGCCCCGCGCGCTTGATCGCGCCCCGGAGCCGGGGATAGATGCCGCAGCGGCAGATATTGGTGATCGCGGCGTCAATCTCCTCGTCGCTCGGATCGTTGGTCCGGCGCAGCAGCACCGACGCGGCCATGATCATGCCGGGGATGCAATAGCCGCATTGCGACACATTGTCGGCGGCGAATGCCTGTTGCAGCGGATGGCCGCGATCGGGCGAAAGCGCCTCGATCGTGGTGACGAAGCGCCCCTCGGTCTTGCCGATCGACACCTGGCAGGCGCGTATCGCCTCGCCATCGATGTCGACCGTGCAGGCGCCGCAGTCGCCGGTGCCGCAGCCATATTTGGTGCCGGTGAGGTTGGAGGCATCGCGCAGCGCCCAGAGCAGGGGCGTGTCCGGGTCCATCCGATATTGCACCGGCCGGTCGTTGACGGTGAATTTGGTCACGCCGCCTCTTCCTCCTCCACCTTGTGGTAGAGGACTTCGTTGCGGATATGGATGGTGCGCGAGGCGAGCCGGATTTCCTGGATGAAGGTGGCGAAGGCGCCCGCCTGCAACAGCATGGCCAGGCTGAACAGGATTGCGATCGGCGTGCCGAGATGGGCGCCGAACAGATTGCCCGCGAACAGCAGGATGACGACCAGGCAGACCGCGCAGGCCGATGCGACCGACAGGAAGATGGCGGCATTGACCACGCTCATCCGCCGGTCGAGCACGCGGATCTCGCTCACCATCCGGTCATGCTCCTTGCCGCGGGTGGTGAGCACCAGTTCCTCCACCGCGCGGGCGCGATCGATGATCCGCGCCAGGCGGCTGACGCAGACATTCAGGAAGGCGCCGATGCCCGCCAGCAGGAAGACCGGTGCGAGCGCCAGCTGGATCGTCTGTGCGACCTGCGAGACTTGGGGGAGGGCGGGGATCATGGTCATCCCCGCTTCCCTACCAACCAGCGGATCAGGAGAAAAGTGGCGATGCCGCGCCCGCCCGTCCGGTCCGGTCGATAGTTCAGGCCACGCCCTTGGACGAGGGGGTGTTGATGCCCATGGACTTGAGATACTGCTTGATGTTGCGCGCCGCCTGGCGCAGCCGCTGTTCATTCTCGACCATGGCGATCCGCACGAAGCCCTCGCCATCCTCGCCATAGCCCACCCCCGGCGCGACCGCGACCTTGGCGTGGGTCAGGAGCTGCTTGGAAAATTCCAGGCTGCCCATCTCTTTCAGCGCGGGCGGCAACGGTGCCCAGCAGAACATCGACGCGCGCGCCGGCGGAATGTCCCAGCCCGCCCGGCCGAAGCTTTCGACCAGCACGTCGCGGCGCTTGTGGTAGAGCTGCCGGTTCTTCTCGACGATGTCCTGCGGGCCGTTCAGCGCGGCGCAGGCCGCTGCCTGGATCGGGGTGAAGGCGCCATAGTCGAGATAGGATTTCACCCGCGTCATCGCCGCGATCAGCTTCCTGTTGCCGACCGCGAAACCCATGCGCCAGCCGGCCATGCTGTAGGTCTTGCTGAGCGAGGTGAATTCGATCGCGACATCCTTGGCGCCCGGCACCTGGAGGATGGAGGGCGTCGGGTTGCCGTCGAAATAGAGTTCGGAATAGGCGAGGTCGGACAGGATCCAGACCTTGTTCTCCTTCGCCCAGGCGACCAGCCTTTCGTAGAAGGCGAGGTCGACCGTCTCCGCCGTCGGGTTGGACGGATAGTTCACCACCAGGATCGACGGGCGTGGCACGGTGAAGGCCATGGCGCGATCGAGTGAACGAAAATAATTCTCGTCCGGCGTGGTCGGCACCGACCGGATGGTCGCGCCCGCGATGATGAAGCCGAAGGTGTGGATCGGATAACTGGGGTTGGGGGCCAGCACCACGTCGCCCGGCTCGGTGATCGCGGTGGCGAGGCTGGCGAGGCCTTCCTTCGACCCCATGGTCACGACGACCTCGGTTTCGGGGTCGATGTCCACGCCGAAGCGGCGACCATAATAGTTGGCCTGCGCCTTGCGAAGGCCGGGGATGCCACGCGACTGGGAATAGCCGTGGGCGCTCGGCTTCTGCGCGACCTCGATCAGTTTCGCGATCACATGGTCGGGCGGCGGCAGGTCGGGATTGCCCATGCCCAGATCTATAATATCCTCTCCCGCGGCGCGGGCCGCGGCCCGCATCGCGTTCACTTCGGCGATGACATAGGGCGGCAGGCGCTTCATGCGGTAGAATTCTTCGGACATTATTGGGGCTTTCCTGAAAGCTCTCTGTAGGGAATAGTGCGTGACGCGCCGCTGACGTGTCACAATCTGGCTATAACCCGCCAATCTGTGACGCGCCAGTGAAAGCCGCGCCCACGGACGATGCCAGGAAGAGGAAGGTGGCCATGCAGAACGCCGACATCATGGAGCCCCATCTGCCCACCCTGGAAGAGATGCAGCAATGGACCCAGGTGATCGGCCGCGCCCAGCAATTGATGCTGGAGCAGGCGGCGGGCACCACCGGCCAGACCCTGCCCTTCGACCCGGCGATCGTCGCCCGCATCCAGACCAGCTTCGCGGACGAGGGCATGGCCTTGTGGCGGCGCTTCCTCGATTCGGGCGGACTGCTGCGCAGCCAGCCGGCGCCGGCGCCGGCGACCAGCCCCGCTTCGCGCAAGGATAGGCGGTTTGCCGACCCGGCCTGGACCGAACATCCCTTCTACGACCTGATCCGGCAAAGCTATCTGCTGCTGTCCGACTATCTCATGAAGATGGCTGACGCGGTCGACGGGGTGGACCCGAAGCAGAAGGCCAAGCTGCGCTTCGCCACCACCGGCCTGCTCGACGCGATCGCGCCCAGCAATTTCCCCTTCACCAACCCGCAGGTCGTGCAGAAGACGATCGAGAGCGGGGGTGAGAATCTGGTCAAGGGTCTCAAGCATATGCTCGCCGACCTGGAGAAGGGCCAACTCACCCATACCGATGGCACCCAGTTCGAGCTGGGGCGCAACATCGCCGCGACGCCGGGCAAAGTGATCCACGAAACCCCGCTCTACCAGCTGATCCATTATGCACCCACGACGGACGCGGTGCTGGAGACGCCGCTCATCATCTTCCCGCCATGGATCAACCGCTTCTACATTCTCGACCTCTCGCCCGAAAAAAGCTTCGTCAAATGGGCGGTGGACCAGGGGATCAGCGTCTTCCTGGTGTCCTGGAAGTCGGCCGATGCGTCGATGAAGGATCTGGTCTGGGACGATTATATCCTGAAGGGGCAGGTGGACGCGATCGACACGGTGCGCGACCTGCTGAAGGTGAAGAGCGTCCACACGATCGGCTATTGCGTGGCCGGGACCACGCTGGCCGCGACGCTGGCGTTGCTCGCGGCGCGGGGTGAGGCGGAAAAGGTGGCCAGCGCGACCTTCTTCACGGCGCAGGTCGATTTCAGCCAGGCCGGCGACCTGGCCCTGTTCGTCGATGACGAGCAGATGAAGATGGTCGAGCAACTGTCATCCAAGGGCTTTTTGGACGGGCGCTATATGGCGGCGACCTTCAACCTGCTGCGCGGTCGCGACCTGATCTGGAGCTATGTCGTCAACAATTATCTGCTCGGCATGGATTATCCGCCCTTCGACCTCCTCTACTGGAACGGCGACACCACCAACCTGCCGGCGCGCTGGCATCGGGATTATCTGACGCAGCTCTATCGCGACAATCTGCTGGTGGTTCCGGGCGCGATCAGCATCGACGGCACGCCGATCGACCTGACCAGGATCATGACCCCGGCCTATGTCCAGGCCGGCAAGGAGGATCATATCGCGCCGCTGGAAAGCGTGTGGCAGCTGACCCGGAACCTGTCCGGGCCGATCCGCTTCCTGCTCGCCGGTTCGGGCCATATCGCGGGCGTCATCAACCCGCCCGCGGCGATGAAATATCAATATTGGGCCTGTGACGAGGCGCAGCCGACGCTGGACGCCTTCCTGGCGGGTGCGAAGGAGACGAAGGGCAGCTGGTGGCCCGACTGGCGCGGCTGGATCGAGGGACTCGATTCGCGGACGGTGCCGGTGAAGGGCGCGCGCGTGCCGGGCAAGGGCCGGTTCAAGGCGGTCGAGGATGCGCCGGGACGTTACGTTAAGGCGCGTTAACTCCTTCTAATCCTGCCTTTGCGACAGGGCGCCGGAGTCTTGCGGCGGGTCGTGGATGGCAGTTTTGTTGCACTGCACAATAAGTGTTGCATTGGACTTGCGATCGCTATATTGTGCACTGCAACAAACGGAGGATGGTCATGGCCGATACCCCGAAGACCCCGAGGAACACACCGCGCAGCAAGGCCGGTACGACGACATTGTCGGCGACCGAGGCGCTCAAGGCTGCGGAAGCGGCGATCGGCGTTGAACCCGTCAAGAAGAAGCCTGCCCCCAAGCCCGCGCCCCGCAAGGTCGCGACAGCGAGCGTGAAGCCGGTGGACAGCAATCCGCAGGATAATGTGCCGCCCGTCGACACCAACCCTCAGGACAGCGTGAAGCCGATCGACGTCAATCCGTCGGGTCAGCCCGCCGAGCCGGAGGCAATGCCGGTCGATCCGGTGGCCGTCATCGCCGCCACCACCGCCGTCGATGCTGCGCCCGAGCCGGAGCCTGCGGCCGAGACGCCGGCGCCCGTCATGGCGCCGACCGTGACCGAACCCGAAATTACAGAGAGCCTGGCCAAGGCCGAAACCATCGCGACCCAGCCGCTGCCCGCCACAGAAGGAACCAAGATCATGAACGACGTCATCGAAACCGGAAAGAAGTTCGCCGAGGAAACCAAGGCCAAGTTCGAAACCGCCTATGCCGATTTCAACGAGAAGGCCAAGGCCAATGTCGAGAAGTCGACCAAGGCGATCGAGGAACTGAGCGACATCGCCAAGGGCAATGTCGAGGCGCTGGTCGAATCCGGCAAGATCGCCGCCAAGGGCATGGAATCGCTGGGCCAGGAAGCCGTCGACTATGGTCGCAAGAGCTTCGAGAAGGCGACGACCTCGTTCAAGACCTTCTCGACGGTCAAGACCCCGACCGAATTCTTCCAGTTGCAGAGCCAGCTCCTCTCGAGCAGCTTCGACGAATTCACCAAGGAAGCCGCCAAGAGCAGCGAAGCGCTCATGAAGCTGGCCGGTGATGTCGCCCAGCCGCTGACGGCGCGCGTGACCCTGGTCACCGACAAGGTGAAGTCGCTCGCCGCCTGAGGCGTCCCGGCCCCCGGACTATAGCGCGAGGGCGCCCCTTCCACCGGGAAGGGGCGCCCTTTGCATGAGGGCGATGCGCTCCGTGGCGCGCCGAGTGGCCACAGCGACCCCTTGCCATGACCGGACGAATCGCCATATCCTGCTTCATCATGAACAATGTCACCACCGCATCGGCGTGGTCCGTGAAGATGGCGGGCCGGGATCAGGACGATCAGGGCGAGGGACCGGGCGGCCCCAGCGTCGGCATCGCGACCCGTACCCGCACGCGCACCAAGAAGCCGTCCCTCTACAAGGTGTTGATGCTGAACGACGACTATACGCCGATGGAATTCGTCGTGCATGTCCTGCAGAGCTTTTTCCGCATGGACATGGAGGAAGCCACCCGGGTGATGCTCCATGTCCATCAGCGCGGCGTCGGCGTCTGCGGCATCTTCAGTTACGAAGTGGCCGAGACGAAGGTCAACCAGGTGATGGATTTCGCCCGGCAGAACCAGCATCCGTTGCAATGCACGCTGGAGAAGGCGTGACGCCCTGCGCGCGTCGACCGGTCGAAAGCCTGTGTAGCGCTTATATTTCATATCATTACATGACTGAAATATAAGGTTTTTTTAGAAATTCATCGCATGATGTCCCTGCCAACATGAAGTGGGGACTTCAAGCATGACCAGCATATCCAATAATTATGGCATGGCGATGCCGCCATCGCCGCGCGCGATGATGGATCGTCGCATCGACGCCGCCGTGGAGGCGGGATCGCTCTCCGAAGTGGACGGCGACGCCCTGGAAACCGCGCTCGATTCGATCGACAGCGCGCTGTCTTCCACGGCGAGCGACGGCACGTCGCGGCTCGATCCGTCCGAGATGCAGGACCGGATCGAGTCGCTGATCGAGGAACAGGTTTCGGCGGGCACGCTGACGGAGGAACAGGCGACGCAGCTCCAGAGCTTTTTCGCGCAAGGGCCAGGGGGCGGTTCCGGCACCGATGCTGCCAGCAGCGATGGCGGCATGGCGGTCGAAGGCATGGGCGGGATCGGTGGTACCGGCGCGATGCGTGGCCCGCCGCCCGGACCGCCGCCGTCCGGCAGCGCGAGCGAGGACAGCAGCGGTTCGACCGACAGCAGCGATAGCGCCAGCGCCACCGAGCAGCTCGATTCGATCATCGCCTTTCTGGAAAATCTGCGATCGAGCCTGACGCAGTCGCTCTACGGCGGCACGGCAACGAGCACCGACAGCAGCAACAGCGGGCTGGTCGTCGACAGCCTCGCCTGATCCTGACGTCACCGGGGACGGGTGACGGAGCCGGCGGGGCTTCGCCGTCCCGCCGGCATCGCCTTTAGATGCTTCCCTTGCCCGACGGCGCGTCCTACATCTGCGCCGGTGAGCGAGGAGAGCCAAGCCGCCATCCATGATCTGGCCGTCATCGGCGGCGGGGTGAATGGTTGCGGGATCGCCCGCGACGCGGCGGGGCGGGGCGCCAGCGTGCTGCTGCTGGAGCGGGGCGACTTGGCGCAGGGCACATCCTCCGCCTCCACCAAGCTGATCCATGGCGGGCTGCGTTATCTGGAGCATGGTGCGTTCGCACTGGTGCGCGAGGCGCTGTCGGAGCGCGAGCGGCTGTGGCGGATCGCCCCACACATCATCCATCCCATGCGCTTCGTCCTGCCTTGGACCAGGGGGCTGCGGCCGCGCTGGATGCTGCGGCTCGGCCTGTTCCTCTACGATCATATCGGCGGCCGCCGCGCGCTGCCCGCGACCGAGGCGATAGACCTGCGCCATCATGTGGCGGGCGCGCCGCTCAAGCCCGGCTTCGGCCCCGCCTATTGCTATTCGGACGGCTGGGTCGATGACGCCCGGCTGGTGATCCTCAATGCGCGCGATGCGGCCGACCGGGGCGCGGACATCCGCACGCGGACCGAGGTGACGGGGCTGGCGCGTGCCGATCATGGCTGGATCATCGACGCGCGGACCGGCGATGGCGCCCCGCTGCGTTTTCGTGCGCGGGCGCTTGTCAACGCGGCCGGGCCGTCTGTGCTGGCGCTGATGTGCATGGCTCGTGGGAGGGGCGACGGCCGGATGCGGCTGGTGCGCGGGTCGCATATCGTCGTGCCGCGCCTGTTCGATCACGGCTTCGCCTATTTTTTCCAGCTGCCCGACGGGCGCATCTTCTTCGCCATTCCCTATGAGCGCGACTTCACCCTGATCGGCACCACCGACCGCGACCATGATGGCGGGCTGGACCATGTCGTGGCCAGTCCCGAGGAGATCGCCTATCTGTGCGCGGGCGCGAACCGCTATTTCGCCCGGTCGATCACACCGGCCGATGTCGTGTGGAGTTATGCCGGAGTGCGGCCGCTGATCGATGACGGGTCGACCCGGCCCGAGGCGGCGACGCGCGGCTATCGGCTGGAACTGGAGGGGGACGCGGACGGTGAAGCGCCGCTGCTCCATGTGCTGGGCGGCAAGATCACGACCTATCGCCATCTCGCGGAGGAAGCGGTGGCGCTGCTCCAGCCGCATCTGTCCATGCTGCAAGGCGGCGACTGGACGGCCGACGCGCCGCTGCCGGGCGGCGATTTCGCGACGGCGGGGCTTGCCGATCTGATCGCGGGGCTGGCGCGCGACTATCCCTTCCTCGACGCGGCGAGCGCCGACCGCATCGGCCGGGCCTATGGCACGCGGGCGCGCGACTGGCTGGGCGAGGCGCGCGGCATGGCCGATCTGGGTGTCCATTTCGGTGTCGGGCTGACCGAGGCCGAAGTCGCCTATCTGGTGGCGCGCGAATGGGCGCGAACCACCGAGGACATCGTCTGGAGAAGGACCAAATTGGGCCTGCGGCTGAATGCGGCGCAGCTCGCCGCGCTCGACGCATGGCTGAAGGAGAGGCAATGGGCGAACGCATGATCCTGGTGCTGGACGAAGGCACGACCTCGACCCGCGCGATGCTCTACACGGTGGAGGGGGTTCGGGTCGGGACTGCGCAGCGGGAACTGACCCAATATTATCCCCGTCCCGGCTGGGTCGAGCATGATGCGGCGGAAATATGGGACCGCACCCTGGCCTGCGCGCGCGAGATGGTCGCCCAAGCCGGCGGGGCAGGCCGGATCGCGGCGATCGGCATCACCAACCAGCGCGAGACGGTCGTCGCCTGGGACCGGCGCACCGGCGCGCCGCTGGCGCGCGCCATCGTCTGGCAGGACCGGCGGACCGCCGGCCGGTGCCAAGCCCTGCGCGAGCAAGGCCATGAAACGCTGGTCCAGGCGCGCACCGGGCTTGTCATCGATCCCTATTTTTCCGGGACCAAGATGCGCTGGCTGATCGACCATGCACCCGATGTCGCGGCTGCGGGGGATGCGTTGGCGCTGGGAACGGTCGAAAGCTGGCTGGTCTGGAAACTGACCGGCGGCGTGCATGTCTCCGACGCCAGCAATGCCAGCCGCACCCAACTGATGGCGCTGGACGGGCAGGACTGGGACGCGGGACTGTGCGGCCTGTTCGGCGTGCCAGGGGCGGCGCTGCCCCGGATCGTCGACAATGCCGGCGCGTTCGGCGCCGTGATGCCGGACCTGCTGGGCGGACCGATCCCGATTTGCGGGCTGGCCGGGGACCAGCAGGCCGCGACCATCGGGCAGGGTTGCCTTGCCCCCGGTGCGGTCAAGGCGACGCTGGGGACGGGGGCGTTCATCCTGGCGCCTACGGGCGCGACGCCGCCCATCTCGTCCCATCGCCTGCTGGGCACGGTGCTGTACCAGAACGAGGGCGTTCGCCATTATGCGCTGGAAGGCGCGATCTTCGTGGCCGGCAGCCTGGTCCAGTGGCTGCGCGACCGGATGGGGCTGATCGAGACGGCGGCCGACACGGAAGCGATCGCCCGATCCGTCCCCGACAATGGCGGCGTCGTCCTGCTGCCCGCCCTGTCGGGTCTGGGCGCGCCGCATTGGCAGGCGGGCATGACCGGGAGCATCCACGGCCTGACCCATGGCACCGGCCGGGCGCATATCGTCCGCGCCGCGCTCGAATCGATCGCGCACCAGGTGCATGACCTAGCGGCTGCCTTCGCTGCCGATGGCGCGCCCTGGCACATGCTGAGGATCGACGGCGGCATGAGCGCCAATGACTGGATCGCGCAGGATATGGCGGACATATTGCGCCTGCCGGTCGATCGGCCCGCCGATGTCGAAACCACCGCACGCGGCGCGGCGATGCTGGCGGCGGTGGGGGCGGGCATATTCCCGACTCTGGCGGCGGCGGTCGCGGCGTGGGAATCGCAGCGGACCCACTTCGCCCCCGTCATGCTGGCGGCAGAACATGCGGGGAGGCTGGCCGGCTGGCAATCGGTCCTGGCGAAAAGCCTGCCGACGGTCTGAGCTTCGCGCGCCTGCGTGGCCCGGCCATTTCGCGCATCGTGAGCAAATATTAAGGTTAGCATTGTATCGCGGTCGCACCATGTCGCGGCCCGTCCCTCGCCAATCCTCGTCCCTGCTTTCGCTGCTGATTACCGGCAGCGTCTATTTCGTGGTGGCGTCGATCGCGCTGATGGCCTCGCGCTTCGAAGGCGGCCTGGCGTTCATTTGGGGCGCCAATGCCTTCCTGATGGCCCAACTTCTGACATCGCGCACGGCCCACTGGCCCCGGACGATCATCGCCTGCGCCATCGCCAGCGCTCTGTCCACGTCGCTGTTCGGAATGGGGCCGCTGGCCGCTCTGCCCATGGCGGCGATCAACGTCAGCGAATCGCTGATCGTCGCGCTCATCTGCCGCCACTATCTCAGCGAGCGGGCCGTCACCGGGTCGGTGCGTCCGCTGGTCGTCTTCATCCTTGCCCTGTGCGGTGTCGCCGATGTCGTGACGGGCGTGGCGGCCGCAGCGGTCGCATCGCTGCTGACGCCCGTCGGCTTCACCGCGTCCTGGCTGCAATGGTATACCGGCCATGCGCTGGGCGGCCTGACCTGCACGCCGATCCTGCTGATGCTGTTGCAGGGAGAGTTCGGACGGTGGATGCGCCACACGCCGACCGCGATGAAGCTGGAGGCATTGGCCTTGCTGGCCCTCTTCACGCTGGTGACCGTGCATATCTTCTACTGGGCGCGCTATCCGATGCTGTTCGCGCCCCTGCTCCCGCTGGTCCTGATCGCATTCCGCGTCGGTCATATGGGTGCGGCGGCATCCATCGTCATCCTTGCGGTGATCGGGGGCATGGCGACCCTGTCGGGCCTGGGGCCGCTGATGATCATTCCCGCGACGCTGGGCGAGCGGGTCCAGGCGTTTCAATTCTATCTGGCGCTCAGTTTCCTGCTGTCCATGCCGGTTGCGGCCGAACTCAATGGCCGGCGGCGGCTGTTCCAGATGTTGCAGGAAAGCGAATCGCGTTTCCGCGCGATCGCCGAACATAGCGGGGACCTGGTGCTGGACATCCGTGTCGACGGGGTGATCACATATGCCTCGCCCTCGGCGCTGGAGCAGATCGGGTGTGCGCCCGATCTGCTGGTCGGCCAGTCCGCCGCCGATCTGGTCGATCCGCGCGATCGCGCCGTCGTATCCGCCGCGCATCGTCGTGCGCTGGCGCAGCCCGGCGCAGTCCACAAGGTCGAGTTTCGTCCCCTTCTTGCGGTCAGCGATCTCGATTGGTGCGAAATGGTCAGCCGGGCCGTGATCGACGACCGCGGCCAGCCCAGCGGGGTCGTCAGCATGATTCGCGACATATCGCGGCACAAGGCGCGGCAGCGAGCGCTGCAACAGGTCGCCGCACGCGATTCGCTGACTGGCGCCGACAGCCGGCGCGCCTTCCTGGAAAAGCTCGACGCCGAAATGCTGCGCGTGCGGCAAGGCGCGCGGTCGAGCCTGCTGCTGATCGACATCGACCATTTCAAGTCCGTCAATGATCGCCACGGCCATAATGCGGGGGACCGCGTGCTCACTGGCTTCGTCGAGCGGCTGGTAGCCGGCTTGCGCGGCGTGGACAGCATCGGCCGGCTGGGGGGCGAGGAATTCGCCATATTGCTGGTCGACTGCGACATCGACCGGGCGACCATCCTCTGTGAAAAGCTGCGCGCGCGGCTGGTCCGTCCGATCGAACTGAATGACCGGGGTGAGGCGATCGGCATCACCTTCAGCGCGGGCCTGGTCGAACTGGATGGCGATTCGACCCGATCAGCCATGCTGGAAGCCGCCGACAAGGCGCTCTATCGTGCCAAGCATAGCGGCCGCAACTGCCTGCGCCTGGCGGCCTGATCCCGCCGCCCGACAGCTATCGCCGCAATGCCGAAATATTCCCGATGTTATGTTGTAACTTACAGCGGGCTGCCCTATGTAGCGACCATCATGCCGCAGAGCCTTCGCCATGCCTTTCTGACCGGACGACTCGATCGCATCGCGATCGCGCTGTCGGGGCTGTGCGTGGCGCATTGCTTCGTGACGGCCGTGGTGCTCGGCCTGCTCGCCTCGGCGGGGGGCATTTTCGAAAGCCCGATCTTCCATGAAGTGGGGCTGGGCCTTGCCATCCTGCTGGGCGCCGTGGCGCTGGGCCATGGCGCGATCGTCCATGGCTTCATGATGCCCGCCGCGATCGGATCGCTCGGACTGGGTGTCATGGCCGGCGCTCTGACCATGGATCATGGCCCGCAGGAAAGCCTCTACACGCTGATCGGCGTCGGTATATTGGCGCTCGGCCACGACCTCAATCACCGCGCCGGTCGATAGCTGGACATGAAAAAAGGGAGCCGGTTCAGGCTCCCTTTTTCGTTCGGCCGACCCTGGCTGGTCAGTTGCCTCGATGGTCGCTGCGATGTTCGCCCCGCACCCAGCGCACGGTTCCGGTGCTGGCGCGCATCACCACGCTTTCGGTGGTGAGCCTGCCGCCGGGCAGGCGCTTGACTCCATGGAGCAGCGACCCGTCCGTCACCCCGGTCGCCGCGAAGATGCAGTCGCCCTTCGCCAGTTCCTTGATGTCGTAGATGCGGTCGAGATCGGTGATGCCCCATTTGCGCGCGCGCGCCTTCTCATCCTCGTTGCGGAAGAGCAGGCGGCCCTTGAACTGGCCGCCGACGCAGCGCAGCGCCGCGCAGGCCAGGACGCCCTCGGGCGCGCCGCCCGATCCCATATACATGTCGATCGTGGTCTCCGGGTCGGTTGTGGCGATCACACCGGCGACGTCGCCATCGGGGATCAGCATGATGCCGCAGCCGATGGCGCGCAGTTCGGCGATCAGCTTTTCATGGCGGGGCCGGTCGAGTACGCAGACGATGATTTCGTGCGGATCGACGCCCTTGGCCGCGGCGACCGCCTCCACATTCTCCTTCACCGACCTGTTGAGGTCGATGATGTTGTCGGGATAGCCGGGGCCGACCGCCAGCTTTTCCATATAGACGTCGGGGGCGTTGAGCAGGCCGCCTTCTTCGGAAATGGCGAGGACGGCGAGCGCATTGGGGCCGGCCTTTGCGGTGATGGTCGTGCCTTCGAGCGGATCGAGCGCGATGTCGATCTTAGGTCCGGTGCCGATCGCGTTGCCGACCTTCTCGCCGATATACAGCATCGGCGCCTCGTCGCGCTCGCCTTCGCCGATCACGACCGTGCCGTCCATGTAGAGATCGTTGAAGGCGAGGCGCATGGCTTCGACCGCGGCGGCATCGGCGGCCTTTTCATCACCGCGCCCGATCAGCTTCGACGCGGCGATCGCGGCGGCTTCGGTGACGCGGACCATTTCCAACACCAGGACACGGTCGAGAATCGAGCTTCCCTGCACCATCTTGTTCCTCTTCCCTTTGCTTTGATTGAGGGCGCTAGGCGCTGGGCCGGCCCTTGTCGAGCGTCGGCCATCATGCGGCCATCATTGGATGATTTCCTTCTCAACCGATGAAAATATCGTGCCTTCCTCTCGCGTTCCTGCTGACGCCGCCGGCCGGTGCGATGGCGGCCGAAGGGCAGGATCCGATGGTGGTCTATCGCGCGAAGACGCAGGTGGCGAAGCCGTGCGACAGGAGCGGCGGCGGCATCGTCGTGTGCGGTAGCCGGGCCGAGCGCAATGCAAAGGAGCGGCTGCCGCTGCCGCGCGATCCGGCGGATGGAGGCGTGGCGAAAGGCGACGCGCCGCGCGCGTCGGCCGCGCCGGTCAAGCAGGGGAGTTGCGGCGTGGTCGGTGGGCAGGGGGCAGGATGCACGGGTGGCCTGCCACTGTTCCAGGCGGCGGGCATCCTGTTGAAGGCGGCGACCGCGATCATCGATCCCGATGCCGATCTCGCTCCGCCGCCGGCGCTGCCCGATCGCTTGGACGGCGCCGGGCTGCACTGACCGACGGGTCAGTCCAGAATGTGCATCACCATCGGCGTGTCGAGCAGGCTGTCCGATCCGGCGAGCCGTTCCAGCGTGTTCCGCACGGCGCGCTCCTCGCTCGCATGGGTGACGATCGCGACCAGCACGCCATCTTCCTGATGGGCGCCGCGCTGGATCATGCTTTCGATCGACACGCCCGCATCGCGGGTGGCGGCGGCGATCTCGGCCAGCACGCCGGGCTGGTCCTTGACCTTGAAGCGCAGATACGCGCGGCCCACGCGCTTGCCGGCGTCGGCGGTCTTCTGTGGGGTGAGCGCGGCGACCGGCATGGCGAAGGCGTCGCCATATTCGTCCCGCGCGACATCGATCAGGTCGGCGACCACGGCCGAGGCGGTCGGGCCATCGCCCGCGCCACGCCCCTGGAAGAAGAGGCGGCCGACAAAATTGCCTTCCGCCACCACGGCATTCAGGGAGCCGTCGACATGGGCGAGCGGATGGTCGAGTGGCACCAGCATCGGGTGGACGCGCTGGAACAGGCCATCGGGTCCATTTTGCGCCATGCCGACCAGGCGGATGCGGAAGCCCAGCGCGGCCGCTTCGGCGATGTCGGCGGCGATGACATGGCGGATGCCGGTGGTGGCGACCGCATCGAAGTCCAGCTCGGTGCCAAAGGCGAGGCTGGCGAGGATGGTCAGCTTGTGCGCGGCGTCCACGCCGTCGATGTCGAAGCTCGGATCGGCTTCGGCATAGCCGAGTTCCTGCGCTTCCTTCAGCACCGCGTCGAAGCTGCGGCCCTCCTTTTCCATGGTGGTCAGGATATAATTGCAGGTGCCGTTGAGGATGCCGTAAACCCGGCTGATCTCGTTGGCGGCGGCGCCTTCGCGCATTCCCTTGATGACCGGGATGCCGCCGGCGACCGCGGCTTCATATTTGAGGGCGATGCCGCCCTTTTCCGCGAGGCGGGCGAGGTCGAGGCCGTGATGCGCCAGCATCGCCTTGTTCGCGGTGACGAAGGGCTTGCCGATGGTCAGGCACTGGCGGGCGAGGGTGAGGGCCGGGCCGTCCGCGCCGCCGATCAGTTCCACCACCACATCGACATCGTCGCGCGTCGCGAGCGTCGTCATGTCGTCGACCCATTCATAGGGCGACAGATCGACGCCGCGGTCCTTGTTGCGGTCGCGCGCGGAAATGGCGACGATCTGAATCGGGCAGCCCGCCCGGCGCGCGATCAGGTCGCCATTCTTCTCCAGCAGCCGAATGACGCCGCCGCCCACCGTGCCGAGGCCGACGAGCGCGACGCGCAGCGGGGCATGGCGGTGCAGATTGGTCATGGCGGCTATCTTCCCTTCCGACGTTCCGAAAGCGGCGCTGATAGCCGCCTCTGCGCCCCTGTCCAAGGAAAAGCGCGATTCAGGCCGCGGTGCGCGTTCGGCCGCAGGAACCGAGCGCATCGAGCACCAGCCTGTAGTCGGTCTGCGCCGCTTCCGCATCGGTGATCGAGAGCGTACGCACCGCGCTCGGCGGCAGGGCGGGGGGCAGGCTGCACGCCAGCCGGTACCAGAGCAGGCTGCCCGGTTCGGGCGGGCGGGCTGCCTCGTCCACGATCTCGCCCAGGGCGACTGCCCAGCGCGGCCCCTGGCCAGGGCGACGCAGGATGGACAGTGAGACGGGCGTGCCGTTTTCGGTGCGCAGGAATATCTGCGTCTCCCCTTCGCCCGCGATCGTGCCCGCGACATGAAAGGCGTCACCCAGCCCGAGAATCCTGGGCGGGGCGTCCGGTGCCACCAGCGCGGACAGAATCTGTTTCACCCGCTCGACCTCGCCGGGGGTCGCCGGGATCTGTGCATCGGGCGCGATCAGTTGGATTTCGCCGGGTCGCCCGCCCGGGCGGGCGAAGAGAATGACCTGGGCCTTCTTCAGCTTGGGCAACTTGCCCCGGGCGTCCAGCGGCGCGTCGTACAGATAGGCCACGGTAGGGCTGATTCCCCCTTCGCCGCGAATCAGGCCGGTGACATCGGCCTCCAGATAGAGCCGCCGATGCCCCTGCGGCACCGTTCCGGCCTGTTCCGGCTTGAGGATGATGATGTTGCGAATACGCACATTGGCCACTAGCGGCGCTTTGTCCGCCAGGTCCACAATATCCGCATAGGACAGGCCCGGACGCGTAGCGGATGTTTGCGGTACCATCGGTCCAATTTGAGCAAAGGCGGGGAAAACCGTAGGATATGCGGCGGAAATGAGGCAGGCGATGCCCAGCGTGCGCGAGAGGATGGCGGATTTCTTCAACAGCTTCGTCCTATGGTTTTGGCCCGTGGCAAGGATATCACAGGCAAGTCTTTCTGATAGGAATTGGTACACGCAAATGAGGATATCGATAAAGCGTTTGCGTGCCACGGTGCGCCGCGATAGGAGTTCGCTCGGTAGCAATTGGACGGACAGGGGCCAAAGGTGGCCGGGATAGCTCCCGGGCAGCTTGGGTCGTTTTTGGCTGATTTGTATAAACCACTGGTAAGATGAGTTAAGGAGTGTCGTTGCCGAATGGCCTATGCTGACCACTCGCAAGGATCGAGTCGCACGATATCGATCGTCATCGTCGCCCTGATTCACGCTGTTCTCGGCTATGCCTTCGTCACCGGTCTTGGCATGAAATATGTCAAAAAGGCGGCGGAACAGCTGAACGTGATCGACGTGAAGGAGGAACCGCCGCCACCGGACGAGGAGCCGCCGCCGCCGCCGCCAGACCAGCCGGTCGAACCGCCGCCGGTCGTCGCACCTCCGCCGATCGTTCAGACCCCGGCTCCGGCGCCGCCGATCCAGACGGTTCGGACGCCCCCGCCGGTGTTCAATCCGGTCCCGGTCGCCGCACCGCCGCCGCCGCCGGCCGCACCGCCACCGCCGCCTCAGGCTGCCACGCGGGCTTCGCCGCGCAGCTCGCCAGGCAGCTGGCTCAGCGATGCGGACTATCCGAGCCGCGCCCAGCGTGAAGAACGTTCGGGTACCGCAGGTTTCCGTCTGGAAATCGGCGCCGATGGCCGGGTGACCAACTGCACCATCACTTCGTCGACCGGCCATGCCGACCTTGACGAAGCGACCTGCCGCCTGCTGCCGCGCCGTGCGCGGTTCAAGCCGGCCAAGGGTTCCGATGGCGCGGAAATGCCCGACACCTACAACGGGCGCATCACCTGGCGTCTGCCGGAATAATCGAAATCGGGAGGGTGCGCGCCCGGCGCCGCCCGTCCCAAGCTTGATCTCATTGAGAGGGAAGTCTTGAACATGTTGATGTATCTCGCAGCTGCGGCTCCGAAGCCGGAAAACCCCTATGGTCTGATGGAAGCCCTCGAGCAGGGCGGCACCATCGCCTGGACCGTCTTCATCATCCTGTGCGGCATGTCGGTCGGCACTTTCTACATTCTGTTCACCAAGCTGATCGAACAGCAGAAGGTGATCAACCAGGGCAAGAAGGTCCGCGCGACCTTCTGGCGTTCGGCCTCGCTCAAGGAAGCCTCGGCCAAGCTGGAAAAGAACTCGGCCTACAAGCAGATCGTCGACGACGGCATCAAGGCTCAGGAAGAGCATGGCAAGCTGAAGGATCCGGTCGAAGCGCATGACTGGCTGCACGGCTCGCTGGCTCGCTCGGAAGCCGCGATCAACTCGTCGCTGGGCGGTGGCCTGGCCTTCCTCGCGACCGTCGGTTCGACCTCGCCGTTCATCGGTCTGTTCGGTACCGTTATCGGCATCTACCGCGCCCTCATCAAGATCGGCGCCGCTGGTCAGGCCTCGATCGACGCCGTTGCCGGCCCGGTCGGTGAAGCTCTGATCATGACCGCCCTGGGTCTGGCCGTGGCCGTTCCCGCGGTGCTCGCCTACAACTTCCTGCAGCGCCGCAACAAGTCGATCGCCGAACAGCTGAACGGCTTCACCGTCGACCTGCTGGCCTATCTGGTTTCGGACGGCGCCGTGAAGCCGGCCGTCACTGCCGCTCCGGCTGCTCCGGCCGCCAAGCCGGCCGCCGCACCGACCAAGGCCTGATCGGTCTCAAGACGCCGGCGCAGGGAATCGGGTGGCGGCTGCGACCGCCCGGTTCCCCCGCCGACCATGGCCCTCGCGATGCCCGCATTGACGGGGCGCCATCGACACCAAGGTTAGGATAGTATCAATGGCAATGAGTGTTGGCTCCGACGGCGGTGACGACAAGCCGATGTCCGACATCAACACGACGCCGCTCGTCGACGTCATGCTGGTGTTGCTCATCATCTTTCTCATCGCGGTCCCGGTCGTCGTCCAGACGGTCGATCTGCAGCTTCCCAAGGTGGCGTTCGAGCCGACCACGACGAAGCCGGAAAATGTGTCCCTCTCGGTCACCACGGCTGCGGATGGCAGCTGCGCGGTTTTCTGGGGCATGGCTCCGGTCAATTCGAACGAGCTGCTCGACCGTGCGGTCGCGAAGCTCGAAGCGGACATCAAGAAGGCTGGCGGCGTTGAAAACATGACGCCCGAGGATCTGCCCGAAGTGCATATCCGCGGCGACATCAATACCCCCTATCGGTGCATCGGCGGCACCATCTACACGATGCAGCGCGCCGGTTTCCCGAAGGTGGGCTTCATCTCCGAACCGGAACCCGGTTCGGGCACCACCCGCCTCTGATCGGCCGAAGAAGGAGAATTCGCCATGGCAATGAGTGCCGGCTCCGAAGATGGCGAGCCGATGGTGGAAATGAACACGACGCCGCTCATCGACGTCATGCTCGTTCTGCTCATCATGTTCATCATCACCATCCCGATCCAGACCCATGCGGTGAAGATCGACCTGCCGCAGAACGCGCCGCCTACGGACAGCGTGATCGACCCGGTCAAGAACAAGGTCGCGATCGACGCCGGTGGCGTCATCACCTGGAACGGATCGCCGATCGACCTGCTGACCCTGCGTCAGTATCTGCAGCAGTCGCTGCGCCTGCCGGTTGAGCCGGAACTCCAGTTCCAGCCGGCCGCAGCAACCCGTTACGTCGTCGTCGACGAGGTGCTGGCGGAGATCAAGCGTGCGGGCGTGACCAAGCTGGGTTTCGTCGGCAACGAACAATATGGCAGCTTCTAAGCGCTGAGATCCAGCCGGTCCGCGCTGTCAGGACTTCCCCCTCACGCGGGGCGGCAGGAATCAGGGCTCATATCTGCCTGCATCTTCAGGGGTCGCTTCGGCGGCCCCTTATTTTTTCCGCGCAGCAGGGCGTCCCTTAACATTTTCCTTACCCTGATCCGCGATCATGCGGGCAAGGACGGACCATGGGCGCAGAACCGCATCTTGAACAGGATCGCAAACGGCGTGGAGCTGATCGCCGGCATGTGCAGATCGGCGTCAAGGTCCGCCGTCCCGGTGAGACCTGGTTCACCAGCCGCATCGCCGACCTTTCGCTGAGCGGATTCCGTCTTCAGAGCTTCATGAAATTGTCGGTCGGCAGCGATCTGTGGGTCATGCTGCCGGGGTTCGAAGGCCGTCGCGCGCGCATATTGTGGACTCGCGGGCATGAGGCGGGATGCACGTTCGAACGCCCCCTTCACCCCGCCATCCTCGACCATATCGTCCGGCTGGGACAGGCCGAAGCGGCCGGCTGACACGCCGATCCCCGGTCAGACGATCGGCCAGTCAGGCGACCGGGCCGTCCTGAAATTGCAGGCTCGCGAGGCGTGCATAGAGGCCGCCTTCACCGACCAAGGCTGCATGGTCGCCCTGCTCCACGATCCGGCCATGATCGAGAACGATGATGCGATCGGCCGCGCGCACAGTCGCGAGCCGATGGGCGATGACGATCGTCGTGCGCCCCTGCATCAGGCGCGCGAGCGCATCCTGCACCAGCCGCTCGGATTCGGCATCCAGCGCAGAGGTCGCTTCGTCGAGCAGAAGGATAGGGGCATCGCGGAGCAGAGCGCGGGCGATCGAGATACGCTGGCGCTGCCCCCCCGACAGGCGCGCGCCGCCCTCGCCCAGAAATGTGTCCAGCCCCTGCGGCAGGGCGCGCAGGAAGCTTTCGGCATTGGCGGCGCGGGCAGCGTCCCATATTTCGGCGTCGCTGGCATCCCAGCGGCCATAGCGCAGATTGTCGCGCGCGGACGCGGCGAAGATGACGCTGTCCTGCGGCACCATCGCCATCATGGCGCGGACCATGGCCGGATCGGCGTCAGGCAGCGGCACGCCGTTCAAGCGGATCGCTCCGCCGTCGGGATCGTAGAAACGCAGTGCAAGCTGGATCAGCGTGGACTTGCCGGCCCCTGACGGGCCGACCACCGCGACGGTTTCCCCCGGTGCGATGTCGAGCGTGACGCCATTCAGCGCGGCCTGGTCCGGGCGGGTGGGATAATGGAAATGCACATCCTCGAAACTGATTCGTCCACCTTGGGCAATGACGGGCACGGACGTCGGCGCGGGCGGGGGCAGGATGTCCGGTTCGGCCCGCATCAGTTCGTCCAGCCGGCTCGCCGCGCCGGCGCCGCGCAGCAGGTCGCCCCAGCTTTCGGACAGTGAGCCGAAGGCGCCCGCCACCAGCCCTCCGGTCAGCACGAAGGCGGCGATGCTGCCGCCCGACAGGCGGCCCGCCGCGACGTCGATCGCACCCAGCCACATGACGCCGGTAATCGACCCGAACACCAGCGCGAAGGCGATCGCTGTCATGGCGGCGCGCAACAGGATGCGACGCCGCGCGGTGACAAAGCCATGCTCGACCGTCGCGTCGAAGCGGGCGGCCTCCCGCGCCTCCTGTCCAAACGCCTGGACGATCCGCATCGCGCCCAGCACTTCGGTGGTCAGGCTGCCGATATCGGCGAGCCGGTCCTGGCTGGCACGCGACAACAGGCGCACCCGCCGGCCCAGGCTGACGAGGACGAGCAGGATGACCGGGATGCCGAGCAGCAGCAGCCCCGCCAGCTTGGGCGCCAAGGCAAACAGATAGGCAAGGCCGCCAATGCCCGTCACCATGTTCCGCAGCGCGACCGACACCGTCGAGCCAACGACCTGCTCGACGATGGCGGTGTCTGCGGTCATGCGCGACGCGATTTCGGAGGGCCGGTTTTCCTCGAAGAATCGGGGCGCCTGACGCAACAGATTCGCCTGGGTGGCGCTGCGGATGTCGGCGACGACGCGCTCGCCCAGCCAGGAGACGAAGTAGAAGCGCAGCGCGCTCGCCAGCGCGAGCACGACCACGATCAGCAGCAGATATTCGAACCAGCGGCTGATGTCGCCGCCGCCCATGAAGCCCTTGTCGATGACCAGCCTGAACCCGTTGGGGATGGCGAGGGTCGCGGCGGACGAGACGATCAGCGCTGCCAGGGCGCCCGCGATCCGCCCGGGATAGCGCCGGACGAAGCGCCAGAGCATCGCCAGGCTGCCGAGAGCGGGGCGTTTGGGCGCGGGCGGCGAAATGGGTGCGGCATCCTCCATGGGCGGCGCTTAGAGCATTTTGAAGTCAGCTGGAACAGCTGACGACCAGCAAAATGCGACAGGCAAATGACCGGCATTTTGAAGTCAGCTGGAACAGCTGACGGCTCGGAAATTGCGACAGGCGATCGACTTGGAACTGCCGGCAGCGCGCAAAACAGGACAAGCGAACCGTTGGCAGTCCGCTCCGCCCGCCTTGAAGGCCGATCAGCTCGCAGGCGCTATGGTTGCCGCCAGTTCCATGATGCGGCGAGGGGTGGCCTGTCCGGTGAGGGCATAGGCCATGTCGCCCGCCTCCCAATAGGCGATGACGTCCCCGGCGCGCTCCGCCAGCATCGGCTTGGCGTCCGCAGGGGTTTCCGCACGGTCGGCGAAGAAGGAGAGATGCTCGCCGCGCGGGCTTTCCAGCGACATGGCGATCGCCGGGCTGTCGGCGGTGGGGAAGAGCTGGACATCGGCGACGCGCCAGCCGACCGGAAGGGCGGGCAGGATAATGCCGGTCGATCGCTCGATCTCCTGAGGGTTCAGTGTCGCGCTCTCCACTTGGGACGCCATCGCCTGGCGCAGCAGGGCGGCCCGGCGGGAAGCTGCCGCCTCGTCGAGGAAGCTGCTGGCCTGCGCCGGCTGGGGAAATTCGCCCAGTGCTCCGCGTGCGATCCAGCCCGTCGCGATCAGCGCTGCGATGCCGGCGGCGCGGCCAAGGTGGCGCCAGGTGCGGGCGGCGTCGTTGTCGTTCGCGACCGGCAAGGTGACGTCGCGACGGCGGCCGACCAACGTGCCCTTGGTGCCGTCCTTCATCAGGCGGAAGTCGATATGCGGCCAGCGCTGCCGCCAGCGTCGGGCCACCAGCCGCTCGCCAGGGCGGGCGGCATCGTCCAGCAGCACCACGCCATCGGGGGAAAGGCGCGCGAACAGGCTGTCGGCGGCGCCGCGCACCAGCGGATGCACGCTCCAGGGCGGGCCGTCGATGATCAGCAGGTCGATCTGGTCTGGCAGGTTGTCGATCGCATACCAGCGGCCCGGCCAGTCCGCGCTTTCGCGGGTCAGCGGCGCGTGGCGAATGTCCACGCCCAGGCCGTTGTCGGCCAGCCACTGGCGGGTGGCATCGACGAAACCGCCATGCTGGTCGAAACTGTGCAGCCGTCCGCCGCCATGCAGTTGCAGGGCGCGCGCCGCGACCAGGGAGGAGGCGCCGGCACCCAGTTCCACGACATGAGCAGGGCGGAGCCGGGTGATTTCGCGCACGATGTGGCGCAGGAATCCGACGTCCGCCTTCCAGCTGCCCAGATGCGGCAGGGCGTCATGGGCGAGGCCCAGCTCGTCCAGCAGCGCGCGCTTGTCCGCCTTGCGCCCGCCCGACAGGCTGGCCAGCAGCCAGGGCCAGCCGATCGCGCCGAAGCCGATGCGCCAGGCCATGTCGGACAGGCGGCGCGGCAGGTCGTCCTCGCCGGGTTGCGTCTCGCTCAGGGGAAGAAAGCCGGTCAGTTCGCGGGATGTCACGGAGCAGATGTTCCTTCTGGAAAGGCGGACTTATGCCGGCCGACCTGTGTCAGCCATATGACGATCGGGGACAGCGTCAATGGGTGACGTTGGGAACGCGGACAGCCCGTATAATTTCCGCGACCGCTGTATGACGGTTCGAGCCGTCCCGATTGGTCATGCCATGGGACCGGGCGGCCCCCGGAAATCCATCGCTCAATATCCGAGCGTCAGCCCCAGCGCATAATATTTCGGGCCGACATTGGCCTTGGCGCGCAGCTTGGGGATGAGCGGCATGGCCAGGGTCGCATAAGGGCGGGTGTTGTCGCCACTGAAGCGCACACCTGCGCCGATCGTGACCGACAGCGGAATGGTGTAGGCGGCCTCGACCCGGCCATAGAGCCGGGTGGCGCCATCGCGCAGATAGACGCCGCCGCCGGGCGTGAGGCTGAAGCCCGCTACGTCGAGCGCATAGCCTGCGCCTATCTCCGTGCCCCAATGACCGTCGGCACGGCCATAGTTGAGCTCTGCGCCCAGCCCTTCCGCCTGGGCGGTGGCGGGCAGGGCGGCCAGCGCCGTGGCGATCAGGGCAGTGCGAAGGACGATCATTTCATGGCGCTAGGACGACGGCCTGCCCGCGGCAAGGCCCAAGGGGCGAGGTGAGTCGCGGATGCGGCGGAATGTTCAGCTTCCCACCCGCCTGACCGACTGGCCTTCGGGATAGGGCATGATCGCCTTGCCGTCCGGCGCGGCGGTGAAGCTGGTCTGGGTCGGATAGGCGAACTCGATGCCCTCCGCATTGAAGCGTTTCCAGATGGCGAGGCCGATGCGGTGGCGCATCTGGAAATAGTCGTGATGGTCTGGATCGGGCACGTCGAAATTGAGCTGATAGTCGAGCGAGCTGGCGCCGAACTGGATGATGCCGGCATTGACGAAGATCATGCCCTCCGCTTCGACGATATCCTTCAGCATGTCCGGGATCGCCTCCGCCTTGTCCTCGGCCGTCTGGTAGATGATGCCGATGGCATAGGTGACGCGCCGCTGGACCAGCGTCTGGAGGCTGGTGATTTCCTTCTGGAGCAGGTTGGCGTTGGAAATGACCTTCTTCTCGCCGCTCATGGCGCGCAGGCGGGTGCTTTTGAGGCCGATCTTCTCGACCCGCGCGGTCGTCTGGTCATAGGTGATGATCTCGCCCCGGCGGAACGGTTTGTCGAAGATGATCGAGAGCGCGGCGAACAGGTCGGAGAAGATGCCCTGCGCGGCAAGGCCAATGGCGATGCCGCCGATGCCCAGGCCCGCCACCAGGCCGGTGACGTTGACGCCCAGATTGTCGAGCACCACGATCGCCGCGATCGCGAACAGCGCGAAGGTGACGAGGACGCGGATCAGGCCCATCGCATTGGCCAGCGTCTCGCCCTGGCCATCCTCGGCCAGCGTCTTGCGCTCGATCAGGCCGAGGATGATCTCCCGCGCCCATATGGCGGCTTGCAGGACGGCGGTGATGGTGAAGAGGAAGGCGACCGTGCGGTAGAGCGCGGGCGGCGCGTCGGCATAGCCCACGACCAGTCGCGCGGAGACCATGATCATGAAATAATGGGTGGTGCGCGCGGCGGCGCGACCCAGCACATTGGCGTAGCCCAGCGGGTCGCCGCGATGGCCGGTGTAGCGTTTCCCCACCTCCTTGAGCGCGGTCAGCGCGAGATAGATCAGAATGCCTGCGCCGATCGCGATCAGTATCTGTCCATAGTGAAGCTGGAACCAGCCGATGGTGGAGTCCCACATCTCGCGCAGATTGGGCGCATCGACACTGATGTCGGGCAGGGCGGGGTCTTTCTTGTCGGCCATGCTGTTCCGTCTGGTGAAGGGCGGGTCAGGCGGCCGCTGCAAGCGGCGCGCATTCCGCGATGGAATCGAGGAATGCGATCAGGCCGCGTTCCTCGCGGGACAGATAGCGCGTCCTGCGCGGCAAGCGAAGTCCTGCGCGCCATTCATCCTGTCCGTCCCTGCACAGCGCGATCAGCGCGGGGTGAATGTAGCTTTTGCGGCTGATGGCCGGCGTGTTGCCCAGCGCCTCCGCAACCGGGGCGATCATCGCCTTCAACGAGACAGGACCGGCGGCGAGCGTTTCGAAAGCGATGGTCGATGCGCCCCAGGTGCGGAAATGCTTGGCGGTGAAGGGCGCGCCCATGGCGTCCGCGATATAGGCATTGACGTCGCTGGAGCAGATCGGCCGGGCTTCCCCATCCTCGTCCAGATATTGGAACAGATGCTGGCCGGGCAGATCCTGCACCTGGCGCACGAAGCGCAGCAGGCGGCTGTCGGTGACGGTCAGTCGATGCTGCTTGCCCGACTTGGCGCGGTAGCACAAAGTCAGCGACCGGCCCTGTATGTCGAGATGGCGGCGGCGCAGCGTGGTGGCGCCGAAGCTCTTGTTGGTGGTGGCATAATGTTCGTTGCCGACGCGCAGCTTGGCGAGGTCGAGCAAGCGCACGACGGCGGCGATGGTCCTGTCCTTGCGCAGACCGCGCCGCGACAGATCCACCTCCAGCCGCGCGCGCAGCCTGGGCAGGGCGCGACCGAAATCGGGACAGCCGGCATATTTCTCCGCCTCCCGCGCGGCGCGGAAGTCCGGGTGATAGCGATATTGCTTGCGACCCCGGTCATCATAGCCGGTCGCCTGGATATGGCCCCAGGGCGAAGGGCAGAACCAGCAGTCGCGATAGGCGGGGGGCAGCGCGACGGCGTTCAGCCGGTCGATCTCGTCTCGGTCGGTGATGCGGCTGCCCTGCGCATCATGATAGGCCCAGCCCCGCCTGAGCGCGCGGCGCGTGATGCCGGGAATGCTGTCGTCCGCATGGACGATGGAGGTTTGCGCCATAATGTCCTTCTCATGGCGCAAACCCGCAGATTGTCGCTTCGTTCCGAAGCAGCGCGATCAGGGCAGCCGCGCCTGGATCGGCCACAATCCCCGCTTGGCGACAGGCTGGCCGTCGGGGCGCCACGGCACCGGGCGCTGGCGCAGAACCGACAGATGTGCCAGCGCCAGCGTCGCGCAGACCGTACCCGCGAGGAAGGCGAAGGGCAGGGTAGCAGGCAACAGCAGCGGCGCGACGATGGCCGCGCCCACGCCCGCAGCGGCCAGCGCCAGCGCCCGTCCGTCGCCGTCCGGACCGCGCAGCCAGAACAGGCAGCTGCTCATGCCGATGACGAAGGCGACGATGTAGCGCATCGGCTCGCTCGCCGCCGCGCCGATGCCCAGAATCAACAGGACCAGCAGTCCGCCTATCACCGGACGGCCCAACCGGCCGAGCAGATGCGCGCAGACCGGGTAGACAAGCAGTTCGCAGAGCAGCGCCGCGCCCAGGATCGCCTGGGCGTCGTCCATCCTGCCCGCAATCAACGCCACGACCGCCGCGGCTGCCCAGGGGAGCAGGCGCCGGGGCGCCATGCGGATATGGCTGATCCAGCCCAGCGGCCCGCCGCGCAGATCCCAGCGGCGATCGGCCAGGCGCAGCTGAAAGCCGCCCAGGATGAACAGGGCTTCGACGGCCCAGGGCAGCAGGTCCGGCGCCACCATGGGCGAGGCGAGCAGCAGGCCCAGCAGCAGGCCATGGGCCAGGCCCAGCGCGCGCAATTCTCCGCTCATGCCGGTAGTCCCCTCTGCATGGCGAGCGACGCCCCCAGACTTTGCCGCGCCGCCGCCTTGCGCCTGCGCGTGAGATAGGTGTCCAGCCCGATTTGCAGGGCCAGCATCATGAAGATGAAAGGCTGATAGGCGATGCCCACGAACAGCGATCCGATCATGTAGATGATATGTCCTTGTTGCAGCGCCACGGCGAAGGGCGCGATCCAGGCTTCGTCCGGTCCGTCGCGCTTGCGGTACAGCCGGCGGATCGATTCGGTGCGGACGAAGCAGATGAGGTGCAGCAGCGCCCAGAGGGCGAAGCCGACATAGCCCTGCTCGCCGAGCAGCTCGAAATAGGCGCTATGATAGGCGCGGCCGCGATCAGTGACGATTCTCCGCTCGATCCGTGTGCCACCGCCGTCCGTGACGGTGCTCTGGGCGACATAGGTGAAGCTGTTCTGGAGATAATTGTCGAAGCCGCCGCCGCCCGGATGCTGCTTCACATAGTCGAGCGTCCACATCCACACCGCGACGCGGGTGGAGGCGCTCTCGTCGCCCTGGTGATTCTCGATCGTCTGCATCCGCTGGGTGAAGCTGGCGGGCAGGAACGGAATGGAGACGAGCGCCGCCAGCAGCATGAGCGGCCCGTAGACGAATTTCCGTTTCGATCGCATCAGCATCAGCCCTGCCAGGACCACGATGCAGACGAGCCCCGTGCGTGCCTCCGTGCCGACCGGCATTAACAGGCAGGCAAGGCAGAGCGCGTAGCAGAAGCCGCTCGTCTTCCAGTCCGACGGGAAGATGGTGCCATGGTTCGCCACCCAGAGGATCAGCGGTATCAGCGCGATGGCGACGCAGCTGATGATGCTGCCTTCATACAGGCCGCTATTATTGTCGACCATCAGGTTGAGCACGCCATAGCCGCCGCCCGACAGCGCGGTCTTCATGCCGCCGTTTATGATGATCGTGCTGGCGCACAGGATCATGAACAGGGCAAGTGCCTCGATTCGCAGACGGGTGCGCAGAACCAGCGGCAGGAAGACGCCGGCGATGATCGCCTTCCACACCCAGTTCCATTTGGTCAGCGCCTCGACCGGAAAATCCGCCGTCATCGTAGTGTAGCCGCACCAGGCGAGCAGCATCAGCATCAGCCCCTGGCGGGCGGAAAAGCGGCAATCCTTCTTGTCGTCGACCAGCAGCCATGCGCCCACCATCGCGGCGAAGGCGATGAAGGAAATGGGGATGGAATTGAGCAGGAAGTAGGAGAGGCGCTGGGGCGAGACGATGTCGATATAGGCATAGACCGCCACCAGCAGGAACGGCCTGCGGAAGCCCATGAGGAAGAAGAGGCCGAGAAAGGCGACGAAGAAGAGATCACGCATCGCGGTGCGGCTCCTGCGGCTCGACGTCGCGGTCCAGATCGGCGCGCGGCAACAGGCGCCAGGCGGCGAGCAGGATCACGCCATGGCTGATCAGCAGGGACAGGGTGTCGATCATCGCTCGTTTGGATTTCCAGTGCCTCTGCGGCGACTGGTAGCGCGACAGAGTTGACGGGCCGTTAAACCTTTTGCGGCACACAGGGCGGGCTATGACTCGCATTCTCCATGTGCTGGACCACAGCCTGCCGATGCACAGCGGCTACACTTTCCGCACCAGGGCGATCCTGCGCGCGCAGATCGCCAAGGGGTGGGAGGTGCGCGGCATCACCGGACGCCGCCACAAGGCGGGCGGCCCGCAGGAAGAACTGGTCGACGGCCTGGCCTTCCACCGCACGCCCGGGGAACCGGCGACGGGCAATCCGCTGCTGCGCGAATGGCGCGACATTGCCGCGCACGCCGATTCGATCGACGCGCTGGTGCGCGCGTGGCGGCCCGATGTCATTCATGCCCATTCGCCGGTGCTCAACGCCATCGCCGCGCATCGCGTGGCGAAGCGCCACGACATTCCCATGATCTATGAAATTCGCGCCTTCTGGGAGGATGCGTCGGTCGGCAACGGCACGGGCGTCGAGGGCAGTCCGCGTTACTGGCTGACCCGCCAGCTGGAAACCCACAGTGTGCGATCCGCCGATGCCGTCGCCGTGATCTGTGAAGGGCTGCGCGGCGATCTGATTGCGCGCGGCATCGATCCGGCCAAGATCATCGTGTCGCCGAACGGGGTCGACATGGAGCAGTTCGGGGCCCCGGTGCCGCGCGATCCTGCGTTGACCGCGAAGCTGGGGCTGGAGGGAGCCGAGGTGGTCGGCTTCATCGGCAGCTTTTACGATTATGAAGGGCTGGACGACCTCATCGCCGCCATGCCGCGACTCGTGCGGGCGCGGCCCAGGGCGAAGCTGTTGCTGGTCGGCGGTGGTCCGATGGAGCAGGCGCTGCGCGATCAGGCGCTGGCATGTCCCTTCGCCGATCATATCCGGTTCGTCGGGCGGGTGCCGCACGACCAGGTCGAAAATTATTATTCCCAGGTCGATGTGCTGGCCTATCCCCGCAAGGCGATGCGGCTTACGGAACTGGTGACGCCCCTCAAGCCGCTGGAGGCGATGGCGCAGGGCCGGCTGGTGGCGGCGTCGAGCGTCGGCGGGCACCGCGAACTGATCGAGGATGGCGTCACCGGCACCCTGTTCGCGCCCAATGACCCGTCCGCCATCGCCGCCGCCCTGGCGGACCTGCTGGCGAACCCGGCCATCTGGGAGGAGCGTCGCGCCGTGGCGCGCGCCTTCGTCGAACGCGAGCGTAACTGGTCGTCAAACATTTTGCGTTACGAGCCTGTTTACCAGCGCCTGCTTGCCTGCCCCGGTCGGGCGCGGGCGGCGGCGTGAACAGGAATGAAGGTCGATGCGTTGACTGGCCCGGGAATCGGACGCGGAGCGACAAGGGTGGTGCTGGCCGCCGCAGGCGCCGCGATCGCCCTGCTGGCGACGCCGGTCGGGTTGCTCGAAACGGTCGTGGCGTCGAGTGGCCTGAGCGAGGTTCTGGCCGCCGCCGCGCCGCCGCTGGGACTGACGGCCCGGTTGTCGATGGCCGGCTTCGCCGCGCTGCTGGCGGCAGGAATAGTGGGTATTACTCGGCGCGATCCGCAAGAAGCGGATGGCGGATTGGACGATGAGGAGCGCGGGTCGCGCATCCAGGGAGCAAGCAAAATGGGTTTCGCCTTTTCAAAGCTGACCGCTCTTGCGCGAGGCCGCGCCATGCCGGAAGCCCGGTCCGATGCGCCCTCGCTGCGTCGGGCCGACGCGCACCCGGATGCGCCGTCGCGCCCGCCCATCTTCGCGAGCCGGGATTTCGAAGGGGTCGAAATTTTCGCGCGACAGGGCGCGGGGCGGCGTCCCCTGGTCGCTCATCCTGAATCCGAACCCGAATCGGTAAGATCCGTCCCCGGCTTCACCATGCCGCGCGCGCCTGAGCCGCTGGCGGAGGATGCCATGCCCCAGCCCGCCTTCCTGCGCCCGGCCGCCTCGCTCGTGGAAACGGCGAAGGAAGCACCAGAGCCGGTCGGGGATGATGAAACTGCGTCGGTCATCCCTGCATCCGATGAGCAATGGGCCGATGCGATGTCCGGCGATGCAGAAGCGATCGACCGGGACATGATGGCAGCGCCGGTCCAAATGGCGGCGACGGCATCGCTCGCACCTCTGCCCCTGCCGACTCATGGGCTGTCCATAGCCCAGCTTACCGAGCGGCTGGAGCGCGGCCTGGCCCTGCGTCGTCGCGGCCTGCCAACCGGCGCGGCCCAGGTGCTTGCCGACATGCCCGTCGTCCCGCCCGTGCCGGTGCGCGATTCGGTCGCACCCGACGCGGACGAGGCGCTTCGCGCGGCACTCGGCGCGCTGCGCAGCATGGCGGTGGCCCGCCAGCGCTGACGCGCATCTACCAGTCGCGAATCGTCAGTGCCGACATCTCGATCCAGACGCCGTCCACATGCTCCCCCTGATCGTCGATGACGATGTCGGCGACGAAATGATGGGGCAGTGTCCACTCGGCTTCCGCCAATCCCTGGGCGAACAGGGCGCCGCGTGCGGCCGCATCGTCCCCGCCCAACGTCAGCCTGACGACATGGCGGCGCCCCTCGAACAAGGCGCTGGCCCAGGGCCGGCTGGTGGCGCGTTCGATGACGGCCGGCGCGCCTGCCCGCGCCAGCAGCTGCGCCAGGAGGCGGGGCAGGGGATCGGCCGTGCGATTTCCTATTGCTTGAGAACGGACAAGGTTGGCGCGGGCGAAAAGCGGATCGACGCTTGTCATTGGCCGATGCTCCTGCGATAAGTGTTCATGAAATGTTCTATCCTCCTCTGTACCCGTGTGCCAGGTTCGCGGCCGTTGCGCAGGTCGAAGACAAGCCGCGGATCGCGCGCGCATTCGCGGCCGAATCGGGTGGGTGGCATGTCGTGCCGGTGCAGGAATTTCTCGATCGTCATCAGCAGAAGCATTCGCTCTGGTCTCCCTGTTCGATGCGACTCGACGGATATGAGTCGATAGGTATATTCCTATCTCATGCTCAATTTCCTACTTGTCTAGGAAAAATCTTATCGATAATGGATCGGATATGGATGACTCGCAGGACGCCCGGATCGCGCTTGATCGGCTGATCGCCGAACGGGGGGAAAATTATGCCGATCTCTCGCGGCTGATCGGCCGCAACCCGGCCTATATCCAGCAGTTCATCAAGCGCGGCACACCGCGCAAGCTGGACGAGAATGATCGGCGGGTGCTGGCGCGCTATTTCGGCGTGGCCGAAGCGATGCTGGGCGCCGCAGCGGTGGAGGCGCCGCCGCCACCGCGCGTGCGCGCGCTTCCCTCCGTGGTCGCCGTGCCCCGGCTGGCGCTGGGGGCATCGGCGGGCGTGGGCACATTGGACGAGGATGAACGGGCTGCGGGCGTGATGGCGTTCGATGCGCGCTGGCTTCGCCATCTTGGCGTGCGGCCGCAGCATGTGTCGATCATCCGGGTCGATGGCGAATCGATGGCGCCCACGCTGAGCGACGGCGATGACATCATGGTCGATCATGATGACGCCGCGGAACGGCTGCGCGACGGCGTCTATGTGCTGCGTCTCGACGGCGTGTTGATGGTCAAGCGCATCGCTATCGGGCCGCTGCGGGGGCGCTTCAGCGTCGTCAGCGACAATCCGCATTATCCCGACTGGGCCGATATCGACCCGGCCCTGGTCGATATTGTCGGGCGCGTGGTCTGGACCGGGCGACGCTTGCACTGAACGCGCCGCGGCTTCATTGCCGTCAAGCGGGCGTTGACCGCTGTAACAGGATGACCGGTGCAGGAGTGTTCGCATTGACCGACAATGGCGCGGTGATTCGCAAGGCGATCGAATGGCGCGGCGCGCCGATGGCGCTGGCGACCGTCATTTCCACCTGGGGATCGGCGCCGCGTCCCAGGGGCAGCCATATGCTGGTCCATCAGGATGGCCGGCTGGAAGGCAGTATTTCAGGCGGTTGCGTCGAAACGGACGTATTGCAGCGTGCGGCCGAAGTGATCGCCGGCCGGCCGGCCCATATGCAGATTTACGGCGTGGCTGACGGCGATGCCTGGGAGGTCGGGTTGCCGTGCGGCGGCGAGATTGCGGTGCTGATCCAGCCAGTCGGGGAAGGCGGCTTCGCTGCCGATCTGTTCGACCGCATCAGGACCGAAAACGCGCGGGGGCGGGCGTTGGCGCTCGCCACCGATCTCGAAAGCGGCGTGACCCGCGAGGGAATGGAGGAGGGCCGGTTCGTCAACCGCTACGATCCGCCGCGTCGTCTGCTGATCGTGGGCGCGGTGCAGATCGCGCAGTCGCTGGTGCCGCTGGCGCAGGCGATCGGCGTGACGCCGGTGGTGATCGATCCGCGCGGCCGCTTCCTGACGGAGGAGCGGTTTCCTGGCGTCGAACTGGACGACCGCTGGCCCGACGAGGCGGTCGCCGCGCGCCTGCCCGGCGAATCGACCGCCATCGTCACGCTGAGTCATGACATCAAGATCGATGATCCGGCGCTTGTCGCGGCGCTGCGCGCGCCGACAGGCTATGTCGCGGCGCTCGGGTCCCGACGCAGCCATGCCGCGAGGCTGGAGCGGCTGGGCGCCATGGGGTTTTCAGCGGAGGATCTGGCACGGATTGACGGGCCGGCGGGGCTGGATATCGGCGCGGTCGGTGCGGCGGAGATTGCGCTGTCGATCACCGCGGGCATGGTCGCCGGGTTCAACGTGAAGCGCTGAAATGCAAGAATGTCCCCTGCCGCAAGGGATGGGCAGGGGACATATCCCTTACGCTGTCGGGCACAAAGGACGGAGGGGCGTTAGCAAAGCGACTGGCAGGATCAATAGCTCGGATGACGTATTTGTGAAATTTCCTGTCGCAAGATGGGATTTTACATTTGTAATATTGCGAAACATTGCGGCGCGCCTTGCCAGAAAATGTCATTATCCTATTGATTAACAATGCTTTCTAACAGCATCGCCCGCCATTTTTGCCGCCATAACGTGCTTCCTGCCGGTCCCGAAAAAATTGGGTGCGGTCCATGACGGGTTGTTCGGGATGTAGATCGGCCATGTGGCGCCGATAGGCGTCATAGTCGGGCAGCCCGACCATCAGCCGCGCGGTGTGCGTCCATGTCCGGAAAAATCTGTGGAGCAGGCGCGTCATTCCGCCGGCACCAGTTGCGCCGGGATTTCGCGCGCGGTGGGAGCAGCGATCCGGCGCGCGGCCAGGCAGGTCCGGATCGTGAAGAGGAGGATCGAGAGCACCACCGCCAGGAATAGCGCGACCAGCGCCGCATCGACCCTGTCGTTGAAGATGATGCGCTCCATCTCCGCCATCGACTTTGCCGGGCTGAGCAGTTCGCCGGACTGAGCCGCAGCGCTGAACTTGGCGGCATGGGCCAGGAATCCGACCTTGGGATCGGCCGAGAAGAGCTTGAGCCAGCCCGCGGACAGGGTGCAGATCAGCAGCCAGGCGGTCGGCAACATGGTGACCCAGGCGAACTTGTCCCGTTTCATGCGGAAGAGCACGGCGGTCCCCAGCATCAGCGCGATGGCGGCGAGCATCTGGTTGGAAATGCCGAACACCGGCCAGAGCGTGTTCACCCCGCCCAGCGGATCGGTGACGCCCTGGTTGAGGAAGAAGCCCCAGGCCGAAACGCACAGGCCCGTGGCGATGATGCCGGGGACGTGGCTTTTCGTGTCCTTGAACGCGGGGACGGCGAGCGCGATCAGGTCCTGGAGCATGAAGCGCCCGGCGCGGGTGCCGGCGTCCACGGCGGTCAGGATGAACAAGGCCTCGAACAATATCGCGAAATGATACCAGAAGGCCTTCATGGCCGGGCCGCCGACGACATGGGAGAATATCTCCGCCATCGCCACCGCCAGCGTCGGCGCGCCGCCCGCACGGCTGATGATACTCTGTTCGCCCACATCCTTCGCCGTCTGGGCGATGAGGTTAGGCGTGATCGGGAAGCCCATTGCGGTGACGGCGGCGGACGCGCTGGCGGCGTCCGTCCCGATCAGCGCGGCGGGGCTGTTCATCGTGAAATAGATGCCGGGGTCCAGGATCGACGCGCCCACCAGGGCCATGATCGCCACGAACGCCTCCATCAGCATCGCGCCATAGCCGATCATCGGCGCATGGGTCTCGCTGGCGATCAGCTTGGGCGTGGTGCCGCTGGAAATCAGAGCGTGGAAGCCCGACACCGCGCCACAGGCGATGGTGATGAACAGGAAGGGGAAGAGGCCGCCGGCCCAGACCGGGCCGTCGCCGCCGACGAACTGGGTCAGCGCCGGCATCTTCAGAGGCGGGGCCATGATGACGATGCCGACGGCCAGCGCCGCGATCGCGCCGATCTTGAGGAAGGTCGACAGATAGTCGCGCGGCGCCAGAAGCAGCCAGACCGGCAGGACGGAGGCGACCGCGCCATAGCCGATCAATATCCAGCAGAGTTGGACGGGCGTGAAGGTGAAAGCCGGACCCCAGACGGGCGAGGCGGCAATAGCCTGGCCATAGACGATGGCGGCGAGCAGGCCGATCAGGCCCAGGATCGACACTTCGCCGATGCGGCCGGGCCTGATCCAGCGGGTATAGGCGCCCATCAGCATGGCGAGCGGCACGGTGGCGGCGACCGTGAACATGCCCCATGGGCTTTCGGCAAGCGCCTTGACCACGATCAGCGCCAGCACGGCGAGGATGATGACCATGATCATGAAGGCGCCGAACAGGGCGATGGTGCCTGCAAGCTGCCCCATTTCCATGCGGATCAGTTCGCCCAGCGACTTGCCGTCGCGACGCATGGAGATGAAGAGGACCATGAAGTCCTGCACCGCGCCCGCCAGCACGACGCCGACGATGATCCACAGCGTGCCGGGCAGATAGCCCATCTGGGCCGCCAGCACCGGGCCGACAAGCGGCCCCGCGCCGGCGATCGCCGCGAAATGATGGCCGAACAGCACGGTGCGGTCGGTCGCAACATAGTCGAGGCCGTCGGCGCGGCGGATCGCGGGTGTGGGCCGCGACGGATCGAGCCGCATCACATGGCGCGCGATGAACAGCGCATAATAGCGATAGGCGACCAGGAAGCAGCTGACCGCCGCCACCACGATCCAGAGCGCATTGACGGCCTCGCCGCGCGACACCGCGACGACCCAGAGCGCGATTGCGCCGATGATGGCTGTCAGGAGCCAGGGAAGATGGCGGGTCATGGTTGGCGTCGGTCCTCGATCAGCGGCGATGGCGCACCCTAGAACCCAAGGTTCCGAAATCAAACCATCATTCCCGCGGCGGTGGGGCAGATCATTGCGTCGCGGCTCTTCCATCCTCCGCCCACTGTCCATGTGCGCGGTCGGGAGGCGAGGGCGGAAGGGCCGGGAAGCATCCGGAACGGAAGCGGCGGCCGCCCGTTCCCCTTCTTCCCCCTGAGGAAGCCAGCCCATGACCTGTGATCCCGCCGCCTTCGATCCCCCGCCCGAAGCAAGGCAATTCTACACCGAAAGCCTGGCGGAGCTGGTCGCGTCGGGCATACCCTTCATGCTGTCGGGCACCTATGCGCTGGGATGCCACACCGGGATCGTGCGGCCGACCAAGGATCTGGACGTCTTCTGCAAAGCGGGGGACGCGCCGCGCATCCTCGCCCATTTCAAGCATCTGGGCCATGAAGTGGAGTTCGAGGACGAACGCTGGATCGGCAAGGTCTGGAAGGACGGCAATTTCTTCGACGTCATCTACAATATCTCCTCGGCGAGCCTGCCGGTGACGGAGGAGTGGTTTCGCGACATTTCCTATGCCGAGGTTTACGGCACCCGCGTCCGCATCACGCCGCCGACCGAATTCATCCTCTCCAAGCTCTTCATCCAGGATCGCTACCGCTATGACGGAGCGGACGTCGCCCACATGATCCTGAAGCAGCATGAGGCGATCGACTGGCAGCGACTACTCGACGCGATGGAACTGCATTGGGAATTGCTGCTGATCCACCTGCTCAATTTCCGCTTCATCTATCCGACCGAGCGCCACTGCATTCCGCTCTGGCTGTTCGAGGAATTGCTGGGCCGGTTGCAGACACGGGCGGAACTGCCCGTGCCCAACATCCGCGTCTGCCGGGGACGGCTCCTGTCCCCGCGCGACTATCTGGTCGACATCACCGAATGGGGCTTCGCCGATGTCGTCGGGAAAGGACTGGAGGAAAGCCATGACCGCAACAAGTGAGGGCGGCCTGACCATAGCCGCGATCGGCGACCTGCATGTGACCGACACGTCGGAGCATAAATATCGGGACATGTTCGCCGAGATTTCGGAAAAGGCCGACGTGCTGGCCTTGTGCGGCGATCTTACCAATTTCGGCAAGACGCGGGAGGCGGAGATACTGGCCGAAGATCTGCACGCCTGCACTATCCCCACGGTCGCGGTGCTGGGGAATCATGATCATGAATGCGGCCAGCCGGAGGAAGTGGCGCGCATCCTTCATGGCGCGGGCGTCACCCTGCTGGACGAGCAGGCGGTGGAGATACGGGGTGTCGGCTTTGCCGGGGTGAAGGGCTTTGTCGGCGGCTTTGGCCGGGGCGAACTGGGTGCCTTCGGTGAAAGGGCGATCAAGGGGTTCGTCGAGGAATCGATCAACGAAGCGCGCAAACTGGAAAATGCGCTGCGCAGCCTGCGCACCGACCGGGTGGTGGCGGTGCTCCATTATGCCCCGATTGCGGACACCGTGATGGGCGAGCCGCCCGAAATCTTCCCCTTCCTCGGCTCCTCGCGCCTGGCCGACGCGATCGACCGGTTCGACAATGTACGCTTCGCTGTCCATGGCCATGCCCATCGCGGCGCTTTCGAGGGCAAGACGCGGCGCGGCGTCCCGGTCTATAATTGCGCGCAGTTTGTGGTGTCGGAACAGTTCGGCCGCCCCTATGCGCTGATCGCGGTATAGGTGCGCCCGGCCGCTCTTGATCCTGCGCGCCGTCCGCTGTTCCGGCCGAGCCGGTTATGGTTTAAGGCCGGCGCGATGACCCGCTTTGCCGCCTTGCTCGCCCTCGCTCTTCCTGCCGCCTGTTCCAGCCCCCCGCGCGCCGCCGATACCGCCGCATCCGCGCAGGAGAATAGGAACGCGCTCGTCCCGGTCGTCATCCGCACCGCTGGTGGCGCCCGTCGCTTCGCCGTGGAGGTCGCGCGCACGCCCCAGGAACAGGAAAAGGGGCTGATGTTCCGCAAAGAGCTGCCGGATGACGGCGGGATGCTCTTTCCCATGGAGCCGCCGCGCACGGCCAGCTTCTGGATGAAGGACACACTGATCCCGCTCGACATGCTCTTCGTCCGCACCGACGGCACCATCGCCTTGCTCAAGGCCGAAGCCGAACCTTATTCGCGCATACCCGTGTCCGCCGGCGTGCCGGTGGCGGCGGTGCTCGAACTGCGCGGCGGGCGCGCGGCGGAACTGGGCATCGGCGAAGGCGACCGGGTCGCCTGGGGCGGCTGCGCGGTGCCGGGGGAAAAGCTCACGACCGACCTCAATTTCTGTCCCGCCCCGGCGCGATAGCGCCATATCCACCTTGCCGAGGCGGGGCGCAGCGGCTAAGCGCATGGCCCATGGGAATCCTGGCTAACATCTTCACCTGGTGGAATGGCGCCACCTTCGGCACCTGGCTCTTCACGACCCGCAAGGGCACCAAGGTGGGCGAAGACCATCAGGGCAATGTCTATTATGAAGGCGGCACCGACCCCAATGGCCTGACCCGCCGCTGGGTGATCTACAACGGCGCCAATGACGCGAGCCGCGTGCCGGCCGAGTGGCATGGCTGGCTGCATCATTCGATCGAGGGCGCGCCCGAAAGCTTCCTGCCGCCGCCGCGTATCTGGGAACGGGAATATACCCCCAACGCGACCGGCACCGCCAACGCCTATCGCCCGTCGGGCGCGCTCGAAAAGGGCGGCCAGCGCCAGAAGGCGACCGGCGACTATGAGGCGTGGAGCCCCGACGCGGCATGACCCGGCGTCCGGCGGGGGCGTTCCCGCCGATCCTGCATGGCCTTCCCCTGCTGTCCTGCGCCCTGGTGCTGGCTGCCTGTGGCGACAATGATCTGCCCGCCGCCAACCAGTCGGGGCCGGTCAAGGTCGAAGGCAGCCCGATCCGCACGGCCGACAATGGCGTGTTGCCCGGTACGCCGATGGCGCAACGCAGCGCCGTCATCGGCCTGCTCAACAAGCGCAACGGGCTGACCCGCGATTTGACGATGAAGCCGGGCGAAGCACTGCGTGTCGGCGATGCGATCGTCCGCCTCCAGGCTTGCGAAACCAGCGCGCCCTGGGAAAATGTCCAGGAAACCGGCGCCTTCGTCCAGCTCGACGTGCGATCCAGCGCCGACAATAAATGGCGTCGCGCCTTTTCCGGCTGGCTGTTCCGCGACCGGCCCGACCGCAATGTCGTGCAGCACCCGGTCTATGACGTCTGGGTCAGGAGCTGTGCGATGGAATGGCCGGAAACCGGCCCTGACACGGTCAAGCTGGGCGGCAAGGGCGAGCCGGTGTCCGCCGCCTCTCCTGCGAGCGGGGCGAACGCCAGTTCGGCCGCCAGCCCCGAACCGGCCGACAGCGGGTCCGCGCCTACGCCCAGCGGTACGCCCGCGACCGCCGCGCCCAATAACTGAAGATAATCGCGCTGGCTGATCTCGATCGCGCCCATGGAGCGCAGATGATCGGTCATGAACTGGCAGTCGAGCAGGGTGAAGCCGGCAAAGCGCAGTCGCGCCACCAGCCAGGCCAGCGCGACCTTTGACGCGTCGGTGCGGCGCGACACCATGGATTCGCCGAAAAACGCCTGGCCGAGCGCCACGCCATAGAGCCCGCCAACCAGTTCCTCGCCCTCCCAGACCTCGACCGAATGGGCGAAGCCGCGCGCATGGAGATCGCGATATGCGCGCTCTATCTCATGGTTGATCCAGGTGGAGGGGCGATCCGCCGCGGCCTGCGCGCAAAGCGCCAATATCTCGCCGAAGGCGCGGTTCGCGGTGACGCGGAACCGTTCGCGGCGAATCACTTTGGCCAGCGAGTGGGAGAGGTGAAAGCCCTCCAGTGGCAATATGGCGCGATATTTTGGCTCGACCCAGTAGACCTCGCGCGCGTCGCGATCGTCCGACATGGGGAAGACGCCGATGGAATAGGCCTGCAACAGGATCAGCGGGTCGATCATCATGCTCCATCAGGATTAGCAGACCCGGACGGAAGGACCAGCCCCTTACGACCGCTTTCGGCGCTGTCCCGCGCGGCTTATGATGCCCCATGCGCCTTGTGCTGATTTTCCTGCTGCTGGCCAGCCTTGCGGTTCCCGTCCTTGCCCGATCCGACCGCAGCGGCCATTATTATCTGCGCGGCGTGATGGAGACGGGGTCGGAACTGCTGCTGCGACCCGATGGCCGATTTCAATGGTATTTGGTGATCGGCGCGCTCGACCTGTTCGCCGAAGGGCGCTGGAGCGAGAAGGACGGCATTGTCCTGCTGAAGGCCGAGAAAACGAAGGACGTGCCGGAGCCGGGTTTCGAGACGCTGCAGTTGACGGTGCGCGACAGCGACCTGATCCCGCCGGACGGACATGGCGCCTATGTGCTGCCAATGCGCGCGGGCGATTGACACGGGCTGGCGCGTGCCTAGCGTCGTCTTCCATGAAAAACATATGCTTGGCGCTGCTGCCGCTCCTCCTCGCCATTCCCTCCGTGCACGCTGCTAACGCTCCGGTCGCCGGTCCCTATGCCGCGCGGATCGACAAGCTGCTGAAGGCCACGCCGCTGATCGATGGCCATAATGACTGGCCGGAGGCGCTGGCGGAGAAGGCGAAGGACGCCCGCTGGACGATGGACCTGACCCGGCTCGACCCGAAGCAATATCATACCGACATCACCCGCCTGCGCGCCGGCGGCGTCGGGGGGCAATTCTGGTCGGTATGGGTGTCGGCGGATCTGCCGCAGGTGCAGCAGGTGAAGGACACGCTCGACCAGATCGGCATGGTCCACAGCCTCGTCGCCCGCTATCCGCAGCATTTCCGGTTGGCCCGCACCGCCGCCGACATGCGCGCCGCGCACAGGGCAGGGCGGATCGGATCGCTGATCGGGGTCGAGGGCGGTGGCCAGATCGACGGCAGCCTGGCGGTGCTGCGCGCCTATCGGGAATTGGGCGCTTCCTATCTGACGCTGACCCACAGCCGCACCATCGCATGGGCCGACAGCGCGACCGACAATCCGCAGCATGATGGTCTCACCCCCTTCGGCGAGGCGGTGGTGCATGAACTGAACCGGCTGGGGATGCTGGTCGACCTCAGCCATGTCAGCGAAGCGACGATGCTCGACGCGCTGCGCGTGACGAAGGCGCCCGTGATCTTCTCCCATTCCAATGCCCGCGCGCTCTGCAACACGTCGCGCAACGTGTCGGACAGGGTGCTCAAGCAGGTCGCGGTCAATGGCGGCGTGGTGATGGTCAATTTCGCGGCCCAATATGTGTCCGAAGCGCGCCGCGTCTGGGGATCGGACCGCAGCGCCGAAATCACCCGCAACAACGCCCCGCCTTTCGGCGGCCTGCATATCGGCGACCCGGACGCGGCGGCGAGGGCGCTGGCCGACTGGGAAAGGGCGAACCCGGAGCCGGTGACGACCATCGGCCAGGTTGCCGATCATGTCGAGCATATCGCCAGACAAGCCGGCATCGACCATGTCGGGATCGGCAGCGACTTCGACGGGGTGGGCGCGCTGCCCCAGGGGCTGAGCGGCGTCGAAACCTATCCCGCCCTGTTCGCCGAGTTGATGCGCCGCGGCTGGAGCGACGGCGACATCGCCAAGCTGGCCGGGGAGAATGTGCTGCGTGTCATGGCGGCAGCTGAAAAGGTCGCGGCAAGCATGAAGGGCGAGCCGCAGGGCCATGCGGTGCTGGCGGTGGCCAAAGAATAAGGGGGCAGGTTGGCAAAAAGGGCTGAGGGGGTGCAAGCGCGCGAAAATGCGCCCGGCTATCGCAAAGCTCCCTCGTCCAACTTCGCCTGACCGCTCGAGCTAGGTCTCCGGCATCCCGCCCAACGGAAAATAGGGTCGCCACGGTCGCGCTTCCTCCACCGCGCGGGCGAAGGATGGCCGCTCCAGCAGCCGCCTCAGATAAGCGCGGACATGGCGCATGGTCTCCGGAACGGGATGCGACCAGTGGGCGTAGAAAAGATGCGGCGCGGCGGCGCAGTCGGCCAGGCTGAACATGTCACCCGCAGCCCATTCCCGCCCCGCCATATGCGCGTCGAGCCAGGCATAGGCCTGGTCCAGCGCAGCCCGCGCATCGGCGACGCCCGCCGGGTCTTTCTGGCCTTCGGGACGCAAGGCATCCAACACCAGCTTCTGCTGCGGCGTCGCCACATGATTGTCGAAGACACGGTCGAGCAGCCGCACCTCCAGCGCCGCGGCAGGATCATCCGGGATCAGCCGCACCGGCCCGGGATGATGGAGATGGAGATGCTCGACGATGATGCTCGCCTCGAACACCGCGTTCCCGTCATCCTCCAGCACCGGGAATTTGCCGATCGACCAGAGTTCGGACAGTCGCGCGCCATTGTCCGGGTGGTCGGGGTCGAGCATCCGGAAGGTGAAGGGAATATCATTCTCGTAAAAGGCGATCAGTGCCTTTTGGCAGTAGGAGGAGAAGGGGTGGCCGAACAATTGCAGCATCGCCATCCTCCTCCCCTGCAGGCGATCAGTGGACGAAGCGTGCCACCACGTCGCGATAGGATCGGCTGACCTTTACCTGGGCGCCCGATTCCAGCACCAGGAAACATTCGCCATTGGTGTGCGGCTTCACCTGACGCACCTGGCTGAGATTGACGATGGTGGAGCGGTGGACCCGCTGGAAATTGCGCGGATCGAGCCGCTTTTCCAGATCCTTCATCGTCTCGCGCAGGATCAACGAATTGTCGGCGGTGTAGATGCACATATAGTCGCCGGCCGCATCGATCCGCTCGATCGAATCCACGTCGACGCGGAAAATCTGGCCGCGATCCTTGATGTTGATGAGCTTTTCGAACCGATTGGACGCCGGGGCATCGTCGTCCGCCGCGAAATCGCTCATCGCCTGCGGAGCGACTTCGGCCAGCACTTCGCGCAGCTTCTCGGCTTCCTGCACCTGACGCTTTTCGCTCAGGCGCTGCCGCACCCGGTCGAGCGCGTCGGCGAGGCGGCCTTCCTCCACCGGTTTCATAAGATAGTCCACGGCCTGCGCCTCGAACGCGCGGATCGCATGGTCGCTATAGGCAGTCACGAAGATGAACAGCGGCGGCTCCACCTCCATCATACCCTGGACGACGGAAAAGCCATCGAAACCGGGCATTTGAATGTCGAGGAACACAAGGTCGGGTTTATGCGTCTTGATGGCACGGATGGCTTCGCGGCCATTGGTGCAGGTTTCAATGATTTCGACATCCTCATGCGCTTGCAGACGCAGCTGGAGACCTTGAATGGCCAGGCTTTCGTCATCGACGAGGATTGTTCTGATGGTCATGCGGCCACTTTCGATGTTTCTTCCATGTTCAGCGGAATTTCGATGATGACCGAAAATCCGCCTGGCGTGGAACGCGTTTCGAAGCTCTGTCGTTCCCCGAAGGCCTGAATTAACCGGTCCCGGATGTTCGGCAGGCCGACGCCCGTTCCTTCGCTCATGGGAATGTGCGGTTTCATGGCGCCGTCGTTCAATCCCGGTCCGGTGTCCGATACGACGATCCGGACATTTTCACCGGCGGGCTGCGCCGCCACCGAAATCTCGGCCCCTTCTTCCTTGGGGGTCACCGCATATTTGATCGCATTTTCGACCAGCGGTTGCAACAGCAGCGACGGCAGTCGCGCATGGGCCACCATCGGATCGATGGAAAAGACCGGGCGGAGTCGATCCTCGAACCGCATCTTCTCGATCTCCAGATAGAGTTTCAGCGTCTCCACCTCCTGTTCGATCGTCACCTGGGCCGTCGGCTCGTTGATCAGGGTATAGCGCAGGAAGGAGGACAGGCGCGACAGCATCGCATTCGCCCGGTCGGTCTGCTTGAGCAGGACCAGCGTCGATATGCTGTTGAGCGTGTTGAACAGGAAATGCGGGTTGAGCTGGTAGCGCAGCATTGCCAGCTGGGCGTTGGCGGCCTGGTTTTCCAGCCGCAGCAGCTGGTCCGCCTGTTCCTCGACCGTCAGGTAGAAGTTGATCGCATAATAGAGCGCTGACCAGGCGCCCACCAGCGTCATAGACAGGTAAAAGGCGCCCAGGAAGAGTTGCAGGCCCGCCGTCTCGCTGCCCCGGTTCTGGGTGGAAAAGACCCAGGAGTCGATGAATGCGACCAGGCCCGCCGCCAGCACCACGGTCAGAATCGACACACCCCAGGTGACGATCGGCCGCTGCTTGAGCAGGAAGCGGAAGACGACCGCGATCAGCAGCGTCACCGAATAGCCGGTGACGGTCGAAATCATCACCGGCACCAGACTGGACAATGGCTGCCCATTAGCGACTGTGGAGGAGCCGCGCAGCAGGAACGCGCCCGCCCATCCCAGCGATTGCAGGTTCCAGAAGGCGCGGTTCTTGTCAGCGAAAAAGGGCTGAGGCTGGATACGGGGAGCAGACATCTCCCCCAGCCTAGAGACTTTCCGCGCCGGGGTGAAGCCGCGTCAGGCCGCCGCTGCGGGTTCTTCCGCCATCGGCGTCACCTCGTCCCGGCACAGCCAGACCAGATCGGACAGGTCGAGGGTGCGTCCGTCATGCGCCTGGATGCCGATCAGGCGGATCGGCTGGCCGTCCCGCTTGTCCGCCAGCACCTGGCAGGCCGGGGTGCCGCAGCCCCATTTCTCGCCCCATTGGCGCAGCGCGATCATGGCCGGCGCCAGATCCTGCCCCTTTTCGGTCAGCCGATATTCGACCTTGCGCCGGTCGCACTGCATCGGCTGGCGCAGCATGATGCCGTTTTCCACCAGTCGCGCTAGCCGGTTGGCAAGGATGTTGCGGGCAATGCCGAGGGTCGACTGGAACTCCTCGAAATGGCGGATGCCTGACAGGGCGCCGCGCAAGATCAGGAACGACCAGCGTTCACCCATCATCTCCAGCGCGCTTGGAAGCGCGCATTGTTCCAGATCCTGGGCCAGATTATGTTTCATGGTGGTCACGCATAGCGTAAAGCTGGGAATGTTGCAAAATCGCCGCCTAATTGCTGCAACATGGGATTTTTTTGTTGCACCACAAGGGGGTTCCAACACAATCGGGCAACGATGCTACGCCAATATGAACTCGTCGAACGTGTAAAGCGCTATGATCCGCAAGCGGACGAGGCGATGATCAACCGCGCCTACGTCTTCTCGGTCCAGAAACATGGCTCGCAAAAGCGCGCGAGCGGCGACCCCTATTTCAGTCATCCCATTGAAGTCGCAGGTATTTTGACGGACTTCAACCTGGATGACCAGACTATCGTGACGGCGTTGCTGCACGACACGATCGAGGACACGCTCGTCACCTATGAGGAGATCGAGCAGGCGTTCGGCAAGGATGTCGCGCGCATGGTCGACGGCGTGACCAAGCTCAGCAAGATCGAGGCGATGAGCGAGAATGAGCGGGCGGCGGAAAATCTCCGCAAGTTCCTGCTCGCCATGTCGGACGACATCCGGGTGCTGCTGGTCAAGCTGGCCGACCGGCTGCACAATATGCGGACGCTGCATTTCATCAAGAATCCCGACAAGCGCCGCCGCATCGCGCGGGAGACGATGGACATCTACGCCCCGCTCGCGGAGCGGATCGGCATGTATGACTTCATGCGCGAGATGCAGCTGCTCGCCTTCCGCGAGATCGAGCCGGAAGCCTATGACAGCGTCACCAAGCGGCTGGAGCAGCTGAAGGAAGGCGGCCATGACAAGGTCGACCGGATCGGCGCGGAACTGCAATTGTTGCTGGCGGGCAAGGGCATGTCGGTCAGCGTGTCGGGCCGCGAAAAACATCCCTTCTCCATCTGGAAGAAGATGCAGGAGCGCCATATCAGCTTCGAGCAGCTGACCGACGTCATGGCCTTCCGCGTCATCACCGCCACGACCGAGGACTGCTACCGCGCGCTGGGCATCATCCACCAGACCTACAAGATGGTCCCCGGCCGCTTCAAGGATTACATCTCCACGCCCAAGCGCAACGGCTATCAGTCGCTGCACACCACCGTCATCCACCAGGACAATGCCCGTATCGAGGTGCAGATCCGCAGCCGCGAAATGCACCATGACGCCGAACTGGGGCTGGCGGCGCACTGGGCCTACAAGCAGAAGGGCGATGCCGGCGACCATCATGCCGCCTGGCTGCGCGACCTGGTCGAAATCCTGGAGCAGAGCCAGGATGCGGACGAACTGCTCGAACATACCCGCATGGCGATGTATCAGGACCGGATCTTCGCCTTCACCCCCAAGGGCGAACTGCACCAGCTGCCCAAGGGGTCGACGCCCGTCGACTTCGCCTATGCGGTCCACACCTCGCTCGGCAACCAGACGGTCGGCGTCAAGGTCAACGGCCGGGTCGTGCCGTTGCGCTCCAGCCTCGAAAATGGCGACCAGGTCGAGATATTGAAGTCGGAAGGGCAGGAGCCGCAGCCCGGCTGGCTCACCTTCGCCATCACCGGCAAGGCCCGCGCCGCGATCCGCCGCTACATCCGGCAGAAGCAGCGCGGCGAGGAAATCAAGCTGGGCGAAAAGCTCTATCAGGAGATTGTCGGCCGCTTTTCGCCCGACCTTGCCAAGGAACTGGGCGACAAGGCGCTGAATGCCGCGCTCAAACGGCTGAAGCTGGAGGATCGCGCCTCGCTGATGGTGGCGATCGCCACGCATCGCGTGCTCGATTCGGAGGTGATGGAGGCGCTGATCCCCGGCTCCACCACGGCCGAAGGGATGGAGGAAGCCCATCCACGCCAGCATGAACCTGTCTCGATCCGCGGCCTGACGCCCGGCATCGCCTATAATCTGGGCGATTGCTGCCACCCGGTGCCGGGCGACCGGATCGTGGGCGTACGGCGCACGGGCGAGCCGATCGAGGTCCACACCATCGACTGCCGTTCGCTGGAGGTGGAGCAGGGCGACGACTGGGTCGATCTCAGCTGGGACAGCAAGTCCAAAGGCGGCACCGCGCGCCTCTCCGTCATCGTCAAGAACCAGCCGGGCGCCCTCGCCGCCGTCACCAATGTGTTCGGCGCCACCAAGGCGAACATTCTGAACCTCCAGCTGGTGAACCGCGAAGGGCCTTTCCATACCGACATCATCGATCTGGAAGTGGCCGACGCGCAGCATCTGAACCGCATCCTGTCGGCCTTGCGGGCGCTCGATACGGTGGTTCAGGCCGACCGGGTGTAACCCGCGCGCCCCGAACGGCAAGGAAAGCCAGGGACGGCCTTTCCCCTTTGGCGGAATCGCTATAGGGCGGATTGCATGACCAATATGTTTCTTGTGATGGGCGGCGGCGCGGTTGGCGCGGCGCTGCGCTATCAACTGGGGCGCTTCGCCGGGCAGATGGCTCCCGGCGCGGCCTGGCCCTGGGGTACCTTCGCCGCCAATCTGATCGGCGGATTCGCCATGGGGCTGCTGGCCGGATGGCTGGCGCGGGGCAGTGCCGTGTCGGGTGAGCCGATGCGCCTGCTGCTGGGCGTCGGCGTGCTCGGCGGCTTCACCACCTTTTCCGCCTTCAGCCTGGAAACGATGCTGATGATCGGGCGTGGCCAGGTCGCGCTGGCGCTGGGCTATGCGCTCGCGTCGGTGATCGGGTCCGTAGCCGCGCTGGCGCTGGGCCTCACCGTTGTCAGGAGTGTCGCGGCATGAAGGGGCGGCCTCCAGGCAAGGGCGGCGCCCGTTCGTCCGGCAATGACTCGCGCGGCGCCGGGCCGCGGGGAGGCAAGCCTGCGGGCGGACGCCCTTCGGATCGCAAGCCCGGCGCCGCGCCGGGTCGCGGCAAGCCGTCCGGCCCGCGCCAGGGCGATGGCGACAAGCCGGCCTTCAAGCCAAGAGCGCCGGCTGCGGCCAAGTCGGCGGCGGCGAAATCCGCCCCCGCAAAGGCTGCGCCCGTTCAGCCCAAGGCGGCAAAGCCCAACCCCGCCAAGGGCGTCTCGCTCGACGTGCGCCAGTTCCGGGTGAAGGCGGACGACGACGGTATCCGCCTCGATCGCTGGTTCCAGCGGCATTTGCCCGATGTCGGCTTCAATCTGGTGTCGCGCTGGTCGCGCACCGGGCAGTTGCGGGTCGATGGCGCGCGCGCCGCGCCGGGCGATCGCATCGCCGAAGGGCAGATGATTCGCGTCCCTCCCGCCGAGCAGAAGCCAGAGGCCGCCGAAAAGCCCAAGCGCGTCCGCGTGATCGATCTGACCCCGGACGAGATCGCCTATGCCCAGGAGATGGTGATCCACCGCGACGCGCAGGCGATCGTCATCAACAAGCCGCCGGGCCTCGCCACGCAGGGCGGCACCAAGACCGACGAGCATGTCGACAAGCTGCTCGACGGCCTGTTGTTCGACGCCGAATCGCGGCCCAAGCTGGTTCACCGGCTGGACAAGGACACGTCGGGCGCGCTGTTGCTGGCGCGCAGCAGTCGTGCTGCCGCCCATTTCGCCAAGGCCTTTTCGAGCCGCACCGCGCGGAAAGTCTATTGGGCGCTGGTGATGGGCGTGCCCTCGATCGAGGACGGCATGGTCGAACTGCCGATCGCCAAGCAGCCGGGCACCGGCGGCGAGAAGATGCATGTGGACGAAGAGGAGGGGCTGCCCGCCCGTTCGCGCTATCGCGTGATCGAACGCGCCGGCAATCGCGCCGCCTGGGTCGAGTTGCAACCCTATACCGGCCGCACTCACCAACTGCGCGTGCATATGGCGGCGATCGGCCATCCGATCGTGGGGGACGGCAAATATGGCGGCAAGGACGCCTTCCTGTCCGGCACGATCAGCCGAAAGATGCACCTTCATGCGCGCCGCATCCGGGTCGATCATCCCGATGGCGGCCGGGTCGACGTGACGGCCGAATTGCCGACGCACTTCGCCAACAGCCTGCATGATCTCGGCTTCGACCTCAGCCTGGGCGATTTGCCGCTGGACGACGAGATCGACCGGACGCCGACCCGCGAGGATGAGAAGAAGGCCGCCCGCCAGCACGCCAAGCAGATTCGCAAGGGCCGCAAGGGCGAGCGCCGGTCGCGGGGGAGCGCGCGCCAGGGATGACGCCGGGGGCGCCCTATCGCTGGTCGGACGAGGTGGCGATGCGCGCCTTCGTGGCGCAGACCGGGTTCGGCCTGCTGTGCGCGGCCGGGCCGGATCGGCTCCATGCCGTCCACCTGCCGATCGTCTGGCTGGACGAGCGGCGGATCGGGCTGCATCTCCACCGCGCCAATCCGATCGTGCGGCATCTGGATGAGGGCGAGGCGCTGATCGTCGTCACCGGGCCGCACGCCTATGTCAGTCCCGACTGGTATGGCCTGCCCGACAAGGTGCCGACCTGGAACTATCTGGCGGTCGAATTGCGGGGGCCGATGGTGCGGCTGGACCATGATGCGACCGTGGCGCAGGTCGACGCGCTGAGCGCCGAACAGGAAGGCCGGGTCGCGCCCAAGCCGGCCTGGACCCGCGACAAGATGACCGAGGGCTTGTTCGAGCGGACGCTGACCGGGCTGGTCGGCTTCGAAATGCGCGTGGCGGCGATGCACGGGACCGCCAAGCTGGGGCAGGACAAGCCGGACGCCGCGCGGGCCGGTGTGGCCGATGCGCTGGCGGCGGCGGGCGACCATGCCATCGCCGCCCTGATGCGGCAGCCGCCGGCATGAACGATGGGCATGAGCGATAGGCCATGACCAACAAACTGGTCGTATTCGATTGCGACGGCACGCTGGTCGACAGCCAGCACAGTATCTGCACGGCGATGGTCCGCGCCTTCGAGGAAGTGAAGCTCACCCCGCCCGAGCGGCTGGCGATCCTGTCGGCCGTCGGCCTGTCGTTGCCGATCGCGATGGCGCGGCTCCTGCCGGAGGCGGACAGCGATTTCCACGATCATCTGGCCGATTGCTACAAGCGCGCCTTTCATGCCCTGCGCCGCGAAAATGCGGTGTCGGAACCGCTCTATCCCGGCATGGCCGACCTGGTAAGGGAACTGGACGGGGCCGGATGGCTGCTGGGCGTGGCGACCGGAAAGTCAGACCGCGGCCTCCATCTCTGCCTCACCCATCATGGCATTCTCGACCGGTTCGTCACGCTCCAGACCGCTGACCGGCACCCGTCCAAGCCGCACCCTTCCATGCTCCACACTGCCATGGCCGAAGCGGGCGCGGCGCCGGAGACTACGGTGATGATCGGCGACACCAGTTTCGACATCGACATGGGGCTGGCCGCCGGCGCGCGGACGATCGGCGTGGGCTGGGGCTATCATCCCCCCGATGATCTTCTGGTCGCCGGTGCCCATGCGCTGGCGATGGACAGTTTGGAACTGCGCGGCCATATCGGCCCACCATGAACGACATGCCTCCGCCGCCTCGGCCAGACCCCGACAAGATCGCCCGCCAGCGCCATTTCGCGATTGGCCTCTTCCGCCTGTCGGGCGCCCTCATCGTCATGTTCGGCTTTCTTGCCCTCATGCAGCGCTTTTCCTGGGTGCAGGGGGACAAGGCCAAGGCGTTCGGCGCGATCATGGTCGTCACCGGCCTGGTCCAGTTCATCATCGTCCCGCGCCTGCTGCTGGCGCTGTTCCGCACAAGGCCGCCGCAATGAAGCGTTTTTACACCGATGTCACGGTTGTCGAGGGCGAGGGGATGTCGATCCAGCTCGACGGGCGGCCGGTCCGCACCCCCGCGCGCGCGCTCCTGGCGCTGCCGACCGCCGCGCTGGCCGAAGCGGTCGCGGCCGAATGGCGCGCGCAGGGCGAGGTTGTCGATCCCGCGTCCATGCCGATCACCGGTCTAGCCAATGCCGCGATCGATCATGTCGCGACCGACAGGGATAATTTTGCCGCTGGCGTGGCCCGCTACGCGCAGAGCGATCTGCTCTGCTACCGGGCCGATGGACCCGCCACGCTGGTCGCACGGCAGGCGGCGGCCTGGGATCCGCTGCTCGACTGGGCGCGGACGCGCTATGACGTGACCTTCGCCGTGACGCACGGGATCATCCCGGTGCCGCAGCCCGACGACATGCTGGCGCGGCTGGGCACGGCGGTCGCGGCGCTCGATCCCTTCACTCTTTGCGGCCTGTCGACCCTGGTGACGTTGAGCGGCTCTCTGGTCTGCGGACTGGCGGCGGTGGAAGGGGGGCACGACATCGACGCGCTCTGGCAGGCGGCCGAGATAGACGAGGCATGGCAGGCCGAACAATGGGGCGCGGATGCCGAGGCAGCGGAACGGGCGGCCCATCGCCGCGCTGCATTTTCCACGGCCGGAGCCTTTTGCGCGATGAGCCGCATTTGAAAGATCGGGAACCGGGCTATTCCTTCGTTGATTGAAAAGCCCGACCGCGCGAAATCCGCGCCGGACCGACCTTTTCGATGCGATCATGCAAAGGAGGCCCTGACATTGGCCGAGTTCACCAAGTTTTTTCTGATGACCCTGTCGGCGCCGCTGGCGCTTGCGACGCCTGCTCTGGCGCAGCAAACCCCGGCTCCCCAGAGCGCCCCTGCGGAAGCTGCGCCGGCGGAAGCGGCCAAGGCCGAAACGGCCCCCGCCGCCAGGGCACTGACCCCGGACGAGATCGCCGCCTTCAATCAGGCAGTGACCGACTTCACCGCCGGACAGAGCGCGCAACAGACCGGCGACAATGCCGGCGCTGTCGCCAAATATGATGCCGCCATCCCCGCCATCCGCACGGCGGTGGAGGCCGACCCGACCAAGATCGACAATGTGAACTTCCTTGCCAATGCGCTCTATGCCGACGCGGCCGCCTATGGCGCGCTGGGGCAGATGGACAAGGTGATCGCGCTTTATGCTGAATCCCTGCCGCACTGGCGCAAGCTGGTGGAGGGGAAGCCGACCGATGCGGCCAGTCGCAACATCCTGGCGGGCATCCTGATTCAGCTGGGCAACCGGAAACTCGGTGCAGGCGACACCAACGGCGCAGACCCCTTCTACCAGGAAGCGCTGGCGCTCGCGCGCAAGTCGGTCGCGGAACAGCCCGCCGATGCCGTGAACAAGAATATCCTGCTCTCGGCTCTCATTGGCGCCAGCCAGACCTCGATGGAAGAGGGGCTGCGCGACGAGGTGATCAGTATGGGCAAGGCGATGACCGCAGACGGCTCGATCGACGCAACCAACAAGCCGTCGATCGCGGCGATGATCGGGGCGGCAGGATAAGGCGCTGCCCCTGTCGCAGCGGGCCGGGGCGTCGCTCCGGCCCTTTTCCTGCCGCGCCGATCAGTAAATCCCGCCCTGGCCTTCCAGGAAGTCGGCGTCGGTGCGCTGGCGGCCGCGTGAGATGGCCGATGCAGCGCGGGCGGCGGCGACCTTGGCCTGTTCCTCGGCCTCTTCCTTGCGGATCGAGCGGCGCGGTTCGGATTCGGGCTTGAACGCTTCCCAGATGACGGCTGGCTTGGGGTCGGTTCCGGGCCACACGCCGTAGACACGCTTGCCCGATCGCCGGTCGATCGCGACCATGCGGACGCCGGCGGGCGCGATGAACGGCGTCTTGGGCATGGTTTCCAGCATCGGCGCCATCGCCGCCTTCCAGATCGGCGCGGCGACGCGGCCGCCCTGCGCCCAGCCGCCCAGGCTGCGCGGCTGGTCGTAGCCGATGTAGACGCCCGCCACCAAGTCGGGCGATCCGCCCACGAACCAGACATTGGTCGGGCCGTTGGTCGTCCCCGTCTTGCCGAACAGCGGGCGATTGAGGTCGGCCAGCACCGTCGCGGTGCCGCGCTGGATCACACCCTCGGTGATGTGGACCACCTGATAGGCGGTCATCGGGTTCATCACCTGCTTGCCCTCCATGCCGAAGCGGGGCATCGGCTTGCCGTCCCAGTTCGCCATGTTGCAGCCTTCGCATGGACGCCAGCGCTCCGGCCAGATCACCTTGCCGCGCCGGTCCTGCACATAGTCCATCACCTTGGACGGAAATTGCCGCCCCTGGTTGGCCAGAGCCGCATAGGCGTTCACCATCCGCTCCACCGTCGTCTCGCCAGCGCCCAGCGCGAAGGAGAGATAGGGCTGATAGTCGCCGATCCCCATCGCCTTGATCGTGCGAACGACGCGGTCCATGCCGGTCTGGCTGGCGGCGCGCACCGTCATCAGGTTGCGCGACTGCTCGACACCCCAGCGCATCGTCTGCGGCCCCGCGCTGCCGCCCGAGAAGTTGCGGAAGCATTTCTGGCCGAGGCCCGCGCCCTGATAGACGCACAAGGGGCCATCGACGATGATGGAGGCCGGCGTCATGCCATTGTCCAGCGCGGCGGCATAGACGAAGGGCTTGATGGTCGATCCGGGCTGGCGCAGCGCCTGGGTCGCGCGGTTGTAGGAGGACAGGCGCGAATCGAAGCCGCCCTGCATCGCGCGGATGCGGCCCGAATGGACTTCCTCGACTACCATGCCGCCCGACACTTCGGGAATGTTGCGCAGCGCCCAGCTCGCGCCATTGCGGGCGACGACGATGAGGTCGCCGGGCTTGAGCGCGTCGAAGGCGGGGCCGCCGGTGCGGCGATAGGGCATCTGCGCCATTCCGGCGGGCAGCGTGCCGGTCGTGCCGTCGGAAAAGCCGATCCGCGCGTCGCTGGCGGAGCGGCCGATGACGGCGGCGACACGCCAGCTGGCATAATCGACGCTGATATAGCTGGCGGCCAATTCCCGCTGCCAGCCATTGTCGGGATTGATATGGCCGACCGGCCCGGACCAGCCGCGTCCCGCATCGAAGCGCAGCAAGCCGTTGCGCAGCGCATCCTGCGTCCGTTCCTGCGCCACCGGATCATAGGGGCTGCGCACCCACAGGCCGCCGGCATAGACGCTGTTGGGGCTGTCTTCCGCCTTCTCGCCGAACAGCTGGATCAGGCGGCGGCGCACTTCCTCCATATAATAGCCGCCCGCGCGCGCGTCGAAGCTGGAGCCGTGCGCCGCGACGGTGCCCAGCGGCTGGGCCTGCGCCGCATCGCGCTGCGCATCGGTGATCCAGCCATTCTTCTCCATCTCGCCCAGCGCCCAGTTGCGCCGTTCCAGCGCGCGCGCATGGCCGGTTTCGCTTTCGGGGCGATAATTGGCCGGCCCCTTGGGCAGGATGGCCAGATAGGCCATTTCGTGCAGTTGCAGGTCGGCGACATCCTTGTCGAAATAGGCGCGCGCGGCGGCCTGTACGCCATAGGCGTTGCGGCCGAGGAAAATCTGATTGAGGTAGAGTTCGAGTATCTGCTGCTTGGACAGCACATCTTCGATGCGCCAGGCCAGGATCATCTCCTTGACCTTGCGGGTGGGCGAATATTCGTCGCCGATCAGCAGGTTCTTGGCCACCTGCTGGGTGATGGTGGAGCCGCCCCGCGCGCGCTGGCCCGATCCCAGCTTGCTCGCATAGTCGACCACGGCCCCTGCAAAGCCGGGGAAATCGACGCCATGATGGTCGAAGAATGTCTTGTCCTCCGCGGCCAGATAGGCGCGGATCAGCAGCGGCGGATAGTCGCTATATTGCAGCTGGACGCGGCGCTCGCGGGCATAGCTGTGGACCGGTTGGCCGTTGATGTCGCGCACCATGGTGGGCAGCGGCGGCTCATATTCCAGCAGCGTCGCGGCATCGGGCAGGCCGCGCGCGAAGATCAGCCAGAAAAGGGCGCAGGCGAGCAGGAAGCCGCCCAGCAGGATCGCGGCCCAGCGGAACAGGCGGCGGCCCCAGAGCGGACGGAGCCGGTCCAGAAAGCCGCCGGCGTCGCGGCGCAGGCGATAGGCGAAGGACGTCGGGGCGGTTTCGGAACGGGCCTCTTCCATGGGGAAGAGGCTCTAGGGTCAAAATGCGCGCAAGGCCAGCGGCGTTTCGATCAACCGCCCGCCGTGCCGCCGCGCATAGCCATCTTGCGGGCGAAATGCACCTCGATCGCGCGGGCGACGCCCTGGGCGACCCGGCCCTGGCCCTCGCGCGACGACAGGAAGGCGGCATCGTCGGCATTGCTGATATAGCCCGTCTCGAACAGCACCGACGGCGTGTCGGGCGCTTTCAGCACCATGAGCGATGCGAAACGGTGATAGGCGCTGCGGAACGGCACCAGCGGCGATGCCTCGCGCTGGAGCAGCCGCGCGAAGCTGGCCGAGATGTTGAGCGATTCGCGCTGCGTCAGGTCGATCAGGATCGAGGATACGTCGCCCGACTGGCTGCCCAGATTGACGCCGTTGATGATGTCCGCCTTGTTCTCCCGCGCGGCGAGCCGCGCGGCCTCGCGGTCCGATGCGGTTTCGGACAGGGTGTAGACGGTCGCGCCCCGCGCTTGCGGGTTTTCGGCGGCATCGGCATGGATCGAGATGAAGAGGTCGGCGCCCAGCCGGCGCGCGATGCCATAGCGTTCCTGCAGCACCAGGAACTTGTCGTCGTCGCGGGTCAGCGCCACGCGCACCCGGCCGGCCTTGACCAGCTGATCGCGGATCGCCTGCGCGATGGCCAGCGTCACATCCTTCTCGCGCTTGCCATTGTCCCGGTTGATCGCGCCCGGATCATGGCCGCCATGGCCCGCATCGATCACCACCAGCGGCCGCGCGCCGTCATTGGCGCCTTCCACTGCGGGCAGCGCGACCCCGCGCGCCGCGGTCGGGATCGGTACGCTGATCGAATGGAGCCGTTTCTGCGGCCGGGCCGCCATGTCGGCGGGCGCATCGAACCGCGTGCGGCCCTTTCCGACCTCGTTGCGGAAACGGCCGTCCGACACGTTCTGGAGCGAGAAACTAAGCGACTTGCCGTCGGGCGCGATCCGGGCGTCGCCCAGAGTCGCGGGGGCGGCGAGGTCCAGCACCACGCGCGCCGTCGCGTCGTTCAGCTGCCCCTGGCGCACGGCGGCGATGGCGCCGTTACCCGGCGCGAAGCGGGCGCGTCCCATCTGCGCGCCATCGATGTCGAGCGCGATCCGGCGCGGCGCGTCGAGCAGGAAGGCTGATGCGCCCTCGACCCGGTCGTCGAAACGGACGATGACGCGGTCGTCGCGCACGTCGACGCCGGAAATCCCCCCCGCGCTGCCGGGTGCGGCAAACAATATGCCACTTGCCAGGGCAAGGCTCAGAAACATACGATGCTTGTGCAACGCACGATGATCGGCCGTCCAGCCATATTTCATGACGTTAATCCGTCCAGCGTCCCCACGCTGAACAACGGATTAAGCATCGGCACCTTTTGCCTAGGTAAAATGAGAGAGTTAACGCCGTCTTCAGGATGATTGGGGCAAAAGACCGCCGGGGCAGGTGGCATGTCACAATATTTCGGCCACCCGTTGCTCCCTGGGTCTTTGGCTGCTACCCATTCACATTCCTGCAAGAACCGCCCATATGCTAGCGGTCCTGTGGGACGATAATGACGCGCCGGCATTTTCTGGCCGGCGGTACAGAACAGGTTGACGCTGCATGAGGCATGAATTCCCTTCCACGCTTGCCCCGGTCACGGGCGCAGCGGCGTGGATGGTTCGGCCCGGCGCCTTGTCCGGCCCTGCCGATGCAGCAGACGCGCATATTTTCCTTCAAACCCGGACGATGCCGACATCCGCGCCCTTACCGGAGCGCGCCCGGCCGTCCCTTCACTATCGCGTGGCGGCGCGGCCCTGTGCCGCGGCCCGTCCACGCCGGAGACTAATAAATGACAATGCGTATGCTGATCGATGCGCGCCACCGGGAAGAGACCCGGGTCGCGGTCGTCAAAGGTAACCGGATCGAGGAGTTCGATTTCGAATCGGCCGAGCACAAGCAGCTCAAGGGCAATATCTATCTGGCCAAAGTGACCCGCGTGGAGCCCTCGCTCCAGGCGGCTTTCGTCGATTATGGTGGCAACCGCCATGGCTTCCTGGCCTTCAGCGAAATTCACCCCGATTATTATCAGATTCCGCGCGAGGACCGCGAAGCGCTGCTGCGCGAGGAGCGTGCCCACGCCGAGGAAGAGGCCGCGCTGCGCGCCGACTATGATGATGACGAGGATGAAGGTCATCATGGCGAGGACGGGGTCGAGGTCGTCGAGGCGACCCATCATCATGACGATGAGGAAAGCGCCGAGGGCGAAGCGCCCGAAGCCGCCAAGGGCGGTCGCCGCAAGCGCGAGAAGAATGGCGACGATGCCGCCGACGAACTGCGCCGCAAGCGCATGGCGCTGCGCCGCCGCTATAAGATCCAGGACGTCATCAAGCGCCGCCAGGTGCTGCTGGTCCAGGTCGTCAAGGAAGAGCGCGGCAACAAGGGCGCTGCCCTGACCACCTATTTGTCGCTCGCTGGCCGCTATTGCGTGCTGATGCCGAACACGTCGCACGGCGGTGGGATTTCGCGCAAGATCAGCAACGCGGCCGACCGCAAGCGGCTGAAGACGATCATCGCCGAAATGGCGCTGCCCTCCACCATGGGCTGCATCGTCCGCACCGCCGGCCTCCAGCGCACCAAGCCGGAGATCAAGCGCGACTTCGACTATCTCGCCCGCCTGTGGGACGAGATCCGCGAGAAGACGCTGAAGTCGGACGCGCCGGCGCTGATCCACAATGACAGCGACCTCATCAAGCGGGCGATCCGCGATATCTACAACAAGGATATCGAGGAAGTGATCGTCGAGGGCGAGGAAGGATATCGCGCCGCCAAGGACTTCATGAAGCTGCTGATGCCCAGCCATGCGCGCCGGGTGAAGCAATATGCCGATGCCGTCTCGCTGTTCCAGCGGGCCAGTGTCGAGGATCAGTTGGCGGCCATGTATAATCCGGTCGTGCAGCTCAAGTCCGGCGGCTATCTGGTCATCAACCCGACCGAGGCGCTGGTGTCGATCGACATCAACTCGGGCCGCTCGACCCGCGAGCATGGCATCGAGCAGACCGCCGTCGCCACCAACCTCGAAGCCGCCCGCGAAATCGCGCGCCAGCTGCGCCTGCGCGACATGGCGGGCCTGGTCGTCATCGACTTCATCGACATGGAGATGAACTCCAACATCCGCAAGGTCGAGAAGGCGATGAAGGAGGCGCTGAAGGACGATCGCGCCCGCATTCAGGTCGGCCGCATCTCCGGCTTCGGCCTGATGGAAATGAGCCGCCAGCGTTTGCGCACCGGCGTGCTGGAGGCATCGACCCGTCAGTGCCCGCATTGCGAGGGCACCGGCCTCGTTCGCACGGCATCGTCGGCGGGCCTGGGCGCGCTGCGCATGTTGGAAGAGGAAGCTGCACGCGGTCGCGGCAGCGTCATCACGCTACGCGCCAGCCAGGAAGCGGCCTTCTACGTCCTCAACAACAAGCGTCGCGAGCTGGACGAGATCGAACAGCGCTATGGCGTGACCATCGTGATCCTGCCCGATGGCGAGATCGAGGGCGCGCGCATGTCTGTGGAGGCCAGCGGCCCCCGTCCCGAACGCGTCGTGACCTACGCCCCGCTTGCCGAGGAGGAGGATGACATCGACCTCCCCGAGGAGGAGGAAGAAGAAGAGATCGAGGAAGCCGAAGCGGCGCCCGAACGCGAGGCGCGCGGCGAGGACCGCGAAGATCGCGAGGGGGGGCGCCGTCGCCGTCGTCGCCGTCGCCGCCGCGGGGGCCAGCGCGATGAGAATCGCGCCGAAGGCTCGACCGAGGACGAGGATGAGGGCGAAGCCGGCGACGAAGCAGAAGGCGAAGCCGCCGAAGCCGATGAGGCTGTCGCGGACGAGGCGGTTGCCGCCGAAGCCGGTGAGGGCGATGCCGAAGCCGAGGAGGGCGGGGCACGCCGCCGCGGTCGTCGCGGTCGCCGTGGCGGTCGTCGCCGTCGCGAAGGCGGCGAGGCCGTCCTGACCGACGGGGCCGAATCGGCCGATGCGCCCGAAGCGGAAGTCGTGGCCGAACCGGTGGCGGAAGAAGCACCCGCCGTCGAAGCCGTGGCCGAGGAAGCCGCCGAGCCTGCACCCAAGACCCGTCGCCGTCCCCGCGCCCGCAAGAAGGCGGACGCCGAGCCGGAAGTTGTGGCTGAGGCTGCTGCACCGGAGGAAGCGGTCGAGGCGCCTGTCGTGGTCGAAACTGTCGCGGTCGAGACAGCCGTGGAAGCGCCCGCCAAGCCCAAGCGGACCCGTCGCAAGAAGCCTGCCGAGGCCGAAGGCGAAGCGGCTCATGCCGTGGTGGAAGCCGAGGCAGCGCCTGCCGTCGAGGAAGCCGCACCGGTCAAGCCCAAGCGGACGCGCAAGAAGAAGCCCGTCCCGAGCGACGTCGAAGCCGCAGCAGAGCCTGCCGCGCAGGTGGAGGCGCAAGCCGCCGCCACGCCGATGGTTGACGCGCCTGTCGCCGAACCCGCTGACGCGGTGCCGGCCGAGGATGGCGCCATGGGCGACGATGGCGAAGGCGGTCCCCGTCGCGGCTGGTGGCAGCGCACCTTCGGTCAGTAACGCCCGGAACGCTTGAGATGGAGAAGCGCCGCTGCCCTTCCGGTTCCGACCGGCGCGCAGCGGCGCTTTTCCGTTGTAGGGCTTCACGGCAGGTTCAGGCCGGCCATGGCATCGGCTCCGCCCGATGACCCGCCGGATGACCAGACTGCTCCAGTTCATCGCCCTGGCGCTGGCGTCGCTCGCGCTCATGGTGCGGCCGGCGCTCGCGCAGCAGATCTTGCGCGATGCAGAGACGGAGGCCTTCATGGCCGACATGTCGGGCCAGCTCATCAAGGCCGCCGGCATGGAGCCGAAAAATGTCCAGGTCATGGTCATCAACGACCCGGAGATCAACGCCTTCGTCGCGGGCGGCCAATATGTCTGGGTGCATAGCGGGCTGATCGCCCAGGCCGACAATGTGAACCAGTTGCAGGGCGTCGTCGCCCACGAACTCGGCCATATCGAGGGCGGCCACATCATCCGGTCGGGTGAAGGGATCAAGGAAGCGACCGGCGTCACCCTGCTCAGCCTGGTGCTGGGCGCGGCGGCGATCGCGGCGGGCGGCGCGGAAGCGGGCATGGGCATCATGGGCCTTGGCCAGCAGGCGGCGATGAGCAAGTTCCTTGCCTTTTCCCGCGCGCAGGAAAGTTCGGCGGACCTCGCCGGCGCGCGCTATCTCCACAGCGCGGGCCTCAGCGGGCGCGGCAGCCTGGAATTTTTCAAGAAGCTCCAGAATCAGGAATATCGCCTCGCGATCCCGCAGGACAACAGCTACGGCCGCACCCACCCGCTGTCGGGCGAGCGGATCAGCGTGCTGCGCGAAGTCTATGAGGTCGATCCGGCCTGGGACCGGCCGCCCGATCCGGCGCTGGAGGCCCGGTTCGAACGGATCAAGGCGAAGCTGATCGGCTTCGTGTCCGAACCCGGCCAGACGCTCGCCAAATATCCGGAAAGCGACCAGTCGATTCCCGCCCATTATGCCCGCGCCTATGCCTGGCACAAGAGCGCCTATCCGCAAAAGGCGCTGGAGGAGGCGAACGCCCTGCTCGCCGCCATGCCGCACGATCCCTATTTTCTGGAACTGAAGGGCCAGATCCTGCTCGAAAGCGGCAAGCCGGCCGAGGCTGTCGCGCCGCTGCGCGAGGCGGTGAAGATCACCAACCAGCCGCTCATATCCGTGCTGTTGTCCCACGCGCTGATCGCGACCGAAGATGAGGCGAACTTCGCCGAGGCCGAACAGGTGCTGCGCCTCGCCGTGCAGCGCGACCGGGAAAATCCCTTCGCCTGGTATCAGCTGGGCGTCGTCTATGAGCGGCGCGGCGACATTCCGCGCGCGGCGCTGGCGACGGCCGAACGCTACGAGATGATGGCGCAATATCCGATGGCGCTGCGCAGCGCCGACGCGGCGATGCAGGGGTTGAAGCCCGGCACCGTTGACTATCTGCGGGCGCAGGATATCGCGATGGTCTCGCGCGCGGCGATTGAGCAGCAGCGGAAGAAAAGATAGCCATGACAGACCAGACCCGGCCGACCTTTCGCGCCGCCTTATCCAACAGGACCATGCAGATGACTCTAGGCGCCTTCGCCTTCATCGCGGCTGCCGCCGGCGCCGCGCTCGCCGTGCAGGCCGCGCCCGCTTCCGTCAACGCGACCGACAAGGCGGCGATCGAGAAGATCGTTCACGACTATATATTGGAGCATCCCGAAATCATCCCGCAGGCGGTGGAAAAGCTCCAGGCCAAACGCATGTCGGGGACGATCGAATCGAGCCGCAGCGCGCTCGAAACCCCCTATGCCGGCGCGTGGGAAGGGGCGGCCAACGCGGATGTCACGGTGGTCGAGTTTTTCGACTATGCCTGTGGCTATTGCCGCGCCTCGCTGCCTGACCTCGCCAAGCTGGTCGGCTCGGACGCTAAGGTGAAGGTCGTCTATCGCGAACTGCCGATCCTCTCGGAGGAAAGCAGCGACGCCGCCAAGGTGTCGTTGCTGGCGGCCGAGCGTGGCCAGTATATGGCCTATCACAAGGCGCTTTACGGCGCGGGCAAGGTGACGCGCGACACCATCGTCGCTGCGGCGGCCAGGGCAGGCATCACGAAATCGGAAGCCGAATCGGCTATCGCGTCGAGCAAATATGACGCCGAAATCCAGTCCAACATCGCGCTCGCGCAGAAATTGCAGGCAACAGGCACCCCGACCTTCGTGATCGGCGGCCAGGTGCTGAGCGGTGCTGTGGGTTACGACGCGCTCAGGGAAGGCGTGGCGGCGGCACGCGGGAAGTAGGCCGGGTCGTATGACGGCGGTCCGAACGGATCAGAGGTTCGGGACTGGCCGCTTCCGGCATTGACTTCCCCGCCCCATTTCCCTATCGGACGCCCCCTGACTTGCGGCCGCTGCACAAGCGGCCCTTTTTTGTCACGCCCGATTCTCTAGTTGTTTTGAGGAATGAACGATGAAGCGCACCTATCAGCCGAGCAATCTGGTTCGGAAGCGCCGTCACGGTTTCCGCGCGCGCATGGCGACCCCTGGCGGCCGCAATGTGATCCGTGCGCGCCGTTCGCGCGGCCGCAAGAGCCTGAGCGCCTGATCCCAACGCCCGGAAATGTCGTCGCGCCGGCCATGATGGTCCGGCGCGCGGATTTTCTGGCGGCCAATCGCGGGCGTCGCGCGCCCATGCCGGGCTTCGTCCTGCTGGTGCGCGAGCGCGGCGATGGCGATCCGGCGATGCGCTATGGCATCACGGTCACCAAAAAAGTTGGCGGCGCTGTCATCCGCAACCGGATGAAGCGCCGTTTTCGCGTGCTGGCGCGCGAATTGCTGCCGGTCCATGGCGTGGCCGGCGCCGACCATGTGCTGATCGGCCGCGACGGTGGGATTGAGCGCGACTTTTCCCTGCTCCATGCGGAACTGACCAAGGCGCTGGGCAAGATCATGACCCGGCCGATCGATCCGCCGCGCCATTCGCGCCCGCGGAAAGGCAAGCCGCAAGCGCCGCGCAAGCCGGGGCAGGGGCCGAATCGGGAGCCGGGGCGGTGATCGCCCGCCTGCTCATCCTCCTCGCCCGCTTCTGGCAGCTTGGTCCCTCGCGCATTTTGCCCCCCACTTGCCGCTACGCCCCCTCCTGCTCGGAATATGCGATTCAGGCCGTGCGCAAATATGGCGCGATCAAGGGTAGCTGGCTGGGGTTCAAGCGGCTAATGCGTTGCCACCCATGGGGCGGCTCGGGCTTCGATCCCGTTCCCTAGACACTGATGCAATGACCGCGGAGCGCAAATAGCGTGGACGACAAGAAGAATATCATCCTGGCGGTGCTGCTGACCGCGGCCATCCTGTTCGGCTGGCCCTATGTCTCGAACTATTTCTTCCCGGCCGCCAATCCGCCGGCGACGAAGATCGAGGGCGGCAAGACCACGCCCGTCGCCGCGCCCGGCACCGATACGGCGGACGGCCCCGCCGTGATTCGCGACCGCGCCCTGGTGCTGAAGGACAGCCCGCGCGTCGCGATCCGCACGCCCAAGCTCATCGGCTCGATCAACCTGAAGGGCGCGCGTATCGACGACATCGTGCTGCCGACCTACAAGGAAACGATCGACAAGGGCTCGCCCGACGTCCGCCTCTACAGCCCCTCGGGCACGCAGGACGCCTATTTCGCCGGCTTCGGCTGGCAGGGCGAAGGGCTGAAGGTGCCGACCAAGGACACGGTCTGGACCGCGCAGGGCAGCGAACTGACGCCGACCAGCCCCGTCACCCTGACGTGGAACAACGGCGCGGGCCAACTTTTCGAGATTCGCCTGTCGGTTGACGACAATTACATGATCTCGGCCGCGCAGAAGGTGTCGAACACGGGCGCCGGCGCCGTGGGCGTGAAGCCCTATGCCTATATCAGCCGCACCGGCATCCCCAAGGACCCCGATACCTGGACCATCCATATCGGCCCGATGGGCGTGTTCAACGGCGCCGCCAATTACGATGTGAACTACAAGGATCTGGATAAGGGGCCTTCGACCCAGAGCTTCCAGTCCAAGGGCGGCTGGATCGGTTTCACCGACAAATATTGGCTCTCCGCTCTGGTCCCCGGCAAGGACGCCGATTTCGCCGGCCAGTTCCGCAAGGGCGCCGGCACGCAATATCAGGCCGACGTCGCGCTCGGCTCGACCATGCTCGCGCCCGGCAAGGCTGCGACGCAGACGCTGCGCCTGTTCGTCGGGGCCAAGGAAGTGAAGACGCTCCAGGCCTATGAGCGCGACGGCGTCACCCTGTTCGATCGCGCGATCGACTGGGGCTGGTTCTACTGGTTCGAACAGCCGATCTTCGCGCTGCTGCACTGGCTGTTCGGAACGCTCGGCAATTTCGGTGTGGCCATCATCTGCCTGACCTTTGTGGTCCGCGCTCTGATGTTCCCCGTCGCCCAGCGCCAGTTCGCCAGCATGGCGGCGATGCGCGCGGTGCAGCCCAAGATGAAGGCGCTCCAGGAAAAATATAAGGACGACAAGCAGCAGCTCCAGATGAAGATGATGGAACTGTACAAGCAGGAGAAGGTGAATCCGCTCGCCGGCTGCCTGCCCATCTTCATCCAGATCCCGATCTTCTTCGCGCTCTACAAGGTGCTGATGCTGACGATCGAGATGCGCCACCAGCCCTTCGTGCTGTGGATCAAGGATCTGTCCGCGCCAGATCCGCTGCATATCCTCAACCTGTTCGGCCTGCTGCCCTTCACCCCGCCGTCCTTCCTGGCGATCGGCGTGCTGGCGCTGCTGCTGGGCATTTCGATGTGGTTGCAGTTCAAGCTGAACCCGGCCCAGATGGACCCGATGCAACAGCAGGTGTTCGCGATCATGCCGTGGATGATGATGTTCATCATGGCGCCCTTCGCCGCGGGTCTGCTGGTCTACTGGATCACCAACAACTGCCTGTCGATGGCGCAGCAATGGTGGCTCTACAAGCGCCACCCCGTGCTGAACGCCGCGACGGCAAAGTGAAAATCATCCTCCCGCGTAAGGGGAGGTCGTAGCCCGCAAGGCTGACGGAGGGGTGTCTCGCTCTCGATGGCGGGACACCCCTCCACCATTTGCTGCGCCAATGGTCCGCCTCCCCGGCAGGGGGAGGAAGGAGATAAGATATGACAGAAGACGAAAACACTGCCCTGATCGAGGAAGCGCGCAAGCTGTTCGCCGGTCCGATCGCCTTCCTCAAGTCCGCGCCGGACCTCAAGTTCCTTCCCGACATGGCCGTGAACGAGGTCGCCTTCGCGGGCCGCTCCAATGTCGGCAAGTCGTCGCTCCTCAATGCGCTGACCAACCGCAACGGTCTTGCCCGCACGTCCAACACGCCGGGCCGCACGCAGGAGCTCAATTTCTTCGACGTGGGCGATCCGCTGCGCTTCCGCCTCGTCGACATGCCCGGCTATGGCTATGCCAAGGCGCCCAAGGACATGGTGCGCAAATGGCGCTATCTGGTGAACGACTATCTGCGCGGGCGCGCGGCCCTGAAGCGTGCGCTGGTGCTGATCGACAGTCGCCACGGCATCAAGGATGTCGATACCGACATGCTCGACATGCTGGACGGGGCCGCGGTCAGCTACCGCATCGTCCTCACCAAGACCGACAAGATCAAGGCGAGCGACTTGGCCGCCGTCACCCAGGCCACGGCCGAAGCGATCCGCAAGCGCCCGGCTGCCCATCCCGACATCATCGCCACGTCGAGCGAGAAGGGCATGGGCATCCCCGAACTGCGCGCCGCCGTGCTGGAAAGCGTGACGCAGGGATAAACGAAAGG
>NZ_LXVX01000039.1:0-125075 GCF_001650725.1 Sphingobium sp. TCM1 | reverse complement strand
AAACGAAAGGATGCTGCGCTGTTACGCCGCCTGCCTCTGTCCCGGCCGGCCCAGTTCCATGTCCATCAATATCTGCACGGACCGCACCGCGCTGCAAAAGGCGCAGGCGACCGCGTCGCTGCACGCATGGACGACCGGCGCGATCCGCCTGCCCTGCAACAGGTTGATGAGCATATTCTCGTCCTCGGACAATGATGGCCCCCGGCCGGTCGCCAGCCGTCGGCCGAGCGCGGTTTCGGTCAGCGCCATCAGGCTGTCGATCGCGGGGAGCAACTGCGCCCAGCCATGATGGCCGAGCCGCGCATGGAGCCGCGCCAGCACGGGCTGGCCTGCCCGTCGTGCCGCGCTCCAGCAGCGCACGGCTTCTAGGAAGAGATAGAGCGCCGCCGGGCTATGGCGCGCGATCAGGGAAGAAGGATGCGTCATGGGATAGCCTTTCGTGAAGCCTGTCCCCCTTGTCCGGCCGCTCGTTCTCTGCGGAACGAGTCGTGCCGCCAGTCTGTTAGGGCGCTGTTATGTCCGTAAAATTTCACCGGCACAGGGGATGCGACACGGGGCGGGCGAAATTTGCGCCCGGTTGTCGTGCGCCAGCGGCTTGACGAACGGCCATTTCCTCAAGAAGGACGGCGGTTCGACAAAATCCGGGCGAGCGCCTAGATGGGATGTTCCTGCCGCCGGGCCGGAAGAGTGGAGAAGCAATCATGCGCGCCGAAGCGCAGCAATATATTGACCGCATCGACGCCGCGCTGGACCTGCTGCGCCGTTTCCTCGACTGGGACCGGGCGCTGCGCCGGCTGGACGAACTGAACGCGCGCGTCGAGGATCCGACCCTGTGGAACGACCAGAAGGCTGCGCAGGAGGTGATGCGCGAACGGACCCGGCTGGACGGGGCGATCGGCGCGACCCGCCGGATCGAGCGGGAAAAGACCGACAATGCCGAACTGATCGAGATGGCCGAGGCCGAGGGCGATGAGGACATGGTCGCCGAGGCCATTGGCGCGCTCAAGACGCTGGCCGACCGCGCCGACGAGGACAAGATCAAGGCGCTGCTGGCCGGGGAAGCCGACGCCAGCGACACCTATCTGGAAATCCACGCGGGCGCGGGCGGCACCGAAAGCCAGGACTGGGCCGAAATCCTCAGCCGCATGTATCGCCGCTGGGCCGAACGGCGCGGCTTCAAGGTGGAGCTGGTCGACTATCAGGCTGGCGAAACCGCCGGCATCAAGTCGGCGACATTCCTCATCAAGGGCGAGAATGCCTATGGTTATGCCAAGACCGAAAGCGGCGTCCACCGCCTGGTCCGCATCAGCCCCTATGACAGCGCCGCGCGCCGCCACACCAGCTTCTCGTCGGTCTGGGTCTATCCGGTGATCGACGACAATATCGATATCGAGGTCAAGGAAAGCGACCTCAAGATCGACACCTATCGCGCCTCGGGTGCCGGTGGCCAGCACGTCAACACCACCGACTCCGCCGTCCGCATCACCCACGTCCCCTCGGGCATCATCGTGGCGTCTCAGAATGACCGGTCGCAGCACAAGAACCGCGCGACGGCCATGAACATGCTGAAGGCGCGCCTCTACGAAGCCGAACTGCGCAAGCGCGAGGAAGCGGCGTCGACCGACTATGCCGCCAAGACCGAGATCGGCTGGGGCCACCAGATCCGCTCCTATGTGCTCCAGCCCTATCAGCTGGTGAAGGATCTGCGCACCGGCGTCACCTCGACCGCGCCCGACGACGTGCTGGACGGCGCGCTCGATCCCTTCATGGCGGCCGCGCTCAGCCAGAAGGTCACGGGCGAGAAGGTCGATGTGGAGGATGTCGACTGATGGTTCGGGCGGCATTGGCGGGCGCGCTTGTCCTGCTGGCCGCCTGCGATCAGCTGACCGGCGGCAATGAGGCCGAGCGTCCCGCCGCCGCACAGGATTTTCCCCGTGCCGACCGCCCGGTCGCGCCCATCGTGTCGACCCGCTGGTCGAGCGAGGAAGCCCGCGACCGCGTCAACGAGGCGGACGACATCATGGACCGGGCCGATGTCCGCCCCGGCATGACGGTGGCGGATCTGGGCGCAGGGGAGGGCTATTACACCGTCCGTCTGGCCGATCGCGTCGGCGCGAAGGGCCGGGTGTTGGCGGAGGATATCCTGCCCGAAGTGATCGAGGCGCTGTCGCGCCGCATCACCCGCGAGAAATGGGACAATGTCAGCGTCAAGCTGGGCGCACCCGAAGATCCCCGGCTGCCCCGGGACAGTTTCGACCGCATCTTCATGATCCATATGTATCACGAGATTTCGGAGCCTTATGCCTTCCTCTGGCATCTCAGTCCTGCGCTGAGGAAGGATGGCGAACTGATCGTGGTCGATGCCGACCGGCCGACCGACCAGCATGGGACGCCGCCGCGCCTGCTCGCCTGTGAACTGGCCGCCATGGGCTTCCGCATGGAGGAACTGGTCCCCAAGCCCACTGCCGGCGGTTATTTTGCGCGCTTTCGGCGCGTCGCTGCGCGCCCGGACCCGGCCAGCATCGTGCCCTGCGCGCTCAACGACGGGAAAGGTTAGCGGCCTCGCCGCCACCGCCGGAACAGCGACAGGCCCAGTATTCCACTTCCCACCACCGCCGCGATCGCCCCGCCTGCGGACGCCAGCGCCCAGGCGCCGGCTACGAGCAGGCCCGTCAGGAAATCGACGATGATGAGGGTCAGGTGTATCATTTCCGGAACAAGACGGCACTAATGGCCGAGTTCCTTGGCTTCCTGATATTTCAGTTCCAGAAACCGGTTCTGCGTCGCCAGCTTGTCGAGGTCGCCGCTGGCCAGAGTCTCGCTCATGCGCGCAATTTCGGCGTCGATGACGCCCAGCCCCTCGACCAGTTGCTTTTCGGGCACGCGGCCGTTGCGCTCCTCGCGCCGCAGCGGTTCGGGAATCGACTGATAGCCGGTGACGAGTTCGGGCAGATGGTCCGACAGCAGCCGGCGGATTTCCAACGCAGCCGGCTCCTGTTCGCCCAGTCGCTCCAGCTGCGGCGCCAGCGTCTCCAGCCGCACCCCGATGCTGTCCACCAGCGTGACGGCCGGAGCGGGCAGCGCCTTGCGCTGGTTCTCCAGCCAGATTTCGGTCTTGAGCGGCAGGGCGGCGAGTTCGGTCGCGGCGAGCGTTTCCGTCTTCACCCGGCTTTCCGTCGGCATGAGCGCGATCAGCAGCACCGCCGCGATCATCACGCCCAGCGCGATCATCACGCCGGTAATGCCCAGCGGCAGGATGAAGCCCGCCACCGCGCTGCCAAGTACTACAGCCAGCACCGCCCAGAAGGCATATTTGACCTTGCGCATCAGCCCGGCATTGCGCCGCTGGCGCGCGCGCGCCGACAGGCTGCGCCCGCGATCGCTATGGCGACGCAGCACCGCCTCGGCATCTGCCAGCACGCGTTCGGACCGGCTCACAGCATCCGCCTCCGTTTGCTTCTCATGTATCGATAAGCGGCTGGCGCCGTGCCTACGTTGCTCGACTGCGCCCGAAACGAGCCGATGATGCCGGCGATCATCTTCACCCCTCGATCGCGCTCAGCAGCGGGTTGTCCGCCCGCACTTCCTTGGCAGCCTGCGCCTGTCCCTCGGCGCGGGCGATATAGCCCTTGGACTTTTCGACCTCGTTCGACAGCGTGTTCACTGTCGTTTTCATGTTTTCGAGCGCCTTGAGCTTGAACGTGTCGATATTGTCCATCGTGTCGTAGATATTCTGGAAGGCGCGCTGGAGCGTTTCGATGGGAATAGTGCTGGACGCGGCCTGCTCGTGGATCTGCGCGGTCTGGCTTTTCAGCAGCTCTCCGGTCCGGTCGATCATGTTGGCGGTGGTGGTGTTGAGCGCGGTAATCTGCTCCAGCACCAGCCTCTGCCCGACCAGCGCCTGCGCCACCGTCACCGCAGTGCGCAGCGCGGCGACCGTGGTGGTGCTGGCCCGGTCGACGCCCTTCACCAGCTCGACATTGTTCTTCTTGACCAGGTCCAGCGCCAGATAGCCCTGCACCGTGACCGCCATCTGGGTCAGCAGATCCTGCGTGCGCTGGCGGATGTAGAAGAGCGCGCTGTCGCGGATCGCCTTGGCCTTGGCCGGGTCGGTCGCGTCCAGCTCCAGCGCCTTGGACTCCAGCCGGGCGTCCATGGTCTTGCTGATGTGGATCATCTGCTCCAGACGGCCCATGGTCGCCCACATATTCTGCCGCTCGACATCGATCGCGGCATTGTCCTTGATCAGCGTGTCCTTGCCACTGGCGAGGCTGCCGAGGATCGCGTTGATGTGGCTCTGCGCGCTCTTGTAGCCGTCGAAATAGTCGCGCATCCTGTTGCCGAAGGGGATGATGCCGAACAGCTTCTTGCGCGCCATCAGGTTGCCGCGCTTGCCGGGGTCCAGATCCTCCACCGTGCGGCGCAGTTCGGCCAGGTCCGCGCCGACCTTGGTGTCGCTGTCCATTGCGCGGACCGGCCGGTCGAGGAAACGGTTGGAGTGGCCCGCCGCCTCGGCGATTTCCTTGCGTCCCATGTTGGTCAGCTGGTCGACCCGCGCCCCGAATTCGGGCGAATTGGCGTCCTGCGCGACCAGGTCCGCGACGAAGGCGTCGACCTTCTCGTCCAGCCTGGACTTCTTCTCGTCCTCGATCGGCACAAGGCCTGCCGCCTTTTCCGGCGAGACTGCGGGCACCGGGTCGGGCGGCGTCAGGTTCAGCGTGTCGCCACCTGCTGATGCAGTAGCGGTCGTGGTGGGCGCGGTGCTGGCCATATCATCTCCCAATGACAAATCGCACAAGCTGTCATATGTGACTATAACAGTGGCGCTTCAATGGCGAATATGGCGCGGCCCCGCGCCCGATGCAATCAGCGCGTCCCTTCCGCGTAGTAACGCTCCATGTCGAGCCGCATCTGGTGCAGCGCCTCCGGGTTGAGGTAGATCATGTGGCCGGCCGGATAGTATCGGAACTGCAAATTCTGCCGCAGCTTCGGCTCCAGCATCATGTGCTTGAGGTCACGTTCGGTCGAAAAGAAGGGCGTCGCCATGTCATAATAGCCGTTCAGCGACAGCACGCGCAGATGCGGGTTGGTTCGCATCGCGGCGCTCAGGTCCGCGGTCACGTCGGCGACATTCTGTTTGCCGCCTTCGGGCGCCTGATGGCTCCAGTCCCATTTGAAATCGCCGCCCTCGCGCGCGCTCAGGCGATAACTGAGGTCGGTCTTGTAGCCGATCTGGCGCGTCACCTGATCCAGGAAGCTGCCGACATAGAGGCCCGTGATGCTGGTGCTGGACGGATCATATTCCGGTTCCTCGCCCGCCGCATCGGCATCGATGCCCTTGTAGCGGCTATCGAAGCGGCCGATCGTCTCATGGCCCTCGCGCAGCAATTCCTTGCGGAAGCGCGACAGGCTGACGCGCAGGTTGGCGCGCTTGAGATACTCGACCGACAGGCCGGTGAAGCGGCTCAACTGCTGCGCGATCTGATCGGTTTCCTGCGGGCTGATGTCGGACCCCTTGAGCAGCGCGGTGGCATAGGGGCCATTGGCGAAGACGCGCGATTCCTCGACGAACGCCTCCAGGCTTTCGGGGCGGCCGCCCGGTACGCGGTTATGATACCAGGCGGTCGCGGCATAGCTGGGGATATAGCCGACATGGATCGCGTCGAAGCCCGACTGGCGCACGCCATAATTCATGATCGACGACAGCAGCACCACGCCGTTCAGCGCCAGTCCGCGATCCTCCAGCTGATAGGCGAGCGCCCCCGACCGGGTCGTGCCATAGCTTTCGCCGAAAATATATTTGGGGTCGCCCCAGCGGCCATTTTTGGTCGTATAGCGGATAATCGCCTTGGCGAAGGCGTCGACATCCTGGTCCACGCCATAGAAATCGGACGGCTTGGCGTCGCCCAGCGGCCGCGAATAGCCCGCGCCGATCGCGTCGAGGAACACCATGTCGGTGCTGCCGATCAGGCTGTCATTGTTCGGGCCGACATCGAAGGGGGCGGGCTTGACCGCTTCGGGATTGCCGGTGCGGACATGTTCCGGCGCGAAACTGCCCATGCGCAGCCAGAGCGAGGAGGAACCGGGGCCGCCATTGTAGAAGAAGGTCACGGGGCGGTTCTTTCCCGCCGCCGTGTAGGCGGTGTAGAACATGCTCGCGACCGGCTTGCCCTTTTCATCGCGGATGGTGAGCGTGCCCGCGGTCTGGGTGTAGGGGATGGACTTGCCATCGACGCGGGCCGTGCCCTTGCTGCTCTGGGTCACTTCCTCGACCGGCGCGCTGGCCCAGTTGGCGGCGACCTGTTCGGCCACCTTGTCGGCATGGTGTTTCGCAGCGTCCGGAGCGTCCTTCTGCGCCAGGGCCGGGGCGGCAAGCGCGATGAGGGAGGCGAACGAAAGGGTAGCGGCAGACCGCATGAAGGCTCCTTGCAGGATATGGTATATTGTCAGCGACGCGCGGCACCATAGAAAGCTGGTCGCGCGGGGCAAGGGGCAATTGCACTGATGTAAAGCAGTCTCAGGCCGGGCGCAGCGCTTCGATCACCGCCGCTATATCCTCGTCGCTATTGTAGATATGGGGCGAAAAGCGGATCGCCCCGCCCGCCAGTTTCGACGCGGCGGTGGCGATCTTCGCCTGCCACAGTTTCGCCCGCATCGCGGCCACGTCGCGGCCGGGAAAGGCGACGGTGATGACCGGCCCGGTGATCGCCGCCGCCCCGCTGCCGATGACCCGCGCGCCCGCCACGGCGGCCATCGCCTGCCGCATGGAGGCGGCCCGCGCCTGCGCCGCCTGCTCGATCGTTGCCTCGCCCACGCCGTCCAGTACGTCCAGGGTCGCGGCAAAGGCCATCAGCCTCGGATCGTCGCGTTGGCCCAGTATCTCATATTTCTGCGCCGTGTTCAGGTTGGCCGGATCGGTCAGCCAATAGCCATGGCTCATCATGATCGGCTGCAATTCCGCCTGCCGTTCGCGCCGTACATAGAGGATGCCGCCTTCCAGTGGTCCCATCAGCCATTTGTGCGTGCTGCCCGAATAGCTGTCGACGCCCAGCGCGGCGAGGTCGAGCGCCATCCAGCCGAAGGTCTGCGCCCCGTCAGCGTGCAGCCAGATATTCCGCGCCCGCGCCAGTTTCGCGATTTCCGCCACCGGATAGATGATGCCGCTGACATTGCTCATGTGCGACAGGAAGATGGCGCGCGTATTGGGCGTGACGGCGGCAGCGATCCCGTCCAGCAATTGCTGCGGCGATGTCGCCTCGACCGGCACCGGCACGACATGCAGGTCCAGCCCCTCCCGTTCGGCCCTCAGTTTCCAGCTGTCCCAGGTCGACGGATGATTATGGTCGGTCAGGATGATCCGGTCGCCGGCCTTGAGCGCCAGGCCCCGTACCGCAACCGTATTGGCCTCGCTCGAATTGCGGACCAGCGCGATCTCCTGCGCTGTGACCTTCAGCCGCGCGGCGATCCGCGCCCGCAGCGCGTCGGCGGCTCTGGGATAGAGCGCGCGCCGCTCGGTCGACGGATCGGTCTGGAAGGCCCGCGTCTCGCGTTCATGCACCGCCGCCACGCTGCGGAAGGTCGGGGCGATATTGGCCGCGTTGAAATAGCGGATGGCGGGATCGAGCAGCATTGCCTCGCGCAGCGCCGGCTTGCCGGCCGCGCTCAGCATCTCGGCCGAAAGCGCCAGTGGCGCGGCGGCGGCGGCCGCCTGCATCAGGGTGCGGCGGCTGATCGGCGGTCGGTCGGACATGCGCGTCTCCTTGTCTGGCACGGCGTTCGACGGATCGGGCGGCCCAACCCGCCATATCGTCCTTACCCTTGCCGCAGCGCGGCATTTCCTGTAGGGGCGCGCCCGATAGTCCTGGACAGGCGTGGTGCCGGCCGGGAGAACCCGAATCCCGAAGGCACAATATGTCCCTGCGTAATATCGCGATCATCGCGCACGTCGACCATGGCAAGACCACCCTAGTCGACCAGCTTTTCCGTCAGTCCGGCACCTTCCGCGACAACCAGCGCGTCGAAGAGCGCGCGATGGACTCGAACGACCTCGAAAAGGAGCGCGGCATCACCATCCTGGTGAAGCCTACCTCGGTCGAATGGAACGGCACCCGCATCAACATCGTCGACACGCCCGGCCACGCCGACTTCGGTGGCGAAGTCGAGCGCATCCTGTCGATGGTCGACGGCGTCATCCTGCTGGTCGATTCGTCGGAAGGCGCGATGCCGCAGACCAAGTTCGTGACCGGCAAGGCGCTGGCGCTGGGCCTCAAGCCCATCGTCGTCGTCAACAAGGTCGACCGTCCCGACGAGCGCATCCAGGAAGTGCTGGACGAAGTGTTCGACCTGTTCGTGACGCTGGAAGCCAATGACGAGCAGCTCGACTTCCCCGTTCTCTATGCGTCGGGCCGCAACGGCTATGCCAGCGAAGATCCGCAGCGCCGCGAAGGCACGCTGGAACCGCTGTTCCAGAAGATCGTGGACCATGTGCCGCCGCCGGCGCTGGACCAGGATGCACCGTTCAGCTTCCTCGTCACGCTGCTCGACCGCGACAATTTCCTTGGCCGTATCCTGACCGGCCGCGTCCAGTCGGGCACGGTCAAGGTCAACCAGCCGATCCACGCGCTGGACATGGACGGCAATGTGATCGAAACCGGCCGCGCGTCGAAGATCATGTCCTTCCAGGGTCTGGACCGCGTGCCTGTCGATGAAGCCAAGGCCGGCGACATCATCAGCCTTGCGGGCCTGACCGTCGCGACCGTCGCCAACACCATCTGCGACACGTCGGTCGCAACGCCCATCCAGGCGCAGCCGATCGATCCGCCGACCCTGTCGATGCGCTTTGCCGTGAACGACTCGCCGATGGCGGGCCGCGAAGGCAGCAAGGTGACGAGCCGCATGATCCGCGATCGCCTGGCCCGCGAAGCCGAATCCAACGTCGCCATCAAGGTGACGGAATCGGAAGACAAGGACAGCTTCGAAGTCGCCGGCCGTGGCGAGCTTCAGCTGGGCGTCCTCATCGAAACCATGCGCCGCGAAGGCTTCGAACTGGGTATCTCGCGTCCGCGCGTGCTGTTCGGCGAGGACGAGAATGGCAACAAGACCGAGCCCTATGAAACCGTCGTCATCGACGTGGACGATGAATTTTCCGGCACGGTCGTCGACAAGATGAACATCCGCAAGGCCGAGATGACGGATATGCGTCCCTCGGGCGGCGGCAAGACCCGCATCACCTTCTCCGCGCCTTCGCGCGGCCTGATCGGCTATCATGGCGAATTCCTGTCCGACACGCGCGGCACCGGCATCATGAACCGCCTGTTCGAGAAGTACGGCCCCCACAAGGGCAAGATCGAAGGCCGCAAGAATGGCGTGCTGATCTCGAACGGCGCGGGCGAAGCCAACGCTTATGCGCTGGGTCCGCTGGAAGATCGCGGCATCCTGTTCGTGGGCGTGGGCGAAGCGCTGTATGAAGGCATGGTGATCGGCGAGAATGCCAAGCCCGAGGATCTCGAAGTCAACCCGATGAAGTCGAAGGCGCTGACCAACTTCCGCGCCAGCGGCAAGGACGATGCCGTCCGCCTGACCCCGCCGAAGAAAATGACGCTGGAACAGGCCATCGCCTATATCGACGATGACGAAATGGTCGAAGTGACGCCCAAGACCATCCGCCTGCGCAAGCGCTATCTCGACCCGAACGAGCGCAAGCGCATGAGCCGCGCCAAGGCCGCCTGATGTTTCAGAGCGGCCCGCACAAGGCCGCCTGATGTTTCAGAGCGGCCCTGAACGAGCCGCCGCATGATCGCTGCCCGTCGAAAGGGGCCTGTGTGACGCCACGCAGGCCCTTTTTCGTGCCCCTGCGATATAAATGAGAACATCTCGCTTTTGCCGTCGCTGGCGCTAGAATTGCCCGCCGGACCGGATTGGAGGGGGCAAATGGCACAGACGGGGATGATGACGGGCGGGGCGGAATGGCGCCGCGCGCCACTGCTGCCGATCGCGGCGGGGCTGGGCTATGCCACCAGCGTCATCCATATCTACGGCCTTGGCCCCTATATCGAGCCGGTCAGCCAGTCCTTCGGCTGGTCGCGCACCCAGACGACCATCGGTCTCACCCTGGCGACATTGGTGCAGGCGGTCTTCTCGATCCCGATCGGGCTGATGGTCGACCGGCTGGGGCCGCGCCTGTTCGGTCTGGCGGGCGTGCTGCTCACCACCGGCGCCTTCGCCCTGCTCGGCACGGCGAACGGGGACCGGGGGCAATGGCTGTTCCTCTGGGCCTTGCTGGCCTTCGCGACCTTGCCGGTCCAGGCAACGGTCTGGACCAGCGCGGTCGCCTCGCGCTTCGCCGCCTCGCGCGGCCTGGCCTTTGCCGTCACGCTGTGCGGCGCCTCGCTCGCCGGCGCGATCTTTCCGCTGCTCGGCAGCTGGCTGATCGCGCGCCATGGCTGGCAGGGGGCGGCGCCGATCCAGGCCGCGATCTGGGCGGTCATCGCCTTTCCGATGATCCTCCTCTTCTTCCGTGGCGCGCATGACCGCCGGGGCAAGGCCGCGCCCGCCGACCGGCCGGACCTGCCGGGCGCGACCCTGGGGGAGGGGCTGCGGTCCTCCATCTATCACCGCCTGCTGCTGGCCAGCCTGCTCTTCACCTTCACCATCATCGCGCTGGTCGTCCATTTCGTGCCCATCCTGACCGATCGGGGCGCGGATCGCATGGCGGCGGCTGGCACCGCCGCGCTGGTCGGGGTATTTTCGGTCGTCGGCCGGCTCGCGACCGGCCTGCTGCTCGACCGGTTCCGGGCGTCACTGGTCGGCGCGACCGTCTTCCTGCTGCCCGCCGCCGGTTGCCTGCTGCTGCTGCTCGGGGGCAGCGGCTGGGGCGCACAGGCCCTTGCCGCCGCGCTGGTCGGGCTGACCTTGGGGGCGGAGGTGGATGTCATCGTCTATCTCACCACCCGACATTTCGGGCTGCGCACCTTCGGCGGCCTCTATGGCGGGCTGCTGATGGCGCTCTCGGTCGGCACCGCGACCGGGCCGCTCGGCGCGTCGGCGCTGTTCGACACCACCGGCAGCTATGCCGCTTTCCTGTGGCTGACGATCGCGCTGATGGCGGGGAGCAGCCTGACCTTGGCCAGCCTGCCACGCCCCGTCTATCCGGCTGGCGCGGGCTGACGCTACAAAGCCGCTACATTGCGCAATCACGCCGTGACATGGCGTCGCTACAGCCCGGTCCATGGAGGGTCCGCAAGGACAGAAGGGACTGGGTAGATGAGCGGAATGGCGGACGAAGCGCACGACCATGGGTTGCTGCACGATCTGGAACGGATGCACGCGCTCGCGCGTGAGGGGATCGGGCGGCGGCGCACCTTGCGCCTGCTCTTTTCGGCGAGCGGCGCGGCACTGATCGGGGCGTGCGGCGGCGGTTCCTCCGGCAGCAGTTCGGCCACGACCGCGACGCCGACCCCCACCCCCACACCTACTCCTACGCCCACCCCGACGCCGACCCCGACCGGCAGTTGCGTGGCGGACCCGGAGGAGACCAACGGGCCCTATCCGGCCGACGGCTCCAACAGCAGCAACGGCAGCGTCGTCAATATTCTGGACGACAGCGGTATCGTGCGCGCCGACATACGCTCCAGCTTCGGATTGTCGAGCGGCACGGCGGCGGGCGTCACGATGCAACTCACCATCACCGTCGTGAACGTCAACAGCGGCTGCGCCGCGCTCGAAGGCTATGCCGTCTATATCTGGCATTGCACCCGAGACGGCCTCTATTCGCTCTACACCGTGCCGGGCGAAAATTACCTGCGCGGGGTGGGCGTGACCGACGCCAATGGCCAGGTGACGTTCACCAGCATTTTTCCCGGCTGCTATGACGGGCGCTACCCGCATATCCATTTCGAGGTCTATCCCAGCCTGGCGCGGGCGACCAGCTACGCCAATCGCCTGCTGACGTCGCAATTCGCCATGCCCGCCGACCCGTGCAACACGGTCTACGCGACCAGCGGTTACAGCAGCAGCAAGACCAACTTCGCGAAGATCACCACCAGCAGCGACAATGTGTTCGGTGACAATAGTTCCGCCCAGGTCGCGGCGATGACCCCCACCATGACCGGCGACATCACCAACGGCTTCACCGGTACGGTGACGGTCGGCCTTTCGATCTGATGGCGTCCGATCCGACGGGCGCCGGCATGACAGGAATGGCGCGGATGACTTTGCAGTTGACCCCTTCACCCGATATGGTCGCCGCCCATATGGACGGGTCAAACATATTGGTGGTCGATGATGACGCGGACATCCGCGCGCTTCTGTCCGATTTTCTCGAACAGCATGGCTTTGTCGTGAAGGCGGTGGCCGACGGGGCGGCGATGGATCGTGCCCTGACGGCCCAGGATTTCGACATTGCCGTGCTCGACGTGATGATGCCGGGGGAGGACGGGCTGTCGATCCTCCGGCGGCTGGCGGCCCGCGGCGGCCCGCCGGTCATCATGCTCTCGGCCATTGGCGGCGATGTCGACCGGATCGTCGGTCTGGAAATGGGGGCGGAGGATTATCTGCCAAAGCCCTGCAACCCTCGCGAGCTGCTCGCCCGCATCCGCACCGTGCTGCGCCGGCATCGGCGCCAGGCAACCGAGGCGCCCGCCGCGGGCGGCCAGCGGCTGCGCTTCGCCGGCTGGCTGATCGACATGGGCGCGCGCCTGCTTACCGATCCCGACAATGTCGTCGTCACGCTGACCGACGGCGAGTTCCGCCTTCTGCGCGCCTTTATCGAACATCCGCGCCGGGTGCTGAGCCGCGATCAGCTGCTCGATTATTCGGCCGGCAGCGACAGCGACAGCTATGATCGCGCGATCGACGTGCAGGTCAGCCGCCTGCGCCGCAAGCTGGAGCGCGGCGCCAAGGGGGACGGGGCCGACGAACTGGTACGCACCATCCGCAACGAAGGCTATATGTTCACGGCAGAGGTGCGCCCGGCGTGACTTCGCGCCTTGATCGCCTGAACCCGTCGATCCTGACGCGCATCGTGGCGCTGGTTGCCGCGACGCTGCTGCTGGCGCTGGGCGCGATGATGCTGGTCGCCTTTCGCGGCCCGCCGCCCCATGCCCGGCCGATGTTCCTGACCGAGGCGGCGCAACTGCTGCGCGGCGGCACGAGCGGCCCTTCGGCGTGGAGCGTCACCCGCTATCATTCGGATCGCGCGCCCGATGCCGGACCCGATCAGGAAGTCGATGCCGGATCGGCGGCGCAGATCGCCGCCCTGCTGGGCGTTGCGGCGCAGGACATCCGCCTGTTGCGCAATCGCCCGCCCGATCAGTTGCGCGAGGGGGCGATGAAGCAGGATCGCGACCGCGGGCCGCCGATGTTGCATCGCGCCTTCGTGCTGGCGCAGCATAGCGGTGAAGGATGGACGGTGATCCAGGCCTGGCAAGGGGCCAATGGCCGCTGGTACGCCATTACCCTGTCGCTGATGGCCGGCATTTTCATCCTGCTGCTGCTGCCTGCCTATTGGGTGGCGCGGCGGATAACCCAGCCGATCCGTCGCCTGGCCGAGGGCGCGGCGACCGAGCGGCCCGAACGCGCCGAGCCGCTGCCGCTCACCGGCCCGCCCGAGGTGCGTGCCGTCGGTGCCGCCTATAACCACATGCGCGCCCGCATCGCCGACTATCTCAACGAGCGCACCGCGATGCTGGTGGCGATCGCGCATGATCTGCGCACCCCGATGACGCGCCTGTCCTTCCGTCTCGAACAATTGCCCGACGGGGCGCGCGCCAAGGCGCAGGCGGATGTCGCGGAAATGCGTGCCATGGTGACCGACATGCTCGATTTCATGCGCGGCGGATCGGACGGGGCGGAGCGGGTGCGCGTCGATCTGTCCGCGATCGTCGAGACGCTGGCCGATGACCTGGCCGACATGGGGCAGGATGTGGTCGTGACCGGCAGCGCGCGAGCGGTGGTGCGCGGCGACGCGGTGGGCCTGCGCCGCTGCCTCGCCAATCTGGTGGAAAATGCGGTGCGTTACGGCGGTGGCGCACGCGTCGCGCTGGTGGTCGCCGGCGCGCGCGTCGTGGTGACGGTGGAGGATGAGGGGCCAGGCGTCCCGCCCGAAGCGATCGACCGGCTGTGCGAACCCTTCTATCGTGGCGAAGCCTCGCGCAATCGGGAAACCGGCGGCGTGGGTCTCGGCCTTTCGATCGCGCGCTCGATCGCGGAAAGCCATGGCGGCACGATCGGCTTCGCCAACCGGGCCGAAGGTGGCCTGCGCGCCCGCCTGGTGCTGCCGCTGGATCGGTGATGCCGGGGCAAAGCCCGCTCCGATCAAGCCCTTGACCGCCAAAGCGGCTGGCCATCCCCCTGTCGGGCCCATATAGTCGCGCGGTTTGTCATCTCCCGCGAAAGCGCTTCATGCATCTTCTCATCGGCCTTGCCGGCATTCTCCTGATCCTCGCCATCGCGTTCGCCCTGTCCTCCGACCGCCGCGCCATCCGGCCCCGGGTCGTGGGCGCGGCCTTCCTGTTGCAGGCGGGGATCGCGATGCTGGTCCTCTATGTGCCGGCCGGCCGGGCCATCATCGGCGGTATGTCGAAGGGGGTCGCCAACCTGCTTGGCTATGCCCAGGCGGGTACCGACTTCATCTTCGGCCCGCTCGCCAGGCCCGAGATCGGCGGCGCCAGCTTCGCCATCGCGGCGCTGCCGGTCATCATCTTCTTCGCCAGCCTGGTGTCGATCCTCTATTATCTGGGCATCATGCAGTTCATCGTCCGCTGGGTCGGCGGTGCGATCGAGAAGGTGACGGGCGTGTCCAAGGTCGAAAGCCTGTGCGCGGCCGCCAACATCTTCGTCGGGCAAAGCGAAAGCCCACTCGTCATCCGCCCCTATCTGGCGGGCCTCACCCCGCCGCAGCTCTTCGCCGTCATGACCAGCGGCATGGCGGGCGTCGCGGGCACCATCCTCGCCGCTTATGCCTCCATGGGGATCAAGATCGACTATCTGCTCGCCGCCAGCTTCATGGCGGCGCCCGGCGGGCTGCTGATGGCCAAGATCATGATGCCCGACGAGCCGGAACGCGAACCGGAATTGCCGCTGGACGACGGCATCCACCTGCCTGAAGCGCGCCGCAGCGGGGCGGGGCCGGCGGCGCTGAACGCGGAAACCACGCCGGGCGAACCCATGCCCGTCGCCACCCATGACGAGGAAAAGCCCGCCAACCTCATCATGGCCGCCGCCCAGGGCGCGCAGACAGGTGTCAAGCTCGCTGTCGCGGTTGGCGCCATGGTGCTCGCCTTCGTCGCGCTGGTCGCGCTCGCCAACGGCATACTCGGCGGCATCGGCGCGCTGGCGGGCTATCCGAATCTCAGTTTCCAGCAACTGCTCGGCTATGTCTTCTCGCCGGTCATGTATCTGCTCAACATCCCCTGGGCCGAAGCGCAGGTGGCGGGGGGCCTGTTCGGCACCAAGGTCGTGCTCAACGAATTCGTCGCCTATATCAATCTGGGCCAGGTGCAGGGCGCGCTCTCGCCCACGACCATCGCCATCATCACCTTCGCGCTCTGCGGCTTCGCCAATTTCAGCTCGATCGCGATCCAGATGGCGGTTACCGGCAATCTCGCCCCGAACCAGCGACCGATGATCGCGAAGCTGGGCCTCAAGGCGCTGGTCGCGGGCAGCCTCGCCAATCTCATGAGCGCGGCGCTCGCCGGGCTGATGCTCAGCTTGTGAGTCAATTCAGGACAGTCCCGTAACGGAACCCCCTACCGCTGCGAATGCGAATGGGTTATGGTTAACCCATGGGGGCAAAAACATTTTTCATGGTCGCGGTCGCGGCCCTGGGTTGGTCGGCTGTCGGCGCCGCGCAGGCGCCTGTGTCCGGAGCGTATAAAAGCGCCCCGGCGCCCAGGCCCGGCGCGTTGGAAACCTACAAGGACTGGACCATCGGCTGCGACAATCGCAACCGGTGCGAAGCCGTGTCGCTGCTGCCTGAAGGCGGCGAATGGCCCGACAATCCGGTGATGGTCGGTGTGGCGCGCGCCGCCGGGCCGGACGCGGCGGCCGAGGTCTGGGTCAGCCGCGATGCCAAGGGCGGGGGCGAGGTCAGCTTCCATGTCGACGGGCGCAAGGTCGCGAGCGCGCCGAGCAAGGATGGCGAGGCGATGCTGCGCGGTCCGCAGGCGGCTGCGCTCGCCATCGCCATGGCGCGCGGCGGCACGCTGGAGGTGCGCGCGGGCGAACGGCTGCTCGGCCGTCCTTCGCTGGCCGGATCGGGCGCGGCGCTGCGTTACATGGACGCGCGGCAGGGGCGGGCCGGCACCAGCACCGCGCTGGTCGCGACCGGCGCGCTCGGGCCGCTCGCCGTGCGCGCCGCGCCGCCTACGCCGGAAATCCGCCGCGTCGTCATTCCCGCCGGGGCTGCGCCCGCCGCGCTCTGGCGCGAGGAACTGACCGCGCTCGGCAAGTTCACCGGCTGCGCCGACGAAATGCGCGGCGCTCAGCCGCCCGAACTGCATCGCCTGTCGAAGACCGAGACATTGATCCTCGTGCCCTGCGGCAGCGGCGCCTATAATTTCACGTCCGTGCCCGTCATCGCGACCGGCATCGCCGGCCGCCGCGCCTTCCGCCTCGCGACCTTCGACTACAAGCCCGGCTGGAGCGAGGAGGAAGCCAAGCCCATGCTGGTCAATGCCGGCTGGGTCGCCGACAAGTCCCTGCTCCAGAGCTTCGCCAAGGGGCGCGGCATCGGCGATTGCGGCGGCAGCGAAACCTATGTCTGGGATGGCGCCCGTTTCCGCCTGACTGAAGCGACCGCCATGGGCGAATGTCGCGGCGCCTGGCACTGGATCACCACCTGGTCGGCGCGGGTGACGGAGTAAGATCATCGTCCTGCCCGCCTGCGCGGGCAGGACGGGGACGATGTGAATTATCGGCTATCCACCCCGCGCAACCGTCACTGTGCGCTTTGCAATGGAAAGGGTGATGATGTCCGCCCATATCCCGGCCATGGCCACCGCTCCCCGCCCATCCGCCTTGCGTCCCCGCACCACGACCCTGCCGGACCCGATCCGCGCCGTGATCTTCGACATGGACGGCACGCTGATCGATACCGAGGCAGCGCATCGCCGCGCCTTCGCCGAAACGGGGCTGGCGCTGGGCTGGCCGATGTCGGACGACCTGCTTTTGTCCATGGTCGGCATCCATCGCGACGAAAATGAACGGATGCTGGCACGCCATATGGGACCGGATTTCCCGCTGGCGCGATTCTATGCCGATAGCGACGCGCTGTTCGAGGCGGCGGTCGATGCCGGCATCCCGCTGCGGCCCGGCGCTGACCTGCTGCTGGAGCATCTGGCCCAGGCAGGCATTCCCATGGCGCTGGCTACCTCCACCGCCGCGCCCTATGCGCAACAACGGCTGGAGCGAAGCGGCCTCCTCCATTATTTCGACGTGATCGTGACCCGCAGCGATGTCGATCGGCCCAAGCCGCATCCCGAGCCCTATCTGCTTTCGGCGCAGCGGCTGGGCGTCGATCCCGCCCAGATCGTCGCGGTGGAGGACAGCCATGCCGGCGTCCGATCGGCGACGGCGGCGGGCATCGCCACGGTCATGGTCCCCGACCTGCTGCCGCCGACCGAGGAACTGCTGTTGGCCTGCGCGCAGATATTGCCCAGCCTCACCGACCTGCGCGACCTTCTGCTGGCAACGGAATAGGGTGGTTAAGCGACCGTCTGCTTGTGGGTTCAAGGCTTTCGAAAGCAGACCTTTTCCAGATCGTCTAAAGCCTTGCTCGCCACGTATCCTTAGGGTGTCTTCGGATTTGCCGACGCCATAGACAAACAATAAAACAAAGCATCACCCCAGCGCTGATAGCTCCGGTGCCTATCCCGCGCTCACGCGCGGTCATGATACCCACAATTGTGATCACAATGAGTGGAGCCGCAAGGGCTAGCCAATCGCGTGGGGTGATCTGTCGCATATCCGGCAATCTAAATTACAGTCGAGATGTCCGCAACTGGTCGTCTCCGGGACCGACCGCTTCACCCTGCCTCCGCCAGCACCAGCGTAAACAGGCCGCCCTCGTCGGTCCACTCGCGCACCGGCTCCCACCCACCCGCGCGCAGCAGCAGCCTTTCGTCGCGCGGGCCATATTTATGGCTGCTCTCGGTATGGATTGTCTCGCCCGCGTCCATGCGGAAACATTGGCCCGCGACATGGAAATGGAGCGGCCGCACCGCCTCCAGATGCATTTCGATCCGCGCCTTCTGGTCATTCCAGATCGCGCGATGGGCGAAGCCGTCGATCGGCAGGTCGCCTTCCAGTTCGCGGTTGATCCTTTCTATCAGGTTCAGGTTGAACGCCGCCGTCACGCCTGCCGCATCGTCATAGGCGGCGACCAGCCGGTCGCGATCCTTGATCCGGTCCATGCCGATCAGCAGCATGGCGTCCTTGCCCAGCAGCCGGCGCATCGCCCGCAGCAGGTCGACCGCCGCGTCCGGCTCCATGTTGCCGATGGTGGAGCCGGGGAAGAAGCCCAGGCGCGGCAACCCCTCGATCGCCGCCGGCAGGTCCAGCGGCCGGTTGAAATCGCCCACCAGCGGCAGCACCGGCAGGTCGGGGAAAGCCTGCGCCAGCGCCGCGCTGCTCGCGTGCAGGAAGTCGCCGCTGATGTCGATCGGGACATAGGCGGCCGGAACGATCGCGCGCAGCAGATGCGGCGTCTTGCGCGCGCTGCCCGCGCCGAACTCCACCACCGCGCGCCCCTGGCCGACCGCCGCCGCGAAGTCCGGGCCATGGGCCTTGAGCAGCGCGGTCTCGGTTCGCGTCGGATAATATTCCGGCAGGTCGGTAATCGCCTCGAACAGTTCCGATCCTCGCCGATCGTAGAACCAGAGGGGCGGTGTCGCCTTGGGATTGCGCGAAAGCCCGTCCAATATGTCATGGCGAAAGGCGGGGTCGATGGCGCGCGCGCGCATCGGCGCTTCGTCTGTCAGGAACATCGGTCTAGAGATCCTTCGCCAGCCGCAGCCCGGTGAACTGCCAGCGTTGGTGGGGGTAGAAGAAATTGCGGTAGCTGGCCCGCACATGGCCGCGCGGCGTGGCGCAACTGCCGCCCTTCAGCACGAACTGGCCGGACATGAACTTGCCATTATATTCGCCGACCGCGCCGGGCGCCGCGCGGAACCGGGGATGGGGGCGGTAGGCGCTGCCGGTCCATTCCCATATGTCGCCGAACATCTGCGTCAGCGCAGCCTTGTCCTCCGCCGGGCGGGGGCGAGGGCAGGCGGCGCCGTCCAGCTGGTTACCGCTCACCGCGGGGATATTCTGCGCCGCGCTTTCCCATTCCGCCTCGGTCGGCAGCCGCGCCCCTGCCCAGCTGGCATAGGCGTCCGCCTCGTACAGGCTGATATGCGTCACGGGCGCGGCGGGATTGACCGGTTGCCGTCCGTCGAGGCCGAAGCGGGTCCAGCCCTGTTCGCCCCGCTTCCAATAGAGCGGCGCCGCGATCCCGTCCGCCTGTACCCAGGCCCAACCGTCCGACAGCCAGTGCGTTGCCGTGCGATAGCCGCCATCCTCGATGAAGGCGATCCATTCGCCATTGGTTATGGGGCGGTGCGCCAGCGCATGGGGATGGAGCAGCGCCTTGTGTCGCGGCCCTTCGCAATCGAAGGCGAAGCCGGCACGGCCGTCTTCGCCGATCTCGACCAGCCCCTGCCGACCCTCGATCCAGTGGAGCGGGCCGGGCAGATGGACGGGCGCTGCGCTTGGCGCCTCGAACAGGGCCGGCTCCAGCGGGTTGAGCGAGAAGAGATGGAGCAGGTCGGTCAGCAGCAATTCCTGATGCTGCTGCTCATGATGCAGGCCCAGCGTCACCAGCGCGCGCGCGGGCTGTGGCAGCATCCCCAGCGCGCCGATCAGCGCCGCATCGACATGGGCGCGATAGGCGCGCACCTCCGCCAGCGACGGCCGCGTCAACATGCCCCGCAACGGCCGGGCATGGCGCGCGCCCTCCGCCTCGTAATAGCTGTTGAAGAGGAAGGCGTAGCGCGGATCGAACGGCTGGTACCCGGCGACATGGTCGCGCAGGACGAAGGTCTCGAAAAACCAGCTGACATGCGCCAGATGCCATTTGGCCGGAGACGCATCGGGCATCGACTGGACCGTCGCGTCGCCGTCAGAGAGAGGTGCAGTCAGCGCCTCGCTGAGCGCCCGCACCGCGCGGTAGCGCTCTTCCAGATCATCCTGCCGGGCGTCTGTCCAGCTTCTGGCCATGGCTGCCCTTTCCGATACGGTCGCACCGTTCTCTCACCGGAAATAAGCGCATGAACCGGCCGGGGGTTCCGGCCTGCCCCTAAGTTCACACCTCCTGCAACAGCGGGGCGGCGCGGCAGATGCGGTCACGGCCGCCCTGCTTCGCCTCGTACAGCGCCTCGTCGGCGCGGCGCAGCGCCTCCTCCAGCTCGTCGCCCTTCCATCGGCAGATGCCGGCGGAAAAGCTGATCGGCCGGCCGCTCACCAGGCCGATGGGGTCGCTGCGCATCCGGCTGGCGACCCGCGCCAGCGACCAGCTGACCTCATCCTCGATGCTGTCCTGGAAGAAGATGGCGAACTCCTCGCCGCCCCAGCGCGCGACGATGTCGATGCGGCGCAACTGGGCGGTCAGGCGCGCGGCGAAGGCGCCCAGCACCCGGTCGCCCTCGTCATGGCCCAGCTGGTCGTTGACCCGCTTGAAATAGTCGATGTCGATCAGCGCGACACAGCCCTTGCGCCGCTCGATCGGCAAACGGTCGATCTGGCTCAGGAATCCGCGCCGGTTGGCGACGCCGGTCAGCATGTCCTCATGCGCGGCATTGTGCAGGTCGTCGATCCGCGCCTGGGTGGCGCTGGCGGCGCGCTGGACCCCGGCATAGAGCGTCTGGATCACGTCGCCCACCTCGGGCAGGGCGGCGGGCGCGCGGTCGCCGCGATTCAGCGTCTCGGCCAGCGCCTGGATCGGATTGAGCATCGCGCCGATGCCCAGCAGGGCCACCGCCGTGCCCGCGACCGTCGCCAGCGTCAGCAGCACGAACTCGGCCAGCGCGATCCGGCCGGTTGAAAAGCCCCAGGCCAGATAGCCCAGCAACGGCATGTGCGTCGCCACGAAGCACAGCGCGAACAGGCGCAGCGAAGCGAGCGCGGAAAGATGAAGGATGTGGCGAGGTAGAATTGCACGTCTTTCCCCCTTTATGGTGCGACCGCAAACCGTTTCCGGGCTCGTGCCTAAACGGGGGGTGAAGAAACAGGGTTAACGGCGGGCTTCAGGCTGGATCGTGCGGCGGGAGAGTCGAAATGCGCCGGTTCAGCGCGACGCGCCCGGCACCCATTTGACGTCGGCGGCGCCATTGTCGTTCAGCCGCCGTGCCAGTACGAACAGCAGGTCGGACAGGCGGTTGAGATAGGCGATCGCCTGCGGGTTGATCGCGACCTCGGCCGCCGCGGCGGTGGCGCTGCGCTCGGCCCGTCGGGTGATCGCGCGGGCCAGGTGAACGGCGGCCGCCGCCTGCGATCCGCCGGGCAGGATGAAGCTGTCGAGTGGAGCGAGGTCGGCGTTCATCCCGTCGATCTCCTCCTCCAGCCGCGTCACCTGGGTGGCGATGATGCGCAGCGCCCATGGTTCGTCGGCGCCATCGGGGATCGGTGTCGCCAGGTCTGCGCCCAGGTCGAACAGGTCGTTCTGGATGGTGGTCAGCCAGCGCGTCTCCGGCCGCGCGCCCATGGCGATGATGGCGAGGCCGATGGCGCTGTTCGCCTCGTCCACGTCACCCACCGCCTGCATCCGCGGCGCGTGCTTGGGCAGGCGCGATCCGTCGACGAGCCCGGTCGTGCCGGCATCACCCGTGCGGGTGTAGATCTTGTTCAGCTTGACCATGCTGTTACCGCCAGCCCCGTAAAAATGCCCTGCGCTCGACCGGATGGCTCTGGTCCGTTCGCCTGAACGGATTTGAGTCAGCCCCTGGAGCCCGATGCCTCAGCCATTGCCCTTGGCCATCAGCAGGATCGCGACGATGATGATCGCTGCCGCCTGGAACAGGATGCGGTTCATCATCATCTTGTTCTGCTTCAGCCGGGCGGGGCTGGGGCCGCTGCCTTCGGGCCGGTTCAGGTCCTCCTTGGTCGTCTGGAGGAAGGCGATGATGCCCCGGACCAAAGCGACCAGCGTTGCGATCATGGCCAGGATCAGGGCGATGACGAGGATTGTCTGCATGGAGCCGATGCTAGGCGCTTGCGAGCGCGATGCCAATGGGAAAGCGCCCGGCGCGCAGATCATCGGCCAGGCGCTCCGCAGCCATCCCCTGCGCGCGCAGTTCGGCCAGCCCGATCGAGCCGTCCCGCTTGGCGAGCCGCCGGCCGTCCGGCCCGACCAGCAGCGGGTGGTGGATATAGGCCGGGGAGGGGAGGTCGAGCAGCGCCTGGAGCAACCGGTGGATGTCGGTGGCCCCGCGCAGGTCATCGCCCCGCAGGACATGGGTCACGCCCATCGCGGCATCGTCCAGCGTGCAGGACAGATGATAGCTCGCCGGCGCATCCTTGCGCGCCAGCACCACATCGCCATGGGCGAGGCCGTCGATTACGATTTCCGTTCGGACTGAGCCTGTCGAAGCCCTTTGTCCTTCGGAAAAGGAGAGGGCGGCCCATTTCAGGGTCTCCACCCGCGCAGCCGCCTTGCCCATGTCGATCCGCCAGGCATGGGCTTCCCCCGCCGCGATCCGCTGCGCCCGTTCCGCCGCGCTCAGCGCCTGGCATGTCCCCGGATAGACCGGCCCCTCCGGTCCGTGGGGCGCGGTCAGGCTCGCCTGGATATCGGCGCGGGTGCAGAAACAGGGATAGAGGAGCCCTAAGCCGCGTAGCTGGTCGAGCGCGGCCGCATAGCGATCCAGCCGCTGCGACTGGAAGACGATCTCTCCGTCCCATGCCACCCCCAGCCAGCGCAGATCCTCCACGATGCCGGCCACATGCTCCGGGCGGCTGCGGGTGCCGTCGATGTCCTCGATCCGCAGCCGGAATTGCCCACCCGCCGCGCGCGCCATGTCCATGGCCAGCAGCGCGGACCAGCCATGGCCGACATGCAGTCGACCGGTGGGGCTTGGCGCGAAGCGAGTCACCATATGCTGTGGGGCGGCAGGCTCGGTCATACAGGCTCTTGACGGATGATATTCGTTAATGCTGTCATGCGGATGTCACGTTGCTGGTGGATCAGCAGCGTCGGCAAGGGGGTAGAAGGTTTTTCTATGTACCATCCCGACCTGATACGACACCCGGAAAACTGTCCGGCGCTGGTGCTGAACGCTGACTACACGCCGCTCAGCTATTATCCCTTGAGCCTCTGGCCCTGGCAAACCGCCATCAAGGCGGTTTTTTTGGATCGGGTGGACATCATCGCCAGCTACGAGCGAGAGGTTCACAGCCCCAGCCTGCAAATGAAGATCCCGTCGGTCATCGCGCTCAAGCAATATGTGAAGCCCTCCGAACATCCCGCCTTCACCCGCTTCAACCTGTTCCTGCGTGACAAGTTCGCCTGCCAATATTGCGGCAAGACCAGCGACCTGACCTTCGACCATGTCGTGCCGCGCCGGGCGGGCGGACGAACGACATGGGAAAATGTCGCCACCGCCTGTTCGCCGTGCAACCTCAAGAAGGGCGGCCGCACACCCAGGGAGGCGGGGATGCAACTGCATGTCCAGCCGATCCGGCCCACCAGCTGGCAATTGCTGGAACATGGCCGCGCCTTCCCGCCCGGCTATCTGCATGAAAGCTGGCATGACTGGCTCTATTGGGATGTCGAGCTGCTGGCGTGATCGCGCGGTGGGTGCTCGCGCTGCTCCTCATCCTTCCCGGCGTGGCGCAGGCGCAGGCCGATCATAGCGGTCTTACCCGCGCCAAATATGTCCGCTACTGCTTGATGTGCCACAGCCGCGCCGCGCCGGAGGGGGTGTCGCCCGCCGTCCTGATGGGCCTCTATCCCGAACGCGGCCTGCAACCGGCCCTGGTCATGCCCGGCGTCACCTGCTGGCGCCGCTGCGAACGCTGCTTCGCCCCTGTCGCCCGCGAGCCGACGAAATAGGTCAAAGCCCCTCCGCCCGGCTTCAGCCGACGGGCAACCAGTCCAGATCCATGTCCTTGTGCCGGTTGGTATAATGGCCGATATCCTCCAGCCGCTCCAGGTCGAGCAAGGTGATGCGGCCGTTCGACCGGCTGATCAGCCCCTCCTGCTCCATCTGCCGGATCATCCGGTTCACATGGACGGATGTCAGGCCGATCGAATCGCCGATTTCCTCCTGGGTCAGCTTCAGGTCGAAACTGTCGGTAATGCGGTCGTCGGTTACGCGCAGCCGGTCGAACATGTCGAGCAGGAAGGCGGCGACCCGCGCCTTGGCCGATGTCCGCCCCAGCGAGGCGAGCCGGTCGGTCATCGCCACCCGCTCGGCGTTGGACAGCAGGAACAGCAGCGCGGCGACGCGCGGATATTCTTCCAGCAGCCGCCGCAGAGCATGTTTGTCGAACGGACAGATGACCGCATCGGACAGCGCGACCAGGGATTCCGGCGCTCGACTGTAGATCGTGCTCGCCGATCCTATGAAATCGCCGGGGAAGTAGACCCGCAATATCTGCCGGCTGCCGTCAGGCAGGATGACGAAGCTCATCACCCGGCCTTCGCGCAGCACGAACAACTCCGTCACGGTGTCGTTGACGCGCTGAATCATCGCGCCGCGCTTCACCTTGCGGGGATTTTCCTCCAACTTCGCCAATGCCGTCTTTTCCGCGTCGGACAACGGCACATGGCGTGTCAGTCTTTCCGCGAAACAACTTGTTGCCACCAATACACCTTCTTCTCAAAGTTTCTCGTTACGATGGCAAAACGCCCCAGGCGCCTTTTGGCTGCATTTTCAGCTTCTGCACTAAACTCGATCAATCTCGGGCGAAGCATGGCAATATTGTTTCACCGGTTCGGCGGGCGGGCGGGACATGGCCGCTCAGCCGCCTTGCGCGCCGCGCGTTTGCCGCTATTAACCCTGTCCGATGGACCGCATTGATATTCGCGGCGGCAAAGCATTGAGCGGCCGCCTTCCCATTTCCGGCGCCAAGAACGCGGCTCTGACGCTGCTGCCCTGCGCCTTGCTGACCGACGAGCCGGTGACGCTGCGCAACCTGCCGCGCCTCGCCGACGTTGACAGTTTCGGCCATCTTCTGAACCAGTTGGGCGTATCGACCATGATCGAAGGCGCCCGGCCGGAGGATTTCGGCCGCGTCATGACGATGCGCGCGGGGCGCGTCACCTCGACCGAGGCGCCCTATGACATCGTGCGCAAGATGCGCGCCTCGATCCTGGTGCTCGGCCCGCTGCTCGCCCGCGCGGGCGAGGCGCGGGTGTCGCTGCCGGGGGGCTGCGCCATCGGCAACCGTCCGATCGACCTGCACCTGAAGGCGCTCGAAGCCTTCGGCGCGAAGATCGAGCTCACCGCCGGCTATGTCCGCGCCAGCGCGCCGGACGGCGGCCTGCCGGGCGGCATCTACACTTTCCCGGTGGTGTCGGTGGGCGCCACGGAAAATGCGCTGATGGCCGCGGTGCTGGCGAAGGGCACCTGCACCCTCGAAAATGCCGCCCGCGAACCGGAAATCGTCGACCTGTGCAAATTACTGGTCGCGATGGGCGCGGATATCGAGGGGATCGGCAGCGACAAGCTGATCGTCCATGGCCGCGACCGGCTGCATGGCGCGACGTACAGCGTGATGCCGGACCGGATCGAGGCGGGCAGCTATGCCTGCGCCGCTGCGATTACCGGCGGCTCGCTCGATCTGATAGGCGCCAATGCCGACGACATGCACGCGATCCTTGCCGCCCTGCGCGATGCAGGTGTCCAGGTCGATGTCCATCGCGACGGCATCCGCGTTTCCTCCGACGGCAGGCTCAAGCCCCTGACGCTGTCGACCGCGCCTTTCCCGGCCTTCCCGACCGACATGCAGGCGCAGTTCATGGCGATGCTGACGCTGGCCGACGGCGCGTCGGTGCTGACCGAGACGATCTTCGAAAATCGCTACATGCACGTTCCCGAACTGGCGCGCATGGGCGCGGATATTGCCGTCAACGGCCGCACGGCGGTGGTTCGCGGCGTATCGAAGCTGGTCGGCGCGCCGGTGATGGCGACCGACCTGCGCGCCTCGATGAGCCTCATCCTCGCCGGCCTGGCGGCAGAGGGCGAGACGCAGGTCAATCGCGTCTATCATCTCGATCGCGGCTATGAACGGCTGGAAGAAAAGCTGTCGGCCGTCGGCGCCGACATCGAACGGGTCGGTGATGGCTGAGGGGCGCGGGCTGGCGACGGATCGCGGGGCGCTGCTGGCGCTCTATGATCTCGACACCGGCGGCTTTCGCACCCTGGACGACATCACCGCCTTCGCGGCGCAGCTGTGCGATGCGCCGATCGCGCTCGTCAGCATCGTGGAGGATGTGCGCCAGCGTTTCCTGGCCCGGACTGGCCTCGATGCCGAGGAAACTCCCCGCGATGTGTCCTTCTGTGCGCTCGCCATGCTGGGGGACGATATCTTCGTCGTGCCCGATGCGAGCGCAGATCCGCGCTTCGCCGAAAATGCGCTCGTCACCGGCTCCCCCCATATCCGCTTCTATGCCGGCGCCCCGCTGGTGGACGACGATGGCGAACCGCTCGGCGCGCTCTGCGTGATCGACACTGATCCGCGTCCCGACCTCACCCCGCTTCAGAGGCAGGGGCTGGCCCTGCTGGCCCGCCAGGTGATGGTGGAGCTGGAAGGGCGCCGCCGGGATCGCGACATCATCCGGCAGCAGCGGCAGGATGCGGTGGCCGTCGCCGACAGCGACCGCATGTTCCGCACCCTGGCCGACACCATGCCGCAGATGGTCTGGTCGACGCTGCCCGACGGCTATCATGATTATTACAACGCGCGCTGGTATGAATATACCGGTGTGCCCGTGGGGTCGACCGATGGCGAGGCCTGGAACGGCATGTTCCATCCCGACGACCAGCCGATCGCGTGGGAAAGATGGCGCCACAGCCTTGCCACCGGCGAACCTTATGAGATCGAATATCGCCTGCGTCATCGCAGCGGGGATTATCGCTGGACGCTGGGACGGGCTCTGCCGATTCGGGATGCGAACGGTGCGATCACGCGCTGGATCGGCACCTGCACCGAAATTCACGAACAGAAGCTGATGATGGAAGAGCGCGAGATGATCGCGCATGAACTCTCGCACCGGATCAAGAATATCTTTTCGGTGATCGCAGGCCTCATCGGCCTGTCCGCGCGCCAGCATCCCGAAATTGCGGACGTGGCGCAGGATCTGCGCGACCGCATCCTGGCGCTGGGTCGCGCCCATGATTTCGTCCGTCCCCACAGCGCCGAATCCGCACCGCAACTGGGCGCGGGCGAGGGGCATTTATGGGGCATTCTCGATCAGATTTTCGCGCCCTATCGCAGTGCCGATGGCGCGCGCATCCAGTTGTCGGGCGAAGACCCGCGCATTGACGATCGTTCCGCGACGCCGCTTGCGCTGCTGTTCCACGAACTGGCGACCAATGCCGCCAAATATGGCGCCCTGTCGGTCGCGGACGGCCGCATCCATCTCCACGTCGCGATGGAAGGCGATGACGTCCGCATCGACTGGCGGGAAGAAGGCGGGCCGGTCGTTTCCCCGACGGGGGGCGAGGGGTTCGGCAGCCGGTTGATGACGCTCAGCGTCGAGCGGCAGCTGGGCGGTCGCATGACCCGTGACTGGCAGCCCGACGGCCTGCGAATCAGCCTCTGGATTCCATCCCGTTCCATGAGCCGGGCGGCGGGAAGGGCGTAAAGCCGGCAATGTCGGCGTCGTGCAGCGCCGGCTCGTCGGCCGCCGCCAGCTTCAGCGCCGCGGAAATGCTGTGCGGGCGGAAAGGCTTGGTGATGACGCCCAGAGCCGCCACCGACGCCTCTCCGATCTGAGAGGGATTGGCCGTCACATAGATTACGCGGATGCCGTGACGGCTGGCCAGTTCCATCCCGATCTGCGGGCCGGTCGGCCCGTCGCGCAGATTGAGGTCGACCAGCGCAATGTCGCACGAAGCGGCCGATTCCAGCGCTGCCGCGCGATCGGCCGCGATCGCCCCGACATCGAAACCGGCGTCCTCGACGATCTGCTCGATTTCCAGCGCGACGAAAATCTCGTCTTCTACGATCAGAACCTTCTTGCTCATGCCTTTAAGCCCGTGAAACCTGGAGGCGATAAAAGCCGCAGCCGCCATTCGGTTCCCGCACCGCACAAAAATAGGGGATAACCTGCCCCAAAGAACAGGTCATTCGGCGACGCTGGTCCACATCGTCTCGAATACGGTCCCCTGCATGAGCAGCACGGAGGCGGGATAGCCCGCCTCGGCCGCCTTCTTCGCCGTGCCGGTTGCGCTGTCGACCGCTTCCGCCTGGGTCGGGAAGGGGCCGTAATATTTATTGTCCAGGTTGATCTTCCACGCGCCCTCATGGGCGACGACGATGTAACGGGCATGGGGCAGGGGCATGATTACAGAACCTCGGTATTATAATGGTGCCAGGCCATGATCGCGGCGGCGCCGCGATGCGGGCGCCAGGCTTCGGCGACCTGGCGAGTCAGTTTTTCGCTCGGCCGTTCGGGCAGGCCCAATATGCGCCCCACCTCGATCTGCACTGCCAGGTCGCCCGCCGGCCATATGTCGGGCCGTCCTTCGGCGAACAGCAGGTAGATTTCCGCCGACCAGCGCCCGATCCCCTTGATCCGCACCAACTGCGCGATCGCCTCCTCGTCATCCTGCGGCAGCGCGTGCAGGTCGAGCGCGCCCGACAGCACCAGTTCGGCGAGGCTCCGGGCATAGCCCTGCTTCTGCCGTGACAGGCCACACGCACGCAGCGCATCGAAATCGCGCGCCAGCAGCTCTTGCGGGGCGCAGCCATCGCCCAGTTCCGCCTCCAGCTTGCGCCACACCGCCGCCGCCGCCGCCACGCTGACCTGCTGGCCGACGATGGTACGCAGCAGCGTTTCATAACCCGGCTGGCGGACGCGCGGCTGGGGGTAGCCAACCCGCGCGATCGCGGCGACGAATCCCGGCTCCAGCGCGGCGATCGCGTCCAGGCTGGTGCGGAGCTGATCTGCGGTCATGACCATGTGTTTCCGTCCAGCCCTTGATTTCCCCGCGTCTCTCCGTCAGAGCGGCGGAGAAAATTCGAGGGGACTGGATAGATGCCGAAACTGATCGTGGTCAACCGTGCGGGTGAGGAACAGGCTGTCGATGGCGACAACGGCCTGTCGGTGATGGAAGTCATCCGCGACAACGGCTTTGACGAACTGCTGGCCCTGTGCGGCGGCTGCTGCTCCTGCGCGACCTGCCACATCTATGTCGACCCCGCCTTCGCCGACGCGCTGCCCGCGATGACGGAGGACGAGAACGACCTGCTCGACAGCTCAGACCATCGCAACGACAGCAGCCGCCTGTCCTGCCAGCTGGTGCTGAGCGACGCGCTGGACGGTCTGCGCGTCACCATCGCGCCGGAAGACTGAGTCCTTTTTCAAGATAGCCGCACCGGTCCGTGCGCCCGTCCGGGGCCAGGCCGGTGCGTCGTCCGGCGTCGCCCGTCACATCAGGGCCGCACCCGCAGCGTGGCTGCGGGCGCTTCGCCGGTCAGCGGCGTGATGGTCCAGACGATCCGCTTGCCTTGGGGTGTCGACTGGGCCCCTTCCTCCTGATTCTGGCTGACGATCTCGGCGTCGGTGGTGAGCGTGAAGCGGCCGTCGAGCGCCTTGGCCGCTTCGTCGCCCGCGCCGCCCATGCCGCCCGGTCCCTGGCTCTTGTCGAAGCCGTTGGCGAATCCCGGCGCCTTCACCCGCACCCGGTCTTCGCCCCGCATCTCCACCGCGACGAAGGGCAGTACGATCTGCGCGTCGATGTTGAAGGGGAAGAGGAAGGCGTGGGTCAGCCTGCCAGTGATCGCATAATCGATCTCGAACTTGTGATTCCCGACATAGCGGGCGGAACGGAAGCCCTTTTCCCTGGACAGCGCGGCGGCCACCGCCTGCATCTGCGCCTCGTCGCCCTTGGCGCCATTCCCCGTCTTGTCGCTGAAATCCTCATCCTGCGCCGCGATCGGCAACAGGGTCGGGGCATTTTCGACCTCGCCCTCGGGCGCTTCCTCGTCCGAGGATGTCGAACCGCCCGTCAGCGCCTCCTTGCCCATGTCCGACGCCAGTATCTCGCCCTTGTAGGCGAAGGTGAAGCTTCGGTCGGCGCGGATGTCCAGGCTCGATTCGAACTTGCCCGGCGTCACCAGGCAGGCCGACAGGGCGAGCAGGCCGCACAGCGCCCCGGCAATGCGATACAGGCGATTCATCGGCGAAGCTCCCCCCTTGGCCCGCTCAGGCCGTTACCGGTTGGTCGCGGCGTAGAGGGCGATGGCCGCGGCGTTCGAGACGTTCAGGCTCTCCATGCGCGGGCTGATCGGCAGCTTAGCGATAATGTCGCAATGCGCCATGCTGTTGTGGCGCAGCCCTTCGCCCTCGGCTCCCAGCACCAGCGCCACGCGCGATTCGCCGATCGCTTCGCTCAGATGCGTGTCCGAATCGCCATCCAGCCCGATTCGCCAGTAACCCGCTTCGGCGATCTCATCGAGCGCGCGAGCGAGGTTCACGACGCGGACCCAGGGCACGATTTCCAGCGCGCCGGACGCCGCGCGCGCCAGGACGCCCGATTCGGGCGGCGCGTGCCGGTCCTGAGTCACGATGCAGAGCGCGTCGAACGCGGCGGCGGAGCGCAGGATCGCGCCGACATTATGCGGGTCCGTCACCTGGTCCAGCACCAGGATCGGCCGCTTGTCATCCTGTCCTTCTTCCAGGATTTCGCCCAGCCAGACATCGTCCAGCGGCTCGACTTCGGCGACGATACCCTGATGCGGCGCGTCGGACGGCACCATCCGCCCCATGTCGGCGACGTCGGAATAGACGATCGGCAGCACCGGCGGCAGATCGAGCTGGTTCAGCGCCTCGCGCGTCCCCCAGATCTTGCGCACGGTGCGGTTCGGGTTGGCGAGCGCCGCGATGACGGCGTGGCGTCCATAGAAGCGCGGGAAGGCGCCCTTGGGCTTGGCGGAGCGATGACCTTTTTTCATGTTCGCGCTCTTTTCACATCACCCCATTGACAGGCAAGCCTCCTTTCGCCATTGAGCCGCCTCCAGCGCGGCGGGGAACGCAAATTCTTCACTGCGCAGGGCACTGGACAGGTGGCCGAGTGGTTAAAGGCAGCAGACTGTAAATCTGCCCGGGTTTCCCGTACGCTGGTTCGAATCCAGCCCTGTCCACCACTGCATCGGGCCCGATGCAGCCGGCCCCTTACGGGACTGGAAACAGGCCAGTGTGGACGCATAGCTCAGTTGGTAGAGCAGCTGACTCTTAATCAGCGGGTCCTAGGTTCGAGCCCTAGTGCGTCCACCACCACCTTCCTTGGGATGATGATAGCTTCGCCCGCATGTCGCGGACGAGGGGCGGCGCGCCGCACGCGCCTTGCCGCATGGAAACGAAATCGCCATCGGGACGTTCGCCGGACAATCTCCGTTCATCCTATCCTGGTTATCCCGTCCCCTGCATGACCCTTGACCGTCGCGACCTTCTGATCCGCACGCTCGGCGGCGCCTTCGCGCTTGGCCTGCCGCGCCGCGCGCTGGCGCAGACCGATGTCGAGCGGGTCGACGCCCTCATCTCCAAGATGACGATCGAGGAGAAGGCCGGGCAGATGACCTGCCTTGCCGACTCGTTCCGCCCCTTCAACCCGCCCAACCCCCAGGCCGGCATCCAGGACGAAAAACGGCTGGCCGAGGAAATCCGCAAGGGCCGGGTCGGGTGCCTGTTCAACGGCATCGGCGTCGCCGGCGCGCGACGGGCGCAGGACATCGCGGTCAGGGACAGCCGCCTCGGCATCCCCCTGCTGTTCGCCGGGGACGTAATCCATGGCCTCAAGACCATCTTTCCCGTGCCGCTCGCCGAAGCCTCCAGCTTCGATCCCGACCTGTGCCAGCGCACCGCGCGCGCCATGGCCGTGGAAGCCACTGCCGCCGGCCTTCATCTCACCTTCGCGCCGATGGTGGATGTCGCCCGCGACCAGCGCTGGGGCCGCGTGGTCGAAGGGGCGGGGGAGGACGTGACCCTCACTGGCCTGCTCTCGGCCGCCCGCATCCGCGGCTTCCAGGGCCGCGACTTGCGCCGCGATGATTCGCTGCTCGCCTGCCCCAAGCATTTTGCCGCCTATGGCGCGGTCGCCGCCGGGCTCGAATATGGCAATGTCGACATCAGCGAGGAGACGCTGCGCGAAACCCATCTGCCCCCCTTCGGGCAGGCTTTCGCCGCCGGCGCGCTGACCACCATGGCCGCCTTCAACGAGATCAACGGCGTGCCCGCCACCGCCGACGGCGAACTGCTCACCGACATATTGCGCGGCGAGATGCAGTTTCGCGGCTTCGTCTTTTCCGACTACACCGCCGACGAGGAACTGGTCGCCCACGGCTTTGCGGAGGATGCGCGCGATGCCGCCCGCCTCGCCGTCCTCGCCGGGGTCGATATGTCGATGCAGAGCGGCCTCTTCATCCGCTACCTCCCCGAACTGGTGAAGAGCGGCGCGGTGCCGATGGGCACGGTCGACGTCGCCGTGCGCCGCATTCTCTATGTAAAGGCCGCGATCGGGCTGTTCGACAATCCCTATCGCTCGCTCAACGCGGAAGCGGAACAGACGCGCATCTACACAGCGGCCCACCGCGGCCTGGCGCGCGAGGCGGCCGCGCGCTCGGTCGTGCTGCTCAAGAATGCGGGCGTCCTGCCGATCGACCCGGCCAAGGGGCAGAGCATCGCCCTGATCGGGCCGTTCGCGGAGGACACGGCCAATCTCTACGGCCCCTGGGCCTTTTACGGCGATCCGGGCAAGGGCGTCGACATCGCCACCGGCCTGCGCGCGGCGCTGCCGGATGCCGCGAAACTCAGCGTCACGCGCGGCAGCGACATCAGCGGCGCGATCGACGGCGGCATCGCGCAGGCGGTGACGGCGGCGAAGGCGGCAGACATCGTCCTGCTCGCCATCGGTGAATCGCAAGCCATGTCGGGCGAGGCCCAGTCGCGCACCGTCATCGACATTCCCGCCGCACAGCAGGCCCTGGCGGACGCGGTGGTCGCCACCGGCAAGCCCGTCGTCATCCTTCTGCGCCATGGCCGCGCGCTGGCCCTGCATGGCGGAGTCGCCGACGCGCAGGCGATCCTCGCAACCTGGTTCCTGGGGAGCGAGGCCGGCCACGCCATCGCCGACATCCTGCTCGGCAGGGTCGATCCGTCGGGCAAGCTGCCCGTCAGCTTCCCTTGGGAAAGCGGGCAGGAGCCATTCTTCTACGATCGCAAGTCCACCGGCCGTCCGGTGGTGGACGATCGCACCGAATATAAGGCGCGCTACACCACCACCGACAACAGCGCCCGCTTCCCCTTCGGCCACGGCCTCAGCTACACCGATTTCGCGCTCGACCGGCTGAAGCTGTCGGACAGCGCGCTGCGCTGGGATTCTGCGATCGAGATTACCGTGCGCGTCACCAATGCGGGCGGGCGCAAGGGCAGCGAAGTCGTCCAGCTCTATATTCGCGACCGCGTCGCCAGCCGCACGCGTCCGATTCGCGAACTCAAGCGCATGGCGCGCGTCACCCTGGCACCGGGCGACAGCCGGATCGTCCGCTTCTCCCTGTCGCGCACCGATCTCGAATTTGTCGGCGCCCGCAACCGCCGGATCGCGGAGCCGGGCCTGTTCGACCTGTGGGTGGGATCATCGTCGGTCGGCGGCCTGCACGCGCAGTTCACCCTTTATGCCGACATGCCTGCGCCGTCGCCCGCAGGCGGCTGACGGCTCCTGTGGCTCAGCCCTTGCCGAGCTTGTCCGCATAGAGCATCCGCCCCGGACCCAGCAGCCCCAGCACCTGCGGCACGATGTGCGGGGCGACCGCGAAACAGCCTTCGGACCGGCCGCACTTGCCCCAGGCGGCGACATGGTCCTCGCTCACATAATCGGCGCCATGGACGACGATGGCGCGTGCCTCGGCATTGCTGTTCTGCGGGTCGAGGCCCAGCAGGCGCATCGACCGGCCATGCTGGCCGACATACATCTCGCCCGTCCGGAAAGCGCCGGAACTGCTGGCGAGCGAATCGAACTCGTTGGAAAAGCTGTGCAGCCATCCCGAATGGCCGGGGTCGGACCCGCGGCCATGGGACACCAGATAGCTGTTGGCCTGGCCGCTGATAAGGTCGACGATATGCATCCGCATGTCCTTCGACGGCGCGTCGAAGTCGACGATCGCCACCCGGTCGCGCAGCGCGAAATGATGGGCATGACGGTCCAGCGCCGCCCTGGCCCGTTCCAGCAGCGCCGCATAGGGTTTTTGCGGCGCCGGGCGCGGCGTAGCGGGAACCGGCGCGGGGCTCACGGGTTCGGGAGCGATGGGCAGCGCGGCGCGGCCCATGCTGTCGGGCAGAAACGAAAAGGCGAGTCCGCTCAAAGCGAACTTCGTGAAATTACGGCGATCCATTGGAGCAATATAGCAAAGCTGGCGCCCCGGTTGAAGACCGGGGCGAACAGACTCATTCGCCCGTGCCGCTCGCTTCGCCCACCGGCTGGCTCTGCTCGCCGTCCTGGGGCAGGCGCGACGTCATGCCGGTCGCTTCGGCATCGTCCAGTATCTGCTGTTCCTCCGATACGGTCGGCGGTGGCGCGGCCGGAGTCGCGACCGCGTTGTTCTGCGGTTCGGACAACGGCGCCTCGGGTTCCTCAATGATTACATTCTCGACCGGCGGCTCGACCAGATTGTTGGTCGCCGGAGCCTCCTCTTCTTGTCTGCCGCAGGCGGCCAGGGTCAGCGCGCCGGCAAGGGCGATCAGGGCATATTTGCGCATGGGGGCGTCAGTCCTTCGATGCGATGGTGGTGGGGGATGGGGCGGCGGTTGGGTCGGCGCGACGGCTCGACGCCTCGATCTTCTGCGCGAGCAGCCTGTCCCAGCCATAGGGATCGGCGCGGAAGCTGACCGTGCCGTTGGGGCTGGCGAAGGCGGTCCAGTAGAGCAGGTAGACCGCCACCTCCTGCGGTAGCGACACGCGCTGGGTCTTGCCCTCGTCGATCAGCGCCTGGATCTGGCCGTTGAGGTTGGGGTCGGCCGCGACCATCTGCTCGGCGAGCGCGACCGGCTTTTCCAGCCGGATGCAGCCATGGCTGGCGAGCCGGTCATAGCTGGAGAATTTTCCGCGCGACGGGGTGTCGTGCAGATAGACGGCAAAGCTGTTGTTGAAGTCGAACTTCAGCCGCCCCAGCGCGCTGTTCGGCCCGGCGGGCTGGACGATGCGCTCGCCGCCCTCGGGCGTCTTGACGATCTTGTAGCCCTGGCGGATCAGCGTCGCGCGGCCCTTGGGGAACAGTTCCCGCTTGGCGATCGACATCGGGACGTTCCAGGGCGGGTTGACCACGATGGAATGGATGCTGGAAGACAGCATCGGCGTCGCATTGTCGGGGCTGCCGGTCACGGCGCGCATCGAACTGACCGGCTGGTCGCCCTCGAACACGGTCAGCACGGCGGCGGCGATGTTCACCTGCACCCGGTTGACCGGCAGGCTGCGCGGCATCCAGCGCCACCGCTCCATGTTCGCCATGATCGCGGCGATGCGCTCGTCCACGCCGACATTGAGCGCGGCCAGCGTGCGCGCGCCCAGCTGGCCCGTCGGTTCCAGACCGTAGCGGCGCTGGGCGCGCTGGATCACGTCGACCAGCGGCTCGTCGCGCGTGACGGCGGGGTCTTCCAGCGCGATCCGCGCCCGCACCACATCGGGGGCGGATGTGGCGGTCAGCGTCGGCCAGCCGCCCTTGTCGCGGATCGCCTCATATCGGGTCAGGCCCTTGCGCAGCGTTTCATAGCCGGCCCAGGGCGGGGTCAGGCCTGCGGCCCATTGTTGCAGCCGATCTTCCGCCACCGCCTTGGCCAGCGCAGGGCGCGGGTCGAAGGCGGCCGGGCGCAGCGCCCAGATATTCAGGAAATCGGCGGTATCGACCCGGCCGGTCGACAGCGCCTTGGCCCGGTCGACCAGCGCGCCGACCAGCGCATCGCCCTTCAATGGCCCGCTCGCCTTCTGCCGCGCCATCAGGCCCTGCGCCGCGCCATTCTTCAGCCAGTCGTGCGCCCAGGCCTCCTGCGCCGGGGAGAGCGCCGGGATCGGCACCGGCGGCGGCGGGGCGGGCAGCGGCTGGACGGTGGCAGGAGGCAATGTGGGCGCGACCGCCGGGGGTGGCGTCTGTGCGAAGGCGGCGACATGGCCCAGCCCGGCAAGGGCCAGCAGCGGGAAACGGATCATCTTGGGACGGTTCATGCTGGACCAGATAGCGCAAAGCCGCCATCGTTCAAATCGCGATAGCGGGAAAAGATCATGCTGCACGTTGTTCACCATCCCGCCTATGTCTCGCCTGCAACACCCGGCAGCCGCTTTCGTTTCGACAAATATGGGCTGGTGATGGAAGCGCTGCGGGAAAGCGGCGCCTCCTGCCATGTCCATGAACCGCAACCGATGCCGCGCGACTGGATCGAAGCGGTGCATGATCCGGCCTATGTCAATGAAGTGCTGACCCTGTCGGTCCCGCCGGAAAAGACGCGGCGGATCGGCTTTCCGGTGACGGAGCGGGTGATGCGCCGGTCGATCCTGTCGCCGGGCGGCACCTGGGCGGCGGCCAAGCTGGCGATCCGCCATGGCTATGCCGCCAATGCGGCGGGCGGCAGCCATCATGCGCTGGCCGATACCGGCGCGGGCTATTGCGTGTTCAACGATCTCGCTATCGCCGCCAACCGGCTGGTGGCGGAAGGGGATGCCGCCCGCATCCTCATCCTCGACCTCGACGTGCATCAGGGCGACGGCACGGCGTCGCTGCTGGCGGGACGCGGCGACATCTTCACCCTGTCGGTCCACGCCGAAAAGAATTTCCCGGTGCGAAAGGCCCGTTCGACGCTCGACATCGGGCTGGAGGACGGGACCGGGGATTCCGCCTATCTGGCGCTGCTCGCCGACATCGTGCCGCGCGTGCTGGATGATTTCGCGCCGGACCTGATCCTCTACCAGGCGGGGGTCGACCCGCATGAGGAGGATCGGCTGGGCCGGCTGGCGCTGACCGATGCCGGGCTGGACGCCCGCGACCGCTATGTGGTGCGGCAGGCGCGGGAACGGGACGTGCCGCTCGCCAGCACGCTGGGCGGCGGCTATGGCGAGGACCGGATGCGGGTCGCCCGCCGCCATGCCGACAGCATGATCCGAATGGCCGAGGAAGCGGTCAGCGCGGCGTATCGCCAGGCCTGACCACAATCTTCGTCTCCATCAGCTTCGCGGCGATCAGCCCGGCCGCCGCCAGGGCCACGAAATCGCTGAAGGCGAGGTAGAGGATATAGCCCCAGGGCGCATGGTTGAACACGGCCTGCCCGATATGGAGCCACAGCACCGCCGCCAGCGCGAACAGGATCGTCACCCGCGCGCGGCTGGCGAAGTCCGCGAGGGCGAAGCGCAGCGCCAGCGCGATCACTACGCCCACCGCCAGCGCCAGCACCAGCCCGCCGATCAGCGCGCCGCCGTCCATGACGGGAAAGCCGCTGCTATTGTAGAAGATCTGCGCCACCGGGCCACGGCCGTAGAGGATCGTGCCCTGCGCCGTCGAAGGATCGGGTATGACGTATACGCCGGTGCCCGTGGCGTTCAGCGCCTGCGCCATTGCCGCCTGGAGGTTGGCGCTCGCCTGGTCCCCGACCCGGCTCAGCGCCAGCGCGGACAGCGGCGTGCCCCAGAAGAGAAATCCTGTAACGAAGATGGCCAGCCCGCCCAGCAGGCCGCCGATCACTGTCCGAACCATATTCCCTCCCCATGTGGACGCGAAGCTGACGCCTCAACGCGGGAAGGGCGGTTTCTTTCCGGTCAGTCCGTCGGGCGCGCCGCCTTTTCGGCGATGCCCGACACGCCTTCGCGCCGGTCCAGTTCGTCCAGCACCGCGTCGAACGGCACGTCGAGGTCGGCCAGCAGCAGCATCAGGTGAAAGATCAGGTCGGCGCTTTCGCCGATCGCGCCCTCCCGGTCGTCGGCCATGGCGGCGATCACCGTCTCGACCGCTTCCTCGCCGACCTTCTGCGCGATCTTGGCGCGGCCCCGGGCGGACAGCTTGGCGACATAGGAGGCCGACGGGTCTGCGCTCCGCCGCTGGCGGATGGTCTGCTCCAGATTGTGCAGCGTGTCGCGCATCGTCATTCTCCCGTCACCGGCACGCGCACCGGCACGCCCGCCGCCGCCAGCGCCCGATGCGCCTCCGCGATCGTGTGCTGGCCGAAATGGAAGATGGAGGCGGCCAGCACGGCGCTGGCATGGCCCTCGACCACGCCCTCGACCAGATGGTCCAGCGTGCCGACGCCGCCGCTGGCGATCACCGGGATCGCCACCGCATCGGCGATCGCGCGGGTCAGCGCCAGGTCATAGCCCTGCTTCGTGCCGTCCCCGTCCATGGACGTGACCAGCAATTCCCCCGCGCCCAGCTCGGCCAGGCGCAGCGCATGGTCCAGCGCGTCGATGCCGGTCGGCTTCCGCCCGCCATGGGTGAAGATTTCCCAGCGCGGCGTGCCGTCGGCATTTGATCCGGCGCGCCGGGCGTCGACCGATCCGACGATGCACTGGCTGCCGAATCGGTCGGCAATGTCGGCGACCAGTTCGGGCCGGGCGACCGCCGCGCTGTTGACGGCGACCTTGTCCGCTCCGGCAAGCAGCAGCGCGCGCGCATCGTCCGCGCTGCGCACGCCGCCGCCCACGGTGACGGGCATGAAGCAGACCTCGGCGGTGCGGCGCACCACGTCCAGGATGGTGCCGCGCGCCTCATGGGTCGCGGTGATGTCGAGGAAGCACAGCTCGTCCGCCCCGGCCGCGTCATAGAGTTTCGCCTGCTCGACCGGATCGCCGGCATCCTTCAGGTCGACGAAATTGACACCCTTCACCACGCGTCCATTGGCGACGTCGAGGCAGGGAATGACACGGGTGCGGACGGTCATGGGGCTGGTTTCCAGGTGTCCGTTCGAAACGAACGGCGGTTGTACGATATGGTTTATGCCGCCGCCTGCGCTACCGCCAGAGCGGTCTTGAGATCGAGGCGGCCATCATAGAGCGCGCGGCCGGTGATGACGCCCTCTATCCCGTCATCGGCATGGAGGCTGAGGATGCGGATGTCCGCGATCCCCGCCACGCCGCCGCTGGCGATCACCGGAATGTCGGTGGCGCGGGCGAGATCCACGGTCGCGTCGACATTGCAGCCCTTGAGCATCCCGTCGCGGCCGACATCGGTGAACAGCAGGCTGGCCACGCCCGCGTCCTCGAACCGGCGGGCGAGGTCGATGACGGCCATGTCGCTCTTTTCCGCCCAGCCGTCGGTCGCGACGAAGCCGTCGCGCGCATCGACCGCGACGACGATGCCGCCGGGAAAGTCGCGCGCCGCCGCCTTGACGAAGGCGGGGTCTTTCAGCGCCGCCGTGCCGATCACGATGCGCGATACGCCCAGGTCGAACCAGCGCTCGACCGATTCCCGGTTGCGGATGCCGCCGCCCAGCTGGACATGGCCGGGAAAGGCTTCCACGATCTTCTCGACGGCTTCGGCATTGACCGCGTGGCCGGCAAAGCTGCCGTCGAGATCGACTACGTGGAGATGCTGGGCGCCCGCTTCAGCGAAGAGCAGGGCCTGCGCGGCTGGATTGTCGCCATAGACGGTGGCGCGGTCCATGTCGCCCTCGGCGAGGCGGACGACCTGCCCCCCTTTGAGGTCGATGGCGGGAAAGACGATCAGCGACATTATCCGATTTCCAAAATGCCGTTCGAACCGAACGGACGTTGCATTATCTCACGGCCGCCAGTTCAGGAAGCGCGCGAGGAACGACAGCCCGTAGCGCTGGCTCTTTTCCGGGTGGAACTGGCAACCGATGATGGTGTCGCGCGCGACCGCGGCGACCAGCGGCCCGCCATGGTCGGTCGTCGCTGCCACATGGGCGGGGTCGGCCGCCTCGAAATGATAGCTGTGCAGGAAATAGGCCTCGCCCGCCTCCAGCAGCGTCGAAATCCCCTGGTCCGCTCTATTCAGGACCACATCGTTCCAGCCCATGTGCGGCACCTTGATCGCGGCGTCGCCCGGTTCGATCCGCCGCACCGTGCCGGGAATCCAGCCCAGCCCCTCATGCCGGCCGAACTCCTCGCCCGCGTCGGCGAGCAGCTGCATCCCAACGCACACGCCCAGAAAGGGCGTGCCGCGCTGGCCCACCGCCTCGCCCATCGCCTCGACCATGCCGGGGATCGCCACCAGAGCGTCGCGGCACGCGCGGAAGGCGCCCACGCCCGGCAGGACGATCCGATCGGCCCGGCGCACCAGATCGGCGTCGGCGGTGATGACGACATCGTCCGCCCCGGCCTTGCGCAGGGCATTATGGACCGAATGGAGATTGCCCGCGCCATAGTCGATCAGGGCGATCATGGCAGCAATGTCTCCAGATTGACGCTGGCGGCCCGTGCCGGATGGAACTCGATGAGCTCGAAGGATGCAGCGCCATTGGCGACGAAAGGATCGGTCGCCGCCTTGGCCGCGATCTCCGCCCGCTCGCCCCGCGCCATCAATATACCCCCGGTGCGCGGCTCGCGCCGTCCGGCCAGTAGCAGCCAGCCATCGGCGATCCCCTGGTCCAGCCAGGCGCGATGATCCGCCAGATGGCCGTCCAGCACATCGATCGGCGCCGTATAGGTCAGCGAAATGATGAACATGGAAACGGCCCTTCTATGCGTGTCTGCTTACAAAATGCCCTTGGTCGAGGGTATCGCATCCGCCTTGCGCGGGTCGATCTCCACCGCTTGCCGCAGCGCGCGGGCCAGCCCCTTGAACGCGCTTTCGACGATATGGTGGTTGTTGCTGCCATAGAGAAATTCGATGTGCAGCGTGATGCCGGCGGCCTGGGCGAAGCTGTGGAAGAAATGTTCCACCATCTCGGTGTCCCACTCGCCGATCTTCTGCACGGTGAAGGGCAGCTTGCACACCAGCCAGGGACGCCCTGAAATGTCGAGCGACACGCGAGTCAGCGTCTCGTCCATCGGCGAATAGACATTGCCGTACCGGCTGATGCCGCGCTTGTCGCCCAGCGCCTTCGCCACCGCCTCGCCGATCGCGATCGCCGTGTCCTCGGTGGTGTGATGCTGGTCGACATGCAGGTCGCCGACAGTCTTCACATCCATGTCGATCAGCGAATGGCGCGACAGCTGCTCGATCATATGATCGAAAAAGCCGATGCCCGTCGACACCGTATAAAGGCCCGTCCCGTCGAGGTTGACGGTGACGTCGATCTGGGTTTCCGCCGTGTTGCGGTGAATCTCGGCCTTGCGCATGGCCGCCCTATAGCGCGTGCCGCCAGTCTTGCAATCTGCTCGTGCAGGGGTTGACCGCCTGTTTCGTGCCGCTAGGACATTGGGCCATGAGCGACGACCTGCCCGATAGCCTGATTCCCTATGACGAAATCGTGCAGGAGGCCCTGCGCGCGGTCGTCGGGCGGGTGCTGGGCGAAGTGCAGCAGACCGGCGGCCTGCCGGGCGCGCATCATTTCTACATCACCTTCAAGACGCAGGCGCCGGGCGTCGAGATTCCGAAGCAGCTGGTGGAACGCTTCCCGGACGAAATGACCATCGTCCTCCAGAACAAGTTCTGGGATCTCAAGGTCAGCGGCACCCATTTCGAGGTCAGCCTGACCTTCAACCAGGTCGCGGCCCATCTCTTCATTCCCTTCGGCGCGATCACCGCCTTCGTCGATCCGGCCGTCAATTTCGCGCTCCAGTTCCAGGTGGCGGCCGACGAGGAGCCGGAACCCCATGACGCCGCCGAAAATGACGGCCCGCAGGTGACGAGCGAGGACGGCTCCAACGTCGTCACCGTGGATTTCGGCAAGAAGAAATAAGCCGCCGGCGCGCCAGCCGTCCCTGCGCGCGTAGCATCCTTTTCGCTTGGGCACGATTTTCTCTCATGGGGAATGTCGATCACTCTGACCCAATCGATTCGTTTCAGCAATGAAGCGCCCCCCTCTATCGCTTCCCCGGCTCCCAGGAGCAGGATCGCAACGGATACAGGGGAAAAACCATGTCCAAATCGCATATTTCGCTCATCGCGCTGATGGCCGCGGCGATGGCGCCCGCGCTGGCGGCAACGCCCGCCCGCGCCGCCGAACCGGCCATGACCACCAAGGACTGGTGGCCGCAGACGCTCGACCTTTCCGCCCTGCGCCAGCATGAGGCGACCCGCGCCAATCCCTATGGCGCCGACTTCGACTATGCCGCCGAATTCGCCACGCTCGATCTCGACGCGGTGAAGGCGGATCTGCGCAAGGTGCTGACCACCTCGCAGCCCTGGTGGCCGGCCGATTATGGCCATTACGGCCCCTTCTTCATCCGCATGGCCTGGCACAGCGCGGGCACCTACCGCACCGGCGACGGGCGCGGCGGGTCCGACGGCGGCGAGCAGCGGTTCGAGCCGCTCAACAGCTGGCCCGACAATGTCAGCCTGGACAAGGCCCGCCGCCTGGTCTGGCCGATCAAGCAGAAATATGGCCGCAAGATCAGCTGGGGCGACCTCATGGTCCTGGCCGGCAATGTCGCGCTGGAGGATATGGGCTTCAAGACCATCGGCTTCGCCGGCGGCCGCGTTGACGCCTGGCAGCCCGACCTGGTCTTCTGGGGGCCGGAAAAGAAATTCATGGCCGATCAGCGCCGCGACGCGAAGGGCAATCTGAAGGGACCGCTCGCCGCGACCCAGATGGGTCTCATCTACGTCAATCCCGAAGGCCCGAACGGCAATCACGATCCGCTGGCCGCCGCCGCCGACATCCGCCGCGCCTTCGGCAACATGGCGATGAATGACGAGGAAACCCTCGCTCTGATCGCGGGCGGCCACACCTTCGGCAAGGCGCATGGCGCGCACAAGCCCGAAGAGTGCATGGGCGCCGACCCGTCGGCCGCCGGCATCGAGGGCCAGGGGCTGGGCTGGAAGAACAAGTGCGGCAAGGGCAATGCCGAAGATACGATCACCAGCGGCCTCGAAGGCGCCTGGTCGGCCAATCCGATCGCCTTCACCACGCAATATCTCGACAATCTGTTCGGCTTCGACTGGGTGAAGACGAAAAGCCCGGCCGGCGCCACCCAGTGGATTCCCACCGATCCTGCCGCGGCCCAGCTCGTCCCCGACGCGCATGTGAAGGACAAGCGCCACGCGCCGATCATGTTCACCACCGACATCGCGATCAAGGAAGACCCCGGCTTCCGCAAGATCGCCGAGCGCTTCCACAAGGATCCGGAGGAATTTTCCGCCGCTTTCGCCCGCGCCTGGTTCAAGCTGACCCATCGCGACCTCGGCCCCAGCGCCCGCTATCTGGGCAAGGACGCGCCGGCGCAGAGCTTCTCCTGGCAGGATCCGCTGCCCAAGGCGACCTATGCCGCGATCACCGATGCCGACGTGGCCCAGCTCAAGTCACGCATCCTCGCGTCGGGCCTGACCGGGCCGGAACTGGTGCGTACCGCCTGGGCCTCGGCTTCCACCTTCCGCTCGACCGACATGCGCGGCGGGGCGAATGGCGCGCGCGTGCGGCTTGATCCGCAGATCAACTGGGCGGTCAACGACAAGGCCGAACTGACCAGGGTCGTGGGCAAGCTTGACGCCATCCGCACCGCCTTCAACAAGGCGGCGGCCGGCCGGCAGGTCAGCCTTGCCGACCTGATCGTGCTGGGCGGCAACGCCGCGGTGGAGCAGGCCGCGTCGAAGGCCGGCTACAGCGTCACCGTGCCGTTCAAGCCGGGCCGTGTCGACGCGACCCAGGCCGACACCGACGTCCAGTCCTTTGCCTTCCTCGAGCCGAAGGCCGACGGCTTCCGCAACTATTACGCCGCCAATTCCAATCTCGCTCCGGCCGAAGCGCTGGTGGACAAGGCCGACATGCTCGACCTGACCGTGCCGGAAATGACCGTGCTGCTGGGCGGCCTGCGCGCGCTCGACGCCAATAGCGGCAAGTCGCGGAACGGGGTGTTCACCACCCGTCCGGGCCAGCTCAGCAACGACTATTTCGTGAACCTGCTGGACATGGGCACGGTCTGGTCGAAGTCGGCGACGGACGCGACCCTCTATGAAGGGCGCGACCGCAAGAGCGGCGCGCTGCGCTGGATGGCGACCCCGGTCGATCTCATCTTCGGGTCGAACTCCGAACTGCGCGCCGTGTCGGAAGTCTATGCTTCCGACGACGCGAAGCAGAAGTTCGTCACCGACTTCGTGGCCGCCTGGGCCAAGGTGATGGATGCCGACCGCTTCTGACCATCAGGCATGACGACAGGGCCGGCGGCGATTCGTTCGCCTCCGGCCCATTTTTTCGGGAAAGCCGCCCATGAAGACCATTCCTTTCCCCACGTTCCGCGCCGCCGCTTTGCTGCTGCCCGCGGCCGCGGGAACGGCCGCCCACGCCCAGGCGCCTACCACTGGCTTCACGCCCTGCGCCGCCTGCCATGCGACTGCGCCGGGCAAGACCAGCTTTGGCCCCAATCTGCGCGGCGTCGCCGGCCGCAAGGCGGCCAGCCTGCCCGGCTACAGCTACAGCCCGGCGCTCAAGGCATCGGGCCTCACCTGGGACGCCGCCACTCTCGACCGCTGGCTCACCGCCCCGCAAAAGCTGGTGCCCGGCACGAAAATGCCTTTCCCTGGCATCCCGGACGCCACGCGACGGCGGCAGGTGGTGGACTATCTGCTGAGCCTGCGGTGAGGGGCTGAGCGACATGGTCGGCCATGTCGCGCGCGCCCGTCATCGGACGGATGCGGCCTTGACCGGGCGCTGTGCCCCGACGTCAGAAGCGGCGATGATCTTTCCCGTCGATCAGGTCGCAACTGCCCCGGAACCCATAGGAATCAAGGCCGCGGATGCTGATCTGGCCGCTCCGCCGGTTGATCGTGATTGCCGGCTTGTTGAGGCCGTTGAGGCGATATTTGGCATGGATGACGTCAGGCCCGCTCTCGACATCGTAGAGATCCCACCAGCCATCATGGCCACGCGAGTTGATCGGCGGAACCAGCTTCTTGGGCAGACTGATCCGTCCGCCATTGTCCCATAGCTGGATCATGACGGATGCATCGAATTGCTGCGGCGCCAACTCCGTGCGGTTGCCATAGTCGTAGCGATTGCGCCGACTGTTCCACGACCACCCATAGCTGGTCGCCAGGCCGGGCCTTTCGCCATCGCCGAAGCAGACCAGGCCCAGGTCGACGTCATAGTCGCCCACCCGCAACGGGCCTTGGTCGCCGGCATAGCTCGGCGATTCACGCCGGGGGTTCGGTCGCGCATAGCCGATGTCGGGACGGTCGGTCGCATCGCGGTCCATCGTCCGCCGCGCATCATGCCCGGCCCGCCCGCCCGCGCTCTGGTTGCAATCGGGGGCAGGGGTCGATGTGATGGAGGCATAGCGACCGTCCATCGTCGCCACGGTGACGCATTGGCGTGTCTCGCGATTCCACCAATAGCTATATTTGCGATCGTCGCCCGTCTCGGTCTTCACGAACATATAGCCGCGCGACTGGATCGCCGTTTCCGCTCCCGCCGCGCGTGCGCCCACCAGATCGCGGACATCATCGGGCGTCTGCGCCTGGACAGCGCTCGAACCGGCTGCCGCAGCAGCTAAAGCCATGGCCCACATCTTCATGATCTGCCTCCATTATTTTCCGCTATGGTGATCGGAACGCGTTGGCTTGTCGAAAGGGAGTTGCGGAATGGTGAAGGGTGCACGTGCACCTCTTGATCCAATGTCGCACATCGTGCGGCTCACATCATCCTGTCACATGGGGCAGATCGCCTTGCCCGTGCGACCCGATCGCAGGCTCTTGACCCATGTCAGCGGATCATGAGGGACAGGGCGAGGAACATCACGAGGGCGAAGGAAGAAGCGGTCAATGCCTGGCCAAAGCCGCGCAGCAGGGAGATGTCCAGCTTCCGCGAAAACCATAATGACTGGACGCTGAGATACCATCCGAACGCGGCAAGCACCAGCGCCAGGCCGCCGCTTCGCCCCATCGGGACATGCGATTCGGCGAGCAGCGCGCCCAATCCCACGAACAACGCCAATGGCGCGGCGGTGAAGCACTGGCCGTAGAAAGGGCGCCGCAAATTCTCCTGCGTCAGCCGGACGCCCTGCCGGCGAAGCAGGCGCACCGCCATCATCAACGTGAACAGGCTGAACAGGATCAGGCGGAGAGTCAGCAGCGCCAGATCGGAATCCACCATGGCGGCCAGGCCGTGGCGGTCGGCCAGCAGGGGGTTCTGGCCCGCCACGACCGTTTCGATGCCGTGCGAAATGAGCAAGGTCAGGAACAGGAAAAGCGGTGGCCGGATCGCGTCGTCATACTGGTTTTCCGGACGATCCGAAACCTCCCGATCGGCATAGGCCATCATGTGCAACGGCCGGACCAGGATGCGCCAGAAGGTGATGGGATAGAAGACGAGCCACCCCATTACCGTGTAGAGCGCTTCGTCCAGGGACTCGATGATCTTCATGAAATCCATGGACGAAATGTCTCCCTGTTTTTTGGAATGTCGAACAGGCAGCGCGCTTTGTCGATAGATGATCCGCTCTTGCCGCCGCGCGCGGCGGGCGCGGCTCAGGTCGCTGTCCTACAGCCCCCGGCCCGTGCCATAACCATCCCCGCTCTTTCGCACTGTCCGCTCCTCGCCGTCCCGCGCCGCGCTTCGCTCCGGCGCGCGGCATTTTGCAGAAATTCTCCTATTGCGAAATCGACGCCACCCGTCCGGACCGACGCTTTTGCGTCGGCCACGACACTGTATATTTCGCAAGGCCGCGCCGACTTGCCAAATACCACTGCGGCGCGCGCCGCTCCGCCCGCTGCCGCGCCGGAATGGCCTCCCGATCCGGCCCCTGATTCGAAAAATGCGGCATCGCGGCAATGGGGCATTTCCGCGGCGCGGGAAAATGCCTAAAGCCCGCCTCCATGCTGAACCTCAATGCCATCACCGTGCGCCTGGGCGGCCGCACCATTCTCGACCGCGCCAGCGCCGCGCTGCCGCCGCGCAGCCGCGTGGGCCTCATCGGCCGCAACGGCGCGGGCAAGTCCACGCTGATGAAGGTGATGATCGGCCAGCTCGACCCGGACGAAGGGTCGTGCGACATGCCCCGCGACACGCGCCTCGGCTATATCGCGCAGGAAGCGCCGTCGGGCACGTCGACCCCCTTCGACACCGTGCTTGCCGCCGACAAGGAACGCGCGGCGCTCATGGCCGAGGCCGAACATACCGAAGACCCCGACCGCCTCGGCCATATCTATGAGCGGCTGACGACGATCGACGCCTATACCGCCCCGGCTCGCGCCGCCCGCATCCTGGTCGGCCTTGGTTTCGACGAGGAAATGCAGGGCCGTCCGCTCGACAGCTATTCGGGCGGCTGGAAGATGCGCGTGGCGCTCGCCGCGCTTCTCTTCTCCAACCCCGACCTGCTGCTGCTCGACGAACCGTCGAACCACCTCGACCTCGAAGCCACGCTCTGGCTGGAAAATTTCCTCAAGGCCTATCGCGGCACCGTGGTCGTCATCAGCCACGAACGCGACCTGCTCAACAATGTGGTCGACTATATCCTTCATCTGGAGGGCGGGAAGGTCACGCTCTATCCCGGCGGCTATGACGCGTTCGAGCGGCAGCGCGCCGAAAGGCTGGCCCAGCTCGAATCCGCCCGTGCCAAGCAGCAGGCGGAGCGGGAGAAGTTGCAGGACTATGTCGCCCGCAATTCGGCCCGCGCCTCGACCGCGAAACAGGCCCAGTCCAGAGCCAAGGCGCTGGCCCGGATGCAGCCCATCGCCGCCGCTATCGAGGATCCGACGCTGCATTTCGGCTTCCCCAGTCCCGCCGAACTGCGCCCGCCACTCATCACCATGGATATGGCGGCGGTCGGCTATACCGACACGCCGATCCTGCGCCGGGTGAACCTGCGCATCGATCCCGACGACCGGCTGGCGCTGCTCGGTCGCAACGGCAACGGCAAGACGACGCTGGCCCGCCTCATCGCCGCGCAGCTGGCGCCGATGGAAGGCACGGTGCAGGCCACGTCGAAGATGAATGTCGGCTACTTCACCCAATATCAGGTGGAGGAACTGGACATCACCGACACGCCGCTGGAGCACATGACCCGCGTCATGAAGGGCGCGACCCCCGGCGCGGTGCGGGCCCAACTCGGCCGCTTCGGCTTTTCGGGCGAGCGCGCGACGCAGAAGGTCGGCTCCATGTCCGGCGGCGAGCGCGCCCGACTGGCGCTCGCGCTCATAACCCGCGACGCGCCGCACCTGCTGATCCTCGACGAACCGACAAACCACCTCGACGTCGACAGCCGCGAAGCGCTGGTGCAGGCCTTGAACGACTATAGCGGCGCAGTGGTGATCGTCTCCCACGACCGCCACATGATCGAACTGGTGGCCGACCGCCTCGTCCTGGTCGACAATGGCACCGCCCAGCCATTCGACGGGTCGCTGGATGATTATACCGACATCATCCTGCGCAAGGCGGATGGCAATGGAAGCAGCGGGGGCGACGCGCCGAAGGTCGACCGCAAGGCCGACAAGCGCGCGGCAGCCGAATGGCGCGAAAAGCAGAAGACGCTCAAGAACGCGCTCAACAAGGCGGAGCGGGAAATGGCGGCCCTGTCCGCCGAGCGCAGCCGCATCGACCAGGCGCTGTTCGACCCCAAGGCCGCGACCGGCGCGGAGGCGAAGATGACCACCAGCGAACTGATGGTGAAGCGCGCCGCCGTCGAAAAGAAGCTGGAAGCGGCCGAGGAAGTCTGGATGGAAGCGAGCGCGGCGCTGGAGGCGGGCTGATCCTTCTCCGTTCGTTTCGAGCCTGGTCGGGGAACGGCGGCGCCCCGCTGCCCGCGTCTCGGCCGGCCCGAAGCGACCGGCCTGTGGTCAGAAGGCCCGCTCCAGCAGCACCAGCCCCGGATCGCCCTCGACGGCCCTGGCGGAAAAGCCCATTTCCCGCTCAAGGCTGATGGCGGCGCGGTTCTCCCGGCTCTCGATCGACTGGAGCCGTGTCACGCCCCAGCTGCGTGCCTCCTGCGCGACATGATCCAGCAGCGTCCAGCCTATCCCCTTGCCCTTGAAGTCAGGCAGTATGGAGATGGCGACCTCGCCGGTTCGGCCGTCCGGGTCCGCCGCCAGCGTCGCCGCCGCGATGATCTCGTCGTTCCCCGGCACGAAGGCCAGGAACGTCTCATGCCGGTGATAGGCGAAGTCGGCCAGCTCGTGCAGTTGCCCCGGACTGACCTGCGGCGCCGCCGACAGGAACCGGAAGCGCCGGTCATCGTCGGTGACCTCCGCGAAGAAGGCGGCGAGCCCCGGTTCGTCGGCATGGGTGGCGAGGCGAATGTCGAAGCGGAATCCATATCGGGTTTCGAGCGCGATCATCGGAAATCTCCAGTCGGAAGACGGCAGGCGCCGGCTCCGTCCGGCCCGCCTCATGCGGCTTTTGATCGGATCTGGGCGCTGCACATGCTATAAGGACTATCCCTGATGGCGAGCCGGTGGGGGTAAGGCCTAGCTTGCAGGCAGCGATACTCTTGCTGGGAGCCCTGCGATGAAGACGGTCCTGCTGCATATCCATGACGATCGAGGTGCCGACAGCCGTATGCAGGCGGCCTGCGACATCGCCCGTGCCTGCAATGCCCATGTCCAGTGCGTCCAGGTGACGCCCATGCCCGACCTGATCGCCGCCGACGTCTATGGCGGCGCGGGCTATGCGCCCACGATCGCGGCCGAACTGCACGCCATCGACGAAAGTTACCGCGCCAAGGTGGAAGCGCATCTCGACCGCGAGGACATCGCCTGGGACTGGCGGCAGATTGATGGCGACAGCATCGCGAGCCTGCTCGCCGCCGCGCGCCTCTCCGACCTGATCGTCGCCACCTTGCCCGAAGGGCGGCGGAGCGACGCCATGGACCCCTTGCCGATCGTCGCGGACCTGGCGCTCGGTGGCCGCACGCCGGTTCTCGCCGTGCCGCAGAGCGCGCGCTCGGTCACGATCACGGGACGGGCGCTGGTTGCCTGGGATGGCTCGTCCGAGTCCTGCGCCGCGCTGCGTGCCGCGGTGCCGTTGCTGCGGCTGGCGCAGAGCGTCGACATCGTCACCGTCGAGGAGTCCGACAAGGCCGAATTTCCCGCGACCGGCGCGTCCGAATATCTCGCCCGGCACGGCATCAAGTCGCAACTGCACAGCTGGTCGCGCAAGGACCGCCCGATCGAAATCGCGCTGCGCGAGGCGATCGACACGCTCGGCGCCGACTGGGTGGTGATGGGTGCCTTCGGCCATAGCCGCTGGCGGGAGCTGATGTTCGGCGGCGTCACCCGCGCGATGCTCCGCACGGCGCGGGTTCCGCTGCTGCTGGCGCACTGACGCGGGTCAGCGCCCCATCAGGATGAAGGGCGCCCAGATATAGGGCTGGGCCGCGTCGGGGCGCTCCGACTCGATGAATTTGAGCATCGCCCGTTGCAGCGCGACCGCGCGCGGCAGGCCGCGGCCGGCGCTTTTCACCGTTTCTAGCGTCACAAAGGCGCTGGCATCGTCGCGCACGGGCCAGTGGGACACCAGCAGCGATCCCGCGCCGGCATAGCGGAACGCCTGCGCCAGCCCGGAATAGGCCGCGCCCTTCGCCGATCCGTCACCGGCGGCCGTGTTGCAGGCGGACAGGATCACCCAGTCCGCGCCGATTCGCATGGTGGCGACTTCGGACGCGGTCAGCAGGCCGTCCTCGCCGGTCGCACCGGCGGCAGGCGGGGACAGCACCAGCGCCGGCTCGGCCACCCCCTCCATCTCCCCGCTCACCAGCCCATGGGTCGCGAACAGGATCACGCCATAGGGTGACAGGTCGCGGTCGCGTAGCGCCGCCTCGCTGGCGTGCGCGCCCACGAGCAGGGTGGCGCGCTTCGCTCCGAATCGCGCCGCCACTGCTTGCAGTTCGGCGAGCGATCCGGGCAGCGGAGGCAGTTCCGCCAGGGCGCGGCTATCGGCCCCTCCGTTGCGGAAATAATGTTGGGCCGCCATCGGCGCGCCGCCGCTTTCCGACTGGATGCCGGCCTGCGCGCCAAAGGCCTGCGGCGCGCCGATCCCCAGGAAACGCTGATCCCGCGCCGCCATCTGCCGCCGGCTGGTCGCGCCGATCGCGAAGCCGGGCTGCACTTCGATGGCAAAGCGGCGGATAAGCCAGGGGGTCTTGCGCTCGACGGCGGCCACGGGCGATTGCGGCAGCATCGCGAAGGGCAGCGAGGCGAAGGCGCCGGTTGGCACGATCCGCAACGTCCGGGCCTTGCCCAATGTCGCCATGATGTCGGGCGTGAAGATTTGCCGATACAGGTCATGCGCGGCCGTCCGGTCGAACCCCTTGGGCGTCAGGGAGGCGCGAAGCCGATCGACTAGCGCGACCATCGCGGCCCGATCCATGCGCGCGCGCGCGATCCGCGTGCCGCCCGGGCCGACCGCCAGCATGTAGACGCCATCGAACGCGGGCATGACCGCCAGCAACGCCTCTTCGCTGCCCAGCTTTGCCCGCAACGCGTCCATGTCGGGCCGCTCGCCGCCCTGCGCCTCGATCCAGCGTGGGTAGTCGCGCGCGATCGCCGCGCGCTCGGCCTCGACCGCGGCCGCCACGACGCCACGATCGGCCCGCGCCTCGGCGACGCCCCTGTCGGTCGCGAGTGCCTTCAGCAGCTTGCTGTCCGCCGCCTCCAGCGTCCTTACCCGGTCCTGCAAGGCGCGCACCCGCGCCGCCAGCGCCTGATCCTCGGTCAGCCGCTGTGCGACGAGCCGGTTGGCCTGCGCGATGCGCGATCCGGCCAGCACGGCCATCGCCTCCAGCGCCAGCGCGGCGTCCTGCGTCTGCGCCGCCACCGCCAGCACCATGTCGAGCGCTGCGCGCTGTTCTTCGGTCAGCTCGCCATTGTCGGTCATGCCCGCACTGTCGCGGAGCACCCCGGCCAGCCGCCCGGCACTTTCCCTCAGCGACCCGACCTGCTGCGCGGTCCAGTCCGACAGCATCGCCGCCTGCGCCAGCGGAAATGCCGGCGCATTGTCGAGTTGCCGCGTCTCGGTGGCGAACGCGCTCGCCGCCGTCCGCGCTTCGTCCATGCGTCCGGTCCCGATCAGCGCCGGGATCAGATAGGGATAGACGCGCTGGCCGATGTCGCGGTCCTTGTCCGACCCGGCCCGCACCCGCGCCAAAGCCATGGTCAGTCGTTCGACCGCTTCGTCGCGCCGGCCCTCCGCCAGGCTGGCCGACCCCGCAAAAGCGAGGGCGCGGGCCGATTGCGGGCTATGTTCGCCCTCTATCTTCCGGAATCCGCGCTCGGCCTCCATGAAAAGCGGACCGGCGTCGGCATAACGTTCCAAGGGCAGCAGTACGGTGCCCAGATTTTGCAGTCCGAACTGGAAATAGAGGCTGTCGGTGCCCACCGTCTCGCGCTTGATGGCGATGGCGCGCTGAAGATAGTCCAGGCTCTCCGCCCGCCGCCCGGTGCGCGACAGCAGCAGGCCCAGCGCTTCGAGCGCGCGGGCATAGCTGGGATGCCTGCGATCGACATGGTCGGTAGCAACGTCGACCGCCAGCCGCGCATATTTTTCCGCCTCGGCGTCCCGCTCGGCGCGGGACAGCAGCTGCGCATAGGTGTAATAGGAACCGATCGCGTCCGCGCTGTTCGGCCCGACGGCGGCGATCCGCGCCTCCATGCTGGCCCGTTGCGCGTCCACCGCTTCTGCGTTGCGGCCAAGGCGGGTGAGCGCCTGCGCATGGCTGAAGGCGATGTTGGAACGCAGCATATGAGCGTCCTTGTCCAGCCTGTCCGCAGGCGTGCGGGCGATGTAGCCGTCCATGTAGCGACTGGCATCGCGCAGTGTCGCCGCGCCTTCCGCCACCTTGCCGAGCGCGACCTGGACATAGCCCTTGATCGACAGTCCCTGCATCCACTGGATGGGATAGGCGTCCGCGAAGGGCGCTAGCAGCGACAGACCCTCGCTCGACCGCGCCAGGGCATCGGGATTTTTGCCGTCGATCTGGTCCATGGAGGACAGGTTGACCAAGGCGACGCCCGCCAGCGGATGAGGCTTCCCCGAAACCTTCACCTTCATCGCTACATCGTGCAGGCGGCTCCAGGCATCGCGCGTCCGTTGCGACATCGAGAGGGCATAATCCGCGCTGTCGAACAGGTCGGACGCCTGACGCTCCAGTTGGCGAAGCCGGGCGTGGCGAGGATCGCTGGACGAAAAAGGTGCGCTCGCCGCCGCCACCGCTGCGGAGGATGGCAGAGCCAGCGCCAGCAGGACGGCCGAACAACGCGTGGAAAGCAGCATATCACCCCCCGCTTGCGAGTCGACCCGCCTGTCTATTCGGTCGCGCGGCGTCGCCCGTCAAGAGCGGTGCGGGGGCGTAACGATCCTCAGGCGATCGTCAGTCGCCAGTCCCAGCGCAGCGGATCGCCGTCCATCACCTCGATCCCCCGGCTGCTCAGTCTATCGCGTATATCGTCCGACAAGGCGAAGTCCTTGTCGGAGCGCGCGGTGGCGCGGCGTTCCAGTTCGGCTTCCACCTCTTCCGGGCTGATCTGCGCATCCTTTGGCCGAATGCGCAGATCGGCGCGGGTCAGCGTCAGGAGATTGAGGCCGAGCGCCTGGTCGAAAGCCGCGATCAGGCAGAGCTTCTCGTCCACGGGTACCTTCTTCATGCCGATGGCCTCTTCTAGCAGCGGCAGGGCACGTGGGGTCATCAGATCGTCGGCGATCGCGGCGTCGAACTGTTCCAGCAGCGGTGCCAGCTTCGGGTGCAGATTGGCGCGCAGATAGTCGAGGCGCGGGGATTGCCAGGTTACGCCCTCGGCGCGCGCCTTCAGCCCCTCGACCCCCATGACCAGCCGCTTGAGCCGCGTCAGCGCCGCCGCCAGATTGTCCGCGCTGAACTCCAGTTCGCTGCGATAATGCGCGCCAAGGCAGAGCATGCGATAGGCGATCGGATGCACGCCAGCGTCGATCAGCGAGAAGAGCGTAGTAAAGCTGCCCTTCGATTTCGACATCTTGCCCTGCCGGTCCACCAGGAAATTATTGTGCATCCACCAGCGCGCGCCGGTGAAGCCCGCCGCCGTCGCACCGGGGCCGCCGCAGCAGGCCTGGAAAGCCTGGTTCTGGGCGATCTCGTTGGGATGGTGGATTTCGCGATGGTCGATGCCGCCGGTATGGATGTCGAACGGCTGGCCCAGCCGCGCCTGGCTCATCACCGAGCATTCCAGATGCCATCCCGGCGCGCCCTTGCCCCAGGGGCTGTCCCATTCCATCTGGCGCTGCTCGCCGGGCGGCGACTTGCGCCAGATGGCGAAGTCGGACGGGTTGCGCTTGCCCGCCACCGGGTCGATCCGGGCATGAGCCGCATCGTCCCGTCCGCCGGCCAGGGCGCCATAATCGGGTACGGTCGTGCTGTCGAAATAGAGGCCACTCTCGAGTTCATAGCAATGATCCGGGGCGATCTTCTCGGCAAATTCGATCATCTGCGGCACATAGTCGGTCGCGACCGTCCATTCGCTGGGCGGCAGGATGTTGAGGTCGGCGATGTTGGACTTGAACGCCTGCGTATAATGGGCCGCAATGTCCCAGATGCTTTTGGCGCTCGCCCGCGCGGCCGCCTCCATCTTGTCGTCCCCCGCATCGGCGTCGCTGGTCAGATGACCGACATCGGTGATGTTGATGATGTGGGTGACGCTCAGCCCCTTCCACAACAGGGTCCGCCGCAGCGTATCGGTGAACACATAGGCGCGCAGGTTGCCGATATGGGCATAGTTGTAGACGGTCGGGCCGCAGCTGTAGACGCGGGCATGATTCGGTTCGATCGGCGCGAACGGCGCGATGGATCGAGTCAGGCTGTTGAACAGGCGCAGTGGCGCGGGGATATGCTGGTCATCGGACATGGCCGCAAGCCATGTCGCGAAGCGGGGCGGGGGTCAATCCTTCCCGGTGCGGGCGCGCGATTGTAATAAAATGTTGCAGTCGGGCCAATCCCTTGCGCGTAGGCGTTCCCCACCCGATATATCCTCTGCGGGCCGGGCCCCTCTGGCGACATGGATTTCCCCCTTGATCCAGTCGCGATGTCGGACCGCATCGGGTGTGCCCGGTGCAGGTTTTGCGGCGATTTGCCCCCTCTCGTTGCCGCAGGAGACCGCGCCGGGCCACTCGAACCACATTTGGATGGAGTGAGTGAAGCCGTGAATAATCCCGTTCGTATGCCGGGCTATGGCGCCAGCCGGTCGGTCGATACCGATGCCGGGCTGCGCGCGCACATGCTGGGCGTTTTCCGCAACATGGGCCTGGGCCTGGTCATTACCGGCCTCGTCGCCTTCGCGATCGCCAATACGCCGCCTCTGGCTGCGGCCATCTTCGGTACGCCGCTCAAATGGGTGGCGATCTTCGCGCCGCTGGCGTTCGTCTTCTTTTTCACCTTCCGCATCGAGAAGATGAGCACGGCCGGCGCGCGCATGGCCTTCTGGGCCTTTTCCGCCGTGATGGGCGTGTCGATGGCCAGCATCTTCCTGGTCTTCACCGGCGGCAGCATCGCGCAGGCCTTCTTCTCGGCGGCGGTCATGTTCCTCGCCATGGCGCTGTGGGGCTATACCACGCAGCGCGACCTGACGAAGATGGGCAGCTTCCTGATCATGGGCCTGATCGGCATCATCGTCGCCAGCCTCATCAACCTGTTCATCGGTTCGTCGGTGATGGCGATGGTCGTATCGATCCTGGCGGTGGTGATCTTCACTGGCCTGACCGCCTGGGACGTGCAGCGCATCAAGTCCGAATATTTCTACTATGCCGGCCATGAGGTGGCGCAGAAGATGCAGGTGATGGGCGCGCTGTCGCTCTACCTCAACTTCATCAACCTCTTCCAGGCGCTGCTCAGCCTGACGGGTGAGCGCGAATAATGCGCGATCCCGCTCAGGTATCGGCGATGCTCTGTCCGGTCTGTCATATCGGCCTCGCCATGACGGACCGGCAGGGGGTGGAGATCGACTATTGCCCGCAATGCCGGGGCGTCTGGCTGGACCGGGGCGAACTGGACAAGATCATCGAGCGATCGGCGCAGGCGAGCGTGCCGACGCCGCAGCCTGCGCCCTTCGCCCAGCCAAGCTATCGGCCGGACCGGGATGACGGGCGCTATTATCAGAAAAAGCGCAAGAAGAGTTTTCTGGAAGAACTGTTCGATTGAGGAAAGGCCGGTCCCGATGGGGCCGGCCTTTTTCGTTAGTGCGCCGCGCCCCAGCTCGGCCCGGTGCCGATCTCCACGCCCAGCGGCACGCTCAGTTTCACAATGGGTTCGGCGGCTGTCTCCATGACCTGACGGATGACTGCGCTGGCCGCCGCCACATCGCCTTCGGGCAGCTCGAACACTAGTTCGTCGTGGACCTGGAGCAGCATCTTCACGCTACCCAGACCCGCCGCCTCCAGCGCCGGTCCCATGCGCGCCATCGCGCGCTTGATGATGTCGGCGCTGGTGCCCTGGATCGGGGCGTTGATCGCAGCGCGTTCGGCGCCCTGCCGTTCATGCTGGACCGCCGCCTTGATGCGCGGGAACCAGGTCTTTCGCCCGAACAGCGTCTCGGTATAGCCGGTTGTCCGGGCCTTCTCGATCGTCTCGCTGATATAGATGCTGATGCCGGGAAAGCGCTCATAATAGCGGCTGATCATGTCCTGCGCCTCGTCCGCGCTGATCTCCAGCCGCCCGGCCAGGCCCCAGCGCGAAATGCCGTAGAGAATGGCGAAGTTGATCGTCTTCGCCCGGCCGCGCGTGTCGCGATTGACCTCTCCGAACAGTTCCTGCGCGGTACGGTTGTGAATATCCTCGCCCGCCTCGAAGGCGTCCTTGAGCGCCGGCACATCGGCCATGTGCGCCGCCAGCCGCAGTTCGATCTGGCTATAGTCCGCGGCCAGGATGACATTGCCCGGTTCGGCCACGAACGCATGGCGGATCTGGCGGCCGACCTCGGTGCGGATGGGGATATTCTGGAGGTTCGGGTCGGTCGAGGACAGCCGCCCGGTCTGCGCCCCGGTCAGCGAATAGCTGGTATGGACGCGCCCCGTATCCCTGTTGATCTGCGCCTGGAGCGCATCGGTATAGGTCGACTTCAATTTCGATAATTGGCGCCATTCCAGCACCTTGCTGGCAATCGGCGCGCCCTGCGCCGCCAGTTGCTCCAAGATGGTGACGTCGGTGGAATAAGCGCCCGACTTGCCCTTCTTGCCACCCTTGTAGCCCAGCTTGTCGAACAGGATCGCGCCAAGCTGCTGGGTCGATCCGATGGCGAAGGGCTGGCCGGCAATCTCGTGTATGTCCGTCTCCAGCGCGGCGATGCCGGCGGTGAATTCGGCCGACAGGCGCGACAGATGCTCGCGATCGACCTTGATCCCCTGATGCTCCATCTTGGCGATCACCCCGACCAGCGGCCGGTCGACCAGTTCATAGACGCGGTTCGCGCCTTCATTGGCGATGCGCGTCTTGAACCGTCTCCACAGGCGCAGCGTCACGTCGGCATCCTCGGCCGCATATTCGGTCGCGCGGGGTAGCGGCACTTCGGCAAAGCTGATCTGGCTCTTGCCGGTGCCGACCACCTCCTTGAAGCTGATGCATGTGTGATTGAGGTGGACCCGCGCTGCTTCGTCCATGCCATGCCCTGCCAGCGACTGTCCGGCGTCGAGGTCGAAGCTCATGACGATCGTGTCGTCATAGGGCGCGATCTCGATCCCGTGGCGGCGTAGCAAGGTCAGGTCATATTTCAGATTCTGGCCGATCTTGAGGACGGAGTCGTCTTCCAGCAGCGGTCTCAGCTTCGCGAGGACCAGCGCCTTGTCGAGCTGTTGCGGCCGCTCGGCGAACATGTCGGTCCCGCCATGGCCGACCGGGATATAGCAGGCCTTGTTCGGGCCGGTGGCAAGGCTGATGCCGACCAGCGCGCAGGACACGCAATCGAGCATGTCCGTCTCGGTGTCCACCGCCACCAGACCTTCGGCACGGGCAGCCGCGATCCAGCGGTCGAGCCCCTCTTCCGTCACGACCGTCTCGTAGAGGCTGCGGTCGATCGCCGGTTCGTCCGCCGGAGCGGGAGGAGCGGGTGGCGCCGTGTCGGTCGCAACGGCGGCGGTCGCTGCCACCGCGACGGCAGCGGCGGGCGCGCCAAGGCGGTTGAGCAGCGTCTTGAAGCCGTGATGCGACAGGAAGGCCTGCAACGGTTCGGGCGGAATGCCCTTCAAGGTCAGCTCGTCCAGCGGTTCGGGCAGGTCCATCGCGTCATGCAGCGCCACCAGCCGCCGCGACAGCCGTGCCATATCGGCATGGGCGATCAGATTTTCCTGCATCTTCGATTTCTTCATCGACGGCGCGGCTTCGAGCGCGGCCTCCAGCGAGCCATATTCGGTGATCAGCTTCGCCGCCGTCTTCGGGCCGATGCCCGGCACGCCGGGGACGTTATCGACGCTGTCGCCCATCAGCGCCAGCACGTCGCCCAGCTGTTCGGGCTGAACGCCGAACTTGCCCATGACATAGTCGGCGCCGCGCCGCTCATTCTTCATCGTGTCGTACATGTCGACGCCGGGCTGGATCAGCTGCATCAGATCCTTGTCGCTGCTGACGATCGTCACATGCCAGCCCGCGGCGACCGCCGCCTTCGTATAGCTGGCGATGATGTCGTCCGCCTCGAATCCGGCTTCCTCGATGCAGGGGAGCGAGAAGGCGCGGGTCGCGTCGCGGATCATGGGGAATTGCGGGACCAGATCCTCGGGCGCGGGCGGGCGGTTCGCCTTATACTGGTCGTACATGTCGTTGCGGAAAGTGTGCGACCCCTTGTCCAGCACGACGGCGAGGTGCGTCGGCCCCTCCGCCTTGCCCAGCTCCTCGGCCAGCTTCCACAGCATCGTCGTATAGCCATAGACCGCGCCCACGGGCTGGCCATGCTGGTTGGTGAGCGGGGGAAGCTGGTGATAGGCACGGAAGATATAGCCGCTGCCATCGACGAGATAGAGATGATTCTGGGTCATGGGGGAGGGGGATAGCGACTTTCGCCGCTCCCCTCCACCATGCTCAGCGCTTCTCGTGGTTCGCCGCGACCGCCCTCGACACCGCCTGCATCAGCGCCCAGCGTTCCGGGATCGACACGGTGGTGGAACCGATCATCACCGCCACCGCATAGCTGGTGCCGTCGGGAGCGGTCATGATGCCGATGTCGTTGAATCCGGTCGAGCGCGGCGGCAGGTCCTGCCCGGTCCCGGTCTTGTGCAGATAGGACCAGCCCGGCGGCACTCCGCCCTTGATCCGTTGCGGTCCGGTCTTGGCTTCCGACATGATCGTCATCAGCAGCCGGGACGACGCGGAAGAGAGCATGTCGCCCTCCTTCAGCTTCGCCAGCGCCTGGACGATCGAGGCCGGTGCTGCGCCGTCCGGCGGGTTGGCCAGATAATTGTCGAGCGCCTTCACCCGAACCGACATGGGCAGGCGCGAGCGGGCGGCGTAGAAATTGCGGCCCACCGAATAATCCTGCCGCCAGTCGAGGCCCGCCGTGGTCGATTGCAACAGCCGCTCACCGGGGCCGAAGCGGATATCCTTGATCATCCGCCGCGCCAGGAAGCCGCGCACCGCTTCCGGTCCGCCCGCCGCGCGCAGCAGCGCGTCGTTGGCGGTATTGTCGCTCTGCGTCATCGCGCGGCGCATCAGGTCGGAATAGCTGGTGGTCCAGCTGCCATTTTTGAGCATCGCGGCCGAGGGCTGATGGAACAGGGTCAGGTCGTTGCGGGTGATGGTGGTCGTGTCCGTCAGGCGCAGCTTGCCCCGGTCGACCGCGTCGAGGAAGGTCATCGACACCCAGAGCTTCGACACGCTCTGCTGCGGAAAAAGGGCGTTGCCATTCCAGGCCACGGTCCAGTCGGCGCCGATGCGACGCACGGCGATGCCCACCTTGCCGTTGAAGCTCTGACCCAGATTGCGCACGACATTGACCAGCGCGGGTGGCGGCGTTTCGCGCTGGTCGACGTCGCGATAGGGCTGGGGCGGATTGGCAACCGGGCGGATCGGCCAGCTGTTGGTGGTGGGTTGCGGGCGCGCGGGCAGCGGCTTTTGCGGGGCAGGGGCTGCGGCCTGCGCCCGGCGCGGGTCGGGTGCGCTCACGCAGGCGGACAGCGCCGCGATCAACAGGACCAGGCGCGCGGACCCGCCCCGGTTCGTCTTCGATGTCATCGTCTTCCCCGCACTCTCTTGCGGCCTCAAGGGATGGCTTGCCGGACGTTCCGGCAAGACCCATGCGACGAATGATTCCACAAATGCGATGTAAGGAGGATGAATGAGGAACGCTCTTGATCGAGGGCAAGGATCGCTCAGTTGCGGTTCAGCGGGGGACCGGCAATAGCGTCGGCATGGCGATGGTGATGGACAGGCGGGCGCTGCTGCTCGGCGGACTGGCGGCAGGCATGGTGGCGAGCGGAGGCACGGCATGGGCCGTGCCCTTCGCCTCGCGCCGCATCGCCATGACGGTGCGCGGGACGGGACGGGACGTGCTGTTGATCCCCGGCCTCGCCAGTGGTCCGGGCATCTGGAACGGGGTGCTGGGCGCGCTGCCGGGTTATCGCTTCCATCTGGTCCATGTGCGCGGCTTTGCCGGGCTGGCGGCGGATGCCAATGCCAGCGGGCCGCTGCTCCAGCCGGTCGCCGACGAGATCGCCCGCTATGTCGCCGCGGCCGGGCTGAAGCGCCCCGCCATCGTCGGCCACTCCATGGGCGGAACGCTGGCGATGCTGCTGGGGCTGAAGGGCATTGCTGGGCGCGTCATGGTGGTCGACATGCTGCCCGCCGGTGCGGCGATGGTCGGCGGCACGGCGGGCGGGCTGGGCTTCCTCGCCGACCAGATCGGCGGCTATCTGACCGGCACGGCGGCGGGACGACGCTATCTGGCGCAGATGGTCGCACAGGCGCCGGGCGCCAGCGGCAGCGATCCGGACGTCATCGCCAATGCGCTGCGCGACCTTGCCAATGTCGATCTCGAACCCCAATTGCCGCGGCTCGCCGCCGCGTTGGAGGTGGTCTATGCGGTGGGCGCCGACGCCGAACAGACCGCCGCCATCACCAGCCGGTTTCGCGCCGCCTATGCCGGGAAAAAAGGCGTGCTGCTGAAAGCCATCGGTCCTAGCGGCCATATGGTGATGGCCGACCAGCCCGCCCGTTTCCACGCATCGCTCAGGGAATTTCTGGCCGTTTGACCTCCATCAAACCCATGGGTGGGGAGGGGCGATAGCAGGGGGTTCCCGGATGCGCTTGCAGCGTGTCCCTCCTCCACCTCAAGGCGCGGCGTCCCCCCGGACACCGCGCCACTTTTTCGTCAGGGCGCCAGCACCGTGTCCACCGCCTCCGGCAGCGTCTCGGGATAGTCGAGCGTATAGTGCAGCCCCCGGCTTTCCTTGCGATGGAGGGCGGAGCGCACCACCAGCCGAGCAACCTCCAGCAGGTTGCGCAGTTCGATCAGGTCGGGCGTGACGCGGAAATTGCCGTAATAATCATCCACTTCCCTGGCTAGCAGGTCGATGCGGTGCTGGGCGCGCTCCAGCCGCTTGGTGGTGCGGACGATGCCGACATAGTCCCACATGAAGCGGCGGATTTCCTTCCAGTTATGCTGGACGATCACTTCCTCGTCGCTGTTGGTGACGCGGCTTTCGTCCCAGGGCCGGATCGGCGGGGGGCTGGGCAGTTCGTCCCAAGAGCTGCGGATATGCTTGGCCGCCGCTTCGCCGAAGACGAAACATTCCAGCAGCGAGTTGGAGGCGAGGCGGTTCGCGCCGTGCAGCCCGCTCTCGCTCACTTCGCCCGCGGCATAGAGGCCGGGCAGGTCGGTCCGCCCGTCCAGGTCGATCACCACCCCGCCGCAAGTATAATGCTGCGCCGGGACGACCGGGATCGGCTCCTTGGTGATGTCGATGTCGAGGTCCAGCAGCCGCGCATATATGGTCGGGAAGTGATGCTTCACGAACGCCGGGTCCTTGTGACTGATGTCCAGATGAACATAGTCGAGGCCGAGTCGCTTGATTTCATGGTCGATGGCGCGGGCCACCACGTCGCGCGGGGCGAGTTCGGCGCGGGAATCGAAGCGGGGCATGAAGCGCTCGCCGCCGCCCGGCACGCCGGGCGGGAGCTTCAGATGCCCACCCTCGCCGCGCACGGCCTCTGTAATGAGGAAATTCTTGACCTCCAGATTATAGAGGCAGGTCGGGTGAAACTGGTTCATCTCCATGTTCGACACGCGACAGCCCGCGCGCCAGGCCATGGCGATGCCGTCGCCGGTCGCGCCGCGCGGCGCGGTCGAAAAGAGATAGGTGCGGCCCGCGCCGCCGGTGCACAGGATCGTCGCCCGGCCGAGCAGCGTATCGATGCGGCCGGTCTGCCGGTTGAAGGCATAGACGCCCCAGACATGGCCATCGCCCGAATAGCGTTCCCCATGACGGGAGGTGATCAGGTCGATCGCGACCATATCCTCCATCAGCGTGATGTTGGGATTGGCCCGCGCGGCCTTGAGCAGCGCGACCTGCACGGCATGGCCGGTGGCGTCGTCGACATGGACGATGCGACGGTGGCTGTGGCCGCCCTCGCGGGTCAGGTGCCAGCGTTCGCCGAATTCCTCGCCGCCGTTGAAGGGCACGCCGAGATCGGCCAGCCGCTCGATCGCGGCGGGGGCTTCGGAAACGACGAATTCCACGGTCGCCCGGTCGTTGAGGCCGGCGCCCGCGATCATCGTGTCATGGACATGCGCCTCGAAACTGTCACCCGCGTCGAGTACGGCGGCAATGCCGCCCTGCGCCCAGTTGGTGGAGCCACCGTCGAGCGCGCCCTTGGCCAGCACCAGCACCTTGCGGTCCTGCGCGAGGTTGATGGCGGCCGTCAGCCCCGCCGCGCCGGAGCCGATGATGATGACGTCATGGGTGGTGGTGGGCATCTGTGCTGTGCTGCTTCTTGCTTACTCCCCTTCCGCAGGCGGGAGGAGTTGATAAAAATAGCGATGTTACTCCAGAAAGATCGGGAAGGTCAGACCGATTTTCTTTCGATGACTGTCCAGTCGGGACGATAACCGTCTATCTCCCACAGATCATGCCGAAAGCCGGTGACGCTGGCTGCAAGTTCGATCGGAATGTCGAATATGAAATCCACTTCCGCACTTCCGGCATCTTCGTTTTTTTGGTCTAAAGACAGTTTGTCCTTGATCGACAGAAATTCTGGAGGTGGATTGCCGGAAACCGAAAGGTCGTGCAGCGATTGCTGCGCATCATGGGCTACGCTCCACATCTCAATGCCATCTTCTGCACCATGTGCGGCACTGTACATCACGCCTTCGTGCAACTGACAGCTAATGGCGCGTTTGGTCGGAAAGAGTAAATTGACTGGCTGCGTTGCGGCCCATTCGAAGTCGTTAGACCAAATTATACTCCAGCCATTACGCAATTGAACGGCCGAAAAAGGGCTTTCATTCGCCTCGTCGACTTCACCAGTATCCCGGAATCCCAAGGCATCCAGCAGCGCTCCTTTTTCGATGGCTTCAAAAGCCAGCCATGAGATTTTAAAGCCCACGATCCCTCTCCTTTAAAATCAGGCGGCCGCCGTCAGGTTCAGGAACACATCCTCCAGGTCCGGGTCGCGCGTCACGACATCCACGATGGCAAGACCGCTGGCCTGCACCGCGCTCAGCACCTGGCCCGCATTGGCGCGGTCCTTCATATAGGTGATGGTCAGCGTGCGTTCGCCGGACAGTTCGACCTTCTCGAAACAGGGCGCGACCGGCGCGACGGTCACGTCGCGGTCGACCGTCACCTGCACCACTTTTTCCTGCGCCATGGCCAACAATTCGCGGGTCGGCTTGTCGGTGATGACCTTGCCATGGTTGATGATGCCGATGCGGTCGCACAATTGCTCGGCCTCTTCCAGATAGTGGGTGGTCAGCACGATCGTCACGCCCATGGCGTTGAGTTCGCGGACATATTCCCACAGTTGTTGGCGCAACTGCACGTCGACGCCGGCGGTCGGCTCGTCCAGCACCAGGATCGGCGGCGAATGGACCATCGCCTTGGCCACGAGCAGGCGGCGCTTCATGCCGCCCGACAGCGTGCGGGCATAGGCGTTCGCCTTGTCCTCCAGATGCACCGCGCGCAGCAACTCCATCGACCGGCGCTTGCCCTTGGGCACGCCATAGAAGCCGGCCTGGTTCTCCAGCGTCTCATAGGGGGTGAAGAAGGGATCGAAGACGATTTCCTGCGGCACGATGCCGATGCTGTTCTTGGCGTTGCGCGGATGCGCGTCGATGTCGAAGCCCCAGATGCTGACATCGCCCGCCGTCTTGTTCACCATGCCGGCCAGGATGTTGATCGTGGTCGATTTGCCCGCGCCATTGGGGCCAAGCAGACCATAGATCTGACCGCGCGGGATCGACAGGTTGATGCCGTCGAGCGCGCGCTTTCCGCCCTTGTAGACCTTGGTCAGGTTACGGATCTCGATCGCTGCTTCTTGCGCGGGCTGGCGGGCGGGGCTGTCGGTCATGGCTCAACTCTATGGGGATCGAGGGCGGCGAAGGAAAGGGGTCAGAACTCCTCCGCAATATCCATCAGGCCCAGCAGCTTGTTCGGCGCGACCTGGCGCCAGCTGGACCGCAGCCGTTGCGCGATATGATCCCAGTCGGTGTCGCCCAGGTCCAGGCGGATGCCGACCCAGTCGGTGCCGAAATAGGCGGGGCGGTAATAGCGGTCGGGGTCGGCTTCAATCAGGGTCGCCTGTTCCTCCGGCGCGGTGGTTTTGACGAGGACCGCGATGATGCCGTCGCCATGATGGTCGCGGGTGAAATAGCCGAATTTCCTGCCCTTCACGATGCCGAAGCAAGGCATCCCGTGGGAGACGATCTCATCGGCCTGCGGCAGGGCGAGCGCGATTTCGCGTACCTTGTTCAGCAGCCAGTCGGGCTGGCGTTCGCGGGTGACGAAATCGGCGAGGGTGCGGGAATAAAGCTGATGCTCGGCGATCAGGATGCGCGCGGCGAGGCTGTCCGCCGTGTCGCCGGGCAGGATCGCCACCGGCGTCTGGCCCAGCACCGGGCCGTCGTCCAGTTCGGCGGTGACGATATGGACCGAGCAGCCGGCTTGGGCGTCGCCCGCGTCGATCGCGCGCTGGTGGGTGTCCAGCCCCTTATATTTGGGGAGCAGGCTGGGGTGGATGTTGAGCATCCGGCTTTCCCAGCCCGAGACGAATTCCGGCGAGAGCAGGCGCATATAACCGGCCAGCGCCACATATTGGACGCCCGCCGCGCGAAGCTGCGCGTCGATGATCCGGTCAAAGTCTGCGCGTTTCAGACCCTTGTGGCTCTGGCCGAAGGTCGCGATGCCCTCTGCGGCGGCGAGGGCCAGGCCCGGCGCGTCGGGATCGTTGGCCGCGACCAGCACGATCTCAAAGGGGCAGCTTTCCGCCTTGGCGGCGTAGAGCAAAGCCGCCATGTTCGACCCGCGGCCGGAAATCAGGACGCCGACTTTAGCCTTGTGCATAACAACATCCGTTCGGTTCGAGCGAAGTCGGGAACCCTCGCGCGACCGTTTCTCGACTTCGCTGGAAACGAACGGAGGGAAGCGAAGTTAGCCCAGATGCGTGGCCGACCAGTCGGCCTTCGCGCTCCAGCTTTCGGCGCTGCCCCGGACGGTGCAGCCCTTTTCACCCGCGACGACGGTGCCGATGCGATGCACCGTCTCGCCCGCCGTCTCCAGCGCGGAGGTAACGCCCGCGACATGGCTCTCGTCCACCGCCAGCACCATGCCGACGCCGCAATTGAACGTGCGCGCCATTTCCTCCGGCTCGATATTCCCCTGTGCCTGGAGGAAGGCCATCAGCCGCGGCTGTTCCCAGGCGTCGGCATCGACGATGGCGTGGCAGCCGTCGGGCAGGACGCGGGGGATGTTTTCCAGCAGGCCGCCGCCGGTAATGTGGGCGAGCGCATTGACCATGCCCGCGCGCACCAGCGGCAGCAGCGACTTCACATAGATGCGGGTCGGCGCCATCAGCGCGTCGATCAGCAGCACGTCCTGATCGAAGATCGCCGGACGGTCGAGCTTCCAGCCCTTGTCGGCGGCGAGTCGACGCACCAGCGAGAAGCCGTTGCTGTGAACGCCCGAGGAGGCGAGGCCGATCAGCACGTCGCCCGACTTCACCTTGTTGCCGGTCAGCGCCTTGTGCCGTTCCACCGCGCCGACGCAGAAGCCGGCGAGGTCGTAGTCGCCGTCGGCATACATGCCGGGCATTTCGGCCGTCTCGCCGCCGATCAGCGCGCAACCGGCGATCCGGCAGCCTTCGGCGATACCGGCGATGACTCGTTCGGCGACGCCGCTCTCCAGCTTGCCGGTCGCATAATAATCGAGGAAGAAGAGCGGCTCGGCGCCCTGCACGATCAGGTCGTTGGCGCACATGGCGACCAGGTCGATGCCCACGCCGTCATGACGGTTGTGGTCGATCGCGAGCTTCAGCTTGGTGCCCACGCCGTCATTGGCCGCGACCAGCAGCGGATCGTCATAGCCGGCGGCCTTGAGATCGAAAAAGCCGCCAAAACCGCCCAGCTCGGCATCGGCGCCGGGGCGGCGGGTGGCCTTGGCCAGCGGGGCGATGGCGCGGACAAGGGCGTTGCCCGCGGCGATGTCGACGCCAGCCTTGGCGTAGCTGTAGGATTCGTTGTCGCTCATGAGGCGGTCCCCTAGAGCAAAGGCGCGGAAAACGGAAGGTCGCATGGTTCACGCTTGGCATGTCTGGCAAATCCCGCCAAAAGGGCGCGCGTGAGCCTGAGCCAGACCTTTTTCCGCCTGCCGTTCCAGCCAGCCGCCCTTTCGCGCCTGCTTGTCCGGCCCGTCCAGATCATGATTGCCATCGGCATCGGCCTGGCGGCGGCGGCCCTTTTCGCGCAGATGGAGGGGGAGCGCGGCGTGCCGCCGATCGCCAGCGGCGGCGATTTCGAGGTGCGCGGGGTGAAGGTCGACGTTCAGGCCAAGGACGCCGACAGCGCCCGCTATGCCGGCTGGCGCATGGCGCAGCGGCAGGCATGGCGGATGCTGTGGAGCCGCACGCACGGTTCCGGAGCATCGGGCGGCGGCGCGCCGGCCCTTTCCGATTCGCAGCTGGAGGCGATGATCTCCGGCATCGAGATCGAATATGAACAGGCCGGCCCCAACCGCTATGTCGCGACCCTGGGCATCCTGTTCGACCGCGCGCGCACCGGCCAGTTGCTGGGCGTGTCGGGCAACGTCATGCGGTCGCCGCCGCTGCTGGTGATCCCGGTCCTGTGGGACGGCGGATCGGCCGTCTCCTATGAGCGGACCAATGAATGGCAGAAGGCCTGGGCGCGATACCGCACCGGGGACAGCGCGATAGACTATGTCCGCGTGGCGGGGTCGATCGCCGACCCGATCCTGTTGAACGCCGGTCAGACCGGGCGACGCGGACGCCTCTGGTGGCGTGTGCTGCTTGACCAATATGGCGCGGCCGACGTGGTGATCCCGATCGCGCGGCTCGACCGCGCCTATCCGGGCGGTCCCGTCACCGGCACCTTCACCGCGCGCTACGGCCCCGACAACAGCCTGATCGGCAGCTTTTCGCTGCGCGCCTCCAATGACAGCGGTATCGCCCAGATGCTGGACGAGGGCGCGCGCAGGATCGACGCGCTATATATCCGCGCGCTCAACGACGGCCGCCTGCGCCCCGACCCCTCGCTCATCATCGAGGAGCCGGTCGACCCAGACGCGCTGGCGATCGAGAATGCGGCCGAGGCGCCGATCGAGGCGATCGACCTGCCCATCCAGGCGAGCAGCACGACCAGTGTCGCGATCCAGTTCGACACGCCCGACGTCAGTTCGGTGGGGGCGGGCGAATCGACGGTGCGCGGCATACCCGGCGTCCGGTCGGCCGCGACCAGCAGCCTGGCGCTGGGCGGGACATCGGTGATGCAGGTCAGTTTCGAGGGGACGGTCGAGATGCTGCGCAATGCGTTGCAGGCGCGCGGCTACAGCGTCGCCATGTCCGGCAATATGCTGCGGATCACGCGGCGGCAGGCGCCCCCGCCATCGCAATGAGCCAGATCAGCCTGCCCCTGGAATGGCATGGCGGCGCGGGCGCGGGCGATTTCCTGGTCAGCGACGCCAATCGCCTGGCCGTCGCCCATCTGGAGCGCTGGCGGGAATGGCCGCTGTCGGTGAGTGTGCTGACCGGCCCGCCGCTGTCTGGCCGATCGACGCTGTCGGGCCATTTTGCGCGGATGAGCGGGGGCGAGATCATCGACGACGCGCAGGGGCGGGACGAGCATTATCTGTTCCACGCCTGGAACGAGGCGCAGACCCGGCGCCGCCCCCTGCTGATGGTGGGCGATGCGCCGCCGGCCAGCTGGACCGTGGCGCTGCCGGACCTGCGATCCCGCCTCGCCGCGGCACCGCATGTCGCGATCGAGGAGCCGGACGAAGGGCTGGCCCGCGCGCTGATCTGCCGCGCCTTCGACCTTGCGGGGGCGAGCTATGCTCCCGATCTGCCCGACTGGCTGTTGCGTCGGGTCGAGCATCGCTATGGCGCGATCGCGGAGGTCACGCGGCTGCTCGACCGGGCGGCACTGTCATCCGGCCGTAAGATTTCGGTCGCAATGGCGAAAGAGACCCTGCAATCGGCAGGATTTCTGCCTATAGTCCTGCCTGATCCCTCCACCGACCAGCGCGAGTAATCCGTGGCCGAAGCCGATCCCATCGCCAGCCTGGCCACTGCCAGCGACCGCTATTTCAACCGTGAGCTGTCGTGGCTGGCGTTCAACCAGCGCGTGCTGGAGGAGGCGATGAACCGCGCCCATCCTTTGCTGGAGCGGCTGCGCTTCCTGTCGATCTCCGGCGCGAACCTGGACGAATTCTTTTCCGTCCGGGTCGCCGGGCTCAAAGGCCAGCAATTGCAGGATGTCGACATGTGGTCGGCCGATGGGCTGACCCCGGCGCAGCAGCTGGCGGCCATCACCGACGCCACCGCGACGCTGATGCGCGCCCAGCAGAAGGTGTGGGGCGCGCTCCATGGCGAACTGGCGCAGGTGGGGGTCGAGGTGATCGGCCCGTCCGCAGAGATGGATACGGCCTGCGGCGAATGGCTGCGGGAGCATTTCCTGACGCAGATATTCCCGATCCTGACGCCCCAGGCGCTGGACCCCGCGCACCCCTTTCCCTTCATTCCCAACCAGGGTCTGTCGATCGTCTTCGACCTGCAACGCCTGTCGGACAAGCAGCCGATCCGCGAACTGGTGATGATCCCGTCGTCGCTCGCCCGGTTCGTGCGTATCCCCGGCGAACCGGCGCGCTACATGTCGCTGGAGGCAGTGATCCGCCGCTTCTCCGCCGATCTCTTCCCCGGCTATCGCGTCCGCAACAGCGGCGTGTTCCGCATCATCCGCGACAGCGACATCGAGATCGAGGAAGAGGCGGAGGATCTGGTCCGTTATTTCCGCAGCGCCATCAAGCGCCGGCGTCGTGGCCGGGTGATCCGCATGGAAATCGAGGAGCGGATTCCCGAGCCGGTCGAGGAGATGTTGCAGGACATGCTCCAGGGCCATGAAGCCAGCGTCGTCGAGGTCGAGGGCTTCATCGGAATCGGTGACCTGTCCGGCATCGTCGACGTGGACCGTCCCGACCTCAAGTTCGAACCCTATGCCCCGCGCTTTCCCGAGCGCATCCGCGAATATGGCGGCGACTGTTTTGCCGCGATCCGGGCCAAGGATATCGTCGTCCATCACCCCTATGAGGCGTTCGACGTCGTCATCTCCTTCCTGAAGCAGGCGGCGACCGACCCCGATGTGGTTGCGATCAAGCAGACGCTCTATCGCGCGGGCAAGCAGTCGGCGATCATCCGCGCACTGATCGACGCGGCGGAGGCGGGCAAGTCGGTGACGGCGGTGGTCGAGCTGAAGGCCCGGTTCGACGAGGAACAGAATCTGATGTGGGCCGACGCGCTGGAACGCGCGGGCGTGCAGGTGGTCTATGGCTTCATCGACTGGAAGACCCATGCCAAGGTGTCGATGGTGGTCCGCCGCGAAGGGGAGCAGTTCCGCACCTACTGCCATTTCGGCACCGGCAATTATCATCCGGTGACCGCGCGCATCTATACCGACCTCAGCTTTTTCACCGCCGATCCGGCCTATGGGCGCGATGCGGCCGCCCTGTTCAACTATATCACCGGCTATGTCGAGCCGCAGCGGCTGGAGAAACTGGTCATGTCGCCCCGCGACCTGCGCAACACGCTGTGCGCCTGCATCGATGCGGAGATCGAGCATGTCCGCGCCGGGCGGCCTGGAACCATCTGGGCCAAGATGAATAGTCTGGTGGACCCGGCGATCATCGAGAAACTCTATGCGGCCAGCAACGCGGGCGTCCAGATCGACCTCATCATCCGCGGCATATGCTGCCTGCGGCCCGGCGTGCCGGGCATGTCGGAGAATATCCGGGTGAAGTCGGTCGTCGGCCGCTTCCTGGAGCATAGCCGCATCGCCGTGTTCGGCAATGGCAAGGCGCTGCCCAACAATGGCGCGAAAGTCTATATCAGCTCGGCCGACTGGATGCCGCGCAACTTCGACCGGCGCGTCGAATTTCTGGCGCCGGTGGAAAATGAGACGGTCCATGACCAGATATTGGACCAGGTCATGGTGGCCAATCTGATCGACACCGAACAGAGCTGGTCGCTGGACCGGGACGGCCATTATACGCGGCTGGAGCCGGGCGAAAAGCCGTTCAATCTGCATCGCTATTTCATGACCAACCCGTCGCTGTCCGGGCGCGGTGCCGCGTTCGACAATGAAGCGGTGCCGACCCTGCGCCTGCGCGGGAAAGCCTGACGCCCATGAACTCGATGCTGAGCCGTGTCCGCGCCGTCGCCGAACAGATGGCGACATCGCCCGAACCGGCCCATGCGCGCACCGCCATCATCGACATCGGTTCCAACAGCGTGCGCCTGGTCGTCTATGACGGGCCGCGCCGCATCCCCTTCATCCTGTTCAACGAAAAGGTGATGGCGGGGCTGGGGGCGTCGCTGGCCAGAACCGGCGCGATCGAGCCGGAGGCGATGGATCGCGGCCTGCGGGCGATCGGCCGCTTCGCCCATCTTTGCCGCGCGATGAAGGTGACGGCGATACGCTGCGTCGCCACGGCGGCGGTTCGGGATGCCACCAACGGCGCCGAATTCATCGCCCGCGCCGCGGAGATGGGCCTGACCGTCGAGCTGCTGACCGGCGCGCAGGAAGCGATCGGCGCGGCGATGGGCGTGCTGTCGGGCATTCCCGACGCCGACGGGATCGTCGGCGATCTGGGCGGCGGCAGCCTGGAACTGGCGCGGGTGCGGGGCGGGGTGGTCCAACAGACGATCTCCCTGCCGCTGGGCGTCCTGCGGCTGCCGCAGATACGCGCCAAGGGGCCACGCGCGCTGGAGCGCACCGTCGCCAAGATGCTGGACAAGGCCGGGTGGAAGCCCGAGCCGGGGCTGCCCTTCTACCTGGTCGGCGGGTCGTGGCGGGCGCTGGCGCGGTTCGACATGCAGCTGACCCATTTCCCGCTGCCCGTGGTCCACCAATATGAGATGACGGCGGCGCGCGCCGAGCAGCTGACCCGGATCGTGTCCCATGTCGACCGGGTGCGGCTGAAGCAGATCCCGGCCATGACCGGATCGCGCGTGCCGACCCTGCCCGACGCGGCGGCCCTTCTGTCGGTGGTGGTCCGGCAGCTCAAGTCCAGCCGCCTCGTCGTGTCGGCCTATGGCCTGCGCGAAGGGCTGCTCTACGAGGATCTGCCGGAGGATATTCGCGCCCATGACCCGCTGCTGGTCGCGGCCGAGGCGGAAGGGGAGGCGCAGGCGCGCTTTCGTGGCCATGGCGACCGCATCGACCGTTGGATCGCGCCGCTCTTTCCCGATGATGATGCCGCCGCCCGGCGCATCCGCCGCGCTGCCTGCCTGCTCGCCGACGTGAGCTGGCGCGCCAACCCGGACTTCCGCGCCGAACGTGGCGTGGAAATCGCGCTGCACAGCAACTGGGTGGGCATAACCGCGGCGGAACGGGCGATGCTGGGGCAGGCGCTGCACAGCCATTTCGGCGGGGGCCTCAACATGCCGCCGGGGATCGACCGCATCGCCAGGCCGGAGGCCGTCCGCCGCGCCGCGCTCTGGGGGCTGGCCATCCGCCTGGCCCAGCGTCTGTCGGGCGGCGTCGAAGGGCCGCTGGCGGTGTCGCATCTTGCGCGGGTGGGCGATCGGATCGACCTGCACATGCGCGGCGAGGACGCCGATCTCTATGGCGAGGCGGTGGAGCGCCGGCTGCGCAACCTGGCGCAGGCGATGGGCGTGAAATATCAACTGCTGGGCGTGTAGGGCAGGCCGATCGGCGGGTTTCGGGGACGGGCAGGGAGCGAGCGCAACGTCTCGATCCGGCGCACGCTTGGCGCCCCACCCCTGAACCCCCATCTTCCCCCGCCCTGCAATTGCCGTTAAGGGCGGCAGATGACTTCCACGCCCGCGCCCATCAGCCGCTCGCTCTTCGTCTTTTCCATCTTCTATGGCGGCATGGTCTGTATTGCGGGCGTGCTGGGGAACAAGCAGGTCGCGCTGGGGCCGCTGTCGGGCATCGGGCCGATGGTCGGGCTGGGGCCGCTGGCGGTGGAGGCGGGGATCTTCGCCTTCCTGCTGCTCGTCACCATTTCCAGCGCGGTCGCCGAACTCCATGGCCGCGCCGTCGCCAGCCGGCTGGTGCAGATCGGCTTCCTGCCGCTGATCGCGTCGATCTTGCTGTCGATCGTCGTGCTGGCCGCACCGGCCGCGGGGGACATGGACCCCAAGCGTGCCGAAGCCTTCGCGATGATGATGGGCGGCACGCCGCGCATCTGGCTGGGCGGGATCATCGCCTATGGCATTTCACAGACGCTGAACGTCACCCTGTTCGCGGCGCTCAAGGGGCAGGAGGGTAGCCAACTGCTGTGGCTGCGCGCGGCCGCGGCCAGCATATTGTCGCAGATCGTCGACACCCTGCTGTTCGTCACCATCGCTTTCTATGGCGTGTTTCCGATCGGCGAACTGCTGCTGGGCCAGATGATGGCCAAGGTGCTGTTGTCCGCCCTGCTGGTGCCGCCGGTCATCTATCTGCTGGTCGGGCTGGGGCGGCGGCTGGATCGCTGAGCGCGCCAGGGCGACAGCGAACTGGACAGCTGGTTCGACATGGCGCTTTTTCATTGCTTAGCTAACTAATTTTAGAGTGTCGCCGGCGTTGTAACGGGGGGCGGGACTTGCGCCTTCCTGCCGAAAAATACGTGCCTTGCGCGCTCCGCTTCCCGACCGCGCGCGAAGCGGACGGCGTGGGCCGCCAGTCTCGCGCGGGGCGGCGGCGGCGCGCAAAACTTGCGATGCGGGGCATATGGTCTTATGCGCGCGCGCATGAACAGCAAGCACGCGCCCGATCCGGCCCTCCTCGCCAAGGCCGAAACCCTCGTCGAAGCCCTGCCCTACATGCAGCGCTATGCGGGCAAGACCTTCGTCGTCAAATATGGCGGCCACGCCATGGGCGACCCCGAAGCCGCGCGCGATTTCGCCGAGGATGTCGTGCTGATGAAGGCGGTCGGCATCAATGTCGTCGTCGTCCATGGCGGCGGGCCGCAGATCGGCGCGATGCTGAAGAAGCTGGGCGTCGAATCGCAGTTCGTCGGCGGCCTGCGCGTGACGGACGCGGAAACCGCCAAGATCGCCGAAATGGTGCTGGCAGGGTCCATCAACAAGGAAATCGTCGGCTGGATCGCCGGCGCGGGCGGCCGCGCGGTCGGCATTTCGGGCAAGGACGGCGGGCTGGTGGTCTGCGAGAAGGTGCTGGGCAAGCGGGAGGCGGACCCCAATTCGGGCATCGAGCGCAATGTCGACCTGGGTTTCGTCGGCGATCCCGTCTCGGTCGACCGCTCGATCCTCGACACGCTGGCGCAGAACGGCATCATCCCGGTCGTCGCGCCGGTGGGCATCGGCACCGACGGCCATACCTATAATGTCAATGCCGATACCATGGCCGGCGCGATCGCGGCGGAACTGAAGGCCGCGCGTTTCTTCCTGCTGACCGATGTCGCGGGCGTGCTCGACAAGCAGGGCCAGTTGCTGACCGACCTCGACCCCGCCGCCATCCATGTGCTGGAAGAGGATGGCACGATCAGCGGCGGCATGATCCCCAAGCTGGAAACCTGCGTCCGCGCGGTCGAGGGCGGGGTGGACGCCGCGGTCATCCTGGACGGGCGGGTACCGCACGCGATGCTGCTGGAAATCTTCACCGATCGCGGCGCGGGCACGCTGGTGCGGAAGTAGGTGCCGTCATGACGCTCACCACATTTCTCGTGCCGACCTATGTGCAGATGTTGAAGACGCTGTCGGGTTGGCTGGACAAGGCGCAGGCGCAATGTTCTGCCGCCGATGCGGAGGCTTTGCTGTCGGCGCGGCTGGCGCCCGACATGTTTCCACTGTCCACGCAGATCCGCTTTGCCTGCGTGCAGGCGTGGGAAGCGGTGTGTCGATTGCAGGGCGAGCCGTTTCCGGCATCTCTGGACGCGCTGTTGAACGAAGGGCGCGACGCGGGGGAACGCCCCGGTTCGATCGTCGACGCCAAGGCCCGGATCGCCGAAACCGTCGCCCTGCTGGAAGGACTGCCGACCGACGCGTTGGACATGGATGCCAGTGCGGCGATCGCGCACGCGCTGCCCAACGGCATGGTTCTGGACCTGACGGCCGAACAATATGCGCGGGACTGGACGCTGCCCCAATTCTACTTCCACCTCATGACGGCCTACGCGATCTTGCGGGCGCAGGGGGTGGCGCTGGGGAAAGCCGACTATGTAACACATATGTTGGGCCATGTCCGGCCCGGCACGCTTCCCGCAGCCTGATAGCCGCAAGCGGGGGTGGCCCGGCCCCGGCGGCAGAATTTGTCCTGTCGTTGGTGGATTTTGCGTCGCACCATTGTTGCGACACGCTAGGCTTGTGGCGAGGTGGCTGCCTCGGCTAGAGCGGCGTCCAAGCATCCTACGGAGACCTGTGTGTCCTACGCCCTCTATCAGATCATCGTCATCCTTCTGGATGTGCTGTGGTGGATCATCATCATCCAGGCGATCATGAGCTGGCTGATCGCCTTCAATGTCGTCAACATGGGCAATGATTTCGTCCGCACCGTCATGGTCGCGCTCGACCGGATGACCGCGCCCATCTATAACCCCATCCGCCGGGTGATGCCGGACCTCGGCGCGCTCGACCTGTCGCCGATGGTCGTGCTGCTCGCCATCCTCATCATCCGCCAGGCCATATTGCCGCCGCTCTTCGGAATGGTGTGACCGTCTGGACGCAGGCCGGCAACGACCTGCTGCTGAGCGTCCGGCTGACCCCCGGAGCGGCGAAGGATGACTTGGGCGGCGGCTGGACCGACGCGCACGGCGCGCGCTGGCTGTCGGCCCGCGTGCGCGCGGTACCGGAAAAGGGCAGGGCCAATGGCGCGTTGATTGCCCTGCTGTCGAAACGGCTGGATTGGCCCAAAGGGGCGATTTTGCTGGAATCGGGCGACACCAACCGGCTAAAGCGGCTGAGGATCATCGGCGGAGGACGCGCGTCGGCGCGCCTCGTCGCCCTTATCGATACATGGGTAGAAAAGACATGACCATCGGCAAGCTCATTGACGGCAAGGCCTTCGCGGCGGGACTGCGCGACAAGATTGCCAGCGGCGTCACGGACTTCACCGAACGGACCGGCCGCAAGCCGGGCCTGGCGGTCGTGCTGGTCGGCGAAGACCCGGCAAGCAGCGTCTATGTCCGCTCCAAGGGCAAGATGACCGTCGCGGTCGGCATGGAGAGCTTCGAGTTCAAGCGCCCCGACAGCATCGGCGAGGACGACCTGCTCGACCTGATCGAGGAGCTGAACCATGATGAGCGGGTCGATGGCATCCTGGTCCAGCTGCCGCTGCCCCGGCATATAGACGAGGCCGCGGTGATCGGCGCGATCGACCCGGCCAAGGATGTGGACGGCTTCCATGTCGTCAATGCAGGACGGCTGGCGACCGGGCAGGAGGCGCTGGTGCCCTGCACGCCGATGGGCTGCATCATGTTGCTGAAGGATGAGCTGGGCGACCTCAGCGGCATGGAGGCGGTGGTCGTCGGCCGCTCCAACATCGTCGGCAAGCCGATGGCGCAGCTGCTGCTGGCGGAAAACTGCACCGTCACCATCGCGCACAGCCGCACCCATGACCTGGCGAGCGTCGTCCATCGCGCCGACATCGTCGTCGCCGCCGTCGGCCGCGCGGAAATGGTCAAGGGCGAATGGATCAAGCCCGGTGCGACCGTGATCGACGTCGGCATCAATCGCGTCGCCGATACCGAGGAAGAGGGCAGGAGCCGCATTGTCGGCGACGTCGCCACCGCCGAGGCGCTGGCCCATGTCCGCGCCATCACCCCGGTGCCCGGCGGGGTCGGCCCGATGACGATCGCGGTGCTGCTGCGCAACACGCTGGTCGCCGCCCATGCCCGCGCCGGACTCGCGAAGCCGGAGGGGCTGTGAAGGGGCGGCTGGCGCTCCTGACCGCCAGCCTCTTCGCGCTGGTCGCCGCGAAACCCCCGATGCGCTTCCAGCCCGATCCCAGTTCGGTGATCGCGGCGGAAATCGCCTTCAACCGGCTGGCGCAGGAAAAGGGGCAATGGACCGCCTTCCGCGCGACGGCGGCCGACGACGCTGTGATGTTCGTGCCGCAGAAGGTGCTGGCCAGGGACTGGCTGAAGACGCAGGCCGACCCGCCCGCATCGGTGAGCTGGGCGCCGTCCATCGTCCATGTCTCCTGTGACGGCAATCTGGCCGCCAGCACCGGCAACTGGACGCGGCCGGACGGATCGGCCGGCTATTTCACGACGATCTGGCGGCGCGACAGGAAGGGGCGCTGGCAGTGGATTCTCGATCATGGTGACCGGCTGGCCGCGCCCCGCGCCGTGCCCGAGTTCCTGACGGGCAAGGTCGCCACCTGCAAGCGCGGCGCCCGCCCGGACGGACCGCCGCCGGGCGCAAAGCCGGGGAAGGGGAGCGACATGCCGCCGCCGCCCGACGAGAGCCTGGTCTGGAGCGCCGATGTCGCGCCCGACCTGAGCCGCCGCGTCACGGTGAAGATGTGGACCGGCGAAACCTATGAAACCGTGATCGACGACAGGGTGCAGGCGAGCGGAGTGGCCGGATCATGATCGCACTTTTCCTTTCCGCCTTCGTCACCCTGTTCGTGGTGATCGACCCGCCGGGCTGCGCTCCCATCTATGCCAGCCTGACCGCCGGCGCGAGCCAGGCGCAGCGCCGCGCGATGGCGATCCGCGCGGTCGGCATCGCGGCGGCGATCCTGCTGGTCTTTGCGCTGTGGGGCAAGCAGCTGCTGGGCGTGCTGGGCATCGCGCTCGACAGTTTCCGAATCGCGGGCGGCATCATGCTGTTCATCATCGCGATGGACATGGTGTTCGAAAAGCGCACCCAGCGGCGCGAGGACCGGGCGCAGAAGCTGAACGCCGAAGAGCCGCATGTCGAGGATGTGTCGGTCTTTCCCATGGCAATGCCGATGATCGCCGGGCCGGGATCGATCGCCACGGTCATGCTGCTGATGTCGCGCGCCAATGGCATCGCCGAACGCGGCGTCGTGCTGGGCGCGGTGGTGTTGACGCTGGCTTTGATGCTGGGATCGCTGCTGGCGGCTGGGCCGCTGATGGCGCTGCTGGGGCGGAAGATCGAGGCAGTCATCACGCGGCTGCTGGGCGTTCTGCTGGCGGCGCTGGCGGCGCAGTTCGTGATCGACGGGATCAAGGCGAGCTTCTAGGCGGCGGGGGGCGCCGGGCCTGGAGACGGGGAACCGGGGCGTGGACGCGGACAGGGGTGGCTTCGCATTCCGCCGCGCCGATTGACGCGGCGCAGCATCGCGGTCAGTTACGGGGCGAGAGAGGCAGGGTAGATGCGAATCGTCATCATCGACGACAGCGGGCTTCGCGCGACCGTCCTGGAGGAGGGGCTGCGCGAGGCGGGCTATGACGATATCCACATCGTCCCGCCGCGTGGCGCCTTCGTCGCGCGGCTGGAGCGCATGGCGCCCGACGTGGTGCTGATGGACCTGGGCAGCCCCAGCCGCGACACGCTGGAGGAGATGCTGACCGTCAGCCGCGCGCTCGCCCGGCCGATCGCCATGTTCGTCGATCAGTCGGACGACAGCATGATCGGCGCGGCGATCGACGCGGGCGTGTCTGCCTATGTCGTCGACGGCCTGCGCAAGGAGCGGGTGAAGCCGGTGCTGGAACTGGCGGTGCGGCGCTTCAACGCCTTCGCCAAGATCCAGACCGAGCTGGACGAGGCCCGCACCGCGCTCAGCGACCGCAAGATCATCGACCGCGCCAAGTCGATCCTGATGAACCAGCGCGGCCTTTCCGAACAGGATGCCTATGCGCTGCTGCGGTCGAGCGCGATGAACCAGGGCAAGAAGATCGTGGACGTGGCGCAGGCGCTGATCACCGCCAGCGACCTGCTGGGAGGAGGGCTATGACGACCGAACTGAAGATCGCCTTCCTGCCGCTGACCGACGCCGCTGTCCTGATCGCAGCGCGCGAGCAGGGCTTTGCCGAGGCGGAGGGGCTGGCGCTCCAGCTGGTGCGGACGACCAGCTGGGCGACGCTGCGCGACCGGCTGGTGTTCGGGCAGGTCCATGCCGCGCACATGCTGGCGCCGCTGGCGGTCGCCGTGACGCTGGGCCTCAGCCAGCAGGCCGCGCCGCTGGCCGCGCCCTACAAGCTGAACGTCAACGGCAACATGCTGGTGATGGCGACCGATTTCGCCAAGGCGCTGGAGCCGGACGTCGCCGCGCGGCTGGCCGACCCGCTGGGCACCGCGCATGATTTCGCCGCCGCGATCGGCCTGTGGCGGCGCAAGCCGGTGATCGGCGTCGTCCATCGCTTTTCCAGTCATGCGATCATGCTGCGCTACTGGTTGGCGAGCGCGGGGGTCGACCCGGACAAGGATGTGGTGCTGCGCGTGCTGCCGCCGTCGCTGACGGTAGAGGCGATGCGCGCGGGCGAGATTGACGGCTTCATCGCGGGCGAGCCATGGGGCAGCGCGGCGGTGGAGGCGGGGCTGGCGGAGACGGCGGCGATCGGCGAGCGCATCTGGCGGCGCGGCGTGGAGAAGGTGCTGGCCTTCCGCGAGCCCTGGCTGGAGGAAAATCCCGATACTGTCGACCGGTTGCTGCGCGCGCTGGCGCGGGCGGCGGCCTGGTGCGACGATCCGGCGAACCATGCGGCGCTGGCCGAGCTGATGGCGGCGGCGCGCTATGTCGACCAGCCCGCCGAGCTGATCCTGCGCGCGCTGGGCGGCCGGATCGTCGCGCGGGCGGGCGAGCCGGCGATCGCCAATCCTGATTTCATGCTGTTCAGCCGCGAAGCGACGCCCTTTCCCTGGCGCAGCCAGGCGCTGTGGATCTATTCGCAGCTGGTGCGCTGGAACATGGTGGCGCATGACGCCGCGACCGCGGCGAAGGCCGGGGCGGTGTTCCGTCCGGACATTTTCCGCCGCGCGCTGGCGGACAGCGACGTGCCGATGCCCGGTGCCAGCATGAAGCTGGAAGGGGCGGTCGACCTGCCCTTGGCGGTGGGATCGCGCCGGGGCGAACTGACCCTGGGGCCGGACCGGTTTTTCGACGGGCGGGTGTTCGATCCGGAAAAGATCGACGATTTCCTGGCGGGGTTCGCGCAGCCGCGCTGAGCGGCCTTGATTTTTGTGCCTTGCAACATGGCGCGAATCGCGAGATACTATCGGAGTCGCGCGATGAAGCGCACGTAAATCGGATGCGCCGTCCCAAGGTGGGGATCGCGTTTCCTCACCAGATTTTACAGCAAAGCCGCTGACCGGGCTCACCCCATGGTGATGTCCGGCCTGCGGCTTTTTTCATGTCCATTTGCTTTAATTGGGGACGTAGCATGGCAACCGCTTATTGGGATCGCGAGGAAGAGGGCCGGGCGCCCGCGCCCGCGACGAGCTTCTGGAAGGCCGGCCACACGCCGACGCTGATCGCCGCCTTTCTCTATTTCGACCTCGCCTTCATGGTGTGGGTGCTGCTGGGTCCGCTGGCGCCGATGATTTCCAAGACGCTGGCCCTGACCCCCGCCGAAAAGGGGCTGATGGTCGCGACGCCGACGCTGGCCGGCGCGCTGCTGCGCGTGGTCAACGGCCTGCTGGTCGACCGCATCGGCCCGAAAATGTCGGGCGCCATCAGCCAGGTGATCGTGATCGCCGGGCTGTTCACCGCCTGGATGGCGGGGATCGACAGCTTCGCCGGCACGCTGGCGCTGGGCGTGATCCTGGGCTTTGCCGGGGCGAGCTTCGCGATCGCGCTGCCGCTCGCCAGCCGCTGGTATCCGGCCGAACATCAGGGCAAGGCGATGGGTCTGGCCGGCATGGGCAATTCGGGCACGGTGCTTGCCTCGCTGTTCGCGCCGGGGCTGGCCAAGCTGTTCGGCTGGAATTCGGTGCTGGGCCTGGCCTGCATCCCGCTGACGATCGTGTTCATCGCCTATATGGTGATGGCGAAGGACGCGCCCAACGCGCCCGCGCCCAAGAAGCTGGTCGATTATTTCGCGCCCCTGAAGCAGGCCGATGCCTGGTGGCTGATGGCCTTCTACGCGGTGACCTTCGGCGGTTTCGTGGGCCTCGCCGCCAGCCTGCCGATCTACTTCACCGACCAGTTCGGCCTGACCCCGGTGGTCGCGGGATATTGCACCGCAGGATGCGTGTTCGCCGGGTCGCTGGTGCGGCCGATGGGCGGCGCGCTGGCCGACCGGATCGGTGGCGTCAAGGCGCTGATGATGGTCTATGTCGTCGCCGCGCTGGCGCTGGCGGGTGTCGCCTATTCGACCACGCTGGTCGGTGCGCTCGGCCTGTTCGTGATGGCGATGCTGGCGTTGGGCACCGGCAATGGCTCGGTCTTCCAGCTCGTGCCGCAGCGCTTCCAGGCGGAAATCGGCATCATGACCGGCCTCGTCGGCATGGCGGGCGGCATTGGCGGCTTCTACCTGGCCAGTTCGCTGGGCATCGCCAAGCAGTTCACGGGCAGCTTCGCGCCGGGCTTCCTGATCTTTGCCGGCCTTGCGATCCTGGCCTTTGCGGGCGTCGCGCTGGTCAAGACCAAGTGGCGTGCGACCTGGAATACCGGCGCGCGCATCTGAGTTGGAGAGGAGGGCGGCGGCCGTTACGGACCGCCGCCCCAGCTTTTTCGCCAGCGCGGCGTGGAATCGCTTGAGCTGGCCGACGATTCGCTTTATGTTGCAGTGCAAAGGACGAGGTTGTCCTTCCTACCATAGCCGCACTGGTCCAGGGACGGATCAGCAAGGCGCAAATGATGGCAAGGCCGCCATCCAGACTTTCGGTTTTCGAACCGGGGGTCCGGATGGCGGCCTTTTTGTTTTTTCTTTTCCGGAGACGCAGGGATGGAGTTTCAGGTCAAGGACGAGGATCGGACGGAGGCGCAGGACGACATCCTGGTGCCGTTCGAGGATGTCCGTGAACATTTGGTGGTCGTGGGCAACGGCATGGCCGGTTGCCGGGCGGTCGAGGAACTGCTGGCGCGGGATGCGGGACGCTACCGCGTCACCATCTTCGGCGCAGAGCCTTATGTGAACTATAACCGCATCATGCTCTCGCCGGTGCTGGCCGGCGAAAAGAGCTTCGACGACATCATCATCAACACGCGCGAATGGTATGCCGACAATGGCATAGAGCTGATCGCGGGTGATCCGGTGACGGCGATCGACCGCACCGCCAAGACCGTCACGAGCCACTCGGGTCGCACCATGGGCTATGACAAGCTGCTGATCGCCACCGGCTCCGATCCCTTCATCATCCCGGTTCCGGGCAAGGATCTGCCCGGCGTCATCAGCTTCCGCGACATGAAGGATGTCGACACCATGCTTGCCGCCGCCGATGCGGGCGGGGACGCGGTCGTGATCGGCGGCGGCCTTCTGGGCCTGGAAGCCGCGCATGGCCTGACCCTGCGCGGCATGAAGGTGACGGTCATCCACCTGATGGACACGCTGATGGAGCGGCAGCTCGACGAGGCCGCCGGCTGGCTGCTCAAGAGCGCGCTGGAGGCACGCGGCCAGACCATCCTGACCGGCGCCAACACCGAAGCCATCTATGGCGACGGCAAGGTCGAGGGCGTCCGTCTGAAGGACGGCCGCGAAATCCCGGCGAGCCTGGTCGTCATGGCGGTGGGCATCCGCCCGTCGACGGCGCTGGCCCGCGAAGCGGGGCTGGAGGTCAATCGCGGCATCAAGGTCGACGATCACATGGTCACGAGCGACCCCGACGTGCTGGCGGTCGGCGAGTGTGTCGAGCATGACGGCAATGTCTACGGCCTCGTCGCGCCGCTGTGGGACATGTGCCGCAGCCTGGCCGACGGCCTGACCGACCAGCACAGCGGATACAAGGGTTCGGTCACGTCGACCAAGCTCAAGGTCGCCGGGCTGGACGTTTTCTCCGCCGGTGACTTCTCCGGTGGCGAAGGTTGCGAGGATATCGTCCTGCGCGATGCGTCGCGCGGCGTCTACAAGCGGGTCATCGTCAAGGAAGACCGGATCGTCGGCGCGGTGCTCTATGGCGACACGGCGGACGGCGGCTGGTATTTCGACCTGCTGAAGCGCGAAGAGGATGTCAGCGACATTCGCGACCTGTTGATCTTCGGCCAGGCCTTCGCCTCGGGAGGGGGCGCGCTGGACCCTAAGGCGGCCGTTGCGGCGCTCTCGGACGATGCCGAGATCTGCGGCTGCAACGGCGTCAGCAAGGGCCAGGTCGTCGCCTGCATCGAAGCGGGCAATTGCTCCCTCGACGCGGTTCGCGCCGGGTGCAAGGCGTCGGCCAGCTGCGGCAGCTGCACCGGTCTGGTCGAGAATCTGCTTAGCGTGGTGCTGGGCGACGAGGTGAAGTCCGGCCCCAAGACGATGTGCAAATGCACCAGCTTCACCCATGACGATGTCCGTCGCGAGATCGTGGCGCAGAATATGCGCTCGATCCCGGAGGTGATGCAGTTGCTGCACTGGTCGACCCCGGACGGCTGTTCCTCCTGCCGCCCTGCGCTCAACTATTATCTGCTCTGCGCGCTGCCGGGCGAATATCAGGATGACCAGCAGAGCCGCTTCGTCAATGAGCGGATGCACGCCAATATCCAGAAGGACGGCACCTACTCGGTCGTCCCGCGCATGTGGGGTGGCCTCACCAACCCGCGCGAGCTGCGCGCGATCGCGGACGTGGTCGAGAAATATGACGCCCCGATGGTGAAAGTCACCGGCGGCCAGCGCCTCGACATTTTCGGCATCAAAAAGGAAGACCTGCCCGCCGTCTGGGCCGACCTCAATGCCGCGGGCATGGTGTCGGGCCATGCCTATGGCAAGTCGCTGCGCACGGTGAAGACCTGCGTCGGGTCCGAATGGTGCCGCTTCGGCACGCAGGATTCGACCGGCCTTGGCGTCAAGATCGAGCGGATGACCTGGGGGTCGTGGATGCCCCACAAGTTCAAGATCGCGGCATCGGGCTGCCCCCGCAACTGTGCGGAGGCGACGATCAAGGATTTCGGCGTGGTATGCGTCGATTCGGGCTATGAACTGCATGTCGGGGGCAATGGCGGCATCCATGTCCGCGCCACCGACCTGCTCTGCAAGGTCGCGACCGAGCAGGAGGCGCTCGATTATTGCGCCGCCTTCATCCAGCTCTATCGCGAGGAAGCGCGCTATCTGGAGCGCACCGCGCCCTGGATCGAGCGGGTCGGCGTCGACTATATCAAGAGCCGGATCGTCGAGGACGAGGCGGGCCGGGAAGCACTGCGCGCCCGCTTCCTCTATTCGCAAAGCTTCAGCCAGGACGATCCCTGGGCCGAGCGCGCCGCTGGCCAACATGCCGAGCTGCATCAGCATCTCCAGCCCATCTCCATCGCAGCGGAGTGAACGACATGACCGACTGGATCGACATCGGAACGCTGGCCGACATTCCCCAGCGCGGCGCCCGCACGGTGCAGATCGAAGGGCAGAAGGAAATCGCCGTTTTCCGCACCGGCGACGACCAGATCTTCGCGCTGGTCAACGAATGCCCGCACAAGAAGGGGCCGCTGAGCCAGGGCATCGTCCACGGCCACAGCGTCGCCTGCCCGCTGCACAACTGGAACATCGCGCTCAAGACCGGCGAGGCGCAGGGCGCGGACGAGGGCTGCACCCCGACCATCGCGGTCAGGCAGGATGGCGACCGCATCCTCATCGCTCGCCCCGCCGCGCTGAAGGCGGCGGCATGAGCTTTCGGTCCCTGTCGCTGGCGGCAGGGGCCGGGGTGGAGGATGGGTGCCGGCCATCCCTTGCGGCACGCGCCTCCACCCAGTTTTCCCTTTTTGGATCAAGAGGTAAGGCATGACAGAGGCCATCCGCACCACCTGCGCCTATTGCGGCGTCGGCTGCGGCATTTCGGCCACGCCGACCGGGCCGCGATCGGTCATCATCAAGGGCGACGAGGCGCACCCGGCCAATGGCGGGCGCCTCTGCTCCAAGGGCACGCATCTGGGCGAAACGGTGGGGCTGACCGGTCGGCTGCTGCATCCCATGATCGGCAACAAGCGCGCCAGCTGGGACAAGGCGCTGGACCTGGTCGCGAAGAAATTTCGCGAAACCGTCGAACGGTACGGCCCGGACAGCGTGGCCTTCTATGTCTCCGGCCAGTTGATGACCGAGGATTATTATGTCGCCAACAAGCTGATGAAGGGCTTTATCGGTTCGGCGAACATCGACACCAATAGCCGCCTGTGCATGTCGAGCGCGGTCGCCGGGCATAACCGGGCATTCGGCGAGGATGTGGTGCCCGCCAGCTATGACGATCTGGAAGAAGCGGACCTGATCGTCCTGGTCGGGTCCAACACCGCCTGGTGCCACCCGATCGTCTATCAGCGCATCCAGGCCGCCCGTGCCGCGCGCGGCACGAAGCTGGTCGTCATCGACCCGCGCCGCACCGAAACCTGCGAGGGCGCGGACCTGCATCTGGCCGTGAAGCCCGGCACCGACGTCGCGCTGATGAACGGGCTGCTCGCATGGGTAGCGGCGCAGGGCATCACCGATCCGGCCTATATGGCCGATCATGTGAACGCCCCCGAAGGCTTCTGGGAGCATATCCGCGACGGCCACGATCTGTGGACTACGGCGAAAACCTGCGACATCGCGCCCGCGCTGCTGGAACAATTCTACAAGCTGTTCGCCGCCACGCCGCGCACCGTCACCCTGTTCAGCCAGGGCATCAACCAGTCGATCCGCGGGACCGATCAGGTCAACGCGATCATCAACCTCCATCTGGCCACCGGCCGCATCGGCAAGCCGGGCGCGGCGCCCTTCTCGATCACCGGCCAGCCCAATGCCATGGGCGGGCGCGAGGTCGGCGGCCTTGCCTCGACGCTGGCGGCGCATATGGACTTCGCGCCCGACAATGTCGCGCGCGTCGGCCGCTTCTGGGCCGCGCCGACGATGGCGACCAAGCCGGGGCTGAAGGCGGTCGACCTGTTCCGCGCGATCAACGAAGGGCGGATCAAGGCGCTGTGGATCATGGCGACCAACCCCGCCGTTTCGCTGCCTGACGCTGGCCGGGTCCGCGAGGCGCTGGAGGCGGTTCCCTTCCTCGTCGTGTCGGACATCATGGCCGATACCGACAGCTCGACCCATGCCGATGTCCGCCTGCCCGCCGCCGGGTGGGGCGAGAAGGACGGCACCGTCACCAATTCGGACCGCACCGTCAGCCGCCAGCGCCCCTTTTTGGCGTTGCCCGGCGAGGCCAAGCCCGACTGGTGGATCGTCACGCAGGTCGCGCGCCGCATGGGCTGGCGCAACGCCTTCGCCTATGACCGGCCCGCCGACATCTGGCGCGAACATGCGCGCCTGACCGCCTATCAGAATGACGGTGCGCGGCTGCTCAACCTGCGGGCACAGGCGACGATCGGCAATGATGCCTATGACGCGATGGAGCCGTTCCGCTGGGGCGGGGGCAGGGTCTTTGCCGATGGTCGCTTCACGACGCCCGACGGCAAGGCGCGGCTGGTGCTGACGAAGCAGATGGACATTCAGGAGCCGCTGAAACAGTGGCCGATGACGCTCAACACCGGGCGCTATCGCGACCAGTGGCACACGATGAGCCGCACCGGCCTGGCCCCCAAGCTGGCGCGCCACCGCGAGGAGCCGCTGGTGGAAATCCACCCGCGCGACGCCGAGGAACTGGGCATCGTCGACCGCGATCTGGCGCGGGTCCAGACCGCGCAGGGCAACAGCATCTTCCGCGTGCGCGTGAGCGACGGCCAGCGGCCGGGCGAGATCTTCACCCCGATCCACTGGACCGACCAGACCAGCAGCGGCGGCCGCACCGGCCTGTTGCCGCGCCCGTTGGTCGATCCTCATTCGGGCCAGCCGGGTTTCAAGTCGACCCCGGCCAGCGTCGAGAAGGTCGCGACCGAGTGGAAGGGCTTCCTCATCCTGCGCGGGGCGGAGCCGGTGCGGCTGCCGTGCCTCTGGGCGACGAAGATCAGCGTGCCGGGCGGCGCGCTCTACGAGATCGCGGGCAATGGCGATCCTGCGCGGCTGGAGGCGTTCCTGCCCAAGGGCGACCGGGTCGAGGCCATGGACATGACCCGTGGCACCCGCCGCGTCGCGATCATCAGCGAGGGCAGGCTGCGCGGCGTGCTGTTCGTGACGCGCACCGGCCTGCTGCCCTCGCGCGACTGGCTGATCCGCCAGTTGGAGGTCGAAGGGGTGGGCGGCTCGGTGCTCGCCGCGCGCGGGCCGGGCAGCCAGCCGGACAAGGGCGCGACCATCTGCGTCTGCTTCGACATCGGGTTGAACCAGATCGTTGCCGCGATTCGCGACCAGCAACTGGTCGACGTGCCCGCCGTGGGCAAGGCGCTGGGCGCCGGGACCAATTGCGGATCGTGCCGCCCCGCCATCGCCAATATCCTCGCTCAAGCCCAATCCACGCAGGAGACGCTCCATGCAGCCGAATGACCTTATCGCGCCGGGTGAAGTCTGGCTGGTGGGCGCGGGACCGGGCGATCCGGACCTGCTGACCCGCAAGGCGGAAAAGCTGATCGCCGCCGCCGACATCATATTCTACGACGCGCTGGTGGGGCCGGGCGTGCTGGACCTGATCCCGACGGGTGTCGAACAGGTGAGCGTCGGCAAGCGTTCGGGCCGCCACTCCAAGGCGCAGGACAGCATCAACGACCTGCTGCTGGCGGCGGCGAAGGCGGGCAAGCGCGTCGTGCGGTTGAAGGGCGGAGACCCATCGGTGTTCGGCCGCTCGGCGGAGGAGATGGAGCATCTGGCGCGCGACGGCGTGCGCTTCCGCATCTGCCCCGGCATCACCACGGCCAGCGCGGCGGCAGCGAGCGGCCATGCCTCGCTCACCCTGCGCGGCGTGGCGCGCGGGTTGACCTTGGTGACGGCACATCTCAATGCCGGGGAGCCGCTCAAGCTGGACTGGGCAGCGCTGGCGCGGCCGGGCGGGACGCTCGGCATCTATATGGGCCGGGCGGCGGCGGGCGAGATCAGCCGGTCGCTGATCGCCGCCGGGCGCGATCCCGAAACGCCGGTGATGGTGGCGGTCAATGTCTCGCTGCCCAGCGAGCGGCTGATCCGGGGGAAGCTCTCTGCGCTCGCCTTCCTGGTGGCGACGATCAGTGACGAAGACCCGACCCTGCTGCTGATTGGGGAGGCGGTGGCGGGCACGCACTGCCCGACGGACGTGGCAGCGAGCGTGGCGTTGCCGGCTTAGCGCCGACTTCAAGTCCGTTTCGCCCTGTCGGCACAGGCTCAGCCCGAATGGAGTCAGGAGGAAAGGCTAGCCAGATCCTCCGGCCGGTTGATGTTGGGCAGGACCAGTCCCGGCATCTCCACCACCCGCACATGGATGCGGTCCAGCCACCCGGCGATGGAGCGGTTATTCTCCTCGCCCAGATGGGCGTCCAGTTCGAACGCCAGCGAGGTGGGCCACCAGCCGAGCAGTTGCTGGCCTTGCAGGATCGCGGCGCCGTCGCCGATCAGCGCGGCGGGCAGGTCGGCGGGATAATAGGGCATGTCGCAGCCGGTGGTCAGCACGCCGACGAAACCGTGGCTGAGCGCATGGTGCAGCGCCGCGTTGAGGCCGCCCAATGGTCCCATGTCGGAATGCGGCCGGTCGGCCAGCCCGGCGCCTTCGGTGTCGGGGCGGCCGCAGATCACCACCTCCGCCACATGGGGCGCCAGCCCCGCCACGGCATGGTCGAGCAGCCTTTTTCCGTCGAGCAGGGCCAGCGCCTTGTCGCTGCCGAAACGGCTGGAGTGTCCACCGGCCAGAACGGCGCCCAATATCGGTCCGTTGCGCATATCCGCCTCCGTGATAGTCGCCCTCTATAAAGACGGGACTGGCTGCACTATAGCAGATATATGCAGACCCGCCTCGTCGAATATTTCCTGGCGCTGGAGCGCGAAGGCCATTTCGCGCGGGCGGCGGCCCAATGCCATGTGTCGCAACCGACCCTGTCGGCCGGCATCGCGACGCTGGAGGCGCAACTGGGCAAGCGGCTGATCCGGCGCGACCGCAAATATGCCGGGCTGACGGCGGAGGGGGAGGCGATCCTGCCCTGGGCGCGGCAACTGGTGGCAGCGGCGGAGGCGCTGGGGCAGGCTGCGGAAACGGCGCGCGGGCCGTTGAAGGGCGAACTGCGACTGGGCGCGATCCCCGCCGCCATGCCCGCGATCGGCTGCCTCGCCGCAGCGATGCTGGCGCGGCATCCGGGGCTGAATATTTCGGTGCGGGCGCTGACATCCCGGCAGATCGAGCGCGAACTGGCGGCGTTCGAGCTGGACGCGGGGTTGACCTATCTCGATTTCGAGCCGCCCGCCCATGCCCTCTCCGTCCCGCTCTATGTCGAGCGGACCATGTTGGTGAGCGCGGTGACGGGCGTGCCCATTCCCGACCCGCTCGACTGGGCGGCTCTCGCCACGCTGCCGCTCTGCCTGCTGCATCAGGGGATGCAGAACAGGCGGATTCTCGACGCACGGCTGGCCGAGCGTGGGCTGGCGCTGCGACCCCTGGTGACGGCGGACAGCTATGTCGCGCTGCTCGGGCTGGTGCAGCAGGGGCGGCTCTGCTCGATCATTCCGGACAGTCATGCGACACTGCTGGAGGGGCTGGCCTGGGCGCGCACGCGCCCCTTGCCGGATATGGGGGAGGGCAGCCGGGTCGGCGTGATCGTGTCGGACAGCGCGCCGATGGGACCGCTGGCGCAGGCGGTGCTGGGAGTCGCGCGCGAACTGCGCCTGCCGCCGGGATTTCGGGTCGGTTGATAGGATTCTTCTATCAGCCATGGCAGGCTTCGATTTGACCCCTCGGCCGCGCGGGCGCAGGATCGCGGCCAAAATCGGGCCAGGACAGCAGGCCAGGGATGCAGGACATGATGGAAGATTTTGTCACGGAGTGGACCGCGCGCCATGGCGCGACGCGCGATCGGCTGTTGCCGCTGCTCCATGCAGTGCAGGCGGAGGCGGGGCATATCGACGATGCGCTGGTCCCGGCGATTGCGAAGGCGCTGAACCTCAGCCGCGCGGACGTGCATGGCGTCGTCACCTTCTATCATGATTTCCGCCGCGCGGCGCCCGGCCGCCATGTGGTGAAGCTGTGCCGCGCGGAAAGCTGCCAGGCGCGCGGCGGCGCGGCGATCGAACGGGCGGCGGCGCAGCGTCTGGGCGTGGCGATGGGCGAGACGCGCGGCGACGGGCAGGTGGCCCTGGAGCCGGTCTATTGCCTGGGCCTGTGCGCCATCGGCCCCAATGCGCTGGTCGACGGCCGGCCGGTGGCGCGAATCGACGCCGCCGCGCTGGAGCGGATCGCGCTGGAGGTGGCGGCATGAGGGTGTTCGTGAGTCGCGACATGGCCTCCGTCGCGCTCGGCGCGGACGATGTGGCACGCGCCTTCGCCGACGCCGGCTGCAATGTGGTGCGGACCGGGTCGCGCGGGCTGTTCAGCATCGAGCCGCTGGTCGAGGTGGAGACGGACGAAGGCCGCATCGGCTTCGGTCCCGTCGGGCCGGGGGATGTGGCGGCGATACTGGATGGCACGCACGCGGCGCGGCTGGGCCGGGTGGAGGCGCTGCCCTTCTTCGCCTCGCAACAGCGTTTCACCTTCGCCCGCTGCGGCATCACCGATCCGCTGAGCCTTGCCGACTATGCCGCGCATGGCGGCTGGCAGGGGTTGGCCGCGGCGCGGGCGCAGTCGCCACAGGCCGTGGTCGACGCCGTCAAGGCGTCGGGCCTGCGCGGGCGTGGCGGCGCGGGCTTCCCCACCGGCATCAAGTGGCAGACGGTGTTGGATGCGCCCGGCGCCGAGAAATATATTGTCTGCAACGCCGATGAGGGCGACAGCGGCACCTTCGCCGACCGGATGCTGATGGAAGGCGATCCATTCTGCCTGATCGAGGGCATGGCGATCGCAGCCCATGCGGTGGGTGCGGGCCATGGCTATATCTATATCCGCTCCGAATATCCCTATTGCATCACGACCATGCGCGCGGCGATCGACGCGTCGGCGCATCTGGTCGCGCCCTTCGTGCTGGAGGTGCGCGAGGGTGCGGGCGCCTATGTCTGCGGCGAGGAAACGGCGCTGCTCGACAGCATCGAGGGCAAGCGAGGCCAGGTACGCGCCAAGCCGCCCCTGCCGGCGCTGCAAGGTCTGTTCGGCCAGCCGACCGTCATCAACAATGTGCTGAGCCTGGCGGCCGTGCCGTTCGTCCTGGCCCAAGGAGCAGACGCCTATGCGGCGGTCGGTTTCGGCAAGTCGCGCGGCACCATGCCGGTGCAGCTGGCGGGCAATGTGAAGCATGGCGGCCTCTACGAGATCGGCTTCGGCATCACCCTTGGCGAGCTGGTGAACGACATCGGCGGCGGCACGGCGAGCGGTCGCCCGGTGCGCGCGGTCCAGGTGGGCGGGCCGCTGGGCGCCTATTTCCCGCCGTCCATGTTCCATCTGCCCTTCGATTATGAAGCGTTTACGGCTGCGGGTGGCCTCATCGGCCATGCCGGGATCACCCTGTTCGACGACAGCGTGGACATGGCGCATATGGCGCGCTTTGCGATGGAGTTCTGCGCGGTGGAAAGCTGCGGCAAATGCACCCCCTGCCGCATCGGATCGACCCGCGGGGTGGAGATCATGGACCGGATCATCGGTGCGCGCGATGCCGCACCGTCAGGCGCGGGTGGAGCGGTCGGCGGCTATCTCGACAAGGCGCTCTATTCCCGTTCCCCCGCTCGTATCGACACCTCGCTCGACGCGCAGACCGCCCTTCTGCGCGACCTGGCCGATACGATGAAATATGGCTCGCTCTGCGCGCTGGGCGGCTTCACCCCCTATCCGGTGCTGAGCGCGCTCGACCATTTCCCCGAGGATTTCGGCGCTTCTGCGCCTTTGAAGGAGGCCGCGGAATGAGCTTTTCCCGCGAAACCGACCATGGCACCCCACCGGCGCTCGCCACCGGCAACAGCGTCACCCTGACCATCGACGGCCAGAACGTCACCCTGCCCGAAGGCACCAGCATCATGCGCGCCGCCTCGCTGCTGGGCGGCTCCATCCCGAAACTCTGCGCGACCGACAGCGTCGAAAGTTTCGGCTCCTGCCGCCTCTGCCTGGTCGAGGTGGAGGGGCGCAATGGCTATCCCGCCTCCTGCACCACGCCGGTCGCGCAGGGCATGGTGGTCCGCACCCAGAGCGATCGCATCAAGCAGCTGCGGCGCGGGGTGATGGAACTCTATATCTCCGACCATCCGCTCGACTGCCTGACCTGCGCCGCCAATGGCGACTGCGAATTGCAGGATCAGGCCGGGGCGGTCGGCCTGCGCGACGTGCGCTACGGCTATGACGGCGCGACCAACATGGGGCAGGCGAAGGACCAGTCGAACCCCTATTTCGATTTCGATCCCAGCAAGTGCATCGTCTGTTCGCGCTGCGTGCGGGCTTGCGAGGAGGTGCAGGGGACGTTCGCCCTCACCATCGAGAACAAGGGATTCGAATCCAAAGTCGCCGCTTCGCAAGGCGAGGATTTTCTCGGCTCCGAATGCGTGTCCTGCGGCGCCTGCGTTCAGGCCTGCCCGACCGCCAGCCTGATCGAGAAGGCGGTGGTGGAGGTCGGCACGCCCGACCGCGCCGTCGTCACCACCTGCGCCTATTGCGGCGTCGGCTGCACCTTCCGCGCGGAAATGCGGGGCGAGGAACTGGTGCGGATGGTGCCGTGGAAGGAAGGCAAGGCCAATCGCGGCCATAGCTGCGTCAAGGGCCGCTTCGCCTGGGGCTATGCCCAGCATCAGGACCGTATCCTCAACCCCATGATCCGCGCATCGGTGGACGAGCCGTGGCGCGAAGTGTCGTGGGAGGAGGCGATCGCCCATACTGCGTCGGAGTTCCGCCGCATCCAGGCGCAATATGGCACGCGCAGCATCGGCGGCATCACGTCCAGCCGCTGCACCAACGAGGAAACCTTCCTCGTCCAGAAGCTGATCCGCCAGGGGTTCGGCAACAACAATGTCGATACCTGCGCCCGCGTCTGCCACTCGCCGACCGGCTACGGCCTCAAGACCACCTTCGGCACGTCGGCGGGGACGCAGGATTTCGACAGCGTGATGCAGTCGGACGTGATCCTGGTGATCGGCGCCAATCCCACGGACGGGCACCCGGTATTCGCGTCGCGCATGAAGAAGCGCCTCCGTCAGGGCGCGAAGCTGATCGTCGTCGATCCGCGCCGCACCGATCTGGTCAAGTCGCCCCATATCGAGGCGGAGCATCACCTGCCCCTGCGCCCCGGCACCAATGTCGCCATGCTGACGGCGATGGCGCATGTGATCGTCACCGAGAAACTCTATGACGAGGCGTTCATCCGCGCACGCTGCGACTGGGACGAGTTCGTGGACTGGGCGGACTTCGTGTCGCAACCCGCCCGCTCTCCCGAAGCGATCGAGCCGCTGACCGGGGTGAAGGCCGACGCGGTGCGCGCCGCCGCGCGGCTCTACGCGACCGGGGGGAACGGGGCGATCTATTATGGCCTTGGCGTCACCGAACATAGCCAGGGCAGCTCGACCGTCATGGCGATCGCCAACCTCGCCATGGCCACCGGCAATATCGGGCGCGAGGGCGTGGGCGTGAACCCGCTGCGGGGCCAGAATAATGTGCAGGGCGCCTGCGACATGGGCAGCTTCCCGCATGAATATAGCGGCTATCGCCATGTGTCGGACGATGCCACCCGCAAGCTGTTCGAAACCGCCTGGGGCGTTGCCCTCGACAGCGAGCCGGGCCTTCGCATCCCCAACATGCTCGACGCGGCGACCGACGGGACGTTCAAGGGGCTGTTCATCCAGGGCGAGGACATCCTCCAGTCCGACCCCAACACCCATCATGTCGCGGCGGGCCTCGCGGCGATGGAATGCGTGGTGGTGCAGGACCTGTTCCTCAACGAAACCGCCAATTACGCGCATGTCTTCCTGCCCGGATCGACCTTCCTCGAAAAGGACGGCACCTTTACCAACGCCGAACGCCGCATCCAGCGGGTGCGCAAGGTCATGGCCCCACTCAATGGCCCAAATGGCCAGGGCTATGCCGACTGGGAGATCGTGCAATTGGTCGCGAACGCCATGGGCCTCGACTGGACCTACGATCATCCTTCGCAGATCATGGACGAGATCGCCGCGCTCACCCCGACCTTCGCCGGCGTCCATTATGACCGGCTGGACGCGGAAGGATCGCTGCAATGGCCCGCCAATGATGCCGCGCCCGACGGCACCCCGACCATGCACATCGACGGCTTCGTGCGGGGAAGGGGCAAGTTCGTCGTGACCGACTATGTGCCCACGGATGAAAAGACCGGGCCGCGCTTCCCGCTGCTGCTGACCACCGGGCGCATCCTCAGCCATTATAATGTCGGCGCGCAGACCCGGCGCACCGCCAATACCGCCTGGCACCCGGAGGACCGGCTGGAAATCCATCCCAGCGACGCCGACAATCGCGGTCTCAAGGATGGCGACTGGGTGACGTTGCGCAGCCGGGCGGGGGAAACGACGCTGCGCGCGATCCTCACCGAACGGGTCGCGCCCGGCGTGGTCTACACCACCTTCCACCATCCCGAAACGCAGGCCAACGTCATCACCACCGACTATTCGGACTGGGCCACCAACTGCCCGGAATATAAGGTGACGGCGGTGCAGGTGTCGGCGTCCAACGGGCCGAGCGACTGGCAGCGCGACTATGCCGAGCAGGCCCGCCACAGCCGCCGCATTGCGCCGCTGGAAGCAGCCGAATAGGATCGCGGGGATGAGCGACGAAAATGATGTCATGTCGACCGGCGACCGGCTGATCTACATGGCCAACCAGATTGCCCGCAACCTGGCGGCGCAGGGCGAGGCGGAAGCGGTCGCGGCGACGGCGGACCATATCGCCAGCTTCTGGGACCCGCACATGCGCGCGCGGATCGGGCTGCTCGCGGCGGAGAAGCCCGATGCGCTGTCGCCGATCGCGGCCGCGGCCGTCCGCCGGATCGCCCGTTGACCGATCTGCTGGAGCAGGAAACGGCGCTTGTCCGCCTGTCCTTCGATCGGCTGACGCCCGATGGCGCGACGCAGGCGGTCGAGCGCGCGCTGGCGGAAGAAGTGCCGGTCGCGATCGAATTCAACGGCATTGGCTATGCCGTGCTGATGGCGACGCCGCAACATCTGGACGATCTGGTGCTGGGCTTTGCGCTGGCCGAACGGCTGATCGGGCCGGAGGATGCGCCGTTCGATGTCGACGTGCATCGCACCGCGCAGGGCATCATCGCCCGCGCCACGCTGCCACCCGAACGCACCGGCGCGCTGCTGGACCGGGTGCGCCACCGGGCGACCGACAGCGCCTGCGGCCTGTGCGGGATCGAGAATCTGGAGCAGGCGATCCGGCCGCTGCCGCGCGTGAGCGCGGCGACGCGGGCGGATCGCGCGGCGATCTTCCGCGCGCTCGCCGCGCTCGGCGATCATCAGCCGTTGAACGCCGCCACCGGCGCGGCCCATGCCGCCGCCTGGGTCGGGGCGGACGGGGCGATCCGGCTGGTGCGGGAGGATGTCGGCCGGCACAATGCGTTCGACAAGCTGGTCGGCGCGATGATGCGCGCCTGCGCGGGCTGGGACGGCGGCTTCGCGCTGCTGTCCTCGCGCTGCTCCTATGAACTGGTGGAAAAGGCGGCGTTGGCCGATTGTCCGCTGCTCGTCACCATTTCCGCGCCGACGCGGCTGGCGGCCGATCGGGCGGCGGAAGCGGGTCTGCCGCTGGTGGTGCTGGCCCGGTCCGATGCCCTGCTGGCGCGGGAGCCGGGGTGAAGGGCTGAAAGCCAGGCAAATATTCGTCATTCCCGCCTTCGCGGGAATGACGGTAATGGTACGGGTCTAGCGAAACACCCATTGCCGGTTGAGCAGGAAGACGATCCCCGGCGTCACGAAGATCATGGGGGGGATGGGCGACCATGCGGGCCAGCCCATATGGGTGACGCACAACCAGACCCAGAGCGCGTTGAGCGCATAGCTGACCAGCGAGACGGCGACGAACCGCGCCCCGCGCGCGGCGTGGCCGTCATCGGCCTGGCCATGGCCGCGAAAGGTGATGGCGCTGTGCGAGACATAGCCGATGCAGACCGCCGCGCCATAGCCGATCAGGTTGGCGATCTGGACATGCAGCCCCGCAAGCGCGGCGAGGCACCAGTAGATGCCGGCCTGGCAGGCGGTGACGAACAGGCCGGTCAGGCCATAGCGGACGATCTGCCAGAACAGCGCCCGATGTTCGGGCGACAGCCGCTGCGCGAATTTCATGATGGTCCCCGTTGCGCTTTGACGCGCAGCCTCTAATCCACGCGCATGACCTTGCATAGCGGTGAAACCCTGCGCGCGCGCGCCTGCCGGCTGGCGGCGCTCCTGTCCGTCCATGGCGCGCGCCACTGGAAATGGCTGACCTTCCTGCTGTGGATCATCGTCGCCGTCACCTTCGTGGCGACGCGCTGGCCGGCGGTCCACTGGCTGGTGCTCAGCGATACCGACGACAATATCCGCTATGTCCAGGTGAAGGACTGGCTCGCGGGGCAGGGCTGGTACGACCTGCGCCAGTATCGGCTCGATCCGCCGGGCGGGGCCGACATCCACTGGTCGCGCATCGTCGACATCCCGCTGGCCGGGCTGATCCTCTTCTTCCGCGCCTTCGTCGACCAGGGGTTGGCCGATCGTCTCGCCTGCGCCATCGCGCCGCTGCTGCCGCTGCTGCTGCTGATGCTGAGCCTGGGCTTTATCGGGCGGCGGCTGGCCGGACCCAATGGCTGGGTGCTTGCCGTCCTGGCGCCGCTCGCCGCGCAGATGGGGCTGGGCATGTATGCGCCGATGCGGATCGACCATCATGGCTGGCAACTGGCGCTGGCGCTGACCATGCTGGCCGGGGTGATCGACGAAAATCGCCTGCGCGGCGGGGTGATGGCGGGGATAAGCAGCGCGCTGTCCATCGCCATCGGCATGGAGATGATCGTCTATCTGGCGGCGGGCGGCGGCCTCATCGCGCTGCGTTGGGTGTTCCGGCCGGGCGCGGAGCGGCGGATGCTGCCCTATGCGCTGAGCCTGGCGGGCGCGACCTCGCTCTTCTACCTGCTCTTCGCCAGCTACGCCAACCGGGCGATGGTCTGCGACGCGCTGTCGCCCGTCTGGGTGGCGGTGTTCGGCGCGGCGGGCGCGGGCATGGTGATCCTGTCGCTGGCGCCCCTGCGTGGCTGGCCGGCGCGGCTGGCCGCGGGCGCGGTCGTGGGCGGGGCGGTGGCGCTGTTCTTCTGGATGAACTGGCCGCAATGCCTGCGCCCCTATCAGATTTCGCCCGAACTGGAGCGGCTGTGGCTCGCCAATATCCGGGAAGCGAAGCCGATCACCGCGCAGGCGCAAAGCCTGGTCGTGCCGCTGCTGGCGATCCCGGCGGCGGGCCTTGTCGGCCTGCTCTGGGCGCTGTGGGATTCGCGGCGCGATGCGGAACGGCTCTGGGCCTGGGCGACGGTGGGGCTGATGATGCTCTTTTCGACCGCCTTGCTCTTCTGGCAGCTGCGCGCCGGGCCGGCGGCGCAGTTGCTGGCGATCCCGCCCGCCGCGTGGGCCGCGCACCGGCTGGTCGCGGCGGTGCTGACGGGCAGCCGCAGGGCGCGGATCGCGGCGGGCACGGGCGTGGCGCTGCTGGGCCTGATCGCCTTCGCCTATCCGCTCTATCCGCAGGCTGTGACGCTCTGGCAGGAGGCGACGGGCAGCAAGCCCCGGCCATGGCGGCCCTCCGCCATCGCGCGGAACGACGCGATCAAGAAGGCCAATGGCCGTTGCCGCACCCTGCCGGCGCTGGAACAACTGGACCAGCTGCCTGCCGCGACCATCTTCACCATGGTGGACCTCGGCCCGCGCATCCTGGCGACCACGCATCACAGCGCGCTGGCCGGTCCCTATCATCGCAACGGCGCGACGATCCTCGACATCCACCATGCCTTCGACGGTCCGGCGAGCGGCTTCCGCGCGATCGCCGCGAAGCATCATGCCACCTATCTGCTGGTCTGCCCCAATTTTCCCGAAGGCACCATTTATCAGGCGCGCAGCCCGCGCGGCTTCTATGCTGGCCTGATGCGCGGCGAGCGGCCCGACTGGCTGGTCCCGGTGGCGCTCAAGACCGGCATGACCATGCCCTATCAAGTCTACCGGATACTCTATTCACCGTCGGGCGAGAAAGAAGGCCCGCAGCAGCGCTGAGGCCTCGGCCTCGGCGATGCCGCCATAGACATCGGGCCGATGCAGGCATTGCGGCTGGGTGAAGAGGCGCGGCCCCTGCTCGATCGCGCCGCCCTTGGGATCGGCGGCCGCATAATAGAGCCGCGCGATCCGGGCGTGCGATATGGCGCCCGCGCACATCGGGCACGGCTCCAGCGTGACCCAGAGGTCGCAGCCGGTCAGCCGGAAATCGCCGAGCCGCGCCGCTGCCGCGCGCATCGCGACGATTTCGGCATGGGCGCTGGGATCATGGTCGCGCCGGTTGCGATTTTCGCCCTCGCCGATGATCGCGCCGTCCTTCGTCACCACCGCGCCGATCGGTACCTCGCCCGCCGCCTCCGCCGCGCGGGCGAGGTCGAGCGCGCGGCGCATGGGCGCGGGCAGGGGAAAGGGCGGAGCCATCCCCCGCCGTTACAGGATGATGCAATCGGGTGAAAGGATTGGGCGACATTAGGCGCGCACGCGATGCAGAGCCGGCCCGATGCCCCGCTCGGCCACCCAACGGCAATATTATATGGGTGGTTGGGTGGGAGGAGCGGGCCGGTGCCGCACCGCGCCGAAGGCGCATCAGACAGCGTTCACGGCTTCTTCACGTCCACCGTGGGCACTTCGACCGTTTCGTTGCGCGTGCCGACCTCGACCTTGGCCACGCTCGCTTCATATTTGGGCAGCGCGCCTTCCTTGACCGCGATTTCGGGCAGGCGACCCTCCTGCGTCTTTTGCAGGTCGATGAAGCCCGTGGCGATGCCGCCGGCCAGTACGAGCAGAATGATGAGCAGCAATCCACCAATGATTCGCATATCCGCCTCCCTTGGGCTAGTTGCCCTTTCAACGCGCTGGACCGCCAAGGGTTGCGATCCAGCCTTGCTGCGGGTTGACGGGGACAGGGAATCCCGTTATCGGCGCGGCTTTCCGAACGAACCCGAATTCAAAGGTTGATTGACTATGTCGCGCATTTGCGAGCTGACCGGCAAGGGTCGCCAGGTGGGTCACAATGTTTCCCACGCCAATAACAAGACCAAGCGTGTGTTCCTGCCCAACCTGCAGAACGTCTCGCTGATCTCCGAAGCGCTGGAAACCAGCGTCAAGCTGCGCGTGTCGACCCATGGTCTGCGCTCGGTCGAGCATAATGGCGGGCTGGACAACTGGCTGCTCAAGACCAGCGACGACAAGCTGTCGCTGAAGGCGCGTCGCCTGAAGCGCGACATTGCCAAGAAGAAGGCCGCCGTCGCGGCCTGATTCGTTTCGATTCGTTTCGGCATAAGGAGCGGCCCCTCACCGGGCCGCTTTTTTGCGTTCAGAATGGGGCCGGGTCAGTCCAACCCGAATTTCAGCAGCAGCGTGCGCTGGAAAAATTCGTGATTGTCGTCGGAAATAACCCAGAGGACCGGCCGGCCGGCCTCGCGGGTCAAGGCCATGCCTTCGAAATTGTCGGCTAGCAGCGGCGGCGCGAGCCGGGCGAGGGTGCGCGCCTTGAGCAGCGCGCCCGGCTCCATCCGCTCGGGCAGGTCGACGATCGCGATCGTCGCGGTGAACAATTCCTGCAAGGTCAGCCGGCGGTTCAGCACCAGCAGGTGCCGCGCATCCAGCGCCACCACGTCGGTCGGGCGATAGCCCTGCGGCGGCGCATAGCGCAGATGAATGGGGTCGGCCGTGCCATGGTCGGCCGGATCGCCGGGGAAGAGCAGCACCTCGTGCCGCCCGTCCGGCGTCATCCCCATCTCCCCGATCGCCAGGAAGCGGCCGTCCGGCAGGCGGGAGAGCGATTCGATCGACCCGGTCTTGGGCCAAGCGACCAACTCGGGCCAGGTCCGGCATCCCTCGACGCGGGCGAAGCCGGGGGAATAGCGGCAGATGGCCTGCTCCAGTTCGAAGCCGACCCAATAGCGGTCGCTGGCAGGGTCATGAGTGATCGATTCGGCATCCCATGCCCACCAGGGGCGGTGTCGGTCCTGGGCGCGTACCGGCAGCGGGGCGATGAAGGGCCGTCGCCGTGGCGGGCCGGCCCCGACATGGAATCCCATCAGCACACCGGAATCGCTCAGGCCCAGCAGGTCGCCCGTCGGCGACGCCAGCAGCGCGGAAATGCCGCCGAAGCCCGGATTGGCGCTGCGCAGCTCCCAGCCGCCCAGATAGCGGAGATCCCCGGCCCGCCGCGCCGCCGGATCGCCGGCATTCAGCGCGAGCGCGCGCGCCGTGACGAGCAGCGCGCCGGGGTGCACGCCTTCCGGTTTGCCGGGGGGAGGGGCTGGCAGCAGCAGGATGGCGAGCGCCAGCACGATCAGGATTCGCGTCATTATCCCGTGCCATAGGCGATTATCCGGCAGGACGCAGCAAAGCAGTGGCAGGCCGTTTGCAGGTGAACGGCGGCTGACGGCGACATTCAGGCGCGGCTCAAGCTGAATCGCCCATAAGGACGTCAATCAATGGCGAATCCCGTTTTCCGGACCCTCGCCCATGATGATGGCTTATGGAAGGAGCAACGCCATGAAAATGAAGTTTCTAGTGAATATGGGAGCCGCTCTGGCGATGGGCGCTGCTTCCCTGGCCGTCACCGCCACGCCGGCCATGGCCCGCGACGGCTATTATCGCGGCTATGAGCGCGGCGATTATTATCGTGGTGATCGCGGCTACCGTGGCGATCGCGGCTATCGCGGCGACTATTATCGCGGCTACCGCGGCGATCGTTATTATCGCAACAATTATTATCGCGGTGACCGCTATCGTGGCGGCTATCGCTGCCGGGACAATGGCACGGGCGGCACCATCATCGGCGCGATCGCCGGTGGCCTGCTCGGCAATGAAGTCGGCAAGGGTTCGGGCCGCTATGGCCGCCGGGGCGATGGCACCACAGGGGCGATCATCGGTGCCGGCGTGGGCGCGCTGGCGGGCCGGGCGATCGACCGCAACTGCTGAGCCGATGCGACGCTGAACAACGGGAAGGGCCGTTCCGCAAGGAGCGGCCCTTTATCGTGCCGCTGTTTCGGGGATGGGCGTGGGCACCATGCGGCGACGATCGGCCGCCGCTGCCGCCCGCGCTGCGGGATTCAGCCCCGCCTCGTCTCGCGCCGCGCCGCTCCGGGCGTCGAGCAGGGCGGCTGCTTCGTTCAGCGCGCGCGCCTCGCTGGCGCTGACGCCGCCGACGCCATCGTCCGGCTCCGCGCCACATCCGGCCAGGGCGACCAGCGCGCAAAGGATCGCCCGTCGGCGGTGCATCCTGTCTCTCCCATGAAAAAGGGCCGCACCGTTGCCGGCGCGACCCTTTTCCGAAATCTTCCCGAAAACGGGACTTACATCGCGTTGGCGACGTTGTTGGTCGCGTTCGACGCAGCGTTCGCGGCATTGTCGGCAGCGTTCAGCGCGGCGTTCATGGCGTTGTCGGCAGCGTTCGAAGCATTCTCGGCGGCGTTGGCAGCGTTGTTCGCGGCGTTTTCCGTGCCGCCCGAGCAGGCAGCGAGGCCGAGCGAAGCGGCGAGAACGAGCGAAAGAGCAATCGACTTGGTCATGGGCAACAACCCCTCTCTGAGAAAAAAAAGATGCAGACCACTCTCGGAGAAAAGCTCACCCCCCATTGCGCCTGCGTCGCGATTCGTAATGCTTTGGAAAGAGCAAGGCAATCCCATTCATGCAAATCGGGGTGGTTGCGCTACCTCCTTTGGCTCGCGAGTCGCGGAAATGAGGAGCATTGACGCATATAAAGATTTCTTTATATGATGGCGCCATGCTGTCCGCTCTCGACATTTTCCGCGCTCTGGGCGACCCGACGCGGCTGCGGATCGTCCACCTGCTGCGGGCGATGGAACTGGCCGTGGGCGAGATCGCGCAGGTCGTGGGGCAGAGCCAGCCGCGCGTGTCGCGCCATGTCCGCATCCTGGCGGAAGCCGGGCTGGTCGAACGCCGCAAGGAGGGAAACTGGGTCTTCCTGCGGCTGGGCCGGGGCGGGGAGGTCGCGCCCTTTCTCGACCTGTTCGACCGGTTGACCCCGTCTGAGGGCGAGAAATTGTGGCAGGCGGCGGACCTGGCCCGGCTGGCGGCGGTCCGGGCCGACCGCGCCAGCGCGGCCGAAGCCTATTTCGCCGAACATGCCGAGGAATGGGACGCGATCCGGTCGCTCCATGTGCCCGAGGCGCAGGTGGAGGCGGCGATACGCAGCCTGCTGGCGCGCGAGCCGATCGGCCATCTGCTGGACGTCGGCACCGGCACTGGGCGGATGATCGAACTGCTGGGCGATGCGGCGGATCAGGTGACGGCGCTTGATCGCAGCCCCGACATGCTGCGGCTCGCCCGTGCCAAGCTGCCGCAGGATGCGGGCGACAAATATGCGCTGCTGCTGGGGGATTTCCTGGACCTGCCGTTGGCGCCCGGCAGCATCGACACGGTCGTGCTCCACCAGGTGCTGCATTATGCACAGGCGCCCGAGGTGGTGATTGCCGAGGCGGCGCGGGTGACGGCGGCGCAGGGGCGGGTGCTGATCGCCGATTTCGCGCCGCATGAACGCGAAGAGCTGCGCGTGCGCGACCAACATGCGCGGCTGGGCTTTGCCGACGAACAGATCGAACGCTGGTTCGCGCAGGCGGGCCTGGAACTGGAACGGGTGGAAACGCTGCCCGGCCAGGAACTGACGGTGCAACTCTGGCTGGGCCGGCGCCGGAGCGCGCGCGTCCTGCCCATCGAAGGACGGATTTCCGCATGACCCTCAATGATCCTGCTGCACCGCTTTACGCGGATCTGGCCGGCGACTGCCATGTCAGTTTCGAATTCTTCCCGCCCAAGACGGAGAAGATGGAAACGCAGCTCTGGTCGGCGATCGAAACGCTGACGCCGCTGGCGCCCAAATTTGTGTCGGTCACCTATGGCGCGGGCGGTTCTACGCGCGAGCGCACCCACAACACTGTCGCCCGGATCGCGCAGGAAACGCCGCTGGCGGCGGCCGCCCATCTGACCTGCGTCGCCGCCAGCAAGGGCGAGATCGCAGAGATCGCCGACGCCTATTGGGAGGCGGGGGTGCGCCATATCGTCGCGCTGCGCGGCGATCCGCCCGAAGCGGGCGGCCGGTTCGAACCGCACCCGGACGGTTACGCCGGCGCGGCCGATCTGGTCGACGGTCTGATGCGCCAGCATCCGTTCGAAATTTCGGTGTCCGCCTATCCCGAAGTCCATCCCGAAGCGGCGAGCGCGCAGAGCGACCTCGACAATCTCAAGCGCAAGCTGGACGCCGGGGCGACCCGCGCCATCACGCAATTCTTCTTCGCGCCCGAAACCTATTTCCGCTTCCTCGACCGGACGGCGGCGGCGGGGATCAGCGCGGACATCGTGCCGGGCATCATGCCGGTCAGCAATTTCGCCGCGACCCAGCGCATGGCCGCCATGTGCAACACCGACGTGCCCAGCTGGATGGCGCGCCTGTTCGAGGGGCTGGACGATCATCCCGCCGCCCGGCAACTGGTGTCGGCCACGATCGCGGCGGAACTCTGCCGCAAACTCTATGAAGGCGGCGTGCGCGACTTTCATTTCTACACGCTCAACCGGGCGGAACATAGCTACGCGATCTGCCACCTGCTCGGGCTGCGGCCCAATGCAGCGGCGGTCGCCCAATCGGAGAAGGCAGCATGAGCGCCGAAGCACAGTTGCGCGCCCTGGCGGCGGAAAAGATCCTGATCTTCGACGGCGGCTATGGCACGTCGATCCAGAAACATGGCCTGACCGAAGCCGATTATCGCGGGTCGCTGGACCTGGCCAAGGACCAGAAAGGCAATAACGACCTGCTCTGCCTGACCCGGCCCGACATCGTCGAGGGTATCCACACCGCCTATCTCGACAATGGCGCCGACATGATCGAGACCAACACCTTCTCGTCCACCAAGATCGCCATGGCCGATTATGGCTGCGAACATCTGGTGTGGGACATCAACGTCGCCGCCGCGAAGATCGCCCGCAAGGCGTGCGAGGCTGCGACCGCGAAGGACGGCAAGCCGCGCTTCGTCTGCGGCTCGATCGGCCCGACGAACAAGACGCTCAGCATCTCGCCCGACGTCAACGATCCGGCCTATCGCGAAGTCGATTATGATACGCTCAAGGCCGATTATCGCGAGCAGTGCGACGCGCTGATCGCAGGAGGCGTCGATTTCCTGCTGGTCGAAACCTGCTTCGATACGCTCAATGCCAAGGCGGCGGGCATGGCGGCGCGCGAGGCGGAGGCAGCGGCGGGCCGCGCCGTGCCGCTGATGCTCAGCTTCACCATCACCGACATGTCGGGCCGCAACCTGTCGGGTCACACGATCAACGCCTTCTGGTATTCGCTGCGGCACCTGAAGCCGCTCACCATCGGCGTGAACTGCGCCTTCGGCGCGGACCTGCTGCGGCCTTATTTGAGCGAATTGTCGAAAAATGCCGACACGCTGATCCTGGCCTATCCCAATGCGGGCCTGCCCAACGAACTGGGCCAATATGACGAGCTGCCGGAAACCACCGCCAGCCTCATCCGCCAGTGGGTGGATGAGGGGCTGGTCAACATGGTCGGCGGCTGCTGCGGCACGACGCCCGCGCATATCGGCGCGGTGGCCAAGGCGTTGGCGGGGCACAAGCCGCGTGTCGTGCCGGAACTGCCCGTGGTGACAAGGCTCGCAGGCCTCGAACCGATGCACATCGCGGCCTGACCATAGTTCCCCTCCCTTCAGGGAGGGGTTAGGGGAGGGCCTGTAAACGCTTGCTCTCCGACATGCCCTCCCCCGACTCCTCCCTGAAGGGAGGGGAGAGAGAATCAGATGACCCAGAAATCGACCGCCACCTTCGTCAATATCGGCGAACGCACCAACGTCACCGGCTCGGCCAAGTTCAAGAAGCTCATCATGGCGGGCGACTATGCCGCCGCCATCGACATCGCGCGCGAGCAGGTGGAAAATGGCGCGCAGATCGTCGATGTCAACATGGACGAAGGGCTGCTCGACGCGGTCGAGGCGATGACCACCTTCCTGAAACTCATGACATCGGAACCGGACATCAGCCGCGTCCCCGTCATGATCGACAGCTCAAAATGGGAAGTCATCGAAGCCGGGCTGAAATGCGTCAGCGGCAAGCCGGTCGTCAACTCGATCAGCATGAAGGAGGGCGAGGAGGCCTTCCTGCATCATGCGAAACTCTGCATGGCCTATGGCGCCGCCGTGGTCGTCATGGCCTTTGACGAGACCGGCCAGGCCGACACGAAGCAGCGCAAGGTCGAGATTTGCGAGCGCGCCTACAAGCTGCTGATGACCATCGGTTTCCCGCCGGAGGACATCATCTTCGATCCCAATATCTTCGCCGTGGCGACGGGGATCGAAGAGCATAACAATTACGGCGTCGACTTCATCGAGGCGTGCCGCGAGATCAAGGCGCGCTGCCCGCACGTCCATATCTCGGGCGGCCTGTCCAACTTCTCCTTCTCCTTCCGCGGCAACGAGCCGGTCCGCCGCGCGATGCACAGCGTCTTCCTCTACCACGCCATCCCCGCCGGGCTCGACATGGCGATCGTCAATGCGGGCCAGCTCGACGTCTATGACGCGATCGACCCCGCCCTGCGCAAGGCGTGCGAGGATGTCCTCCTCAATACCGACCCCGAAGCCGGCGACCGCCTCGTCGCGCTCGCGGAATCCTTCAAGGGCAAGGACGCCGCGTCGGAAAAGGCCGCGCAGGAATGGCGCGGCTGGCCGGTCGCCAAGCGGCTGGAACATGCGCTGGTCAAGGGCATCGACATGTATGTGGTCGAGGATACGGAAGAAGCCCGCCTCGCCGCCGAAAAGCCCATCCAGGTGATCGAAGGCCCGCTGATGGACGGCATGAACGTCGTCGGCGACCTGTTCGGCGCGGGCAAGATGTTCCTGCCCCAGGTCGTGAAATCCGCCCGCGTCATGAAGAAGGCGGTTGCCCATCTCCTTCCCTATATCGAGGCCGCCAAGGAACCCGGCGCCAAGGGCAAGGGCAAGATCATCATGGCCACGGTCAAGGGCGACGTTCATGACATCGGCAAGAATATCGTCGGCGTCGTGCTGCAATGCAACGGCTTCGAGGTGGTCGACATGGGCGTCATGGTGCCCTGGCAGGACATCCTCAAGGCCGCGAACGATCATGACGCCGACATGATCGGCCTCTCCGGCCTCATCACCCCCTCGCTGGACGAGATGGTGACGGTGGCGGTCGAAATGCAGCGCGCGGGCATGACCATGCCGCTGCTGATCGGCGGCGCCACCACGTCGAAGGTCCATACCGCGCTGCGCATCGACCCCGCCTTCACCGGCCCGGTGGTGCATGTGCTGGACGCCAGCCGCGCCGTCGGCGTCGCCACCGCGCTCGTCTCCGAAACGCAGAAGGAGGATTTCGTCCGCAAGACCAAGGACGATTACGACCATGTCCGCAAGGCGCGCGAGGGCAAGGGCCAGAGCCAGCTGCTCAGCATCGAGGATGCCCGCGCCAACGCCTTCGACATGGACGAAAGCCTCAAGGCCCCGCGCCCCCTGCTGCCCGGTGTCCATACATTCCCCGACTGGGATCTGAAGGATCTGGTGCAGTATATCGACTGGACCCCCTTCTTCCGCGCCTGGGAACTGGCGGGCAATTACCCGGCGATCCTGGACGATGCGGTGGTGGGCGAAAGCGCCCGCAGCCTCTTCGCCGACGCGCAGAAGATGCTGGACCGGATCGTCAGCGAAAAATGGCTGACCGCGCGCGGCGTCGCGGGCCTGTGGCCCTGCCGCCGCGAAGGCGACGACATCGTCGTCCATGTCGAGGACGAGAAACATTATCGCCTCCCCATGCTGCGCCAGCAGATCGCCAAGCGCGAAGGGCGGGCCAATATGTGTCTCGCCGACTTCATCAGCCCGAACGGCGACTGGATGGGCGGTTTCGCCGTGTCGATCCACGGCATCGAGCCGCATCTGGCCCGGTTCAAGGCGGCGATCGACGATTATTCGGACATTCTGCTGAAGGCGCTGGCCGACCGCCTCGCCGAAGCCTTCGCCGAACGGCTCCACCATTATGTCCGCACCGCGCTCTGGGGCTATGCGGAGGGGGAGCAGCTGACCAACGAGGCGCTCATCAGGGAGCAATATCGCGGCATCCGCCCCGCGCCCGGCTATCCCGCCTGCCCGGAACATAGCCTCAAGCCCATCCTGTTCGACATGCTCGACGCCCATCACGCGACCGGCATCACCCTGACCGAAAGCTTCGCCATGCTGCCGACGGCGGCGGTCAGCGGCTTCTATTTCGGCCACGCCCAGGCCGAATATTTCGGCGTCGCCCGCGTCGGCCGCGACCAGATGGAAGATTATGCGCAGCGGCGCGGCATCGACCTCGACACGGCGGAACGCTATCTGCGGCCGAACCTGGACTGATCCCTCTTTACGCCCCTCCCGTTTCCGGGAGGGGCAGCGAGACTTGCACGCGTAGCGCGCCAGTCGCAGCGGGGTGGGCCATGCGCCCCGCGATAAAGCGCATCGCCGTCGGCAAAAGAGACTGGCGGTCCGTCCCCCAATCCCTATCTCCCCTCGATGAAGATCTTCACCATCGGCTATGAAGGCGCGACGCAGGCGGAACTGATCGCGACGCTGACGCAGGCGGGCGTGCGCCTGCTGGCCGATGTCCGCGCGGTGCCGCTGTCGCGGCGGCCCGGCTTCTCGAAGAACATCCTCGCCGCCGGCCTGCGCGAAGCGGGGATCGACTATGTCGGGCTCAAGGCGCTGGGCACGCCTGCCGAAGGGCGGGAGGCCGCACGCAAGGGCCACCACGCCCGCCTCGCCGAAATCTACGCCCGCCAGCTCGACCTGCCGGAGGCGATCGTGCAGGCGGAACAGCTCAAGGACATGGCGGCGGAAACGCCCACGGCCCTGCTCTGCTTCGAACGCGATCCCGCAGCCTGCCACCGTTCGCTGCTGCTGGACGCGGTGCTGCCCGACGCGGAGCAGGTGGATTTGTTTGTGGGGTAGTGGCCGTTAATGGCCGATGGCGGAATGTCGGCTTAACGCCCGGCGGGAGGCGATAGTTGTCGGACACGATCTTCGGTATGGCGCTCGTAGGGCGTTGGCTCGTGGTGAAATGTCGACATTGTAGAAAATGATCAATTATATTCCATGAGAGATGGCCCGTCATCAACCAGAGAATGTGCATAATCCCAAAGGCTTTGAGATCTAACATCTAAAAATGCCTGCACATTATCATCCAGCAAGCAGTGCGTAGCTTGCTCATTTATAAATTGAGAAGCAAGGACGTCTTCTCTCCCGTCCTCGAACATTCTAATGATGTATTGCCGCCAATCGTGACCTGCGCCGGTTTCTTCTGAGCTATTAGACAATATAATATTCGGAAATATCCTTGCAGAAGGGCCAACATCGTATCCATGACGAGCTAGATCACTTCGATCGAAAATTGATTGAAACGATGTTAAATCTGAAGCGGACATAAAAGCGCTAGCGGGGATAACCTCCCCAGTAATCAAGCTTTTAGCTTTGTGATGGGCAAACATTGCTGCGAATGCCCCAGACAATGCTTTGCCAGTTATCAGCCGTCGACCTTGAAAATCTTGAGCGTTGAGTCGCAGCCTCGGTTCAAGGCCACGCAAGCGCCCAGAAAGCATCGTCCGCCAGTTATCGACGGCCTTCACAACGTAATGATCTGGCTTACCACGCAAGCTTTCGTTGAATCCAGCGGCCCAGAACCAGCGAGTTAACGCGCCGACCGTATCAGGATCGCGCTCGTTCTCTACGGCCAGGGCCTTAAACAGCACCAATATCTGTCCTTCATAAGGTACATAGGCCATGTTTTCGATCTTCAGCCAATTTCTTAAAAAATCGAAAACGACTTTGATTTTTATCGGAAACTCGTGAAACGCAGAAATTAGATCCGCAGCGCTTCGACTTCGAAGTGAAAGCAGTCCATCGTCTGACGGGTCAACGCCTAGCAAAAGCCCGACGCACTTAATTATCGTCTCATCGAATAGCTCAAATCCATAGTCTTCTATTGAGCTATGGGCTTGATCGAGAAAATGGTTCAGATCAAAATTCTGGTTCCATGTGATCGCTCGCATGAAGTCGACCGTATCAAGTCTAGTACCCGTCGAGTTTGTTCGCTCGAAAATACCAACTACCCGTTCCACTTCCGCGCCCGTTATCTTCACAATGGGGATCATATAGTCTTGGAATGCAGCTTGAGTCGCAAGCATCTCATCCAAAAGCTCGTCACCATCGGGCAAACTGGCAATCCTAGCCTGTTGTTCAAGCAAGTGACGCGGTGATAGAATAGAAGAAATTGGAATCGAAGATTCCTCTGCATAAATAGACCGGTCGGTCGCGTGATAAAATATCTTTGCTCTGAGATCATACCTCACATCAAAAATTTCATCCGCCCCATCCTTGAAATGAAATGTTCCATACAAAGATGACAGTCTCTGCATGCCATCTAAAACATAGCTTGTAGGATATAATTCAGGAACTTCAGGAAAAGATGTTACCCTGTTACTAGCAATTTCTAAGACTTTCCTGTCAACACTCCACAGAAGAATGCTTCCAATAGGATACTGTTCCCGGACACTGTTTAGTAATTCAATAATCTGCCGAGGTTTCCAAACGAATTCCCGCTGAAACGCAGGTATACGAAGTTCCCCGGCTCCAATCTGCCGAAATACCGTAAACAGATGGACCACCGAAGGCTGCGGGGCGCTGATCATGATTTTTGATCTCCTTCGCCATGCTCGGCGGTTTGTTCAGAAGAAGGGTGTGGCACATACGCCATCATATCAGTATCGAGCGTTTCATCTGTCCTGCCGTCAAGACTTTTCGAATTCGCGCTCGATTGATTTGGATTTATTCCAAGTACGTCGTCGCGAAAAGTCTGAATGATCCCTTCTAGCAAATGAAGTGTGTGACCGAGGTAGGTCGCTTTAAATTGCTGACTTTCTGGACGCCATTTCCAGTCTGTGTCGCTCCGACTACTCGAGAGATTTCTAGTGCCACCATATAAATCGTGGGTTAGGCCGGTAATCAGTTCAGTTAGCTGCGTGGTGATTTGAATTTCTAACCAAATTTGGCGGACTGCCACCTCATCGCCGCTAAGTATTTCTCCGCTTATTTTCATGTAGCAATGCCAAGAATGATATCCATTATCAGTACTCATGGGATAATGGCGAAATTCAATGTTCTTTTCATCACACATGTCTTTGATGCCGAGAGCTATAAACTCGGGGCCGTCCATGTACTTGCATACCAACCTAGTCCGAAAAAGATCATTTATTTTGTCGTGCTCCAGAAAGTTATCTTTTGTTACAATTTTGAACTTTTTTGGGGCTAATGGAAAATCTCGGTTCCAAGCGCAATTTAAACGATAAATTTTGTTTTTGACGCTTTGGAATGGCTTAACAAGAACAGGAAATTCAGTTGGCTTCGAATTATAAAAAAGAAGATCAGGACGTCCACCCGCATAGCTTTTTGCAAGATCTGTGAGCTTATTTGACAGGTCTGTCATCAGCTGACTGGTTTGGAGCTGCCCCTGAAGGCCGCGCATCATCAAATCATAGGCGCGACCGTCGTATGTTGCGGGGAAACCAATGGCGTCGCCGTGCTGTAAAAAATACTCGATTTCCGACAAAGGTTTCTGCGCCATAGCCCAGTTGCGCGATAAAGCTGGTTTTCGTCAAGCTCAAGTCAAGCGGTTAGCAGACCTTCCATGCTTCAAAGCCGCCAATCACCTAACCACCGTCGCCGGGCATCATCACGGTGACAGCGCCTCCGACCGAATGACCGCTTTCGGGTAATTCAAATGAGCCGCCGAACGGCGAAAATTGGCGCAATCCGGCGCGTAATCCATACCTGCCGCCATTTTGCAGGCGGCAGGTCAGAAGCTCAGATCCAGTTACGGCCATCCACCGAGCAACCATAGGGGGGCAACTGGCCCGGGAACCGCGATTGCATCTTGTGGCAGCCCCAATCCCGCAAAGGCGCAGGCATATAGCCATTCAAAGCGACGCCAACCTCGTCGTAAGGACTGCTGCCTTGCGCCACATACATATACCATCGGCCGCCGAACATCACGATCACAGCCACGACGACAACGATTATAACCCTAAGTAATTTTTGCATTTCTCATCCGAACCAAGTGGGAGGATCAACGGCCTTTGCCTCCCACGGCAATCACTATCAAGCGCCTTGCCAGTCGATTCATCCGATTGATGCCCGGCGCCGGGCTGCTCCCGACCACCGGGCGCTGCTATCCGGTGACAGTGGCCGCATGCTGCTTGGCCGCCAACGCCCCCTTACGGAACTTCCATGCCACCGGTTTAGGCAACCGCCCTGCCTGGCGTGCCATGAAGCGATCCACGGCATGGCCGCGAATGGGCGATACACCAAAGCCGGAAGCCGACTAGGATATCAAAGCGAAATCACCGCCAGGGTCAGGATCGCAAGCGAGGACGATATCGTCATCCTCGGCGACAATGATAACCCGCCTTGGCACCGGCTTGGGGATGCTTCCGGGGAAGCGCGCGTCACCATCAATCTCGACGAGGTAATGCTCGGTCAAAGCCGCTCTCATCTCATCTGGTTGCTGCACAAACCATGCGGCGGGGAGTGCCTCTCCTAACTGGTCAGGACGCGGCGTCGGCACCACGAAGGTTTCGATTTCCGTCGCCACCTGCCGCCTGGCATCGGCAACTGGAATGCGCGCGTCCATATTCCCGAATGTTCGTCGAAGGCGCTGCGGTAGCAAGGTCCGCTCCCCAAAATCCTATTCCTCTTCCAAAATAGGATTTCATCTGATCTATCCTTGTCGATGGACCAGCAGCCCGACCCCAATCCGCCCGCAGCCGACCGCGTCCGCTGGACGCCGGAGCGGCAGCGCCTTTTCCTCACCACCCTGCTCGCGACCGGCAATGTGACGCAGGCGGCGCGGGCCGCAGGCATGTCGCCCGCCAGCGCGCATCGGTTGCGGCGGCGGCTGGCGGGGACGGTGTTCGACCGGACATGGACCAGCGCGCTCGCGCTCCATGCGCAGAGCCTCGCCGATCCCTTCGCTGCCCATTCCGGCCGGCCCGCCGTCCCGGCCGATGTGACCCGGCCGGCGCGTCGCTGATGCGTGGGGGGCGCGTCACTATGACCCTCGCGGCGCGTCATTGTGACCCGACAGGCGCGTCGTCGTCGCGTCGGGGGCGCGTTCCCGGCGCGTCGCTGGCGCATCCGGCGCGATTTCGCCGCGAATATGGAACCAGCGACACTGTGAACTTCGCGGGCGTGACCCGGTGATGACCGTCCCGCCGCGCCCCTCGGCCGCGTCCTTCATCCACCCGCGCGCACCTGTCCCATATCGGGCCAGCGCGCCATTAACCCCGTTCCCGCCTTGGTCCTGCAATCGGCCGGGCCTATCGTCCACGCCATGCGTATCCTCTCCACCAGCCTCCTCGTCTCCGTCGCGATCGGCGCCACCGCGCTGGCGCAGGGCAACGCCGCGCCCTTCACCGTTACCGAAACCGGCCGCACCTTTGCGTCACTGGGCGACGCGCTCGCCGCGATCGGCGACGGGCGCGGCACGGTGCTGGTGGCGCCCGGCACCTATCGCCAGTGCGCGGTGCAGCAGGGCGGCGACGTCACCATCCGCGCCGCGACGCCGGGCACCGCCATCTTCGACGGCGTGCCGTGCGAGGGCAAGGCGGCGCTGGTGCTGCGCGGCCGGTCCAGCACGGTCGAGGGGATCATCTTCCAGAATATCCGCGTGCCCGACGGCAATGGCGCGGGCATCCGCCTCGAAAGCGGCAACCTCGCCGTCCGCAACAGCCTGTTCCGCAACAGCGAGGAAGGCATATTGACCGGCGATCATGGCGACGGGCAGGTGGTCATCGACAAGTCGACCTTCCGCCATCTCGGCCGTTGCGACCGCGATCTCGACTGCGCGCACGGCATCTATATCGGGCGGCTCGCCAGCCTCTCCGTCACCAACAGCCGCTTCGACCAGGGCGATGGCGGCCATTATCTGAAAACCCGCACCGCCCGCGTCACCATCACCGGCAACAGCTTCGACGACAGCGGCGGGCGATTGACCAACTACATGATCGACCTCAGCAACGGGGCGAGCGGGGTCATCAGCGGCAACGAAATGGTGCAGGGCAAGGACAAGGACAATTGGTCCGCCTTCATCACCGTCGCGCCGGAGGGCCGCGAACAGTCGAGCGCCGGACTGGTGATCGATGGGAACCGGGCGGGTTTCGTGCCGGGGGTCGAGCGCAATTCGACCTTCGTCGCCAATTTCACCGATGATCCGGTCCGGATCGGCGCGAACGATCTGGCGCCGTCGATGAAGGTCAAGGACCGGCGTTGAGGGAGGGCGCTGACTTTTCGGGGCCGTTCTGCTAGGGCAGGGGGATGCGAACCACCTATGACAGCGCGACCGTCCGCCTCTACCATCTGGGCGATGACGGGGCCGCGATGACCATCATGTACGGGCCATTGTCCCAGGCGCTCCACGTCGCCGAACAACAGCCCGCCGAAGTGCAGGACGGCCTCTTCCTGGCGACCGACAATGACGTGGTCGCCTATCTCGACCTGATCGAGGGGTAGGTTGAGCCGGCATCGGCCGACCCAACCGTGCGGGGATCAGGCCGCGGCCTGTTCCTCCCGGCCATAGGCGACCACGGCCTCCACTTCGGCCGTATCGCCCAGCACCACGCCGACCCGCTGGTGCAGCCCCCTGGCGGGCACGTCCATGATCGGCATGAAGCCGTCGCTCGATGCGCCGCCGGCCTGTTCGATCAGGTAGCTCATCGGATTGGCCTCATACATCAGCCGCAGCTTCGCCTTGCCGGGGCTGCGGTGGTCATAAGGATACATGAAGATGCCGCCGCGCTTCAGGATGCGATGCACGTCCGCCACCATGGATGCGGTCCAGCGCATGTTGTAATCCTTGCCGCACGGCCCCGCCGCGCCCAGGACGCGCTCGTCGACATAGCGGGTGACGGCGGGCGACCATTGGCGGCGGTTCGACATGTTGATGGCGAACTCGCACTTGCCCTGGGGCATCTGCATGTTGGCGTCGGTCAGGACCCAGCTGCCGACCTCCCGGTCGAGGGTGAATTCATGGACGCCGGCGCCCACGCTCAGCACCAGGATCGTCTGGGGACCGTAGATCGCATAGCCGGCTGCGACCTGCTGGCGGCCGTCCTGGAGGAAATCCTCCTCCGTCACGTCCCGTCCGGCGCAGCCTTCGGGGGCTTTCAGGACGGAAAAGATGGTCCCGACCGACAGGTCGACGTCGATGTTGCTGGACCCGTCGATCGGGTCGAACAGCATCAGATACTCGCCCTTGGGATAGCGGTTGGGGATGGGATAGATGGTCTCCATCTCCTCCGAGGCCATGGCGGCGAGGTGGCCGCCCCATTCATTGGCGTCGAGCAGCAGTTCGTTGGCGATCACGTCCAGCTTCTTCTGCACCTCGCCCTGCACATTCTCGCTGTCCAGGCTGCCCAGCACCTCGCCCAGCGCGCCCTTGCCCACCGAATGGCTGATGGTCTTGCAGGCGCGGGCGACGGTTTCGATCAGCAGGCGCAATTCGGCCGGCAGGGCATTGGCCTGGCGCTGCTGTTCGATGAGGAAGCGGGTGAGGGTGGTTCGAGCCATGAAACGCCTTTCGCGAATGGGTCGGGAGATCGCGGCCGGGGCCGGACCGGGGATGACACGCCCTCGCTACGGGAGAGAAACGCCCTAGTCCAGCCGGACGCGACGTCCCGTGTCCCTGTTAGCGTTGTCATGTGACAAACTATGTATGGCGGAACGAGAGGCCGCTCCTGTCGTTGCGCTGGCGTGCCAATGGGCACGACAAAGAGGAACATCATGGACAGTCTCATCGCCGCCTTCACCGATCCCACGGCCCTTGCCGCGCTCATCGCGCTGGTGGTGATGGAGGTCGTGCTGGGCATCGACAATCTCGTCTTCATTTCCATCCTCACCAACAAGCTGCCGGAGGCGCAGCGGCCGAAGGCGCGGCGGATCGGCATCGGCCTGGCGCTGGGGATGCGCCTCGTCCTGCTGTCGATGATCGCCTGGATCGTCGGGCTGACCCAGCCGGTGTTCGACCTGGGCCTCAGCGGCCCGCTCGACACGCATGGCGCGCCGACCTTCGAAACCGAATTTTCCTGGCGCGACATGATCCTGATCGGCGGCGGCCTGTTCCTCATCTGGAAGGCGACGAAGGAAATCCATCATAATGTCGACCCGTCCGGCAGCGACGATATGCTCGACAAGCGGAGCGTTGCGACGATGACCTTCGGCGCGGCGATCGTGCAGATCATCCTGCTCGACATGATCTTCTCGCTCGATTCGATCCTGACGGCGGTGGGCATGACGGACAATCTGGCGGTCATGGTGATCGCGGTGGTCGTGGCGGTGACGGTGATGCTGCTGGCGGCGGACCCGCTCGCCAACTTCATCGCGCGCAACCCGACCGTGGTGATGCTGGCGCTGGGCTTCCTGCTGATGATCGGTGCGGTGCTGATCGCCGATGGTTTCGGCGTGCATGTGCCCAAGGGCTATATCTACGCGGCCATGGCCTTTTCGACGCTGGTCGAGTGCCTCAACATTTTCGCCCGCCGGGCGAAGGTGCGGCGCGGGGTGGAATAGCAGCGGCGGCTCCGGGGCCGGGCAGGAGCGGGGCGGCAAAGCGCCGCTCCACTCGCCTTCACACGCTGCGCATGTCCAGCACCGCCAGCGCAGGCGCGAAGCGGTCGAGATAGGCCCGCTCGCGGCTGGGCCTGGCGAGATGATAGCCCTGGAACAGCGAGCAGCCGATCACCCGCAGCACGTCCATCTGGGCCTCGCTCTCGATCCCTTCGACCACCACTTCCATGCCCAGCCCCTGGATCAGGCCGACGACGGCGCTGCATATGGTCCGCGCTTCGGCCGAGGTGGCGATGTCCCGCACCAGGCTGCGGTCGATCTTCACCCGGTCGACGGGCAATTCCCGGAGGCGCGCGAGATTGGAATAGCCGGTGCCGAAATCGTCTATCGCGATGCGGACGCCATCGTCCCGCAGCGCGCGCAACTGGGTCAGGATGCGCGGCTCCATCTCCATGGCGAGCGATTCGGTGATTTCCAGTTCCAGCATGGCGGCGGGCGTCTCATGCGTCGCCATGGCGTGGCGCAGGCGAAGGAAGAAATCGGCCTGCGCCAGTTCGCGCGTGCTGATGTTGATGGCGATGCGCTGCGTCATGCCGGCCTTCGCCCAGCGCGCGGCGGTTTCGCACACCCGGCTCATCACCCAGTCACCCAGCGCGACGATCGCGCCGCTTTCCTCGGCGACCGGCACGAACGCGCCGGGCATCACCAGGTCGCGTTCGGGATGCGCCCAGCGCACCAGAGCCTCGGCGGCGACGGCGTCACCGGTGACGATGTCGATCTGCGGCTGGAATTCCAGCAGGAATTCCTCGCGCTGGAGCGCCAGCAGCAATTCGCGCTCCAGTTCGGCCCGGTCGGCCGCTTCCAGCGCCAGTTCGGCGGTGTAGATTTCCGCGCGTCCGCGCCCCTCATGCTTGGCATGATACATGGCGATGTCGGCGGCGCGCAGCAGGGCGGACAGCGTGTCGCCATGGTCGGGATAGCAGGCGATGCCGATCGACGCGCCCAGCTCTACATGCTGGCTGCCCAGGTCGAACCGCTCGCTCAGCGCGAACTGGATCGCGCGCGCGATCCGCGAGGCTGCGCTGCGACCCGTGAGGGTGGGGAAGAACATGGTGAATTCGTCGCCGGCGAGGCGGCCGATCACGGCGTCGCCGGTGCCGTTGCTGACCTGCGCCATCACCACTTCGCGCAGCCGCCCGGCAACGCGTGCGAGCAACTGGTCGCCTGCGGCATGGCCCAGCGTGTCGTTGACGCCCTTGAACCCGTCCAGGTCGATGAAGAAGAGCGCGGCCATGCCGGCGTCGGTCCGCTCCGCCAGATGGCGTTCCACCTGGCGGCAGAAGCTGGTGCGGTTGGCGAGGCCCGTCACCTGGTCGAACAGGGCGAGCGCCTGCACATGATCGAGATTGGTGCGAACCTGACTGAACAGGCTTTCCATCGCGACCGACAGGTCGGGCAGTTCCTTTGCGATTTCGCTGGGAACGGGCGATTGCAGGTCGCCATGCGCGGCGCACACCAGCCTCTCGGTTGCGACATCGATTGCGGTGGCGGTGGCAGCCATGGACCGGCGGGCCGACGCCCAGCTCATCGTGCCGCACAGGATCGCGATGATCAGGGCGCGCCCGATCCGCAGCAGGTCGTCCTCCTGCCCCGCCGTATAGCCGAGCATCATCGAAAGGATGAACACCAGCGCCCCCGCGGCGCAGGCGAAGGCAGTGGCGCGGCTCTTCAAGGTAACGCCCTGCATTCGCCTCCTGCCCGATAGCCGCCCCATATGGAGCCCCGATCCACCGGATATGAAGGACAGTGGTTAAGAAAATATCAGCAACCGGCGGGATCGGCGCTATTTTTTGCGACGCAATATAAGATAGATGGCGCCGTCGCCGCCATGGCGCGGATGGGCGATCCGGACGCTGGCAATACGGTCCGCATAGGGGCTGGTTTCCAGCCAGTGGCCGATTTCTCCCCGGATGGCGCCGCGCCGTGCCGTGCCTGCTCCAACCGCATTTTTGGGTGGCTTTCCGGTTACGACCAACATGATGCGGGCATCCTGGGCCAGCGCCTGGGCCAGCGCCTGATTAAGCCTGTTGTGCGCTGCGGCGAGGCTGTGGCCGTGCAGGTCGATGCTCATTTCGGGGGTCAGGCTGCCGCTACGGATTCGGCGTTCCCAGCTTGAATCGAGCGTGGCGGCGGGCGTCGCGACGGGCTTGGCCGGGGTGGCGGGGCGGGGCGGCGGCGTTAACCCTATCTTCGGTGTCGGGGTGGGCGTGGCGACCGGCGCCGGCCGTCGCTGGCCCGGCCGCAGCGGCCGTACCGATCGTGTCAGCGCGTCCCAGAGCGCCTCTTCATCGACTGTGAGACGGCGCCGGACCATGGCCCGACCGTCAGGGGCGCGCGAGCCGCGCCGCCGATCCGATCGGCAGCAGGATGAGGGCGCTGCCCCGCGCCGACATGCCCCCGGCGATGCCGCGCGCCCGCGCGCCTGCGCCCCAGAAGCTGTCAAAGCGGTTGGCGCCCTTGATCGCCCCGCCCGTATCCTGCGCGATCCAGATGCCATTGGGTTCGGCCCGGTCGAGGGATAGCAGCACCGGTGCGCCCAGCGGAATGAATTTCGGGTCGGCCGCGACTGTCGCTTCCGGCGTCACCGGCACGCCGAGCGCGCCCAGTGGCCCGGCGCCGGTCAGTTCGCGGAAGAAGACGAAGCTCTTATTCTCGTTCATGATCGCTGCGCCCTCGACGGGGTTGGCGCGCAGCCAGGCCATGATGTCCTGCATCGACCCGGCCTGAATCAGGCCGCGATCCTTCATCAGCTTGCCGATACCGGTATAATCGCGGCCATTCTGTCCGTCATAGCCGATACGCATGACGCCGCCGTCTGGCAGGTTCAGCCGGCCGCTCCCCTGCACCTGGAGAAAGAAGAATTCCACCGGATCGGCCGCCCAGGCCAGTTCCAGCCCGCGCCCCGCGAGCGATCCGGCCACTATCCGGCTGCGCTCGTCATAGGGGATGAACTTCGTCCCTTGCACCTTGCCCCGGATCGACTTGCCTTTCAGGCTCTCGCTGAACTGGCCGAGATCGACATCGATGAGGTCGGTCGGACGGCGATAGATGGGCACGTCATAGCCGGGCTGGCGGACGCGCGATCCGCTGATCTCCGGCTCATAATAGCCGGTGACGAAGGCCGTGCCCTCGCCCACCTGCACCGCTTCGAAATAGCGGGAGAAAAATTCGCTGGCTGAGGCTTCGGGCCAGCTCGATGCGGCGGCGCAGCTATTGTTCCAGTCGGCCCCCCTGGTCAGGCCGCTCTGGTCGGTGCGGCGCATCAGCGTCGGGCAGGACAGGCGGAAGGCCTGGAGCGCGAGGCGGGCACGCTCGCCCGAAGGTATCAGTCCGGCAATGTCCGGACCCTTCGTCACGCCCAGTCCGGCGGCGGTGCTCTGGTCAAGCGCCGGTTCGACAGGCGGCTGGACCGGCAGGGCAGGGCGGGGGGTAGCGGGACTGGGGCGGGTTGCCGTCTCGCCGGAAGGTCGTGTCGGCGCCGGACCGCCGGCGGACGGAGGGATCACGCCGCCCGCGCAGGCCGACAGCAACAGTGCTGCGGCCAGTACGCCGCCCGATTGCCGGAAATTCATGCCCCGATCGCGCCCCAGATCACGCTTCGTCGGTTTCGCTGAGCTTCCAGTTCGGGTCCGCGCTGCGAATGTCGCGGCTGAAGGTCCAAATGTCCTTGGTGCCGATCGCATCGGTCAGCGAGCCGGCGACGACATTGCCGTCCTTGTCGCGCGTGACGGCGGCGATGTCCGCTTCGAAGCGCAGCGCCACCTCGGCGATGCGGTCCTTGATCGATGCCTCGACGATCTGCGCCTTCTCGATCCGCACCAGCCGATTGTCGAGGACATGGCCCTGCGCCGCACGCGCGGCGATCGCTTCCTCGAAGGAAGCGAGCACGTCGGTGTCGCACAGCCAAGCCAGTTCGTCGCGGTCGCCGCGCCAGAAAGCCTCCAGCACCATCCGGTAGGCGCTCTTGGCGCCCTCCACGAACTGGGGCACGTCGAAGCTGCGATCGGCGGCGATCAGCGCGCGCACGCCCGTTTCCGCGCCCGGCGCAATCAGCCCTTCGGCCAGCCGCACCGAATCACCGCTATTCTGCGCGACCGGGCCGGGTTGCAGCACCGTCACCTTCGCGCGATCCTCCGCCGGGCGCAGTGCAGGCTCCTGTTCGTGCCCGGTACGCTTGCCCAGCACAGAATAGAGCCGCAGGGCCAGGAAGCCGGCGATCATGGCGAGGATGACGATCACATACACGGGGGCTAATACCCTTTGTTCAAAATCAGGTTCCATCGACAACATAGGCATGTTTGCCCGCAACTTCAAATGGCGGGTTGACGGCGGCGCCATTGCCCTCCTCCAGCGCCCCTGCTAAGCGCGCGGGTCATCATATTCCGGGGGCGAGCCGCCGCCGGCCAACAGGGAAAGTCAAGGTAGAGAGCATGGCCGACGAAGCCGACACCAGCACCACCATCAACGTCCAGCCCAATGGCGCCGACACCGCGCCACAGATCGCGCTGATCAGCCAATATGTGAAGGATCTCTCCTTCGAAAACCCCAACGCGCCCGCCGTCTACCAGTGGCCGGACCAGCCGCAGATCGACGTCCAGTTCAACATCGGCGCCGACCGCGTGGGTGAGGAAGTGTTGGAAATCGCGCTGAAGATCGACGTCAAGGCGGTTGCGCCGCAGGGCACCGCCTTCGCCGTCGAGCTGCTCTATGCGGCGCTGTTCGGGATGCGCAACGTGCCCGAGGATCAGGTCCAGCCCTTCATGCTGGCCGAAGCGCCGCGCCTCATCTTCCCCTTTGCCCGCCGCGTGCTGGCTGATGCGATCCGCGACGGGGGCTTCCCGCCGCTGCTGCTCGAGCCGATCGACTTCGGCGCGCTCTACCTGCAACAGGCGCAACAGATGGAAGCGACCGCAGGCGAGCCGGCCGGTCACGCCTGATATAAGGATGTCCCTGGCCTTCGTTCGCCCTGTTCAGGCGAGCCACGCGTCTCGCCCGAATGTCGAAGCGTCGCTCTTTCTTGAAGAAAAGAAAAGGGCTTAGACAAGCTCGGGCCGAACGGGGGAAGGGATCATTTGATGAAACTCGTCCGCGCTCTCGGTTCGGTCGGCGGGCTGACGCTGGCCAGCCGCATCCTGGCGCTAGTGCGCGATTCGCTCGCGGCGCGTTATGTCGGCGCGGGCTTCGCGTCGGACGCGTTCAACGGCGTCGCCTTCCGCCTGCCCAACATGTTCCGCGCGCTCTTCGCTGAGGGCGCCTTCGCCGCCGCCTTTGTGCCATTGTTCAACCGCAAGGCGGCAGGGGAGGGCGGGCTGCCCGCCGGCTTCCATTTCGCCGAGCGCGCGCTGGCGGTACTGCTGCCGGTCCTGATCCTGTTCACCGCGATCCTGATCGCCGCCGCCTGGCCCGTGACCTGGGCGCTCTCGGGCGGCTTTTCGCGCCAGAATCCAAGCGCCGAGCAATTCGCCTTCGCTGTCGCCCTCTCGCGCATCACCATCCCCTATCTGGCGCTCATCAGCCTCGCCTCGCTGCTGGGCGGCATCCTCAATTCGCTCGACAAATTCTGGGTCAACGCCGCCGCCCCGATCCTGCTCAACCTCAGCATGATCGCGGGCCTGTGGCTGTTCCACGGCGCGGACGAATATGAGACGGCGCGAGTGCAGGCGATGTCGGTGACGATCGGCGGCGCGCTGCAACTGCTGTGGCTGATCTGGGCGTGCCGGCGCGCGGGCGTGTCGATGAAGCTGCGGCGGCCGCGCCTCGACGCCGACGTGAAGCAATTGCTCCGCCTGATCGTTCCTGCCGCCGCCGGGGCGGGCGCGTCGCAGATCAACCTGCTGATCTCCACCGCGCTGTCGGGCTGGCTGCTCGCCTCAGGCTCCATCACCTATATCTATTATGCCGATCGCCTGAACCAGTTGCCGCTGGGCCTGATCGGCATCGGCCTTGGCACCATCCTCCTCCCCACGATCTCGCGCATGTTGTCGAAGGGCGAGGAGCAGGCGGCGATGGAGACGCAGAATCGCGGCATCGAACTCGCCTTGTTCCTGACCCTGCCCGCCACCGTGGCATTCCTGGTCGTGGCGGAGCCGATCGTGCGCGGCCTGTTCCAATATGGCCGTTTCACGCCCGAGGATGCGATGCGCTGCGGCTGGGCGCTGTCGGCCTTCTCGATCGGCCTGCCCTCCTATGTCCTGGTGAAGGTGCTGACACCCGGCTATTATGCGCGCGGTGATACGAAGACGCCGGTGCGCTTTGCGATGGTCTCGATCGTCATCAACATCGTCGGGAACCTCGCGATGATCCCCACCCTCGGCCATATCGGGCCGCCGCTCGCCACCGCCTTGTCCTCCACCGTCAATGTCGCGATGCTCTATGCGACGCTGGTGAAGCGCGGTCATTTCGCGGCCGATGCCGGGTTGCGCCGGCGTATTCCCCGCCTCGCCCTCGCTGCGCTCATCATGGGCGGCGCGCTGTGGGCGGGGGAGGGGCTGCTCGACCCCTGGCTGACCGGCGCCATGCTCCAGCGTTATGTGGCGCTCGCCTTGCTCGTCGGCGCGGGCGTGACGCTTTACGGGCTGGCGTCCTTCATCACGGGCGCCTATCGGCTCTCCGACATCAAGGCGCTTATGTGCCGCAAACACGCAACCTCATAAGAACGGATCAGTCACATGCGCGTCCTTTCCGGCATCCAGCCGACCGGCAATCTGCACCTGGGCAACTACCTCGGCGCGATCCGCAACTGGGTGCGGATGCAGGATGAGATGGACAGCGGGGCGGCCAACACGGACACGCCGACGAAAACGCCGGGCCAGTGCTTCTTCTTCCTCGCCGACATGCATTCCATCACCGTGCATGAAGGACGCGAGCAGCGCATCCGCAACGTCCGCGACATGGCCGCCGCTCTGGTCGCCGCCGGGATCGACCCCGATCGCTCGGTCCTGTTCAACCAGGCGCGCGTGCCGGCCCATGCGGAACTCTGCTGGCTGCTGAACGGCACGGCGCGCATCGGCTGGCTCAACCGCATGACCCAGTTCAAGGACAAGGTCGGCAAGGACCGCGAGGGCGCCTCGATCGGCCTGTTCGTCTATCCGGTGCTCCAGGCGGCCGACATATTGCTCTACAACGCGACCCATGTGCCGGTGGGCGAGGACCAGAAACAGCATCTGGAGCTGGCGCGCGACATCGCGACCAAGTTCAACACCGATTTCGGGGTCGAGTTGTTCACGCTGCCCGACCCGATCATTCCGAAGGAATCGGCGCGGATCATGTCCTTCCGCGACGGCACCGCGAAAATGTCCAAGTCCGACCCGAGCGACATGAGCCGCATCAACCTGACCGATGACGATGACGCCATCATGCAGAAGGTGAAGAAGGCCAAGACCGATCCCGAACCGCTGCCCGAAACGGCGGAAGGGCTGGCGGGCCGCCCGGAAGCGAACAATCTGGTCGGCATCTTCGCCACCCTGCGCGGCACCACACCGGACGCGGTCTGCGCCGAGTTTGCGGGCAAGGGCTTCGGCGCGTTCAAGCCGGCGCTGGGCGAATTGCTGGTCGAGACGCTGCGCCCGATTCGCGAGCGCTTCCTGGAATTGCGCACTGACGACGCGGCGCTGGACGCGATCCTGGACAAGGGCGCGGCCAAGGCGGCGGCGGCGGCCGAGCCGACGCTGCGCGCGGCCTATGACGCGATGGGCCTGATGCGCTGATAACGGAGGGGCAGGCGCGCGCGCGAAAAGGGCGCGCCCCACGTCTGCCCGGTACGGGTTCGGTCTCCGGGCGTCGTCCTTGAGGGCGAGAACATGGTTTGCGCCCATTCGGTCCGATCGTGCGTTCAAACGATGTTCAGTTGCCTTTTGCTAGCGAAGGGCGCAAGAATGAACCCAGGCTCAACGCCTGTCACAGGACGCAGAAAAATGACCCGTTTCAAGATGTTCGGCCTGATTGCAGCGCCCGCACTGGCGCTGGTGGCGTTGTCGGGCTGCGCCACGTCGTTCAAGGCTGATGTCGCCCGTTTCCAGCAACTCCCCGCCCCGGCAGGCCAGAGCTATACCGTCGTCGCCGACGATCCCCGGCTCGCCGGCGGACTGGAGTTCGCCCATTATGCCGATCTGGTCGGGCAGCGCCTGACCCAGACCGGCTATGTTCCCGCCAGCGACCCGGCGCGTGCCGACCTGATCGTCCGGGTCGCCTATGATGTCGACAATGGTCGCGAGAAGGTCCGCTCTTCCGGCTTTGGTGGTGATCCCTTCATGTATGGCGGCGGCTGGGGCTGGCGCGGCCGCTGGGGCCGCCCCTGGGGCTATGGCTTCTATGATCCGTGGCTGTTTGGCGGCGCGGGCTATAATGACGTGTCGAGCTACACTGTCTACACCAGCGACCTCAGCGTGAAGATCGACCGCGCGGCCGATAATCGCCGTCTGTTCGAAGGCAAGGCGAGCGCCCAGTCGCTGTCGAACAAGTTGACCTATCTGGTTCCGAACCTGATCGACGCGATGTTCACCAACTTCCCTGGCCAGAATGGGGAAAATGTGAAGATCACCCTGCCGCCCGAAAAGAAGGGCTGACAGACAAAGCGTACAAGGGGCGGCTCCCGGCCAGACCCTGACATGACCCGGCGCTTCGGCAGGAGCGCCGGGTTTTCTTTCGGGATCGCCGTGTCGTTTCGCGGCGCGCGGGTGAACGGCCGCTTGGGGTGGTTATGCGACAGTCAGCTTTCGGGGAAATGATTGGCGATAGCGGACGACGCGCGAAAAAAAACGTTCGGCATTCACCCACTTGCGATCATTCTGTCGCACGGTATCATCTAACGATGACCCGCGATCACAACCGTTACACGCTTATGCGTTGCGCTCTTGCCACGCCGATCGTCGTTAGTGGGTCAGCGCTGCTGACGGTTTGGGTCATTGAAGGAAAGCCGCCCATTGGGCTTGTACTGCTCACATGTGGAATCACCAGTTTGATCGGTTTGATCGGACCTAAAGTCAAAGCGCGTTCCCTCGGAGAGTGAACAGCCTGTCTCCACCGAGTTTGGTCAATCAGCCTTCTACGTGCTCTCTAAATGGGTGGCCAGTTTCAGTGAAGCGGATACTCTGATGGCGTGACCAAAATTGGTCCAGGCCGTGTGAAAACGCTGGAGCGGTGGTTTTGAGAAGGGAGTTCATTTCACAAAACCGCATTGCCGCGAGTTGAGCGCAGCCTTTCCTTTAGGTCGCGATGGCTTTGAGGATTGCCTTACTCCCCATGATGTTGAGCACCCTGGTCAAGTTGTAAGCGAGAACATGGAGCGCCATCTCGGTTGAGACGCG
>NZ_LXVX01000038.1 GCF_001650725.1 Sphingobium sp. TCM1 | reverse complement strand
CGCCAACTGATCAAAACCAGTCGGCCGACTAAATCCCCGGGATGAAGGGGTCCTTTTTGCACGCCGATCACCCCACGAAGGGGGTGCCTATTGCACGCTGATCCTCACCCTTGAAGCGAAGTATCCGGCGCTGGAGCGGGATCACGACGCATGGCACGACGACGAGGCTCGTGTTGCGCGGGACGATCTGATGACGCTGGCGCGCTTCTGCCGGGATATGAGGGTGGTGAACGGACCAGGCTGGATGGCCGGGCCGGATGCATCGGGTGATTTCAAACCTGAGGAGCGGGCCGAGTATCAACCCGTGATCGAGCAGCGGCGCGACCGCCTTGTGAATCGGCTCAAGGAAATGGAACGGGCATGAGGAACGCGCTGATCGTCTTTCTGGTCGCGATGCTGATCTGGTTCGGTGTCACGATCGTCCGGCTGGAGAACTACCGCTACGCTGCCAGCCTCGGGATGTGCGATCAATACATAGGGCTGTCGCTGCATCGACGGGATGCCTGCCTAAACGGCAAAGAGACGCGGACGAACTGGGTCTACAATCTGCTCTATGGGTTGCGGTTGATTTGAACGGGTAACAGGGCGGCAAGGTGATAGCGGCAAGCGGGTGCGATGACGGTGGCTGTATCTCTGGAGGGTCGAGATGCTCTGTTTCGTATCCCCTGGCTGGAGGGCATCAGCCGCAACGGTTACACTCACATGAACGAACGGCCGAAGTCGGGGCGCTGAAAAGGCGCTTCAAATGACCGCAAGGGGGTGACGGCTGACCGGCAGCTTCTACGTCGTCCACAGTGCCTCATGGACGTGAATGAGCGTCGGCTTCCGGGGACGGAAAATTCGACCCGGAATGACGACAAATGGGCGCACATTTGCCGGTCGGAAAACATCAATTTCGGTCGCTAGCCGCGCGCTCTGGCGCTGATGCTGTGAAAATCGGCACCGAGTGGATACGCCGCCGTAGGCCGTGCTCAACAATCAATCACTGTAGGATCGGCCAGGCGTCTGACAACCGCCGCAAAAGTGTTTTCCGTCAGGAGTTGCCTTGGCCCTTGGGCGCTTCCGGATTTTCGCGTCGCTGCAATTCGTTCTCGACCGCCTCGCGGATGAACAAGGCGAGCCTGCGGTTGCCAACAAGCGCCTCGATACGACGGATCGTGTCGGTAGTTAGCCTGATCGTCGTCGGCTTCATTCCAAGTGGCGGGCGTCCCATCGACTTGTCGCTATCGGGTAGAATCTCAATTTCCAAATCAAACCTATTGACGCCACCGTTTATTTGAATATACGCCATCGTTTAATGATTAAACGATGGCGTATATGATGCACCGGCCTTTCTCGAAGTGCTAGTGCGCGACCGGCATCGCGAATCATGTGGGAGTGCCGGGACCGTTCCGTATCCGCCCCGGCATATCTCGCCCTCTTGCAATGGATGCGGAACGGAGGTGCATATGCTTGTCTCCAAATCCCGCCGCGCCCTGCTGCGCGGATTGGCTTTCGCGCCGGTTGCCGCGTCGGCGATCGCCTCACCCTGGGGTGGCGCACTGGGGGCGCTTCACCAACAGTATGAAGACGAACCCGCGACACTGGAGCGGACGAAAGAGGGCCGAAGCATGAGCCGCTTCCGCTATCACAATGCGGAACGGTGGATGACTACGCTGGAAGCGGATTTCCTCACCGAGCCCCGACTTACAAAGGAAGCGCTGCATCAGGCTGGTTTCGTGACCCAGCAAGCCCTGTGCGCCTATCTACTGGACATGGGCTTTGCCGATGGGTGGAACGCCAGCCACATCAAGCAGGACATCGCCAAGGCACTTGCCTACTCCAATGCGTGCGGCTTTGGCCATGACTGCGCTGACATGGCGCGGCTGGCTGCGGTTCTCTCGCCCTATTGGAAATGGGGCTATCACTACGCTGATTGGGAGGAAAACCGGCCCCGCACGGGCGGCTTCATTCACGCCACGATCACGCCCCTTGTGCGTACCTTGGTGGATCGCGTGCATGATCTGACGGGCCACCCGCGCCCGAAGGGTTGGCAACGTCGCCGACGGGAGGCGCGGTCATGATGCTGCGCACCGACGCCGATCATCTGCCCGCGCCGATCCGGGAGGAACTTCTTCACGTCACGACTATCCTGTTCGAGGCATTCGAGGAGACGACCAAGGGCCGATGCACTGAACATTTCCGGACGGGCCGCATCCTTACCCTGATCCTGCACGGTCCCCATGCTGAAAAAGATTGGGAAGATGTTGCGCCGGGGGAAGCGTTCCGCCTGCTGGCGATCGTCAACTACCCACGCCTTGCCCGCAGCGAACGCGATTGGCGACTGGTGCGTGATCGGCTTCGTCGCGCATGGGAGCATGGCGAAATTACCCGTCCGGTTCGGCTATCTGTGGAGAGCCTTGAGCGGATGAACGGCGCTCTTGTTGAAGGCGTCCCGCATTTCGTCACCATCGCCGAACAGGGAATCGGACTCTACCAGATGGTGGGCTTGCAGTTGAAAGAGCCGCGCCGCCTGCCAGCGCGAGAACGGGCTATCCGGGGTGTGGCTGAGTTTATCCGGTGGCATAATCTCGGAACCGGATTTCTGGCTGGCGCGGCTTTCTATCGGAACCGGGGCGATGCGCCGATGGCGGCGCTGATGTTGCATCAGGCGTGCGAGCATTTCTATCTGTCCGTCTTGTGGTCGATCAGCCTGCACGCGCCGCGCACCCATGCGTTGGATGAACTGCGAGAGGCAGCGGAAGCGCTTGACCCGCGCCTGTGTTCGGCATGGCCGCGCGACAGTCGGTTCGAGCGCCGCGCGTTCGGCTGCATCCGCCGCGCCTATGTCGAAGCGCGCTATGGGCGATCCTACCGCATTTCGGGCGAGGAACTGGCATGGGCATTCGCGCGGGTAGAGATATTGCAGGAACGGGCAGCGTCCGCCGTTGCGGAACATCAAGCCTCACTGGCAGCAAGCCTGCCAGCGCCGATGCTTCCGCCACCCGCCGGGCTGACGGCAGCGATAGCCCTTTACCGGCCCGCTCGCCGCGCAAACATGCTACAACGGACATGGCGGATCGTGCGACTTGCCGCCCCGCCGCAGGGCCGATGGAATCCGCTCGTTCGAGTTCGCCGGTTCTGGCGCTCCGAAAGGCTCATGGACTGGGTTGACCATCTGCCCTTGGCGATTGTCTGCCTGTGCTTCTTCATAGCTGGCGCGGAGGCAACGCTATGGCGTTTAAGGTCCGCGCAAGCCGTCCGCTCCGGACCCGCCGACCTGTCCGCCGTGCTGGACTTCGACGTGCGCGCGGACACGGTGCTTGGCGCGGTGATGGACGTTGCGCAAAGGGCGGGATACCGGGTCAAGGCCAATGAAGACATTTGGACTATGCGGTGGACCGGGGCCTATCGCGCCAAGGCGACGACCTTCGACGCGCTGGCGGACGTTCTCTATGGCTCCGGCCTGTGCCCTGCGATCCGCGAGAGCGTTATCACCGTGCGCTATTGCGACAAGAGCAGCCCGCCCATGGCGGCGATGGTCGAGTATCAGGCACAACCGGACAGCAATGTGCGCTTGTCGGTTTCGCGCTAACCGCCGTCCTGTTCCGCCTCAAACGCCCGCTTGCCTTTGCGCTTCCAGAGGGCAAGCGCGTTGGCGCGTTCTTCACCGCGTAATCTGTCGGCAACGGTGAGAAACGCGCCGTAAAGCGTGGCGCGATCATCATCAGTCAGATCGACTAGCCCCGCCTTAATGACGAGGCCGCCCAGTTCGATTAGGTGCCGCGTGCGTTCGCGGCGTGCGACAGCCCAGTCCCGCATGTCGGTTCGTGCCCTTTGTGCCTCAAGCCGATGTCGCGCCGCCGTCGAGCGGGAGAGTGCCGCTCTGCTGGCCAGAAGGTCCGCCCGCAGACTTTGCGCCTTTGCCGAGAAAGAAGCCTGCGCCCGCCTTGCGCCAGCCCTCCTTTGTAGCGGCGTCTTTCACCGTGACGACATGGAGCAGCGCCCCGGCCAGTATATCGGCTTCAAGTGCGTCGGCCCCGGTCGCCGTCACCAGTTCGCCAAGTTGCCTCACACGCCGTTCCTTGAGCGCCTTTGCCTTGTCGGCGAGGGCTTTGAGTTCCGAATCAAAATCGCGGGGTTTGCGCATCGCAAAGTCTCCATTGAGTGTCGATGGCCCTATGATAAGATGATCCAGCCCGCCGCGCAGTAGAGTCGCCGGGACAGCCTGACACCGCCTAGTCCCGTCCGAGAAATTTTCGAGAAGGGCGCGCTTATACGTCGTGCCGACGTGCGCTTGAGATAGTAAATGGACGATCGTTATGGCGATCTTCCATTTCTCCGTCCAGGTCGTTGGCCGCGCGCAAGGGCGCAGCGCCGTCGCGGCGGCGGCTTATCGTGCTGGCGAACGCTTGCACGACGAGCGCCTCGACCGCGACCATGACTTCACGAACAAGGCGGGCGTCGTCCACTCGGAAATCCTCCTGCCCGAAGGTGCGCCCGAACGCTTCTCGGAGCGCGCGACCCTCTGGAACGAGGTCGAGGCGACCGAGAAGCGCAAGGACGCGCAGCTTGCCCGCGAAGTCGAGTTCGCCATTCCGCGCGAGATGACGCAGGCGCAGGGCATCGCGCTGGCACAGGATTTCGTCCGCGCCGAGTTTGTCGATCGCGGCATGATCGCGGACCTGAATGTGCATTGGGATATCGGCGCGGATAAGCTGGCGAAGCCCCATGCCCATGTCATGCTCACCATGCGGGAGGTAGGCGAGGAAGGTTTCGGGCAGAAGGTCCGCGACTGGAACCGCACGGAATTGGTGGAGCAATGGCGTGAGCGCTGGGCGGATCATGTCAACGCCCGTCTTGCCGAACTGGATATTGATGCCCGCATAGATCACCGATCTTTCGAGGCGCAGGGCATCGACCTTGAGCCGCAAGACAAGATCGGCCCCGCCGCATCGCGCATGGGCGAGCGAGGGCTGGAGTCCGAGCGGATCGAAAATCACCGTGAGATCGCGCAGCGCAATGGCGATCGGATCATCGCTGATCCTTCCGTGGCGCTCAATGCGATCACTCACCATCAGGCGACGTTCACGACGCGCGATCTTGCGATGTTCGTCCACCGGCACAGCGACGGCAAGGATCAGCATGACCGCGCGATGGGCGCCGTGCGCGCCTCGCCCGACATGATCGCCCTGGGCAAGGACGGGCGCGGCGATGATCGGTTTACCAGTCGCGACATGATCGAAACCGAGCAGCGGTTGCAGCGCGCCAGCGAATTGATGGCGGAGCGCGAACGGCATCGCACGAACGAGAAGGCGCGCGAGGCGGCGTTGATCAGCGCGGAAGGGCGCGGATTGTTGTTGTCGGGGGAGCAGCGCGCGGCGTTCGAGCATGTGAACGGTAATCGGGATTTGAGCATCGTCGTGGGCTACGCAGGCACCGGCAAGAGCGCGATGCTGGGCGTGGCGCGGGAGGCGTGGGAGCGATCAGGATTCGAGGTGCGCGGCGTGGCGCTGTCAGGCATCGCGGCGGAGGGGCTGGAGAACGGCTCCGGCATCGCCTCGCGCACCATCGCCAGCATGGAATATGGCTGGGCGCAGGGCCGCGACCTTCTGACCGCCCGCGACGTGCTGGTGATCGATGAGGCGGGCATGGTCGGCACGCGCCAGATGGAGCGCGTGCTATCCCATGCAGCCGACGCCGGGGCCAAGGTCGTGCTGGTCGGCGACGCCGAGCAGTTGCAGGCGATCGAAGCGGGCGCGGCGTTTCGCGCGATCCATGAACGGCATGGCGGCGTCGAGATCACCGAAATCCGCCGCCAGCATGAGGACTGGCAGAAGGACGCGACCCGCCACCTTGCGACCGGCAGGACCGGCGAAGCGATCCGGGCCTATGCCGATCACGGCATGCTCCATGCCGCCGAAACCCGCGAGCAGGCACGCGCGGACCTGATCGACCGTTGGGACGCGGCGCGGCAGGCCGAACCCGACAAAACGCGGATGATCTTTACCCACACCAATGACGAGGTGCGCACGCTCAACGAGATGGCGCGCGATAGGCGGCGCGAGGCGGGCGAACTGGGCGACGACGCCCGCGTGAAGACCGCGAACGGCGACCGGGACTTTGCATCCGGGGATCGCGTCATGTTCCGGCGCAACGAGCGCAGCATGGAAGTGAAGAACGGTACGCTGGGGACCATCGAGCGGGTGAACCAGCAGAGCATGACCGTGCGCACCGATGACGGGCGTTCTGTGTCGTTCGACCTCAAGGACTATCGCGACCTCGACCATGGCTATGCCGCCACGATCCATAAGACGCAGGCCGTCAGCGTCGATCGCACCCATGCGCTCGCCACGCCGGGAATGGATCGGCACGGAACCTATGTCGTCCTCACCCGCCACCGCGACGGCGTGGACTTCCATTATGGGCGGGACGACTTCAACGACGAGTCCCGGCTTGTCCGCACCCTGTCCCGCGAACGCGCCAAGGACATGGCTAGCGATTACGAGCGCCGCGACCCCGCACAGCAATTCGCTGAGCGGCGCGGTATAAGCTTTGGCGAGCGCGTTGCAGGGATCGTCAGACCCGTGGTGGAGAAGGCACGCGGCATCTTCGACGGCTTGCGCCTCTCACTGCCCGGTCAGGATCGCGGGCCGCCGCCCACGCCCGAACGGGGCATGTTCGATGGCCTAGACCTTGGCCGTTTCGTTTCCGCGCCGGTCCATGATCCAGCCCGACAACAGCAGCGCGAGCATGACCCGCAGCCTATGCGCGCGGGCTTGCGCGGCGCTGTCGAGCGCTACGCCAAGGCCGTGGACGCTATCCGGCAGACCCGGGCGCAGGGCATAGATGCCATGCCTCACCAGCGCGAGGCGCTGAAGAAGGCGCGTGAAGCCCTCGACGCGATCCGGCCTGAAGGTTCGACCGATCTGACCAGCGCGTTCCGCAACGGCCCGGAACTTATCCGCGAGGCGGCGAAAGGGCGCGGTCATGACGCTGTGCGGGCGATGCAGGCGGAGGCGGAAATTCGCATCGACCCCTTCCAGCGCGCCGACAGGTTCGTGGAGGGCTGGCAGCAGTTGCAGCGCCAGCATCAGGAGCTTGTGCGCGACGGCAATTTCCGGGCGGCGAAGACCACGGCGCAGCACATGGGCGACATGGCGAAAAGCCTTGAGCGCGACGCCCAGCTTGAATCTGTGCTGGGCCTCCGTAGCCGCGAGCTTGGCCTTGAGGTCGGTCAGGACATGGGCCGCAGCATCGGCCGCGACCTCGCCGCTTCCATCCCCTTCGATCATGGCCGCGACATCAGCCGTGGCATGGAACGCTAGAACAAGGAGAAGTGCATATGGACGAACAATCCCTGTTGAACGGGCCGGAACCCCAACCGCCGACCGGCACGGCGGCGGAGGCGTTCGCGCACCTGGCGGCGCGTGTGGAGGCGCTGGAGCAGCGGCTTGACGGGCGTCTGGCGGTGATCGCCCGCGCGCTTGAGCATATCGCCGTCGAGAGGCAGAGCATCGAGGTTCCCGACTACAATCCCACGCTCACCAAGATCAACGCCGCCATGGCCGAGTTCGCCAGGCATATGAAGGCGTTTTCGCAGTCCGAAGCGCTCAGCATGACCCCGGAGAGCATGGCGGAACGGATCATAGTAGCGGCGGAAGCAGTACGCGAAACAGACAAGGCATCCATCAAGCAGGCGCAGGCGCTTCTGCGCGAGGCCCATGCCGACCAGGCGCGGGCCATCGGTGCTGTCCGCACCAAGGACCGGCAACGCCGGCACTTGGTCTATACCGGCATAGGCACGGCGTTGGCCGTCTCTGTCCTCTGGCTGGCCTATCCGGGATGGGCGGCGAGCCTTGCACCCCAAAGCTGGCACTGGCCCGAACGGGTCGCGGCCCGCACGATGGGGGAGCCATCGCCGTGGGAAGCGGGCATTCGCCTGATGCAGGCCGGCAACCCGGAAGATTGGCAAGCCATCGTAGACGCCGCCGACATGGCGCGCGAGACGGGCGCAGCCAGGCAGCCAGGCAGCCATGCGGGCAATGCAACTGGAAGCGGAAATCCGCATCGACCCGTTCCAGCGTGCCGACCGCTTCATAGAGGGCTGGCAGCAATTGCATCGCGCCCATGGGAAACTGGTGCGCGACGGCAATTTCCGGGCTGCGAAAACCACCGCGCAGCACATGGCGGACATGGCAAAGAGCCTTGAGCGCGACGCCCAGCTTGAATCCGTGCTGGGGCTACGCAGCCGCGAGCTTGGCCTTGAGATCGGCGAGGGTCTCGGCCGCAGCATCGGCCGCGACCTCGCCGCTTCCATCCCCTTCGATCATGGCCGCGACATCAGCCGCGGCATGGAACGCTAGACGAGGAGAGTAGATCATGGACGACCATAGCCTGCCCAACGAGCCGGAATCCGCTCGCAGGCCGGAACGGCGGCAGAGGTGTTCGCGCACCTGGTGGCGCGCGTGGAGACGATGGACGGGCGGCTTGATGGGCGCTTGGCGGTTATCGCCCGCGCCCTTGAGCATATCGCCGTCGAGAAGCAGAGCATCGAGGTTCCCGACTACAACCCGACGCTTGGCCGGATCAATGCCACGTTGGCCGACCTCGCCAAGCGCATAAAGGCGGTCGAGCAATCGGAGGCGTTGCGGATTACGCCGGAGAGCATGGCCGAACGGATCGCGGCGGCGGCGGAAGCGGCGCGCGAGGCCGACAGGATCGCCCTTAAGGAATTGCGGGAGCTTAACCGGCAGACAATTGCCGCCATGAACAGGGTTATCGGCAAGGTTCGCACTAGGCAGGAACAGCGGTGGCATATCCTCTATGCCATCGGCGGCACAATCCTCACCATATCGCTCCTGTGGCTGGTCCATCCGGGATGGGCAGCGAACATCGGCCCGCAAAGCTGGCTCTGGCCCGAACGGGTCGCGCGCCGAACGATGGGCGAGCCGACGCTATGGGATGCGGGCATTCGCATGATGCGAGCTGGAAACCCGGAAGGTTGGCAGGCCATCATTGACGCCGCCGATATGCGTCAGACGAACCGTGACGCAATCGCCGTGTGCGAGATGGCAGCGGAAAAGGCGAAGGAGCCGGTGCGATGCACGATCAAGGTAGGGCGTTAGCCAGTGGAGCGTTTGCTGATAAGCCGCGAAGTTGACCGCCCGCTACGACGCTATTGGGGAGCGTGCACCCGATGGCTTCGCTATACGCCAAGCGGAGACATGGAACCTTTGTCCGAGCTTGTCGTGCAATCGATCAGTTCGCCTAGGTTTTTCGCGCACTCGAATTTAGGCGGTGACAGACACGACACTGCGGTAGCGATCATTACATTCCCGAGTCCAGCCGATAGATGACGAAGAAGGCCAGCCGAGTTTCGACCAACGGGACTGCGAAAGCTCGAAGCCTGTGCGTGGGAATCAGCGATGATCCAGCCCCTGAAGAATCGCTTCTTCCTGCCACTATCACAATTACTTAGCCAAAATATAACGAAGTGCGATCTAGGTTTTTTCGAATTGACCGGAGCGATCATTTGCATAAGCTCCTCTTGCCGCATTCTAGGCGGCGGTCAGATGAGGAGTTGCTAGATGAAACCCGACATCGAACCCAAAGAAGCGTCGTCCGAACAGGCAGAGCGGACCCTCGCCACGCGAACGGCAAGGGAACTGGATTTTAATGAGCTCTGCGAGATTGCCGGTGGGGCAACCTGCTCTACAATCCTCTCCCCTGGCGACCAATGTGACGATTGGGCGCAGCCCTAATCATTCGGAGGGTTCACGACGAGCAGTCGTGAACCCTCTCTTATTCCTCCAATCGGACCGGATGACCATGGTATCCAGAATACGCCTATGGATTGCGATAGCAGTTCTATCAATGGGAAACGAAGGTCTTGCCGCCGTCGACACACCATCAAGGTCATCCGATTGCGAAGAAAACTTTTGCTTCATGGAGCATTTTTACAATTCAGACCCTTTAAGGATTAAGCGCGAACTTGAAGAGCGCAAGAAGATCGCGACTGAAAATGCCATAAGATCATTAAGGTCGTCTGATATTTCGGTTACTGATTTGAAACCCGGTTGTTATGCGGATAGCGAATGCGTTCGCTTGATGTACGCAGACAGGATTTACGACATATACCCGAGTTGGGCAGAGTTACAGTCTGATAACTCAGTCATTAATCTGTATTTTAAGGGATACATGGATGCGGTTGAAGGATTGGAGGCAACCTTTCCAGCAGATCGGAAATTAAAGACGGATAGTTATTTGGACAGACTTGTAGCTCCGGAGCAAATCCTCCGAAACCTGTTTGGAAAAGGAGATCTCTCGGCGGAAACGGGACTCACGCCGAAACAGGTCAAACTCATTAGGACGAAGCTCTTTCTTGAGATTGATAAGAGAGATGCAAAAAATAGAACAGAATTGGATGATTTGATAAAAAGGGTAGGCTTTCCCAAGCAAAGTGAATTTGGTTTTGATGCCGTCAAGAATGCATTCCTTGTTGTCCAGCATTCCAGCGACATAGAGTATCAATATAAAAAGCTGCTGGACATCGAGAAGAATGTCAAAATTGGCGAGTTCCCCGAGCGCTTATACGCCCTTCTTTTTGACAGAGTTCAGCTTGCTCTGACCGGTAAGCAGCGATACGGGACACAATTTTTGTGTCGGGCAGGCAAATACGTCGTCGCCCCGCTTGAGTCACCCGGTACGGTTGACGAGATACGGTCAAAGGCAGGCCTTGGTTCGCTGAGCCAGTATGCCGCTCAGCTACCGCCAGGGTGCTGAATATCGGCATGCGATCCCTCTATAGAGACGAGTATGTAGCCGCTCGCGCCGACGGTTATTCCGGCCAACCTTTGGTCGTCACAAGTGCCGGAAGTTGGAGGGGCACGCTGGCCGTTTGCGGGGTCGCTCTTCTGGCAGCAGCAATTGCATTGATGTTGGACGTCCCAAACACCATCCAGGCTGACGCCTACATTGATGCAATGAGCACCGAGACCCCCATCAAGACAATCAAATCCGGTCAAATATCGAGTATGCGCGTTAGGACTGGCCAGCGCGTTCAGAAGGGCGAGGTCATAGCTGAGATCGACCATATCCTGACCACTCCCGGGGCCGGGCATGACCTGGAGCATACGATCGGCGTGCAACGCGCTCTATATCAACGGATCGAGAACGAAACTCAGCAGAAATCGCAATTACAGCGCGAAGAGATTCGCTCGCAGATCGAACAGATCGAAGCTGCAATACCCTTACTATCAAAAAAAATCGCCCTTCAGGATGAACTGATATCAGTCCTTTCATCGTCGTTGAAGAGATTTGAGGGCCTGACAGAACGAGGATTTGTCACAAAAACGGAACTGGAGAGAAGGCGTTCCGAGTTACTACAGCAGCAGCAAAACCGACTTTCGATTAGCTCAGAATTATCCGATCGCAAAGCTGAACTGGAGCAACTTTCGATCAAGCTCGATCAAGCACAAGTCGATACCTCGATTTCGACAGCAGAGATTTCCCGGCAAATTTCTGACCTCAACAATCGCGAAATTCTTGGAAGTTATGAGAGGCATAGCAAGATAACTTCCCCATCATCTGGAGTTGTATTGCAAGCAATTCATAATGTTGGAGAAACAATCGACTCTGGATCTGTAATAGCTGTTATTGGTCAAGACAATAATGAACTATATATAAGAACATTTTTGCCTCCTACGGCAAAAGGAATAGTAATGGAAGGAAATTCCGTTAATATACGCATAGATTCACTTAAAAGGACGCGATATATACCGATAAGAGGAACCGTTTTGAGTTTAAGTAATATGATTCCTCGCGACGATCTTCCGTTTTCGCCTCTTAGTGCCGATCAGAACAGCCTGATTTGTACTATTAAGCTATCCGAGAATTCTAGAAATATCTTGCGAAAATACAATAAGTTCCATGCCGGAATAACCGGAAATGTTACAATATTCTCCGACAGAAAGAGTTTATTTAGTACTATCTTGGATAAGTTTTTGAAGGCCTCCTCCTGAATGCTTGGAATTTCTGCGCCTCGGCAACCGCCAGTCATTTTGCAGGCGGAAGTTACCGAATGCGGCCTAGCCTGTTTGGCGATGATGGCGTCATATTATGGCCACCAAATGGACATGGCGTCTCTCCGGCGTCTTCATAGCGTCTCGTTGAGAGGGCTGAACCTGCTCAGCCTGATCCGCATTGCTTCCGATCTTAAGCTGGATTCGCGTCCGCTGAGGGTTGAACTTGACCAGTTGCAGGAAATTAGACTTCCCGCGATAATTCACTGGGATTCCAAACATTTTGTTGTCCTATGTCATATTGAGCAGGGGAAAGCCCGGCGATACATCATCAATGACCCAGCCGTTGGACGCTCCATCCTTTCTGAAAGCGATTTTTCTCGCCATTTCACTGGTATTGCGATCGAAATTACACCGTCCCCTGAATTTACGAGAAAGAAGGATGTCGAGAAGGTAAGATTCTGGGAAATCATCCGATTTGGTGATATTTTTACATCTCCATCCCTACAGGTCCTGCTACTGTCCGTATTTTTTCAATTATTTATACTTTCTGTACCAGTAATATTTTCGATAATTATCGACAGCGTTATACCATCCGGCGTCATAAATACATTTCTCTATCTTTCCGCTGCAATTTGTTTGCTGATTTTGATATCGTCTGTCCTGTTTTTTCTAAGAGCAAAGACCATATCCGATTTAACGCATGTGGTCAGCTTGGAGATGTCCACCAAGGTGGTGAGGCATATGTTTTCCTTGCCACTCTCCTGGTTCGAAAAGCGCTACGCAGGAGATATCATCTCTCGCTTTAGTTCCGCTAATTCCATAGCGGATATATTGATGAGAACATCTGTAACTTTCGTCGTCGATGGACTTACCGCTTTCTTATGTCTCATAGCCCTTCTTGCCTTATCAATTAAGGCATTCATTTTTATTGCGGCTATGTTGGCAATTTATATTTCTATACAGATTCTACTTTACGTTAGAATTCGTCGTGCGACTCAAGAGGGGATTATCGCTCAAGCCATCGATCAAAGCATGATCTTGGAAACGATAAGAGGATTCTCGGCTATTAAAGCGCATGGCAACGAAATTGGCAGGTATAGAAAATGGAAGAACTTGAAAATATCGACCGTAAATCGAGGAATTTTGCTTGGTCGTCTAAATGCATTTCGTCAAACGTTCAGCAGAACATTTTCAGATTTAATTGGTGCTATCTGTGTATTAGGAATAGCATATGAGGCAATACTCGGACAAAGGTCGATAGGTGTCCTGTTCGTTACCCTATCGTATCAACAGATATTTTTTCAAAGCATGGTTAGGTTTACGGATGTCTGCTTCGACCTGAAACTAGTTGACCTTCACTTGGAGCGTTTGGCCGATATCTTGCTCTCAGAACCAGAGATTTCGCAAGAGGGTGTTGAACACGCCAGATATGAAGGCAATATTCGGCTGAAAGACATCCATTACGCCTATGGTGCGGGCGAAGGAGAGGTCCTGCGTGGGACGACAATGGAGATCAAGAAGGGGGAGACGGTGGCAATCATCGGAGCCTCGGGGGCAGGAAAAACGACGCTGTTGAAGATCATGGCGGGTCTTCTTCCTCCGGCTTCAGGGGAAATTTGGACAGATGGGTCAACCTTGTCCCCCCGGTCCCTTTCGGCTTGGCGCGCGTCCGTAAGCTATGTCGCGCAGGATGATGTACTTTATACCGGCACGATTGCTGAGAACATTGCGTTCTTCGATGAGCAGATCGACATGGAGCGGGTGAAGGATGCTGCCAAGGCCGCTATCATTCACGAACTGATTATGACCATGCCAATGCGCTACGAAAGTTTCGTGGGAGACATGGGCACGGCCCTTTCAGGCGGGCAAAAGGCGCGGGTGATCCTAGCACGATCTTTGTACAGAAACCCTTCCGTCTTATTTATTGACGAGGGCACTGCTCATTTAGATCAAGAAACCGAGAAGCTGGTCAACGAATCAATCGAGCGCTTGGGCATAACTCGGGTAATCGTAGCGCATCGACCGAGCACGATCATTTCTGCACAACGCATTTTTCGCTTGGAAAATGGCCTCCTATCAGAGGTTTCCACAAAAGATTTTTTACATGCTGAGGTCGATCATGAATCAAATTCTGATATTGACTCAAAGAAATGATCTTCACGCGGCGTGCGTCGCAGCCGCCCTTCAGCAGGCTGGGCATAATTTTTCTCTCCTTCGCGGTGCGGAAGTGCCGTCCTTGTGCACAGCAACCATCCGGATCGACGGCATGCGGGGCAGTAGAACCTCGTTCTCCTCCCAGGAGGGGGGATCGATAGAGGGCAGCTTTGACGTGGTTTGGAACCGGCGCCGCCGAAATCCCATGCTGGCGGAGGGTATTCTGCATCCAAGCGATGAAAGTTTCGCTCGCGCCGAATGGGCTTCATTTGGAAATGCTTTGTGGCCGTTCTTGGCGCAATCAGGCTTGTGGATTAACCCGATAAAGGCCCAAGAAGCCGCGAGTTCAAAATTGCTTCAATTGAGTGTCGCCATTGGCTTGGGTCATAAAGTACCGAATACTCTCGTGACAAACGATCCGCGAGAGATTCGTGATTTTCTTCACCGTCATCCCAATGCCATCTATAAACCTTTCAGGGGAATAGGAGAATGGATCGATGGCCGCTCGGTCGCCTATGAAACTACGAAAATAGATGTCAATGACCTCCCATCCGATACCGTTCAGAAGAACACGATCGGAATATTTCAGGATTATGTTGAAAAGAGTTTTGAGGTTAGGATTCTTATATTTGGACCATATTGCTTCTCACTGAGGATCAATTCATCAGCTACGAAAAATCCCTTGGTGGATTGGCGTAACTATCGACATGGAACAGTTGATATGGAAGCAACTGAAATTCCGGATAGCGTTTATGCCTTCTGCAAGAAATTTATGGACAAACTTGATCTAAAATTCGGAGCTTTCGATTTCATAGTCAATCACGATCATGAATGGGTGTTTCTAGAAGTGAATGAATCTGGCCAATTCCTATTTATGGAGATGGCGGATCAATCACTCAACATTCTCTCGGCGTTTTGTCATTTCCTCTCAAATCCCTATGCAACCGAAAAAGAAATAGAACGTCACGCATCGTATGCAGATATTCTTAAAAGTGAGAGATATAAAGAATTCATTTGATTATCGTTAAATTTATTTACTGAAGTTGTTGTAGTAAAAAGCGAAATTTCGAGTTTATTATAGATGAAACGACGTTCCATTTTAGTCAAGTCATCAATTCGCAATTGAAACAACTATGGGTTGGCTGACGGTCTAGCGCATGCTGCACCGATCCTTCAACGCACTGGTGCGTCCTCCCTCAGATTGCTATCTCCAGCAAGTTACAACAAAGGTGGTCCTGGGAACGCTGGGCTCTCAGGCGATGGCGCGCTACGCTTGGGCAAGCGCCATGTTGAACTGCTGCGCCCCGCCGCACGAAACCTCAGCGTTGGCCTTCGGCCGCCCTTCGGGTCGCTGGGGTGACGGGATTTTCATGTCCCTTTCCCGGGAAACATCGTGCGAAACCGCCATTCCGTGTCCCACCTATCCCCGCCGCGGCATCCAAATCGCCGCGCCAACAAAACGCTTCCAATGTAGGATTTCATTTGCTTCAAACTGTCGGATGACAGTCCCCGACTCGCCCCAGATCATCATTCCATTCACGCCCGTGCCGCTCGCCCGGCAGCGGCATGATGGCTGGACGCGGCGCACGCAGCAGCGTTTCATCGACGCGCTTGGCGCGCTCGGTTCAGTGGGACAGGCGGCGCGCGCCGTCGGCATGACGCGGGCCAGCGCCTATCGGCTGCGCGCGCGCCCAGGCGCGGACAGTTTTGCCGCAGCCTGGGATCAGGCGCTCGACATTGGCCGCGCCCGGATGTTCGACGTCGCCATGACCCGCGCGCTCGACGGGCATACGACCATCCGCATCACGCGCGGCGGAGCCTTCACGCTGGAGCCGGGCGTCGCGCGCCATCTGGTGGCGGCGGCGATCCGGGACGCGCCGCCGCTGCCTGCATCAAAAGCGCCATAAGGTGACAGCGGCCTGGGCGTCTTGCGGTGCCTTTGTCACCTTAAGCCGCTTCTCCGCTTCAGTTGCGCAGCACCCATCCGCCATCGATATTGATCGTCTGCCCGGTGATCCACGCCCCTGCGGGCGAACAGAGCAGCAGCAGCGCGCCGACCAGTTCGTCGGGCTGGCCCTTCATCCGCAGCGGGATACGCATCTTCATCATGTCTACCAGCGGCCCTTCGTCCGGGGTCAGCATCTTGCCCGCGTCGCTCTGGGTCATGCCCGGCGCAATGGCGTTGACCGCGATGCCCTTGGGGCCAAGCTCGGTCGCCAGCGTCGTGGTCAGTCCCAGCATCGCGACCTTGCTGACGCCATAGGCGGTCTGCGCCGGAAAGGCGCCGGCCGACAACTGGTTGACGATGCGCCCGTTCCCGCTTTTTTCAAGAAGGGGCAGGGCGGCGCGGCAGCAATTGACCGCGCCCTGCAAGTTGACCTCCATCAGCCGTCGCCACGCGTCCACCGGCATGTCGAGCAGCGGGGTGCCGACCGATTCCACCATCAGCGCAGCATTATTCACCAATATGTCGACGCCCCCGAATTCCGCCTGTGCCGCCGCGACCATGGCAGCGACGGCTGCAAGATCGGTGATGTCCACCTGAACGGCGATCGCCTTGCCGCCCGCCGCGACGATCTCGTCGGCGACCAGATGGGCGCCCTCGCCATTGATGTCGGCGACAACCACGGCCGCCCCGGCCGCCGCCAGCCCCGTCGCATAGGCGCGGCCGATGTTATTGCCTCGGCCCCCGGCGCCGGTGACGATCGCCACCTTGCCGTCCAGCCGATAGTGTTCGATCGAAAATGTCATGTCGGGTCTTCCTGCTCAGGCTGGATTTCAGGCGATGGTGACGGTCTTGTAGTGCAGGAATTCGTCGATCCCGGCCTTCCCGCCTTCTTTGCCGAATCCGGAAATGCCGATGCCGCCAAAGGGCGTGTGGGCGTTGATCTGGGTCGCGCCGTTGACATAGACGCCGCCCGCATGAAGCCGTTCGGCCAGCCGATGCACGCGTTTCAGGTCATTGGACTGGATATAGGCCGCCAGCCCATATTCGCTGTTGTTGGCGATGGCGACCGCCTCGTCCTCGTCATGGAACTTCATGACGACCAGCGCCGGTCCGAAAATCTCGACCTGCGCAATCTCGCTGTCCGGGTCGGCATCGGCGATGATCGTCGGTTCGACATAATTGCCCTTGGCGAGATCCCCGCCGCAACGAGCGCCGCCCATGAGGAAACGGCCCGATCCTTTCGACCGCACCCGGTCGAACATGCCCAGCACCCGCTCGACCGCCGCGGCGTTGATCAGCGGGCCGACCTGCGTTCCTTCCTCGAACGGATTGCCGACCTTGTAGCGGCTGGCGATCGCCGTCAGCTTTTCGAGCACGGCGTCATAGATATCGGCATGGACCAGCAAGCGCGTCGGCAGCGCGCAGCCCTGGCCGGCCAATATGCCGATCGTCCAGAAGATAGCCCGTTCGCAGGCCGCGTCCACGTCCGCGTCCGGGAACAGAAGGCTGGCCGACTTCCCGCCCAGTTCCATGATCGACGGCTTGATCCGGTCGGCGCAGGCCGACATGATCTTGCGCGCAGTGGTCGGCCCCCCGGTGAAGGTGATGAGACCGACCTTGGAATGCCGCACCAGCGCTTCACCCGCCTCCGCCGTGCCCGGCAGGATCGACAGCACGCCGTCGGGCACGCCTGCTTCCTGTGCCAGCCGCGCGAACAGTTCGGGCGCGAAGGGCGTCAGTTCGGCCGGCTTGACGATCACGCAATTGCCCGCCGCCAGCGCCGGGCCGACCTTCATCCCCAGCGAGATCAGCGGCCCGTTCCAGGTGATGATGATGCCTACGATGCCGATCGGTTCGGGAACGGTGTAGGAAAATTCGCCGCGCGTATCGAGCGTGGAGATCATTTCGCCCGACAGCTTGTCGCACCAGCCCGCATAATAGCGGGTCCAGGCGACCGCTGTGCCGACGCTGCCGGTGCCCATCATCAGCGGCGTGCCGCCATCCAGCGCCGCCATCTTGCCGAATTCCTGCGCATTCGCCTCGATCAGGTCGGCCAGCCGGTTGAGGATGGCGCGCCGCTCTTCCGGCCGGGTGCGGCGCCATTGTTCGCGGACCGATTCGGCCTTGGCGACGGCGCGTTCGATTTCCGCCGGGCCGGCCAGCGGGATGCTCTTCTGCACGGCGCCGGTGACAGGGCTGATATGGTCATGGGTTCCGCCCGAACCGGACGAAAGGCTTTCGTGGCCGATGTGCAGGCTGACGTCGGGGGCTTCCAGATTCATGGCAATTCTCTCCTGGCGCATGACGATGGTCCACGTTCGATTCGGGACTCTCGCATAAGTAAACAGTGGTATACATGGCTTGTCAATTGCGCCTTGCCCTGACATCATCGCCCGCGATGGCAGACAAAAAACGAGATGCGGAAGCGACCCGCGAACGTATCCTGCTCGCGGCGCGGCAGATTTTTTCCCGCCATGGCTTCGGCGAAACCGGCGTGCGCGACATCGCCCGCCGTGCCGATGTCAGTCCGGGTCTCGTCAGCCGCTATTTCGGGTCTAAGGAGGGACTGTTCGAAGCCGCACTGGAATCGGTGTTCGACCATCGTGTGCTGACGGGCGTACCGCGCGAGAATTTCGGCCATGCCTTGCTGGAACGGCTGATCGAGCGCGACGAGAGCGGCGGCCATCCGCTCAACATGATGATGCTCTCGACCTCGGATCAGGGCGCGCGTGCGATCACCGAAAGGCTGGTACGCACAAAGCTCGCCGCCCCGCTTGCCCAATGGTTCGGCACCAGCGATGCGGAGGACCGGGCTGCCCGGCTGCTGTTGGTGACGGCCGGCCTCTTCCTTTACCGGTCGGTATTCCCGCTTGACCCGTTGACCGGCGAACTTAGTCCCGGCATCCGCGGCTGGCTGGAATCCGAATTGCAGGCAATTGTCGCGCCTTGACGCTTCGGCCTGTTCAAACATAGTTGACCTATATATCTATGTTGGTCCAAGGCGTGCAGACTCAGGAGCAGGGCGAAAGGCTGAAATATGGACATTGCAAGGCTTTTCGACATCAGCGGCAAAACCGCCCTCGTCACGGGCGGATCGGGCGGCATCGGCTATATGATCGCCACTGCGCTGGCGCAGGCAGGTTGCAAGGTCTTCATCTGCTCGCGCAAGGAGAAGGATATAGAGGCCGCCGCCGACCGCTTGCGCGCCTTTGGCGACGTGACTGCCATCGCCGCTGACGTTGGCAGCGAAGCGGGCGTGACCAAGGTGGCGGATGTCGTGAATGCGGCCGGCCCGCTGCACATTCTCGTCAATAATGCGGGCACGACCTGGGGTGCGCCGCTTGACCAGTTTCCCCGCGCCGGCTTCGAAAAGGTGCTCCAACTCAACCTGCTCGCCCCTTTCGAGATCACCAAGGCGCTGTTGCCCGCCCTGCGGGCCGCCGGTACGGCGGAGGATCCCGCGCGCGTCATCAACATCGCGTCGATCGACGGGATGCAGGTGCCGCTCTGGGAAAGCTATCCTTATTCGGCGACCAAGGCGGGCCTCATCCACATGGGCCGCCATATGGGCAAGTTTCTCGCGGGAGAGCATGTCAGCGTGAACACGATCGCACCGGGCTTCTTCCCTTCGAAGATGACCGCGTCGGTCGCCGATTTCGACAATGAAGCGGATATGGCTGCTGCCGCTTCGCCCCTCGGAGCGCGGATAGGCACGGCAGAGGATATTGGCGGCGCCGTGATCTACCTGTCGTCGCGAGCAGGCGCTTGGTTGTCGGGCGTCACCATCCCGGTCGGCGGCGGCCGCGGGACCATCGACAATTGAAGGAATGGGATCATGAGCAAGCCGATCGTCGTCACGGGGGCAGCGGGCATATTGGGAGCGGCCGTGGCCGCGCATCTGGCCAATCAGGGCCTCTCCGTCGTCGGGCTCGACCTGGCCGATAGCGCCGCCGATTTTCCTGGCATCTTCATCGGCGGCGTCGACTTGACCGATACGCAAGCGACCCACGCTGCGTTCGCCCATCCCGCGCTGTCATCCGGCATAGCCGGCCTTGCCAGCATCGCCGGCGGTTTCCGTTGGGAAACGGTGATGGAAGGCAGCCCGGACAGTTGGGATTTCCTCTACCGTATTAATGTCCGTACCGCACTGAATGCTGCCCGCGCCGCCGTGCCGCTGATGCCGGCGGGAGGCGCCATCGTCCATGTGGGGGCGGCCGCCACGGCAAGGGCCGCCATGGGCATGGGCGCATATACCGCGAGCAAGTCCGGCGTCGCCCGCCTCACCGAAGCGCTCGCCGAGGAGCATAAGGGGCAGGGCATTCGGGTCAACGCAGTGCTGCCTTCGATCATGGACACGCCCGCCAACCGCGCCGACATGGGGGATGCTGACGCTGGCAAATGGGTGACGCCGCTCGAACTCGCGCAGGTCGTCGCCTTCCTACTGTCCGATGCCGCTTCCGCGATCACTGGCGCCAGCCTGCCCGTCACCGGCCGCGTCTGATCGCGCGACGTCCACCATCCAACTGAAAGACCCGCCACCATGTCGATGCCCGCCCTGTTCAAGGATCGCCTGTCCATCCCGGTAATCGCGTCGCCGCTATTCATCATTTCGCAGCCGGACCTGGTGATCGCGCAATGTCGCGCGGGCGTGGTCGGCTCCTTCCCTTCGCTCAACGCGCGCCCTTCCGGCACATTCGAACAATGGTTGCAGAAGCTCAGCAGCGAGTTGACGGATAAGGACGCCCCTTTTGCCGTCAATCTGATCGTCCACAGCACCAATCCCCGGCTGGAGGAGGATCTGGCGCTCTGCGTTAAATATAAGGTGCCGATGGTCATCACCTCGCTCGGCGCGCGCACCGACGTGTTCGAGGCGATCCACAGCTATGGCGGTATCGTGTTCCACGATGTCATCGATAATGGCTTTGCGAAGAAGGCGGTGGAAAAGGGTGCCGACGCGCTGGTCGCCGTTGCGTCCGGGGCGGGCGGCCATGCCGGCACGCTCTCGCCCTTCGCCTTGATCCAGGAAATCCGCAGTTGGTGGGACGGTCCGCTCGCCCTGTCCGGATCAATCGCGACTGGCGATGCGATATTGGCGGCCCAGGCGATGGGCGCCGATCTTGCCTATATGGGCTCGGCCTTCATCGCGACGGAGGAGGCCAATGCGGACCCCGCCTACAAACAGATGATTGTCGACAGTTCCGGCGAGGATATCGTCTATTCCAATCTCTTCACCGGTATCCACGGCAATTATCTCAAGCCGTCCATCCTGCTGGCCGGGCTTGACCCCGACAACCTGCCCGAGTCCGACCCGTCGAAGATGAACTTCGCCGATCTGTCCGACGGCAAGAAAGCCTGGCGCGACATTTGGGGCTGCGGCCAGGGTATCGGCGCGGTCGACGCGGTCGTGCCCGCGGCCAAGCTGGTGGAAAAGCTCGCCGCACAATATGCGGCGGCAAAGGCCCGTATAGCGGGCTGACGCCCGGAAAATCGTTTCGAGGGAGAATGATATGGCGACCGTGGAAGCCAAGGAACAATATTCGCAGCGTGCGATGGAGATCGCCGCGCGAGTCGAAAAATTCGTCAGGAATGTCGTTGTTCCTTATGAAAGCGACACGCGCCGCAACAGCCATGGTCCGTCGGACGAACTGGTGGATGAACTGAAGGGCCTGGCGCGCGAGGCGGGCGTGCTCACGCCCCACATCCTGCCCGATGGTAGCCATCTGACCCAGCGGGAGACCGCGCTGGTCCTGCGCAAGTCGGGCCTGTCGATTCTTGGCCCGCTCGCTTGCAACACCACTGCGCCCGACGAGGGCAATATGTACCTGCTGGGCAAGGTCGGCAGTCCCGAACTTAAGGCGCGCTTCCTCAAGCCCCTGGTCGAAGGCAGGATGCGTTCGGCCTTTTTCATGACGGAACCGGCGAGCGAGGACGGCGCAGGATCGGACCCCTCGATGATGAAGACGACCTGCCGCCTAGACGGGAACCACTGGGTCGTGAACGGGTGCAAGAAGTTCATCACCGGCGCTGATGGCGCAGGTGTTGGTATCATCATGGCCAGGGCGCAGGGCGGAACCGCCGATGGTGGCGCCTGCATGTTCATGGTCGATCTGCCCGACCCGGCGATCAGGACGGTGCGCGTGCTCGACACGATCGACGATGCCATGCCCGGCGGCCATGCGGAAATCGAGATCGACAATCTGCGCATCCCCGCCGACCAGATGCTGGGGGAGCCGGGCGAAGGCTTCAAATATGCGCAGGTTCGCCTCAGCCCCGCGCGCCTTTCGCATTGTATGCGCTGGCATGGCGTCGCGACACGCGCGCACGAGATCGCGGTAGATTATGCCAACCGGCGCAAGGCGTTTTCCAAGCAGTTGATCGACCATGAAGGTGTCGGCTTCATGCTGGCGGAGAATATGATCGACCTCAAGCAGTCGGAACTGATGATCGACTGGTGCGCCGATGTGCTGGACACCGGAAGCCTGGGCACCGTGGAAAGCTCGATGACCAAGGTCGCCGTGTCTGAAGCGCTCAGTCGCGTCGCTGACCGCTGCGTGCAGGTGCTGGGCGGCACCGGCGTCACCCGAGACACGATGGTGGAAGCCTTCTACCGAGAGGTTCGCGCCTTCCGGATCTATGATGGCCCTACCGAAGTGCATAAATGGAGCCTGGCCAAGAAGATCAAGCGCGATTGGAAACATGCCCAGGGCGGCGATCTGGAAACGGCACCTGCAATGGAGGTACGATGAGCTTCGAGGACCAGAAGGGCACGAGCGCCGTCCGCGAACAGCATCGCTTCGACGAAGCGGCGCTCGCGGCGTGGATGCAGGACCATGTGGCAGGCTATCAGGGGCCGCTCATCGTAGAGCAGTTCAAGGGCGGCCAGTCCAACCCGACCTACAAGCTGATCACGCCCGGGCGCAGTTATGTCATGCGCCGCAAGCCGCCCGGCCAACTGGTCAAGGGCGCCCATGCGGTCGATCGCGAGGCGCGCGTCCTCGCGGCGCTCGAAAAGGCCGATTTTCCCGTCGCCCATGTCTATGGTCTGTGCACTGACGACAGCGTCATCGGCACTTGGTTCTTCATCATGGAGATGGTGGAGGGACGCATCATGTGGGATGCGACCTTCCCCGATGTCGATCGTGAGGAGCGCCCCGCCTATTTTGCGGCGATGAACGCCACCATCGCCGCCCTTCACAAGGTCGATTACAAGGCCGTTGGGCTGGAGGATTATGGTCGTCCCGGCAGCTACTTCGAACGGCAGATCGCCCGGTGGTCGAAGCAATATCTGGCGGACGAGGAAGCGGGCCGGAATCCGCATATGGACCGGCTGATCGAATGGCTCCCCACCGCCATCCCGGTAGGGGAGGAGGTTTCGGTCGTCCATGGGGATTTCCGCTCCGACAATATGATCTTTCACCCCAGCGAGCCGCGCATCACCGCCGTGCTGGACTGGGAGCTTTCGACGCTCGGTCATCCGCTTGCCGATTTTGCCTATCATGCGATGATGTACCGGATGCCGCCGCTGATCGTGCCGGGCTTGGCAGGCGCGGACCTCAAGGCGCTCAACATCCCCAGCGAAGAGGAATATCTCGCCGCCTATTGCCGCAACAGCGGCCGGGACTCCTTGCCAGGCTATGATTTCGCCATGGCATTCAACTTCTTCCGCTTCGCTGCGATCATCCATGGCATAAAGGGACGCTATCTGCGCGGTACCGCGGCCAATGCGGACGCGAAGAGCCGCGCCGACGCTTTTCCGGCACTGGCGGAACTGGCTTGGGACCAGGCGGTGCGCGCGGGCGCCTGAACGTACATCAGGCGATACGCTTGTCGTTCGTTTGCCAGTAGCGGTCGCGAATCTCGCGCTTGTAGAGCTTGCCGGTCTCGTGCCGCGGCAGTTCGCGCTCGAAATCCACTGATCGCGGGCATTTGATCGCACTCAATCTGGCGCGGCAATAAGCGATAAGCTCTTCGGCCAGAGCATCGCCGGCTTCCGTCCAGTCGCGCGGCTGGACCACCGCTTTCACCGCCTCGCCCATGTCCACGTCGGGTACGCCGATTACCGCGACGTCGGCAACCTTGGGATGGAAGCTCAATATATTCTCCGCTTCCTGCGGATAGATGTTCACCCCGCCCGAAATGATCATGAAGCTCTTGCGATCAGTCAGGAACAGATAGCCGTCGGCGTCGAGATAGCCGACATCGCCCAGCGTGGACCAGTCGGCGTGGAGCGGATTGCGCGCATCGGCCGTCTTCTGTTCGTCGTTGAGATATTTGAAGTCCCAGCCGCCCTCGAAATAGACGATCCCCTGCTCGCCGGTGGGCAGTTCATGGCCTGCCTCGTCGCAGATATGGATGGTCCCCCAATCCGCCCGGCCGACCGATCCTTTCTTGCGTAGCCATTCCTGCGACGTGATGAAGGTCGATCCATTGCCCTCCGACCCGCCATAATATTCGTAAATAATTGGTCCCAGCCAGTCGATCATCGCCTGCTTGACGTCGACCGGGCAGGGGGCGGCGGCATGGACGACATGGGTGAGGGAAGACAAATCATAACCCAGCCGTTGCCCATCTGGCACGCGCAACAGGCGCAGGAACATCGTCGGCACCATCTGGGTGGAGGTGACGCGATAGGTCTGGATCGCTTCGAGCGCGGCTTCGGGGGTGAACTTGCCCAGCATCACGACCGTCCCGCCCAGCCGCTGGACGGAGGTGGAAAAGGCAAGGGGAGCCGTGTGATAGATTGGCGCGGGGCTGAGGAAGACGGTGTTCGGCCCTACGCCATAGCGGCTTTTCTGTCGGTCGGCGAGCATATGCGGCTCGGTCGCCGGGCCGCCGGTCAGCGGCAGGCGGATTCCCTTGGGCCGTCCGGTCGTGCCGGATGAATAGACCATATGGAAGCCCGCGCTCTCGTCAGCGATCGGAGTGCCCGGGAAAGGCGCGATGGCATCGTGCCAATGGCTCAACCCCGACTTGTCGCTGTCGGCGGTCAGGATGGTCGCGAGTTTCGGACACAGGCCAGGTTGCTGTGCCAGCAGATCGTCGAGCGCAGCCATGCCCGCATCCGCAACCAACAACCGCGCCTCACAATCATTGAGGATATAGGCCGCTTCATCCGCCGTCAGCTTGGTGGAGATCGGTGTGATATAGAGGCCGGCACGCTGCGCTGCCCAGTAAATCTCGAAATAGCGCAGTGTATTGGGCAGCCAAATGGCGATCGTGTCGCCCGCGCCGATGCCAAGAGAGCGGAAATAATGGGCGCCCTGGTTGCCGACCGTTTCCAGCGCGCCATAGGTCAGCGTTTCGCCGGTTTCGGCCAATATGGCAGCAGGTCGGGCCGGTTCGGTGGCGGCGTGAAGGCGCGGATGCATCATGGCTCCTCAAAATAGCGCCCGCGCGCGCCTGGTGAGGCGAGCGCGCGGGCCATGGTGTCAGAATTTATAGCTGCCTGCGATGCCGTAGGAGATCGGCTGCGCCCAGGCGATGGCGTCGCGGGCCGAACTTTCCGAACGCGAATTTGCGTATGTGGCGTCGGTCAGGTTGCGTCCCCACAGCGTCAGGCGGACCTGTTCGTTCAGCGACCAGCTGATGTCGGCATCCAGCGTGAAATAGGATGGCTGGCGGATGCGCTCCTGGAAACTGTAGTTGATCTTGCTCGACCAATAAGGGCGCACGCCGAACGCCACCTCCCCGCCATTGTCGAGCGGGAAGCGGTAATTGGCCGCCGCGCTCAGTGTCAGTTCGGGCGCGCGCAGCATCTGGTTGCCGCTGGCGTCGACCAAGCTCTGCACATTGCCGCAGTTGCGATCAGGGCAAGGCGCACCGTTGAGAAGCGTAGCGGACGGCGTGAACGCCGGTGCGCCAGGGAAGCGGGTGAATTCGGCATGGGTATAGGCGATCGCCGCGCGCGCATCGAAATTGGCGGACGGGCGCCAGGCCGCATCCAGTTCGAACCCGTAGACCTCGGCTTTCGCCGCGTTGAACAGGCGTGATACCCCGGACGTATAGTCATAGGCCGTGACCTGAATGTCGTTATATTTGTACAGATACGCCGCCGCGTTGAAATCGAGCAGCCGGCTCGCGCTTTTGAAACCGACTTCATAGGCGTCGATCTTCTCCGGCAACACTGGAATGGTCGATGGGGACGAGATGTTGTAGAGGCCGCTCTTGAAGCCCTTGGAAAAGGTCGCATAGATGTTCGACCGATCACCCACGTCATAGCGCAGGCCGAAACGTGGCGTCCACGAATTGAAGGTCGCGGACGTATCGACCGTATAGGCTGCGCCGGGCAGCCCGCGCTTGAACCTGCGCTTTTCGCTGCTGTAACGCACCCCCGCGATGACCGAAACTCTGCCCAGGTCATAGGTGCCGTCAGCAAAGCCGGAAATGGAATCGCTGGTGATGCGCGCCTTGTAGAAAGGACGGCCGTTGAGGTTCCAGCTCTTCGATCCCGCCGCGTTCCAATAATAGAAGGCGCCTATGACCCACGAAAAATCGGCGCCGGGCGGCGACGTGAAATTGATTTCTTGGCTGAAGCTGTCGTTGAACTGGTCGTAGGTCGCATAGGATGCGGGCGCATAACTCGAATCCAGGTCTGTCTCGATATAGTCCTCTTCGGTTCGATAGCCTGAGATCAGGTTCAGCGTTGCGAAGTCGAATTTGATCGATCCGTTGAGCGCCACAGACTCGGTATTGGTGTCGATCCTGGTCGGCAGTTCCTGGCTGACATGGCGGCGATCGGTGGCGACGGGCAGGGAATTGGGGAAGTTGCGGCCTACTGTATTGCCGTTGAGCGAGGTATAGTTGAGGCCAGCCGGATCATTGGTTTCATTGTGCGATCCTGACAGGACGAACTTCACGTCGTCGCTGGGTTCGAACAGCAATTTGGACCGCAGGTCCAGGCTCGACTGCTCACCGCGCAGCGCATTGGTGCGAAGGTCGCGCACGAACCCGTCCGAACTGCGATAATAAGTGGAGAGATCCGCCGCCAGCGTATCGGTCAGCCCGGTGGTCACATAAGCGCTCAACTTATATTCGTTGAACCGCCCGTAGCTGGCGTTGATCTGGCCGGACAGATCATGACTGGGGTCGCGCGTCGTGATGAGGATCGCGCCGCCAGTGGCGTTGCGCCCGAACAGGGTGCCCTGCGGCCCCTTCAAAATCTGCACGGATTCCAGATTGGCCAGGTCGAACATCGCGCCGGTCTGGCTGGCGACATAGACCCCATCGACATATATGGCGACATTCGATTCCGCGCCTCCACCCTGCACGCTGGCGCCGATGCCGCGCACGGTGGGTTGCAGATATGCGCCGGTCTTGTTGATGATGACGCCCGGTGCCTGGCGCGTGAGGTCGTCCATGCCGTTGACGCCGGCGCGGGTCAGCTGCTCGCCGCTGATCGCTACGATGGATGCGGGCACGTCTACCAAACGCTCCTCGCGCCGCTGTGCGGTGACGATGATGTCGGTATAGCCATCGGATCGCACGTCTGCCTGTGACGTGGCGGATGTTTGGGCTTGGGCCGACATCGCGGCCGTCATGGCGATCATGGATGCTGCGCCGAACGCAGCACGACATACGCACTTCATCATCTCTCTCCCATCCTGTCTTCTTCGTCTTTTATGCCGTCGAGAAACTACAGCGCGGCACAATTGTCAATCGGATAGACACAAATCGATAGCGATATAAATGTGCGGGCTGGCAAAGCCTGGCGGCCCTTCCTAGAAGTAGGGTCATGACCGCCGACTATTCCTTGCTTCCCTCGCGCAACGTCGCGGACCAGATCGCCTCCACGCTGCGCAGCGAAATTGCCGCCGGCACCTGGGGCGTGGGGCAGATGCTGCCGGCCGAACATCAATTGATGGAGCGGTTCGGCGTGTCGCGCCCGTCCTGCCGCGAAGCCTTGCGCATCCTCCAATCGGAAGGATTGCTGGAAATCCAGCGCGGCAATCGGGGCGGCGCGCGGGTCGTTCCGCCCGATCCCAGCCGAATCGCCCTGTTCGCGGGCGTGTTCCTGCAAATGCGCAATGCGACGATCACCGAAGTTTTCGAGACGCGCATGACGATCGAACCTGCCGCGGTCCGCTCCTTCACCCGCCATGGCACCCGCGAGATACTGTCCCAACTCGCACAAAATGCCGCGTCGCAGCGTTTCATCGTCCATGACCGGCCGAGCTTCTACCAGCGCGGCCGCGATTTTCGCGAGTTGCTCGTGCGCAATTGCGGCAGCGAATCGCTGCGGCTCCTGTGTCTGGTGATCGGCGAGATTGCCGACATGCAGCTATCCGTCCTGTCTCGCGCGCTGCCGCACGATCCCGACCAGGAAAGCCGTTTCCTGACCGCAATCCGCATTAAGGAGGAAATGATCGCCCATATCGAGGCGGGCGACGGAGAGGCGGCAGCGCAAAGCTGGCACGGCTATCTGCGTTACTATCTCGACCGGCTCCATGAAATCACTCCGCCCGAAACCCGCACGATGAAGCCGTTTCCGCTCGACTGAAACCACGCCTTTACGCCATTGCGCACAAATCGCTTTCGGATTGCCGTCAAATCGCTACCGTATAGGGGTCAGGCCGCAAAAGGCCGGCGAGGAGAGGGCAGGTCATGAGCGGTACGGTGACGGCAGAAAATCGCGTGGGAAATGCTGCCACGCCCATGGACGATCACGGCTATCCCCGGCCGATCGTCGCCTGGACCAGCACCATAATCCTCATGTTGCTCTTTGCGACGGCCTATCTTGACCGGCAGATCATATCGCTGATGGTCAAGCCCATCCGCGCGGAATTCGGCGTCGGCGATTTCGAGGTCAGCCTGCTACAGGGGTTCGCCTTCGCCGTGCTTTACGCTCTGTGCGGCCTCCCGCTCGGCATGGCTGTCGATCGCTATCCGCGCCGCTGGATCGTCATGGGCGGCGTCCTCATCTGGTCCTGCGCCGCCATGGCGTCGGGTCTCGCCACCAGCTACAGTCATATATTGATCGCCCGCATTTTCGTGGGCGCGGGGGAGGCGGCTCTGGCGCCCGCCGCCTATTCCATCTTGTCGGACCTGTTCCCCAAGCGGCGTCTGACCTTCGCGCTGGGAGTCTTCATGATCGGCGCATTGCTTGGCGCGGAAGGCTCTCTGGCGATCGGTGGCTATATCCTGCACATGGCCGCCAACGGCATTGCCGTCCCCTTGCTTGGCCGGCTGGAGGCATGGCGGTTCGCCTTTGTTGTCACCGCGCTGCCAGGCTTCGTCCTCGCGGCGCTGGCCATCTTCATCCATGAACCTGAGCGCACGCGACCGGCCGGCGTGGGCGCGGGATGGGGCGACGTGTTCCGCTTCATGGCCAGTCGCAAGGCCTTCTATTTCTGCCAGATTCTCGGTTTCTCGCTGGTCATGGGGCTCGTCTATGCGCGGCTTGCCTGGAATCCGACTTTCCTCATCCGTTCCTTCGGCTGGAGCGTGCAGCAGGCGGGCTATGCGTTGGGCGCCTTCGGTCTGGTTACGGGCGTCGCGGCCCTGCTGATCGGCGGACGCATCGTCGACTGGATGTTCGCGCGTGGCCAGCGGGACGCGCATTTCCGCTATTATGTCGTGGGCGGCGTCGTAATGGGCCTGTTCGGTGTTGCAACCTATCTTGCGCCGAACCCGACCTTGTTCTTCGCCGGATCGCTGATCATCATCTTCCCGCTGAACATGGGCGCGATCGGCGCGTCGGCCGTGCAGGTCGCGACGCCGCCGCACCTGCGCGGGCGGATATCTGCGCTCTATCTGATGAGCGTGGCTCTGTTCGGAATGACCCTGGGGCCAGCGGTGGTCGGTTTCCTGACGCAGCATATATTCGCCACCGACGCGAGCATCGGTCTCGCGCTGGCCTGGACCTACGGCGTCCTTGGCCCGATCACCGCGCTGCTCTTTTTCATCGGCCTCGCGCCGATGCGCGAGGCCGTCGCGCGGGAAGGCGAATGGTAACGAATGCGCTTCGTCGATTTCTCCTTTTTCTCCCGATCATTCTTCCATATCAGAAACAGGAACCTGTTTAAGAAAGGGCGGTGAGGATGAGGATCGACGGCACTATGGCGGTGACTGGCGCAGGCGGCGGCATCGGCCTTGGCATCGCTGCAGAATCCGCGCGGCGGGGCTACAGGACATTGGCGCTCATCTATGAAGAGGCGCAGCGCGCCGATGTGGAGCAGGCGGTGCATGGTTTGCCCGGCGCGGTCGACGTTCAGGTGCTCGACATAACCCGGCCGGGCGATTTCGCCTTTCCAGATGATCTCGACGTGCTGGTCAACAATGCCGGCATCCGCCTCAAGAATCTTCCGATCGAACATATCCCGCTCGACGAATGGCGGCTCTATTTCGAAGTCAATTTTCTCGGCCATGTCGCCATGACACAGCGTGCCATCCCGATCATGCGCGCACGACACAAAGGATTGATCTGCAACATCAATTCCGGGTCGATCTATAATCCCATGCCCTTCCTCGCACCCTACCGCGCGACCAAGGGCGCGATGATGGCCTTTACCGAAACCTTGCGGGCTGAGGTGGAACAGTTCGGCATCTCCGTTCTGGAAATCCTGCCCGGCGCGGTCAAGACCGGTATCAACAAGGAGTCTGTTACGGTCCGTGTCGCACACGCGGTCGAATATCCTGCCTATGAAGCCATGGCGAAGCGTCAGCGCGAACTGTTCGCGGGCGATTTCACCATCTGGTCGATCGAGGATGCCGCCCGCTTCATCGTCGATGCGATGGAGGACAATAAGGGGCGGATGCGTCATGGGAGCGACCCCGGCAGCGACGCGATGGCCGTGTCCGGCTGGCGCCCCAATGGCGGTGAGGAGCAGATCGCCAATTTCATCGCGATGATCGACCCGACCAAGCAGCGATAAGGCGTCAGCGAGGCGAGGTGGGCTGGCCAACCTGTATAACTATGTTATGGCCAAAATCCATAAATCAGAGGAGCCCGTATGAGCCAATATGAGGATATCGCCCTTTCCGTCGCCGACCGTATCGGGACCCTGACCCTTAACCGGCCCGAAAAGGGCAATACGCTGCGCCCGCAGACTATGGAGGAAATCTGTCGGGGCATGGACGCGCTGACTGCCGACCCTGCCGTGTCTGTGATCGTACTGGCAGCGGCGGGCAAACATTTCTGCGCGGGCGCCGATTTTGCCTTTCTCGATGAACTCACCCGCACCCCGGCGCCGCAGATCAAGGCGCAGATCTACTCCCATTTCCAGGGCGCAGCCAAGCGCATCTACCATTGTCCAAAACCCACGGTTGCGTTGGTGCAGGGGGCCGCTGTCACCGTCGGCTGCGAATTGTCGCTCGCCTGCGACTTCCGCATTGTGGCGGACAATGCCTTCTTTCAGGAAAGCTGGATCAAACTGGGCATCATGCCGCCGCTGGGTGGCGTCTTTCTGTTGCCGCGGCTCGTCGGCCTTGGCCGTGCCACACAGATCGTGCTGCGCGGCCTGCCAGTCAAGGCGCTGGAGGCTGAGCGGATCGGTCTGGCGTCCGAACTGGTCGGGATCGACGCGCTGGCCGATCGCGGCCGGGAACTGGCGCTGGAACTCGCCGCCATCGCTCCCCTCGCCTATGCACAGGTGAAGGAAGCGCTGCATCGCGGGTTGGAGACATCCATGGAGGCGGAATGGTCCACCAACGTCCTCAACCAGGCGATCCTGCTGGGCACGGAGGATTTCAAGGAAGGGCTGGATGCGGTAAAGAGCAAGCGTGCGCCGGTATTCATCGGTAAATAATGTAGCGTGACGGAAGTCGGCTCCAGTCAGTCAATCCTGACTGGAGCGACTCCTATGCTTCAGAACGCCAGATAGAGTGAGGCCGACCCCAGCAGCACATTCTTGTATCCCGGTAGGAACGTCGGGTTGAACACATATTGCAGTGCGGGTGCGATACGGACGCCGGGGCCCAGATGGACTGCATAGGCACCCGATATGCCGACTTGGTGCCGGGCGGTGTCGATTCCGCGCAGCCCATAGGATGCGTGCAGGTCTTCGCTGAACCGATTGTAACTGACGGTCAGGTTTAAAGAATCGGTCGGCCTGGCGTTGAATGGGCCAACATAATAGGCCCGTATCTCGCCCGCATGGCTGAAAGCGCTGACTGATTTGCGCGCCGCGCTGTAGCTGGCGCCCAGATAAAGGCCTCGGAAGAACAATTGGTTGTCGGGCCGGGTCGCCTGATAATCAATCAGCGCGTAATAGGAATAATTATGGTCGCTGCCGCCCAGGAAGCGATCATAATCCGACATGTTGTAGAGATAGCCCGCCCGCGCCCAGAAGCTGCGCTGCGTGGGAGATGCTTTGCGCCGGATACCCACTTCGCCGATATAAAGAGCTTTGGCATTATGCTGATGCCAATCAAGGCCGATTCCGTTCGTTCGGATTTCTTCTGCAATTCCGCGGGGGTTGAGCGATCGCTGCACCCCGCCCAGCAGGTAAAGGCCCTTCTTGCCGTTGATCTGGACGTTGACGCCAGGCGTGGTGGCCGGTTCTGCGCTCAGGCCAGCCTGAACGGGCAGCAGCGAGACAAGCCCCGTCGTCAATGTCGGATTCCCGCCGGTGATAAGACCCGCGAAATGCAGATAATTCTGCAAGAAGCCCGCTTTCACCTCCACCGTATGATTGGCGAAGCCATGATAGATGGACAGCGTCTTGAAGGTGATCGAATTGCGGCCATTGGGGGCGAAGCTTGTTACCGAATAGCCGCCGCCGACCGTCAGCATCGTGTCGCCCAGGCCGATGTCGTCCAGCGTCTTGGTGACGTAGATGTTGAGCGCGTTGTTGCGCAGCGTAAATTTCTGGCCATTGTAGACCTGTGGATCGCTCGGCATACCGGTGGCGGTCAGAGATGTTTGAACTGACGAAGCCGACTGCATCTCGACCCCGATGCCGTGATCGGCCAGCGCGTCGCGAACGCCGCCGCGATTGCCCACGATAGTGTCGATGATGCCCGGGAACTGCGTTGTCAGCATGGGTTCGCGTAACTTGTCGAAGCGCGCATAGTCTTTGGGATTGCGTTTTGCCGGCCTGCCCGTTGGCGCAAGCGATGAGGATCCCGGTGATAAGGGCGATAATGGAGAGCCGGTCCTGTCCGATTGTTCAGGCTGTGTCGCACCCTTGTTCGGCATTGGATCGGCAGGACCATGCTGCGCGCTCTGGGCGCTGGCCGCGCCAGTCCAGCACAGGCTGCATGTGACAGCCAGAGCGCCCAACGACAGAGTTGAACGCGAAAGGCGGCTCATTCTAAGTAACGGCAATGCATACTCTCCCGACCCGAAAACAGGAACCTATTTATATAAGTTTGTCCCGTAGCGAGGGCGCAGGTTGAGCGCTAGTCCGATCATGGGCTGCAGATTGGGTGCGCAGCGATTTTTTGGGAAAATTGAGGCGGGTCACTGAATTTTGCGACGAATGGACCTTTCCGAAGGCAGATTATTCGCGGCCAAGTGGCTGACAAAATAGGCAGAAAACGAATCACGACCGGCGGTGCGGTCGTGCGTGGACCTTTGGGATTGTCCTCACCCAATGCCCTACCAAGTGCCGCCGTCCACGCGGAGCAGCGTGCCGGTGGTGTAACTTGATGCCGGACTGGCGAGGTAGAGCGCTGACGTTACCACCTCCTCGGGTCGACCGGGCCGGTTCAGGGCATTGCGTGCCGTCTCGCGAGCCTCGGGCGTCCAGGCATCGGCGATGTCGGTCAGGAATGGCCCGGCCGACAGCGTATTCACACGCACCTTGGGTGCATATTCATGCGCCATCGACAGCGTCATCGCGTTCAGAGCGGCCTTGGATGAGCCGTAGGGGATGATTCCCGGCAGCGGCATCACGCCCCCTGTCGATGATATGTTGATGATCGTGCCGCCATCGCCATCATACATCCGCTTGCCGATCTGGCTGGCAAGCCGGAACGGCCCCTTGAAATTCAGGTTCAGCACGCTGTCGAAAAGCTTTTCAGTCACTTCATGGCTGGGGCAATAGGGACTCATGCCCGCATTGTTGACCAAAATGTCGACCTTGCCGAACTGCGCATAGCTGCCCTCGATCAGAGCGTCGATATCGTCCCATCGCCCGCAATGCGCCGACCAGGCCAGCGCTTTGCGGCCTTTCGCCCGCACCTGCGCGGCCACTTCCTCGCACGCCTCCAGCTTGCGGCTGGCGATGATGAGGTCCGCGCCATGCTCGGCAAAGGCTAGCACCATCTCCCGTCCCAGTCCGCGGCTGCCGCCCGTGACCAGCGCGACCTTCCCGGTCAGGTCGAACAGCGGATCGCTCATGCCGCCACCTCCAGCGTCGAGTCGGCCAGGATGTCGGCATATCTGGCGCGCACCGCTGCCAGCCGGTCGGGAATGTGCTCGGTCGGGAACAGACCTTGGGACGGCCTGGCGTTGCGGGTATAGGCCTTGGCGACTTGCACCTTGTGCACCTCGGTTGGCCCGTCGGCCAGCGCCAGGCTGGGCAGGCTCATCCACATGGCCGACAGCACGGTTTCGTTCGTGACGCCATAGCTGCCGTGGATCTGGATCGCGCGCTGCACCACGTCATGGTAGATTTTGGCCATCTGTACCTTGCACATCGCGATCAGCGTGCGCGCAGCCCCATGCGGCTCGTTGTCGATCACCCAGGCCGTCTTCAGCACCAGCATCCGAAACTGCTCGATCTCGATCGCCGTGTCGGCGATCATGCCCTGCACGAACTGGTGATCGGCCAGAAGCTTGCCTTGCGTGCGGCGCGACACGACGCGCTCCTGCATCATCTCGAACGCACGCTGGCAGCGTCCGACCGTCCGCATGGCGTGATGGACGCGGCCGCCGCCTAGCCGCGCCTGCGCGACCTTGAAGCCGTCGCCCGGCGCACCAAGCATCGCGTCGAGCGGCACGCGCACCTGATTATAATGAATATAGCCGTGGATGCCGTGGCTGTCGTCCAGCGGGTCGTCGCCGATCGTGCCGACATTGCGGATGATTTCGATGCCAGGCGTTTCCGCCGGCACGACCAGCATCGACATGCGGCTGTGCGCTGGTGCGTCCGGGTCTGTCACCGCCATCACGATCAGGAACGATGCGTAGCGTGCGTTGGATGAGAACCATTTATAGCCCTCGATCACCCATTCGTCGCCATCGCGTGCCGCGCGGCACTCGAATTCCTTGGGGTCGGCCCCCGCCTGTGGCTCGGTCATCGAAAAGCAGGACACGATGTCGCCGTCGAGCAGTGGCTGTAGGTAACGCGCCTTTTGCTCGGGCGTGCCGAACATCGCCAAGATCTCGGCATTGCCGGTATCAGGCGCGGCGGTGCCGAAGATGGTCGGCGCCCAATAGGAGCGGCCGATAATCTCGTTCATATAGGCGAGCTTCATCTGACCATAGCCCTTGCCGCCCAGATGGGGGTCGAGATGGCAGGCCCACAGGCCCTGCGCCTTCACCTGGTCCTGCAACGGCGCAATGATGGCGCGCGCCTTGGCATTGCTTGTATCATAGGGGTCGCCATGATGCGGGAAGAGCAGGTCGATCGGTTCGCATTCGGTCTTCACGAAGTCGAGCATCCAGTCGAGCTTGGCTTGGAACGCGGGGTCTACGGTAAAATCCATGACTCTATCCTCTCAGATCCTATGGGGATGTCAGCCGATCCGGCGGATCAGGTCCGCGGCGTTGGCGAAGCTTTCGAGCACCAGGCGGGAAAAGAAGACGCCCGTCTCGTGGGACAATATGCCTGCCTGCGACTGCGCGACCTTATATTCCAGGATGCACCCGCCCTTGAACATGGCCAGGATCGCATAATAGTCGAAATCGGCCATGTCCCGACCCGTGCCAGCCGCATAATAGCGAGCCATTTCCTGCCGCGTCGGCCAGTTCTCGCTATTATAGAGCCGCTTGGAGGGCAGCACGTCCGGAACTGCCTCGTCCCGCATCGCGTTGGTGAAGGAGGCAAGGTCCAGCAGCGGATCGCCGATGGTCGACAGCTCCCAATCGATCAGCGCATTGAGACGGCAGGGCGGTCCGTCGGCGAACAGTGCGTTGGGCGTGCCGACATCGCCATGGATGATCCCGGCCTTGAAGGAGGAGGGGATGTTGGCGCGCAACCAGTCGCGCGTCAGTTCATATCCCGGCAACTCACGGCCAGGATAATCATAGAGTTCCTTGTAGCTCAGCAGTTGGCCTTCCCAGCGATCGACCTGCCGTTCCAGATAATTGTCCGGCTTGCCAAAGCCTTCGAGCCCGACCGCCTTGTAATCGACATTGGCAAGCGCCACGAGTCCGTCGACCATCGCATAAGCCACGCCATATTCGTAGGGTGCCCGGTCAAACGGCGCCTGGTGATAGATATGCTCGTCTATGATCGACGCGGCCCAGCCATCAACCTTGTCCATTATATAGAAGGGCGCGCCGATCACGTCGGTGTCGGCGCAGCTGCCCCGGCAGATCGGGTGCGGCACGGGTGTACCGTTGAGCGCGGTCAGCACGCGCGCCTCGCGCAGCACGCTCTTCTCGCTGCCGGGGGGCGCGATAACCGGCGGGCGGCGCAACACCATCGTCTCGCCGCCGCGCTCTAGGGACAGTATTACGTTGCTGGTGCCGCCATGGATCTTCCTTGCGGTCAGCGGGCCGTCGCCCAATTGCGGAATATGTTCGTCGAGCCAACCCGTCAGTTTGGGGATGTCGACCAGGCCAGTCAGATCATCGCTCATGCATCATCTCCCGCTTCGTCGCGTTCAGCCATCACGCGCAGATTTTCGTTCAGTCCCATGCGGATGGTGCGCAGGTCCGCGACCGCGCGCGCGATCAGCGCCGGGTCGATCCCCTCTGTCAGCAGCGTGGCGAGGCGCAATCCTTCCGCATCATCGCCTTCGCGCAGCGCCGTACCCTGCGGCGTGGGAATCAGCAGGCGCGCGCGCTTGTGATCGGGATTGTCCTGCCATTCGATCAGGCCCCGCGCCGCCAGTGCATCGGCGGCGCGCTGGATGACCTGGCGCGGATGCCCGAGCGACCTTCCTATCTGGGGCACCGTGGAGGGGCGCGGCGCATGGGTGACGGCGGTGAGCACCACATTCTCGACCTCCGTCAGGTCATGCGCTTCCCGAATGGAACGAAAGGCCAGATCGGTGCGCCCGCGCGCGCGGGCGATCTCGTCGACAAGCTGGATGAAAATTTCGCCGCGCTGTAACATGACATATAAATTCCATAATGGAACATAAGTGTCAAATGGAAATTATCGCCTCGCGTAAGGCTGGTACTGCCAAAAGAAAGACCCCCGAAGCGCAATCGCGCTTCGGGGGTCTGCTCGTCCGTGTGAAAGGCTGTGTTAGATGCGTTCGATGATGATTGCAGGGGCCATGCCGCCTGCGGCGCACATCGTGACCAGGCCGTAGCGGCCGCCCGTGCGCTCCAGTTCATCGAGAACGGTACCGATCAGGATGGCCCCCGTCGCGCCGATGGGATGGCCAAGCGCGATCGAACCGCCATTGACGTTCACCTTCGCGCGATCGAGGTCGAGGTCACGGATGAACTTCTCGGCGACTACCGCAAATGCCTCGTTGATCTCCCACAGGTCGATATCGTCCTTGGTGAGGCCCGCCTTGGCCAACACCTTTTTGGCGGCCGGTACCGGTGCATTAAGCATCAGGGTCGCGTCGTCGCCGACATTGGCGGTCGCGACGATCCGGGCGCGGGGTTTCAGGCCATGCGCTTCGGCATAATCCTTGGACGCCAGCAGCACGGCCGCAGCGCCATCCACCACGCCCGACGAATTGCCGGCGTGATGAAAATGCTCGATCGTGAGGTCGGGGAATTTCTGATTGATCAGGCTGCGCGGCGTATTGCCCTCCGCATCGATCGCCATGTCGGCGATGGCGGTGAAGGAAGGCTTGAGCGCAGCCAGGCCTTCGGCCGTGGTCTGCGGACGGGGAAATTCGTCCTTCGCCAGCACGACATGGCCTGCATCATCGATCACCGGCACCACCGACTTGTCGAAACGCCCTTCGGCCATGGCGCGTTCGGCCCGCTTCTGGCTTTCCAGACCCAGCGCGTCGAGTGCCTCGCGGCTGATGCCCTCCATACTGGCGATGGCATCGCCGCACACGCCCTGGTGCGACTGGGGATGGACCGCCTGAAGCCGCGCATTGCCCGAGCCCATGCCCAGTGGCATGATGCCTGCGGCCATTTCTTCCTGCGCCATGGTCGCCGTGAGCGACATCATTTCGGTGCCCCCGGCGACGACCAGATCCTCCATCCCGGCCATGATCTGGGCTGCGGCTATGCTCACGGCCGTGATGCCGCCGCCGCAGAAGCGATCCAGCGTCATGCCGCTAGCTTTGGGGTCGTAGCCTGCATCCAGCGCCGCCATGCGGCCCATGTCGCCGCCCTGCTTGCCCTTCTGGGTCGACGTGGACCAGATCACGTCATCGACGTCGGCCGTGTTCAGCTGGTTGCGCTCCGCGATCGCCTTGAGAACGGTCGCGGCCAGATGCTGGGGGTGCATGTGGGCGAGCGCGCCCTTTCCGACCTTGCCTATTCCGCGCGGGGTACGGACGGCGTCGATGATATAGGCTTCGGACACATTCTTCTCCTGGGTTGCACAATGGCTCGCTGCCTGCCAAGGCAGTAACTCGATTCACCTCGCCTACTTAGTTGATGATGTGATGCAAAGCAAAAATTTCCTATGCCGTCGTGGAGTCGACTGTCTGCGGCGATCGAGCCGGCCGATCACCTCTGCCGCGCAAGACGAATATGGGAGGATTCTGTGTCCGACAATCGCCCCGTCATTCTGATCACCGGCGCCTGTGGCGGCATGGGCCAGGCCTGCGCCCGGCTGTTGGGCCATCGCTACCGTCTGGCTTTGACCGACATGGACCAGGCGAGGCTGGATATCCTTGCCGACACGCTGGCGGACGAAGGGCATGAGGTCTTGGTGCGGATCGCGGGCGATATGGGTGACATAACCGTTCCCGCGACAATCGTGCGTGCCGCGCGCGCGGAGGGGCGGCTGGCGGGCGTCGTTCATGCCGCCGGGCTTTCCCCGGCGCTCGCGCCCTGGGACAAGATCCTCATGGCCAATCTGGTCGCAACCGAACGGCTGTTGCAGGCGATTGAAACCGAAGACGGTCCGCTGGTCGCGGTCCTCATCGCATCGATCGCCGGGCATGGCGCGCTGGCCGATCCGCGACCCGACATCGATCGACTTTTCGATGAAGCGCCCTTGTCCACAGACCTGCTGCAACGAGCCGCACCGCTGTTGCAGCAGATGGTGCGGGTAGGGGACCGCTATGGCGCCGGGTCGCCCGCCTATAATTATAGCAAGGCGGCGGTCATCCGCATGTGCGAGCGTCGCGCCGCCGCCTGGGCAAGGGTCGGAAGGCGGATCGTCTCAATCTCGCCGGGGACGATGCGGACCCCCATGGGAGTCAAGGAGGCAGCGGACAATCCCGCCGCCCGTGCGGCGATCGTCGCCACGCCGTTCGGTATGGGGTCGGTGCTGCATATCGCCAATGCCGTGGATTTCCTGCTGTCGGAGCGCGCCGGCTTCATCACTGGCACAGACCTGCGTATCGACGGCGGGCTGGTGCCTGCCATTCGCCAGACGAGAGCCGCCGAGGGGTAAGGATCGACAGCCCGTTCTTGATCCCAACCTTCGTCCATCTTCATCCATCATCGCCGTGAGGAATCCCGTGTCCAAAGCCTTGTTCGAACTGCGCGCCACTCATAATTCCCATCGCTTCCATCTGCCGGTGACGATGGACCTGTGCGTTGGCCTGCCAGAACGTCGTTTCCTCTTTGGCGGAGTGGGGCTGGCGGCTGCGATCGACGCGATGCAGCGAACGAGTGGCCGCCCGGTCATTTGGGCGACCGCCCATTATCTTTCCTTTGCGCGACCGGGATCGACGGTTGACCTGGACGTCTGGATCCCTGTCGCGGGCAACCAGACCAGCCAGGCCCAGGTGCTCGAACATATAGAAGACGGCAAGATCATAAGTGTCATCGCGGCGCTGGGCGCGCGGGATAGCGCAATTTCCGATCAATGGGTGCCGATGCCCCGGGTCGCCCCGCCTGGGGACTGCCCGGCGGTCGAAAGCTGGCGCGCGGGTGAAGATGGCCTGCAAAGCCGGTTCGAGGTGCGGCTCGCCCATGGGCGGTACCCGGATGGGCAGCGGCCCGAAGGCCGTAGCGATGATGGTCGGGTCGCCTTCTGGATCCGCTCTAACGAGGGGTTGCTGGCCGACCCGTTGCTGCTGGCGGTTGTCGCGGACTATATCTCCGTCGCGATCGGCAATGCGATCGGCGCCTTTGCCGGCGGCAACAGCCTGGACAACACCATCCGCTATGCGCGGATAGAACCGGCTGAATGGATATTGTGCGACATCCGTATCGAATCGATCCACCATGGTGTGGTTCACGGCACCATGCACCTGTTCGACGAGACCGGGCTCTTGATGGCGACTGCCAGTCAGTCGCTGATCCTGCGGATGCACGAGACGCCGGAGCAACTTGCCGCGCGCCGGGCAGGCACTGCACCGTCCACGCCTCCCGCATAACCATTCGGGCATGAAGTCCCGCCGATCGTCTTTGGAATAGAGTTGCCTCTTTTTATCGGTCGATATAGCGCAGTGCAGCATAAGCAGGATGAAATGACGAATGTTGGATCAAGAGAACCACTTGCCGTCAGACGGCGTCGGGATGGACGATGCAACGCCGATCGCCGTCGATGGCTGGCGGCCGCTGGACCGTGTTGCTGTCACGGGGTTTGAAACTGCGCTACCCCCGCTCGACGTGCGGGCCGTGCCCGGCGGCGCCGAGATGCGCGTCCAGCCCCATACCGGTTGCGCCAACGTGATGGGCTCGCTGCACGGCGGCTTTCTCTCGGCGATCGCGGAACAATCGCTGTTCCTGCCTCTTTACCTGCATGGCCGGTGCAGCCGTGGCGGCATCGTCGTCATCGACTTCACGCTCAGTTTCCTTGCCAGCGGCGACATCGCCACGCCGATCGTCGCCCGGCTCGAACTGCTGCGTGAAACAGGGCGCATGGCGTTTGTGAGGGGCACATTGTGGCAGGGCGACGTCGCCATCACCGCCTACAGCGGCACGGTGCGCAAGCTCGACAAGCGGTAGCCGGCGAGGGGCGCTATCGCTTTCCGAAAGTGGCGCCGACCCGGTTCGCAAAATCCGGCCCTACGCCTGGGCTGGCGACTATCTCATGGGCCAGTCCCGCCTCCAGCGTCATGCCATCGGATGCGTTGAGCAGTGCCTTGTTGCCGCGATGGCTGTGCCAGGACAATGCCATGATATCGCGGGTCAGCCGTTCCAGTTCGGCCTCGAACATGTCATCCGCCACGCATAGGTTGACCAAGCCCATCGCTTCGGCCTGACGCCCGTCATATTCGCGTGCAGTAAACATCATCTCGCGGGCCTTGTGCTGGCCTACCCGGCGCGGCAGGCGCTGGGTCATGCCCCATCCGGGCACCAGTGCCCATTTGCCGTGAGTGTCAGCAAAACGCGAGGATTGCGTCGCCAGGATGATGTCCGCCGCCAGCACCAGTTCCAGCCCGCCAGTGAAGCAGGGGCCGTGCACCGCCGCGATGACGGGTTGGGGCAGGTTCGCCAGCCGCGTGATCGTTGCTGCCTGAAAGAAGCGGCGCGGTGGCTTCTGCTGCTTGCCAAGGTCCGCACCCGCGCTGAAGACTGGCCCCGCCGCGCGCAGCACCACCGCGCCGATCCGGTCGGTTTCTCCCTCCAGATCGCCCAGGTGAGCGTCGAGCGCCGCGAACATGGCGACGTTGAGCGCGTTGCGCTTGTCCGGGCGATTGAGCGTCAACGTAGCGACGCCATCGGCATCGCTCCGTAGGACGAGCATTGAGTCATCGGTCATGCCCTCTCTATCTCGCCATCCGTTGCGCTTGTCCATCACAGATATATAACCTAGTTGACAATGATGGGCGAATGGGGCCACGCCGCTGCGACAAGGCGGATGAGGAGGTGCGGTTGGGCAAGCTGGACGGACGAGTGGCCATCGTGACCGGTGGAGGGCGGGGCATCGGTCGTGCCGCGGCGGAACTGTTCGCAAGCGAGGGCGCGCAGGTCGTCGTAGCGACGCGGTCGGCCGGACCAGGACAGGACGTCGTTGACGCTATTACCGAAACCGGCGGCACCGCCGTCCTTGACACGCTCGACATGGGCGATCGCCAGGCGGTGCGGGCGATGGTGATGCGCGCCGGGGATCGCTTCGGCCGGATCGACATCATTCTGCACAATGCCGCCTATCTCATGCCAGCGAGCCTCGCCGACATGCCCGACGATGTGCTCGACAGCATGTTCGACGTCGGTATCAAGGCCGCCTTCTGGCTGACGAAGGATGCGCTCCCCTGGCTGGCCAAAAGTCCGGCGGGCCGCATCCTCGTCACCTCCTCGGTCGCTGGTAATCGCAAGTCGCTGCCTGGCCGCGTCCATTATGGATCGGCCAAAATGGCCGTGACGGGGTTCGTCAGGGGCGCGGCGCTGGAATTGGCGCGTAGGGGCATCACCGTGAACGCGATCGAGCCGGGCCTCACGCGCACTCACGCGCTTGAGTGCAACGCTACCGAAGAACAGATCGCCGCCATGGGCGCGCAGGTTCCTGTTGGCCGCCCCGGTACACCACAGGAGATTGCGGCCGGATTCCTGTTTCTGGCGTCGGACGAGGCTGCCTACACCACCGGGCAGACATTGACGATGGATGGCGGCGCATCGCTCGGCGATCCGCACGGCCTTCTGAGTGAACGGGAGGACTGATTTCCATGGTCATGAAACGCAATCATTATACGCCCGAACAGGAGCAGTTTCGCGACGCCTTCCGCCGCTTTCTGGAGCGGGAAGTCGTGCCGCATTCGCCCCGCTTCCGCGAACAGGGCATGATCGACCGGGATGTCTATCGCAAAGCGGGGGAGGGCGGTTTCCTCTGCTACTGGGTGGAGGAGGCCTATGGCGGCCTCGGCCTCGCCGATTTCCGCTACGACCAGCTTATGTATGAGGAAGTGACCAGGAGCCATGAGACCGGGCTCTGGATGGGGGCGCTCAACCGTAACTCGCCCCCCTATATCGCCAAATATGGCACCGAGGCCCAGAAGCATCACTTCCTTCCCAAACTCGTGTCGGGCGAGATGATCTGCGCCATCGCCATGACGGAGCCGGACGCGGGCAGCGACATCGCCGGCTTCAAGACCCATGCCCGGCCACGCGGCGATGGCAGCTGGGTTCTGAACGGACAGAAGACCTATATTTCCTACGGCCTGACCGCCGACTTGTTCGTGGTGGCGGCGAAGACCGATCCTTCCAATCCGCGCCAGCTTGGCCTGTTCCTGGTCGAAAAGGGGATGCCCGGCTTCCGTCCTGGCCGCAAGCTGGAGAAACTTGGCTTCCTGAGCCAGGACACGTCCGAACTCTTTTTCGAGGATGTCGAACTGTCGCCGCAGCATGTGATCGGCGATCCGGCGCGCGGGTTCGACTATATGCGCGGTGGACTCGCGGAGGAGCGGATCACCACCGCCGCCCAATCCCTTCCCAACGCGCAGGAAGCCATCCGTCTCGCGGTCGACTTCACCACCGGGCGCAAGGCGTTCGGCCAGCGCATTGCCGACTTTCAGAACACGAAGTTCAAGCTGGCGGAACTACGCGCCGATGTCGATTGCGCCCAGGCCTTTCTCGACCATTGCGTCGACCTGTTCAACGCGGGCGAACTGGACCCGGCGACGGCCGCCGCCTGCAAGCTCAAATGCACCGAAGTACAGGCAAGGGCCGTCGATGAATCGCTGCAACTTCATGGATCTGCCGGTTACATGCAGGAATATCCGATCTGCCGGCTCTATGCCGACGCGCGCATCTCGCGGATTTTCGCGGGCACGTCCGAAGTCATGAAGATCGTCATCGCGAAAGACATGCTGGGCTGACCGGCGCATCATCAGGGAGAATATCATATGGACGTGAATGGACTTTCGGCCGTCGTCACCGGTGGCGCTTCGGGCCTCGGCGCCGCCACGGCGCGCGCGCTGGCGGCCAAGGGGGCCAGGGTCGCGATCTTTGACCTCAATGTGGAAGCGGGCGAAGCGATCGCTCGCGAAATCAGCGGCGTCTACTGTGAAGTCAACGTCACGTCCGACGACTCGGTCGATGCCGGTTTCGCCAAGGCGCGCGCCGCGATCGGACAGGAGCGTATCCTCATCAACTGCGCGGGCATCGGCCCCGCTGCAAAGACCGTCAGCCGTTCGCGCGAGGACGGGTCGATCAAACATTATCCGATGGCGCAGTTCACCACGATCATCCAGGTCAACCTGATCGGCACGTTCCGTTGTATCGCCAAGTCGGCGGCGGGCATGGTGGCGCTCGACCCGCTAGGATCGGGCGAGCGAGGCGCGATCGTCAACACAGCGTCGGTCGCGGCGGAGGATGGCCAGGTCGGCCAGGCTGCCTATTCCGCGTCGAAGGGCGGCATAGTTGGCATGACCCTGCCGATCGCCCGCGACCTGATGGGCGAGGCGATCCGGGTCAACACTATCCTGCCGGGTATTTTCGAAACCCCGCTGATGCTGGGTATGCCGCAAAATGTCATCGACAGCTTGGGTGCGTCGGTGCCGTTCCCCAAGCGCCTGGGCAAGCCTTCTGAATATGCAATGCTCGCGCTTCAGCTCATCGAAAATCCCTATTTCAATGGTGAGGATATCCGCCTCGACGGCGCGATCCGCATGGCGCCGCGCTGAATGGCGGGCGGGGCGGTGCATCGGCCGCCCCGCCGTCCATCATTCCCCTGTCTTGTAGCGCACGAAGAGTTGCGGATTGCGCTCGTGCGTGAAGATGCGGTGATGCGAATTGGGATATTGCATCGGCGTCTGGCTCGCCCGGTCGAGTGCTTCCATTTCTTCGTCTAGAAGCGACCATTGTGTCGCCGCCAGATTGTCCGCCAGTTGCGCGTCGGTGCGCGCGCCCACCAGCACGGCGGACACGCCCGGACGACGCAGCAGCCAGTTCAGTGCGACCTGGCTGTGGCTCACACCGCCCCGCGCCGCGACGATCGCGTCGATGGCGTCCAGCACGGCGGCGCCTGTCGGCGTCTCATAGGCCTTGAGCCGGCCGCTCTGTTGCAGTCGCGTTGGCGCGCCGGTATCGCCCCGGAACTTGCCGGACAGGAAGCCCTGCGCCAGCGGACTCCATATCAGCGCCCCCACGCCCTGATCCACGCCGCAGGGCAGCAGTTCCTGCTCGGCATCGCGCACCATCAGCGAATATTGGATCTGCTGGCCGACATAGCGCGCATAGCCCCTCTCCCGCGACACCGCCTGGGCTTTCATCAACTGCCAGCCGGCATAGTTGGAACAGCCGATATAGCGTATCTTTCCTGCCGTCACGAGGTCGTCCAGGGCGCGCAATGTTTCCTCCAGCGGCACCAGCGCGTCGAAACTATGTACTTGATACAGGTCGATCCAGTCCGTGCCCAGTCGCTTGAGGCTCGCGTCGCACGCATCAATCAGATGGCGGCGGGACAGGCCAGTGTCGTGATCGTTGCGGCCCGTGCGCCCGAACGCCTTGGTCGCGACGACGACATGTTTGCGCCGGGGCCCCAGCGCTTCGCCCAATATCTCCTCCGACCGTCCTGCCGCATAGACGTCTGCCGTGTCGAACAGGGTGACCCCAGCGTCCAGGCACATGTCGATCTGCCGCATGGCGTCCGCGCCGCGCGTGGCGCCCACACCGCCAAATTGCCCGTCGCCGTCGGAAAAGGTCATGGCACCAAAGCCCAGTACCGAAACCGCCAGGCCGCTGTTGCCCAGATATCGCCGCTCCATAAGCCCGCTCCTTCAGCAATGGTATTCTAGGTTATATATGTTGCTATCCGTGACGGACGGCTTATCGTCAAGGCATCGGATCAAATGAGGGACTGGAAAATATGGCGGCAAGCCATCCGACGATCGGCCCGCGCGTCCTGGTCATGAGCCGCGCCATCTTGAAGATGCTGCGGCCGCCACCCGGCGAGTTCGACTATGTCTGCCTTGACGACCATGCCGATCGCGATCGCTATCTGGCCGAACATGGCGCGGGCATCGCAGCCATCATCGCCGCGGGTATGGAACGACTCGATGCTGCCCGCCTCGCTATGCTGCCCGACCTCCAACTGATCGCTGTCGTCGCGGCGGGGATGGCTGGCATCGATCTCGATGCGGCGCGGGCACGCGGCATAGCGGTGTGCAACGCGGGAGACATTAATGCGGGCGACGTCGCCGAATATGCCGTTACGATGATGCTGGCGCATCGCCGCGATCTCATGGCGAACGACGCCTATGTCCGGTCTGGCCGCTGGGCGGAAGCGCGTCTGCCTCCCGGCCATGCGGTATCGGCGCAGCGCGTAGGCATCGTCGGCCTCGGCCATATCGGACGCAACATCGCGCAGCGGCTCCACCCCTTCGGTTGCGAGATACGCTGGTGGGGCCCCAATCCCAAGCCTGTGTCGTGGCAGCGGATAGAGTCGCTTGAGGCGCTTGCCGATTGGGCGACGACCTTGCTGGTCGCGGTTGCGGGCACCGACGAGACGCGCGGCCTTATCAGCGCGGACGTCCTCGACCGGCTCGGCGCAGACGGCCTGATCGTCAATGTATCGCGCGGCTTTGTTATCGACGAACCCGCAATGATTGCTGCGCTCAGGGATGGCAGGCTCGGCGGCGCGGCGCTCGATGTGTTCGATGGCGAACCGATCGACGGCACCGGTTGGGTCGGCGTCCCCAATGTGCTGATGGCCCCCCATGTCGCGGGCGCGACCATCGAATCGCTGGCGGCGGTGATGCAGGGCGCGCTCGACAATGTACGCCGCCATTTTGCTGGCGAACCGCTGGAGCGGCGTGTCGTCTGACCGCGTTAGCCGCTCAGGCGCCCGATTGCGGTCATATGGTCATGCCCCTCCGCCGATCGCACATGCAGCGCGACGGTATCGCCCGCTATCATGCCGAGCAGCCGCAAGGGCGCATCGGCAAAGGCGGGTGCTACCGCGCGAAAGCTGAACTCCCGCAAAGCGTCCGGTCCGGCCATGCGATCAGCCAGGTCCAGCAGCAACGCGGCCATCAGCGGCCCGTGCACGACCAGGCCAGCATATCCCTCCGCTTCGCGGGCATAGGGCAGGTCGTAATGGATGCGGTGGCTGTTGAATGTCAGCGCGGAATAACGGAACAGCAGAGGCGCACTAGGCGTCACTACCCGTTCCCAGTCCCAGTCCTTTTCCGTCTGGGTTTCGACTATGGCAACGGGCGCGGCGCCGGGCATGGCGGCCTCGCGATAGACGATCGTTTGCCTCTCGCTGACTGCTGCCTGGCCGTCGGCGGTGACATCGTGGGCGACTATGACGAACAGCAACCGGCCGCTGCTTCCCGATTTCTCCGTACTGCTCTCGATCCGGCTGGTCCGCTCCACCCGCGCGCCCACGCGAATGGGCGCATGGAATGTCAGCGCGCTGGATGCCCACATTCGGCGCGGGAAGGCAGCATGGTGGGGCATTGCGCCACCGCCACCTGCTGGATGCCCATCCGCGCCCAGCGCGGCCGTCTCCGCTTCGGGCGTGTTGAGGCACCAGTGGATACCCTGCGGCGCGCCGTCCCGCACCGCCCTGTCGAACGTCGCGGCATAGCGGGCGGCGAGTGCGGGCGTAAGGGTGTCGCTGTGCCGTTCCATCGCCGTCAGTTCCTGTTCGTCAGCAGCCCGCGCGCGATCACCTGCGCCTGAATCTCGGCCGCACCCTCGAATATGTTGAGGATGCGCGCGTCGCACAACAGCCGGCTGATCTCATATTCCAGCGCATAACCGTTGCCGCCATGGATTTGCAGCGCATTGTCGGCGTTGGTCCACGCTACCCGTGCAGCCAGCAGCTTGGCCATGCCCGCTTCCACGTCGCAGCGCCGCCCCTTGTCCTTCTCGCGCGCTGCGAAATAAGCGAGTTCGCGCGCCGCGATCGTCTCCACCAGCATCATCGCCAGCTTGTCCGACACGCGCGGGAAGTCGGCGATCGGCCTGGCGAACTGCCGTCTTTCGATCGCATAGCCATAGCCCAGCTCGAACGCGCGCCACGCGACGCCCACTGCGCGCGCGGCGGTCTGGATGCGCGCGCCCTCGAATGTCTGCATCAGCTGGCGGAAACCCTGTCCTTCCTCGCCGCCCAGCAAGGCCTCGCCCGGCGCAGCAAAGCCGTCGAACATCAGTTCATATTCGCGCATCCCGCGATAACCCAGCACGGCGATCTCGCTCCCGCTCATCCCTTCCGCCGGGAAGGGCGTGTCGTCGCTCCCGCGCGGCTTGGGCGCCAGGAACATGGAAAGCCCGGCATTGCCCGATCCCCCGGTCCGCGCCAGCAGTGTCATCAGGTCGGACCGGGCTGCATGGGTGATCCATGTCTTCGCGCCCGATATGCGCCAGCCGCCTTCCTTATGCTGGATTGCGCGGGTGCTCAGTTGCGCAAGATCGGACCCGTTGGATGGCTCGGTAAATACCGCCGTCGGCAATATTGTCCCGCTAGCAATTCCCGGCAGCCATTGCGCCTTCTGGGCGTCCGTGCCCGCCAGCCCGATCAGCTCGCCCGCAATTTCCGACCGGGTGCCCAGCGACCCCGCGCCGATCCAGCCGCGCGACAGCTCTTCGGTGACGACGCACATCTCCAGCTTGCCCAGCCCCAGCCCGCCATATTCCGGCGCTATGCAGACGCCGAACGTCCCCAGCGCCGCCAGCTCGGCGATCGTCTCATCGGGTATCAGCGCGTCCGCCAGATGCCATTGATGGGCGTAGGGCGTGATTTTATCGACGGTGAAGCGTCGATATTGCGCCCTGATCGCATCGATCGTCTCGTCGCCCATATCCTCCGCTATGGTGCCGCCCGCCCGCACATGCGCGATCAGAGCGGCGCGCGCGCGGGGATCGTCCGCCTCCGCCACGAACGCCGCGACCGCCGGATCGGTGCCAAGTTCGCGCGCCGCCTCGGCCAGCCCCAGTTGCGCAGGCCGCACATATTCATTGGCACTGATCGGCAGGCCGCCCAGCATCTGCGCGGCATATTCCCCAAAGGCGAGCGCGAGCACCAGCGCTTCAGCGTCGCCATAGCGGTGCCGCGCCGTCAGCCCCTCCGCCCAGTCGGCCAGCGCACTCAGCGCCGCGACCGTCGTCGCGATCCAGGCCAGGCCATGGGCTGCACGCTGGTCGGCATCGAGCCGCCTGGGGTCGATCTTTCCGCCGGGCGCCACCCGGGCTGCCACATGGACCTGTGCCGCCGCGCCATAGCGCCGCAGCGCCTCCAGCGCCGTGCGCGCCCGTGCTATCGTCTCTGTCATGCGCGCGCCGCTATCCCCCTGTCGATCAATGCGCCAATCTGCCCCGACCCAAGGCCCAGCAGGTCGGCCAGTATCTCCTCGCTGTCCTCGCCCAGTCGCCGTGCGCGCCGCGGGGTTTCGCGCATCTGGGCCGGCAGGGTCGCCATCGCGCCGGGCACCGGATAGCGCAGCCCGCTCGTTTGCTGGATGGTCGAAAAAAGCGGATTGTCCGCCACCAGCACCGGATCGCGCACCGCCTGCGCCATGTCCTGGTAAGGGCCCCAGCAACAGCCCTGCGCATCCATCGCTACCCTCAGCTCCGTCGCGTTGCGGCGTGCGACCGCGCTCTCGACCAGCGGAAACAGCGCGTCGCGATGGGCAAAGCGCTCGCCCTCGTCGCGGGCGAAGTTGACGCTGCGGGACGCCTCGATTCCCGCGACCGCCTCTTCCAGCCCAAGCACGGAGACCAGCCCGCGCCATTGCCGCGGCGTGATCGCCATTATCATCAGCCGTTGACCATCGGCGGTCAGGAAGTCACGCCCGAACGCGCCATAGACCGCATTGCCATGACGAGCCCGATTGCCGGTCTGCAATGTCTCGGCCAGCTGTCCCAGATTGGCGATGGTGGCGATGCCGACATCGGCAAGTGGAATCCGGACTTCCTGTCCCATGCCAGTCTCGCGCCGGTGCAGCAGGGCGGCGAGCATGGAAAAGGCCGCATAGGCGCCGGTCAGCAGGTCCCACGCCGGCAGCACATGGTTGACCGGCGCGTCGCCCAGACTGTCGGGCCCGGTGATCTGCGGAATGCCCAGTGCGCAATTGACGGTATAGTCGAGCGCCGGGCCGCCATCGGCTTGCCCCATGACCCGCACGGTGACAAGGTCGGCGCGTCTTTTTGCCAGCCTTTCATGACTCAAAAAACCATCGACGGGAAAGTTGGTCAGGAACAGCCCCGCATCCGCGCCCGGCGCCGTCGCGAGGGCCGCGAGGAGTTCCCGTCCTTCCGGCGCGCCCAGATCGAGCGCGACCGATTTCTTGCCCTTGTTCAACCCTTCCCAATAAAGGCTCGCGCCAGTCTCCGCCTTGGGCCAGCGTCGATAATCCGGCCCCCCGCCGATCTGGTCGACGCGGATGACGCTCGCCCCCATCTGCGCCAGATAGAGGCCGGCGGTCGGCGCCGCCACGAAGGATGACGCCTCGATGACGCGTGTGGAGCCGAGAAGCTGGTACATGGGTGGACCTTAACTGCGCGCCGCGAAGTCGCGGATCATCTGTTTGGCGATCACCAGCTGCTGAATCTGGGTCGTGCCCTCGTAGATGCGATAGATGCGCGCATCGCGGAACAGCCGTTCGGCTTCATATTCGGCCAGATAGCCCGCGCCTCCATGGATCTGCACCACCCGGTCGACCACGCGCCCGCACATTTCGGTCGCGAACATCTTGAAGGCGGAGGCTTCGAGCGAAGCGCGACCCCGTTCGGATCGCGCGCAGGCGTCCAGCATCATGCACTCGCTGGCATAGATTTCCGCTTTGGAGTCCGCCAGCATCGCCTGGATCAGCTGGAACTGGGCGATCGGCTCTCCGAACGCCTTGCGTTCCATCGCATAACGCAGCCCGGTTTCCAGCGCCCTTTCCGCCAGCCCCAGCGCGGCCGCGCCCACCGAAAGCCGTCCTGAATCCAGCGCCTGCATCGCGGCGAAGAAGCCCCTGCCTTCCTCGCCGCCCAGGAGGGCGCGGGCGGGTACGCGCACATCCTCCAGGATGATGTCGGCTATTTGCGCGCCGCGCTGTCCCATTTTCTTGTCGGGGCTGCCCAGCGATACCCCCGGCGCATCCATGTCGATCAGGAAGGCGCTGACATGCGCGTTGCGCGGCAGCGGCTCGGCGCTGGTGCGCGCCATGATCAGGCCGATCTTCGCGAAGGGGGCGTTGGTGATATAGCGCTTCGTACCGTTCAGGATATAGTCGTCGCCGTCGCGGACCGCGCGGGTCTTGAGTGCCGCCGCATCGGACCCGCTATCCGGTTCGGTCAGGCCGAAACAGGCGATCTCGCCCGCCGCCGACCGGCTGAGCCATTCGCGCTGCTGCTCGGGCGTGCCCCCTTTTTTCAGCGCGGTCGAAAACATGCCGGTGTTGATTGACATGGTCGCGCGGAAGGCGGGGGCTGGCCAGCCCATTTCGCGGATGACGCGGATATACTGGCTGATGCTCAGGTCCGCGCCGCCAAATGCCTCCGGTGTGGTCAAGGCGAAAAGGCCCATGTCGCGCATCTCCGCCAATATCGCGTCAGGCACACGATCGCTGTCGATCACGTCCGCCTCGGCGGGGATCAGGCGCTCGCGAATATAGCGGCGCAACTGATCCAGAAACGCCTCGAACGTCTCTTCATCCATGCCCGACGCTCCTTCCGATGATGTGACCTCAAGCATCGGCCAGCCCCACGATGGCAACGGCCGACACATTCTGGCTCGGCATCCCGCCCAGATTGTGGCTCAGCGCCAGGCTGGGCGGCGTCTGCCGCTGCCGCGCCCCGGCGCGGCCCAGCAATTGCAGATAGTTTTCGTAGATCATGCGCAAACCCGACGCGCCGATCGGATGGCCGAAACATTTGAGGCCGCCGTCGATCTGGCACGGCACCTTGCCATCGGCGTCGAACATGCCGTCCAGCACATCCTTCCAGCCCTCCCCTTCCTTGGAGAGGTAGAGATCCTCCATCGTCACCAGTTCGGTGATCGAGAAACAGTCATGCACTTCGGTCAGGCTGATCTGCTCGCGCGGATTGGTGATGCCGGCTTCATGATAGGCCTTCTCCGCAGCGATGCGGGTGGTGTGGAAATAGCTTCCATTCCAGCCGCCGCCATGCTGCAATTCCCAACCATTGGAGCTGGCGATCTGCAAAGCCTTGATCGTGACGATATCGGTCTTGCCCAGCGCGCGGGCGATATCGGGCGTGGTGACGATGGCGCAGGCCGCGCCGTCCGACACGCCGCAGCAATCGAACAGGCCCAGCGGCTCGGCGATCATCGGGGCATTCAATACGGTGTCCATGTCGACGGCCTTCTGCAAATGGGCCTTCGGATTCTTCGCCCCATTGGCATGACTTTTGACCGATACATGGGCAATGGCGCGTTTCAGATCCTCCTTCGAAACACCGTGCGTGTTGCGATAGGCCGATGCGAGCTGCGCAAAATTGCCCGGCGCCGACCCGGTAATTCCGGTCATGTCATGCATGGTCCCGCGCGTGCGGACAGGCAGCCCGCCATAGCCGGTGTCCTTCAGCTTCTCGACACCCAGCGCCAGCGCAATGTCCGCCGCGCCCGACGCCACGGCATAGACCGCGCCCCGAAAGCTCTCCGTGCCGCTCGCACAGTAATTCTCGACCTTGGTGACGCCGATATTCTTCAGCCGCAGCGCGGTTGCGAGCGGAATGCCCGACGGGCCGATATTCACCGCATCAAAGGCTACGCCCAACCACGCAGCATCTATCTGCGACGTCTCGATTCCCGCATCAGCGATCGCCTCCTCATAGGCCTCGACCATCAGCTGGTCGGCGTCCTTGTCCCATCGCTCGCCAAATTTGGCGCAGCCCATGCCCAATATGGCGACCTTGTCCTTGATACCGCGTGCCATAGACTTTCTCCTTGGCTGGAAGCGCCGATCAGGCTGCCGGAACGGCCTTCCAGAAATATTTGGTGAAGTCGCGAATCTCGTCGATCGCCTTGATGCGGAACATCATCGCCATGTCGCGTCCGACCTCGACATCGTCGGCCTCGACATCGGTGAACTCGGCCATCATCCGGCCGCCGCCCTCGAAGTCGATCATGCCATAATAGCTGGGCGGGGCAGGGGAGTAGGTCAGCGCGTCCGCCGTATAGGTCACGATCCGCGCCTTTCGGTCGGCCAGCGGATAATCCTCCTGCGTCCCGAAGCCATGATCGTTCGGATTGACCGATATGTCGCTCCTGGGGAACTGCACGACCCCAGTCTTCGCACACCGCCCGCCGACGAGTCCCAGCACCGCCTTGCGGTTGCGCCACAATGTGGTGCCTGGCTGCTTCTGGTCGGCCTCGGCGCGCATTCCCCGATCGAGGCCGAGATTGCCGCGATGGAACAGCCAGCGCAGGTAATTGCCGTCCTTGACGCCGCGAGCCAGCGATCCTGCGACACCGCGCGCGGGCGAAGCGCCGCTGCCGGTCGCCTCGAACAACAGCAGGTCCACACCCTGGCCGAAGGCCACCAGCACTATCTTCTCGCCCGCGCGCGCCGTCTCCAGCGCAGCAGCAAGCAGCAGGAACGGATGTGCGACGCCGCTGTCGCCCACGCTGTCACCCAACCGGTCGGCCACCGCTTCGGCCCTGATCGCGGCCTTTTTCGCCAGTCCTTCGGCGACGCCCCGCGCGGTGATCGGCACAATGAATCGGTCGATGTCGGCCCCTGTCACGCCCAACGCCGCGAAACCATCGGTCAACGCTGCGCCGATCATCCCGCTATAGCCTTCGTCGCGGATCCAGCGGCTCTCCCAACTATAGTCGAAGTCCTGGCCGGACGAGCGAAAATGGTCGACGAAGTCGATCGTGACGCTGTGGCTGCCCAGATATTTCGCGACAACATCACCCTGGCCGATAAGCAGCGCGGCGGCCGCATCGCCCTGCACCATCTCGGATTCTGAGGCGGGTCTGGACAGCCGCATTTCCGACGCCAGCGCCAGATGCGGTTTTGCTCCCCCCTTCGCCGCCGCCAGCGCCTGGATCAGAGCCGACGTCGCCACGCGCTGCCCCCCGGTCACGTCAAATGCGCCAGTCGCATCGTTCAGCGTCAGCGCCTCCTTGACGACGCCGCTGTTCAGCCGGTCGGCGAAGGGCAGGGTGGTCGATGCCAGGCTGACCGATCCCACCGCGCCGCGCTGGTCCTCCGGCACCGCGTCGCGCGCTGCCTCCACCGCCATGGTGATCGGATCCTCGTCCCAGTTGGCGATCGCCCGCTCGCCCTTGGCCAGCCCTTTGAGGCCACCGGCGAACCAGCCATTGGCGGCGAAGATCGCCGATCGCTGGAGCCGGTTGCGCGGAATATAGGCGCCAAAGCGCAGGATGCCGGTTTCGCTCGTCATTGGAACTCCACATAGCCGTTGTTGAGGACGAGGCGGTCGCGTTCCACCACGCGCGCGGTGAAGGCGGCCTTGCCCTCGCCCTCGCGCCAGATTGCCGTTTCGATCGTCTCGCCGGGAAAGACTGGCGCCGAAAAGCGCGCATCCATACGCTTGATCCGGTCCGGCCGATTGTCGGCCAGCCCGCGCAGCAGTGCGCGACCAACGATACCGTAGGTGGCCAGGCCATGCAGGATCGGACGCTCGAACCCGGCTGACAGCGCTACCTTGGGGTCGGCGTGCAACGGGTTCATGTCGCCCGACAAGCGATAGAGCAGCGCCTGATTGTCGGCAGTGGGCAGCGCGATCATCAGGTCGGGCGCGCGATCGGGGATCGCATGAGGCAGGGGCTGGCCCTCGGACGATCCACCGAATCCGCCGTCGCCGCGCAGGAAATTGGTGTTACGCACCGTCGCGATATGGCGGCCGTCGTCGGCGTAGATTTCACGCGTCTGGTAGACGATCGCGCCTTTCTCCTGCCCTTTGTCCAGGATCGGCCCGAAGGTCGTATAACCGATCAGTTCGCCCTCGACCGGAAGCGGCAAATGAAGCTGCGCGCTGGTCTCGGCGTGCAATATCTTCTGCCAGGTCACGTGATAGGCCGGGTCGCGCCAGATGAAGCCCGGATAGGCCATCGTTACCGCCATGGTGGGCAGCGCCTCCAGCCCCTCTTCATAGACGAACGGCAATTCTTCCGCACCCACGCCCAGCGCATAGAGCATGACCTTGAACGGATTGATCTTTTGCCGCGTCTCGATCGGCGGCATGTTCAGCAGGACCTGTGGGTCAAAGGCCATGATCGTCAGACCGGATCATAGGGCCAGATTTCGGCCGACCGCGCGAGCGGCATCATGTCGTGCGCCATGGCAGGCAGCAGGTCGCTGACGATAGTGTCGGGCGTCCACCCGCCGGAACGCTGCATCGTCTTGATCGGGCGCGGCTTGTTGAACAGGAAAATCTCGTTCTTGCGCACGCCGAACGTCTGGCCGCTGACGTCCCTCGCTCCGTCGGAAAGCAGCGCGGCGACCATCGGCGCGATCTTGTCCGTGGTCATCGTCTTCATCCGCTCGATCCGCTTTTCCTCATCCGGGTTGGTGGCGGGGATCGTCGCGATCAAACGGCTCCAGGCGAAGGGCGCTATGCAGTTTGACCGCACGCCAAAGCGCTGCATGTCGAGCGCGATCGAGTTGGACAGGGCGAAGATGCCCATTTTCGCTGCCGAATAGTTGGCCTGGCCGAAATTGCCGATCAGCCCTGATGTCGATGTGAAATGGACATAACTGCCCGACCTCTGGTCCTTGAAATAGGGCGCCGCGGCCTTCGACACATAGAATGATCCATTGAGGTGCACGTCGATCACCTGCTTCCAGTCGACGATACTCATCTTGTGGAAGATGCGGTCGCGAAGGATGCCGGCATTGTTGACCACGCCATCGATCCGCCCGAACTGCTTTACGGCATCCTCGATGATCGATGCCGCGCCCTCCGGCTCGGCGACGCTGGCGCCATTGACGATGGCCTTGCCGCCCTCTGCCCGGATCAGCGCAGCGACCTCCTCGGCCGGCCCTGCATCGGCGCCTTCGCCCTCTGCCGATGCGCCCAGGTCGTTGACGACGACGTTCGCGCCCTGTCGCGCACATAGCAAGGCGATATCGCGGCCGATGCCGCGCCCTGCACCCGTCACCGCCACCACCTTGCCATCCAGCCGTGCCGAATCGCCCATGTCTATCCTCTCCGCATTTCGATTTCCCATGATCTAGCTTACCTATATAACTTATTCAACTATGCGAATGGACATTCATGATCGTGAATGGTAGGGTATGGCCATGGACATGCCTCGCCCCGATCCTCAACTCCGGCCGCCGGTCAATTCGGTGGTGCAGGCGATTGCGATATTGCGCCATCTGGGCGCGCTTTCCGAACCACAGGGCGTTACCGCCATTGCGCGTGCCCTTGGACTCAATCCCAGTTCCTGCTTCAACGTGCTCAAGACGCTGCTGCGCGAGGATCTTGTGAGCTTCGACGCGGTGTCGAAACGCTATGCGCTCGGTCTTGGCACGATCGATCTCGCGCGGCTTGCGCTGGGCCGCGATGCGGTCGTCCGCGCGGCGCATCTACCCATGGCGACGCTCGCCGGGCAGTTCGATGCTGCCGTAGGCCTCTGGCGTCTTACCGAAGGCGAACGCCTGGTCCTGGTCGCGCTCGCTGAAAGCGCGGAGGCTATGCGCATCCACATGGTGGTTGGCCAGCGCCAGCCCGCCGCCGCGGGTGCGACAGGTCGCGCGGTGCTTGCGCGTCGCGCCCTGGATGATGCGGCCATTGCGGCTGTCCATGCCGGCATCCGCTGGAAAAGCGCGCCCGATCCGCAGGAGTTCATCGCCCAGGTGCGCGCGGCGGCGGCGAAGGGCTGGGCGATTGACAATGGTCAGATCAATCACGGCATCTCGACGGTGGCGGCCGCGATCGTGGATACAGGCGGCGCGCCGCGCTTCGTCCTCTCCGCGTCTATGTTCAGCGGCCGGGAGAATGCCGAGGGTATGGATGCCATCGGCGCGGCAATGCGCCAGGCGGCGGACGCCATTGCCCAATCGGCCTATGCTATGGAGATGGCCACATGAGCGATGCAGCGATGGTCCTTGGCACGGCCGATCGGCTGATGGCGGACCAGTGCGACGACGCGACGGTGCGCAGCGCACGGCGGGGGGCTTGGCCGGCCTCCCTGTGGAACGCGATCGCACAGATGGGCCTGCCGCTGGCGCTCGTGCCCGAAGGATCGGGCGGCTTCGGACTTGATCCGGTCGATGCCTTCGCGCTGGCGCGTCTGGCTGGCCGCCATGCGCTACCGCTGCCGCTTGGTGAAACCATGGCGGCGAACCAGGCACTCGCGCTCGCGGGGCTGCCGCTGGCGGAAGGTCCGGCTGCATTTATCCCTGTCGAGTCGGGCCTCGTTCTCCGCGACGGGCGCATTACGGGCACCGCCGATCGCGTGCCTTGGGGGGCCACCGTCGGCACGCTGGTCGTGGAATATCTGCTTGGCGGCGCGCGCCATGTCGCCCGGCTGGACAGTGGATGGCGCGTGGCGGAGTCGGGGACGAACATCGCTCATATGCCGCGCGACAGGCTGTCGATTGATGCCGCCATAACCGCCACAGCACCTGCGCAAGGCCATCCTCTTTACCTCATGGGCGCGGGCCTTCGCGTCCTGCAGATCGCCGGTGCGCTGGACCAGGTACTGGATCTCAGCATCGCCCATGTGTCCGATCGCAAGCAATTCGGGCGCGCCCTCGCCACATTCCAGGCGATCCAACATGAACTGGCCCGGATGGCAGGCGAAGCGGCCGCCGCGGGCGCTGCCGCCGGTTTGGCGGCGGAGGCGCTGGCCGAGGCCGCCGGCGACCCGATGCTCAGCGTTGCGGCCGCCCGCATCCGCAGCGCGGAGGCGGCGAGCGTCGCCGCGGGCGTCGCCCAGCAATTGCATGGCGCGATCGGCTTTACGCAGGAGCATCGCCTGCACTGGTACACCAGTGCGTTGTGGAGTTGGCGCGACGAATATGGCGGGCCGCACCATTGGACGCAGTGCTTGGGCGCCGCCGCGCTCGCGGTTGGCCGCGATGGGTTCTGGCCCTTCGTCGTTGCGGCCTGACAGGACGGAAACATGAATCCCATCCGCTTTGCTACGCCCCCTCGCCACGAAGCCGCCGAGGCTTTGCGACACGACGTGCGCGCCTTTCTGCATGATCGGCTGGCCCATGTTCCGCCGATCCGCCGCGCCGACAGCTGGACCGGGGTGGACAAGGATTTCTCCCGTGCCATGGGCGCGAGGGGTTGGCTCGGCATGACATGGCCCAAATGCTATGGCGGGCACGAACGCAGCGCCTTCGAACGCTATGTCGTGATGGAAGAGACTCTGGCCGCCGGCGCCCCTGTCGGTGCACACTGGATCGGTGATCGGCAGAGCGGGCCGACCTTGCTCAAATTCGGAACCGAAGCGCAACGGCGAGCCGTGCTACCGCGCATCGCGGCAGGTCAGGCGATGTTCTGCATCGGCATGAGCGAACCGGATTCCGGTTCCGACCTCGCCGCCACCCGCACCAGTGCCCGGCGCACGACCCAGGGCTGGCGCATTAATGGGACCAAGGTCTGGACCACGGGCGCGCATCAATCCGACTATATGATCCTCTTCTGCCGCACATCAGGCACGCCAGCCGATCGTCACGCCGGGACCAGCCAGTTGCTGATCGATCTCCATGCCACGCCCGGCATTGCCATCCGACCGATCATCGATCTGGCGGGCCAGCATCATTTCAACGAGGTTCATTTCGACGATGCGCTTGCGCCGCTCGACGCGCTGATCGGGCAGGAAGGCAATGGTTGGAACCAGGTGATGAGCGAACTCGCTTTTGAACGCTCCGGGCCGGAACGGTTTCTTTCCTCAATGCAGCTGATCGTGGAACTCATCGCCGTTCTGGGCAAGGGGCATGGCGATCTGGCTCGCGCTGCGATTGGCCGCCTGTCCGCCCATCTCATCATCCTGCGCCGCCTTTCGCGTGGGGTGGCGGCGATGCTGGACGCAGGCGAGAATCCCGCGCTCCATGCGGCCATCGTCAAGGATCTTGGCGCGGTCTTTGAACAATCCGTGCCCGACATCGCGCGCGGTCTGATCGATGCGGAACCCGACCTCGCCGCACGGGCCGACTATAATGCGGTCCTCGCGAAGATCGTGATGAATGCGCCCAGCTGGTCGCTGCGCGGGGGCACGCGGGAAATTCTGCGCGGCATCATCGCGCGGGGCTTGGGAGTGCGCGGCTAGCGATCGGCCCCCGTCGGACCGTCAGCGCCGGTCTGGGCGCGGGAAAAAGCCCTTCCAATGTTGGATTTCCTTTGCTTCAAAGGCGCTTGGCCCGGCCGCTGGACGGAGCGGCGGGACCACCCTGTCGCCGACGGGTCGAAAGGCGCCATAAGGTGACATTGCAGCCGGTATCTTGCGGCACCTTTGTCGCTTTAGGCCCTTTGCACGCGCCGAACCGTCGGCCCCGCATCCGAAAGTGCACCTGGATAACTATGTTCTCTTTCTCCGGTTGCGCGGCGCGCCGAGTCAGGGCAAAGACCGATGCAAACATGCTTTGCAAATCGAGGAGCCTTTCATGAGCGAAGTCGGAAAATACAGCGTCGAGGACGGCGGCATCGGGGTGATCGAAATCGACAACCCCCCGGTCAATGCTCTGGGCATCAAGACGCGCCTGGCGCTCGATGCGGGCTTCCGCAAATTTGCGGAGGACGATAGCGTCAAGGCGATCGTCCTGATCTGCGGCGGCCGCACCTTCTTCGCCGGCGCCGATATTTCCGAATTCGGCCAGCCACCGCAGGAGCCCGGCCTGCACGCGGTATTCGACATCATCGAAAACGGTACCAAGCCGGTGGTTGCCGCGATCCATGGCACGGCGCTGGGCGGCGGTTACGAACTGGCGCTCATCTGCCATTATCGCATCGCCGTGCCGTCCGCGAAGGTCGGCCTGCCCGAAGTCAATCTGGGCCTGCTGCCCGGCGCCGGAGGCACGCAGCGTCTGCCGCGTATCGTCGGCGTCGAAACCGCCCTCGACATCATGACCGGCGGCGCGCCGGTTCCCGCGAAAAAGGCGCTGGAACTGGGCATGATCGACGCCGTGGCTGAAGAGGGCAAACTGCGGGAGGACGCCATTGCCTTTGCTCGCACCGTCGTCGACAAGCCGCTCCAGCGCGTGCGCGACCGCCAGGACAAGGTGGCGCCATCGCGCGGCAAGCCTGAAATCTACGAAGCCTATCTCAAGAAGAATGCCCGTGCCTTCCGCGGCTTCAAGGCGCCCTATAATATCGTCCGCGCCATTGAAGCGGCCGCCGAGATCGAGGATTTCGACAAGGGTATCGAACGGGAAAAGGAACTGTTCGACGAATTGGTGACCAGCACCGAGTCCGCGGCGCAACGCTATTATTTCTTTGCCGAGCGTGAGACGGCCAAGGTCCCCGACGTGCCCAAGGACACGGCGACGATCCCCATCAAGACCGTGGGCGTCATCGGCGCAGGCACGATGGGTGGCGGGATCACCATGAACTTCCTCAATGTCGGCATTCCCGTCACTCTCGTGGAAATGACGCAGGAGGCGCTGGACCGCGGTCTCGGCGTAATTCGCACGAATTATGAGAATACGGCCAAGAAAGGCCGCATGACTGCCGAGCAGGTAGAGCAGCGCATGGCGCTCATCACGCCCAGGCTGGGGCTGGAAGCGCTGGGCGAGGTCGATCTTGTCATCGAGGCGGTTTATGAGGAGATGGGCGTCAAGAAGGACGTCTTCGGCAAGCTCGACAAGATCGCCAAGCAGGGGGCGATCCTGGCGTCCAACACCTCCTTCCTCGATCTGGACGAGATTGCGGCGGCGACCAGCAGGCCTGACTGGGTGATCGGCCTCCACTTCTTTTCGCCTGCCAACGTCATGCGCCTGCTTGAAGTGGTGCGCGGGGCGAAGACGTCGAAGGAAGTGATCGCGACGGCCATGGCGCTCGCCAAGAAGATCGGCAAGGTGCCTGTCCTTTCCGGCGTCTGCTTTGGCTTCATCGCCAACCGCATCATGTCTCAGCGCGGGAAGCAGGCCGACGAACTCGTCCTCGAAGGGCCGACGCCGGAGGAAATCGACAAGGCCGTGTATGACTATGGTTTCGCCATGGGGCCGTTCCAGATGATCGATCTTGTCGGCCTTGATGTCATCGGCCGCGACGAGACCGAGCGCAGCGTTCGCGGCGACCTGGTCAAGATGGATCGCCTCGGCCAGAAGAAGAATGGCGGCTATTACGACTATGATGAAAACCGCAAGGCGACCCCGTCGCCGGTTGCGGCCGCCGCGATCGCGGATTTCGCCAGCTTCAAGGGCGTTGCGAACAAGGGCAAGCTGTCGGACGAGGATATCGTTGCCCGTCTGCTCTACCCGGTCGTCAACGAAGGCGCCAAGGTGCTGGAAGAAGGCATTGCCATCCGTGCCTCGGACGTCGATATCGCTGCGATCCTGGGCTATAACTGGCCCGTCTATACCGGTGGCCCGATGTTCTGGGGCGATACTGTCGGCCTGCAAAAGGTCGTCGACGGCTTGCAGGCCATGGGCATCGAGCCGTCCAGGCTGCTGGTAGAAAAGGCTGCAAAGGGCGAAAGCTTCACCCGCTGATACAGGATGGGCGCGGTCCGCCGGGCCGCGCCCATTGCCCTTTCATTTATTGAGCCGTCACCGGCCGTGCCGCGATTTCCCGCCGCACCAGCTTGGTACCAACGAAGCAAAGCAGGCCGCACGCGACCAGCCCGCCCAGCACGAAGACCAGAGAATAGCGGATCGCCTCCTTGCCGAAGCTCGGCTCCAGCAGGTCGTTCATGACGCCCACGAACACCGGACCCATGCCGATGCCCACAACCGTCGTGCTCAGCGTCAGCAAAGCGGTAATCATGCCACGGTTGCGGACCGGCGACATGCCTACGGCCACAGCATAGGTTGGCGGCATCCAGAAGGTCATGAACAGCTTGGAAAAGAACAGGCCCACCAGCGACAGCATGGGGTCGGCTGCCAGCAGGAAAAGCAGGCCGAAAGGCGCGGCCAGTATCGTGCCCCATCCGGCAACCTGCATATAGACCGCAAAATCGCCCTTCGCGACCCGATCCGCGATCCGCCCCGCGCCGACATTGCCGATAAACAGCCCGCCGGCCACCGCCAGCCCCATCAATCCTCCCACCTGCATCGTCGTCATCCCATGGACGCGAATATAAAAGGTCGGTCCCCACCCCAGGATCGAATAGCCCGCGAAGGAACAGCACATGGCGATGATGAGCAGCAGGCGCAGCGAGGGTGAACGCAGCGCGATGAGAAAGGCCTCCTTCAGCGGCGGCGTTTCCACCTGCTTGCCGACGCCCCCATCCGCCATGCCGCGCGGCGGATCCTTGACGGTCAGGCGGATGCCGATCGCCAGCAGCAGACCGGGCACCCCGACCACGATGAACGCGATCCGCCAGTCGAAGGCAGTGTTGAGCCATCCGCCGAAGAACAGGCCAAATGCGATGCCGATCGCCTGCGATGCCAGCCAGATGCCGATCACCGTGGCGCGTTGCGATATGGGATACAGGTCGGCGAGCAACGACTGGGTTGCGGGACCGCCGCCGGCTTCGCCGGATGCGACGCCGATGCGCGCGACGGCCAACTGAACGAAATTCTGGACGAATCCGCACAGCACCGTAGCAAGGCTCCACACTGTCAGGCAGCCGACCAGCACGTTACGCCGCGATCCCTTGTCGACCATCCGCGCGATCGGGATGCCGGCAATCACGTAAAAGGCGGAAAAGGCGATCCCCGACAGCAACCCCATCGCCGTGTCACTGACGCCCAGGTCTTTCTTGATCGGTTCCAGGAGGATCGCGAGAATCTGGCGATCGACGAAATTCACGACCCCGACCAGGCACAGGATGAACAGCACATAATGGCGTCGTGGCAGCGTCCACCAGCCATGTGTCGCGTCCGTGCCAAGCGCCTTGTCTATGGGCTCCATCCTCATGCTCCTTGATTGTTATCTATATAACCTAGACAACCATGTTCGGAGTGTGGGGACAAGCAAAAAGGGCCGCCACAGCCCGGGCGGCCCTCCCTTTGGTTGAAGCTGACAGCGTCAGGCGAGGATGAGTTGCGGGTCGGGATTGAGCGTATCATGCTTGAACTTGAACAGCCGCGCGGCGTTGCCGCCCAATATGTCGATCTTGTCCTGTTCGCTGATATCGATGCCCGCGAACAGTCCGTCGATCACGCTCCGTGAATGGGGGAAGGTGCCTTCCGCATGGGGATAGTCCGACGCCCACATCAGCGCACGCGTGCCCGTCACCGATCGTGACATGATGCACGCGCGGTCGTGCTGGAACGAGCAGGTCACTTGCCGCTTGATGATCTCCGATGGCATCATCGACAGCTTGGGACGGACGAAGATGTCGTGCGCGACATAGACCTCGTCCATGCGCTCTGCAATCGCGGCCAGCCAGCTGGCGCCACATTCGATGACGGCGACCTGGGCCTTGGGATTACGGTCGAGCAGTCCCCCGGACACCATGTACATGATCGCGTTGATGCCATCGTTCATCTGCATACTGTAATTGATGACGGCCGCGCCCGGGCCACGCTCGTTGACGACGGTCTCGGCTCCAGTTCCGGTGTGCAGCACGAACACAATGCCCAGGTCGCCCGCCAGCTTGAACAACGGATCCCATGCTTCGTCATTATATTTGGGGATACCGGCCATCGGGATGGAAGGCAGCATGACGGCGGTGAAGCCTAGCGTCGCGATGCGGCGAAGTTCCTGCTGTGCATAGGCGAGGTTGCGCACCGGCAGCACGCCGCAGCGCACGAAGCGATCGAGATGACCGGAAAAATACTCGTTGTTCCAATCATTGTAGATTTCGCACTGCGCCAGTTCGGCATCCTCGTCGTCGATTGCGTACAGCCACAGGCCAAGGCTCGGGAACGCGATTTCGGCGTCGATGCCGTCCTTTTCCATGTCGACCAGCCGCCCACCCAGATCATGGATGCCCAACCGGGTCGCGCCACCAAAATCCGGATTCTTTGCCAGGCGCAGTTTGAAGATGGTCTTGTGCGCGGTCTTCGTGACCAGCGCGTCGCCCTCCTTCACGGTGTGCACCGCGTGCTCTTTCAGCGATGCGGGCAGATTGTCGAGAAACAGGCTGTTTGGTTCGCGCACATGGCTGTCGGCGCTGAAAATGAATGGTTTCATGGGCATTGTTCCTTTCCCAAGGGGCGCGTTGCGACGGCCCTCTATTCCTGACTTAATATTTCACCCCGTGCCTGACACGGATATCGATGCCGGGCGCCGGTCCGGCGCGATCAGCATCAAACCCCGCCCTTGCATGCCGGGCATCCGGGTCGGGGCGACGCAAACATCACCTACTCTGCACTTATACTATGTGTCGAAGCGCCTGTCTCGTAAAAAAAGATACCTCTTTCTAAAAAGGAATGCGTGGCTGTGCGGAATGTGACTGGGGCCATGTTCGGTCAACGGGCGCAGCGGTGGAGACCAAAGGGTGGGAGGGTCGATCGGGCGCAGTGGAATGATTCGCTTTTTGGCTCCCGGTTTCGACTGCCTTGCGGCGCTGGCAAGTTGCGCGATCAATGCGAAGCGGAGGGCGTGATCGGCATTATGTCGATGTGTCATCAAGATAGATAACTAGGTTATTGAGCATTATTGGATTAAACTGCGCACCTCGATAAAAGAGATACCTATCTTATTGCCTTCGCCGGGCTGAATGTGTAAATCAGCCTCATATGGACCCTAGAGAGGTTCTGATCCAAACAGAATGGGAGGTTGTCTGATATGCATCCACTTCGTCACTCGGCGCGGAGGGCTGTTTCGGGGCTCTTGCTTGGTACCGCGTTCGGAGCATTGTCGGTTACGCCGGCGTTCGCGCAGGCGCCGCAGGCCAGCGAACAGGGCGGCTTGCAAGACATCATAGTAACCGCGCGCAAGGTTGCCGAAAATCTTCAGGATGTTCCGGTTGCAGTTACGGCCTTTACCGCCGAAACACTGTTGCAACAGGGTGCGACCAAGGTATCCGACGTCGCGCGCACAACGCCCAGCCTGACCGTGCGTGAGTCGCCTTCCAATCCTACAGCCATTTCGATCACCTTGCGTGGTCAGGTACAGACGGACGTACTCGCGACGCTCGATCCCTCGGTTGGCACCTATGTAGACGACATGTATTGGTCGCGCGCTTATGGCCTGAATCAGGATCTGCTCGACCTTAGCAGCGTACAGGTGCTGAAGGGGCCGCAAGGCACGCTGTTCGGCCGCAACACGACCGGCGGCGCGATGCTGTTCGAAACCAACAATCCGAATTTCGACGGCGTCTCCGGCAGCATCGCGGCGACCTATGGTCGTTTCAACGAGCGTGTCGGAACAGTCGTCGTGAATATCCCCTTGATCGACGACAAGCTGGCAATCCGTGGAGCGCTCCAGCGCAACTTGCGCGATGGCTGGATGAAGGATCGCATCACCGGCGACAAATATAATGATCGCGACAACTGGGCTGCGCGCGGGAAGATCCTGTATCAGGCGACCGACAATTTGAGCTTTCTGTTCTCTGCGGAATATTTCAAGCAGGATGTCAATGCATCCGGTCGCCAGATGCTATATCTGATACCGTCGGGACTGACGGCGCCATCCGCAGCGGGCAATGCCAGCTTGCAGGCGGCGGGTGCTGCTGCTGCGGCCACTCTGACAGCCGCCGGCCTGCCGGTGCCGACCGGCATCAACCCCTTCTCCTACCCGGCGATCGGTGCTTCGGGCGCGCTTCAGGCGGGCGGCAACCTGCGCAGCTATTATACAAGCCTGGGTGCTAGCGAGACCGCGCTGTCGCAGGGGGTGGCGGGCAATCCCAACCTCCCCGACGCATCGCCGCTGACGCGGGTCAAGACGCAGACATATAATGGCACGATCAATCTCGACACCTTCTTTGGTGCGATCAAGTTCGTCGGCGGCTGGCGCAAGGTAAGCACGACGTCAAGACTGGACCTGGACGGATCGGCCGCTCCCATCCATACCACGACCGGCGATCAGACCCTGACCCAATATTCGGGTGAGTTGCAGATCACGGGCACTGCGCTCGACGACGCGGTTGATTTCGCCGGTGGCGCCTTCTACTTTCATGAATCAGGGTTCGACACTTCTTCGTCCATATCTCTGCCATCGTTCAATCCCAATACATTGTTCTTCAATGGTGAACTCGATAATGACAGCATCGGCGCTTATGCCCAGGCCACCTATCATTTCACCGATCGCCTCTCCTTCACCGGCGGACTGCGCTACTCGGTGGATGACAAGGGTCTTACCACCAGAAACTCTACCCAGAACCGCACGAGCGGAACTATCGCATGTCAAATCCCGACAGCAACGGTGGCCAATGGCTGCGCGCTCCGCGTGCGCGATGATTTCGACGGCGTCTCCTATCTTGCGAGCCTCGACTACAAGCTGAGCGAGGATGTGCTCGTCTATCTCAAGACCAGCAAGGGCTTCCGTTCCGGCGGACAGAATCTGCGTGCCAACTCGGTCGCGACGGCCATCCCCTTCAAGCCCGAGATCGCCTATGCTCATGAGGCCGGCATCAAGAGCGAATTGTTCGATCGCCGCCTGCGCCTCAATCTGGCAGGCTATTATTCCAACGTGAACGACATCCAGCGGACCACGCTGATCGGCTTGGCCAACGGTACGACCCAGACGGTTCTGACCAACGCGGGCAAGATTCGCATCTGGGGCCTGGAAGGCGAATTTCTGGTCCAGCTGCCCGCTGGCTTCCAGGTCGGCGGGACCGGCAGCTACACCAATGCCAAATACAAGGACTATCAGGAACTGCCCAGCCGCACCAACCTGACCGGCAACCGTCTGGACGAGCGGGTTGAAGGTGTACCGAAATGGACCTGGTCCCTGACCGGCAGCTACGAACACGCATTCGATTTCGGCCGGTTCAATCTGCGCACAGACTATAGCTGGACCTCTGCGATCAATCTTCAGCCTTATACACCCTTTATCGGGGATCCGCAGGGCGTGACCATCGATCCCAACACCGGCACGACTATCGCGCAGAACATCATCGACGCCACGACGTCGCCCAAGCAGGGCGTGTTGAGCGCGCGTGCCTCGCTATCGCTTATGAATGACAAGCTGGAACTAGCGGTGTTCGGTCGCAATCTGACGAACAATCGCAAGGTGGTTCAGGCCCTGTATGTCGGCGGTCTCGGCTATGTGTCGGGCGTGCATCGCGAACCTTTTACCTATGGCGGCACGATCACCTATCGCTTCGGCAACTGAGGAATTTGGGGAAGGCCGGCGCGCATGTTGCCGGCCTTCCTTGTCCAAGTCCCGCGCTTTTGTAATGAGCATGTTGCCCGGTCCCAGCAATCACGTCGCGACGGGAGCGGTAAGGACAGGATGCTCGACATGAACAATATTCTCGACCTCAACGAAGCTGTCGAATTGGGCGGTTCCGTGGTCGCACGCACAGTGCGGGAACTGACGGAACTCAGCCTTCAGGCCGGGGACGGGGACTATCTGGGATCCGAAGCCGAACTGCTCGAGCGCATGGGCATCAGCCGTCCGACCCTTCGTCAGGCAGCGAAAGTCGTGGAAAGTGACTGCCTCCTCTCGGTCCGCCGCGGCGTCAACGGGGGCTTCTATGCCACCCGGCCCAGTGCGCGGCATGTGGTCCAGTCTCCTGCACTGTGGCTCCGTCTCCAATCGGCGACACTGGAGCAGATGAACCGGGCGAGCATGTTGATCTACCCGACCGCCGGCGCGGAGGCGGCCAAATGCACCGATCCAAAATTGATCGCGGAACTCAGAAGCTTTCGGGCAGCGATCGACGAACGTGAGGCGCGAGAGGAAAATCAGCGGGAAACGCTGGATGCCGAAATCTATTTGTCCCAGCTTATCGCGAACATGAGCGGGGATCCCGTCCTCATCCTCTTCATCGGCATCAGCTACACCTTCGGCCTGCTGGAACGAGAATATCGCTTTTACCGCCGCGCGCCCGAACGTCGCAGGCTCTGGCTGGCGCTACAGCGCAGCTATTGCGACGCCATATTGTCGGGCGACAGTGAAATCGCCCTGTTGATCGGGATGCGGCGCGGGCGGCAGGTCGAAAGCTGGATTGCGGAGGACAAGGCCGCCGCGGCGCGACGAGCGAGCGATGAGACATAAACGACAGGACAGGCATGATGGCACAACTTGACTATATCGGTTTTGGGGGTGTGCGTCTCGTCGCGCAGAGCTTCGGGCAAGAGGATGATCCGGGCATATTGCTGCTGCATGGCGGTGGTCAGACCCATGATGCTTGGCGGTCGGCAGCAGTCGCCCTCGCCGAAGCCGGGCGCTATGTCATCAGCCTTGATCTGCGAGGGCATGGCGCCAGCGAATGGCCTGCCGATGGTCGCTATGATCTCGATGCCTATAGCGGCGACATCCGCGCGGTCCTGGCGACATTGCGGTCCCGGCCCGTGATCGTGGCGGCATCGCTGGGGGGCTGGATCGCTACCGCCGTGCTGGGGGAAAGCGAAACCGCGCTGGCGACAGGTCTCGTGCTCGTTGATGCACCGCCCCGTATGGACCCGGCAGGGTCAAGCCGCATGAGCGAAACGCTGCGCCGTGTCGCGACTGCCAATGGCGGCCGATGGGATCCGCGCATTCTGGACAGTTTCGACACGCCAGCGGCGGAAGGTCGGCTGATTGATGCGGCGCGGCAGCTCAAGGTACCGACACTGATCGTTCGCGGGGAGCGCAGCACGCTCAGCACCCCCGAATCCGTCGCCGAACTTGCTGGCTGCATCGCCGATGTGGAGGCCGTCGAAATCAGCGACGCAGGGCATCTGGTCGCGGTCGACCAGGCGGACGCTTTCAACGCGCTTCTGCTCGATTTCCTGGAACGACGGGTCCCACTTTCGCCGCCCTCCTATGTCGCCGGCTCGGATTCCCGGACGCTGCGCGATGCGCTGGGCTGTTTTGCCACCGGCGTAACCGTCGTCACGACCCTCGACCCAGATGGCAACCCCGTCGGACTCACAGCCAATTCATTCACCTCCGTGTCGCTCGATCCGCCCCTTCTGCTTGTGTGTATTGCCAATAATGCAGGCAGTCTGCCCGCTTTTCTGACCGCCGACCATTTCGTGGTCAACGTCCTGCATATCGGCCAGCAACCGGTATCGGGCCGCTTTGCCAGTCGTACCGAAGATCGCTTCGGGCAGACCGATTGCGACATATGGGATAGCGGCGTGCCCGTAATCCGCCACTCGCTCGCCAGTTTCGAATGTGCCCGCGACACGGTTCATGACGCGGGCGATCATCAGATTCTGGTCGGACGCGTCAAGCGTGTTCAGTTCGAGCCGCACCGCGATCCCCTGCTCTATTTCCGCGGCAAATATCGCCGCTTGCATTTTAGCTGATCAGGCTGGCCTGACATATATTACTAGGTTTTATCAGTTCGCATTTTTGGCGTGACAAGAGGTACCCATTTAGGCCAGAAAGGTTTCGACAATAATCGCCTGTCCGTGATTCCATGGCCAGGACGGGACCGGGAGAGGCGCTTGCCCCGACCGGATACCGGAATCGAGAGAGCAGGAACGGGATGACCTGGGTAAATCAGGATAAATGCGCGATCGTCGGGATTGGCGCGACCGACTATTATGTTCGCGGTAAGAGCTGGCCGCGCACGATCAACGACATGGCGGGTGAAGCCATTTTGAAGGCGTGTGAGGATGCAGGCATCTCGGTCAACCAGATCGACGGCATCGCTTATTATTCCACCGCCGGCGCTGGCTATCTCGACAAGTTCGATACAGCAAGCCTGATGGAAACGCTGGGCATTCCCTATGTCGGCTTTTCCGCGACGCTGACCAGCGGGGGCGGCGGCTGCCCGGGCGCGATCGGTCTCGCGACGGCCGGCCTGATGAACCAGGATTGCACCTACACGGTGACGCTGATGGCGTTGCAGCAACTGCCCCAGCATCGGCTGGGCGTGGTGTTCGGCTCGTCCGCCCCCAATCCCGAAAACAGCTTCCTTCAACCTTCGGGCCTTGTCGGTCCCGGTCATCTGATGAGCGTCCTGGCCCGTCGTCACATGCACCTCTACGGCACGCAGCCCGAAGCCTTCAAGGAAATCGTCCAGGCCACCCGCGAGAATGCGCTGGACCGGCCCAAGGCGGTTCGTCGCAAGCCGTTGTCGGACGAGGAATATTGGAACTCGCCGATGTTGGCCGATCCATTGCGCCGGCTCGACTTCTGCCTGGAGACCGACGGCGCAGTAGCGGTCATCACGACAACGATGGACCGCGCCAGGGACTGCCGCCACAAGCCTGCCGTGGTGCATGGCGTCGCCCATGGCGGCACCCGCGAATGGGGACGGGCCTTTGCCTGGATGGGTATGCCCGATCCCGACTTTGCCTCGTCCGGCCACAAGTTCGTCGCGGACCGTATCTGGAGCCAGACGGGCCTGACGGCCAAGGATATGGATGTCGCGCTGATCTACGACCATTTTTCCTCCATGGTGCTGATGCAACTGGAAGATTATGGCTTCTGCGAAAAGGGCGAGGGCAGCGACTATGTCCTGTCCGGCAAGATTCGCTACGACAAGGCGACCAGGGGCGGCGTAAACGGCGGCGTGCCTGTAAACACTCACGGCGGCAACCTCAACGAAGCCTATATCATTGGCATGACTCACATCGTCGAGGGTGTGGAGCAGGTGCGCGGCACGACCGTCAACCAGGTCGAGGATTGTGAATTCGCACTTGTGACCGGCGGCCCTGCGTCGCTGCCCGTTTCCGGTCTCGTTCTGAGGAGGGCCTGATGAGCTACGGACCCGCACGCGTCCTTCCGGGCGACGGCATCAAGATCACCACCAATCCCGATACGGAACCCTTTTGGGAAGCCGCTCGGGAACAGCGGCTCACCGCCTGCCAGTGCGGCGATTGCGGCCATTTTCGTATGCCGCCTTCGCCCTATTGCCCCAAATGTCAGTCTACGCAGAAGGCATGGCCCGACCTGCCGGGCACCGGAACGATATTCAGCTTCGCCATCTGTTCGAAAAATCCCAAGACGGGTGAAGATTATATCTACGTTCCCGTCGTCGTCACCCTCGACGGCACCGACGACGCGCGCCTTGTGTCCAATCTGGGCGGCATCAATGCGGAGGATGTCCGCATCGGCCAGAAGGTCCAGGTGGACTGGAACCCGATTGACGACGGCTGGGTGTTGCCCGTTTTCAAGCCCGCGGAGGCCTTATGAGCCAGATCAGCGAAATCACCCGTCCCGTCACGGCGCAAGGGCCGCAGCCCGATGACCTGCGCTATCTCGACCCGCAGATCGAGACGCTCCCGCGTGCCGAACTGGACAAGCTGCAGGAATTGCGCCTGCTGGCGATGCTGCAATATGTCTATGACGGCAACGGTCTCATCCGCGAAGTGTGGGATGCGGCCGGGGTCAAGCCGTCGGACATAAAGTCGCTGGCCGATTATCGGGCGAAGGCGCCCTTCATCGACAAGGACATGATCCGCGACTATCGTGACCGCAACGATGATCCCTGCGGCGGGCTGCGTATCGCCGATTATCGCGACATTCCGCATGTCGGCTTCACGTCGGGCACGACCGGCGATCCGACCCCGGTGCCCAATGGCAAGGGCAGCGCCACCGAACCGGAAATCCTGCGCGAATTCTGGCAGATCGGCGCGCGCGGCGGCGACTATGTCACCTATATGATGTTCACCTTCCGGGGCGGCATCAACCGCACGTCCTTCCTCAACGAAGCGGGCTTCACGCCGATCCTGTCGCCGCATGATCCTGCGATGTTGCCGCAGATGATCGAGGCGATCGAAACCTATCGCCCGACCATTCTCTACATGCTCTCCACGCCGATGATGATCGGGCTGGAGAAGTTTTTCGAGACGAGCGACAAGGATCCGCGCGAGGTCTTCAAGTCGGTCAAGGGGGGCGTGTTCGGCGGCGAGCCGATGAGTCCGCGCTTCCAGAAGCTGGCCAAGGACTGGGGGATCGAGATTTTCGATTACACCTCCCTGGGCGACGTGACCGGCGCGATGGAATGTCGCGCGCATAACGGCTTCCACGCCTGGGAAGATCTGGCGCTGGTCGAAAATCTCGATCCTGATGGCAATCCGGTGCCCGATGGCGAGATGGGCGAACTGGTCGTCACAGCCCTGTCCGATCCCTGGGCGCCGCTGGTTCGCTTTCGTACAGCCGATCTCGTCAAGTTCGACCGCTCGCCATGCAGTTGTGGGCGCACCCATCTGCGCTTCTGGACGCTCGGCCGTGCCGGCGACCAGACATTCATCAATGGGACCGCGGTCCTGCCGCGCGACATCCAGGCGATCGTCGAACAATTCCCCGAAACCAAGGCGGCCCTGTTCCAGATCATCCGGCCCCAGGCCCGGATGGACTTGCTGCGTCTGCGCGTGGGTTATGACGGGCTGACCGACAGCCAGGAGGCGCTTGCGGCCCGTATCGCCAGCAAGGTGACGCAGGTGCTGGGCGTTCCGTCCGACATCGAACTGGTCCCGGCAGAAGAGTTGCTGAAGCTTGGCCCCCCCCAGAAAATCCCGAGGGTAACAAAGTCATGAGCGAGACCTTGTCGATGATCCGCCCCAGCGCCATCGCGCAGTTCAGCGATAATGGCGTGACGCGGCTGCTGCCGATCAGCGAGCGCGAAGTGAACCGCACCATAGCCTTCTTCCGCCGCGTATTGGCGAGCGACTGGGATCTGCGCGGCCGCTTCGCGCTGATCCTGGGGACGCAGGCCGACGCCTATTTCCTTGCCGCCTTCGAACGCGCGCTCCAGGAACGCGGCGTGACGGTGTGCAATTCGGAAGCCAATAGCTGGGATGGCGCCCGCACCGAAGCGACAATCCGCCGCTTCGACGTCGCGATCGTGGCCGTGGTGACGCCCATCGTCCTCGATGCCATCCGCAACGCGGGGCACGACGCGAAAACCCTGTTCCAGGGGAAGATCGTCTGGGCGCAGGGCGACGCCTATGATGCGCTGGAAGGGACCGAAGGGATTGACCTGCGCCGCTGGATACCGCTCGGCCCTGCTTTCGCGATCGAGGGACGGCACCGCGGGGGCGCTCATTATGACGGCCGCGAATGGCTGATAGAGACGCACGGTGACACCACCTATGTCACCAGCCGCCTTGATCGCGCCATGGCCTTCGACCGGCTGCCCGTGGCCCTGACGGCGCAGATCAATACCGATCCCTGTCCCGGCGGCGCCTTGGGGCCGCGCATCGTCCTTTGATCCGTTTCCACGGCCATGGCGGCGTTACGCTGGCGGCGGATGAGGCGGGGCCGTCCGATGGACCGAGCGTCATCTTTCTCCATGGCGGCGGCCAGACCCGCCATAGCTGGGGCACGGCCCTCGATGCTGCATCGGCGCGCGGTTTCCACGCGATCACGGTCGATCTGCGCGGCCATGGCGACAGCGACTGGGCGCCCGACGGCGACTATCGCATAGACGCTCATGTCGGCGACATCCGCGCGATCGTTGCGACACTACCCGACGCGCCGGTGCTGGTCGGCGCGTCGCTCGGTGGTCTTGCGTCCCTGCTGACCGTCGGCGAAAGCCCGGCGCCGATCGCGCGCGGCCTTGTCCTGGTCGACGTCGTGCCGCAGATCGAGATGGAGGGCGCGCAGGAAATTCGGGGCTTCATGACCGGCAATCCCGACGGCTTTGCCACCGTCGAGGATGCCGCCGATGCCGTGGCCACCTATCTGCCCCATCGCAAGCGTCCGTCCGATCCCACCGGCCTCATGAAGAATTTGCGTCGCCGTGCGGACGGCCGGCTCTACTGGCATTGGGATCCGGCGATGTTGGAGGATATCAAAGGTCTTGATCCTGCCGAGCGTGAGGCGCGCTTTACGCGCGCCGCGACGCGGGTGCGCGCGCCGACCCTGCTGATCCGCGGCGGCATGAGCCGTATCGTCAGCATGGACGGGGTCGCCGCCTTCCAGAGCGCCATTCCCCACAGCGAATTCATCAACATCGAGCAGGCGGACCATATGGTCGCGGGGGATGCAAATGACGCATTCAACGCACCGCTGCTCGACTTTCTGGACCGGAGCCGATGACCAACCACGCCGATCTCGCCCCCTACATCGCCGTCCATCATTACGGTCTGGGCGATCTGTTGCATGAGCAGGCGCGCAGCCGGCCGCACATGATCGCGGCCATCGACGGCGAACATCGCTTCACCTATGCCGAATTTGACGAACGCGTGAACCGCCTGGCGGGCGTTTTGCGGGCCCGCGGCGTCGGTCATGGCGACCGCGTCCTCTGGCTCGGTCAGAACAGTATGCGCGTGCTTGAGGCGCTGCTGGCCTCCGCCCGCGTCGGCGCCATATTCTGCCCAGCCAACTGGCGCGCATCGGTGTCCGAAATCTCCGCTATGCTGGATGATTTCGATCCCAAAGTCACATTCTGGCAAAATGAGGAGATTGGAGAAGGCAATCGCCAGGCTCGCGACGGCTGGAAACCTGACAGCCACTGGATCTGCCATGACGGCTGCGATGGCGAGGACAGCTATGAAGCGTTGCTCGCGGCGGCCGATCCCGAAAGCGACTTTGCCCCTGTCGATACCGGCACGCCCTTGCTCGCCATCTACACCGCCGCCTTTTCCGGCCGCCCCGGCGCAGCGCTCCTTAGCCACGAGTCCTTGCTCATCATGGCCTGGCTCGCGCTGCAATCGCAGAAGATAGACGAGCATTCCGGCTATCTCGTATCCGGCCCGATGTTTCATATCGGCGTTCTCATGGGCACGCTCGGCACCTTCCTGGCGGGTGGGCGCAACGCTTTCGTGCCGCGCGTGGACGCTGAAAATCTCCTGCGGATGATCGAGGCGGAAAAGCTGACCCACGCCTTCGTGCCCCAGCCGACCGTATTGCAGATGCGGGAGGTCAACAAGGACGGCACCTATGACGTGACCAGCCTGTTTGCCGATAACCAGATGTCGGACTGGCGGATGCCGATGGTCATGCCGGCCGACGCCCCGGCCGTGCGGAAGCTGGGTGGCTATGGCCAGACGGAGATTGGCGGGCTGACATCGGTGCTGTGGATGGGAGGGCAGGGCGCAGGCCGCCCCGTGCCCTTCGTCTCGTTCAAGATCGGCGATGAAGAAGGCAATGAACTGCCCCGCGGCCAGACCGGCGAAATCTTCGCGCGCGGACCGATCGTCATGTGCGGCTATTGGAACCGGCCGGAGGAAAATGCGCGTCGCGTCGTCAATGGCTGGCACCGCACCAATGATTTGGGCAAGCGTCTGGAAGACGGCAGCCTGGTCTTTGTCGGTCCCAAGACGACGATGATCAAGACCGGGATCGAGAATGTCTATCCGGCCGAGGTGGAGGCCTGCCTGCGCCAGCATCCCGGCGTTGCTGACGTCTGCGTGATCGGCGTGCCCGACCCCAAATGGGACCAGAATGTCAAGGCGGTCGTCATCCGCAGGGAGGGCGTGGAGGTCGATGCCCAGGCGCTGATCGATCATTGCCGCGACCGCATGGCATCGTACAAGAAGCCAAAGATCGTCCACTTCGTCGACAGCCTGCCGCGTACCGCTCAGGGTTTTGTGGATCGCGCAGCGGTGGATGCAGACTTCGGCGGTGGCGGCTATCCCAGCGTGGGATGATCCGACAGACCCGTGTCAATCCGCTGCGACCCCGGCATTGCGCGGCAAAGCAAAGGCCAGCAGCGTGGCCGTGATGCACAGCGCCACGATCACGCCCATTGCCAGGAAAAAGGCGCCCGTGGTGGGGTAGCTCGCTCCGCCGCCGGGCGTGGCAACGGTGCTGGTCGCCAGTAGCACCGAAACCATCTGCGCGCCGACGCCCAGAAAGGCTTGCCGCATGACCGTCATCATGCCCGCCGCCTCGCTCGTGCGGTCCGGCGGCACCGCGCCCGCCAATATGGTCGGGCCGACGGCGAACTGCATCGTCGCACCGAAGGATATCAGGATCAGGATCATCGTGACGACCAGGATGCTGTCATTGAAGAACATGGCGAGCAGCCACCCCGCGGTGGTCAGCAAGCCTCCTGTTATCATCGTTGTGCGACCGCCGCCCCGTGACGTCATCCAGCCGCTCAGCGGCCCGGCCGCCAGCGAACCGATATTGGACGGCAGCTTCGCCAGGCCAGCCAGTGTTGCCGTCGCGCCAAGCCCGATCTGGGTCCAGGTCGGCGCCTGCAACAGCAGCGAGAAGACCAGCGTGATCTGAAGCGTACTCATCGCCACCAGCGCCGTCACAGCGTTGGCGATGAACACCTGGGAGTTGGCAAAGAGGCGTACGTCGAACAGGGGCCTGGCCGTCCGCAGGCTTGTCCATATCCACAGCGCCAGCAAGGTCAGGCCCGACACTGTCGCCGCGCCTGTGCGCCAGTCGGCCAGTCCCCATCTGGGACCGCTTGTTATCGCGAGCAGCAGGGCGAAGATGGCAGGGACGAACAATATCCCCCCGACCCAGTCCAGACGTCCCTCGATGATGATGCGCGGCGATCTTGGCAGCGCCAGGTAGATGGCTGCAAAAGCGGTGGCGGCGAACAACGCACTGGCGAAGAAGACCCCATGCCAGGAGAAATGATCGACGATCATGCCGCCTATCACCAGCCCGCAGGCCGTTCCCGCAGATGCGCCGGAAATCATCAGGCCGATGCCCATCGGTACTTTCCTCGGCGGCAGATTTTCGCGCACCAGCCCCACGCAGAGCGGGAGGATGGCGCCGGTAAGCCCCTGGAGGCATCGCCCGGCGAGGAGCATTGGATAGTTGGCTGAAAAAGTGCTGACGAGGGAGCCGACGAACCCTACAGCCAGCATCGCCAGCATCAGGCGGCGCCGCCCGAAAATATCTCCCAAACGCCCGGCCAGCGCGGCGGCCCCGGCGCCGATCAGCAGGTAGGAGGTGATGAGCCAGCCGACTCGCACCGGATCGCCAAGGTCGTCGGTCAGCGCGCGTTGTGCGGCATAGATCATGGCGGTTTCGAACGATCCGGTGATCTCCGCAATCCAGAGCGCGCCAATGACCGCTGCCGTCGATCCGTTTTTCATCCGGCACCTTCTCCTGCAATGCACGCGTTAACTGGCGCTATGTCATTTTTCCCTGGCTATAGCGAAGGTGGCGCCGCTACGATAGTGCTGTTGCACCTAGTTAGCGATGATGGAAAATTCATGAGGAGATGGAAGGCGTGAACATCCCTGCAAATCATATCGTGGTGGAACCACCCCCGTTCCAAACCGCGCCCTTTCCGGCCGATTGCTTTGCCGGCCAGGCCGTCGTCGTCACCGGCGGCGGCTCCGGCATGGGCCTCGCTATGGCGACGGCTTTCGGGCAGGGCGGGGCAAAGGTCGCGCTGCTCGGCCGCACCGCCGAAACGCTGGAAAAGGGTGTGGCGACCTTGTCCGATCTCGGCATCGTCGCGCTCGGTGTTCAGGGTGACGTGCGCAACCCGGACGCCATTGCTGCCGCGTTCGACACCGTCGAACGGGAATTGGGGCCAGTGACGTTGCTCGCCAACAACGCCGGCGGCAATTATCCGGTGCTGGCCGAGGCCATGTCGCCAGGCCAGTGGCGATCGATCACCCGCATCGCGATCGACGGCACCTTCTTCGTCTCGTCGGAATTTGCCCGGCGCCGCATTGCGGCGGGCGGCGGCGGCGCGATCGTCAACAATTCGGCGCAATATGTCTGGTCGGGCTTTCCCGGCGACGCCCATTCGGCGGCGGCCAAGGCGGCGATCGTTTCCATGACGACAGCCCATGCCGCCGACTGGAAAGCGCATGGTATTCGCGTCAATTGCGTGGCGGCGGGCTTCTTCCCGCATGAACGCTCCAATGCGTCGGACGATGCGGAATCCGTCGCGCGCCTGGGCGCCATGTTCCCGCTCGGCAGGGTCGGGCGGACGCGCGAATTTGGCTGGGTGTCGGCCTTTCTCTGCTCGCCCTTCGCGTCCGGTGTGACGGGTGAAACGCTGGTGATCGACGGCGGGGACCGTCTGCGTCGTCAGTTGATGAGCCCTGCCTTCGTGCCACCGCGCGAACGCGACTCGATCTGGGGAGTGGCGCCATGAACGCGATGCTTGATCTGCTCGCAGGGCGTCATGCTATGGTCGCGGGGACCGGCGCCGCCGTCGACAGCGTGGCAAAGGCGCTGGCTGCACTCGGCGCGCGCGTCACCCACATCAGGAATCCATCTGCTGATGCTGCCGCCATCGCCGCGGCCTTTGTCGAAGCCGACGCGCGGCAGGGGCGGCCCGTCGACCTGCTCGTCCATGCCGGAGCACCGCTTGGCAACGAAGCCGCCGAAACCGTTTCGGTTGAAGGCTGGCGACACGGGTTCTCGGCCGATATCGACGGCCGCTTCCTGCACGCGGCGGAATTTGCCCGCCGCCGCATCGCCGCGCATGAGCGGGGCGCTATCCTGTTCCTGATGCCGTCACCGCGGATTTGTAGCGGCCGCGCGGCACAATTGAGCGCCCATGGCGCGCTCGACAATCTGGTCAAGTCGCTGGCGGTCGAATGGGGCCGGGACGGTATCAGGACCAACGCGATCGCCAGTGCTGTGGTTGATGATTTCGCCGCGGCATCCAGCGCGGCGCAAGCGTCGCTCGGCAATCTGGCTGGCTATATCCTCAGCGACCATGGCGCCTATATTACCGGCATGGTCATGGGAATCGACGAACTACCGGTCTGACGATCGGCATGTCTTCCCCTGACATGCGCGCACATCAAAAAAAGGGCCGGCGAACTGCCGGCCCTTTTCATGTCTGACCCAATTGTGATCGTTTCGGTTTATTTTCTGATGAACGGGGACCGAAAAAAGCTTCAAATGTAGGATTTCATCTGCTTCATACTTAGCGATGATATATCGCAAATCGGTTCCCCTATGCTTATGGTCGCGCTTTCAGCTAGGCTCGCAAAAGTGGCTTCAAAAGTGACTTAAGGTGACATCGCCGGCCGCGCTTCGCGGTGCTTTTGTCACCTTAAGGTTCATTTTCGCCGGGCGCGGCGCTTTAGGCGCGTCTGGCGGAAGCGGTCAGAAGCCGCCGAACTTGAACGTCGCAGTGACGCCATAGGTAGCCGGATCGTTGCGCTTGCCCATCGCCAGGAACAGGGGCGCGCCAAAGGCGAGGCCCGCAATATCCACCCGGCGATTGAGGATGTTGCGGCCGAACAGCGCAAGTTCGATCGTGTCGTCGGCGAAGGACACGCCGAGGCGACCGTTCAGTTCGCCACCGGCCGGACGTGTCAGCGCCTTGGCGACTGCGTTGGTGATGCTGTCGTCGAGGGCATTGCCGGTCTGGAGCGTGCGGAAGGCATAGAGCGCGGTGTCGTCCTGCCACGCATAGTCGAGATGCGCGCGCATCGTGGCGGACCCGAACGACCTTTCATAATCGCCCGCGATGCTGAAGGTCCATTCGGGGACATTCTGGAACACCTCGTCCCGCCGGTCGCCGCTGGCGTCCGCGAATTCCAGATATTTCGCATTGGAGAGGGCCGCGGTACCCGACAGGGTGAAGCCCTCGAACAGTCGGGCGGTCACCTCCGCTTCGCCACCGTAGAAGCGCGCCTTGCCGGCATTGCTTACCACGGTGGAGGTCGAACTGCCGTCGGGGCTGACCAGCAAGGTCGTGCGCTGGATGTCCTTCACCTCATTGTAGAAGGCGGCGAGGTTGAAGCGAACCCTACGGTTGAACATCTCCGCCTTGAAACCGGCTTCATGCTCCCGCGCCACTTCCGGCCCGAACGGCGCGAAGGCGCCGCCCGTCGTCGCGCCGGCAGCACGCAGATTCTGGCCGCCGGAACGGAAACCCTTGCTCGTCTTGATATAGACCAGGACATCCGGATTGATCTGATAGTTCAGGCCGAGCGTATAGGATATCCCGTCGAAGCCGGACTTGGATTCCGCACGGCAGGTGCCAGGGGTGGCCGTGGCGATCAGACAGCGCAGCAAGGCGTCGGTATCGGCATTCCGCGTCGCATTGAACGAAACGATATTCTTGTCCTCGACCGAATAGCGGACGCCGCCGAGGGCGGAAAAGGCATCGGTGAAATGGAACGTGCCTTGCAAATACATGCCCATCGACCGATTGGTGATGTCGCCGATATAATAGGTTTGCGGCAGCAGTCCGCCGGACGACACGCGAGTCAATGCTGGCAGCGCAATCGATGTCGATTCGTCACGACCGGTTTCATTGAATGCGAAGATGCCGCCTGCAAAGTCTATCTTGTCGTTCATGGCCGTACCGGTGGCCTGCAACTCGCCAGAATAGGATTGCAGATCCTGCTTGCCGGTCGTTTTCACGATGGAATAAGGCGACCCGTCCAGGTCGATCGGCGCGATCGACTTGATGGTACGATAGCCGCCGATGAATTTGAGCGCCCCCCAGAATGTATCGAGGTTGGCGGTCATCACATAGGTCTGGCTCTTAACGTCGACCCGCGGGTCGCCATCGTTCAGGCGGGTCTTGTCCGTGCCGGTATAGGTGGCAATATAGTTGGAGAACAGTCCGCTGCCGATGCCGACCAGCTGCGCTGCACCGCCTGGTACTGCCAGCAAGGCTGCGTTGGCGGGATTGGCTTCCAGCGCGGCCTCGATGTTTGCCGGCGACGTGGGCGCGACATACAGAAGCTCATAGGGACGATCGTAATTCTTCATCCCATAGAATTCTCCCGACAGGATGAGCTGGAAGTTATCAGTCGGGTCCAGCCGCAGCTTCACGCGTCCGGTATAGCTGTCGCGTTGCGCCAGGTCGCGACCGGTGATCTCGTTCTTGATGAAGCCGTCCCGCTTGTTCACCGTGAAGGCCGCGCGCATGGCGGCCTTGTCGGCAACGATCGGCAGGTTCAGCACGGCAGTGCCGTCCCGCTCGTTGAAACGACCGTAGGTTGCCGAAATCATGCCGGAAATGCCATCATAATTCGGGTCGTTGCTCTGGATCAGCAACGCGCCGCCGGTGGTGTTACGACCGAACAGCGTCCCTTGGGGACCGCGCAACACCTGCGCATTCTGGATGTCGAGCAGGTTGGCGTTCAGACCATAGGCCCGGGCCCAGTAAAAACCGTCTACATAGACGCCCACCGAAGGATCGAGTGTGGCCAGCACGTCCGTCTGGACCTGCCCGCGAATCGTGATGTTCGAGGCGGACCCGTTGGACGATGCCTGCGTGAAGGTGATGCCGGGGGTCAGGCGGGCGATGTCAGGGACCTGGACAGCAGATTGCTGTCGCAGCGCATCACCGGTCTGCACAGTGACGGCTACGGGGATGTCTTGCAAGTTTTCCGCTACTTTACGCGCTGTTACGACGATGTCCTCCAGCGTGCTGCTATTCTTGGCGACACTGTCCTGACCCAAGGCAGGCGCTGCGGACAGGATGGTCATAATCGCGGCAGCGGAGACGGATCGTGTCAGCTTGGCCCGAAATGTAGAACAGGATTCCATTGTTACATCCTCCCTCATAGCTGACCGCATATCAGTTTTGCGGTTTCCGGTTAGTTGGCTTAGTTGGACTTGTTGGTCAATGGCTTTGTTTGCAAAGTGGCTGGCTGTTGTTTTGGCACCACTTTTACCGAGCAAGCTCAACAAAAGGCGGCGCTCGCCTCAATCTGGGTGGTCGCGCCTAGCAAGAATGCCATTGCACCCTTGACATAGTTACCTTAGTTGGAGAGGTGAATGGTACAGCCGTAGCGTACACAAGGAACGAGCATGAACTTCGACCTGTCCGACGAACAAAAAATGCTCGCGGAGCAGGCGCGCGGGCTGTTGGGCGAGCGATCGTCGTCCGACCGTTTGCGCGAACTGATCGACGCCAGGGCTGAATGGGACGAGTCGCTATGGCGCGAGATCGCCGACATGGGTTTTCTGGGCGTGACCCTGCCGGAAGAATTTGGCGGTCTGGGCATGACCGAACTCGATCTCGGCGTCATCAGCGAAGAACTCGGTCGCGCCAACACCGCACTCCCCTTCTTCTCCTCGATCATTCTGGCCGCCGACGCTATCAACTTGGCGGGATCGGATGCTCAAAAGGCGCATTGGCTACCGAAATTGGCGAGCGGAGAGGCGATCGGGACCTTTGCCTATGCCGAAGGGGCAGCCGGCTGGACTGGCGATGCGGTCAAGACTCGGGTCGACGGCGCGACGCTCTCCGGGCAGAAGACGCCCGTCGCCGATGGCGGCGTCGCTACCGTGGCTGTCGTTCTCGCCAGGGTGGCGGACAAGCCCGCTCTTGCGCTTGTCGACCTGGCCCAATCGGGCGTTACGCGGAGCCGGCTCAACAGCTTCGATCAGTTGCGTGCCCATTACGCGATCCAATTCGATGCCGCCGCGGCGGAGTTGCTGGAGTCGGCGCCGACGGAGCGAGTACTTGACCAGTTGTTCGACCGTGCCGCCGTACAGGCCGCATTCGAAGCAGTGGGTGGAGCTGACGCCTGCCTGCTGATGGCGCGGGATTATGCGATGGATCGACAGATATTCGGCCGCCCTTTGTCCAGCTATCAGGCCATCAAGCACAAACTCGCCAACATCGCGGTCGCCGTCGAACTGGCGCGTTCCAACGCCTATTTCGGAGCCTGGGCTGCGCTTAATGATCCCGACGCGTTGCCCGTCGCCGCCGCCTCGGCCCGGCTGACCGCTATCGATGCATTCGAAAATGCAGCGCGGGAGAATATCCAGGTCCATGGCGGCATCGGCTACACATTCGAGGCCAACTGCCATTTCTATTATCGGCGCGAGCGGACGCTGGCGCTCAGCCTGGGCGGGCGCGAACCTTGGGCCGACCGGCTCATCCAGCATCTTCCCGGATCGCAGTTCAAGGCGGAGACGGTTTAATGGATTTCAACGACACGCCAGAAGAGGCCGCCTTTCGCAAGGAGGCGCGCGAGTGGCTGGCCGCCCATGCCCCGGCCTTTGAAAAGCCCGATGGCATATCGGAAGCCGAGGAGGTTGCGCTCGGCAAAGCCTGGCAAAAACGGCTTTCCGAAGGCGGCTATGCTGGCATCCTGCTGCCCAAAAAATATGGCGGTCGTGGGGCGACCATCGCGGAAGCTACGGTCTTCGGCGAGGAGGAAAATAATTACCACCTCGCCAAGGAGGCCTATATCGGCATAGGCTTGGGGATGGCGCTGCCGGTGATCTTCAAGCATGGCACGCCCGAACAGATCGAAAAATTCGCTGGCCCAACCCTGCGGGGGGAAATGACTTGGTGCCAACTCTTTTCGGAGCCATCGGCCGGCTCGGACCTCGCGGCCGTGCGGACGCGTGCGATCAAGGATGGCAGCGACTATATCGTCAACGGACAGAAAGTGTGGTCGAGCTGGGCGCATCATTCGGATTGGGGCATATTGATCGTCCGCACTGATCCGACACTGCCCAAGCACAAAGGCTTGACCTTCTTCGTCGTCGATATGAAGACCCCAGGTATCGACGTCCGTCCGATCCGCCAGATTTCCGGCGCGAGCGATTTCAACGAAACCTTCCTGACCGATGTCCGCATTCCCGAATCCTGCCGGATCGGTGCCGAAGGTGAAGGCTGGGCGTGCGCCATGACGGTGTTGATGGGAGAGCGCCTGAACCAGGGAAGCGAAGGCAAGGGCGGTGGCATCGGAGCGCTCATCCGCTACGCGGCGGATACCCCGCGCAATGGCGGCAACGCGCTGGATTCCGCCGCAATCCGCACGGCGCTCGCCTCGGCCTATGCGGAAGAGCAGGCGGAACGCTATTTCCAGGCCCGGTTGCGCACCATGGTGTCGCGCGGTGAAAATCCTGGCGCCCTCGCGTCGATGGTGAAGCTCGCCTACACCAACCGCTATCAGAAGACGTCAGGCCTGGCGCTCGAAATGCGGGGCCCCGCCGGCCTCATAGCCGAAGAGGGCAGCGAAACTGCACGCATTCAGGATGATTATATCTGGTCGACGGCGCTGCGAGTCGCTGGCGGTGCGGACGAAGTGCTGCGCAACCAGATTGCCGAGCGGGTTCTGGGAATGCCAGGTGAGATGCGAGCGGACAAGAATGTGCCCTTCGATCAACTGTAGGAGTAGGCGTGGGCGGCTGGCGCTGCATTCTTGCGCTGCTGTGCCTTCCTATGTTACCTAGTTATATAAGAAAAGCGGGCGTCATTGGAACGTGAGTCCGCGACCGTAATTCCGGGGGTTTGCAATGTCCGTTTTTTCCGACCTGTTGAACGGCGTATTGACGATCGATCCGTCGGCCGAGGTCATCGACTACCAAGGCAGATGGTATAGCTGGCGGCAACTGGGCGATACCATTGCTGAGATCCGGACCCTGCTGGCCACGCTTGGTCTGGGAAAGGACGCTCGCGTCGGCGTTATGGTGAAGAACCGGCCATCTCCCTTCGCAGCGGTTCTGACTGCCGTGGCCGATGGCATGACGATGGTTTCGATCAATCCGCTGCTGCCCGACGATCGGCTGGTGAAGGATCTGGAAGGTCTGGACCTGCCCGTTGTCATCGCCGAGCAAGCGGATCTGGATCGCCCGGGCATATTGGAGGTGCTCAAGGCTGCCGGTACCGCTGTGATCGAGCTGCCGGGCATATTGGGAGGCGCACGCTTCCGCCCCGGTTTTGAGCGATTCAGCGACCAGGTGAAAGAGACTGAGCCGGGCATCATCGTCGAGATGCTGACGAGCGGCACGACAGGGAAACCCAAGCGCATACCGTTGCAGCGAGCCGCGTTCGACAAGAGTTTCGAAGGCGCGCTCAGTTACGAAAAGGATCGCAAGCCGGGTGAAGCGGCCAAATTGCGGCCCGGCACCACAATATTGTCCAATCCGATGACGCATATTGGCGGACTTTGGGGCGCGCTCACCTGTATCGCTGGCGGGCGCAAGGCATGTCTGCTCGAAAAATTTTCGGTGGCAAGTTGGCATGACGCGATCAAGCGGCACAAGCCCAAGGTGGCCGGTGCGGTGCCAGCGGGCCTGCGGATGATCCTGGACGCGAACATCCCCAAGGAAGATCTTTCGAGCCTGGTCGCGATCCGCACGGGCGCTGCGCCGCTTGATTTCGAAGTCACTAAGGAATTTATGGAGCGCTACAATCTGCCTGTGCTGCAGAATTACGGCGCCACCGAATTTTCCGGCGCGGTTGCTGGCTGGGCGCTCAAGGATTTCCACCAGTTCTGGGACAAGAAGCCTGGCAGCGTCGGCCGGTTCCAACCGGGCGTTAAGGGCAGGGTCGTCGATCCCGATACGGGCGAGGAAAAAGCATTAGGAGAAGAGGGCGTGCTGGAAATGAAGGCTGCGCAATTCGGTTTGGGTGACGCCTGGCTGCGGACCACCGATCGCGCGATCATCGACACGGACGGCTTTCTTTTCATCAAGGGGCGCGCTGATCTCGCGATCATCCGGGGCGGGTTCAAGGTGCATCCTGACGATGTGAACAAGACCTATGAATCGCATCCGGCGATACGAGAGGCAGTCACCGTGGGTATCGAGGATCGTCGCCTGGGGGCTGTCCCCATGACGGCGGTCATGCTCAAGGATGGCGCCGAGGCGCCATCCGAAGCGGAACTCAAGGAATATGGCAGGGAACATCTGATGCCCTATCAGGTGCCGGTCAAATTCCTCATCGTCGATGATGTGCCGCGCACGCCCTCGATGAAGCCGGCGCTGCCGCAGGTGCGCGACCTCTTCACGTCCGACGCTGCCGACGCGGCCTGATCCATTCGAATATTGGGAAAGAGACTGACATGGCGACCAAATCCCCCGACGACATCAAGCAGAGCGACGAATGGCAGAAGGCGGTCGATTATGCGATCACCGACCATGACATCGAAAGGCAGGAAAAGCTGCTGGGCTATATGCAGGCGGCCAAGACCCGCGAATATATCCAGACCGCGACGACCGACAATATCCGCAATTTCGCGCATGGCACGGGGGACGATAATCCTCTGTTTTGCGATCCCGATTATGCACGCGGCACCCGATGGGGCAGCGTGATCGCGCCAGGCATGATGGTCGGCCAGATCAATTCGCCAATGCTCGGCGATCCGCCGAGCGAAGAGATCAAGGCGCTGCGTAAGAGTTTGTGGAAGGGCGTCCACGTCTTTGTATCCGGTTCGCAATGGAACTGGTATCGTCCGGTATTCCCCGGCGACACCATCTACAGCTATAATGGCGATGAGACTTCGGAAGTGAAGCAGTCCGAGTTTTCTGGTCGCTCGGTCATTTCGGTGCGCAAGGACGTTAAGATCAACCAACGCGGCGAGGTCGTAGCCGTCTATCGCATTCTGCGAGTGCTGACAGAACGCAAGACTGCCGCCAAGAAAGGCAAATACAGCGCGATTGAGCCTGCGACCTATACTGACGAGGATATCGCGAAGATCGATGAGGTCTATGCGAGCGAGGTCGTTCGTGGCAGCGAGCTCCGCAATTTCGAAGACGTCCAGGTGGGCGACAGCCTGGGGAAGATGGCCAAGGGACCGCTCACCGTTACTGACGTCATCGTCTATCATGCCGGCGGCTACGGTTTTGTACCCTACGCGCCGACCGTCGGTCGCCTGGCGCACAAGAATCGCAAGCGTATCCCGGCCTTCTATGTGAAGAACGAGTATGGCGTTCCCGACGTGGCACAGCGTCTTCATTGGGATCCGCTCTGGGCACAGGCGATCGGCAATCCGATGGCCTACGACTATGGGGTCATGCGCGAAAGCTATCTGTGGCACTATCTCAATGATTGGGCTGGCGATGATGGCATCATCACCCATGTTCATGATGAAATTCGCAAGTTCAACTATATGGGCGACGTTCAAACGATCACCGGCGAAGTCACCGGCAAGCGCGAGGAAGGTGGCCAGAATCTGGTCGATGTGAAGGTCATCTTCACCAACCAGAGGGGCGATGAGACCGTTCGTGCCACGGCCACCATCGCCCTTCCCAAGAAGGGCGGGATCGCGATGTACCCCGAAGTTCCTCGTGACCTGGCGGAAGAAGCAGCGAAGATGATGCAGCGCCATTGGGAATTGTCGAGAAAGAAGTAGGATGACGTTTCAGACCATCAGAGTTGAGGGACGCGGACCAGTCGAGATCGTTACTCTCGACCGGCCTGCCGCGCTCAACGCTCTGTCCGAACAACTGGTTGGCGAACTGGGCGATTATGTCTGTGCGCTCAAGCACAGGCGCGATGTGCGGGTCGTTATTCTACGCGGCGAAGGGCGCTCCTTCTGCGCTGGCCTGGACATCAAGGAAAGCCGCACCGAAACCAATGAGACCCGCTTCCAGAGAAGTTGGCGCGTGCAGACGCAATTGGGTGACGTACTCAAGGCCATGCGCCTGGCGCCACAGCCCTTCATTGCACTGGGCCATGGCGCGGCATGCGGCGGTGGCTTCTCGCTGATGCTGGCATCGGACGTGCGGTTCGGCGCACCCGATCTTCGTATGAATGCGGCATATATCAAGATTGGTCTCGGCGGGGCGGACATCGGTTCCAGCTATTTTCTGCCGCGACTCGTCGGCGCCAGCTTGGCCGCGGAACTGCTGCTCACCGGCCGGTTCATCCATGCCGATCGCGCCCTGCGACTGGGCCTGCTCAGTGACGTCGTGGAGCCGGAAAAGCTGCTTGATACCGGTCTCGCCCTGGCCGATGAAATGGTCGCGAACAGCCCCTATGGCCTGTCGCTGACTAAACAAGCGCTCAACATGAACATCGACGCCCCCTCAATCGAGTCTGCTTTTGCGATCGAGGACCGACAACAGGTCATGTTGTCGGAAACGTTCGACCATCGGGAAGCGATGACCGCCTTCGTTGAGAAACGCCCGCCCGTATATCAAGGCCGCTGACGCGCGCCCCATGCCTTCGACCCGGAGATCATCATGCTCGACACCGCCGCCCGTTTTGCCTTCAACGAAGACCATGCGATGTTCCGCGATACCGTGCGGCAGGTCTTCGCTAGGGAATTGATCCCCAATCTCGATCGTTTCGAGGAGGAGGGGATTGTCAGCCGGGATTTCTGGCGCGCCTGCGGTGACGCTGGGATGCTTTGCCCGACGGTCAAGGAACAACATGGAGGGCTGGGGCTCGATTTCGGCTTTAACGTCGTGGTTGCGGAGGAACTAGCCTATGCCGGTTCTTCGGCCGGTATCACTTTGCAGAACGACATCACGGCCGAATATATCGAAGTCTATGGCTCGCCCGAGCAGCATGACAAGTATCTACCCAAAATGGTCAGCGGCGAATGTATCACGGCGATCGCCATGACCGAACCGGGCACAGGGTCCGACCTTCAGGGTATCCGCACAACAGCCAGGAAGGACGGCAATCATTATATCATCAATGGCTCCAAGACCTATATTACCAACGGCCAGAATGCCGACGTCATCATCGTTGCGGCGAAAACCAATCCGGAATTGGGCGCCAAGGGCGTGTCGCTGATCCTGGTCGATGCCGACACCGCCGGTTTCAAGCGTGGTCGCAATCTCGACAAGATCGGTCAGCATTCGGCCGACACTTCGGAGCTGTTCTTCGAGGATGTCCGCGTTCCCATTTCGAATTGCCTGGGGCAGGAAGGGCAGGGCTTCATTTATCTGATGAGTCAGTTGCCGCAGGAACGCCTGTCGATCGCCGTGTCCGCCCAAGCTGCCGCGCAGCGCGCTTTCGACGAAGCAGTCAGTTTCACGAAGGAGCGACAGGCTTTCGGCCAGGCAGTGTTTCAGTTCCAGAATACCAAGTTCACGCTGGCCGACATGAAGAGCCAGCTGCAGGTGGGTTGGGCGCATCTCGACTGGGCAATCAACCGGCATCTGGCCGGTGTGCTCACCACTGCGGAAGCGTCGGCCGCCAAGCAATGGCATACTGACATGCAGGGCCGCGTGATAGACATGGCGCTGCAACTTCATGGTGGCGCAGGCTATATGAACGAATATATGGTGGCTCGCTTATGGCGAGACGCGCGGGTGACGCGCATCTTCGGGGGTACCAATGAAATCATGAAGGAAGTGGTGAGCCGCTCCCTCTGATAGCGGGAGGTCTTCCATGTCGGAATCGCGTGTAATCATGACGGTCACGGATGGGGTGGCGGATGTCCGCTTCAACCGTCCGGACAAGCTCAATGCTCTCGACGAAGCGCAGTTCCGGGCAATCGCGGCGACCATCGCGGAGATTGAGGCGCGGCGGGATATTCGCTGCGTCCTGCTCTCGGGAGCGGGTAGGGCGTTCAGCGTCGGGGTCGATCTCGACAGTCTGGCCAGTGCGCCTGCCTTGCGCGACCTGATGCCGCGTACCTGTGGCGAGGCCAATCTGTTCCAGCAATGCGCCTGGGGATGGCGCACATTGCCGGTGCCCGTCATCGCTGCGGTGCATGGCTACGCTTTTGGTGCGGGATGCCAGATGATGCTGGGAGCCGACATTCGCTTCTGCGCGCCGGACGCCGAACTGTCCGTCATGGAAATGCGCTGGGGTCTGGTTCCCGATGTTGCCGGTATCGCGTTGCTGCGCGGTCTTGTTCGCGAAGATCGGCTCCGCGAAATCATTTTCAGCGGGCGCCGTTACCAAGGCGCGGAGGCCGCCGATATCGGGCTGGTGACGCACGTCGCTGCTGACCCCTATGCCGAAGCGATGGCGATGGCGCGCATCATTGCCGCTTTCAGTCCCCATGCAATGCGCGCGGCCAAGCGACTGCTCAACCTGCCATGGGAAACCAGCAACGCAGCAATGCTTCTCGCCGAATCACGGGAACAGGAAGTGCTGCTGGCATCGGAAAATCATGCCGAGGCCGTGCGCGCCGCCCGCGATAAGCGTGCTCCCACTTTCAAGGACTAGCGAACCGCGCGCGCCGGTTCATTGGACAGTATTCCGCGCAACGCCGCAACCAGCGCCAGGGGCTGCTCGATCATGACATGATGGTTGCAGGCGGGGATCGCGACCGGCTTTCCGGCGTGAGGGGCGATCTTGAGCGCCAATTCCACGCGCTCGGGTGTCATTACGTCGCTCTCGGCCCCGTAAATGACGTCGGTCGGCACGCTCACGCCGAACAGGTCGTCACGATAGCGCTCCCTGTTGAGCGACTTGGCGGCTTGATGATCGAACTTCCAGCTCCACCCATCCGCCGTCTGCACCACGCCATGGCGGGCGATATACTCCATGATCGCGGGGACCGGCTCGCGAACATCGGGGATCAGGCGAAAGCGCGCCATCGCACTATTCTGGTCGGGATAGATTCGCAGCGGCGGGGTAGGGATTTGATGCGCCTGCTCATCGACGGTAGGAATGCCCGCATCGATCATGATCAAACGCTGTATCCACTCCGGCGCCAGTTTGGTCGCCAATATTCCGCCCATGGTCCCGAAACTGTGCGTGACCAGGGTGAAGGGAGCAAAGCCGCAGGCGGCCGCCACGGCGAGAATCTCCCTGCCATTCTGCGCCCGGCTATAGGCCTCCCGACGGTCGCTATCGCCCATCCCTGATAGATTGAGGGCGACCACCCGATAGCGATCCGTGAACGATGGCGCGATATGGTCCCACCACCTTGCGTGGGCGCGAAAGCCATGGACCAGCACCAGGCCCGGCAGAAATACGGAATCCATATTCCAGCCTAGGCAAGCGATACGCGCCCCTTCCACCTCTACCTGAAAGGCCCGGGGAGTGTGCGCCCATTGTGTGGCAAGCCAATTCCCCAAAGCGGTATCGTTCGCCATGCATAATCCTTGGTTTCGTCAGCCGCCGGCCTCAATGCGACAACGCAGGAATCAGATGCTATACAACCTAGTCAACTTAGTACATAGAAAGGGAAGTAGCGTGTCAAACCGGCTTTGGATGTGGGACGGATCGACCGTTTCGCCGCGACCGAAGGCCGAACCGGAGAATAAAGACAAGCATGGCCTACGAAACGATCCTGTACGACATTATCGATGACGTTGCCGTCATCAAGATGAACCAGCCCAAGACTCTGAACGCTATGACGACGCAGATGGGTGAAGAACTGTTGGACGCCGTATGGCGCGCTGAAAAGGAAGCGCGCGCAATGCTCGTAGGCTCGGTCGGTCGGGGCTTCTGCTCGGGTGCAAATCTGGCCGAAGGCGGGATCGACCTCACCGATCCCAACCGTGACATGGGCGGCAATCTCGACGGAATCTTCAATCCTATCATCTATCAGATGCGGGCGGCGCAGATACCCGTGGTGACAGCCGTGAAGGGGCCGGCGGCAGGGGTGGGCTGTGGCATAGCACTTGCCGGCGATATGATCGTGGCGGGCGAAAACGCCATCTTCTTCCAGGCGTTCAGCAAGGTCGGCCTGGCGCCCGACGGCGGGTCATCCTACCTGCTGGTCAAGGCGATTGGTCGCCCGCGCGCGATGGAGATGATGTTGCTCGGTCCGAAGCTAAAGGCGCCGCAAGCGCTGGAATGGGGCATGATAAACCGGGTCGTGGGCGACGACGAAGTCGATGACAGGGCGCTTGATCTGGCGCGGGAACTGGCCCGTGGACCCCGATCGCTGGGCATCATCAAGCGGGTGGCTTGGGCAGCGCTCGACGCATCCTTCGAGACAGCCCTGTCGAACGAGCGCGTCGCCCAGCGCGAAGCTGGGCGGACAGAAGATTTCGGGGAGGGTGTAGCGGCCTTCCGCGACAAGCGTCCCGCACAATTCAAGGGGCGATGAGGCAATGGCATCGTCGCTGCTGTTCGATCTGTCCGGCAAGGTTGCCATCGTCACCGGGGGCAATGGGGGCCTTGGCCTAGGCATGGCCAAAGGGCTGGCGCAGGCGGGGGCATCGATCGCGATTGCCGCGCGGCGTGCCGACAAGGCGCAGGCTGCTCTCGCTGAGTTGGACGCGATGGGCGCTAGGGCGATCTTCGTCGAAACAGATGTAGCGGATCGCGCATCCTGCTTCGCCATGGCGCAGAGCGTCGCGGACCGGCTAGGACGGGTCGACATCTTGATCGCCAATGCCGGCATCGGCGAAGGCGCCCGGCCTGAAACGATGGATGAAGCCATGTGGCGCCGCACGCTCGACATCAATCTGTCCGGCAGCTTCTTCAGCGCCCAAGCCGTATATCCGCACCTGAAAGCGGCTGGCGGTGGCAAGCTGGTGATGCTCGGGTCGATGACATCGATCTTCGGGGCGGCGGGCGCCGCCAATTATGCAGCCAGCAAGGGTGCCGTGGTGCAGCTTGCCAAATCCCTGGCGATCGCCTGGGCGCGCGACAATATCCAGGTGAACGCCATCCTGCCTGGCTGGTTGGTCACGGACATGGTTGCGGACACCAAGGCGAGAGCGCCGGAATTTGACGAGGGCATCGTCGCCCGCACGCCAGCACGGCGGTGGGGCGAACCGGACGATCTGGCTGGGACCGCCGTCTATCTCTGCTCGCGCGCATCCGATTTCGTCACCGGCACGGCTATTCCTGTCGATGGCGGTTATGCGGTGATGTAGGCGTCCCGTGGCGCTGATCCGGAGCATCGACGAAGGCAATGTGCGGACGCTGACGCTCGATCGGTCAGACGGGCATAATGCGATCGGACCGGACCTGCTTTGCGAACTCGCGGCCGCACTTGATGCGACGCGCGCTGATCCGACCATCGGCGCGCTGATCCTGACCGGGGCCGGGTCGATGTTCAGTGCCGGCGGCAATTTGCAGGCGCTGCTTGACGGCCTGCGAACCCGTGACATGGCTGCCGAAAGGGCCGCGCTGGATGCGGCGGTCGCGACGGTGGACCTTTTGCGGACCTTGCCGATTCCGACTTTAGCGGCGGTCAACGGCCCTGCGGCGGGTGGGGGCCTTGCACTAGCGCTCGCTTGCGATTTGCGTGTCGCCGCCGACAGCGCGAAATTCGCTTATGCCTATGGCGCTATCGGGCTGGCGGGAGATCTTGGTATAAACTGGCTACTGGTCCGCGCGGTGGGACAGGCGAGGGCGCGCAGCATTGCATTTGGCGGGGTGCTCGACTCACAAGCTGCGCTGGCGGCCGGTCTGGTGGAAAGCGTCGTCCCTGACGCTGCGCTGCTCGAAGAAGCACAGCGCCGTGCGCAGCATCTGGCCCATATTCCCGCATCTGCCGCTGCGGCGATAAAGGCCAACCTGGATTTTGCCACAGAGCATGATTTTGCCAAAGCTGCGCTACATGAATGCGAAAGTTTTCAAAGGGTTCGTGGCGGGGCGGCACATCGCGCCGCCGTCGAAGCTTTCCTCCAAAGGTCGGCGCGCAAATAGCGTCCAGGTGGCGCGGTCGGCCACTGCACGAACCTGCCGAAGGAGGGCGCCGAACACGCAGTCGGCGCCTGCCACTATGCTGCCTCAGATTTCGATGCCGATCTTACCGAAATGCAAACCGCTTTCCTGATGACGAAAGGCATCTGCAAGGTCCGCCAAAGCGAATCGCGTTTCGACCACTGGGCGGATGCCGGTGGCATCGATCGCGGCGATCATGTCGAGTTGATGCCTGCGACTGCCTACCGTCACGCCGATGACGCGCGCCTGCTTGCCCATCAGCATCGCGGTCGGTACTGTACCCTGGAAGCCGGCGAGCACGCCGATCATTGAGATATGCCCGCCAACCCGGATCGCCGCCAGTGACTGCGGCAAAGTTCCCGCGCCGCCGATCTCCACGACATGATCGACACCGCGTCCGCCGGTCAGCTTCTTCGCAGTCGAGCCCCATTTTGTGTCCCCCCGGTAGTTGATGATGTGATCTGCACCCATCGCCTTCAAGCGTTCCAGCTTTTCGTCGGAAGATGAAGTGGCTATCACGGTGGCACCCATCGCCTTGGCGAATTGCAGCGCGAAAATGGAGACGCCGCCCGTGCCCTGGACCAGCACGCTGTCGCCTGCCTTGATCGCGCCTTCGACGACCAGCGCGCGCCAGGCCGTGAGGCCAGCGCAGGTCAGCGTCGCCGCTTCCATCGCGTCATAGCCTCGGGGCGCAGGGGTAAACCAATTGGCCGGGCCAGTAACGACCTCGCGTGCGTAGCCATCCATACCGTCCCCTGGCACGTTGGTGAAGCCGCCATCCTGCGGTCCGCCATTGGCCCAATCGGGAAAGAAGGTCGAAACTACCAGGTCGCCGACGGCAAATTGGGTGACGTCTTCTCCCAAGGCTATGATCTCACCGGCGCCATCCGACAGGGGAATGCGACCGGCCGGGACCGGGATGGCGCCCGTCACGACTGCATAATCATGATAGTTAAGCGAACTGGCGCGCAACCGGACTTGGATTTCGCCACGGCCGGGCGCCGGGGCATTTGGCAGATGGACGACGCGCATCGTGTCGAGAGTTGCCGGGTTACTGATCTGTATTGCCTGCACGTATCGTCTCCTGAAATTGGGGCGTAACGCATCTTGCCCACAAAGAATGCTTGTCCTTCGAATGATCCTGTCCCACACATAGGTACATAAGTGAACCTTGTTGTGAAATGGCCAAATGGGCAATCGAGGATGTATGGCGGGCGAACCCAGGGAAATAGCGATACCGCGACCGGCAGCGACCATCCTGCTCGTGCGCGACGCGCCGTTCGAGGTGCTTATGGTGCGGCGCCATGCCGGTCAGACCTTTTCTTCCGCGCTTGTTTTTCCGGGCGGCACGGTTGACGAAAGCGATTGGTCTGACGCCTGGCTGGACCTGGCGACAGGCGGTGAAGCCCTGGACCCCGCGGAACGCGCTCTGCGAATTGCCGCCTTTCGCGAAACTTTCGAGGAAACGGCTATCCTGTTGGCGCGGGATGCCGACGGCAGGCCCGTATCATGTCGCAGCACGGCGCGTGACGATTTTCGCACGGTCGTTGCGGAGAGTGGCGGCACGCTCTGGCTCGACGATCTGATCAAGTTCGGCCATTGGATCACGCCTGTGAATGGGCCAAAGCGGTTCGATACGCATTTCTTTCTTGCCCGGACTGCGGCGAATCAGGAAGCGGTGTGTGATGGCGGGGAGGCCGTCGCCCTGGAATGGGCCTCGCCGGAATCGATCTTGGCGCGGGCGGCTGCAGGCGAGCGATCGATCCTCTTTCCCACGCGCATGAACCTTCGGCGTTTGGCGGAGTCCGGCACGGTGGAGGATGCCCTGACCACCGCGCGTGCCCGGCCCGTCTTTACAGTGCTGCCGCGTGTCGAACGACGCGAGGGCGGCATGGCGGTCGTGATTCCCCAGGATGCAGGCTATGGCGAAACCGAGAATTTTCATCCGCGTGAAGAGATGGCGGGCCATGCTGCCGGGCAGCCGGGCGAGGGCTGAAGCGCGCACAGCGAACGGCCGGCGCGACACGGTCGGCCGCCCTCACATGTTTGGAGAGGCTAGAGATGTCGATATTATATGATGACGCACAGCAGGCGATCGGCGGAGAGGCCGTTCGTATTCTGGCCGACCGGACGCGCAGCGAGACGCTGAAGGCATTGCTGGAAACGACGGGGCGCTATGACATGCGCTTCTGGGAAACCTGCAAGGAGCAGGGTTGGACCGCCGTCGGCATACCAGAGGTGTTTGGCGGTATCGGTCTGGGTCTGGTCGAACTGGGGCTCATCGCAGAGGCCATTGGGCAGGTCGCGGGCGGCGCGCCTTTTCTCGGCACCGGCCACGGCGTGGCCCAAGCCATTTTGCGCTACGGCTCGGACGCGTTGAAAGAGCGCTGGCTGCCGACATTGGCAAGTGGCGAAACGATCGGTGCGGTCGCTTTTGCTGAAGGCGCCGATATGCTGCCATCGGAGCCGGCTTTGCGCCTTACGCACGGCCGCCTTGTCGGAGCGAAGCCGGCGGTTTGCGCTGGCGCCGTCGCCCAGGTCGCGCTCGTGCTGGCTTCGGGCGAACAGGGTCCAGTTCTCGCGCTGGTTGAACTGGCTGGGGACGGGGTAACGCGGGATATGGTCCACACTTTCGACAATAGCCGCTGCACGGCCGACCTGCACTTCGATGGCGTGGAAGCGTCCGTCCTGACCGGCGAGGGCGCGCTGCTTGCGGCCCGCGCTGTGCTGGAACTGCAGGCCGTCGTGACCGCGCATGAACAGGTGGGCGGGGCCGAGGCGATGCTGGGCAAGGCGCGCGACTATGCGATGGATCGCCGCGCCTTTGGCCAGGTGATCGGTGGATTCCAGTCCGTGAAGCACCGTATTGCCGAGGGTTATGTTCTGGTGGAACTGGCTCGCGCCAATGCCATCCATGCTGCGGCTTCCGAAGGCGAAGCCGATTTCGGCCGCCATGCCGCTGCGGCGCGGCTGTCTGCAACCGAAGCTTATGATAGCGTTTCGCGCGATGCGACACAGGTGCACGGTGGCATTGGCGTCACTTGGGAAGCCGACCTTCACCTGCATCAGCGCCGCGCGCGGACGCTGGCGATCGAGAATGGCCCCGCCTTGTTCTGGGAAGATGCCCTGGTAGACTATCTGGTGGAAGAGGCCGCATGAGTATAGATCTGGAAATCTATCGCGCCGATGCGAAGGCATGGCTCGAAACGAAAGCCATGGAGTTCGGGCGCGCCGCGCGCCGGGGCCTGTCCGAAGAGAAAGACCTGACACTCGGCCGGCGCTGGCAGGCGGAAAAATTCGCGGCGGGCTATTCAGCCATCAACTGGTCCAAGGAGCATGGAGGCCAGGGACTAGGTGCGTTGGAGAAACTCGCCTTCGAACAGGAAGAGATGAAGCACAGCTTTCCGAACGACTATTTCGGCGTCAGTCTCGGGATGCCGGTGCCCATCATGCTGCGTTATGTGAAGGGGGATTGGGCGCGCGAACGCGCGACCAAGGCGTTGAAGGGGGAGGAGATCTGGTGCCAACTCTTTTCCGAGCCGGCTGCGGGATCGGATCTTGCCGGCCTGCGGACGCGGGCGGATCGCGACGACGCCACCGGGGACTGGATAATCAACGGCCAGAAATTGTGGACCACCTGGGCGCAATATGCCGATTATGGCGTCATCGTCGCGCGCAGCGATCCGACGGTAGCCAAGCATCGGGGTCTTACCTATTTCTGGGTCGACATGAAGTCTCCCGGTGTCACGGTCAGGCCGGTCAGGCTGGCGGAAGGCCGTTCAGAGGTAAATGAGGTCTTCTTCGACGACGTCCGAATTGCCGATAGCCAGAGGCTGGGTTCGGTCGGCGGTGGTTTTGGCGTGGCCATGGAGACGCTGATGATCGAGCGCTACCAGGCGACCGATCCGGCTGGATTCGGCCCACCCATCGACCTGTTCGTCGAGGAAGCGAAGACGATCCGCATCGGTGGCAAGTCCGCGATCGAAGACGGGCGCGTGCGGGAACGCATTGCCCGAACCTATGCCGCGCAATCCGCTCTGGCGGCAATCCATCGCAGGGCTTTGCTCAGTCTGGCTGCCGGTATGCAGCCTGGCCCTGAAGGATCGGTCCATAAACTGGTATCTGTCCGCACCCGTCAGAAGTTGAGCGAATTCGCGATGGACCTCAAGGGCGTCGATGGGATGCGCTATGATGAGGATAAGACGCGCAAGGAAAGCTGGTCGAAAAGCTGGATGACCGCGCCTACCGGCCGCATCGCGGGGGGCGCGGACGAAATGCTGCTCAATACAATCGCTGAAAAGATATTGGGGCTGCCGCAGGACCACAGGCCGGACAAGGGTGTCGCCTTTAACGACATTCCACGCTGACCACCCGATGACTGATATGGAGTATACATGCCGCCACGGGATTTTCTGATTTTCCTGGCGATTTGTGTGGCCTGGGCTCTCAATACGATCGTCAGCAAGCTGGTCGTCGGAGACATGGCTGTGCCGCCGCTTTTTTACGCGGCGGCCAGGACATTGGTGGTTGGGGCGCTTCTGTACCGATACCTGTTCCCGATACCCGAACAGCTATGGCGGGTTTGCTTCGTGACGCTGCTGGTCGGGGGAGGGGGCTTTGCGCTCCTGTTCATCGGTTTGCAGACCGCTACGCCTTCGTCGGCAGCCGTCGTCATTTTGTCCCAGACGCCGCTCACCATCCTGTTCGCTGTGCTGCTCCTCGGCGAGCAGGTGGGCGTTCGACGGATTATCGGCATGATATTGACATTGGCCGGCGTTCTGGTGGTGCTGTTCGATCCGATGGGCATGCGTGGGTCGCTCGGCTTGATCTTCGTGGGGTTGTGCGCCTTGGCGGGATCGCTGGGGTCCGTCATGCTCAAGCAATTGTCGACCCAGCCGATCCGGCTTCAGGCTTGGGGCGGTGTAGCGAGCAGTATCGTGCTGATGCCGCTCAGCCTGTTGGCTGAGAAGGGGCAGTGGGCCGCAATTCAAGCTGCGAACTGGCAGTTCGTCGCCGCTCTGCTCTTTTCCGCGGTCGTCGTGTCCATCATCGCGCACACCACATATTATGGCCTGCTCCAGCGCTACGACGCCAACATGATCGCGCCGCTGACGCTGATGACGCCGATATTCACCATTGCCCTAGGCGCGGTAATCACCGGCGACCCCATCGGCTGGCGCCTGATAGCTGGCGCATCGCTCGCAGTGGGCGGTGTCCTCATCATCGTCATTCGTCCAAGCCGCACTCTGCCGAAATGGCTGATCGTGCGCGACCTATGATCGATCAGCAGCCGCCGGCGAGCGCCAATGAAACCGCATCATTGATTCGTCGGCGAAATGTCTCGGGCGTGGGCGCCTTGCCCAATTTGGCGCCGCGCGCGGCATGTACGAGGACGTTCGCAACCTGGGCCGTGGACAGGCCCTTGCCGGAAAAGTCAGTGTCGCCATCCGCTTCCGCCCGGTCGAGCATGGCCTGGATGCGGGCGCGCGGGCGTGGCCCGCCTTGGGTAAAATGGTCCGGATGGGCCGCGACAAAGGCCTTGAGTTCGCTCAGATGCTCGGCATCGCCGAACCATTCGAGCGCCACGCCGAAATAGGCGTAGAGCAAAGCGCGCAGGCGCTGCGACAGCGGTGCGTCGCTGGTTTCCGCCGCGACGACACGACTTTCCACCTCGGCCTGGCAGCGATCCAGCATCATGGCAAAAATCGCCACCTTGCCACTGAAATGCAGATAAAGAGTGGCTTTCGCGACACCCGCCTCGCGCGCGATATCGTCCATCGATGTCCTCCGATACCCATGCCGGACGAACAGGATTCGCGTGGCTTCCACGATTTGGTCTAGCCGGACGACGGCTGGGCGAGGCGCGCTGGTCATGGGATTCAAATATAGAGGGACTAGACCCAATGCAAGAATATGGTCTAGTTATTCTACCAACGGATTCGGTGGGGAGGACGAGCCATGCGCTATATCAATCTGGGGAATACTGGCCTCAAAGTGTCTCGCCTCTGCTTGGGCTGCATGACCTACGGTGCCACCGGGAACGGTTCCTCCAGCACAGGACATGCCTGGACGCTGGACGAAGAAACGAGTCGTCCCTTCTTTCGGGCCGCTTTGGAGGCCGGGATCAATTTCTTCGACACGGCCAATGGCTATTCCGCCGGTACATCCGAGGAATTTACCGGCCGCGCCATCAAGGCGATGGCACGCCGCGATGAGGTGGTCATCGCAACCAAGGCTTACATCCCCTGGCGCAACGCCCCAAATGCTGGCGGGCTGAGCCGCAAAGCCCTGTTCCAGGCGATTGATGACAGTCTGCGCCGATTGGGCACCGATTATATCGACCTGTATCAGATCCATCGCTGGGATAACGACACGCCGATCGAAGAGACGATGGAGGCGCTGCACGATATCGTAAAGGCCGGCAAAGCCCGTTATATCGGCGCATCATCGATGTGGGCGTGGCAGTTTTCAAAGGCGCAACATGTCGCCCAGACCAACGGCTGGACCCGTTTCGTGTCGATGCAACCGGAGGTGAACCTTCTCTATCGGGAGGAAGAACGGGAGATGATCCCGCTCTGCATCGATCAGGGCGTGGGGGTCCTTCCCTGGAGCCCGTTAGCGCGCGGCAAACTGGCCCGGTCCTGGGATGCGGCGACGACGCGCTCGCGCACCGATCAGTTCAGTCAATTTCTGTTCGGCAAGACCGAGGATGAGGATCGGCAGGTGGTCGAAGCCGTGCTGGCATTGGCCAGGAACCGGGGTGTCGCTCCAGCTCAAATCGCGCTCGCCTGGCTGCTGGCCAAGCCCGGGATCACGGCGCCGATTATTGGCGCGTCCAAGCCGGAGCATCTGACCGACGCCATTGCGGCACTGGACTTGGTTCTGGAAGGCGCTGAGATCGAAGCATTGGAGGCCCCGTACGTTCCCCACGCGGTTGTGGGCCTTTCTTTTTCCGCCCCATTTCGTGGTCGGATCACGCCGCCCTCGGCGATTGAACAGGGAGATCGTTGATCATGCAGGTGATGGTAACCGGCAGCGCCGGCAAGATCGGACGCGAAGCCGTCCGCGCGCTCAAGGCTGCGGGGCACAAGGTGACCGGTATCGACCTAAAGGGAGGTATCGTCGATGGCGTTCGCACGGTGAAGGTGGACTGCGCCGATTTCGGCGAGGTCATGGGCGCCTTTTCCGGTGTTGATACCATCTCGAAGCCCGATGCGGTCGTGCATCTGGCGGGCATCCCGATGCCCGGCCTGGCCAGCGATGCCGATATATTCCAGGTCAACACCCTTTCGACCTATAATGTCTTTTCCGCCTGCGCACGATTGGGCATCCGCCGCGTGATATGGGCGTCGAGTGAGACGATCCTCGGCTTGCCCTTCACCACGCCGCCGACCTATCTCCCGCTGGACGAGGACGCGCCCGACCTGCCTAACTGGTCCTATTCGCTGTCAAAGCATCTGGGCGAGGCGATGGCCGAACAATTTGTGCGCTGGCACCCGCAGATGACGATCGCCTCGCTGCGCTTCTCCAACGTGTTCGATGCGGCTGACTATGCTCAGCGTGACGCGATCGAAGCGCGACCCGAAGGGCGAAAGCTCAATCTGTGGGCTTATGTCGATGCGCGCGATTGTGGGGACGCATGTCGGCTGGCGGTGGAGGCCGATCTTTCAGGCCATCAGCGAATGATCATTGCGGCAGCTGACTCGGTGGTAAGCGTACCGAGCGCAGAGCTGGCCGCCCGGTATTTCCCTGAAACGCCGATCAGGGACGGCCTTGAGGGGAATGCGTCTTTTCTGTCGTCCTCGCGCGCCCGCGACCTGATCGGCTATCGTCCACAATATGGCTGGCGGGAGCGGTAAGGGATGGCCTTGAAGGACGATCCGACGCGGCTTATCCGCGATCGCTATCCGCTGCATTTTACCACCCGTATTCTCTACGCCGACATGGACGCTTTCCGGCATCTCAACAATGGCGCAACAGGCCGCTATTTCGAGGAAGGGCGCGCTGATCTCAACATGTCCGTGTTCGGGAAGGGGAGCATGATCGATCCGCCAGGCGGCTTGCAACTGCTGTTTGCGACCGTGACGATCGATTTCATCAAGCAGGCCTATTATCCTGGAACAGTCGAGATCGCGACTGGGCTCACTCGGATAGGAAGCAGCTCGTACATCATTGCGCAGGCCGCGTTCCAGGATGACGTCTGCTTTGCGCTCGGTGAAGCGGTCATGGTCAAAGCTATTGACGGACGGCCGGCAGCTTTAACCGAAAAAGAAAGGTCGCGCATGGAGAGTTTTCTGATTTCGCAGGGAAGTATATCATAAATACTCGTCTTGGATATATCGTTTTTCCACATTGTTGGCATAATATCAAATGTGGACGACCTCGGTAATAAGATCGTCCGGTGGCGTCGTTTCGTAATAGAGGATCGGCAAGCGATCGGCGTGGATCATCCATGAACATGGAAGGAACCACGATGACCGATTCCATGATGGATCTGCGCGCGCTGGTCGAGAAAACTCCTGATGCGGATATTTTGCGGAAAATCATCTCGTTTGCCGCGGAGCAGCTGGTGGAGATGGAAGTTGGCGGCCTGACGGGCGCGGGACATGGCGAGAAGTCGGCTGCCCGGCTCTTCCAGCGCAACGGCTACCGCGAGCGCGATTGGCAAGCCCGCGCCGGCACGGTTGAGCTGCGCATCCCCAAGTTACGTAAGGGCAGCTATTTTCCGGGCTTTCTCGAACCGCGCCGAATGGCCGAGCGGGCGCTGACGGCGGTTATCCATGAAGCCTATGTTCTTGGCATCTCGGTCCGTCCAGTCGATGATCTGGTCAAAGCTCGACAGTGGGTTGGAGATCTATTTTTTTGATCCGCAAAGTCCTTGGCAACGAGGCTCGAATGAAAACACCAACGGCTTGCTACGACAATATTTCCCCAAGGTACCGATCTCTACAGGCACACAGCAAAGGAGTTGGACGCCGTAGCCATGCCATGAATACAAGGCCCAGAAAGACGCTCGACTGGAAAACGCCTGCAGAAGTCCTCGACCAGTTCCTCGTTGAGCAGTATGAAACCGGTGTTGCGACGAACGATTGAATCCGCCCAATATCTTGTCATGAACTACACCCAGCGCCTGGCTGAAGCTAAACTCGTTTCTTCGGTTGGCAGCGTCGGCGATTCCCATGACGATGCGTTAGCTGAGACGATTAACGGCCTTTACAAGGCCGAGGTCATCTGGCGGCAGCAGTCATGGCCAAGCGTTTCGACCGTGGAAACGGCAACGCTGCGCTGGGTCGATTGGTACAACAACCGCCGGCTATTCGGCCCTATCGGCCACATCCCGCCCGCTGAGGCCGAAGACAATTACTATGCAGCTCTCGAGAACCTCGATATGGCTGCATAGCCCAATGAAAACTGCCTCCTGAAAAGCCGGGGCGCTTCATGGTGTAGCCTGATCGAGCCTATCTCGGTGTCCACCAAACCGGCAGCAGGCCACTACTATCCACCCAAGTCCCGGTGGATACAGGCTGTTCCATTCATGCCATTCGAGCGACATCTTCGCCATTCTGCGACGACAATGGACCGAACGTGACATTCGAGCTGCTGTTTTGGTCAAGCCTACTCAATTGCAGTATTCATGAAATTCAACAAAGTATAATAGACGATATTGATCCTGATCATTCCGCCGTTCTCTTCGCACCGTGGATGCGGGGGTGTAATCGCCGGATCGGTTCAGGATTATTGTTCTGCAATTCCTTCTGTACTTGAACCCATCAGGCTCAGGCCGAAAGGCGTGGTGCCTTTCATGTGTAATAGGTCTGCCACCATGCCATCAGCGCGTCCATCATAGGAGCGAGGGCACGCGCCTTGGGTGTAATCGCGTAATCGACGCGCGGCGGGACTTCCGCGAACACGGTTCTCAACACCAGGCCATCCGCCTCCAGTTCGCGCAATTGAGCCGTCAGCATATGTTGGGTGATGCCCGGTATCGCCCGCCGAAGCTCGCCGAAACGATGCACGCGCTGGTCGAGCAGCCACAGGATTTCGAGCTTCCATTTGCCGGCTAGCACAGCGAACGCGCGGCGCATTTCCAAGTGCAGATCCGGTGTACCCGCCTTGCAGCAGCTATTACTATGATTTTCCATACTAGCAGACGGTCATCCATCCTACTTGCGCACTTCGATGCGAGAGGACATTTCGGCTGCTTTCCGCAAAAGCGCAAGGGGCACCATGTTCAATGATGAAATGATCATCCCTCCCTCGCTTCGCTACGTTGCTTCCAACTCCCGCAACTTCGATGAGCGGCTGGACATCTGCAAACGGCTGAAGGGTCTTCGCATCATGCGTGCGCTCTCCATCGGTGCGGGTGTGCAGACGAGGTGCCATTACGACAACCGGAGCCTGACAGTGTCGAATTGAACTCGGGCAATTAAGGCGACCGCCGCGAGTGGGGCCTCGTCGGGTGCGCAGGCCACGACGGATTGCGCCCACTGCCCATTCGACGCGGAGGTGACTCCGTGGGGAGCTGCCCTCCTGCCGTGCAAACAGCCATATAAACCATTGCTTGATAAGGAGATTATGATGACAGTTGAACGTCCGTTGCGCGATGCCAACCTGGTCTTTTTCGGGGGATCCGCGGGGATCGGCCGGGCGGCTGCGGTCGAAATCGGCAGGCGGGGCGCCAACGTCCTGATTGTTGGGAGAGGGCGCGAAGCAGGCGAGGCCGCCGTCGCCACGGTCAGGGCCGCAGGCGCGGCTTCGGCCGAGTTCCTTCCCGGAGACCTTTCCACGATCGCAGGGATCGACGCCGTAGCCGCAGGCGTCCGGGCGTGGAAGCCGGAATTGCACGGTGTCCTGCACACTGCGATGGCTGCGTTCAGTGGCAAGCAGACCACCGCAGATGGTCTGGAGTTTGCCTTCGCGCTGCAATATTTCGCGCGTGCCGCGCTCAACCGCCTGCTGGTCGATGTCCTTGCCGCATCGGGGGACGGGCGCATCGTCCACATTGCCGGTAACGTGCCGACGATGTTCATGCCCGATCTCGACGATCTCCAATTCGATCGACGCAAATGGAGCTTTTTCAGGTCGGTCTTGGGCACCCATCTGCTCGGCTTTCTTCATATTCAGGAGGCAACGAAGCGCTGGGAAAACCGGCCGGTGACGCTGACGGCCTGTTGCGTCAATTCGACCCGGACCAAGGCGATGTCGGACCCGGCCATGCCACTGATCATGCGGCTGATGGGCCGCTTTGGTACAACGCCCGAGCTGTCCGCGCGCAATGCGGTAGGCCTTCTGACCGAAGCTTCGGCGCGGGGGGCCGCAGGCACGGTACTGCGCAACCCGGCACGCTATGCGCCCGAGCCTTTGATCCTCGAAGCACAGGAGGCGGCGAAGCTGTGGGACATCACCACTTCCATCGCCGGGCAAGGCGGCATGGCGTTGCCATGAAGCACCACCGGCCCATCGAACTTGGCATCTACACCTTCGGGGACACCGTGCCGGATCCGCACACCGGGCTGGCACCGAGCCAGACCCAACGGATGGCGCAACTGATCGAACTCGGAAGGCTTGCAGACGAATTCGGCCTCGAGGCGTTGGGAGTCGGTGAGCACCAGATCCAGAATTTGGTGGCCGCCGCCCCGGCAGCCGTGCTCTCCGCGGTCGCCGCCGTCACCCGGCGCATAAGGCTGACAAGTGCATCGACGTCGATCAGCACGGCCGCCCCGGTGCGTATCTTCCAGGAGTTCGCCACCTTCGACGTCGTTTCACACAGGCCCCAATGCCTGCCCCGGCATCGTCTGCAGATTGCAAGCGCAGAAAAAACATAACTGTATGAGTATAGGTCGGCAGAGCGGTGCTTGCTTCTGTATAGTGGAAGCCTGCCAGCCATGCTTTCGCATCGTTGGAACCGACTTTCGGTGGTGCGCGCACGCACTGCTCCCCGAAGAAGGAGAGGACGATCCGGGGGGATCGTCCTCTCCCCGTTCCGCCTGCTGCCGGGCAACAGTGGGGACTGTAGGCTGCGCGGCAGCCTGACGGAACGTTGGGGTGCGCTGTCCATGTGGGGGGCGCTGGACAGCGCGTTCCCGAAACCGGTCGCCCCGATATGGGGAGGCCTGGGCGACCGGCGGCAGATCAATCCAGGAACTGTGTGAGCGACAGGCTGGAGAGCTGGGAAAAGACGGAATAGGAGGCTTCGAGGATGGTCTGGCGCTGCGAGATGTCGAGTGCGACCTGGCCGAGATCGGCATCCTCGACCGATCCGATCACGTCGGTCAGCAGGATTTCCCGGTCCTTGGCGCGGGTGCCCAGCATCTCCACCTGATTCTGCTTGCGGCCATTTTCGGCGTTGACCGCACGGACTTCGCTAAGTCCGTCGTCCAGTTCGCCGATCGCCTGGCGGATCGCATCCTTCTGGGCGTCGGTCAGCCGGTCGCCGAAGGGGCCGGCGGCCGCCAGCGTCTGGAAGGCGGGGACGAGCTTGGCGCCGACATCGCTGGCAACGACGCCATATTCGACATCCACCCCGTCACCCACGCGGCCCGACTGGCGCACCTGATCGTTCACGAACACCTGGTCGGGTGTCATGCCGGCAAGATCGGCCAGGGTTTCGGGAACCATCGGCAGGTCGTCGGTCCGCGCGCCCGCGAAGAGCGGCATCCCCGCCTCGGTCGCGTTGAGCGCGCCGCGCACGTCGGCGAAGCTGCCTTCGACCAGATGCTGGATGCCCGGCGAGTCCCCGGTGCCCAGCGCGGTCATCAATTCGGTGCGCAGGTTGGACAGGCTGTCGTCGATCTGGCTGATATTGGCGTCATAGAGGGACAGTGTCGTGCCCACGCGGCTGGCCACCGACTGGTAGCTTTGCTGCTGGGCCAGCATCGACCGGGCGGACAGGGTACGCACAGCATCGATGCCCAGCCCGGCATAGTCATGAGCCTTCTTGCCGCTGGTCAGCTGGATCTGGCTGGTCGCCAGATTCTGCTGGGAGCGCTGGATCGCGCCGGACAGCGTTCGTTGCAGGGGAATGGTCGCTACGCGGGTCATGTCTGGTTTTCCCTTTCTGGAACCTAGTCTTATCGGAGCATCTGGAGGAGGGTGTCGTACATTTCCGACGCGGTCGTCATGACGCGGGCGGACGCGGAATAGCTGTTCTGCAACACCACCATCTGGGCCAGTTCCTCATCGACATTGACGCCGGCATAGCTGTCGCGCCGGTTGACCGCGTCATCCAGGCGCGCCGCCGCTCCCGCATAGCTGGTCTGGGCGAGCGACGCCTCCGTTCCCGCTCCGCCCAGCAGGCGGCTGGCGAAGGTTTCGATCGTGGCTGATCCGTCCTTGCCGAAATCGAACGTGCGGGCGAGTTCGTCGATGAAGGCCGTCGCGCCCGAGAGGTCGCCTGCGCCGATCGCTTTCGAATTGACCGGAACGTCCAGTTGCAGTCGGGCGAGCGGCAGCAGGGTGGCCTTGGCGGCGATGTCGGCGCGCACCTCCGCGCTGGCCAGGCCGCTCGCCGCACCGGACAGGCCCGACAGCGCGGAAAAGGACAGGCCGGTGCCGTAGCGGCTGGTCGAATCCGAGGGGATGGAGATGGTCGATCCGGCGCTCAGGCTGTCGGGCGTGAACTGGACCCGGCCCTTGTCGTCCAGCGCGAAGCTGCCATGCTGGCCCAGTGGACTGGCGTTCAGCTCGGTCATCAGGTCGCCGAAGGTCGGCCCGGCCGATCCGGTGAGCGTGTAGCTGGCCAGCAGCTTGCCTGTCGAATCGCGCAATGCGATCTCGGTCGTCTCACCCGCGCCGAAACCGTGCGGGTCGGTGGGAGTGAAGCCGGACGGTACCAGCGCGCTAGCGTCCGAGCGGACCAGATTGTTCAGCCCGAAAAATTGCGAGAAGCCGACCCCGGCGCGGTCGCTGGGGGCGTCGGGATCCTGCGCGATGGCGATACCCTGGCTGCTGTCGGTCGCCTGGATCGATAGCACGCCGTCGACGAAGCTGGCGGTTGCAGCCGGCGATAGGCCGGTGTTGATCGCGGCCACCGCATCATCGACGGTCGCGCCCGCGCCGAGCGCGTCGAAATCCACCGTGACCTTCTGCACCAGCGTACCGTCCGCCGCTGCCACGGCGAACACTGCCTTACCGGTGAAGCCCAGGCGATCGGCGCCGACCAGGCCATTGGCCTCGCCGGTAAGGCTGTTCGGCGGGGGCAGGGTGGTGCCGGCGTTCGACACGGCGTTAAGGCTCTGGGCAAGGCCTGAAAAGAGCGTGCCCAGTTGCTCGGAAAATTGGGGCAGCGCCCGGTCGCGCATGTCGAGCAGGCCGCCCAGCTTGCCGCCGATCGCGGCGGATTCGATCTGTTCGCCGGTCGAAGCGCCGATCGCACCGCTGTCGGTGGCGAAGCGGATGTCGATCGGCGGATAGCTGTTCTGCGACGCGCCCGCGCCCGAGGGATAGCTTAGTTGCCGCAGCCGCTTGTCGAGCAGCACCTGGCCCGACGCGCTGTCGATGGTGACGCGTCCGTCGGGCTGCTCCCTCACGGTGATATCGATGAGACCGCTCAACTCCTCCAGCGCGCTCACCCGCTGGTCGGTCGGGCCGGAGCTGCTGCGGCCCAGCCCGTCGAGCCGCGCGACTTCGCTGTTGAGATCGTGGATCTGCCGGAGCAGTACATTGGCGCGCTCCACCGTATAGCCGACCTCGGTCTCGACATCGGCGCGCAGGCCCGACACGTCCTTCTGCAACCGGGCGATCGTGTCGATCGTGTCGGCGACATTGCCGGTGAACAGCGCCACCGACTGGGACGAGCCCTGAAGGCTGGTGACCTGCGCCGCGGCGGAGGACAGGGTGCTCAGCCGCGCGGCGAGCCCGGCGCTGGAATCCGGCGCGCCCAACAGCGACTGGAGCCGGTCGAGATAGGAGGAGGCGACCTCTGACCGTCCGGCCGCGCCGCCGCGCTGGTAGACGGCATTTTCGAGGAACTTGTCCGCCACCCGCGACGGTTCGCCGACGATCACGCCCGATACGCGCCCTCCCGAAACTCCGGTGCTGAGCGACACGCGTTCGCGCGCATAGCCGGGGGTCCCGACATTGGCGATATTGTTGGACACCGACCGCAGTCCCGCCTGCGAGGCCGACAGGCCCGAAATGGCTGAATTGAGGATCTCGTTCAGGGACAAGGTAGGTGGTCCTTCGACAAATCAGGGGAGAGGGGCGCGCGGATCAGGATCAGCGCTTCAGGCTGCTGACTTCCTGGAGCATCTCGTCGACCGTGGTGATGATCTTCGACGACGCGCTGTAGGCGCGCTGGAACAGGATCATGTTGGAAAATTCCTGCGCCAGGTCGACGTTCGACGCTTCCAGCGCGCCAGCCGCGATCGTGCCTGCACCAAGCGCGCCGGGCTTGTTGATCGCGACATTGCCCGATTGCGACGACATCATATAGGCATTGCCGCTGATGCGGGCGAGGCCGTCGGGATTCTGGAAGGTCGCGATCGGCAGCTGGTAGATGGCGCGCGAGGTGCCGTCCTCGAAAATGGCGCTGACGACGCCCTGGTCGGAAATCTCCACCGAGGCCACCGTGCCGAGCATCCCGCCATCGACGGTCGAGGAGAGGAGCGCGGAGTCGCTGCCGAACTGGGTGAGGCCGTCAAGCCCGTCGTCGCTGCCGAGGCTGAGGCGGATCGGGCTGGAGCCGGCGCCATTGGCCCAGCCGATGTCGAGGCTGTCGAACAGCGCAGGATCGGACCCGGCCAGGTCCAGGCTGCCGTCGGCGTTGAAGCGGATCGTGCCGCTCGCCAGCACGCCGTCGGTGATCGCAGTGCCGCCGATGCTGGTGATGTCGGCCGGATCGCCCGAAATTTCCGCGACCCATTCATTGGCTGCGGTCTTGACGAAATTGAAGGTCAGCTGGTGCGACGTGCCCTGCGCGTCATAGACCTCCATCGAGCGGGAAAATTGCGGCGACAGCGTGCCCGACGCCATGGAGCCGGTGACATAGGCGCCGGTAATCGGTTCGGCCGTGGATTGCAGGTTGGCGCGCATCGCGATCTTGCTGGTCGGCTGGGCCGATCCGGTCAGCGCGCTTGGGCGGATCGGTTCGAGCGTGTTGAGATTGCCGTTGTCGACATAGTTGCCATCGACGTCGAGCGGCCAGCCCTGGAGATAATAGCCCGCCGCGTTGCGTAGATAGCCCTGCGAATCGGGAACGAAGGAACCGGCGCGGGTGAAGGATACCGCATCGCCCGCATCGGTGCCCGAACGCACGACGAAGAAGCCCGCGCCATCGATGCCGATGTCGGTCAGGCTGCTCGACGCCTGGAGCAGGCCCTGCTTGGAAATGAGCGCCTTGGGCGTGGCTGCGACGCCGCCGGCGGAATAGCCGTTGCTGCTCTGGCCGCCGGCCACCAGCGTCTGGAACTGCGCCGACACGCCCTTGTAGCCGACGGTGTTCACGTTGGTGATATTGTCTGCAACGGTCGCCATCGCGCCCGCCTGTGCCCCAAGGCCGGATACGCCAGCATAAAGGGCGGAATAGAGGCTCATGTCATTCTCCCATGCGTGGGGCGGCGCGCTCGGCAAGTCCGACCCGGTTACGTCTTCATTGTAGGAGGGAGTCCCGGCCCTCCGTCGGGAGGTGGTCAAAAAAATACGCCACCCGGCAAAAGCTGCCGGGTCGGTTCATCCTATAATCTGGTCATGTCCGCTCTTCGGGGCGCTATCGGGGATATTCGCATGACGCTTCGCATTTCGCTTCGCAATGGAGAGCCGGTGATCGTGAACGGCGCCGTGCTGCGCTCGGTCGGGCGCACCGACCTGGTGGTGGAAAACAGCGCCACCATATTGCGCGGCCGCGACGTGATGAAGCCGGAGGAGGCCGACACGCCGGCGCGCCAGCTCTATTTCGCCTGCATGATGGCCTATATCGACCAGGGCGAGTTGCAGAAGCATCAGGGCGCCCTGCTGGAGCGGCTGGAGGGATTAATGGCCGCGCTCGAAGCGCCCGACGCCAAGGCCAAGTGCATCGGTTTTGCCCAGAAGGTCGCGACCGGGCAATTTTATGCCGCCCTGTCCGATTGCCGATGGCTGATCGGATATGAGGCCGACGTGCTGGCCCGGGCCGCCCAGGCGGCCTGATCTTCCCTTTCACAGCAAGGCTGGAGAACGTCCGATGACCACATTGGCAGCGGCGGCCGCAGGGCTGCGCCTGCTCAGCCCCGATCGCCGCTATGGCCATGTCGTTGCGGTGCGCGGCGCGCTGATCGAGGTGGAAGGGCTGGCCGGTGCGGCGCAGATCGGATCGCGCGTCACGCTCGATACCTCGGCCGGCCGGGTCGAGGCGGAAGTGACCGGCCTCGATCATGGCATCGCCCATTGTATGCCCTTCAGCGAGCCGCAGGGCATTGCATCGGGGACGCGCGCGGACCTGGCCGCCAGCCAGCTGGGCCTGCGTCCCGGCGCCGGCTGGCTCGGTCGCATGGTCGATGGGCTTGGCCGTCCCGTCGACGGCAAGGGCGCGCTGCCGCAAGGCGCCGAAATGCGCCTGATCAAGGCGTCGCCGCCGCCTGCCTCTGCGCGGGCACGGGTGGGCGAGCGGCTGGGCACCGGGGTGCGCGCGCTGGACCTGTTCGCGCCGCTCTGCCGCGGCCAGCGGCTGGGCCTGTTCGCCGGATCGGGCGTCGGCAAGTCAGTGCTGCTCTCGATGCTGGCGCGCTGGACCGATTGCGACGTGGCGGTGATCGGCCTGATCGGCGAGCGCGGGCGCGAGGTGCAGGAATTCGTGCAGGACGACCTGGGCGAAGAAGGCCTGGCGCGCAGCGTCGTGGTGGTCGCGACGTCGGACGAGCCGGCGCTGATGCGCCGGCAGGCGGCCTGGACGACGCTCACCATCGCCGAACATTTCCGCGACCAGGGGCTGAACGTCCTGTGCCTGATGGATTCGGTGACGCGCTTTGCCATGGCCCAGCGCGAGATCGGCCTGGCCAGTGGCGAGCCGCCCGCGACCAAGGGCTATACGCCCACCGTCTTTGCCGAATTGCCCCGCATGTTGGAGCGCGCCGGTCCTGGCCTGCCGGGGCAGGGGAGCATCACCGGCTTGTTCACGGTGCTGGTCGACGGCGACGATCATAACGAGCCGGTGGCCGACGCGGTGCGCGGCATTCTGGATGGCCATGTCGTCATCACCCGCCAGATCGCCGAGCGTGGCCGCTATCCCGCCATCGATGTTCTCAAGTCCGTCTCCCGCACCTTGCCGCACTGCCTTTCCACCGAGGAAAATGCGGTGCGGCTGGCGGCCCGACGCGAATTGTCCACCTATCGCGACATGGAGGAGATGGTCCGGCTCGGCGCCTACCGCGCCGGATCGAGCGCTGAGGTCGACCGCGCCGTCGCGCTGGCACCGCGGATCGAAGCGCTGCTGAACCAGGGAAAGCAGGAGCGCGGCTTCGCGCAGGACAGTTTCACCAGACTCGCCGCCATCATGGAGATGAATGATGAAGACACCCTATGACACCGCGATGCGCGTGCAGCGGCGGGAGATCGACGCGATGGGCGTCGCCATCAACGTGCAGGTCAATGTGCTGAACCAGATCGAGACGGCGCGGGACGAGGCGCGGACGAGCATCCTGCGCGAAGCCGATGTGGCGGCGGGGGATCTGACCCTCTCCTCCCACGCCTATATGGAGCGCATCCGCGCCGAGCAGCAACGCCTGACCCGGGACGGCGCGTTGCAGAGCGCACGGCTCGACCAGATGCGCGGCAAGGCGGCGGCGGCCTATGGCGCCTTCCGCGCGATCGAGGTCGCGGCGGAGGGATATAAGGAGGACGCCAACCGGCGCAGCGCCAATGTCGAGCAGGCGGGCATGGACGACAGTTCGGCCGTGGCGTTTCTGAAGGCCCGCCGCATGTTGCGAGGCGGGCGATGATCGCCACCAGCGGACCGGCGGGGCTGACTGCGGCGCAAAAGGCCGACGTCATCTACGCGCAGGCGCGCAGCGAACTGACGACCCGGCTCTGGCGCGCGGCGCTGGGCAGTGAGGAGGGGGGCGAAAAAAGAGCCGGGGGCGACGTGAAGCTGCCGATGAGCCTGGATTCGCTTTTGACCCTGCTGAAGGAGGACAAGCAGACGCCCGCGCCGGCCATGCCCCAGAGGGCGACGCTGCCCGAAAGCGAACCGTCGACCCCCATCCTTCCCTGGGACGGGCAGGGAGGGCGGCAGCAACAGGGGCGGCAGCAGGATGCAACGGCCGGCCAGGCGCCCGGCTATGGTCCCAATGCGGGTCATGCCGGGGCGTTGAGCGCCGCGGCGCAGCGCACCGGCCTGCCCGTGGCGGCGCTGGCCACCATCGTCCATGCCGAGGCGGCGAAAGCGCCCGATGGCCGCTGGCTCCCCTATTCACGGAACCCGCGCTCCAGCGCGGCCGGCCTAGGCCAGTTTCTGAGCGGAACATGGAGGGGCGAGGCCGAGCGCGAGGGCACCTGGCTGAACGCCGTCGCGCGCCAGCGCGGCTGGCTGAACGATCATGGTCGGGTGAAGGGCGAGGACCGCGCGGCATTGCTGGCGCTGCGATATGACCCGGAGGCGGCGATCCAGGCAACCGCAGATTATGCCAAGGCCAATCTGGATGCCTTGGCGCGCGCGGGCGTGTCGATCGGCGAGGGTGCGCAGGCGGTCGCCCAGGCGGCCTATCTCGGCCACCATCTGGGACGCGGCGATGCCATCCGATTTCTTAAAGGAGGACTCGATCCCGACCGTGCCCGGACGCTGCTGAACGCGCAGATCGGTGCGGCCGGCGCGGGTCGGCGGATAGCCGCCGTTGGCGATGCGACCGTCGCGCATCGCACATGGTTGCTGGATTTCATTGGGCGGAACATCCGGGCGGAGCGGTTCAGCGCCTGACCTTGCACCCGCGTGGATGCCCGGCAAAAAATATAGGAATGAGGTAAAAAATAAATATAGGATTAGAGAGTCGTTAACCAATGGAGGCGAAAAGGGTCCTGTCGAAAGGGGGGCACGCGAAGGTCGCGATGCCATGACGTCATCGAAAGGACTGGACATGTCGAAAACCACCATTGCACTGGAAGCGGCCGTCGCCACGGTGAAGGCCAATCTGCCCGCCGACGGACAGACGCAGACCGCCCGTCAGCGCGCCGCCGTCGATAAGGCGTTCGCGCGCATCCTGACGCTGATCGCGCCGCGTATCCGCCATTTCATCCGGCAATATGGGCTGGTGGGGCACTGGGAGGACGCAGAGCAGGTCTGCTCCATAGCGGTCCACCGCGCGATCGAGGCCTATGACCCGGAAAAGGCGCAGTTCACGACCTTCGTCAACTGGCAGATCCGCGGCGAATTGCAGAGCCTTCGCTTTCGTCTGATGACCGACCAGCGCCCCTCGGCTCGCAAGGTCGAGGCGACCACCGTATCGCTCGACGCGATCGGTGCGGGTGAGGATGGCGAGGAGATTTCGGCGATCTCCCTCATCGAGGACGAGGAAGCGCTGGACCGGACGGAAGCGGGGGCTTCGGCCTATCTGGCGGCGGCTGCCACGGTCACGCTGATCGATGGCTATATCGAGCATCTGCGCACAGTCGCGCTCGATCGGATGCGTCGGCAGGTTCGCACCAAGCGCGTAGCCCGGGCTGCGGGGTCGTCGCGGCAGTCGGTATGGCGGGCCGACAATTCCTGCCTCGATCCGGTCGAACTCGACGAACTGGAAATGCGCCTGAGCCATAATCGCGAAGTCGTCGAACGCCGCTTGTTCGACATTGCGACGCTCGATACGCTGGAAGGTGATATGGGCGTGAACAAGGAACGGGTGCGCCAGATCGCCAAGCGCGCGGCCAAGACCATGGCCGAGCTGGCGGCGCAGGATCCGCGCTTCGCCATCATGGTCGATCACCGCGACGTCCCACCGGCGCAGCCGACGCTCCACTGAAATTATAGGATAGCTCTAGCGCAGCAATGCGACTTGTTGGCGGCGGCGAAATTTTCTCCAGCGCGAAGCTGGCGATCGGACCCTCGTCCTATAAGGAAGCATCATCCCTGGAGTGTGTTCATGACTTATGCTTTCCGGACCGCGCGCCGTAGCGCGCGCCGCATTCTCTCCTCGTCCACCCGCCGTGCCTGGGCGCCTGCCGTTGCGGCGCTTGCGATGGTCGCCGGCCACGCCGGTCCTGCGCTGGCCGAGACGCCGCTGCATGAAGCGCTGGGCGCTCCGGACGAGTTGACGATCAAGGGCATGGTCCGTTCGCGCATCGAGGCGATCGACGGCCAGTTTCGCCCGAACATGGCGGAGAATGATTTTCTGTGGTCGCTCAAGACCACCTTGCTGGTCGATTACGACAGCGGGCCGGTGCGTGTCGGCGGCGAGATATGGGATGCGCGGGGCTATGGCGAGAAGCAGAATTCTTCGGCGGGTACCAATGAAATCAATGCGCTCGAACTGATCCAGGCCTATGTCGGCGTCGACTTTGGGCTGGGGGAAAAGGCCAAGGGCGCGCTGACCGCCGGCCGCTTCACCATGGATGTCGGCTCGCGCCGCCTCGTGGCGCGCCAGACGTTCCGGAACACCACCAATGCCTTTACCGGCGCCAACCTGATCCTGTCGGACAAGGCCGGCGATCGCCTGACCCTGTTCTGGACCATGCCGCAGATCCGCTTGCCGGACGATCATGACGGCATCTTCGACAACGGCGTCCGCTGGGACCAGGAAAGCAGCGCATTGCAGTTTTTCGGCGGCAGTCTGACCAAGGCGGGCGTGCTGGGCGGCACGCTGGAAATCTATGGCTATGGGTTGAAGGAACAGGACACGGCCGATCGCCTGACCCGCAACCGCCGGCTGTGGACGCCGGGCCTGCGCGCGTGGCGCAAACCCAAGGCCGGGCGGATCGACTATGATCTGGAAGCTGCTTATCAGTTTGGCGAGACCCGCGCGAGCACCAGGGCCACTGACCTGACCGATCTCAATGTGTCGGCCTGGCTGGTCCATGCCGAACTGGGGCGGACGTGGCCGCAGGGAATGCAGCCGCGCCTGTCGATCGATTTCGACCTTGCGACCGGCGACAAGGCTGGCGCGCGGACCTATAATCGCTTCGATACGCTTTTTGGCGCGCGGCGTTTCGATTTTGGCCCCACTGCCCTTTATGGCCCGGTCCATCGCTTCAATATGATGTCGGGCGGGGTGCGGTTCGAAGCGAAGCCGGGAAAATCCTCCGACGTGATGGCGATGTATCGCGCGCTCTGGCTCGAATCGAGGACCGATAGCTTCGCAGCCACCAATGTGAAGGACGCGGCGGGCGACGCCGGTCGGTTCGCCGGACATCAGTTCGAAGCCCGGCTGCGGCGCTGGCTGATCCCCGATCTGCTCCGCGTCGACACCGGCATCGCCTATCTGGCGAAGGGCCGTTTCCTGACCGACGCCGCCAATGCGCCGCGGTCCGGCGACACACGCTATGGCTATGTCGACCTGTATCTGGAATTCTGACCGGCGGTTCAGTCGTTCGAATAGAGCCCGGCGGCGAAGGCGATACCAAGCGCTTCGGAGAGGCTGCGCACATGCAGCTTCTCCATCAGCTTGGCCCGATAGATTTCGATCGTCCGGGGGCTGATGCCAAGGTCATGGGCGATCACCTTGTTGGAATGCCCTTCGATCAGCCCGATCAGCACGTCGCGCTCGCGCAGCGACAGCGAATTGATCTTCGCCAGCGCCTGCGCCCGGCGTGTCACCGCCTGGATGGACTTCGCCTGCCGGGAAAAGGCCGATTCGATGGCGGCGATCAGGCGGACATGGTCGCAGGGTTTTTCCAGAAAATCGAAGGCACCCAGCTTCATCGCCTGCACCGCCGTACCGACATCGCTCTCCCCGGTCAGCACGATCGTCGCGAATCGTTCTGCGATGGGGCCGATCGCTTCCAGGACGCCGATGCCGGGGGTGCCCGGCATGTGCAGGTCCAGCAGCAGGCATCCGGGATCGAGCCGCGCGGCCGCGGCTAGGAATACATCCCCCGACGCGAAGCTGTGAACCTGGTGATCGGGCAATATCGACAGGAGCTGGACGAGCGACAGGCGAACCGAATCGTCGTCATCCACGATGAAGATCTGTCTGGTCTTCATCGTGCCGCCTTCATTTCGCCATCGCCCGACTCCCGATAGATCGGCAGAGAAAATTCTATGATCGCGCCGCCGTCCGCGGCATTGGCGAGGGTCAATGCGCCGCCATGACCCTCGACGATACGGCGGCAGATCGACAGGCCGAGACCCAGTCCGTTAGCCCTGGTCGACATGAAGGCGTCGAACGGTCGCCCTATGATGGCCGGCGGAAAGCCCGGGCCATTATCCCTGAACCGGATCATGACGGTGCCGTCGGCGTGCTCGACCGTCGAGATCATGATCCGGGCACCGGTCGTCGGGTGGACGGCGAATGTTTCGAGCGCATTGTTGATTATGTTGATGAAAACTTGCTGTATCTGGACGGCGTCGGCCAATATGTCCGGACCAGAGATGCTGGGTTGGTAATGGAGTGTGACGCCCGAGTGACGGGTTCCCGACCAGACCAGCTGCAGCGCATCCGCGATCAGTTCGCTCAGCGAGCAGGATCGGATGTCCAGTTCCCCCTTGGCGACGAAAGCGCGCATCCGGCGGATGATTTCGCCCGCGCGAAGCACCTCGACATTGGCGAGGGCGATCAGGTCGCGGACCTGGTCCGGCGATGCGCCCATCCCCAATCTCATGTGCGCGGCCCCCAGGAAATTGGCGGTCGCGGTCAAGGGCTGATTGAGTTCATGGGCGAGGCCGGCGCCCATTTCGCCCATGGTGCTCACCCGCGCCGCGTGCAGCAACTGTTCCCGCAATTCGTTGAGGCGCGTCTGGGTCGCGATCTGTTCGCGCAGGCTGCGGACGAAGGCGATGGAGATATGTTCCGTGCCGATCGTGGTTTCGCCGACCACCAGTTCGACCGGCATGGCGTTGCCGTGCCGGTCGCGCCCGGCGGTGGTCTGGGCTTGCGACGCCTTGAGCGGAGGCGTCACCCCGTCCGTCGAGACAGCCGTTTTCTCATAGTCGGGCAGCAATGTGCGGACATCGTGGCCGGTAATTTCCTCCGCGCTGTAGCCGAACAGCCTTTCGGCTGCCGTCGAGAAGGAGCGGACGCGCCCCGTTTCGTCCACGGTGATCATCGCTTCCGGCACCGTTTCCAGGATCGAGCGCAGCTCGAATTCGCGGGCCTCCAGCATTTCGGTGCGGCGCGCGCGCTCGGTCGCGTCCATGACGATGCCCAGCATCGAGGGCCCCTGATCGCCGGGCGCGTCGTAAAAGAAGATCGAGCCTTCGACGATCAGCGGTTCGTCCGCCAACGCGCCGTTCAGATGGAAGGAACAATGATGGAAACTTGCGGGCAGGGGCTGATCTGCAAGGATATCGGCGCCAAAACGCGCGCGCACATGGTGGCGCCAGTCGTCGATGCCACCACTGAACGTGCCGGGCAGGAAACCGAAGAGACGCTCCGCATGAGGCGACATTTGCATCTGGTCGGTCGATTGGCGCCATTCGAACAGGCCCAGTTCGTGTAGGTCCGCCGCAAAGGCAAGCCGAGCCTCGCTCGCCAGAACGGCCTGCTCGGCACGCTGACGTTCGGTGATATCGGTCATCGACAGCACCACCATCGGCGCTATGTCGGGCCGCGGCTGCACGATCTGGCGCGATTCCAGGACACGCAGGCTCGTTCCGTCCCGATGCCGCTCCGTGATCTCGGCCTCCTGGCGCGCCTGGGACGCGAAGGGGAGGCGCGATCCCGTGGGCAGAAGCGCCCTGGTCAATGCGTGCTTGCACTGGCCCCGCGCATCTTGGGCTGTCCATCCGTAAAGCCTTTCGCAGCCCTTCGACCAGCGGATGATGCGGCCGTCTATATCGGTGATAGCGATCGGCGCGGAATCGATGGCGGTGCTGAACGCCCATCGGGTGGTGCTTTCGCGACCGATCCGTATCCAGGCCCAGGCGACGATCAGGCAGGATATGCTAACCTGGATCGCTGCCTGGATGATTTCGGCCATTTCCTTGGTCACATGACCATTTTTGTACGTCCAAAGCTGCAAAAGCGCCGATGACACGGGCAGGAGGACGCAGGGCGCCAGCAACCACTGGAGCGTACCGCTCCCGATCCCGCAACGGGGACTGCGCGGCCAGGCGACATGACGCCGCTGCTCGATGATGGCCAGGGCGAGCGCGATCAGGGTGGACGCCGTGGGCACCGACATGAGCGCCCGCCTGGTGCCTTCCCCCAATGAACTGACGCCGAGCGGAAGCAGCGTGCCGGAAATGACGGCGGTCGATAAGGCCAAGCAACTGAGCAAAGTTACCATGCGTTGCACGGCATTGTGCCGCGATGTCGTGGCAAGCGACGCGCAGGTCAGCAGCAGCGTGGAAATGGCAGGCATCAGTCCCGGCCTGCCGGGGTTCACGCGCGGCTGATGCTCGATATGGTCGGGGAAGAGCCAGCGGTCGATCGTCAGCGTCAGATCGGCCCAATCCTCGAACAGGGCCATGAGCGAAATGGCCAACGGCACGACCGCTATCAGGCGCGCGGCCCCATATCGGCCCGTTGCAGCGCAGAAGAAGGACAGGCTGAGCCCGATGCAGCCCACAGCCGTCCAGGGTTGCATGAAGATCTCGCTGCGGCCGAAGCCGGCGATCCCTAGATTATCCCTGGACCACCCCATCAGGACGGCCACACATATGATCAGCGCCACGGCGACCAGCGCGGGGACGGCCGGCGCCAGTCGAGCAGAAGGGGCCCCGCCAGCGCCTGATGGCGGCGGTATCAACAATTTCATCCCCACTCTCAATCATCACCGGGGCATCGCGACGTGCCCCGGACGATCGCATGAAGCGGCCGACCCAGAATGTAAATATTTCCGACAGTTTTTAATGCCCCCATGAAGCCGGAAGTGAGGCATATATCTGAACAAAAACCATAAAAATATGGTTACGGATTCGAAACCATAGGGCTTGCCTTACCGTTTTCCTGGGAAAGCCCTTCAATGATGGCGCGATTGACCACGATAAGGTCATCGATGGATTCGCGGCCACGCACGACGTCGGAGGTATGGCGCTCGACCCACAGGCCGATCGAGATGATGCGGGCGCGCAAATCCTCGGGCAGTTGATTGTCCGGCGATGCACACAGGTTGGAAAAGGTGCTCCATGCCCGGCGGTTACGATGCAGCGCGGGCATCAAGCCAACGCCCACGAGCCCGGCATCGCGCGCAGCCATCATTTCGGCAGTGATCTGGCTCATCAGGCGATATTCGGTGCCTCTTGGTGTCGCGGCGATTTCCTGTGCGCGGCGATAGGCGTTGAGTGACATGGACGATCCCCTGGCATAAGTATCTTTCCATTCTAGGATAAAAATCGCCGATGCGGTCGCCATTGACGATGATCGGTCGGTTCGGGACCGGAGCCGCATGAAAAAGATGCGCGGTGGCGCGGGGCGATCGATATTCTTCCTATAATCAGTCCATCGGCTTCGGCCACATTCCAGCTCAAGCGGACTGATCCATGCTCAATGCCATCGGCCTCGTCGTCATCCTGCTGTGTGTTTTCGGCAGCTTCCTGATGTCGGGCGGCAATCTCGGCGTCATCCTTCATGCCTTGCCGCACGAGATGTTGGCTATTGCCGGCGCGGCGGTCGGCGCCTTCATTCTCGGCAACTCGATGAGCACTGTGAAGAAGGCGTGGAAAGGGACGGTCCGCGTCTTCAAGGGCGTGCGGTGGACCGAGGCGGATTTCCGCGACCTGCTCGCACTGCTGTATACATTGCTGTCCACCTTCCGGAAGGACGGCGCGAACGCGATAGAGAAGCATCTCGACCAGCCGGCGGAAAGCAGCATCTTCAGCCGCTATCCCAAGCTGTTGCAGGATCAGGGGCTGATCGAGTTCATCTGCGACTATCTGCGCATGATGACGGTCAATTTCGAGGACCCGCACCAGATGGCCGAAGCCATGGAGGGCGACATCGAGCGCCATCATGCCGAGGAATTGCTGCCCCAGAATGCGATCCAGATGATGGCGGACGGCCTGCCCGCGCTGGGCATCGTGGCGGCGGTGCTGGGCGTCATCAAGACGATGAGTTCGATCGACCAGCCGACCGAAGTGCTGGGCGCCATGATCGGCGGCGCGCTGGTCGGCACCTTCCTGGGCGTGCTGCTCGCCTACTGCCTGGTCGGTCCGATCGCATCGAAGCTGCACCAGATCATCGATGCCGACTTCAAGCCCTATCTGATCGTCAAGACCGCGATCATCGGCCACGCCCAGGGCCAGCCGACCCAGGTGGCCATCGAACTGGCGCGACGCATGACCCCGTCCGCCTACGCCCCCTCATTCGCGCAGCTCGAAGCCGCGCTCGACGATGTGAAGGACCAGCTCAATGCCAAACCTGTCTGATCCGGTCGCCGACGACCGATCGCTGACCCTGCCGCCGCACGGAACGACCGTGACCGCCGAGGATCTGCGCGTCCGCCTGGTGCTGGCGAGCGATTTCGACGGCGTGATGGAAGTGGACGCCGGCGCGGTCGAAAGCGTCGGCCAGGCGGTGCTGCAACTGCTGGTCGCCGCCAAGGCGGAGGCCGACGCCCAGGGGCAGAGCTTCGTCATTCGCAACCCCAGCCCCGCCTTTGTCGATCGGGTGACCGCCTGCGGGCTGGCGCCGGCCATCGGCCTTTCCGTGGAAAAGGACCTTCTTTCGTGAGCAAATTGATCCTGACCGTCGACGACTCCGCGTCCATGCGGATGTTGCTGAAGGCATCGCTGACCGCGCAGGGCTTTCGTATCGAAAGCGCCGATGACGGCCAGCATGGGCTGGAGCGGATGCATGAGGTGAAACCCGACCTGCTGATTACCGACATCAACATGCCCCGCATGGACGGCTTCGAACTGATCGAGGCGGTTCGTTCGGTGCCCGAATTCCGCGGCACGCCGATCCTGGTGCTGTCGACCGAGTTTTCGGACGACAAGAAGACGCGCGCCCGGCAGGCCGGGGCGACCGGCTGGATCACCAAGCCGTTCGACGCGACCAAGCTGGGGGCGGCCATCCGCCGCGTGTGCCCATGAGCGACGAGCTGGACGAAATTCAGGGCATCTTCTTCGAGGAATGTGCCGAAGGCCTGGTCATCGCCGAGGAAGGCCTGTCCGCCATGGCGGCGGGAGACGTGTCGGCTGACGTGATCGCGGGGGTGTTCCGCGCCGTCCATTCGATCAAAGGCGGTTCGGGCGCCTTCGGCCACGGCGCGTTGCAGGCCTTCTCCCATCGATTCGAGAATGTTTTGGACGAAGTGCGGGCGGGGCACATCCCGGCGAGCGCCGAGGTCACGCGCATCATGCTCAATGCATTCGACATATTGTCGGATCATGTTGCGGCGGCGCAGAGCGGTTCGGCCTTCCCGGATGATGCGGCGACGCTGGAACAGCTCGATGCGATCCTAGCCAGCAAGGGCGCCCCGGCGGAGCCAGGCGCTCCGGCGCCGGTCGCTGAGGCGGATGAGTTTGGCTTCACGCCGGTCGCTGCGATGGTCGAGGATTTCGATCCCTTCGGCTTCGAGCCGGTGATGGTGGCGCTGGACGATCTGGTCGCGGCCGAACCTGCGGGCTGGACGGTGCGTTTCGGCCCGTCGCGCGCGGCGATGGCCAATGGCGCGGAGCCGATGCTGGTGATCCGCGAGCTGGAGGACATGGGTGGCCGTGTCGCCGCGGCGGACACCAGCCGCCTGCCCGGGCTGCGCGATCTGGACCCGGAGGAGGGCTATCTGGTCTGGACGCTGGATCTGCCGGCCTCGGTCGAGGAACAGGCGATCCGCGACTGCTTCGACTTCGTCGCGCCGGATTCGCTGATCGAGATCGGCCGGGCGGACGTCGCGATCGCCCCGCCCGTCGTCGAAGCGGCGGTTTCGGTGCCTGTGATCGAGGAAACGGAACGCCCGGCGCTGACGCTGGTGGCGGGCAATGTGGCGCCAGCGGTCGAGAAGCCCAAGGCTGAAGCACCGGCCCAGAGCATTCGCGTCGATCTTGGCAAGCTGGACCAGCTGCTGAACCTGGTCGGGGAACTGGTGATCCGGGGGTCGATCCTGTCCGATCGCCTTTCGCCCGCCGATCAGGAACGGGTCGAATTGCCCGAACTGTCGCGCCTGACGCGGCAGATTCAGGACAATGTCATGTCGCTGCGTGCCCAGCCGATCCGGCAGGCCTTTTCGCGCGTGCCGCGCATGTTGCGCGACCTGATGGGCGAGACCGGCAAGCAGGTGCAACTCGTCACCACCGGCGAGACGACCGAGGTCGACAAGGGCGTGATCGAGAAGATCGGCGATCCGCTGACGCACATGATCCGCAATGCCGTCGATCACGGTATCGAAAGCCCCGAGGAGCGCATCGCCGCCGGGAAGCCCGCCGAAGGCACGATTCGCCTGTCGGCCGAGCAGAAGGGCGCGCGCATCATCGTGCGGATCAGCGACGACGGCCGCGGCATCAACCGGGAACGGGTCCGCGCCAAGGCGATCGAACGCGGCATCATCGCCGCCGACGCCCAGCTGTCCGACGAGGAGATCGACAGCCTGATCTGCGCGCCCGGATTTTCGACGGCCGAGACCATTTCCAATATTTCCGGCCGCGGTGTCGGCATGGATGTGGTGCGCTCCAATGTCGAGGCGCTGGGCGGGCGGCTGGATATCCAGTCGGTGCCGGGCGAGGGCACGACCTTCTCCATGGGTTTGCCGCTGACGCTGGCGATCCTGGACGGCATGATCGTGCGGCTGGGCAAGCAGCGCTACGTCCTGCCGCTGACCAATGTGATCGAAACCGTCCAGCCTGCGCCCGGCCAGGTGCAGGCGACATCGCCCACGTCGGAAGTGATCGAACTGCGCGGCCAGTATCTGCCCGTGCGGCGGGTGGGCGAGATGTTCGGCCTGACCGGCGAGCGCAGGCCGGAGGACTCGCTGGTCATCATCGTCGAGAGCGAGGCGGCGGGCCATGTCGGGTTGATGGTCGACACCATCGATAACCGGCGCGAAGTCGTCATCAAGAGCCTGGAGGACAATCTCCACCCCATTCGCGGCCTCGGCGGGGCCACGGTGCTGGGCGACGGCTCCATCGCCCTGATCCTCGACATCGATGCGCTGGTCGTCGCGACCGGCTTCAAATCTGCCCTGAAAGGAATGGCTGCATGAGCAAGACGCAAGAAACCGAAGGCGAAGAGCGCAAGATCGTCACCTTCACCCTGGGTCATCAGATGTTCGGCATCGACATGCGCGCCCTGATCGAAATCCGCGAATGGGAAGAACCCACCCCGCTGCCCAGCGTGCCCAGCTATGTGAAGGGCGTGACCAATCTGCGCGGCGCTGTGGTGCCGGTCGTCGGCCTCGCCGAGCGGCTGGGCTGGACTCCGAGCGTGCTGCATTCGCGGTCGTGCATCCTGGTCGTCGCGATCGGGCAGCGGCAGGCGGGTTTCCTGGTCGATGAAGTGGCGGACATCGTCGTCATCGACAGCGCCGACATCCAGCCCGCGCCCGATGTCGAGGTGAATGAACAGAGCGCAATTGCCGGCCTGGTCCGCATCGAACGCCGGACGTCGGACGCGAGCCATGCCGAAACCATGGTGCTGCTGCTGGACCTCGATGCGCTCAGCCTGACCCGCCATATCATGGATATCGCCGCGTGAACCAGGCCGTCGCCATCGGCGGCGACGGTGCTGGAGCCGGGTCGCCGCTTGCCGCACAGGGCGAGCTGACCACGGCCCAGTTCCGCGAGATCGCTGCGATCATGCAGAAGGACGCGCGCATCCATCTGGTGGAAGCCAAGATGACGCTCGTCCATTCACGCCTGAGCCGCCGGCTGCGCGAAAACGGGCTGACGCGCTTTGCCGACTATCTGGCGCTGGTGCGCGACGATGCGCAGGAGCGGGCGGCGATGGTCGTCGCGCTGACCACGAACCACACCCATTTCTTCCGTGAAGCCCATCATTTCGATCATCTGCGCGCCCATGTCCTGCCCCGCCTGCAAGCGCGGGCGCGGGCCGGGCAGAAGGTGCGGATCTGGTCGGCGGGCTGTTCCAGCGGAGAGGAAGTCTATTCGATCGCCATGACGATGGCCGGTGAAAGCGGGTCGAGCGCCGCCTGGCTGAAGCAGGGTGACGTGCGCCTGCTGGCGACCGACATCGCCCCACATGTGGTGCGGGCCGTCAGCGATGCGCGTTATGCGACTGGAACGATCCAGCCGATTCCGGCTGCCTATCGCCAGCAATGGCTGCGGCAGGAGGGGGCGGACAGCCATGTCGTGTCCGACGCGTTGCGATCGCTAGTGACCGCGCGGGTGCTCAACCTGTTCGAACCCTGGCCGATGCGCCAGAGCTATGATGCGATCTTCTGCCGGAACGTGATGATCTATTTCGACGACAAGGCGAAAGCCGAACTGGAGGCGCGCTTCGTCGAGATGCTCAGCCCCGGCGGTACGCTCTATATCGGCCATAGCGAAAGGCTGATCGGCCCCGCTGCGGCGCTGATGGAGCCGGCCGGCCAGACTATCTATGTTCGCAGAGGAGGCGCGCAATGAGCGAGACGACGCGCGTCCTGATCGTCGACGACAGCCCGTCGATGCGGGCGATGCTGACGAAATTGCTGGGCAGCGACCCGCAGATCGAGGTGATCGGCGCTGCGCCCGAACCCCATGCCGCGCGGGAGATGATCAAGACGCTGAACCCGGACGTGGTGACGCTGGATATCGAGATGCCGGGGATGGACGGCCTGTCCTTCCTGGAAAAGATCATGCGGCTGCGCCCCATGCCGGTCATCATGTGTTCCACGCTGACGGCGCGGGGCGCGGAGGCGACGATCGAGGCCTTGCGCCTGGGCGCGGTAGACTGCATCGCCAAGCCATCGGGCAATGCCGAGGAAATGGCGCAGAACGGCGCGCTGTTGCGCAAGATGGTGAAAGCGGCGGCGCGGTCCTCCGTCCGTCGCGCGCCCGCGCCGCCGGCTCCGCTGGCGTCCGCCGGCAAGCTGCGCGACGTCGTGATCGCGATCGGCGCGTCCACCGGTGGGGTCGAGGCGCTGTTCTCGCTGGTCGGCGCGCTGCCGCCCGATTGCCCGCCCGTGCTGGTCGTCCAGCACATGCCGGCGGCCTTCACCAGCGGCTTTGCCGTCCGCATGGATCGGGACTGCCGCGTCAAAGTGGTCGAGGCGGCGCATGGGATGATGCTGCAACGCGGGACGGTCTATGTCGCGCCCGGCGGCGCGCAGCATATGGAACTGGTCGGTGGCAGCAGCGGCAAGATCCGGCTTCTGCCCGGTGATCCGGTGTCGGGACATCGTCCATCGGTAGACATGCTGTTCCGTTCCGTCGCGCCCCTGGGGACGCGCGGGGTGGGAGTGATCCTGACCGGCATGGGCAGCGACGGGGCGCAGGGCTTGCGCGTCATGCGCGATGCGGGCGCCCGCACGCTGGGCCAGAACCGCGATAGCTGCGTCGTTTACGGAATGCCACGCGCCGCCTTCGAACTGGGTGCGGTGGAAAGGGAAGTGAGTTTGTCGGCCATGCCCGAGGCGATCCTCGGTCTGTGCCGGCTTTAAATCGGGGTAGGGTTCATGCCGGCAGCGTCTGCAATTAAGGTAATGGTGGTCGACGATCAGACGAGTATGCGCGCGATGATCCGCCGCACGCTCCAGGATCTGGGGTTCAAGGATGTGCGCGACAAGGCCGGTCCGGTCGAAGCGCTGGCCGCGATCAAGGCGGATCGCGTCCACCTCATCATCTCGGACTATAATATGCCCGACATGGACGGGTTGCAGTTTCTGGAGGCGGTGCGCGCCGATCCGGTGATCGGCAAGACCGTGTTCATCATGCTTACTGGTTCGGCCGACAAGGAGGTCGTGCAGAAGGCGGCGGCGCTGGGCGTCAACAATTATGTGGTCAAGCCCTTCGCGCCCGCCGCGCTCAAGGAGAAGATTGAGCGCGTCTTCGGCGAGCTGGCCTGAGCCCATGCGCCGCGTCGCGATCGTCCAGGGCGAATATCATGTCGTGTCGGAGCCGGGCGTCGTCATCACCACGCTGCTCGGTTCCTGCGTCGCCGCCTGCCTGCAGGATCCGGTGGCGCGGGTGGGAGGCATGAACCATTTTCTGCTGGGAGAGCCGGGCGCCGACGCGCCGGTCGGCACTGCGGACATGCAGCGCTATGGCGTCCATGCGATGGAATTGCTGATCAACGCCATGATGCAGCGGGGCGCCCAGCGTTCGCGCCTGCGTGGCCATCTCTACGGCGGCGCCAATATCATCGCGGGGTTGGGCGGGATCGGCAGCGGCAATGCCGCTTTCGCGCATGGCTTCATGGAGACCGAAGGGATCGCCATCGGTCGATGCGAACTGGGCGGGGTGCAGGCGCGCAAGGTCGAATATATGCCTTTCGAAGGACGGGTACGATCGACCAGCGTCGCCGAGGCGCCGCCCCTGCCGCCCCGCACCCGGCCAGCGCCGGTGCTGGCTGCGGCGGGCGATGTCGAGCTATTTTGAGGAATCGGGGGACAAGATGACGAGGCAAGTGGCGCTGTGCGCCGCGCTGGCGCAGGAAATGCGCGTGACGCGGGGGCTCGTGGAGGAATTGGCGGCCACATTGGTCGCCGACGAGCGTTTCGTGATGGACTATCTGGACCAGCTCCAGGCGTTCGACCTGATCGTCCAGCATGTCGACGAAAGCGCGACGCTGCTCGACCGGGTGGCGACGGGGCAGGATCTGGACAGTGCGGTCGATGACGTGCGGCTGGCCGTGGTGCAGCAGCGCCTGCGCCTGGCGCTGGGCTGAAGCGGGAGAGGGGCGAGATGAGCAGCGGCGGCGGCGAACCGACGATCATTATCCGGAAGGTCAAGAAGGCAGCGCATGGCGGCCATCATGGCGGCGCCTGGAAGGTCGCCTATGCCGACTTCGTGACGGCGATGATGGCTTTCTTCATGCTGCTGTGGCTGCTGGCCAATCCTGACAAGGCGCAGTTGAAGGGGCTGGCCGACTATTTTTCGCCGGTATCGGCCAAGGATTCGCCGGCGACGACCCTGACATCGCTGCCAGGCGCGCAGCCGGGGCTCGGCGGTCATTCGCGTCATGCGCAGGCGGCGGACAGCGATCCTGTGGGCGAACCGTCGGCGGAGGCCGGTGTCAAGGGCGCGTCCCGGGGCGGCACGGCCGAAGTGCCCGAAGCGGCTTTACGGGTCCTTGCCGAAGAGATGCGCCTGTCGATAGAACCACCGATCACCGCCGTCGATGCGAGGCGCAACGTCGATGTCGAACAGAGCCGGGACGGGCTGCGCATCCATCTGGTCGACAGCGCCAAGCGATCCATGTTTCGCGGCAGCACCGCGCAGCTCAACGATTTCGCGCGGGACATGCTGGCGAAAGTTGCTGGCAAACTGGCGGGAACCAAGGCGCAGATCGCGATCGAGGGGCATACCGACAGCACAGGCGGACAGAGCGACGCGAACTGGCTGCTGTCCGCCCAGCGCGCGCTTGCCGCCCGCTCCGCCATGGTCGCCGCCGGGTTGACGCCCGATCGCTTCGGCGAAGTGGTAGCGAAGGCGGGAACCGAGCCAGTCTATCCCGATCGTCCGGACCTGCCGGAAAACCGCCGCATCACGATCGTCGTCCTGGCCGCGCCGTCGGCGTTGCCCCGCGACGCCAGTTTCAAATTCTGACCGGGAGGAAGGGCGATGAAGATAATCGCAGGTGCGCTGATCGCCCTGATATTGGGGGTCGGCGTGGGCGGGGCGAGTGCCTATGGCGTCGGCATGATCCGGCCTCAGGAGCGCCGTCCCGCTGTAATCGAGACGGAATTTGTTCCTACAGGAGCCATAATGGCGCCACTTGTCTTTCCAGATGGTCGACTTTCGGGTTATACGTCTTTCGATATACAGCTGGAAGTCTCTCAGGGACAGGGGGAATTGGTGAAAGCGAAACTGCCGTTACTGCTGAATGCGGTGAACATGCGTACCTATCGCACGCCCCTGGCCAGCGGCCCTGACGGGTTGATCCCGGGTGTCGCAGCCTTTCGGAAGGTGGTCATGGACGCTGCGCGTGAAATTTACGGTCCCGACATCGTTCGTGGCGTGGCTGTGACGCAGGCGTCGCCCGTTTAGGAACAGGAAAGGAGACGATCTTGCCCCTGCCCAAAGAGTCCGCAGAGAAACGCGCGCCTGACCGCGCGCACAGGCCGCGCGAGGCCCGTGTCACCACCATCCTGCTGATCGGCAAGATGATCAGCGCGCATGGCGAGGCGCTGTGCCGCATCCGCAACCTTTCGAATGGCGGTCTGATGGCGGAGGTCCATGTGCCGCTGCTGGTCGATGACCCGGTCGCGATCGAACTCAAGGCCGGCGATCAATTGTCCGGTCGCGTGCGCTGGCTGTGCGAGGGGCGCATGGGCATCGCGTTCGACACGCCGGTCGACGTGGGCACGGTGCTCGCGCGCGCGACCGTGCGCAGCATCGAGCAGGGGCTGGTGCGGGCGCCGCGCTTCGCGGTCGACTGCCGCGCCGAACTACGCGGCGATGGTCGGCGCCATGCCGGACGGCTGGTCAATGTCTCGCAGGGCGGCGCCCGGCTGGAGGTGGATTTCGAGGCGGAGCAGGATCAGTTGCTGACGCTTGCCATTCCCGGCCTGCCGGAACGTAAGGGCGGTGTGCGCTGGGCGAGCGATGGCGCGCTCGGCATGGCGTTCGTGGAACCGCTGGCCTTCGAGGAACTGGGCGGCTGGCTGGCCTGGCAGCAATCGCAGGCATGAAGAACGGCCCGACGACAGCCTGCCGCCGGGCCTTTGGATAGGAGGGTGGATCAAGCTAGCCCGGCATACCGAAACTCTTGACCAGCGATCCGGCGATCAAGGCCCAGCCGTCGACCAGCACGAAGAAGATGATCTTCATCGGCAGGGATATGGTCGCGGGCGGGAGCATCATCATGCCCATGGCCATCAGTACCGCCGCCACCGCGAGATCGATGACGAGGAAGGGCAAGAGCAGCAGAAAGCCGATTTCGAAGGCGCGCCGCAGTTCGGAGATCATGAAGGCAGGCATCAGAGTCGTCATCGGCAGTTGTGCGCGATTGGGCGCGGGCTTCCCCGAGAGCTGGACGAACAGGCCGACATCCTCGTCGCGCACATGTTTCAGCATGAAACCGTGGAACGGCGCGCTGGCCCGTTCCAGCGCCTGCGTCTCGTTGATCCGTCCCTCATTATAGGGGACCATTGCCTGCTTCCAGGCCGTATCGAAGGTCGGTCCCATGACGAAGAAGGAGAGGAACAGCGCCAGGCTGATGACCACAGGGTTGGGCGGGACTCCCTGGACGCCCAGGCCCGAGCGCAGCAGCGACAGCGCCACGACGATGCGGGTGAAGGAGGTGATGGTCATCAATATGCCAGGCGCGAGGCTCAGCACCGTCAGCATCAGCACCAGCTGGATCGCGCGGCCGGACAAAGACCCGTCGCCCGTGCCCGGCAGCATGTCCTTCGCGTGGGCGGCCTGGGGCAGGGCGAGCATCAGCGCGGTCGCGGCGATGGCGCCGCCGATCAGGAAAGATTTACGCATCCGGCGTCTCCGTTCCGGCATCGAGGATCAGCAGCCCTTCGGGAGCGATCAGCAGCATATGTTCGCGCCCGTCCTTGCGGATCAGTGCGACGCAGCGTCGCGGGTCAAGCGCGAGCCGCTCGACCAGTTCGAGGCGGCGAGGGGCACCGGCAGGCCCGAAACCGGACAGGAATTTCTGCGGCAGGCGGATCTCGTAGCGGCGCACGATCCACAGCCCGCCCGCGAGCAGACCCAGCACCACGCCCAGCGCGCCGATCATGCGCAGCAGTGATAGCATATCCATGGCGGATCAGCTCTTGCGCTGGATGACGCGAGTGATTTCCAGCGACATATGTTCGCCATCGACCAGGATCTTGCCCTCCGCCACCAGTTCGTTGTTCACATAGACGCGCGTGGGATCATTATGATCGCAGTCGAGCGGGATCATCGCGCCGCGGCTCATCTTGAGCACCTGCCGGATGGGCAGGTCGGTGGAACCGAGCACGATCGACAGGTCAATGGGGATACCTTCGAGGACCGACATAGGGGTCTCCTTTCAGGTTCGTTATAGGAATAATTTTATAGGATCAGGCCCGGCGCCCGGCAAAAATTGCCTATAAGGGGACTGTCTGCCTCACGCAGTCAGGAGCATGAAAGAATGGACCTGGATTCATCCATCGGCGTGTCGGCCTCCGGCCTGCGCGCCCAGTCGCTGCGGATGCGGGTGATCGCCGAAAATCTGGCGAACTCGGATTCCGTGGCGGCCAGGCCGGGGGGCGATCCCTACAGGCGGCGCGTCACCACCTTCCGGAGCGAAGTCGATCGCGCCACCGGCGCCACCCGCGTGGCGGTGAAGTCGATCGAGGGCGACAAGAGCCAGTTCCAGCGCGTCTACGAGCCGGGCAATCCGGCCGCCGACGCCAGCGGCTATGTTCAGCGCCCCAACGTCAACAGTCTCATCGAAACCGCCGACATGAAAGCGGCGCAGCGATCCTACGAGGCCAACCTCAACGCCATCGAATCCGCGCGCGGCATGACCATGCGGACCATCGACCTGCTGAAATAAAGGAACTTTACATGGCAATCGGAACCCTCGACGCGGCGGCCGCCTACGGCCGCTCGCTCAAGACCCTCGCGCCCTTGGCGGGCGAAGGCACCACCGGCATCGGTCAGAAGGAGGCCGGCGGCGGCAGTTTCGGATCGATGATCGAGACCATGGTGAGCGATGCTGCGGGAACGCTGCGCGTCGCCGAGACGGAAAGCGCCAAGCAGGTGGCGGGGAAGGGTGACATGATCGATGTCGTCACCGCGATCGGCGCGGCCGAGACGGCGCTCGATACGGTCGTCGCCGTTCGCGATCGTGTGGTGAGCGCCTATTCCGAAATCATGCGGATGCAGATTTAGCGAAACTCCGCCCCCGTTCGCCTGAGCCTGTTGCAGGGCCAAAGTTCTCGCCGGCAAGGCACGCGGCTTGGGACAAGCTCAGCGCTGAACGGCGGCGACCAATCATGCCGGCTCCACCACCACAAAGGAACAGTCATGGCTTCCACTGACGTCATGGAAATCGTGCGCGCCGCGTTGATGCTAGTGCTGACCATCGCGGGACCGATGCTGATCGCCGCGCTGATCGTCGGTGTCGCCATCGGCCTGTTGCAGGCGTTGACCCAGGTGCAGGAAATGACGCTGACCTTCGTGCCCAAACTGGTGGTGCTGGGGATCGTGCTGTTGCTCAGCCTGCCGATGATCGGCCAGGCGTTGTCGGTCTTCATGGACCGCATCGCCGACGCCATCGTCCACGGATAGCGTCATGGACCAGATTCCCATCGATGCGGCGACGTTCCTGATCCTCTTCGCGCGGGTGGGGGCGGTATTGATGCTGCTCCCCGCCTTTTCGGAGGAAACCGTGCCTCCGCAGATCCGGCTGGTCATGGCCCTGGGCTTTTCCCTCGGCCTCTATGGTCTCCTCGGCCCGAAGATCGCCCCGCTAGCCGCATCGCAGGCGGTTCTGCCGATCATTATCATCGCCGAAATGCTGGTCGGCATCGCCATGGGCATGATCGTCAAGATGCTGTTCAGCGCGGCGGCCATGGCCGGCTCCATCGCCAGTATGCAGATCGGCCTTGCTTCCGCGCTGGTGGCCGATCCGTCCCTAGGCGGCCAGTCGCCGCTGCTCGCGCGCCTTATCGGCCTCGCTGCGGTGATCGTTTGCATGGCGCTGGGTGTCCATCATCTGTGGATCGCCTCGATCGTCAACAGCTACGCCCTGTTTCCGGTGGGAGGTCTGGCACCGGCACGGGATTTCGCCATGCTGGCGGTGGGCGTGCTGGGGCAGGCGACCGGGCTGGGCGTCAGCCTTGCCGCGCCGTTGATCCTCTATGGCGTGATCTTCAACCTGGGCCTTGGCCTCGCCGCCCGCGTGGCGCCCGCGATCCAGGTCTTTTTCATCACCCAGCCGCTCAACCTGCTGCTTGGCCTTTCGCTGTTGGCGATGGTCGGGGGCACGATGCTGACCGGCTTCGCCACTGCCATGGGCGATTTCATGGCCAGCGGCTGGAGCTTTTGACCCATGGCCGAGGCCGACAAGGACCAGCGCACCCACGCCCCGACGCAGAAGCGGCTGGAGGACGCCCGCAAGAAGGGCGATGTCGCCCTCTCGCCGGAGATGCGCCATGCGACGATGATGATCGGCGCGACCATCGTCATCGGCTGGGCCGGCATGTCGGCCCTGTCCGGTCTGGCTAGCATGCTCGCTCGCCTCTGGGGCAGCGCCGATGATTACCGCCTCGACGGCCATGGCGCCCGCGATGTCGCGGCCGGGATCATGAGCCATGTCGCGCTCAGCCTGGCGCCCGTCATGGGGGTATTGTTCGCCTGCGCACTGGGCACGTTGTTCCTGCAGGGGCGGGTGACACTGAGTTGGTCGCGCGTCGCGCCCAAATGGTCCAAGCTGAACCCCATGTCGGGCTTCAAGCGCCTGTTCGGAACCCGTGCGCTGGTCGAGTTCGCAAAGACGCTCGCGAAGTTCGGCGCCATCGCGACGGTCGCCTTTCTCGTGCTGCGCCCGCGCTTTGGCGGCCTCGATCAACTGGTCGGCTATACGCCGGGCGGTGTCGGTCTGGTTGCGGGCCGCATGGCGTTCGAGGCGATCCGCGCCGTCACTCTGCTGGTCGTGCTGCTGGCGGTCGCGGATTTCCTCTACCAGAATCGCGCCTTCATCAAGCGGATGCGTATGACGCTTCAGGAATTGAAGGACGAGCATAAGCAGAGCGAAGGCGACCCCAAGATCAAGGGCAAGATTCGCCAGATCCAGATGCAGCGTGCCCGACGCCGCATGATGGCAGCCGTCCCGGAAGCGAGCGTCATCATCACCAACCCCACCCATTATGCCGTGGCATTGAAATATGACCATGGCGCCATGGCCGCGCCGGTGGTGGTGGCGAAGGGCGTCGATGCCGTGGCGCTGCGTATCCGCGAGGTTGCGAAGGGCGCCAATGTCCCCATCGTCGAGGCGCCGCCGCTCGCTCGCGCGCTCTATGCCACAGTCGAGATCGACCGTCCCATTCCCATCGAGCATTATGCCGCGGTGGCCGAAATCATCGGCTATGTCATGCGGCTCGCCAGACAGGGGCGGTAGTCGTGCGCGCTTTGCTGCGGTCGTCGGCTCCGCCGACGCCGGCACGATCGAAAGACGCAATTTGCGCTTCCTTCTCCCCATTCCCTCTCTCCATCCTCCTATAAGGACTAAGATGAAGATGCTGACGAAATCGCCGACCCTGACCCTGGCCGCGTTGTTCGCGGCATTGGCGCCGGTCCCGGCGCTGGCCGGTCCCACGCCGCGGATCAAGGATATCGTCGATGTCCAGAATGTGAGGCCCAACCAGCTGGTCGGCTACGGTCTCGTGGTCGGCCTGCAAGGCACCGGCGACCGCATCCGCAACATTCCCTTCACCGAAGAGACGTTGCAGGCGATGCTGGAGCGGATGGGCGTCAACATTCGGGGGACGCAAATGCTGACGCAGAATGTCGCGGCGGTGTCCGTGACGGCGACCATGCCGCCCTTCGCCCGCGCCGGATCGACCATCGATGTGCAGGTTTCGGCACTGGGCGATGCCACCAGCCTTCAGGGCGGAACCCTGCTGGTGTCATCGCTCCGCGCCCTCGATGGCGAAATCTATGCCGTGGCGCAGGGACCGGTCGCCGTGTCGGGGTTCAAGGCGCAGGGGGCCGCCGCGCGCCTCAGCCGTGGAGTCACCACGACCGCCCGGATCGCGGGCGGAGGGATCATCGAGCGGGAAGTGCCTTTCGCGCTCAAATCCGCCACCAGCCTGAAGCTGGCGCTCAAGAATCCCGACTTCACGACGGCGGACCGGATCGCCGGCGTCATCAATCGGCAGATGCCCGGCACCGCCGAAGTACTCGATCCCGCGACGGTCGAAATCCGTCCTGCCGGCGCCTTTGCCGGTTCGGTCGTCGAGCTAGTCACCCGTGTCGAGAATATGACCGTGGAGGTCGACCAGCCTGCCCGCATCGTCATCAACGAGGCAGCGGGCACGGTCGTCATGGGTGCCGATGTCCGCATCAGCCCGGTCGCCATTGCGCAGGGCGGCCTGACCATCAGCGTCAGCGAAAATCCGGTCGCCTCGCAGCCCGGTCCCTTGTCCAATGGCGAGACGGTCACGCTCCCGCGCACGCAGATCACAGCGGACGATGGCAACGGCGCCTCGCTCGCCCTGCTGGGTGGCGGGGCGTCGCTCCAGTCCCTGGTGTCGGGCCTCAATGCGCTGGGCGTCAGCCCGCGCGACCTCATCACTATTCTCCAGGCCTTGCGCAGCGCCGGTGCGCTCCAGGCCGAAATCGCGGTGCAATAATATGGCGGATGCTGTCAGCGCGCTGCCCGTGACATCCCGTGCCACCGGCAGTGCCGCAAAGGTCGCGCGCGAGTTCGAGGGTGTCTTTGCCGGCCAGATCGCGAAGATCATGATGGAATCGGTCGAGATGGACGGCGACTTCACCGGCGGGTCGGGCGAGTCCATGTTTCGCGGCATATTGGCCGAGCAGATCGGCGCGCAGATCGCGAAGGGGCGGGGCCTGGGCCTCGCATCAGCGGTGGAGGCGCAGATTATCCGGATGCAGGGAGGAGAGAAGGATGCCCAATGAGATGATCGACATCATGACTTCCCTGTCGGCGATCATGAACGAGGAAACTCGGCGGCTGCAGGGGCAGGAGCGCGCGTTGAGCCTTGCGGAACTGGCGGCGGCGAAGGCCCGCCTCGTCGCGCGGCTGGAGGAGTTGCTGGCCCGGCGCAACCGGCATCAGCCGGAATGGGCCGAGGAAATGGAAGTCGAGATACGAGAGCGGCTGATCGAAGCGCTGGCCGAACTGCGCCACGCCTCTGCCACAAACGCCAGCTTGCTGGAGCGCCAGATCGACCTGTCGATGGAGATGATGACCGCGATCGCCGCCGAAGCGCGTCGTTTGGCGGGCAATCGCGCCCGCACCTATGGCGCGCGCGGTGATCTGGCTAAGATGGAACTGACCACGCCTATCTCCTTCAACGGCGAATATTAAGTCCAGGCTGATCGAAAGAAAAGGCGCGGCAGGGACCGCGCCTTTTTCGTATCCGCCCTGTCCTGTTCTCATGGATGGGATGAAAGGGCCCGCGTCCGGGCCGCATCGGCCGGTTCCGGCCGGCCGAAATAATAGCCTTGGCCGAATGCGCAATCGAGGTCGCGGAGAAACCGCGCATGGTCCGGGGTTTCGATCCCCTCGGCGGTGACGGGCATGGAGAGGCTGCGGCCGAGATCGACGACCGCCTTGACGAGCTTGCGGCCCGCTTCCCGGTCCAGCGACTGGATCAGCGTCCGATCGATCTTGAGATGGTCGATCTCCAGATTGCAAAGGCGGCTGAGGCTGGCATAGCCCGTGCCGAAATCGTCCAGGGCGATGCGAACGCCGGTATTGCGCAGCGAACGGATGGTTTCGTGCGCGCTCGCCAGATTATGGATCAGCGCGCTCTCCGTGATCTCGACGATAAGGCGGCCGGGCGCCAGCCCGGAGGCGAAGAGGATGCGTAGCAGCATGACCGCATTGTCGGGATCGCAAAGCTGTGCGGGCGAGATGTTGATCGACACGGTGAAATGCGCCGGCCAGTCCCGCGCATCGCGGCAGACCTGGCGCAGCATCATGAACAGCAGATCCCGGTCCAGCCCCATGTCGTCGACGATGGGCAGGAAGCGGTCCGGCCCCAGCAGCCCCTGGCGCGGGTGGTGCCAGCGCGCGAGCGCCTCGAACCCCTTGGGGCGGCTGTTGTCTAGCAATATGATCGGCTGATAATAGGGCAATATTTCGCCCCGCATCAGGCTGGTGCGAAGATCATTCTCCAATTCCGTGCGATCGTCGAGGTCCGTGAACATCTCCGGACAAAAGCATCGCACGGTCTCGCCACCGGCCTGCTGAGCATGGGACAAGGCGAGGGAGGCTGCATGAAGCAGGTCATCCGCGGACAGCGCCGGCTCGTCCGCGATCACCATTCCGCCCGAAGCGGTCAGGTAAACCACATGCTCTCCCAGCAGGATGGGTTCACGGATGACTTGTTGTACCGTGTCCGCGAGTGCCAGGGCGATCGCTTCGTCACCGGCAAAGGGAAAGAGGCAGGCGAATTTGTCCGCCGCGAGATGGATCGACCGGACGGTCCGGATGCTCCCCAGCCTCTGCCGGGCGACGATCTCCAGCACCGCATCGCCCTTGGCGGGGCCGCACAGGTCGTTGACCAGGTCGAAACGGTCAAGGTCGATCAGCAGCAGCGCCAGCCGATCGACAGGCTCCCGGGCCTCGACCATCTCGTCCAGCGCCTGTTGCAGGCGCTGGCGCGAGGAAAAGCCGTTCGACATGACGGCCGACGGCGGGAGTGAGGAGCGCGAACCGCGTCCGAGCGCAGACTTGATCGTGCCAGAAATCGACATGGTTCAACCGGTTATCCTCCACTCTCCATTATAGGGCGGAGAATGACGAGCGATGTCCGGGGCGGGCCAATCTTTATTCGAACTGTGCCGACAGCACGGTTGCGACATCTTCGGGGGCGACATCGTCGATGGCGATCTCCCGATCGGGATGTTCGCTATAGCCGAACATCCGCCCTTGCCGGTCGAATGTCACGGACAGCAGCCGAAGGCCTTCCGCTTCACGGATGACCGCCAGGCCGCCGGCCGACGGAAAGCGATCTGGATCGACAATGATCGTCGACCGGCCCGGTAATCCCGAACCCAGCGTCGGCCGGCATATCCGCAGGCCATAGGCGCGCGGTCCGGCATTGCGGGGCGCTTCGACCTGTTCGCCGGTCGCTACGCGCGCGATCAGCCCGTCGTTGAGCGGCGCGCCGAATACCGGGACGAGGCGCACGGTGACATTGTCCGACGCGTGGATGGCGTCCAGCACGGGCGCCGAGACGTCGTCTGGCATGAGGCTGCCCAATGCCGGGTGCGCGGCCTTGGGGCGTGGCAGTGGCCGGGCGCGTGGACCTTCGGCAGCCAGTTCGCGCCGTAGCGCGAGAATTCTGGCGCGGGTCTTGGCGATCCGGGTTTCCGGGTTGGCGATCATGGGCAGCATGGCGTCCAGTTCACCCCTCGCATGGGCGAGGACGACATCCTGTTCCAGCCCGGCGGCATCGCGCACGCCGAAGAGGCGACACAGCGCCTGCTGGATGTCAGCGCTCCAACGATCGAAGGGCTTGTAGGCATTTTCGATCCGGGACAGGATGACCGGCGCGATGCCATAGTCCATTTCGAAGGCGGCGATCGTCAGCGAAGCGTCCGCCGCCCGCCGCGCGCGAACGGCGGCGGCCACCAGCACGGCCAGGCTGTCCGCAAGCGGATCGGCGCTGTCGGGCGACTGAAATTCCGCCGCCCACGCCGCGATGTCGAAAGCGGCATCATCAATATCGATCAACAGCCGCTCCGGATCGACCTCCAGCGCAGTAGCAATCTGCCTGATTTCATCGGCACGGGCGAAAATCTCACCGCGCTCGATCTTCGACAGGCGAATATAGGTTATGGAAGGAATCGACTGGGATAGTTGCAGCAGCGATCCGGCATTTCTTTTTTTCCTATATTCCCGAATATTATTGGGAAACAGGAAGGCGCGGAAGGCATCGACGCCGGCAAGTGGACGCAGAACGGGGGCCGGGCGGGTCGTTCTGGAGCGGGATTGGCCAAATTTCTGCGTCATATTGCCCTCTGCGTGCGGAACAATTTTAGGAACGGCTCGTCACTCCCTCATTTGCCCTATTCTCATAGCATTTTGTGTTGGTCAATGATTTACAATCAGCAACTCTGACGATGTCACAATTGGAAACATCCTATAGGGTATACTGTTGCGATTCATTATCGAGCACGAAATGCTGCCTCCAACGCATCTAGGCGGCAGATGTATCCCAAAAATTTCACAAGACTTCACGATTTTTCGCGCGCGGACTTATAGGATGCATCCGCTTAGCGGGATCGTGCATGGCCTATGGCGGAGCGATGCATGGAATTGCCACGCGCTTGTCGCCTGGCGCGTCTCATCTATATGACTACGCGCCCGGCTGGACTGAGCGACCGACCGGTCCCCTTTCGGAACGCGCAGTCAGGACCAGGACGGGCGGATCAGCCTTTGCCGATGGCCGTTTTCAGCAGGCCGATCTGCTTGCGGTACAGGTTGGTCATGGCTGCGAAATCCGCCTGAACCTCTCCCATCTTGAGAAGCTGGTCTTCCAGCGTGACATTATTGCCATCGGGCTTGGTCTCGCTGATGTCGCTTTCGAGGATCACGCGACTGTTCGCGCGCGGCGCTTGCGCACCGAGCGCGGCCATGCCGCCCGACAACTGGACATGAGGGCGGCCGACGCGCGGTTTCCCGCCGTTGCCGTCATAGACCTGGACAAGCGACGAAAAGTCCGGCGCTTCGACGGTCTGCGCCTTGAAGCCGGGGGTTTCGCCATTGGCGATATTTTCCGCGATCACCCGCTGGCGTTCGGAGAGATGCTTCATCGAACGGCCGATGCCGTCGAGTATCGAGGGAGTGAAGGTCATGTCGGGTCTGCTCCTTACACGGAAAGGCGACTGAGCGCCGCCTGATACTGGGCAAGCCGGGCCTGCTGATAGACGGAACCGCCGCCGGTCACGGTGCCGTTGATCTGGGCTTCCTTGGACGAATCCCAATAGAGCGATCGATAGGCGCTCTGCGTCATCGACAGGGCGGCATTGATCCGGGACAGCGCCGCTCCCGCGGACTTCAGGTCGGTCAGGTTGAGCATGTCGTTCAGGTTGAGGCTGTATGTGCCGCCGGGCGTCACTTTTGGCGCATCGGGATCCTTGGGCGCCGGGGCGACGAGCCGGATCGGGGTCATGCCCAGCTTGGCCAGCGCGTCGCCGCCGTCCGGGCCGGCGATCAGCTCGATGCTGTGTCCGGTTTTGGCGTCGACGCGCAACACCTGCTCGCCATCGACCTTCGCCGTAGTGGCGGTGCCGTTCACTCCGGTGATGCGCTGGATCTTCTGCGCCAGCGTGGCCATGCTTTCATCTTTGCCGATGGTGATGGTGCGTACTGTGCCGCCATCGACGCGCAGGCTGAACTTGTCGCCTTCCTTGAGCGTGGTCTGGGAGGAAATGGTGGCCGATACGGTCGGGCTCAGCGATCCCCGGCCGAGGCCCAGCGCGCCCAGCGCGGTCGCGCCGCCGGTCACGGCTGTGATCTTCACCGGTTCGACGCTGTGCGTGACGAGACCCCATTGGTCCACGTCCGCAACCGCGCCGGTGGTCGTGTCGATCCGGGCGACGAAGCCGTCGACCTTGCCGCTTTTCGTGCCTTCGAGCGCGCCATTGGTGCGACCACCCACATAGAGTGCGCCGTTCATATAGGCCAGGCTGTCGGCCTGATCGTCGCTGGTGGTGCCGATATAGCTCGTACTGGCCGAGGAGAAATCGGACGTGATCCGGGTCACAAAGGCATCGCGCCCGCCAGTCATGCCATTGGCCTGATCGCCATCGACCGCCACGCTGGCAGCGCCGGCGACCGCGATTTCGCCACTGTCCGATACCGCGATCGCACGGGCATCGACTGCGCCGAGGCTGACCGATCCAAGATCGGTCGACAACGCCTGCGCATCGATCCGCCTCAGCGTCGCATCGGCGCCCTCCCTGGTAAGCGCCAGCAGTTCGCCCGACCCGTCGATAGCCAGCGCGGTGATCGAGTCCGACCCGCCGCTGTCGATGGTCCGCTTTTCCTGAACCTTGCCGGTCGCATCGAGCCGCACGAGCACGGCGTCGCCACCGCCCGTGGAAGCGCGGCCCGCGACATAAAGGCTGCCGTCATCGCCGACGGCGAGCGCGGTGGCGCTTTCGTTGCCGACCTGCCGGATGGCCGTGGCGAAAGTCTGCGTCCCGTTGGCGGAGAAGCGCGCGACGAGCATGTCGGTCTGGCTGTCATCGCTGCCGGTGAAGGCGCCGCTGACCGTGCCCGCGACGACGATATCACCGTTGGCGGCGATGGTGACTGCAGCGCCTTCGCCGGTTCCGGCCGCGCCCAGGCTGCGCTGCCACACGGTCCGGCCCTCGCTGTCGACCTTGGTGAGGAACATGTCGTCATCGCCGTCCGACAGGGAGCTGCCCAGATCGCCGGCGGTGGTGCCGACGACATAGCTGAAGCCCTGGGCATCCGTGGCGATCGCGCGGGCGGTCGTACCGACATAGACGATGGGATCGGCTGCATCCTCGTCATCGGCGTCGGCATTGGCGGCCGCGACGGCCTGAGCCTGGGCGGTTGCCTTGCTGTCGATGGCGTTGATCGTGCTCAGCCGTTCGGTTTCGAGCGCCGACGCCGGATCGTCCACGCGGAATATCTGCGCCGATGTAGGTCCGTCCGTGGCGGTTCGGCCACTGGCTATCATCAGCGCGTCAGTGGCGTTGACCTGATCGATCGACGCCTTCTCGATACCGGCTGCGGTAAAGGCTAGACCCCATGTGTCCCCGCTCTTCTCGACCGTGAATCGCGACTTCCACAGACTGGTCGGGTTGCCGCCCGCATCCAGGATCGGATTGCCGCTGCCATCGAGCGCGGGCGTCGCCCCGATTGCGGCATTCAGGGCGTCGGCAACCGAATCCAGCGTCGGTGGCTGTGTCGTGGTCGACAGATCCACCGTGACCGTTTCGGTGGCCGTGCCGCGCGTGAGTGTGACGCTGAACACTTCATTGCCAGTCAGGCCGGCGAGGGCGCCGTCGCGCGTCGCGCTGACGCCTTCGGCATAGACCTTGCCCGAACTGTCGGTCGTCTCGATGCCGATGCTTTCCGATCGACGCGTGACCAGCCCATAGTTCAGGGTCAGAAGATCGGTTTCCGCCTGTCCCAGAAAGGTTTGTAGGTCGCTTAACCCCTTGGCAAATATCTTTTGCAGCGCCAGCCGTTCCGTCGAAGACGTCGTCTTCTTGGCTGCGCTGTCGGCTAACAGGCGCAAGGCGTCCAGCGCCTTGTAGGTGGTGAAGGCGGTCTGGATGTCGGGCAGATCCTCCAGCCCATTGTCGCTACTGGTGTCGATGATCGTCTTCAGCCGCTTGATCGCCGCGATCTGGGTGCTCAGCGGGGCGTCGCTCGGTTCCTCCTGCCAGGGCGGCGTGGTTTCCGGCAGGGTGAAAGCTTTTTTCGCCTCGATCACTGCCGGCGTGTCGGTCGTCGACGCATAATAGGAGGTGAAGCCGTTGGTTCCTCCCAGCAGGGACAGGCCGACCAGGCCGTTGGATAAATTTATCGTCAAGCAATCCTCCATCGCCGGAAGCTGCCGGCACTCTCCTATAAGATAGAGGAATGCAGCCTTGATCCGGTTCGGCGCGGGGCAATATTTTGGGGAATATGTGCATATGAACATGATGACGCCGCAATTCGGCGAGCCGCCCGAATTGAAGAAATATTCGGGACTTCAGCGCGCCGCCGCGCTGATGCTGGCGCTGGGGCGCGATCATGGCGGGCCGATCTGGGAGCAATTGTCCGTCGAGGAAATCAAGGAATTGTCCTCCGCCATCGCCCAGCTGGGCCGTGTCCCCTCTGTCGTGGTCGAACATCTGCTGGTGCAGTTTTCCGGCGAAGTATCGAGCATGGCTTCGCTCCATGGCTCGTTCGAGACCACTGAAAGGCTGCTTGAAGGTATATTGCCCGCCGATCGCGTGCGGGAGATCATGGAGGATATTCGTGGTCCCTCCGGGCGGACGATGTGGGACAAGCTGTCCAATGTCAGCGAGGCCGTGCTGGCCGGTTATCTGAAGAATGAATATCCGCAGACCGTGGCCGTCATTCTGCACAAGCTGCGGTCGGATCATGCTGCCCGGGTGCTCGCCGAACTTCCCCGCGAGCTTGCGACCGATGTCGTCATGCGGATGCTGAAGATGGACACGGTGCAGAAGGATGTGATTCTCCAGGTCGAACAGACGCTGAAGAGCGAGTTTATGACGAACCTGTCCCGCGCCCAGCGCCGCGACCCGCACGAGACGATGGCGGAACTGTTCAACGCGCTCGACCGGTCGACCGAGGAGGCGATGCTGGTCGCGCTCGACGACCGGGCGCCCGAGTCGGCGGAGCGGATTCGCGCGCTGATGTTCACCTTCGAGGATCTGGCTAACCTGCTGCCAGGGGCCATCCAGACGATCGTGCGCAACAGCAACAAGCGCGACCTGGCGCTGGCGCTGAAGGGCGCGCCGGAGGAGATGAAGCAGATTTTCTTCAAGGCGATGACCGAGCGTGCGGCGAAGCTGATGCGCGACGATATGGCGGCGATGGGGCCGGTGCGCGCGCGTGAGTGCGAGGACGCGCAGGCGTCGCTCGTGCGCCTTGCCAAGTCGCTGGGCGACCGGGGTGAAATCATGCTCGTCGATCCGAAGAGCGACGATGCGATGATCTATTGAGCCGATGATGGAGGCTGCCATTTCGATAAAGCCGTTCGGTTTCGACCGGGTGTTCCGATCCGGCCCCGCGCCGGTGGAGGACGTTCCGGCGTCTCCGCCCGTCGAGGAACTGCAGGGTCAGATCGCGGCGCTGCAGGAGCGGATCGAGGAGATGCGCCAGGACCGGGAAACCGCGCTGCTGAAAGCCCGCGCTGAGGGGCTGGCCGCGGGGCTTGCTCAGGCGCGGGGCGAACGCGCGGAAGCCATGCTGTCCGCAACCGACGCGCTCCACGCTGCGCTGGACGAACTGGGTGGGCAATGGGCGCACGAAAGCGATCGCATCATGCGCGAGGCCGCCGAGGTGGCGCTTTGCGCCGCGGAGATGATCGCTGGCCATGCGATCCGGCAGGCGCCGGGGCAGGCGATCGACGAAGCGCTGGGCCGCGTGCTGCGGCAGGTCGTGCGCGGCACGTCCGTATCGATCCGCGTTCATCCCGACAGCCTGGAGGATGTCGAGCGGCTGGTGGCGGAACGCCGCGCGGGGGAACGACGCGCCCTCAATATCGCGATCGTCGCAGACGCGACGATCGCGCGGCATGACGCCCATATCGGCTGGGCCGAAGGCGGGCTGATCGTCGAGGCCGCAGCGCGCCGCGCCGCCGTGGCGCGCGAACTGGATGGGCTGCTGGGAGAGGCCGGCACGGTGTAAACTTTTCCCGCCGCGGGCAACTATTGCCTAGCTGATCCTCCTATAATGAAGGAGCGGGACGGCCAGGGGGCCGCCCCCTCTCTCAAGAAGAGGCAGCCTTGAACGCTTTGCGGAATTTTATCGAGCAGATCGGCCCTCGTCGCGCCTTGCTGATGGGGGGCGTTGCCGCGGCCCTGTTGCTGGGCATCGGCTATCTGGCTCTGCGAAGCCCATCGAGCGAGATGGGATTCCTTTACACCGACCTGGAACCCTCCGCCACGCAGGCGATCGGCGAAAAGCTCAAGGGACAGGGCGTCCCGTTCCAGATTTCTGCCGATGGCACGTCCGTCATGGCGCCGGTCGACAAATTGCCGGAACTGCGCATGGCCATGGCCGGCGATCAGCTCGGCGGGAAGATCGGCTATGACGTGCTGGACGCCGAACAGCCCTTCGGCATGTCGGCGTCGCGCGCGAAGCTCAACGAGACCCGCGCCATCGAGGGGGAACTGTCCCGGTCGATCGAAAGCCTGGAGCGCGTCACCAAGGCGCGAGTGCATCTGGTCATGCCGGAGCGCGCGATGTTCGAGACGGAGCGGCGCAAGGCGACCGCAGCGGTCACGGTCAAAACTACCGGCCGCCTCCCCGGTGAATCGGTGCAGGCCATTCGCCACCTGGTCGCATCGGCCGTGCCCGAATTGTCGCCCGAAAGCGTGTCGATCGTCGACCAGTCGGGCGCGCTTCTGGCCCGGGCGGGCGAGAGCGGAAGCGCCGGTTCATCCGAGATCGACGAGCGTCAGGCCTCCGTCGAGAACAAGTTGAGGACCGAGATCGAGGCCATGTTGGCGCCGATCGTGGGCGCCGGTAAGGTCCGCGCCGAGGTTGCCGCCGTGCTGGAGCGCGATCAGGTGCGTGAAGAGGCGGAGATATTCGATCCCGATACCCAGGTCGTCGCCCATCAGGTGACAGTCGAATCCAGCGATCAGAATGACGAAAGCGGCGCGGGCGCGCAGGGCGTGACCGTCGGCGCACAGTTGCCCGACAATGAGGCTGCGATCAACGGGACGGGGGGCGAGAGCCGCCGTTCCGCCCGCAACGAAACATCCGAGGACATCACCTACCAGAACAGCCGCACCCAGAAGGTGAGTGTCCGCTCGCCCGGTAAGGTGTCGCGCCTGACTGTCGCGGTGATGGTGGACGGCGGTCCCAAGGGTCTGCCGCAGGGCGAGATGCAGCGGCTTCAGCGCCTGGTGGAAAATGCAGTGGGCTTCGATGCCGAACGCGGCGACAGCGTGGTCGTCGAGAATATGAGCTTTGCCGCGCCCGGCGAGCTCGACGAACCGGCCGAGGGTCTGCCTTTCGGTGTCACCGCCGACGGCCTGCTCGACCTTGCCAAATATGTGCTGATCGGTGGCGTTGTCCTGTTCGCCATCCGCATGTTGCGGCCAAAGGTTATGCCTGTCGAAGGCGAAGTGGAGCCGGTCGAACATCTGCTGGCTGCGGAGAATGAGGAAATGGCCACGCTCGCCCAGCGTGCGGCCGATGGCGACGAGGAAGCGATCCGCCAGCTGGAGGAAGTCCGCGCGCAGGATGTGCCGCTGCTCGATGAGGAAATCGCGCTCGCCCAGATCGACGGGCGGATCAAGGTCTCCGCGCTGAAGCGCATCGGCGACGCCATCGCCGCCGGACCGGCGGAATCCGCCTCGGTGATCCGGCAATGGATGAATGCATGAAAGGGGATGCAATGAGTGAAAATATGGAACCTCGGCAACTCTCGCCGGCCCATCTGACCGACGGCGTCGATGATGTGGAGATGAATGCCGACCCCAATTGGTCGCCGCGTCCGACCGCGCCGCCCGCGCCCGATGATCTTCAGGCAGTGTTCGACGTGCCGGTCAAGGTGCAGGCGATCCTGGGCCGGGCGCGGATGGACATTGGCGAACTGCTGCGGCTGAAACCTGGCATGGTGGTCGAACTGGACCGCCGCGTGGGTGAACCGGTCGACATCTTCGTCAACAACCGCCTGATCGCACGCGGCGAAGTCGTCCTCATCGACAGCGCGCTCGGCATCACCCTTACCGAAATTGTGCGACAGGAGCGTTGATGTTCGTTTCAGACCATGATCCGACCCGCCTGCTGCTGGTGGGCGATTTGAACAAGACGATGGGTCTTGCCGTCGAGATGGTGCGCGGGTCCGCCGCCAGCATTGCGGTCGGCACGGCGGACTGCAATGCGCTGGAAAATTGGCGCCGGACCGTGGGCGAGCTGGTGGTGGTGGATGTCGCGGTGAACCTGCCCGACGTGATCGCCCGGCTGCGTGGCGAGCGTGCGGCCAACCAGGCGATGGCCGCAGCCGTAGAGGAACTGGTCGGACACAGCGTCGACGATGTCGAGCGCGCGCTGATCCTCCAGACCCTCGATCGCTGCCGGGGCAATCGCACCACGGCCGCCGCGATGCTGGGCATTTCGGTGCGTACGATCCGCAACAAGCTGCGCTTGTTCCTGAGAGATGACTTCTCACCGCCGGCGGGCCTGCTGCGGCATTGATCTCTTCCTTCTCCCCCGCGGGGAGAAGGATTGCCTGACCCTCATCGCATCGGAATACACTCATGAAAGTCCAGCTCCCCGCAAAGTTCGACGAGATGATCGCGCGCCTCGGCCCCGGCCGCGACCTGGCGCTGGCACTGGGCGTCACGGGGATCATTGCGATGCTGATCCTGCCGATGCCGGCATGGATGCTGGACCTGGGCCTGGCGCTGTCGATCACGGCGTCGGTGCTCATCCTGATGACCGCGCTGTTCATCGACAAGCCGCTTCAGCTGTCGAGTTTCCCTACGATCCTGTTGATCGTCACGATGTTGCGGCTCGGCCTCAACCTGGCTTCGACCCGTCTGATCCTGGGCCATGGGCATGAGGGGCACCAGGCCGCCGGCGGCGTGATCGCAGCGTTCGGCGAGTTCCTGATGGGCGGGGAGACGGTGATCGGCCTCACCATCTTCGCCATCCTGATCGTAATCAACTTCGTCGTCATCACCAAGGGCGCGGGGCGCATCGCCGAAGTCGGCGCGCGCTTCAGCCTGGACGCGATGCCCGGCAAGCAGATGGCGATCGACGCAGACCTGAACGCCGGCACGATCACCGAGGTGCAGGCGCGCGAACGCCGCGCCGAGATCGAGGCCGAAAGCGGCTTCTACGGCGCGATGGACGGCGCGTCGAAATTCGTGAAGGGCGATGCCGTTGCGGCATTGCTGATCACGGCGATCAATATCGTCGTAGGCCTGATCATCGGCGTCGCCATCCATGGCGTGCCCTTTGGCGAGGCCTTCACTACCTACACCATCCTGACTGTCGGCGACGGGCTGGTCAGCCAGATTCCTGCGCTGATCGTATCGACCGCAGCCGGCCTGCTGGTATCGAAGGGCGGGGTTGCCGGCAAGACCGGCGCGGCGCTGGGAGAGCAGCTCGGCCGCTATCCCAAGGCGTTCGGTGTGGTCGCCGCGCTGATGCTGATGCTGGCGCTGATGCCGGGCCTGCCCTTCGCGCCGTTCGCCCTGTTCGGCGGCATTTGCGGCTGGCTGGCCTGGTCGATGACGAGGAAGGCGGAGGCGGCGGCCATTCAGGCGCGCATCGAGGAAGTCGCCGCGCGACAGCAGGTCGCGCAGGTCGAGGAACCCATCGCCCGCACCCTTGCCATCGACGCGCTGCGGATCGAACTGGGCTATGGCCTGCTGCCGATGATCAATGATGCGAGCGCCGAACCGCGGCTCGACGATCAGGTCCGTGCGCTTCGCCGCCAGATGGCGGTCGATTTCGGCTTCGTGCTGCCATCGGTTCGCATCCTCGACAATATGGCGCTCCAGGCCAATGAATATGTGGTCTATGTCAAGGAGACCGAGATCGCCCGCGGCGAATTGCGCATCGGCAAGCTGCTGGTCATCAACGCCTCTGGCCAGGAACCGGGCATCAGGGGCGAACCCACGAAGGAGCCGGTATTCCAGCTTCCGGCCCTCTGGATCGACCGCGATATGCGCGAGGAGGCCGGGTTCCGTGGGCTGGCGGTGGTCGATTGCGGCACCGTCGTTACCACCCATCTGACCGAAATCGTGAAGGACAATATCGCCGACCTGCTGTCCTATGCGGAGACCCAGAAGCTGCTGAACGAGGTCCACAAGGAAGCTGAGAAGCTGATTGCCGACCTGATACCGGCGAGAATCTCCATTTCCGGGGTGCAGCGCGTGTTGCAGAACCTGCTGGCCGAAGGCGTGTCGATCCGCGACATCCCCACCATCCTGGAGGGCATCGCCGAGGCGACCGCGATGACCGCCAACCTGACCCAGGTGACGGAGCATGTCCGTGCCCGCCTCGCTCGCCAGATTTCCGCGCAGCAGACCCATGACGGCAGCATTCCGGTGGTGACGCTGGGCAGCCAGTGGGACGAGGCATTTGCGGAAAGCATTATCGGGCAGGGCGACGAGCGCCATCTCGCAATGGCGCCATCCAGCCTCCAGGCGTTCATCGCCGCCGTTCGCGAGACCTATGATCGTTTCGCAACCCAGGGCGAGATTCCCTGCCTGCTCACCAGTCCGCCGCTGCGCCCATTCGTGCGCTCGATCATTGAACGGGTGCGACCGGCAACCGTCGTGCTGTCGCAGAATGAGGTTCATGCCCGGGCGCGGCTGCGCAGCCTCGGAACAATCGGCTGACGCGACCGGGACGGCCGTCCATCCTCTATAATGAATGACATGCGGTGGCTTGTCGCCGCCATCAAGATCGAAAGACCATGACAGCAGCATCGATGATCTTGTCCGCTCCGGCATCCTCCACGCCCATGATGGCATCGCCGGAAGCGCCGCCCCTGTCCATGCCCGTCCCGGGCTTTGGCGCCTTGGTCGATGGCATGGCCGCGCCGAAAGCGGACGCGCCAGCGAATTTGGGGGCCGTCCCGACCGAAACGGCCGTCATGGCGTCGCCCGATATGGGGATGAAGCAGACATCCCTGCCAGAGGAGCCCGCCATGAACGCGGCGCCAGCGCCGCTGGCACCGCGTGGGCGGGACAAGGGCGAGAGCGTGCTGGCCGCGCCCGTTCGTCCCGAGATCGCTGTTTCGGAGGCGCGGCCAGAGCCAGAGCCGGAAACGCAACCAGAGCCGGAAACGCAGCCGCAGCCGTCCGAGGCCGGCGCAAAGCCGACAGCGATCCAGACAGCTGAAACGCCTGTGGAGAGTCCGGCGGAACCGTCGCCGCCCATGCCGCTTCCGATCGCTCCGGTTCAGGCTGCGCCGCTGCCGCCCATCGCCAGGCCTGCGGCAAAAGCGACCATGCGCGAAACGGACATGGCCAGGCCGGCCGAGGCTGCGGATCAGGATGGGGTTGCGACGGCTCCGTCCAATTCCGATGCGTTCCTGGCCGCGCCGTTGCCGATGAACCTGGCTGGCCCGGGCATCGCGCCCGCATTTACAGGCGAATTGGGCCAGCCGGCGAAGCATGTTTCGGGCAACCCGGAGGAGTCGGCTGGTGCAAATCCCCCGACGAACATGTCGATCGCAAGCCGCATCGCGCCGCCGGTGGAAATGGCCCCTACTATGATGGCCGTTGCGACGCCGCGACCCGCAGCGCCGAATCCTGCGGCCGGTGCAGATGGTGCTCGGGAGATGACGCCATCGACAGCGCCCATCCGGGCCGAGATTGCCGATCCGCGCAACCCCGCCCCTGATAGGAGCGACATTGCGCAGCCGCTGATCGCGTTCAAGGGTGAAAGCAGCCTGCCGGCGCCCCTGCTGACACAGACCATGGCGCCCGTATCCGGAAGCCCGGCAGTCAGCCCCTATCCCTCCATGCCGCAGAGTGTGGCGATGGCGCCCGTCGTCCAGGCGCAACCCGGCCGTATCGGCGCGGATATTGGCGTCGAAGTCGCCAGGGCCGCCAAGGGCGACAAGGAAGACCTGCTGATCCGACTCGACCCACGCGAAATGGGACGCATCGACGTGCGCTTGTCCTTCGATCGCGACGGCACGCTGCGCGCGGTCATGTCAGCCGAAAGCCCGGCGGCGCTTGACATGCTGCGGCGCGAAAGCGGTGATCTCAACCGCGCGCTGGTCGATGCGGGCATCCGCTCCGACGCCCAGTCGCTCCGCTTCGATGCAAGAGCGAACGACGGCGGGCAGGGCGGCAATGGCGGCCAGGGCTGGAAACGCGACCAACATCATCCGGCTGCGCAGGCCCGGCTTGCCGGGGACGGCGAGGCTGCCGATCCCCTTTACCGACCGCTGCGCGCCAGCGGGCGGATCGACCTCAAGGCATAAGGACGCACGACATGACGACGGTCAACACGACGACGGCCTCCGGTACAGCGACTTCGCAACTGGCCGGACTGTCCACGGACTATACAATGTTCCTGAAACTGCTCACCACGCAGATGCAGAATCAGGATCCGCTCGATCCGATGGATACGTCCGAATATACCCAGCAACTGGTGCAATATTCGCAGGTCGAGCAGGCGATCCAGCAAAATGCGTCCTTGCAGGACATCGTGTCCCAGCTCAGCGCCCAGCAGATGTCGCAGGCGTCGAGCTTCATCGGGAAGGAAGCTCGTTTCGATTCCGCGATTGCCGGTCTTGGCAGCGATCCTGCGACCTGGACCTATTATGTGGACGGCACGCCGGCGTCGATCACCGCAACCGTGACCGATTCATCCGGCAAGGTCGTGCATACGGCGACGCTCGATCCCGAGACGCAGGGCCGCTTCGAATGGGACGGAACCCAGAGCGACGGCACGCGCGCGGCGGATGGCGCCTATACCCTGTCCGTCACGGCGACGGCAGCCAGCGGCGATCCGCTGGACGCCACCATCAATTCGGTCGCGAAAGTGAGCGACGTGGTCAGCAGTGGCACGGACATCATGCTGGGGGTCAATGGCATCCGAATGCCGCTTTATGGCCTGGTTGGCGTGGCCGCAGTCGAATGAGAGGGCAAGGGCTGACTCCGCTTTTTCGGTTCAGCCCGCCTGCCCGCCGGATTGTTGCTCCAGAACCGCGTTCAGCATGACGCAGCCCGATACCCGTTCGGGCAGGACCAACGCCATCAGACAGTCTTCGATTGATGGGTCCTCTTCAGGGCCGATGAGATCGATCAGATCATCCGTCGAATCGTTATACTCGCTCATGCAGTGCACGGCGGCAGCCTGCCAGAGAGATTTGAGACATTCGACTCGAATTTTAAGAGTAAATTCGAATTCCTGATCCGATACAGGCGATGCATCGGTAGCGTTCTTCACGTCACTGATCATCTTTTTACATGCGCTCTCAATCGCGATACGTCTCCGGGACAGCGGCGACAATTTTCATGCATGGTAGCGTTCCCGGCGCTCTCGACTCACTGCTTCATGTAGGATGTTCTTCCAACTAAGGGGTTTCCCGTAGGTGGGTTTGACAAGGTCGTCCGTCCCGGCAGGATCGCAGCCGGAATGGATCAACCGCCAGCGGGACCGCCCATCGCCTTGATCAGGGCGATGCTTGCGCGCAAGCGGCTGGTATCGACAGCGATCAGCGCGCGGCGGGCGTCGAGCGCGTCGGTCTGGGCGGTCACGACCTCCAGATAATCGGACGCGCCGTCGCGATAGCGGCTGAAGGCAATTCTGCTGGTCCGTTCAGCGGCCTCGGCGGCGTCGCGCTGGTCCGCCGATTGCGTGGCGAGATGACGGTTCGCCGCGATTGCGTCTTCAGTCTGGCGGAAGGCGGTGAGCACCGTATCGCGATAGAGGGCAGCCAACTCTTCATATTCGGCGCGTGAAAAGCGGACCTGTCCTTTGCGACGGCCTCCGTCGAACAGGGTGGCGAGCGCCGACAATGGCCCCAGTCCCCAGAAGCTGTTGGGGCTGCGCAGCAGATCACCGTGCGTCGTTTCCCAGCCGCCGGTGAGGCCGAGTGTGAGCGAGGGGAAATAGGCTGCCTTGGCGACGCCGATGCGGGCGTTGGCGGCAAGGACGCGTCGCTCCGCCGCTGCGATATCGGGCCGGCGCTGCAACAGTTCCGAGGGTGTGCCTGAAGGGATGGCGGGCATCTGCGGAAGCGCGTCTTGAGGGGCGATCGTAAAATCGGACGCGAGGATTCCGACCAGTGCCGCGATTTCATGTTCGGTCGCCGCGCGTTCATTTGCCACGGCGGAAATCTGGGCACGCGCGTTGCTGAGCGCGGTTTTCGCGCGGTTGACGTCCATGCCCGACGCGATGCCGCCCGATCGGCGCGTGGCGGTCAATTGATAGGCGCGCTCGAATGCCTCGACTGTCTGGCGCAGCAAGGCCGCCTGGGCGTCGAGGCCGCGCAGCCGCGCATAGGCGTCGGCGACCGAAGCCTGCAAACTGAGCCGCGCCGACGCCAGGTCGGCCTCGCTGGCCTGCGCATCGGCGCGGGCAGCCGCGACGCTGTTGCGGATGCGACCCCACAGATCGATTTCATAGTCGACCGCGCCGCCCGCTGCATAATCGTCATAGGTGATCGCGTTGCCATTGCCCTGGAAGCGATTGCCCGACACGCGGCGCCGGCTGGCATCGGCCCCGGCGCTGATAGTCGGTACAAGGCCGGATGCCTCCACCCGTGCGGTGGCGCGCGCCTGGTCGTATCGGGCGAGGGCGGCGGCCAGCGTCGGGCTGGCCCTTTCCGCGCGCGTCTCCAGATCGTTCAGCACCGGATCGCCAAAGGCTTCCCACCAGGCGCCGCGCGGCGCGGCATCCATCGGCCGGGCGGCGGTCCAGCCCGCCACTTCCTTGAAGGCGGCAGGGGTCGCCGTTTCAGGCGGATGATAGTCCGGCGCCATCGAACAGGCGGCGAGGAGAGTGGGCAGCAGTGCGGGAAACAGTGCTGCACGGCGGCGATCAACGCCCATGCGCGGCGCCCTTTCCACCGGCCGCCGCCGCCTGCACCTGAACGCGGTCGCCCGTGCGGATCGCGTCCGGCGGAGTGTCGATGACCTTGTCCGCCAAGGTCACGCCGCCCGACAGCTGGACGTTCGCCCCTTCGTCGCGGGCGATGGTGACTGGCTTCACCGTCACGCGGCCATCCCGGCCGACCACGGCGACCGTCGGGCCGTCATTGCCGTAGAGGATCGCGCTGCCCGGCAGCGTCAATCCGTTGCCTCGGCCGGCATCGACCTGGAAACGCACCTGCGCGAATGCGCCGGGCTTGAGCGCCGCGTCGGGATTGGCCGCCTGCAACTGCACCAGAACGGCGCCGGATTGCGGGTCGACCGCGCCGGCGCTGCTTGTCATGGTGGCGGGAAAGCTCCGTTCCGGATATTCGGGCAGCGACAGGGTCGCCATATTGCCGGGCCTGACGGCGGCCGAATAGCCCTGCGGCACGCGGACATAGATACGCACGCGATGCACGTCCGACACGGTGAAGAGAGGCTGCGCCGCGGCATTGCCCGCGACGACGAGCGCGCCGATCTGCGCCGAGCGGCTGGTGACGACGCCATCGAAAGGAGCAGTCAGGCGAGTGAATCCCTGGAGCGCCTTCAGTCGTTTTACATTGGCGAGCGCGGCATTGGATACGGCGACACGCGCGGCGAGATCGCCGGCTTTCTCATCCGTCTCCTGCTGCGAAACGGCATCTTCCTTCAACATGCTGGCCCAGCGCTTCGCCGTCGTGGCCGCCAGCCGCTGGTTGGCCAGCGCCGTCTGATAGTCCGCCTGTGCGGCGGCGAGTTGCTGGTCGACTTCGGGCGCGTCGAGAATCGCGAGCGGCTGGCCCGCATGGACGTGATCGCCGATGTCGGCCAGCCAGCGGCGGACATAGCCATTGGTGCGGGCATAGATGGCGGCGCTGTTGAACGCCTGGACATTGCCAGGCAGCACGAGTGCGTTCGCCTCCGCGTCAGCGGTGGGCGTCACAATCGCCACGACAGGCAGGGCCGCTTCCGCTGCGGTCTGGCGCAGCTGGTTGGTCGCGCTGATGCGTGAGGCGATACCGGCGCCGACGACCGCGATGGCCAGGATGGCCGCGCCAATGCCGACGCGCTTCAGGGTGCGGCTATCGGGTCCGGCCTGGGCGGGGTTCTCGATGGGGGCGTTCTGCTCAGACATGGTTGGGCTGCATTTCCATGGTGACGGGCTGTTGCCCTTGCTTGCGGTGGACAAGGGCGAAGACGGTGGGGACGAAGAAGAGGGTGGCGATGGTGGCGCACACCAGGCCGCCGACGACCGCGCGGCCGAGCGGAGCATTCTGCTCGCCGCCCTCGCCGAGGCCGAGCGCCATCGGGCCCATGCCGATGATCATGGCGAGTGCGGTCATCAGCACGGGGCGGAAGCGGACCATCCCGGCTTCAAGCGCGGCCTTGGTCGCATCCCCCAGTTCGGCGAGCCGTTCACGGGCGAAGCTGACCACGAGGATCGCGTTGGCGGTCGCGACCCCCATGCACATGATTGCGCCGGTCAGGGCCGGGACCGACAAGGTGGTGCCGGTCATGAACAGCATCCATATGATGCCGGCAAGGGCCGCGGGCAGGGCGGTGATGATGACGAAGGGGTCGACCCAGCTCTGGAAATTCACGACGATCAGCAGGTAGATCAGCACCACGGCGCCGGCGAGGCCGAAGCCCAGACCCGAAAATGCCGTGTTCATCGTCGCATATTGGCCCCGGATGGTGACGGTCGCACCTTTGGGCTGGTCCTTTTCCATCGACTGGATGACCTTTTCGATGTCACCGGCCACCGCACCGAGATCGCGGCCCTGGGTGGTGGCGAAGATGTCCAGTACGGGCGCGATATTATAGTGGGACACGACTGGCACGGTGCTGGACCGAAGGATGGTCGCAAGCCCTCCCAGCGGCTGCACCGCCGTCGCGTTGGTGCCCGAGACGGGGACGTTGGCGAGGTCGCTGAGCGAGCCCACCAGATATTCGGGCGCCTGCGCGACGACCGGATATTGTACGCCATTTTCGGGGTTCACGAAGAAGACGGGCGCGGTCTGCGACGTGCCGGCCAGCTGGCTCGCCAGGCTGGTCGTGACGTCACGCTCGGTCAGGCCGAACTGGCCGACACGCGATCGGTCGACATCGATGTCGAGTTGCGGCGCGCGGCCGGGCTGCTGGATGCGGCCGTCGGCCAGGCCGGGAATGGTCGCGATCCGGGCCAGCAGCTTCTGGGCATAGGCGCGATTGGCCTGGGCATCCTTGCCGGCGATCTGGATGTCGATCGGGGCGGGTGCGCCGAAGTTCAATATCTGGCTCGTAATGTCGGCGGGCAGGAACGCGAAGGTCGTGCCGGGGAAGCGGCGCGGCAGTTCGCGGCGCAATTCGGCGACGATCCGATCGGTCGGGCGGTGGCCATGATTGAGGGCGATCAGCATGTCGCCATCCTGCGGGCCGATGGTGCCGCTATTATTGTAGACGGTGTTGATGGAACTGACCGGCAGGCCGATATTGTCGGTGATCGATCCCAGTTCGGCGGCCGGGATCATCTTGCGCACTTCCCGCCCGATCCGGTCGAAGCGGGCGGCGGTATCTTCGATCCGCGACCCGACCGGGACGCGGATATGCATGGCGATCTGGCCCGAATCGACCGACGGGAAGAAGTTGCTGCCCAGCATCGGCAGCAGTCCGAAGGACAGTATCACGATTCCCATGAAGCCCAGCAGGAAGGGCTTGAGGGCATCAAGGGCGCGGCGGAGCAAACCGATATAGCCGGTGCGGATCGCTTCGAAGCGCGCTTCGAATCTGCGCTGAAAGCGGACGAGCGGATTGCGGGATGCCGCATTGCCGCTCATGTGCGCGTCGCCATGATCGACATGCGGTCTCAGCAGATACATGGCGAGCGTGGGGACCAGCGTGCGCGACAGGATGAAGGACGCGATCATCGCGAAGACCACCGAAAGCGCCATCGGCACGAACAGGAAGCCCGCGACGCCCGGCAGGAAGAACATCGGCACGAACACGATGCAGATGCAGAGCAGGGCGACGAAGGCGGGCGCGACGATCTGCGCCGCGCCGTCCAATATGGCCTGGGTAACGCCCTTGCCCTGTTCCAGGTGCCAGTTGATATTCTCGATCGTCACGGTGGCGTCGTCGACCAGGATGCCGACCGCCAGCGCCAGGCCGCCCAGCGTCATGACGTTGAGCGTTTGCCCGAACGCCGCCAGCGCCGCGATGGCGGCCAGGATCGCCAGCGGGATCGACAGGGCGATGATGACGGTCGACCGCCAACTGCCGAGGAACAGCAGGATCATCAGCGAGGTCAATGCCGCCGCGATCGCGCCTTCGTGAATCACGCCCTCGACCGCTGCCTTCACGAACAGGGACTGATCGCCGACCGGCAGGATCCTGAGATTGTCCGGCAGGGTGGCTGCAATGCGGGGCAGGGCCTCCTTCACCCCGTCGACGATCGCCAGGGTCGAGGTCGCGCCATTTTTGAGCACCGTCAGCAGTGCAGAGCGGCTGCCTTCCACATGGACGATATTCTGCTGCGGACCACTGCCGTCGCGGACATAGGCGACGTCGCGCATGTAGATGGTCGCGCCGTTGACGACCTTTACCGGCAAATCGTTCAGCGCCACGATGGAACTTGGTGCATTGTTCAGGCGCACGCTATACTGGGTCGCGCCGACCTTGACGAAGCCTGCGGGATTGATCTGGTTCTGCGCGGCGATCGCATTGCCGACATCCTGCGCCGAGAGCCCCTTGGACTGGAGCGCCAGCGGGTTGAGGTCGATCTGCACCTGTCGCTGCTTGCCGCCCGAAGGGAAGGGCATGGCGAGGCCGGGAATGGTGACGAGTTGCGGACGAATCTGGTTCTGGCCCAGATCGAAGAGCTGCTGTTCCGACAGGCCCTTGCCAGAGAGGGCAAGTTGCAGGATCGGCACGGTCGAGGCGCTGTAGTTCAGGATGAGCGGCGGGGTGATGCCCGGCGGCATCTGGCGCAGTACGGTCTGCGAGATGGACGTCACCTGCGCGGTCGCGGTGCGGATGTCGGCGCCCGGCTGAAAATAGATCTTGATGATGCCCACGCCCTGGAGCGACTGGCTTTCGATATGTTCGATGTCGTTGACGGTGGTGGTCAGCACGCGTTCATAGGGGCCGACGATCCGGTTGGACATGTCTTCGGGCGAAAGGCCGGCATATTGCCAAGCGACCGCCACGACCGGGATGCGGATGTTGGGGAACATGTCGACGGGTGTGCGGAAGGCAGCGAGCAGCCCCACGATCGCGACCAGTATCGCCATCACAATGAAGGTCAGGGGGCGGTTGAGCGCAACCTTGACGATACCGATCATGCACGACTCCGGAACATCCCGGCGGGACTGCCGGACGTGAGAAAAATGCCTCTCCTGAAGGAACAGCTCGTTGTTAGCGCAACCATCCCGGCGGATAAAGCCGCTTGGCGCGGCATGATCTGACGAATGTCATTCATGAATGTGACGATGGTCCGGGTCCGGCAGGCTACGGCATCGGGGGCGGATCGCACATGGCCTTCGGAACGACGGCGAACCATCGCCACATCCAGTTTCGCCATGCAACCTGGAATTTGTCGCGTCTAATATATAATATGGCTGTATTGATAGCTTGGACGTCTTGATTCATGGATTTGCGACATTTGCGCTATTTCCTGTGCGTGGCCGAGGAAATGCATTTCGGCCGGGCCGCCTTGCGTCTCGGCATCTCGCAACCTCCGCTCAGCCAACAGATAAGATCGCTGGAAGAAGAATTGGGTGTCCGCTTGTTCGACCGCACGAGCCGGCGCGTGAGTTTGACCGAAGCAGGGCGGCTGTTCGCGCCCGAAGCGCGCGCGACGATCGCGCAGGCCGAACGGGCGGCGCAGACTGCGCGGCTGGCGCAGATGGGACAGATCGGCCACCTGTCCCTGGGCTTCACTGCATCGGGACCGTTCGTTCCGCGCCTCGCCAGGGCGCTGTATCAGTTCCGGCAGTCATTCCCGAATGTAACGCTCAACCTGCAGGAATTGGGGCGGGACGGGCAGATCGATGCCGTGGAGCGCGGCCATATGGACGTGGCGATCGTGCGCTGTTTCGATCAGCCCGTCCTGCCCGACGGCCTCGTGCCCCTGCAATTGGTCGAGGAGGAGATGTTCCTGGCGATCCGGCAGGATCATCGGCTGGCGCGACAGCTGCGCAATCCGGCGATCGACGACCTCAAGGATGAACCGCTGGTATTGTACGGGGCGGTTGCCGGCGCCGGTTTCAACGAGCATTTTCTGGCGATGTGCGAACAGGCGGGTTTTCGGCCGAACATCGCGCAGGAGGCCGGCAGTCTCGCGACGCTGCTCGGCCTGGTGGCTGCCGGATTTGGCGCCACGATCCTGGCGCGGTCGCTGACCCGCTTGCATGTCGACAACCTGACCTATCGGTCTTTCGCGACGCCGGTCAAAAGTCGCTTGTGGTTGATCCACCGGAAAATTCTGTCCCCGACCGCACATGCGTTCAAGGAGACGATATTGACCGCCGAGGACGGTTGGGAACCATCGCCCTCAGCGGTCTTGTCTGGATAATGAAGAGGACTGTCAGACCAAATGATTGGTGCGGACCAGTTCGCGATACCAGTCGGCGCTGAGCTTGGGGGTGCGCTTCTGGGTCTTGAAGTCGACATGGTGGATGCCGAACAGCTTGGTATAGCCGTCCTCCCACTCGAAATTGTCCATCAGGCTCCAGACGAAATAGCCCTTGACGGGCAGCCCTTCGCGCGTGGCGCGCTGGAGGTGCGTCATATAATTGCGCAGATACATGACGCGGTCAGTGTCATAGACCTTGCCGTCCGCCGAAACCTTGTCGTCTGCCGAGCAGCCATTTTCGGAGATATAGAGCCCCTTGGGCTTCCAATTCTCGCTGATGGCGCGCATCCCCCAATAGATGACCTCCGGCGTGACATAGAGCCAGGGGGAGGGCATGCGCGGCGCCTGCCCCGGATGGGGCAGGATCTTGTAGCCCGACGGCGCAGTTTCGTCGGCGCGCACCGTGTTGCCGGTATAGACATTGACCGACAGGAAATCGAGCGGCGCGCCGATCAGCTTCATGTCGCCATCCTTGACCTTGGGCGCGTCCTTGCCCTGCGCGGTCAGATAGCTGTCGATATAGCGTCCCTCCATGATCGCCGTCAGGAACATGGCGTTTTCTTCGCGCACCGCCTTCTTTACCGCCTCGATATGTTCGGGGGTCTCGATCGCGGGGACGTAGATATTGGGATTGTCGGCGATGCCGACCTGCGTCCCTGCTTTCGTCGCAGCCCGGATCGCCTGCACGCCCAGGCCATGGGCCAGCACGCCATGGTGGCGGATCTGGTTGACCTGCCCCATCGGCAGCTTGAGGCCCGGTGCCTTGCCGCCGGTCATGTAGCTCAGGTCGGTGAAGCAGCGCAGTTCGTTGACCGTCATGAAATGCCGGACCCGGTCGCCCAGCTTGCCGGCCGTGTAGCCGGCATAGTCGGCGAAGGCGTAGGACGTGTCGCGGTTTTGCCAGCCGCCCGGTAGGGCATGGGGCAGATCCCAGTGGAACAGCGTGACATGCGGGGTGATGCCCGCCGCCAGCAGGCCGTCGACCAGGCGGTTATAATAGTCCACGCCCTTCTGGTTCGGATTGCCCTTGCCATCGGGGAAGATGCGCGACCAGGCGATCGAGAAGCGATAGGCCTTCACGCCCAGCGCCTTGAGCAGCGCGATGTCGTCCTGATAGCGGTGATAGCTGTCGCAGGCGACGTCGCCGGTGTCGCCATTGGCGACCTTGCCGGGGGTGTGGGAAAAGACGTCCCAGTTGGTGAGGCCGCGGCCATCTTCCTTCGCTGCGCCCTCGATCTGGTAGGCTGCGGTGGCGCAGCCCCAGAGAAAGTCGGACGGGAAGGAAAGCGCGTCCTGCGGGGCGGCGTTCGGCGCGGCCTGCGCGGTCGCAGCCGTGCCTCCGGTCAGCGTGGCGCCCAGTGCGGCTGCGCCCAGGCCCAGCCCCAGTTCACGGCGGTTGATACCCGTCATTTGTCTCGTCTCCTTATTGGCCGACGATCTGCACCAAGCCGGCGATCGCCTGGCCGGTGGGCAGCTTCGTCTTGCTCGTCAGCGATTTCGCGGCATCATTCCAGACCAGTTCGGCCTTACTGCCGCCCTTGCGATAGGCGTTGGTCGTGCCATCATCGTCATAAAGGGTGAAGCGGGCGTCGGCCCCTGGGTAGACCCGGATGCTTTCCAGCACCTGCTTCTCCGCCGTGCTCTTCACCTGTACGCCCATCGGCACGATCGACCCGGCCTTCACGAACAGGGGGATCCGGCTGATGGGCGCATCGACCTCGATCGTCTGGCCGCCTTCGAACTTCTGGTTGGTCCAGTAATCATACCAGGCCGTGCCGGCGGGCAGGTAGACGGAGCGTTTCGTCTGGCCCTGCTGCGTCACCGGGGCGACCAGGAAGGCCGGGCCGAACATATATTGATCGCCGATGTCGGAGACCTTCGGATCTTTCGGGAAGTCCATGAACAGGCCGCGCATGAAAGGTGCGCCCGTATCATAGGTATGGCGGCCGAGCGCGTAGACATAGGGCATCAGTGTGTAGCGCAGGCGCAGCCAGTCGGCCAGGATCGGCTCGGCCGCCTTGCCATATTCCCACAGCGCCGTGCCCGGCCGCTGGCCGTGGATGCGCAACGTTGGGGTGAAGACGCTATACTGGAACCAGCGCACGAACAGTTCGGGATAGTCGGGATAGTCCGGGCCCATCGCGGTGGCCCCGGAGGGATCGACGAGGATCGGATGTTCCGCCCTGGGGCCGCTGGGCCATTGCCAGCCGCCAATGTCACTGCCCCAATAAGCGAGGCCCGAGGCGGTGAAGTTAAGCCCGGCGGGCACCTGGCGCTGGAGCGCTTCCCAAGTGGACTTGACGTCGGAGGACCAGAAGAGGCCGCCATTGCGCTGCGACCCGAGATAGGCGGCTCTGGCGAGGATCATGTTGCGGAAGCCGGGACGGTCGCGTTCCGATCCTTCGGCTACGCCCGTGGTGTGCACCAGCGGGAAGAGGTTGTGATAGCGGTCGCCCGATCCCTTGGCATAGAAATAGCCGTCGGGCACCAGGTCCGGCTCGGTTTCGTCCAGCCAGAACCAGTCGAAACCCTGGGACGCGATATTGTCGCGGATCTTCCCCCAGAACCATTCGCGCGCCTCCGGGTTGGTGCTGTCGATGAGCGCGCCGGCGCGGTCGAAGCGCATCGGCAGGCCGTCAATGGGATTGCCGTCCTTGTCATGCAGGAACCAGCCCTTGGTCGCGAGCATCTCGAAATAGCGCGATTCGCGCTCGAAGCGGGGCCAGACGCTGATGATCGAGCGCATACCCATGGCGTTCAGCTTGTCGTTCATCCCCTTGGGATCGGGGAAATAGGTCCGGTCGATGTCCATCTGGCCCATGCGGGTCCAGTAGAACCAGTCGAGCACCATCACGTCGAGCGGCAGGTTACGCTGGCGATAGCCATTGGCGATGTCGAGCAGTTCCTTCTCGCTCTCGTAGCGCGCCTTGCTCTGGATCAGGCCGAAGCCCGCCTTGGGCGGCAGCGGCGTCGCGCCGGTGAGCTTTGCGTAACCGGCATAGAGATCGTCGGTCGTCTTGCCGGTGATGACGAAGAAGGAGACGCGCTCGCCCACCTGGCTTTGCCAGCGGGTCGTGCTGTGGAGGCCCGGCCACACCAAGGTGCGGGCCGGATTGTCCCAGACGATGCCATAGCCCTTGTTCGTCACCATGAAGGGGACGCAGACCGTCTCGCCAGCGGGCGCGTCGTAATGATGCTGGCAGTCGATCTGCTTGCCACGCAGATCCATGTAGCCTTCCTGGTTCTGACCCAGGCCGTAATAATGTTCGTCGGCCGGAGACTCGAAGCTTGCGCCGACCTTGAAGGTCTTTTCGCCATTGACCGTAACCGGTGCCATTTCCCAGCCGGTCATTTTCGTCAGGAGCGTGCCGCCCGCGTCGCGGACGGAAAGGCTGACCGGCGGCAGCGAAGGTGCGAAATAGCGCTCCATCTGCGTCGGCGCCTTGGGCCATTCCTTGGCATCGACCGTCAGGGTCAGCGCGGAGGAGGAGAATATGTCGCCGCTCGCATCCGCGCGGTGGGTCCAACCGGTCGCATCCGATCGGGCGTTCGGTCCATCACCGGGAGGCGCCTCGGCCAGCGCCTTGTCCAGCGCGATCGTCACGCGGACGATATTGGGGGCATAGGGCTCTATCGCCACCCGGCTGCCATGCCGGTCCAGCAGGGCCAAAGGTTCCGCCAGCGCCGGGGCCGCCATGGCGAGGCAGGAAGCGCCAAGCGCGAAGGCGGTGATATGTCTTGCGATCATTCCTGAATTCCCTGTCTTCAAACGAGGCCGCGACCGTCGATCCGGACGGCGGGCACGAAATTGATGCCGTGGGGCATGTCGAAACGGAGACCCGCGTCATCCTGGCGGAAGGCGAGCGGACCGCCGCCGAGCAGCGTCACCCGCTCGATCTGCCCGGCCACGCGCCCGTGCGCCAGTGAGCGGATGGTCGTAGGTCCGGCCGCACGGCCGAGGAACAGCGCGTAGAGCGCGCCCTTGTTGGTCGTGAAACGGATGTCCTGCGCGGTGAAGGGCTTGGCCTTTTCCTCATTCTGCATCCCCGCGATCAGCCGGGTCGGCCCTTCGCCATAGATGCGCCACGGCCGCGACCCGAAGATCGCCTCGCCGCCATGGACCATCCAGGCCGCCATGCCGTCCAGAACCTTCTCCGTCTCGCTGTCGATAGACCCGTCGCCGGGCTGCGGGATGGAGAGGAGGAGATTGCCGTTCTTCGACACCACATCGGCCAGTCGCTGGATTACCTCTTCCGCGCTCTTGTAGCTTTTGTCGCGCAGGCGGGCTTCGTTGTAGAACCAGTCGCCGATGCAGGTGTCGGTCTGCCACGGCTCGTCCCAAAGGCGATCGGCAAAGCCGCGCTCCACATCCTGCACCATGCCGAAGCGGGCATAGGGCTTGAGTTGCTTGCCGGTCAGCACGACGTCGATCTGGCCATGCCAGTCGATCGAACGGTTATAATAGTCCGCCGCCGCCTCGAGCCCGACCGGGCCGAAGGGCAGTTCATGATCGTCCATATAGACAAGGTCGGGTTTGTATTTCGCGACCAGATCGGTCTGGCGCAGCAGCCAGCGCGTGACGTAGGCCGGGTCGTCCTTTGGCCCCGTCTCGATCCACTGGCCGTTATTCGCGTCATGCCACTGGTTCATCGCCTCGATGCTGTCGATGCCGTCGGGCAACACGGCATGGCCGCCGGTGTAGAGTTCCTGCGGGTCGAGACCGTCCCACCACTGCCCCTTGCCATCCTCCTTGCGCAGGCGAAAGGCGTCGTAGCGCACGCCCTTCCGGTCGCCCGCCGGGTCATAGCCATAGGCGGGCTGATACCAGTGCCAGGCATGGGCGGCATGGTTGGATACGCCGAATTTCAGGCCAGCGCCCCGCGCCGCCTTTTCCCAGATGCCGACCACATCCTTCTTCGGCCCGACGCGCAGACTGTTCCAGGCGTGATAGCGGCTGTCATAGCAGTCCAGATTGTCGTGATGGCAGGCCAGCGCCATGAAATATTTCGCGCCCGCCATCGCGCTGGTCGTGCTGGGCTGGGCAGCGGTGCTGGCGGTCACGCGCTTCCCGCGCCCCGCGACCGAAGCGGACGGCGGGCGCGGCCCGGCGCTGGCCGGCTATGGCGCGCTCTTGCGCCGACGGCGCTACATGGCGGGCGTGGCGGCGCAATTTTTCTATGTCGGTGCGCAGGTCGGCATCTGGAGCTATCTGATCCGCTATGCGGAGAGCGTGCTGCCGGGCATCGGCACGCAGAAGGCCGCCTGGTTGCTCACCCTGTCGCTGGCGATCTTCATGATCGGGCGCTTCATCGGCGCGGCGCTGCTGGCGCGGTTCGATGGCGCGCGGCTGATGACGCTGTTTGCCGGCATCAACATTGCGCTGTCGCTGATGGCGGTCGGGGGCGGCGTTGCGGGCCTTGTCGCGCTGGTCGCGACCAGCTTCTTCATGTCGATCATGTACCCGACCATCTTCGTCCTGTCGCTGCGTGGACTGGGGCCGCTGACCAAGGCGGGCGCGTCGATGATCGTCATGGCCATCATCGGCGGCGCGGTGCTGACCATGGCGATGGGCCTGCTGTCCGACCTGGCCGGCACGATCCGCGCGGCGATGTTCGTGCCGGCACTCTGCTTCGCGGTCGTCGCCCTCTATGCCCGCGCGGCTCGATCGGAAGGATCTGCATGACCGATACCATCTTCCCAGCGCTGGGCATGGGAACCGCGCCGATCGGCAATCTCTACCGGGTTGTCGGCGAGCAGGAGGCGCGCGCCACCCTGAACGCCGCCTGGGATGCGGGTATAGCCTATTATGATACCGCGCCCCATTATGGCTTCGGCCTTGCCGAACGGCGTCTGGGCGCGATGCTGGCCGAGCGCGATCCGGCTGGGAAGGCGATCATCTCGACCAAGGTCGGACGCCTGCTCGTGCCCACCGGCGCGACGGGAGAGCGGCATGGCTTTGTCGATGCCGATCCGTATGAGCCGGTCTTCGACTATAGCCATGGCGCCGTGCTGCGGTCCTTCGAGGGAAGTTGCGCGCGGCTGGGCCGGGAGCGGATCGACCTGCTGCTGGCGCATGATCTGGGCCGCCAGACCCATGGCGACGCACATCCCGACCATTTGCGCGCCTTCCTCAACAGCGGCTATCGGGCGATGCGTGATTTGCGTGATGGCGGCGCCGTCGGGGCGATCGGCATCGGCGTCAACGAGGTTGCCATCTGCGACGAACTGCTGGACCATGTCGAGCTGGACATGATCCTGCTTGCCGGGCGCTATACCCTGCTCGACCGCGGCGCCCAGCGGCTGCTGGCGCGCTGCGCGGAACTGGGCGTGCAACTGATCGTGGGCGGCCCCTATAATAGCGGCATTTTGGCGCGGGACCTGGCCGGTCCGCTGCATTTCGACTATGCCGCGCCCAGCGAGGAGATCGTCGGCAAGACGCGGCGGCTGGCCCAGGCTTGCGCCGATTTCGGCGTCTCGCTCCCGGCGGCCGCCCTGCAATTTCCGCTTCGCCATCCGCAGGTCGTCAGCGTCATTCCGGGCCTTGTCGGGCCTGAGCAGGTCGCCGATACGATGACGCGATTGGCCACGCCGATCCCGGATGCTCTCTGGCCGGCGCTCGACATGGCGCTGGAGCCGGGATCCCCTGCCATGCTGGGGGACGATGCGCGGCTGATCCTGTTGCATCCGCAGGACAATGTGCTGATCTGCGTTCGCGCCATCGAGGCGGGGGATTTGTTGCCGGCATCAGGCGGCACCATTCCCGCTCGGGAGGGTATCGCCATCGGCCACAAGGTCGCGCGCGTGCCACTGAATGCCGGGGACAAGGTCATAAAATATGGCGCGCCGATCGGGTCGATGACCGCCGGCGCAGCGACCGGCGATTGGGTTCACATGCACAATATGAAGAGCGACTATATCAGCAGTCATACCCGCAGCGCGCTGGGGGAGGGGGCATGATCCAGGCCTGGCTCCGGCAGGATGGGCGCAAGGGCATCCGCAATGTCGTTGCGGTCGCCTATCTGGTCGAATGCGCGCATCATGTCGCGCGGCGGATCGTGGACAAGGCGGACGATCCCGACGTCCAGCTGATCGGCTTTCCCGGCTGCTATCCCAATGCCTATGCCGCAAAGGTGATGGAGGCGATTGCCACCCATCCCAATGTCGGCGGGCTGGTGATCGTGTCGCTGGGGTGCGAGAGCTTCAACCGCGAGCGGCTGCTGGCGGTGACACGGGCGAGCGGGCGGCCGGCGGAACTGTTGGTGATCCAGGAAAATGGCGGCACGGCGGCGACGATCGCGGCGGGGCTGGAGGCGGTGGCGCGGGTGCGCGCCGCCATCGCCGATGTGCCCCGCGTCGATATGGGTGTGGAGGAGCTGGTCGTCGGTACCATTTGCGGCGGGTCGGACGGGACCAGCGGCATCACCGCCAACCCGGCGGTCGGTCGCGCCTTCGACCGGCTGGTGGCGGACGGGGCGGCCTGCATCTTCGAGGAGACGGGCGAACTTGTCGGATGCGAGACGATTATGGCGGACCGCGCCCGCACGCCCGAACTCGCCGCCGCGATCGAGGAATGCGTGCAGAAGGCGGAGCGTTATTACACCATCATGGGCTTCGGCAGCTTTGCGCCCGGCAATGCCGAGGGTGGCCTGACGACGCAGGAAGAAAAGTCGATGGGGGCCTATTCGAAGTCCGGTTCCTCGACCATCGACGGCATATTGAAGCCGGGAGACGTGCCGCCGACCGGCGGGCTTTATCTGCTGGACGTCGTGCCGGACGGCGAGCCGCGTTTCGGCTTTCCCAATATCTCCGACAATGCCGAGATCGTCGAACTGATCGCGTGCGGCGCGCATCTGACCTTGTTCACGACCGGACGCGGATCGGTCGTCGGATCGGCGATCTCGCCGGTCATCAAGATCTGCGCCAATCCCGACACCGCCCGCCGCCTGGCCGCAGACATGGACGTCAATGCCGGCCGCATCCTGGAAGGGGAAGCGACGCTGGAACAGGTGGGTGCGGAAATCTACGACCGGGTGCTGCGCGTTGCCGCGGGTGAGCGCAGCGTCTCCGAATCCCTCGGCCATCAGGAGTTTATTTTGACCTACAAGGCTTTCGATCCTATCGGCCCCGACTGCCTGCCGGCGCAGGTGCGAGCATGAGCGGGCGCCTCGACGGCAAGGTCGCGCTGGTGACGGCGGCGGCACGCGGCATCGGCAGGGCGACCGCGCAGCGCTTCGTGGCGGAAGGCGCGCGGGTGATCGCGACCGATCGGGACCGCGATGCGCTCGAAGGGCTGGACGGATGCGACCTACGCGCGCTAGACGCAACCGACGGCGCGGCGGTGCGGGCACTGGCGGCGGAGGTCGGCGCGATCGACATTCTCGCCAATATCGCGGGCGTGGTTCATGCCGGCAATATATTGGAATGCAGCCAGGAGGATTGGGACTTTGCCCTCTCGCTCAACATGACCGCCATGTATCACAGCATCCGCGCCTTCCTGCCGGGGATGCTGGACAAGGGCGCGGGGGCGATCGTCAACATGTCCTCCATCGCCAGTTCGGTAAAGGGCATTCCCAACCGCTTCGCCTATGGCGCGAGCAAGGCGGGCGTCATAGGCCTGACCAAGGCGGTGGCGGCCGATTTCGTGGGGCAGGGGATCCGGTGCAACTGCATATGCCCCGGCACGATCGACACGCCGTCGCTCCAGCAGCGGCTGCACGACACCGGCGATTATGAAGCCGCCCATGGCGCTTTCGTGGCGCGCCAGCCCATGGGACGGCTCGGCCGGGCGGAAGAGATTGCGGCGCTGGTCCTCTATCTCGCCAGCGACGAGGCCGCCTTCACCACCGGCGCGGTCCATGTGATCGACGGCGGATGGGTCAACTGATGCGGCATGTGTTGCTGATCGACCTGACCGATGAGGCCGAAGCCATCGCGCAATATGAAGCGTGGCACGCCGCAGGGGCATTGCCGCCGGCGATCGGCGCCAGCATTCGCGCGGCGGACATCGTCGCGATGGACATTTATCGAAGCGGCAACCGGCTGGTCATGTTGATGGAAACCGGCCCGGATTACGACCCGGCGGCCAAGGCGGCCGTCGACGCCGCCGATCCTGCGGTGCAGGCGTGGGAAGCCCAGATGGATGGCGTCCAGCGGCCGCTGCCCTGGGCCGCGCCGGACGCCAAATGGACGCAGGCTACCCGCATCTTCTCCCTCGACCAACAGCCCTGAAAGGCCTTTGCATGATCCTTGCCCGGACCCTGACCGCCGCGAGCCTGTTGCTTGCAACCCCCGCGCTGGCACAGGGCGATGTCCCGCATATCGAAAGCAAGGCGGGGCGCCATGCGCTGATCGTCGACGGCGCGCCTTTCCTGATGCTGGGCGGGCAGGTCAATAACAGCAGCAACTACGCCGCTCCCCTGGCAAAGGTCTGGCCGGTGCTCGATCGGATCGGCGCGAACACGGTCGAGGCGCCCATTGCGTGGCAGCAACTGGAGCCGCAGGAAGGCAGGTTCGACTTCTCCTTCGTCCAGACGCTGCTCGACGAGGCACGCAAGCATGACAAGCGTGTGGTGCTGCTGTGGTTCGGCGCTTGGAAGAATACCGGCCTGGCCTACACGCCCGACTGGGTTAAGCTCGACAATCGCCGCTTCCCCCGGATGAAGACGAAGGAGGGCAAGGATCATGACGTCCTTTCGCCCCATGGGGGAGCGACGCTGGAGGCGGACAAGCGCGCTTTTCTCAAGCTCATGACCTATATCCGCGACCATGACGCCCAGAATACGGTCATCATGGTCCAGCCGGAGAATGAAGTCGGCTCCTACCGCAACCCGCGCGACCATGGCGCGGCGGCGCAGGCGTTGTTCGACGGGCCGGTGCCCGAGGCGCTGACGAAAAGGCTGAAGAAGCCGGCCGGCAGCTGGGCGACCGTATTTGGCGACCAGGCCGACCGCGCCTTCAACACATGGCACACGGCGCGCTATATCGAGGCGCTGGCCAGTGCGGGCAAGGCGATCAAGCCCTTGCCCATGTATGTGAACGCCGCGCTGGGCGACCCCTTCGCCAAGCCCGATCCACAAGCGCTCTCGAGCGGCGGGCCGCAGGGGGACGTGATCGACATCTGGAAGGCCGCAGCGCCCTCGATCGATCTGGCCGCCCCCGACATCTATGATCGCGCGAGCCGCAACGTCTTCAAGCATCTCGATCTCTACGCCCGTCCCGATAACGCGCTGATGGTCCCCGAAATTGGCAATGCCCGCGAATATGCGCGCTATTTCTGGGCGGCGCTGGGGCGCGGGGCGATCGGCTTCGCGCCGTTCGGCATGGATGACACCGGCTATTTCAATTATCCGCTGGGGGCCAAGAGCCTTGATGATGCGACGCTTGACGCGTTCGGCGCGAAATATCGGGTGGTGGCATCGGCGCCCTGGGCGAAGATCGCCTTCACCCATCCGGTCTGGGGCGCGGCGCGGCCCGATGATGCTGCCCCGATCAGCACCACCATGGGCGACTGGACGATCACCGCCAGCTTCGGCCAGTGGCAGTTCGGCCAGCGCGAGTGGTTTCCCAAGGCCGACCTGCCAGCCTGGGCGAACGAGCCGACCGGCGGCATGGTGGTCGCGCAGCTATCGGCCAATGAGTTCCTCTTCACCGGCGACCATGTTCGTGTCGGCTTCGCGCCGAAGGAGGGCAGCGCGCCGGGCGGGATGATCGTCAAAGTGGAGGAAGGCCATTTCGACAGGGACGCCTGGGTCATGGATCGTATCTGGAATGGCGATCAGACCGATTATGGGCTGAACCTGATCGACAAGCCGGTCTGGATCAAGGTGACGATGGGCCGTTACCGCTGATGCGGGCATAGCCCATAACGTCATGGCATGGGCAGGTGCGTCCTGCCCCCTTATCGTCAAGGCCAAACGGTGGGATGATGGCGTCTCGATGAGGGAGCCATCATGTCCAACGCCATTGCCACCGTTTCGCTCAGGGGTACGCTCGAGGAAAAGCTGCGCGCGGCGGCGTCGGCGGGATTTGCGGGCGTCGAGATTTTCGAGAATGACCTGATCGGGTCGTCGCTGTCGCCGAGCGATGTGCGCAGGATGCTCGATGATCTCGGCCTTGCCTGTATGCTCTACCAGCCGTTCCGTGATTTCGAGGGGATGCCGGGTACCTTGCGCCAGCGCGCGATGGACCGGGCGGAGCGCAAGTTCGACCTGATGGGCGAACTGGGCGCGGACCGCATTCTGGTCTGCTCCAACTGCTCGCCCGCTTCGCTGGGCGAGCGGGAGCGGATCGTCGATGATTTCCGCGAACTGGGCGACCGCGCCGCAAAGCGCGGCATCCTGGTCGGTTACGAGGCGCTGGCCTGGGGTCGGCATGTCTTCGACCACCGCGATGTCTGGTCGATCGTCGAGCAGGTCGATCATCCGAACATCGGCATCATCCTCGACAGCTATCATTCGCTGTCGCGCGGTATTCCAAATGAGAGCATCCGCACCATAAGGGGCGACAAGATCGTCTTCGTGCAGCTGGCCGACGCGCCGCTGCTCGACATGGACCTGCTTTACTGGAGCCGTCATTTCCGCAATCTGCCGGGCCAGGGGGGGCTGGATGTCGAAGCCTATGTCGCGGAGATCCTGCGCACCGGCTATGAAGGGCCGCTGTCGCTGGAAATCTTCAATGACCGCTTCCGGTCCAACAGCGCCGCGCTGGTGGCGGAGGACGGAAGGCGCTCGCTCGACTATGTGCGCGACGCGGCCTTGCGGCTGCTGGGCCGGGAGACGGCGATGCCCGCACCGCAGCCGATGCTGGGGGCGGAGTTCGTGGAGTTCACCGCCGATGGCGCAAGCTCGGCCCGGCTTGGCAGCACGTTCGCGGCGTTGGGCTTCACCCTTGCCGGCGAGCATCGGCACAAGAAGGTGACGCGCTGGCGCCAGGGCGGCGTCAACTTCGTCGTCAACGCCGAGCCGAAGGGCTTTGCCAGCGCCTATCGCACCGCCCATGGCCCCTCCATCTGCGCCATCGGCGTTCGGGTGGGGGACAAGGCGGCAGTCCTGGCGCGCGCGGCGGCGCTGGGCATCAAGGCCTATAGTCCCGAAGGACGTCCGGGCCGCATGGCGATGCCGGCGTTGCGGGGCGTCGGCGGCAGCCTGGTCTATCTGATCGACGACAATGAAGTGGAAGGGCTTTGGGCGCGAGAGTTCGTGGCGCTCGATGTCGAACCGGATGCGCCCGTCCATGCTCGTGGTTTCGATCATCTGGCTGCGGTGGTGCATGAGGATGAGTTCCTCTCCTGGCAACTCTACTGGCGCGCTCTGTTCGGGCTGGAGGCCAAGGCGGCACAGGATGTGATCGACCCCTCGGGGCTGGTTCACAGCCAGGCAATGCAATCGACCAATGGCGGGTTTCGCGTGACGCTCAACGCCTCCGATGCCCGCGAAACCTTGTCGTCGCGATTCCTGGGGCAGGGCATAGGTGGCGGTTATCAGCATGTTGCGATCGCCACCGACGACATATTCGCAACGGCGCAGGCGTTGCGCGACAGCGGCGCGGCGATGCTGACGATCCCGGCCAATTATCATGCCGACCTGGCGGCCCGCTTCGGGTTCGACGATGCGACGGTCGCCCGCATGGCGGAACTGGGCATCCTCTATGACGAGGATGCGGACGGCAACGGCTTCTGGCAGCTTTACAGCCGCGCCTTCGACAAGCTGTTCTTCTTCGAGTTCGTTCAGCGAACGCCCGGCTATGTCGGCTATGGCGCGCCCAATGCCGGCGTCCGGCTGGCAGCGCAAAACCGCTTCCGGGACGACATGGTCGTGGACTGACGTCCACGACCCTTCGCGATTACAGGATCAGCTTCACCGTCAGCCCCGCCACGACAGCATCGGCGTGGCGGCTGGTGGCACCCACGCGGTGGATATATTGCAGATTCGGGCGCAACAGCAGTTCGCGCGTCGCCTGCCAGCCGTAGAAAATCTCACCGCTAGCTTCCCATGTCTGCACGTCGACGGACTGGCCCAGCGATTGCTGGTCGCGCTGCCGGTCGGAGATGCGCGGATTGACGCGGGCATAGACCAGGCCAAGGCCGAAATTGTCCTTGGGCCGGCTGTCCCACAGGCCGCGCGCGACGAAGCCGCCACTCAGGAAGAAGGGGACGCGGGCGGTGTGCCGGTCGGACAGGGTCATGGTGCCGAACAGAGCCAGGCCGCGATCGCCCGCGCCGAAGCGGGCAATCATCTTCTCGCCCATGATCCAGGCGCTCCAGCGTTCCTGCCGCATGGCGGGCGATAGGCCCGAAAGCACATAGCTGTTGCCATTGACGTCGTCGCGAACATCGGCGCGGTCGGTCGTGTCGACGAGCCCGCCGACGCGGATCAGGCCGGGCAGCCCGCCTTCCTGCTGGCCGAATTTCCATCCCAGTTCGACCGGCAGAACGAAGCTGTCGAAGCGGGGCGCCAGCTTCCAGCCATTGCCGGTCTGGGCGCGGATGCTGTTCACCTCGAAGGCGGCGACGGTGACGGTCAGGTTCCGGGCGATCTCCTGCCGCGCGCGCAGTCCCCAGCGGGGGATGGGAAAGCCCGAGAAGCCGCTATTGTAAAAGAGCGTGGTCGGGCGCGGACAGAAGGCGAAATTCTGGAACTGGCAACCGGAGGGCAGCGTCGCAAAATCGTCGCCGGTATGATAGAGGCCGAATTTCAGGGCGGTCTTCCCGCCATTGAGCTGCTGTTCGTAGCTCAGTTCGGCCGGACGCAGATCCTGCCCGCCGCCGAACAATTCCTGCACCTCGAACAGATTGCCGATGCGGGTGGCGGTCAGATCCTCTCCCTTGCGGTGGATGATCGTGGCGATGAGCTTGCCGCCTTCCAGCCCGAACGTCTTTTCGGTGTCGACCACGGCGGAGGCGAGCAATTGCTGAGTATAGGCCGCCCCCTGGTCCTGCCCGCCGCTGATCGAAGCCGCGCTTTCCGACACATAGGAAAAGGTGAGTGTAACCCCCTTGTCCTTGAGATGCGTGCGCCAGCCGGGCCGGGTGACGGGTTCGGGAGCCGGCGTCTGGGGGCCGGCGGGCGGACCGGATTGCGCGACGGCGGCGACGGCGACCTGCACCGGCTGAACGATGGCGGGTGGCGTATCGGCGATCATGCGCGGGCGCTCCGCTGCGTGGCATGATCGAAATCGGCCATCATGCGCGCACTGTCGGGTTCGACCCCGGTGAAGCGGGCGAAGGCATGAGCAGCCTGCATCACCGCCATGCCGCCACCGTTGAGCGTTGCGCAGCCCTTGGCGGCGGCGGCCGCGAGCAGGGGCGTTTCGAGCGGGAAATAGATGATGTCCGACACCCATTGGTCGGGGGTCAACAGGTCGGGGTCGAAGGGCAGGCCGGGGTGGCTCTCCATTCCGATCGGCGAGGCCTGCACGACGCCGTCCGCGCCGGCGATCGCTTCGGCCGCCGTGGCCGCCACGCTGACGTCGGCCGTCGGGAAGAGGTAGCTCAGCCGATCGGCGAGGGTCACGGCGCGGTCCCGCGCCGGATCGAAGATGGCGAGGCGCGCCGCGCCGAGATCGAGATGGGCGTAGCCCACTGCCGCCGCCGCGCCGCCGGCGCCGATCATGGCGACCCGCCCGCGCGGCCGATCGCCAAGGCCAGCGAGGAAGTGGGCGCGATAGCCCGACCAGTCGCTATTGTCGCCATGCGTCCGGCCGTCGCGGAACAGGATGGTGTTGACCGCGCCCAGCGCCTTCGCGGCATCCGACAGGCTGTCGAGCAGGGGGATCACATCCTGCTTGAAGGGGTGCGTGACGTTGAGCCCGTCAAAGCCCATAGCGCCGAGCATGGGCAGCAACCGTGGCAGGTCGGCGGCGCCATAGCCCATCACTTCGCCGTCCAGGATGCGATAGACCATGGTCAGGCCGAGGGCGCGGGCCTCCGTCTCGTGCATTTCGGGGCTGCGCGATCCGGCGATGCCGCTGCCGATCAGGCCGCAGAGGATGGACGCGCGGGGCCGGCCCGCATCGCGCACGGGTTGCTGGAACATGAAATATCTTCCTTGAGAAAGGTCGGGGTCAGGCGGCCCTGGGCAGGCGGATCATCGCTGCGCAGATGCCGGCCAGCACCACCGGCACCGCGAAGATGCCGAAGATCACCGGCAGCGATACCTTGGCCGCCAGCAGGAAGCCGCCGAGCATCGGGCCGATGACCGCGCCGATACGGCCGACGCCCATGGCCCAGCCGATGCCGGTGCCGCGCGCTTCGGGGGGATAGAGACTGGCGGCCAGCGGATAGCAGCCGTTGAAGCCGCCCTGCACGAACACGCCGATCAGGAAGGCGGTGGCCAGCGTCGCCGCGAGCGGCATGGCGACCGATCCGAACACAACCAGGGCAGCGGCGGCGAGGGCCATATAGACCAGGATCAGCCTGCGCAGGTCGAAGCGCATCGCGACGAGTCCGATCGAGGAGGTGCCGACGAAGGCGCCAATATTGTAGATCGCGCCGGCATAGATGGCGTCCTTCGCCGGCAGGCCGGCCTCCACCGCCAGCTTGGGGATCCAGCTGATTACGAAATACAGCGTCATGAAGGCGAAGATGATCGCCAGCCAAAGAAGGATCGTGCTGGGCGCGCGGCCTTCGGTCAGCAGTCCGCGCACGCCGGCGTGGCGCGTTTCGCCGCCATTTTGCGCAGGCAGAGCGTCCAGCCGGGGCTGGCCGATCGAGGCGAGCAGGCGGTTCGCCTTGTCGAGCGCGCCCTTGGGCTGGCGGCTGAGGAGGAAGGCGATGGATTCGGGCAGCAACAGCCAGACGAAGGGAATGGCGATGGCGCAGAGCACGGCCGCGCCGAGCAGCATCGCCTGCCAGCCATGGGTGCCGACATGGCTGGCGACGACGAAGCCGGTGATGGTGGCGCCGACGGGATAGCCGGCCTGGAGGAAGCCCACCGCGAAGGTGCGATGCCGGGCGGGGGCATATTCGGCGGTCAGCGCGGCCATGCTGGCCAGCACCGTGCCGATGCCGATGCCCACGACGAAGCGGCTGGCGATCAGTTGCCAGACCGAGGTGGCGACGCCCGATGCGAACATCGCGAGCGTCATCATGACGAGCGAGGCGAGGATCAGCCTGCGGCGGCCGAAGCGGTCAGCCAGCGGTGCGATCAGCAAACCGCCAGCCGCCATGCCGGCGAGGCCGGCGCTGAATACGACGCCCAGGCTTTCAGGGCTGACCTCCCAGTCGGCGGACAGGGCCGGGGCGACATAGGACAGGATCAGCACGTCCATGCCATCGAGCATGTTGAGGATGAAGCAGATGGCGACAACCAGAATCTGGCGCCCGGTCCAGCTGGAATCGGAACCGTGCGACGGGGCGCTGTCAACGGTGACGTAGGGCCGCACGGAGACGCTGCCGGTGGCGGAATAGCTGGCCATGGAAATGACGCCTTTCATCCTCTCGGGGCATTGAGCCCCTGCTCTGAAAACCAGCCCGGTGGCCTGTCGGCTTCTATTCTGCGGGTGTGCCTTCATCGTCTGACCGGTAGGTATTTTCCACTATATGAAACGATGTTCTCTATGCTCTTATGTTATGTCCTGGCGGAGCGGAGCGAGAGCAGGATGGTCCGGGCGATCTCCTCGAACGTCTCGCCGATGATCGCGCGGGGCGATTCCAGATTGCGATTGATATAGACCGGAAGGACGCCGGGATCGTCGAACTCCAGGAAGCGGACCGTGTCGGCATGGGGCTGCATCGCGGTGAAGCTGTCGACCAGCGCGATTCCCATGCCGTTGGCGACGAAGGCGACGGCGGTTTCCGCAAAGCGGATATAGGTGGATACTTGGATCTCGCGTCCCGCCCGCTCGAACATGTCGGCGATGGCCCGGCCATGCGGCGTGTCGGGGCGGAAGGACTGTAGCTGTTCGTCCGCTATCTCCGCGACGCTGATGCGGTCGCGGCCCGCGAGCGGATGGCTGCTGGGGACCGCGCACACCATGCGCCCCGTGCCGATCCGGCTGGACAATATGTTGGGGTGGTCGATCGGAAAGACGGTGAGCGCATAGTCGCCCCGCTGCAACGCCAGATAGTCCGCCGCCTGCTCGACCGACAAGATGTCGAACTGGATGGTCAGCCCCGGATAATTGGCGGTCAGGCGCGCGAGCATGGGCGGCACGATCGAATGGCCGAGCGAGGGGGAAGCGCCGACGCGGAACAGCCTGTCCTCTCCCTTGGCGAGGCGGCGGATGACATGGGCGAGGTCATCGAACCCCTTGTAGATATGCTCGATTTCCTCGAACAGCGTGCGCGCCTCCTGCGTCGGCACCAGCCGGCCGCGGGTCCGGTCGAACAGCCGGAAATTCAGCCGGTCCTCCATATGGGCCAGCATCCGGCTGAGGCCCGGCTGGGAAGTGCCCAGCATCCGGGCCGCGCCGCTGATCGTCTTGGTGATCATGACGGCGCGGAACATTTCAATCTGGCGAACGGTGAGCATGATGCGCCATTATCGCATGATTAGGGCCGATCCCGCTAGTCCATGGCGGCGGTCGGCGGCGAAAGTCCGACAGCGACATGGACAGTTGCAGCGAAGATAACTTCCATCCGGGTAAATTCTCAGCAAACGATTGCGTAAACGGTATCGAGCCGATATGCTGGCCGAATCCGGGACCAAGCCGGCGACGACAGGAGAGAGGATCATATGCGGGATCGAGCCGGCAAGCCGAGGATGCGCCTCCTGCAGATCGTCGAGATGAATCTCGGCTTTTTCGGCATCCAGTTTTCCTTCGGCCTGCAACAGGCCAATATGGGACCGATCTATCGCTATCTGGGGGCCGATGAAGCCAGCCTGCCGCTGCTGTGGCTGGCCGGGCCGGTGACGGGCCTGCTGGTGCAGCCGATCGTCGGCGCGCTGAGCGACCGGACGGTCAGCCGCTGGGGGCGACGCACGCCCTATTTCCTGATCGGCGCTGTGCTGTGCAGCCTGGGCCTGCTGCTCATGCCCTACAGCCCGACGCTCTGGTTCGCAGCCAGCCTGCTCTGGATTCTGGACGCGGCCAACAATATCACCATGGAACCGTATCGCGCCTATGTCAGCGACCGGCTGAACGAGGAGCAGCGATCACTCGGCTTCCTGACGCAGAGCGCCTTTACGGGCCTCGCCCAGACCCTGTCCTATCTGGCGCCGTCGCTGCTGGTCTGGTGGGGATTCAGCGCCGACCTGGTCGATGCGAACGGGATTCCCGATATCACCCGCATCGCCTTCCTGATCGGCGCGGTGATTTCCATTTCGACCATCCTGTGGTCGGTGCTGCGGGTGCCCGAACTGCCGCTGGCGCCGGAAGAGATCGCACGGATGCAGGAAGACCGGCTGTCGCCGGGTACGGCGTGGCGCGATTTCGTCGCCGCAGTGCGCGAAATGCCAGCGCCCATGCGCCAGCTGGCGCTGTCGATGCTGCTGCAATGGTTCGCGATGTTCGCCTATTGGCAGTTCATCAGCTTCGCGCTGGCGCGCGCCCTGTTCGACACCGCCGATCCCGCGAGCAGCGGCTTTCGCCAGGCGGTGCTGCTGACCGGCCAGGCGGGCGCTTTCTACAATGCCATCGCCTGCCTGTCGGCCTTTGCCATGGTGCCGCTCAGCCGCCGCATCGGCCCGCAATATATCCATGCCGGAGCGGTCGCCCTGTCGGGCGCGGCGATGCTGGCCATTCCGGGGGCGGACAGCCATGGGCAGCTGTTCCTGCTGATGATCGGCATCGGCATCGGCTGGGCGAGCATGATGGGCAATCCCTATGTGATGCTGGCCAACAGCATCCCGCCGGAACGCACGGGCGTCTACATGGGCATCTTCAACATGTTCATTGTCATTCCCATGCTGCTGGAGACATTGATCGTGCCGGTCATCTACCGCCCCCTGCTGGGCGGCGATCCGCGCAACATCCTCACCATGGCGGGCGTGATGATGATCGCGGCGGGCGCGGCGACGCTGATCGTCCGCGGCCGCGCCGTTCGTGCCTGATCGGCTTCGCGGCGGCGGATTGTCCTATGTCGTTCATGGCCTTAGAAGAAGGGCATGACGGATAAATCTGATGGCCCGGTGAAGAGCATCACCGATCTCGCGCGTATCGCGGGCGTTTCGGTATCGACCGTCTCGCGCGCGCTGACATCGAAGGGAGCGCTTAACAAGGATACGCGGCAACGCATCCAGGATCTGGCCGCCCGCCATGGTTTCCAGCTCAATGTCGCGGCGCAGAATCTGCGGCTCGGGCGCACCGGCGCGATCGCGGTGCTACTGCCTTTGGGCCATGAGCGCGGACAACATCTGTCCGATCCCTTCTTCATGGCGATGCTGGGCTTCCTGGCGGACGAGCTGACCGAAAGGGGCTATGACCTGTTGCTGTCGCGCGTGTTGCCGACCGGGGACGACTGGCTCGACACTTTCATTCGCGGCGGCCGTGTCGACGGCGTCATCATCATCGGCCAGTCCGACCAGGGCGCGGTGCTGGACCGTACGGCGGCCCATTACAGCCCGATGGTCATCTGGGGCGCCTACGCCGCGCGCAACCGCTATCTGACGGTCGGTACCGACAATGAGGAGGGCGGCAGGCTGGCGGCGCGGCATCTGCTGGAGCGGGGGCGCAGGCGGCTCGCCTATTTCGGCAATGTTGCGGTGCCCGAGTTCGCCGCGCGGTATGAAGGGTTCCTTTCGGCGCTGCCGGAGGATGTGCGGGGGCAGGTCGATCTGGTCCATGCCCATGTGACGCCCGAAGCGAGCTATCGCGTCGCCGCCGACTATTTCGCGGCGGGGCATCGGCCCGACGGGATATTCGCCGCTTCGGACGTGACGGCAATGAGCGTCATCACCGCGGCCGCCGAACGGGACATCCGCGTTCCCGACCAGATGTCGGTGGTGGGGTTCGACGATGTCCCCCTGGCCCGGCTGGCCAATCCGCCGCTGACGACGGTGAGGCAGGACATTCAGCACGGCGCGGCGCTGCTGGTCGACCTGTTGTGCCAGCGGCTGGCGGGTGAGCAGCCGGAATCGATCCAGATCGCGCCGGACATCATCGTGCGCGAATCGAGCTGACCCGGCTCCCCCAAAACAAGAAAAGGCCCGGTTCACGAGGAACCGGGCCAGTATCGTCCGGAGGGGCCGATCCCGAATTGGGGGAGGAGAACGGCCCGGCTCCGGCGTCGGAGAGGTCAGAAGTTGTAGCGGATCGAGGCCGTCACCGTGCGGCCATAGACCGCGCTGTTCTGGAAGATGCCGCTCGTCGCGCTGATCGGCAGCAACTGGCCGCCGCCGCGATAGCCCAGCGTGTCGAAGATGTTGTTGGCGTTGAGGCCCAGTTCCAGATTTTCCACCGGCCGCACCTTGATGAAGCCGTTGAAGAAGGTCGTGCCGCGCACGGTGTAGAGGTTGAAGTCGTCGTTCGGCGCGCTCGTCTGGCCGCTGGCCGACAGGCCGACCGCGAACAGGCCCGCATCATAGGAAGGCGAGATCAGGTAGGTCAGCTTGGGGATGCCGCCGGGCCGGTTGCCGACCAGCGCGGCGGTCGCGCTGTCCTTGATCTTGGGATTCACCCATGTCGCATCGACCGCGAGATGGAATTTGTCGATGTTGAGACGACCGGTGAGTTCGATACCCCAGGACCGATAATCATTTGAGATATTGGGGTCGTTGTTCGGCGGAGGATTGTTGATCCGCGTGAAGTCATAGTTGTTTTCGGTGAGGGTCGAGCGAAAGCCGGTGATTTCCACCGAGTAATTGCCCGACCCGCCGACATAGCCACGATGCTTCACGCCGATTTCCTGCTGGTTCAGGAAATTGATGGCGGTGCTGGCGCCCTGGCTGTTGAGCGACCCGTCGGCATTGAAATTTCCGCCCAGCGTGCGGCGATCCGCATTGAAGCGGCCGCCCCGGCTGACGCGGGCGAAAATGCTGTTGTTGCCGTCGATCGCGTAGAGCGCGCCGATCGACCAGCTGGTGTAGCTGCGCTTGTAGTTGATCCGCTCGATCGGTCCGCCCGGCAGCATGGACGGCAGGGTCGCGGTGCCCGTTTCGTCGCTGACGACATAGTCCGGGCCGGGGACGCCGGCCTGCGCCGTGCCTTCGCCCCGCACCCGGTCGTACCGGATGCTGGCGTCGAGATCGAACCCACCGCCCGAATAATTGACCGACAGGAAGGGCGCGTCGTCGGTATATTTGAGGTCGACGGTACGGGCGCAGCATGGCCCCCAATTGTCGTTGAAGCCGGCCTGGCCCGCCGCCGTCAGCTGAACCCCGGTGGTCGAGAAGAGATTGAGCGGGGCCGGATTTTCGCCTTCGAGCGCGCTATACTGGCGATTGACATGCCAGTCCTGGACGATGTTCTGGCTCATGTGGAACCAGCCGGCCTGGACCGTGACCCGGCCCGCGCCGACATCGAACTTGCCCGTCAGCGCCAGATTGTTGGCGATGCTGCCCATGTCCTTCATCAGCGTGTTGATGTTCGGATTATTGTTGAGATAGGTGCCGGTATAGGCCTGCCCCAGCTGCGGGCCGGCGGCGTAGCGGATCGCGCCGACGGTCTGGCCGTTCACCGTCGACCCGAGCACGCTGGCGGTGGTGGCAACGTTCAGGAACTGCGTGGTGAAGCTGCCGCTCATGTCGGTATAGCGGAAATTATTGTCGACCGTCAGCAGGTCGCTCAGCTCATAGTGGAACTGCGCGCCGACCGACGTCACCTTGGGATGGATGCCGTTCATGTCGGCGGTGGAGAGCTGGCCGTCGCGATTCACATATTGGAACTGGCGGTTGTAGATGGAATAGGTCGACCCGTCGCGAGCGTCGAAATTGGGCAGCGGCTTGAAATCGGTGATCTTGTTGCCGTCGATCGTCACGAGCGAAGGCATGGTGGTGTTGGTCGGGGCATGTTCATCAAGCCGCTTGAAATGGAAGCGGATGAAACCCTTGCCGTCGTCGAAATCCTTGGTCAGGTTCGCCTTAACCTGATAGCCGCGCAGGACGTTGAAATCCTCGTTGGTGGGGCCGCCGCCTTCGCGGGCATAGCCGCCCACATGGAAGCGCAGCGTGTCGCTGATCGGGCCGCCATAGTCGAAGTCGATACGGGTCTCGCGGAAGCCGACCCCCTTGGACAGGGCGATCGCGCCGCCCTCCTTGTCGCCCGTCTTGCTGATATAGTTGACGACCGCGCCCGGCGCCTGGCTGGCGAAGGTGGAGGCGGAGCCGCCGCGCACGGCTTCGACCCGCTCGACATTCTGGTCGAAGCGCAGCCAATAGTCGTTGTTGCCGAACTGGATGTCACCGAACAGGGTGACGGGCAGGCCGTCCTCCTGCAACGCGACATATTCCGATCCGCCGGTGGAGACGGGGATGCCACGCACGCCGATATTGGCGTTGCCGCCGGGGCCCGCCGTGTCCGATGGCTGAAGGCCGGGGATCGAGCGCAGCACTTCGGCTTCCGACCGGGGCGTGAAATTCTGGATCGCGTCCTGGCTGATCTGGGAGACGGAGATGGACGAACGGAAGCGGGACTTGTCGCCCGCCGCGGCGGTGACGACGATATCCTCGCCGCTGACAGGGGCGGGCTGCTCGGCGGCCTGCGCTTCGGCGGGCGCCGCATCCTGCGCGTGGCCGGTCGCGGTCACGCACGCCATGGCCAGGGCGGCGGTGGAAATGCAGGTGTAGCGAAAATGAGTCTTCATGATCCCCTCCAGGAAAGGCCGCCGCGCATTGTCTGCGGTCGGTGACGGATTCTTGATAGGCTCATCTGCAAACCTTTGCAACGGATTTATGCAAACGTTTGCAGATTAAATTGGCGATGTCGCGTCGGACGCCGTATATCATGGCCGGCAAACAGGCTGACGGGTCGGGGCGTGGGGAGGGTCGGTGTGGAGAAAGACGCGGTTTTTTCAGACCTTGCGGCGCGACAGCCGTCTTTCAGGGCGGCGGATGCGGCGGCGTGGCTGATCGAAGCCGAGGCTGCGGCCTTTGCCGCGCTGCGCGCCGGAACGGCGGCGTGGGCGCTGCCTTGCTTCGATCGTCTGTCGGATCGGTGGCCCGACTCGGCCCGGCTGCATTGGCTACGCGCGCTGCTGCTGCGCGAGGAGCAGTCGCACGAGGCGGCGCTGCGGGCCGCGCAGGAGGCTGTCCGGCGAGCGGCGGATGATGCCCGCGCGCAGGCGCTGATCGCGCAGCTGCGCTACGAGACCGGGCGGACCGCCGCGGCCGATTTCGCGGCCGCGCGCCGGCTGGCGCCGGACGATCCGGGACTGATCCGGGGGCAGGCGGGCGCGCTCGCGGCTGAGGGTGAGGGGGCCGGGGCGTTGGCGCTGCTGGACCGGGCGCTGGCCGACCGCCCCGGCTGGGTCGAGGGACAGGCCTATCGGGCCACGCTGGGCCGGCTGTGCGGCATCAAGGGCCGGGAGGATGGCGGCTTCGCGGCGGCGGCGGCGCTCCAGCCGCGCAATCTGGCGCTCTGGATGGCGTGGTTCCATTGGCGCGCCAAGACGAAGGACTGGGCGGGCGCGCGCGACGTGCTGGCGCAGGCAAGGCGGGCGTGCGGGGATGCGCCCGCGATCGAGGTCGCGGGCCTCTATCTCGCGGCCGAATCGGGCGAGGCGCAGGATCGGCCCGACCTGTTCGATGGCCATGCCGCGAGTGGCGATCCCGGCCTGATGCTGGCGCAGGTGCGCCATGCGCTGCGCTGCGGCGCGCCGGACCGGGCGGCCGGGCTGGCATGGGCGCAAATCGGCACGCCGGCGGCGTCGCTGTTCTGGCCCTATCTGTCCCTGAGCTGGCGACTGCTGGGGGATGATCGCGCATCCTGGCTGGATCGGCCGGAGCAATTCATCAGCGTCAGCCAGATTGGTCTGGACATGGTGGCACTGGAGGAACTGGGTGCGCTGCTGCGCACGCTCCATGGCGCGGCGGCGCCCTATCCCGACCAGTCGGTGCGCGGCGGCACCCAGACGGACAGGCCGCTGCTGTTCCGGCATGAGCCGGTCGTCCGCCAGGTACGATCCGCGATCGAGGCGGCGGCGAGGGACTATGTCGACGCGCTGCCGCCGCCCGAACCGGGGCATCCGCTGCTGGGGACACCGCGCGGAGAGGTGATGTTCGCGGGAAGCTGGTCGGTGCGGCTCAGCGCCCAAGGCTATCATGCCGCGCACAGCCATCCCGCCGGCTGGATCAGTTCGGCGCTCTATGTGTCGTTGCCGGAACCGGCGATGCTGGGCATGGCGCCGGCGGGGTGGCTGCGTTTCGGGACGCCGCCGCCGGAACTCGGCCTGGATCTGGCGCCCTTCAGCGCGATCGAGCCGGGCGTCGGGCGACTGGTCCTGTTCCCCTCGACGCTCTGGCACGGGACCATCCCCTTCGACGATGGCGAGCGGCTGTCGATCGCCTTCGACGTGCGGACGCCGCGCTTCTAGTGGTCCGATCCTGACATTCGATACCGTTTGAACCCAGGTTACAGTCGAATGTCAGACTCTTTTCAGGACCACTGGAAATCATGGATTCTAGTGGATTTTACGATTTTGACATTTGCAGACCGATCCCGGCCGCCAAGGGATGCAAATGTCAAAATCAATCCACTAGCGAACGGCGTCGAACAGGAAGGCCGCGCCCTTATAATCCCCCTTCAGCTTCGCCTTCAGCCCCTGTTCCATCCAGTAGACGCCGCTCGCCTGGGCCGGCACGCCGTCCGGCAGCGCCGCGCCGTCGAGCATCCGCACCCGGTAGCGGCGCGCGGGGTCCAGCCCTTCGACCGTGATCGCCGCCACATTGTCGCGGAACAGGGAGCTGTGCAGCATCTGGAAGAGCACGGCCTGACCCTTGTCGGGGGAGACATAGACGGTGGCGGATGTCGCCGTGCCGGGCAGGGGTGAGGCGATGCGATACAGGTCGCCGCGCTGGACGGTCTGCCGGATGCTCTTGTACGCCGCGATCCACTTGCGCGCGGTCGCGAAGTCGGCGTCCTGCCAATGATCCAGATTGGCGCCGATGCCCAGGCTGCCCTGCATCGCGGACAGGAAGCGATAGTCGAGACTCGTTTCCCGGCCGTTGCCCCAATTGGGGCTGTCGGTGACCCATGCCATCATGATCGAGGGCGCATAGGCGCGGGTGAAGCCGTCCTGGATGAGGAGGCGGTCATAGGGATCGGTATTGTCGGAGGTCCAGCTCTGGTCGGTCAGGCCCATGATGCCAAGGTCGATCCGGCCGCCGCCGCCCGAACAGCCCTCGATCTCCAGCCCCGGATGGCGACGGCGCAGTTCGGCGAGAATATGGTAGAGATTGCGGACATATTCGACCTGCAAGCGCTGCTGATCCCCCGCTGCGGCCTCGGGCCAGCCGGCCTCCGTCCAGTTGCGGTTATAGTCCCATTTGAGGAAGGCGATGTCATTTTCGCTGACCAGCCGGTCGAGCACGGCCAGAAGATGGTCGCGCACGTCGGTGCGGGCGAGGTTGAGCACCAGCTGGTTGCGCCCCTCGGTGCGTGGCCGATCGGGAAAGTTCAGCACCCAGTCGGGATGCGCGCGATAGAGGTCGCTGTTGACGTTCACCATTTCCGGTTCGACCCACAGGCCGAAATCCATGCCCAGCGCCTTGACCCGGTCGATCAGCGGCTTCAGCCCGTTGGGGAATTTTCGGCGGTTGACCGTCCAGTCGCCAAGCCCCGCCTTGTCATCGTCGCGCGCGCCGAACCAGCCGTCATCGACCACGAAACGCTCCACGCCGATCCTTGCCGCCTTTTCGGCAAGCGCCATCTGCCCGGCCTCGGTCACGTTGAAGGTGGTGGCTTCCCAGCTATTGTAGAGGACCGGGCGAATCCTTGCCCCGGTCCCGCCGGGAATGATGTTCGCCCGCTGGAAGGCGTGGAAGCGCCGCGACGCGTCGCCCATGCCGCCGGCGGTATAGCCGCTATGGAAGACGGGCGTTTCGAGCGTCTCTCCGGGCCTGAGCGACCAGGCGAAGTCATAGGGATTATAGCCGCCGCTGATGCGTACCCGGCCCAGATTGTCGGCCCCCACGGCGATGCGGAAGGAACCGGACCAGGCGAGCGCGCCGAACCAGACGGGGCCGTTTGTTTCGCTTGTCCTGCCGTCCCGGCCGATGGCGAACCAGGGCTGGTTGCCATGTCCGGTCGAACCGCGGCGGCTTTCCAGTACGGTGAGGGCGGGGGTGACGGGCACGGCCATCTGCGACCATTCGGCGGCGTGGCGGCCGGTCAGATAATGAAGACGATAATCTTCGCCCGTGGGCAACATATAGGTGGCCGCAGCCATCTGGTCGATCCGGACCGGCCGGCTGTCGCCATTGCGGACGCTGGCGGAACGGGACAGGATGCCGGTCGCCGGGTCGATCGCGTAGCGGAGCGTGACGGTCAGCGGCCGGCGGATGTCCGCCAGTTCCACGGTCAGCGTCTCCCCCGCGACCTTGTGGCCGCGATATTTGAGCACCAGGTCGCGATTGCCGTCGGCGAACACGGCCTTGATGCCGGGTTCGCTCACCAGCCCTTCGCCCTGTCCGGGATATTCCTGGGGCGTGATCGATCCCGCCGGGTCGAAGCCCGACAATTCGCCGGGCGCCCTGGCCGCGAGGGGCGCGGCGGCATCCAGCGCGGCGCCCCAGTAGAGCGGTTGCAGATAGCCCTTTTCGTCCACGCCCACCGCATAGGTGACGCCGCCGCCGTCCAGCCGCATGGTTCGCCCGTCCGCGCTTGCCGTCACCTTGGCCCAGCCCGCCGCCGGCGACAGGAAAATCATGGCCATGGCCGTCATCGCCAAGCTCTGTCCGATCCGCATCCTCGTTTCCGCCTTCCTATGTTGTCCTGTCTGTTGGGCCGGCTATTCCGGCACGCCTTCCAGCGCGCTCCAGGCCAGGGCCACCGCGCCGAGCGGTCCGGCCTGATCGCCCAGCGCCGGGGCGCGGACGATCGCGGCGATGCTGTCCGGGGTAACGAACGGCAGATAGCCGTTGAGCTGCGCTAGCAGCTTGGCCCGCACCCTGTCCATCAGCTCCGGCCGGCCCATGCCGACGCCGCCGCCGATCAGTATCTGGCGCGCCGCCGTGGTGAGCAGCAGGGTGCCGACCAGTTGGGCGATGTCATGCGCGACATGATCCCAGCGGGGATCGTTGGCCGCGATCCGGTCGCCGGGCGCGCCGAACCGCCTGGCGAGCGCCGGGCCGCTGACCAGCCCCTCGATACAGTCGCCATGGAAAGGGCAGGCGCCCGCGAAATCGTCGCCCGGCGCGCGACGGATCTGGATATGGCCGAGTTCCGGATGCATCGCGCCGTGCAGCGGTCGGCCCTGCATGGCGAAGCCGCCACCCAGGCCGGTGCCGATGGTGAGGTAGCAGAGACAGTCCGACGGCGGGCTGGATTGCGCGCCCGCGCCCCAGCGCCATTCCGCCAGGGCGGCGCCGTTGACGTCGGTGTCGATGCGCGCGGGGCAAGGCAGGGCCCCTGCCAAGGCGCCAAAGATGTCCGCGCCGACCCATCCCGGCTTGGGCGTAGGCAGCATATGGCCGAAGTCGGGCGCGGTGCGATCCAGTCGCAGCGGTCCGAAGGAGGCGATGCCCAGCGCGGCGAACGGTTCCTCCGCCTGCCAGCGGTGCAGGATCGCGGCGGCGGCAGGCAGCGTTTCGTCCGCCGTGGTGGTGGCGATCGTCTCCCGTTCGAAAATTTCGCGTCCGCGCGCGCGCAGGACGAAGACCTTGGTCCCGCCCAATTCCACTCCCGCCAGCAGCGGCGCTGCATTCATGACACCAGGCCTCCCTTGTCGCCATCCAGCCGCAAGTGGACAAAGGGCGCGAAGCTGCCGCCGAACCGGCGTTCCGTCCCGCTGCCCCAGTCGTCCACGAAACTGGTGACGGACAGATCGGGTAATATCATCCAGCTATAGGCTTGTGCAGGCGCTTGTGGCGGATTGGCGAAAACCAGGCCGCTGCCGTTGATGGGCCGCCAGGGTCCGGCCAGCGTATCGCCGACCATGCCGTACAGGCCCGTCGGGCCGGTCGCCGCATCGGGATTGAAGACATGACGCTGGGTCGACCAGAAGAGATAATATAGCCCCTGATGATGGACGACATGCGGCCGTTCCAGTTCATTGTTCAGCCCGTCGGCCGAAATCAGCGGCGGCGCGATCGTCCAGCGATCGGGCTGGTCCGCCGAGGCGGACGCGAAACCGACGACGCCATTATAGGCGGACTGCGATCCCGCCAGCGACCCGGCGAAGAACAGATAATGGCGGCCATCGGCGGGATCGCGGAAATAGGCGGGATCACGAAACGCCTTGATGGTGCCGATCTGGCCGCCGCCGCTGGTCGGCATGTAGAAGGCGGGATCGGTCGGGATGACTTCCGTCAGGGCGTGCCAGCCGGTCAGGCGGCCATCATCCGCCAGGCGGGCGCGGGCACTGAACATGCGCTGGGCGAAGCCGGGCTCGGTCTCGCCGCGATAGCCGGCGGCGGTGAAGTAGAGGATGATTTCAGCGCTGGCCTCGTCGAATATGGCCGAACCCGACCATTCCCGGCTGCCGGGAGAGAAGCCTTCTGGCATCGCCGGACCAAGATGGTCCCAGCGCCCGTTTTCATGTCGAAAAAGATGGATGCGCGCATGGCCATGGCGTTCATCGGGATCGGCGAAATGGGGTGCCGCGAGCGCCATCCACAACTGGACGCCGTCCTGCAGCACGAGGGGCGTGCCGTCGCGCTGCTGCACCGGCCATGCGTCCCATATGTCGATAGCGGGCGATATGCGCGTGAAATCCCCGGCGTCGATCAGTTGCGAAGCCGGTGGAGCGGCGGAAATCGCGCCGACATGCGCGGCGGTCCAGTCTGTGGCCATAGACGGCGTCCTCTCGTGGGGAGGAGGATGCCCCCAAGCGTGCAGTCTTGGCGACATCCTCCCCCAAGGTGGAAATCAGGCTGGATACGGACCGGGGAGCGGCCGTTCGCAATCTGCTCCAACAGCGCGATAAGGCATTAGGCAAACGTTTGCAACATGTGTTTTGAAGTTCGGCACCGACATGTGGCGCATGGTCGGTGTGGCGATCGCCTGGCCGCCCTGAAAGTTTATCATGTGGAATGTCGGTTCACATTGAGAAAGTATATGAAGTGTTTTAGCTTTTGAACTGGCAGTCCATGCCGAACGAGCAGAGGGAAACAGGGGATGCAGGAAGCGGTTGTCAGGCGCGGGATCGGCGTCGCCCTGAGCGTCGTGGCCTTGCTGAGCAGTACGCCCGCATCCGCCCGCGAGGCGCTGCTGTTCGACGGCCGGAAGGTCGCCACGGTGATCCATTCCGATGACAGGCCGCTGGAACTGGCGGCGGCCATGCTTGCCCGCGACCTGCTGAAAGTGACGGGGATCGCTCCGCGCCGGTCGGCGGACCTGCAGGATTGCGCGACCCTGTGCATCGTCATCGGGAACAGGGGATCGGCGGTGATGGATGCGGTCGTGCGGGACAGTGGGCTGGATCTTGATTCGCTGAATGGCGAGTGGGAGCGTCATGTCCGCGTCCTCGTGCCCTCTCGCAGCCATCCGGGCCGCCAGTATCTGGTGATTGCCGGGTCGGACGTGCGCGGGGCGATCTGGGGCATGGTGGATCTGACGCGCGAGATGGGCGTTTCGGCCTGGGAGTGGTGGGCGGACGTGGCGCCGCAGAGGCGGAAAAGGCTGGCGGTCGATGGCGGCCATCGCCTGTCGAAGGCGCCATCTGTCCATTATCGCGGCATCTTCCTCAACGACGAGGATTGGGGATTGCAGCCCTGGGCGGCGCGCACATTCGAGCCGGAGACGGGCGATATCGGGCCCAAGACCTATGCCCGCATCTTCGAACTGATGTGGCGGCTGAAGGCCAATTTCATCTGGCCGGCGATGCATGACAGCACCCGGCCCTTCTACCAGATTGCGGGCAATGCGCAGGCCGCGCGCGATCATGCGATCGTCGTGGGCACGTCCCATGCCGAACCGATGATGCGCAATAATGTCCGCGAATGGGATGACAGGGCGCGGGGGGCGTTCAACTTCTTCACCAATCGCGACGCCATGATCGAGTATTGGCGCGTCCGCGCGGTGGAGGTGGCGCCGTTCGAGAATGTCTACACCGTCGGGCTGCGGGGCAAGCATGATTCCGAGATGGAGGGGGCCGCAACGCCCGGTATCGCCCGGGATGCGCTCGCCAAGGCGATCGGCGTGCAGCGCGGCCTGCTGGCCGCAGCCCAGGGCAAGCCGGCGGACCAGGTGCCGCAGGCCCTGACGCTCTACAAGGAGGTGCTGGACCTGTACGGGCTGGGCCTGAAGGTGCCCGACGATGTCACGCTGGTCTGGCCCGAGGATAATTACGGCTATATCAGCCAGTTGCCGACCGAGCAGGAACGGGCGCGCCGGGGTGGGTCGGGTGTCTATTATCATGTTTCCTACTGGGGGCGTCCGCATGATTATCTCTGGCTGGGCACCACCCACCCCGCCCTGATCCGCGAACAGATGGAGCGCGCCCGGCAGATGGAGGCGCGCCGCATCTGGATGCTGAATGTGGGTGACATCAAGCCGGCCGAATATCTGACCCAATATTTCCTCGATCTGGCGTTCGACCACGAGCTGTTCGGGCAGAGCGCGCGCGCCCATATGGAAACATGGCTGGCGAGACAGTTCGACGCGCCGCTGGCGGGCCGCATCGCCGACATCATGACGGACTATTATGATCTGGCCTGGGAGCGGCGGCCGGAGTTCATGGGTTTCAGCCAGGTCGAACCGACGCGGCCGATCCGGATCGGCGATCATGTCCGCACCGGCGGAAGCGAGGCATGGCGGCGGATCGACCGCTATGCCGATCTGGTCGCACGGGCGGAGGCGATGGCGACCCGCATCCCGGCGGATCGGCGCGATGCCTATTTCCAGCTGATACTCTATCCGGTGCGGGGTGCGGCCAGCATGAACGAGCGCAATCTGAAGCTCGATCTGGCGGCGCTCCATGCCCGGCAGGGCCGGCCCGTCGCCAACCGGCTGGCGCAGGAGGCGGAGGCCGCGCATGACCGGATTGTCGCGGATACGGCGGCCTATAATGACCAGCGGGACGGCAAGTGGCGCGGCATCATGAACATGGCGCCCCGCGACCTGCCGGTCTTCGCCCGGCCGGTCTTTCCCAAGGCGGATTTTCCCCGGAAGGCGGGCTGCGGGCTGGATGTGGCCGAGCTGAGTTTCGTCGAGGGGCGCCCGGCGCGCCACGCGCTGACCGTGCATGGCTGGGGCATGGACGGCGAGTGGCGGCTGGCGGACCAGAAGGGGATCGTGGCCGAGGCGACACATGGCGCACTGACGGCCGCCAACGGCTTTCAGCAGCGGATCATCCTGTCCTATGACGGCGGCGGCGCGATCAATTTCGGTACGCTGGAATGTGGCGGCAGGCGCCTGGCCGTCGCGGGGCGGTTCATCCGTGCGGGGCACGCCGCCGCCCCGGTCGAGATCGATCGCACCATTTCCCTGACCGCGGCGTCGCCGGCCGCGATGAACGAGGATTGGGAAGTCGTGCCCGGGCTTGGATCGCGGCAGGCTGCCTTGCGCGCGAAACTGAACCTTCCGTCGCGGGATGCGCCGGGGGAGACGCAGCCGTTGCGCTATGTCTTCGAGACGGGAAACGAGGCCGGGGCGGAATTGCGCGTCGTCGCCGTTCCGGTCCATCCGCTGACCTCCGCCAACGGCCTGCGTCTGGCGGTACAGGTCGATGACGGCCCGGTGCGGATACTGGATTTCGAGACGCACGGGCGCAGCGAGGACTGGAAGCACAATGTCCTGGGCAATATGGCTTTCAGGGGTATCGCGTTGCCGCAACTGGCCGAGGGCAGGCACGAGATCCGAGTCCATGCGCTCGATCCGGGCTTCCTGCTGGACCGGATCGACGTCCGGCTGGACGGCGCGGCCGACTTCTATGGCGCGCCGCCCTTGTCCTGAGCGGGAACGGTCAGAAAAATATCCCGCCGCCGAACCGGCGGGGCGGGGATGCGACCCTTTGGGACGTCAATAGTCGAAGCCGACGGTCACGCCATGGGTGCGTTGCGGACCAGACGGTTGCGATCAACGCGCCTTACCATCGGGGGACAGCAGCGCCTCCGAAATTCCGGTCAGCGGCGACTGCGCTCAGGCCGGTAAGACCGACCTTCCGGCCGTAACCGGCGCTGCGCTCATCCCAGCGTCCGTCGGAACAGGGCAATCGTCCGCGCCCAGGCGAGATCGGCGGCGGCCTTGTCGAAGCGCGGCGTGGTGTCGTTGTTGAAGCCATGCTCGGCGCCGTCGTAGATGAAGGCCCGATAGCGGATGCCGGCTTTCTTCAGCGCCTCTTCATAGCCGGGCCATGCGGCGTTGGTGCGCGCATCATTGCCGCCATAGTGGATGAGCAGTTCGGCCTTGATCGCCGGCACCTCCTCGATCGGCGGCGGGCTGCCATAGAAGGGCACGGCCGCCCGCAGGTCGGGAATGCGCGCGGCCAGCAGGTTGGCGATGCCGCCGCCGAAGCAGAAGCCGACAGCGCCCACGCGGCCGTTGCCGCCCGCCATCCCCTTCGCATGTGCAGCCGCGGCGATGAAATCCTCCTGGATTTTCGCGCGGTCCAGCGTCGCGAACATCGTGCGCGCCTTGTCCTCGTCGCCCGGATAGCCGCCCAATGTGGTGAGGGCGTCTGGCGCAACGGCGAGAAAGCCGTCAACGGCCAGGCGGCGTGCAATATCTTCGATATGTGGGTTGAGGCCGCGATTTTCGTGTGCGACGAGGATCACCGGCAGCCTGGCGTCGGTCCTGCCCACCGGTCGGGCCACATAGGCGCGGATCGTGCCGTTGCCCCTGGGCGACGGGATGTCGACATGGCTGACGGCGATGCGCCGGTCGTCGGGCGGGATCACTTGGCCGCGCGCGAAATCGGGACTGAGCGTGGTCAACATCGCGGTGGCGGCAGCGGTCCCGCCGACATGGATCGCGCATTGCTGGAGGAAGCCGCGCCGGTCGATCGTCCCATGGACATAGGCGTCGAACAGGTCGAGCACGGCGCGGGGATAATCGGCGGCGCGCCTGGATGAGGGCGTGTCGGATTCACTGGGCATGGGGCACTCTCCTTCGCCGGCCTTGATCCAGTCTTCCTGTCCGTCGCCGGCTTGTCCAGCCAAACATGATCGCCCGGCGCGCATGATGGGTGGAACCGGCGGCCAAGCCTCGCTATGGCGTGGCATCCCCGATCGGAAACAGGATCATCGCCTTCTCATGACTGTCTCGCCGTCGCGCCGCGCCATCGGCCCTTTCACCGTGTCTCCCATCGGCCTTGGCTGCATGAATCTCAGCCATGCCTATCTGCCCCGGCCGGAACCGCGGCAGGCGGAAAAACTGCTGCTCCATGCGCTCGACCACGGGGTCGATTTCTTCGACACCGCCGCGCTCTACGGCTTTGGCGCCAATGAAGAACTGCTGGGCCGCACGCTGATGGACCGGCGCGACGCATTCGTGCTCGCCAGCAAATGCGTGCTGGGGGGCAAGGACGGGCAGCGCGGCCTCGACGGATCGCCCGATGCGATCAGCGCGACGCTGGAGGATTCGCTGCGGCGGCTGAAGGTCGAGCATATCGATCTCTATTATCTCCATCGGCTCGACCCCAATGTGCCGATCGAGGAGTCCGTCGGCGCGCTTGTCCGCGCGGTCGAGGCCGGGAAGATCGGCGCGATCGGACTGTCGGAAATGTCGGCCGCGACGCTGCGTCGCGCCCACGCCGTCCATCCGATCGCCGCGATGCAGACCGAATATTCGCCCTGGACGCGCAATGCCGAAGTCGCGGTGCTGGACGCCTGCGTGGAACTTGGCGTCGGCTTCGTCGCCTTTTCGCCGGTCGCGCGTGGCGTGCTGGCGGGCGGAGTCGGACCGGACGGCGTGCCCAAGGGCGATATTCGCGGCGCCATGCCGCGTTTTCAGGCGCCGCACCTCGCGCGCAATCTGGAATTGGCGGCGCAGTTCAGGACGATCGCGCAGGACGCGGGCTGCACCATGGCGCAACTGAGCCTGGGCTGGGTGCTGTCGCGCCGCCCCAATATCGTCGCCATTCCCGGTACGACCAGCATCGCCCATCTGGACGAGGATCTGGCGACGCTGTCCTTCGACCTCTCCGCCGAGACGCTGGCGGCGGTGGACGCGCTCTTCACCTTCGAGGCGGTGTCGGGGCCACGCTACCCCAAGGCCGCGCAGGCGCAGATCGATACCGAGACCTGGCCGGGCGAACCGCTGGAATAGCCTATCGCACGACGACCCGGACGCGTCCCAGATTCTGGACACGCGCAAAGGGCGTTGCCGTGTCACCATGGCGTTCCGATGCGACGCGCAGGGCGGGGAAATAGACGCCTGGCCGGGTGAAGGCGTACCGCGCGGTCAGCCGGACGCTCGATGGTGATCCGGCCGGAAGGCGCGCGCTGACCGGAAAGCGGCCGTCGCCCTCGAAGTCCCATTCGGCCGAGACGATCTTTCCGGCACCCGGCGGAACTGCGATGGTTGCGCTGAACGCGACCGGCTCCCCCGGCCTCGCCGTCGCCATGTCGCCGCCCCGGACCGTCACGGTCGCGACCGGCTGGATGCCCTTGCGCGCCGCCGCGTCCGCCGGAACCAGCACCTGGCCATCGGCGATGCGATAGGCGGTGCCGGCCGGAGGCGCGACGCCCTCTTCCACCCAGGCGGCCAGATCGCGCAGCGCCTGTTGCAACATGCCGAGATAGCTGACCGTGCGGGTCGGATCCTCCTGCCGGCTGCTGTCGCCGTGCAGCGCGTGATCGGTGTACCAGAGCCGCACATGATCGTCGGTCGCCGCGCCCAGATGCGAGGCGATCCGCTGCCGATACCAGTCCGCCTGCCAGGGCATGGCTTCGCGGTCCCACAGATTTTCGACGATGATCATCTTGCCCTTGAAGCGGCCCGTCAGCTGCGATCCGGCGGTGGACTGGACGAAGAGCGGCCCGATGATCATGGGACGCTGGGGATAGATTGGCCGGCCATCGGGCTTGCGGAACTGATCCCAGACCGGAAAGTCCCGCCCCGGCACCTGGTGCCGGTGGTAGGTCTGCGCGGCGAGGAAGTTGCTGTTGTCGACCTGGACCGCATCGCCGGGCTTGAGGCTGGCTGCCAGCGCCGGGTCGGTCACGCCCAGGATCGCGATATCACCCTCGATCCGGCTGAGCGCCAGCCGCTTGCCCATGCCCGCGCCGGATGCGACGACCAGGTCGCCGCCGAGAAAATCGACCCTGGGCGGGGCGCTCGACAGGCGATAGGCGACGATCCGCTGGGCCTCGTTGCCCTGCAAGGCGGCAAAGGCATTGTCGACGCCGCCATCCTTGCGACCGTCGACGACGCTGGTCGAGAGACCCATGCGGGCCGCTTCCGCCGCGCTGATCGGTGCGGCGATGGCGGTCTTGTGCTGCACCCGCGCGCCATCGAAGCCATGGGGATCGTCAAAGCCCAGATAGCCCGCCTTGGTCCAGAAATCGTTGAAATAGGTGGGATCGGCCATCACCAACCCCTGATAGAGGGCGGCGAAGCCATGGACGCCCATGGTGCGGTAGCCGAACCAGGAGGGCGTCGGGAACCCCATGCGCGTAACCTCGCGCAGGGCGGCCGCCTCCTTCGCGTTCAGCCCGGCATAGGGATTGCCGCTGCCGCCCGGCTCCACGGCATCGACGATCTGCGGGAAACGGTCCTTCAGCAGACGCATCGCGTGCATCCGCACGGTGAACATGTTGGGGATCGCCATGGTCGATCCGATCACATAGGGCACCACCCCGTCCCAGACGCCGTCGCTATTTTCGATCGAACCGATCGTGCGGAAGCCGCCGCCGCTGCCGCCATAGGCATAGCCATAGGGTCGTTTGCCGCCATATATGGACTGCGCCACCACGCGGGAATAACGGGCCGCCGCCGCATTGGCGCGCCAGGCGGCGATGGTCGGATCGACCCCCTTGCCCGGCATCCCGACCTGATCGCGGCCGCCGCCGTTGGTCTCGACGAAATAGGCGCCCGATGCGATGGCGAAACCGATCTTGTCCTCTTCCGGCGTGCCTGGAAGCTGGGCGTTGTTCTCGCTGTCGGGAACGGGCGTGATATGCTGGAAGAAGCGGCCCTGATATTGGGCAGGCTCAGGGAAATAGAAGGAAAAGCGCGTCTGCGTGCCCTTGAACCCCCCATGGACGTAGCGGTGACGGACGGGAGCGTCGTGCCATTCATCCTTGTCGATATAGGGCTGGGCGAACAGCGCGTCCTCCACCGGCGGGGAGGCTGGTGGGGCCGGCGGAACGGGCGAGGGGGCGGCGCCCGTCGATCCCGCCATCAACAGGGCCAATGTCGCAGCAGTCGCCAGCGCCTTCATGTCCGGTCCCCTCCTTCCATCCTTGTCAGGCGATCGCCGCCGTCATGGCCCGTCGCCCCGCTTCCGCGTGCCAGTGATCCGCATCGCCGCCCAGCACGGCGTTCAGCATCGCCCGCTTGAGGAAGAGATGGCAGGGATGCTCCATGGTCAGGCCGATTCCGCCGTGCAGCTGGATCGCCTCCTCGGCGATCAGGCGATAGACGCCTGCCGCATGGGCCTTGAGCGCGCCCATCGCGATCCGGTCCGCCGCCGGATCCTCGGCGCGCGCCCAGAAGAGCGCTTCGGCCGCCGCCAGCGCGGTCTTCATGTCCGCGACGCGATGCTTGAGCGCCTGGAACAGCGCCAGCGGACGATCGAACTGGCGCCGGGTCTGAAGATAGTCGATCGTCATCGCGAGTGCGGCCTCCGCGCCGCCCAGGCAATCGGCCGTGAGGGCGATGCTGCGCAGCGTGGCGATCCGGTCGGCCAGCGCGGCCGCCTCCGCCCCCGCCACCAGCAGGATCGCGCGATCGTCGGCGACCGTTACGTCGAACAGCCGCCTGGTCCGGTCCCAGGTAGGCCGTTCCGTGACGGTGCAGCCTTCGATCGGCGCCAGCAGGATGCGCGCTTTGTCGGTCAGCACGATATGGCTTGCCCGGTCGGCATCGAGCACTGCCGTGGCTCCATCGGCCAGGGGCGCCGTCATCACCTCGCCCGCCATCGCCCGTTCGAGCAGCGCGTCCTGCCCGGTTGCGCTCAGCGCCTCAATCACCAGCATCTGGGCGATGGCCGGACCCGGCACCAACGCGCGGCCCAGCGCCTGATGCACCACTCCGACGGCTTCCAGCCCCAGCCCCAGGCCGCCCTGGTCCTCCGGGACGGCCATCATCAGCCAGCCCATCTCCGCGATCATGGTCCAGCTGCGATCGGCGTCGGGTACCAGGTCGGCCGGCGGAAAGGCGCGTATCGCAGCATCCTGCAATTCGGTGCGGGTCATGCTCATGCTGCATCCTCCCGCAGCGTCCAGCCTTTCGGCTCCCGCGGCATCCCGAGCAGACGTTCGGCGATGATGTTGCGCTGCACCTCGTCGCTGCCGCCTGCGATGGTCCAAGCATAGCTGTTCATGAAATCGGCCATCCAGTTGCCCGTTTCCATCCCCCCGCCATAGGTGATCGGGGCATGATATTGCGCGTCGATCCCGCCGATCCGCACCCCCAGATCGGTGAAGACCCGCAGCGTGCGGGCATAGGCGAGCTTGACGATCGAGGCGTCTCCCACCCGTTCCTCGCCCGCGATGCGGTTGGCCAGGAACTGGTCAGCCACCGCGCAGGTGGCGTCCACGCGGGTCGCCAGCTTGCCCAAATCACGCAGGATGCCGGCATCCTCCTGCCGCCCCGCCGCGCGGATGAGGTCGGCGATCCGCCACAGCGCGCCCTTCATCCGGGCGCTCAGTTCCAGCAGGGTCAGGCCGCGCTCGGACGCAAGGGTCGATTGCGCCACGGTCCAGCCCTGGCCTTCCTCGCCCAGCCGGTCCGCCACCGGCACCTCGACATTGTCGAGGAACAGTTCGGCGAACTCCTCGTCGCCATGGATCTGGTGGATCGGGCGGATGGTGACGCCGGGCGCCCGCAGGTCCAGCAACAAATAGGTGAGGCCGGCCTGCTTGGCGCCTTCGCTGCTCGTCCGCACGAGCAGCAGGCATTTGTCCGCGAACTGGCCCATGGTCGACCAGAGTTTCTGGCCGTTCACCACATAGACGTCGCCGCGCCGTTCGGCGCGGGTCCGCAGCGCGGCAAGGTCCGATCCGGCATTGGGCTCGGAAAAGCCCTGGCACCATATCTCGCCTTCCAGGATGCGGGGGATGTAACGCTGCTGCTGCGCCTTGCTGCCCCATTCGAACAGGGTGGAGGCGGCGTGATAGGTCGACATGAAGGAGAGGAGCAGGCGCGGCGTGTCGGCGCGGGCGAATTCCTCGTAGATGACCTTCTGCTCGGCCAGGCTGCGGCCGCCGCCGGGCCATCCGGCGGGCCAGTGCGGCACGGCATAGCCGCCCTCCACCAGCGCGGCGAACCAGCTGCGTTGCAGCTCCAGAAAGGCCGCCTCGCTCGTGCTGCGGGCGCGCCAGTCCCTGGGCGCATGATCGGCAAGCCAGGTCCGCACCTCCTGCCGCAGATTAGCCGCCATGTCGGTCAAGCTGCCACTCTCCTCGTTCGTTCATGCCTCTGTGCGTCGGCCGGGCGCCAATTGCGATGGCCGACGCGCCGGATGGCGCGCGATATCGGCAAGGCGATGAAGATTGCCGCGCGGCTCAGAGCGCCACCTCGATCATGCCGTCCACGATCCGCACCGCATAAGTCGCGATCGGCTCCGTGGCAGGGCCGGTCAGCGGCTCGCCCGTTTCCAGATCGAAGCGCGCGCCATGCGCCGGGCAGGCGATCCAGCCCAGCCGCATCCGGCCGCAGGCGAGCGGTTCCTGCGCATGAGAGCATAGGTTGTCGAGGGCATGAATCTTCCCCTCGAGATGGCACAGCATGATCGAGCGGCCGTCCGTTTCCACCGCCTTTGTCGCGCCATTCGGCACGTCCGCCAGCCGGGCGAGGGGGGTGTAGCGGATGTCGGTCATCGGCGGTCTGGTCCTTGTCGGTCGCGCCGATATTCTCGCGCCGAGCATCCCTTGTCCAAGCCCCGCCGCGCCATATCACCGGGGCGTTCTCTTGGGGGCTGCCCTGTTCTCGGCGCCGGGCTTTGGGTACCCGGAGACATGCGCCATGCCGGAAGAGCGATGCGATGAATTTTGAGTGGACAGAGAAAGAGGCTGGCTTTCGCCAGCGACTGCGCGATCTGCTGGCTGACTGGCTGCCGGAGGATTGGGAGCGTTTTTCGCAGCATGGTCCGGCGTCGCCGGCGCTCACCCGCTATGCGGAGGGCTTTTGCGGCAGGCTGGCGGAGGAGGGGTTGCTGATCCCGCACTGGCCCGTCGCGCTGGGCGGGCTGGGCCTTGATCCGTGGCACCAGGCGATCCTGGCCGAGGAGATGTGGATCGCGGGCGAACCACGCGGCGGCCAGTATATGAACGTCAACTGGATCGGCCCCACCCTGATCCGCTATGGGTCGGAGGCGCAGAAGGCGCGCTACCTGCCACCGATCGCGCAGGGGCGGGCGCTCTGGTGCCAGGGCTTTTCCGAACCCGGTTCCGGGTCGGACCTGGCGTCGCTGCGAACACGGGCGGTGCGCGACGGCGAGACATATCGCGTCAACGGGCAGAAGATCTGGACCAGCTATGCCGGCCTGGCGGACAGCTGCTTTCTGGTCTGCCGGACCAGCGACGATCGCAAGAAGGGCATATCCATCCTGCTGGTACCGATGGACACGCCCGGCATCACCGTGCGGCAGATCCCCTCGCTGATCGGCGAGGGCGATATTCATGAGGTATTTTTCGACGATGTGACCGTGCCGGTTTCAGCGCTTCTGGGCGAGGAAGGCCAGGCGTGGGAGATCATCGCCTATTCGCTGACCAACGAGCGGCTCGGCATACCGCGCTATGCGCTCGCGCGCGCGGCGCTCGACCGGGCCGTGGCGGAACTCAGGATGCTGGGTGACTGGCGCGGCGATGCGGTGAAGATCGAGGCGGCCCATGCGGCCGCCCTGTGCGAGGCCGCCCGCATGGCGAGCTATGCCCTGATCGACCGTCGCGCCAAGGGCGAGCCGATCGGCGCGGAATCCAGTTCCGCCCGGTTCGCGACAGTGATGGCCGAGCGGCGAGTGTGCGAGTTCGTCGTCGAATATCTGCCCGAAGCGCTGGCGGACGCCCATCCTTATCTGAAGATGCACCACCAGCGCGGCATCGTCGCCGGCATCGCGGCCGGTGCGGCGGAAATCCAGCTCAACATCATCGCCACCGATATTCTCAAACTGCCCAGGGAGCCGCGCTGATGGATCTGGCGCTGAGCGACGATCAGGTCGCCATTCTCGATGCGATCGACAGCCTGACACGGCCCTTCGCCGCGGCTTCCCTGCATGACTCCGGTTTTGCCTTGCCCGATGCGCCGCTGGACCGGGCGCTTGCGGAGGGAGGGTTTCTCGATGTCGGGTTCGACCCCGATCTGGGGATCGTCACGGCGGCGCTGGTCGTCGCGGCGCTGGCGCGCCTGCCGCAGGCGGTGGAGGCGGCGGCCAGCGCGGTCGTCCGGCCGTTGCTGGGGGATGACAAGCCCCGGCCGCTCTGCCTGGTGGAGGAGGGTCGGGAACATCGCCCGATCCGGTTTCTCGCGCCCGGCGCGACCGTGCTGATGGTCGGTGCCTCCGACGTGTCCTGCTTCATCGTGGCCGCGGATCAGGTGCGCGCCGAACCCGACGCACTCCACGCCTATCCGATGGGCAACCTGGTCGCCGCGCCCGTCGATCGCGCACGCCTGGCCCTTTCGCCGCAGGATGTGCTGACTCGCTGGCGCATCGCGCTGGCGGCGGAGGCTGCGGGCCTGCTTGGCGCGGCGCTGGACAGCACGGTCGCGCATGTGACCGATCGCCAGCAATTCGGCCGGCCGCTCGCGACCTTCCAGGCATTGCGGCACCGGCTGGCCGAAGCGCAGGTGCGCGCCAATGGCGTCCACTGGCTGGCGATGAAGGCGGCGGCCACGCTCGATCCGGCGGACGCCGCGCTGGCGGCGCTGCACGCCCAGGAATCGGCGCGCCTCGCGGTATACGACTTCCACCAGTTCCTTGGCGCCATGGGCATGACGCTGGAGCATCCGCTCCATTTGTGGACCTATCGGCTGAAGGCGTTGATCGGGGAGCTTGGGGGGCGCGGCGGGCAGGCGCTGGTCGCCGCCGAGGCGCTGTGGGGATAAGCGGCACGGGCGACGCGGAGATGGTCCGAGCCGCCCGCCGCCCGCGGGGTCAAAGGCCCAGGTCGAGAATCGGCCCGTCGAAATTGCCGGCCAGCTTCTGTGTCGCGGCGAGCAGGCTTTCCCGTGGCGCGCCCTTCAGATAGCCATCGATGATCCGCTGGTAATTGCTGATCAGCCCCTCGATATCCTTCGACAGTCGCATGAAGTCGAAGCCCTGCGCGTGAAGCCCCTTCTGCTGGATGGGGATGTTGGAATAATCCTGCCGGGGGATCTGCGGGAAACGGTCGCTGTCATGTGGCAGCATCACCGTCTCCATCACCGGCGGGGGTTCCTGGCCTTCGGGGAAATGAGTGAGCGACCAGAGTTCGAACAGGCAGCTTTCCGGTCCCAGCGGGCGGATGCGATAGGCCGCCATGCTCGAAAGGAAAGGCAGCAGGAAATAGTTGGGGAAGATGAACTCGACCGCCTTCACCGGAGTTTCCATCGCGATGCGGTTGAGGTCGGGCGCCGGTTCGCCGCGCACGCGTGCCGCTTCGGTGACGCAATGGTTGACCATCCCGAACCAGTGCATGATCGCCTGCTGCGGATCTTCGGGCAGTTCGACATCGACCAGCGTGCGCGCGACCGCGACATCCTTGGCGTGGCACATGCCGGCCATGCCGTCGCTCAGCAACTGCATATGGTCGACCTGGTCCTGGATATTTTCCTTCATCGACCGATGCATGTTGATCGGCACGCCGATCCCGCCCGTATCCATGCCGTACATGCTGTTGTAGAGGATCGGCACCTTCTGTTGCAGCTGCGGATGCGTCCGCATCACATGATAGCCTTCCATGAAGGCTTCCATCGCGATCTTCCAGTTGGCCGGCAGCACGGTGCCGAAGCACCATTCGGCGCGCATCCTGTCGGCATGGTAAGCGTCGAGCCCGGCCGCGAGCGGCCCCAGCTGGTCGCGCAGGGACGGCGCATCGTCATCGAAATTGATGAAGACGCAACCGATCGCGATCTCGCTGCGGCAGGGGCGCAGCGCCAGGTCGTCCTCGTCCAGCTGCCGCTCGCTGAACATATGGCGGCCGTAGACAAAGCTGTTCTTGCCCTCGCTGTTCCAGCGCCAGCCATGGAAGGGGCAGATGAAGCCCTTGCCCTTGCAATTGCCGTGCGGTCCTTCGGTCAGCGGCACACCGCGATGGCGGCAGGCATTGTGGAACGCCCGGATGCCGTCCTTCCCGCGCACGATGATGACCGACTTGCCGAGATTGCTATATTCGATCCAGTCGCCGATCTCCGGAATCTGCTCGACCCGGCACGCCATCTGCCAGACATGGGGCCACAGATGCTCGACCTCCTGCTGGTAGAAATCGGCGTCATAGTAGCGCGGCGTGGGGATGCGCTCGGGATCGTTCACCTCGAAGGGCACGTCGCGCGCCTTGGTCATCACATCCTCCGCCATGGTTCACCCTGTCGCTATCCTGTCCTGGGCACCGGAGCGTAAAGACTGGCGAAGGCGGTTCAAGGATGAACGGCCGGCCGGCCTGCTTCATCGCCGTGCCGATGGAGCGGGAGGCCCTGATCGATTCATTCCGGGACGACCGGATATTCCCGGTCCAGTTCGGCCAGCACATCCTGCGTATCCGTGCCCAGTCGGGGCGTCGGCCCGGCCACCCGGCCCGGCGTGCGCGAGAACCAGGTCGGCACGCCCGGATAGCGCACCGTGCCATAGGGCGCCTCGACGGATTCGAAGAAGCCGATGGCATTCAAATGCGGATTGTCGAACAGTTCGTCGGTGGTGCGCAGCGGCGCCGCCGGGATATGCAGCCGCTCCAGCAGATCGAGCCATTCCTGCGTCGTCCGTTCCAGGAAGGTCTCGCCCAGCAGCCCGTAGACGCGTTCGATCTGCTTCGCCCGCTTGGCCAGCGTATCGAAGGCGTCGCTGGCCCAGGGCGGCTGGACAGCCTGGATAAAGGCGTTCCAATGCTTGTCATTATAGACCAGCGCCGCGACATAGCCGTCCCTGGTGCGATAGGGCTTGCGGTTGCGCGCCACGACGCGGTGATAATGGGCCGGCCCGAGCGACGGGTCGAACATCATCCCGCTCGCATGTTCGGCCAGCATGAAGGAGGCCATGGTTTCGAACATGCCGACTTCCACTTCCTGCCCCTCGCCGGTGCGTTCGCGATGGAACAGCGCCATCATCGTGGCATAGAGCGCGGTCAGCCCCGACACCTTGTCCGCCATGATGGTGGCGGCGAAATCGGGCTGGCCGGTCATCAGGCCCTGAAGGTGCGGAATGCCGCATTCTGCCTGGATGGTGTCGTCATAGGCGGGCTTGTCGGCATCCGGACCGCGACGGCTGTACCCATAGCAATTGGTGTAGACGATGTCGGGGCGGATCGCGCTGACGGCGGCATAGTCGAACCCCAGCCGGGCGATCGCCTTGCCGCGCATGGAATGGATGAAGATGTCGGCGGTCGCGATCAGCCGGCGCAGCGTCGTGCGATCGGCCTCCTGCCGCAAGTCCAGCACTACGCTGCGCTTGCCACGGTTCACATTGGTGAACACGCCGCCCAGGTCGGGCGTCGGCCCGGCATTGATGTAGCGGGTCGCGTCGCCACCGTCTGGCGGTTCGATCTTGATGACGTCGGCGCCCATGTCCGCCATGATCTGCGTCGCATAGGGGCCGAAGACCATGGAGGTCAGGTCGACCACCCTGATGCCCGACAAGGGGCCGCCCCCGGCGGTGCCTGCGCTCATTTCGCTCTCCTGTTCCATGCATCGGGGCTAGGATAGGAAGGCGGAGAAATCCACGCGCAACCGCTTCGCCCCACCGATATGTCGCGGGCGTCCGATTGTGCGCTCCGTTGGCCGCTGATACCCCCGACGCGGATCGGGAGAGAAACAGAGGCGAAGCGTCCGTGGATTTTGCATTGACCGAAGATCAGCGGAGTATCCGCGAAAATGTGCTCCAGCATTGCGGGCAGTTTTCCGACGATTATTGGCTTGCGCGCGACCGGGACGGCGTCTTTCCCGATGATTTCTATGCCGCGATGGCCGGTGCGGGCTGGCTGGGCGTCGCCATGCCGGAATCGGTCGGGGGCGCGGGTCTTGGCATTACCGAGGCCGCGATCATGATGCAGGCGGTGGCCGAGGCGGGCGGCGGGATGACCGCGGCATCGACCATCCACGGCCCGGTGTTCAGCCTGGAGCCGATCGCGCTTTTCGGGACCGACGAGCAGAAGCAGCGCATGATCCCGCCGGTCCTGTCGGGCGCGGAAAAAATGTGCTTCGCCGTGACCGAACCCAATACCGGCCTGGATACGACCAAGCTCAAGACGCGGGCTGAGCGGGTCGAGGGCGGCTATCGCGTCAATGGCGAGAAGATCTGGATCACCAACGCCCATGTCGCGGACCGCATGATGCTGCTGGCGCGGACGACGCCCCTGGAGGAGGTGGCCAACAAGACCCATGGTCTCTCGCTCTTCTTCACCAGGCTGGATCGGGATCGTATCGAACATCAGCTCATCCCCAAGATGGGTCGCCATGCGGTTGGATCCAACATGTTGTTCATCAACGATCTTTTCATTCCCGAAGGGGATCGGATCGGGGAGGAGGGGCAGGGTTTCCGCATCATCCTCAAGGGACTGAACCCTGAGCGCATCCTGCTGGGCGCCGAGGCGATCGGCATTGGCCGCAACGCGATCCAGCGCGCCGCCCGCTATGCGCGCGAAAGGATCGTATTCGACCGGCCGATCGGCATGAACCAGGGAATCCAGCATCCGCTCGCCAAATGCTGGGCGCAGCTCGAGGCGGCGAACCTGATGGTGATGCAGGCGGCGACCAAGTTCGACAAGGGCGAGGATTGCGGCGTGGAAGCCAATGCCGGCAAATATCTGGCGGCGGAGGCCGCGTTCGAGGCCTGTCATACCGCCATGCTGACCCTGGGCGGCATGGGCTATGCGCAGGAATATCATGTCGAACGATTGCTGCGCGAAGTGCTGATTCCGCGCACGGCGCCGGTCAGCCCGCACATGATCCTGAATTTCCTGGCGGAAAAAGTGCTCGATCTGCCAAAATCCTACTGATTGCCCCGTTTCGTTAAAAAGGTGCCTGACCGAATGTCCGTGACCCCGCCCACCAAGATGCGTTCCTGGCTCTTCGCGCCGGGGGACAGCGAAAAGAAGATGGCGAAGGCGGCCGACAGCGCCGCCGATATTGCGCTGTTCGACCTGGAGGATGCGGTCGCGCCGGAGAACAAGGTTCTCGCCCGCCAAATGATCCACGATTTCCTGCGGACGAGGGACGGGCTGGAGCGTTTGTGGGTGCGGGTCAACCCGCTGGATGGGCCGCATACGCTGGCGGACCTGGCGGCGATCATGCCGGCCCGGCCCGGCGGCATCATGTTGCCCAAGGCCAATGGACGATCGGATGTCGAGCGTCTGGATCATTATCTGTCCGCGCTGGAGGTGGCGAACGGCATTGCGGAAGGATCGACCCCGCTGATCGTGCTCGTGACCGAAACGGCCGAGGCCATGTTCCATACCGGCGACTACAAGGGCGCGCCGCGTGTCGTCGCGCTCAGCTGGGGGGCGGAGGATCTGGCCGATTCGATCGGCGCCAGTTCCAATCGGAATGCCGACGGCAGCTATGGCTACACCTATGAACTGGCCCGCAGCCTTTGCCTGCTGGGCGCCGCCGCCGCCGGGGTAGCCGCGATCGAGACGATCCAGGGCGATTTTCGCGACCTGGACAGCTTGAAGAGTAGGGCTGAAAAGGTCCGTCGCGACGGGTATCGCGGAATGCTGGCGATCCACCCGGCGCAGGTGGACGTGATCAACGCGGCCTTCTCCCCCACAACCGATGAAATCGCCGAGGCGCAGGCCATCGTCGATCTGTTCGCCGCCCATCCGGGGGTCGGCACGATCGGTTACAAGGGGGGAATGCTCGATCGTCCGCATCTTAGCCGCGCCGAACAACTCTTGCGGCAGGTCGGGCCGTGACACGCGCTGCACCTGTCCATTTCGCCGATATGTTAAGGGCCGGCGATGCGATCGTCTTCGGCCAGGCCTGCGGGGAACCGACCAGCCTGGTAGAGGCGCTGATCGAGCAGGGCGCTGGGATAAGGGGCCTCACCGCCTTCATCGCGACCAGCTTTTCCGGCCTGTTCACGCCGGAAAGTGCCGAGAGCTTCGCCCTTTCGAGCATGGGTGCGATCGGGACGCTCCGGTCGATGACGAAGGCCGGCCGGTTGCAGATCATCCCTGTCCATGTCAGCCAGGTCGGGCCGCTCATAACCGCCGGGATCATCCCCTGCGACGTGGCGATGATCCAGGTCAGCCCGGCCGATGCCGACGGCAACCATAGTTGCGGCCTGATCAGCGATCATGTCCGCGCCGCGGTCGACAAGGCGCGGGTCGTCATTGCCGAAGTCAACGAAGCCGTGCCCTTCACCTGCGGCGAGAGCATATCCGCTTCGGCGATCGACATGGCGATTCCGGTCAATCGACCGCCGGTGGAGGTGCAGCCCGCCGCCATCGGTGCGGTCGACGAGGCCATCGCCGGGCACTGCGCCGCCTATATCGGCGACGGCGCGGTCATCCAGACCGGCATCGGCGCCGTGCCCGACGCGCTGCTGCGCCTTCTCAAGGATCGCAAGGATCTGGGCGTGCATTCGGGCATGATCGGCGACGGGCTCGTCGATCTGGTCGAGGCCGGGGTCGTCACCAACGCCCGCAAGGAAATCGACGCCGGCGTTTCCATCAACGGTGCGCTGATCGGCACCCGGCGCCTGTATGACTGGGTGCATCGCAACCCCGCCATCCGCATGTGCGCAACCAGCTATACCCATGATGCCGCGATATTGGGCCGGCTGTCCCGACTGGTGACCATCAACTCGGCGCTGGAGGTCGACCTGACCGGCCAGGTCAATGCCGAACAGTCCGGCTCCGCCTATCTCGGCGGCACGGGCGGCCAGGTCGATTTCGTCCGGGCTGGCGCGCGATCGCCCGGCGGACGCTCGATCATCGCCCTGTCGGCATCGGCCAAGGGCGGGACTGTCAGCAAGATCGTGTCCCAGCTTTCGGGTCCGGTCACGACCGCGCGCAGCGACGTCGACATCGTCGTCACCGAATTCGGCGCGGCGGAACTCAAGGGACAAAATCTGGCCGAGCGCACGCGCCGCCTGATCGCCATCGCGCATCCTGATTTTCGCGAAATGCTCGAGCGCGCGGCCCACATGATCCAGCAGCAGGGGTTCTGACATGAGTGACGCCGTCCTTTTCGAGACCCGCAGCGACGGTATCGCCATCCTCACCATCAATCGCCCCGAACAGCGCAATTGCCTCAGCCGCGACGTGCGAGAGGGATTGCGGGCGGCATGGGATCGGTTCGAACGCGACCCGACCCTGCGCATCGCCATTCTGACCGGTGCGGGAGACCGGGCTTTCTGCGCGGGCGGCGACCTCAAGGAGATGGTCGAGACCGGGATGAGGGTGCCGCCGCGCGACCTTTTTCCGCTGCCCTATGACAGCATAGAACTGTCCAAGCCGACGATCGCGGCGGTCAACGGGGTGGCTTTTGCCGGTGGATGGATGATCGCCCAGGCCTGCGACCTTTGTGTCGCCAGCAACACGGCGCGCTTCGCCATCACCGAGGTCAAGGTCGGTCGGTCTTCCCCATGGGCGGCGCCGCTCATTCACATGATTCCCCAGCGGATCATGATGGAAATCATCCTGACCGGAAAGCCGATCACCGCGCAGCGGGCCTATGAAATCGGTCTGGTCAATCGGCTTGCCGAGCCGGCGGCGCTGATGGACGCGGCGCTGGAACTGGCGGCGGAAGTCCTGGAAGGCGCGCCGCTCTCCGTCAAGGCGGGCCGCGACACGGTGATGCTGGCGACGGAGATGGGCCGTGCCGCAGCGCTCCAGGCTGCGCGGGCCGCGTCCGAACATGCCTATATGAGCGACGATGCGCAGGAAGGTCCGCGCGCCTTTGCCGAAAAACGCCGGCCCGATTGGCAGGGCCGCTGAACAGACAGGGCGGCCGCGCCGCCCGGAAAGCGAGGATGGCATGAACGAACTGAGCAAGGTCGCCCAGCCGGATGAGACCCTGATCGCGCCGGTCAGGGTTCCGGTCGAGGCCTATATTTCGAAGGATTATGCCCGCGCGGAACAGGACCGGCTCTGGCGCAAACTGTGGTTGCAGGCGGCGCGCATCGAGGACATTCCCAATGTCGGCGACTTCATCACCTACGACATATTGGAGGATTCGGTCATCGTCATGCGGACGGGGCCGGACGAACTGCGCGCATTCCACAATGTCTGTCCGCACCGGGGGCGCCGGCTGATCGATACGCCGGCCGGCGCGCGCAATGCGCGGGGCAATCGCACCAGCATCATATGCGGCTTTCATGGCTGGACTTTCGACCGGCAGGGCCAATGCACCTTCGTGAACCACCAGGACGACTGGCAGGGCAAGCTGACGGCCGAGAGGACGAAACTGGGCGATGTCCGCGTCGATAGCTGGGGTGGCTGGGCCTGGATCAATCTCGATCCCGATTGCGGGACGCTTGCCGACTATCTGGGCGTCGTGCCGGAAATGCTGGATCCCTTCCAGTTGCAGAATATGCGCTATCGCTGGCGCAAATGGATCATCTTCGATTGCAACTGGAAGGTGGCGCTCGAAGCGTTCAGCGAAACCTATCATGTCCAGACCACCCATCCGGAATTCAACGCCTTCGGCGAGTTCCGGGGATGGGCGCGCAAATATGGGCTGCACAGCAATATCGGCTATGACGCCCCGAAGAACATGGACGAGAACCAGGCGAAATTGCGCATCGGCTCGGGCGAGGATCCCCGCCTGTCCACGGCCGAAATGCAGCTTTTCACCTGGGAGAATGCCAATACCAACACGACCATGACGCTGGTCCGGGCCGCCGAGCGGCTGAAGGACGAACTGCCGGAGGGAACGCCCGCACCCCAGGTGCTCCAGCATTGGCTGGCAAGTGCGCGTGCCGACGACGAAAAGCGGGGGGTGTTCTGGCCCGTGGTCGATCCCGCCCACACGGCCAGGAGCGGCACCGCCTGGCAGATATTCCCCAATTTCCAGATCGGCCACGCGGTCAACAACATGCTCTGCTATTCGGCCCGGCCCTATGGCGCCGACCCAGACAAATGCATCTTCGAGGCAGCGGTCTACGAACTGTTCCCTGAAGGGGAGGCGCCACAGACGGAATGGACCTACACCGCAGCGGAGGAGTGGCCGCCGGTGCTGCAGCAGGACTTCACCAACATGGCTGCCGTCCAGCATGGGATGAAGAATGTCGGCTTTCGCGGCACCCAGCCAAACCCCTATATGGAACGGGCCGTGGCCAGCCTGCACCATAATCTGGCCCGCTACATGGGCACGGGCGACCCTGAACCGCTGGATTGAGCCATGGAGGGGGTGGTGGCACCGCCCCCTTTCCGGAACGGAAAAAGCCGCCGCCAGATCATGGCGGCGGCTTTTTCCTTGATCTTTCGGTCGGCTTACTCGAAGGGCTCTTCGCCTTGCAGCTTGGTGCGATGCATCATCCGGCCGCAATTGGGATCATAGGCCTCGGCCCGGTGCATGGTGCCGGTATTGTCCCAGATCACCAGGTCGCCGACGCTCCATTCGTGGCTGTAGCTGAACTCCTCCTGCGTCGCCCACTCGCGCAGGCCCACAAGGATTTCGGCGCTCCTGGCCGCGGGCACGTCCAGCACGCGATGCGCGGTGCAGCCCAGCACCAGCGACTTGCGGCCCGACCGATGGTTCCACACCAGCGGCAGCTCATTCTCACCGATCGCCTGCATCCCCTTGAGCTTGGCCAAGCTGGGTTCCGGTTCGTAATAGAAAACGCTGGCCCAGACCGAGTGGACGACGCGCAGCTTGTCATATTCGGCCTTCTGCTCGTCGCTCAAGGCGTCATAGGCGGCATAGGTGTTGCAGAAGCCGGTATTGCCGCCCCAACTGGCCGGCACCTTGCACGACAGCAGGGATGCCAGGATCGGCACGTCGTTCATCGTGCCGTCGATATGCCAATAGAGTGATCCCTTGAGATATTCGGCGCTCTGGGGATTTTCCTTCACGTCCAGCGTGATCTTGTGGATTTCCTCGCCGCCGCGGATCTCCGCCGCAAAGCCGCCAAGCGTCTTGGTGAAGGCGACCTGCTCTTCATCGGTGAAGTTGATCTTCGGAAAAACCAGCACGCCGCGCTGCTCGAGCAATTCGCGAATCTGCGGACCCAGATCACCCGCCAGCAATTCCTCCTTGCTGTTCAGGATTCGGCTGCCGATCCTGGGCTTGATCTCTTCATGGACGAAGCGCGTGATCGTGGTGGCGGACATGCCCGACTCTCCTTTCTTCCTCAACATTGAACACCTGTTCAGCATGGGTGGAAGAAAAAGTCAAGGCATCTCATTTTTTCGGAGGGAACAGGTCGTCCAGCCATTTTTCGACGGCAGCCCTCGCATCCTCATGTCCAGCGATGACACCGAGTCCGCCCTCCATGACGAGAGCGCGGCCGGCGGCCGCCAGTAACAGGCTGAGGCCGGCGGCCGTCACGCCGCGTTCGGCCAGCCGGGCGCCCGCCATGCGTTCCAGCGCTTCGACCTGCCGCGCGCGCATCTCCTCGCTATGGCGCGCGATCTCCGCGCGAATGGCCTTGCGGTGATTGGCGAGGGCGACAAATTCCATCGCCAGTCCGGTGCGGCTCGTGTCCACGAAGAAGCGCCAGAGCGCATGGACCGGGTCATCGCTGGCGAGCGCATCGGCGATCATCCGGTCGCTCTGCTCCGCGCCGCGGCGAAAGACAGCGAGCAGAAGATCGTCGGTCGTCGGGAAATAATAATGGACGAGCGATGGCGGCAGCGCGGCGCGGAGCGCGACGCGGCGGCTGCTGGCGGCAGCATAGCCATCATCGCGGATGACCTGTTCAGCGGCATCGAGGATGCGGGCACGGGTTTCGGAGCTTTCGGTTCCGACGCGGCGTTTCTGGACCATGGCCCGAGCATAGGTGTCGCCGCCGCCCGTGCAAGCCTGTCGGAAGATCGTGCGATCCCCCGCAGGCGTCACCGCGCGAAATCCTGCACCGAAATGCCGCTCATCGCGGTCCAGCCGGCGTCGTTGTTGAAGACCCCGCCAGTGGCGAAGCTGGCCTCGTCGCTGGCCAGGAAAAGCGCCATCCGCGCCATCTCCTCCGGATCAGCCATGCGGCCGAGCACGCCCATCCGATCGATCAGCGTGCTGGATGTCGGCAATCCCGCCCGTTCCATTTCCGCCCGCTGATGCTTGGCCATGGGCGTTTCGGTCGCACCGGGACAGAGGGCGTTGACCCGGATGCCGTACCGCCCAAGTTCCACGGCCGCGACCTTGGAGAGCGCGACCACGCCCGCCTTGGACGCGCAATAGCCGGCCGTGCCCGCGACTATCGACGCGGCGATGGAGGCGGTGTTGACGATCGATCCGCCACCCGCCTCGATCATGCGGGGCGCGACATGCTTTATCATCAGCCACACGCCCTTGAGATTGACTTCAAGACATTTGTCGAAGGCCGCTTCGTCGATCGAGAGGATCGATTGCTTGTTCTCCGTGTCCACGCCGGCATTGTTGAACAGGATGGTCGGGAGGCCCAGTTCAGCTTCGGTGCGGGCGACGATCGCGGCCACTTCGGCCGACCGGCTGACGTCCGCGCCGACCGCTATCGCCGTTCCGCCCTGTGCGCGGATGGCCTGCACGATCGGCGCGACGCGCGCCTCGTCGAGATCGACGGCCGCGACCGATGCGCCTTCCCGCGCGAAGAGCTGCGCCGCTGCTTCGCCCATTCCCCCTGCGGCGCCGGTGATAATGGCGACCTTGCCGTGGAGACGCATCGATCATCCCTTCCAGGCTGGCGTCAGTGGGAACCCATGTAGCGGCCGCCATTGGTACTAATCGTCTGGCCGGTGATATAGCTGGCCTCCTCCGACGCCAGATAGGCGCAGGCGGCCGCGATGTCCTCGGGCTTGCCGATGCGTTTCATGGGCAGGGTCTGGGCAAAAGCTTCGACGTCGATCGGCGCGGCGCGCAGCATCGGGGTGTCGATGAATCCGGGGGGCACCATGTTGAACGTCACGCCGCTCGCAGCGAATTCCAGCGCCAAAGCCTTTGTCATGCCCATGAGGCCCCCCTTCGACGAGACATAATGCCCCTGTGCGAAGGACCCGGACTGGACCGACGAGGAGGTGATGTTGATGACCCGGCCCCATCCGGCGGCGAGCATGTCGGGCAGCACTTCCTTGACGACCAGATAAGGGCCGCGCAGGTTGATGCGGATCACCTTGTCGAACAGGTCGTCGTCAATATCCATGAAGGGCGTGAACGGCGCTATGCCGGCATTGTTCACGAGGATCGCGACCGGCCCGAGCCGCGACCGGGTTTCCGCCGCCGCCGCATGGATCGCGCTCTTTTCGGCGCAATCCGCGGTGATCGCGATGGCGGTGCCGCCCGCTTCCTCGATCAGGCGCGCCGTTTCGGCAGCGCCTTCCCCATTGATGTCCCAGACTGCAATCTTTGCCGTATCCTCGGCCAGGCGAAGGGCGATGGCGCGGCCGATGCCCGATCCGGCGCCCGTCACAACCGCGACCCTGCCATTGAGTGAGCGTGTCATCGCAAATCCTTCCCGTCTATCGTCCATGGACGAATGGTGTTGTTGAACAGGTGATCAGCATTGGCGCGCCTCGACTGTCAAGCGCCCGCCGCCGAAGATCGCCTCCGCGTAAATCGAGGCATCAGTGTCGTGCGAAGAGCGCGGATCGGAGCATGGCATAGCTGACGTCGCGCGTGGGATCGGGCTTGGCGCCATGGTCGGCGGCCGGCTGGAGCAGCTTCATGTCGAACGTCACGTCGCGCCGGGCGAACCGCCATTGCCCATCATCCCTGCGGTAACGATCGACATAGCGCACCGACTGGATGTCATGCTGCAAACCGCCTTTGCCGTCCGGGATGAGGTGCCATGCGATGGCGTAGACCTCCCCTTCCGCCTCATCGCCGTCGACATGGACCAGATGATTGCACACGCAATGGCTGCCGATATGCATATGGGGCAGGGATGCTTCGAGGAAGGCGATATAGCCTTCGACAGGCCCATTATAATAGGGGCCATGATTGTCGATGGCGTCGATAGTGTAGAGGGAGCGCAGCAGCGCTATGTCCTTGCGGTCGACGCCACGCGAATAGAGCAGCGCCAACTGCCTTATTTCTTCCTTGGCGACCAGTTCGGCCAACAGGTCCATCATTCCTCTCCTCCTCGTTGCGGCAAAGGCTAATCCGAACGAGGGATGCAGGTCACTATGGCGCGCCGCAGTTCATGACCCCGGAGCATGTCCGACCATCCGATATCGGGAGGGCGATCAATCATCCGTTCCAGGGTTTCGGGACGGCGTCGCCTGCGCTTTAAGTCGTATCAGCAAAAAATGGGTGGGAGCGGAAAGCATATGGACAGGCGAATCGTCGCAACGCAGGCCGGGAGGGTCAGCGGTGTCAGCGCGGATGGCGTTTCGCGCTGGCTCGGCATTCCCTATGCGCAGGCCGGACGTTTTGCCGCACCTGTCGCCGTTCCGGCTTGGGAAGGCGCGAGAGACGCCTCCAGCATGGGGCCGCAATGCCCGCAAATGTATGGCAATTCCGCGAAACGGGCGCGGCTTTCACCTCCTGATTTCGACGAGAATTGCCTGACCCTCAATATCTACGTACCGGAGGGGCGCCCGGACGGAGAGCGACTTCCCGTCTACGTCTGGATACATGGCGGCGCATTTGTCGCGGGCAGCGGCAATCCCTATGACGGCTCCGGCATTGCGAGGGATGGCGGCATCATCGTCGTCACCATCAATTATCGGCTGGGCGTGCTTGGCTTCGTCAATTTCGGCGCGGCGCTGGATGACCCGTCCATCCCGTCCAATCTGGGCCTGCGCGACCAGATCGCAGCGCTGCAATGGGTTCAGCACAATATCGCGGCGTTCGGGGGCGATCCGTCGCGCGTCACGATCGGCGGCCAGTCCGCCGGCTCCATGTCGGTATCGCTGCTGCTGCACGCCCCTGACGCGAGGGGTCTGTTCCAGCAGGCGATCATGCAAAGCGGGGCGGTCAGCCTGCTGCACGGCCGGTCGCGCAGCGAGGCGATCGCGCGCGACTATGTGGCGGCTTTGGGCTTGGGCAAGGTGGGATCGCCCGATGTGCGCAGCCTGCCCCTGTCGCACCTGTTCGAGGCGCAGGCGGCTGTCGGTGCGGCGAATCCTGGCACCGTGCCGGCGGCGCCGTGGCTGGACGGCGATCTGGTGCCGGGGTCGCTGGAGGCGTTGCATAAGGCGCAGGCCGCGCCGGTACCGCTGCTCGCCGGCGCGACGGGGCTGGAGATCCGCCTGTTCGAACTCATGCCCGGAGAGATATTGCCGACAAGCTGGTCAGCGCTCGAAGCGCTGCTGGAGCGGCAGTTGGGCGCCGAGGCGATGCAGAAGATCGTCGCAGCCTATCCGCGCACGGCCGCCGGGCGCCGCGCGCTGGCCAGCGACGTCGCTTTCGCTATGCCGACCCGGCATTTTGCCGACCGGCACGCGACGCATAGCCCGACCTGGTTCTATCGGTTCGATTATGCCCATCCGATCGCGGGCGCGACGCACGGGTTGGACCTGACGCTGACCTGGCCGATGCGCGGCCTGCGTGCGGCGCTGGCGCGGGGCGGCCCCATGTCGGGTCGCCGCGCGGCGCTGGGCCGGCGGATGACCGATCATATCGCGCATTTTGTCCGGCATGGCGCGCCGGCGGACGGCTGGCCATGCTATGAAGCGACAGGCGGCCAGACGATGGTCTTCAATCTGGAGGACCGGATCACATCCTGTCCGGACGCGGAGCGCTGGCGCGCCTGGCGTGGACGGGACGTTGGCGTGGCGCTGGCCTGAGGCCTGTCGCTCCGCCTCCGCACCGACGCAGGCGGGCGATCAGGCGCCGATTTCCTCGGGCCAGTAGAGCCGCATCGGATTCTCGATCAGCAGCTTGCGCTGGAGCGCTTCGGTCGGCGCGATGCGCGGGATCATGTCGACCAGATGGCCGTCGTCGGGGATCGCATCCTGCATATTGGGGTGCGGCCAGTCGGTGCCCCAGAGGACGCGATCCTGATAGTCGGCTACCAGCGGCGCCACTGCATCGGCAAAGGCGTTCCAGGGGTCGCCAGTCTGGTCGAGGCGGTCGGGGCAAGTGGCCTTGAACCAGATGTCGTCCCGGCTGTTCAGGAAAGCGCGAAACGCCTTCATGTCGGCGCCGTCCGGTCCCTGGGTCACGTCCGGGCGGCCCATATGGTCGATCACCAGCGGCACCGGGATCGCATCCATGAAGGGACGCAGTTCTTCGAGAATATCCGCCTCGAAATATATGACGACATGCCAGCCCTTGGGCAGGCGCTTCGCCACTTCGAGGAACTTGTCCTTGGGCGCGTCATCGACCAGACGCTTGAGGAAATTGAAGCGGATGCCGCGCATCCCGCCGTCGTGCAGGGCCGCAAGGTCGGCTTCCGAGATGGCTGGATCGACCACGGCGACGCCGCGCGCCTTTCCGTTCGACCTGGCGATGGCATCGAGCGTGGCGGCATTGTCGGTGCCGTGGCAGCTGGCCTGCACGATGACGTTGCGGTCGAAGCCCAGATGGTCGCGCAGCGCAAACAGCATGTCCGGGCCGGCGTCTTCGGGGAGATATTTGGCTTTTGCGCTGAAGGGGAAGTCCGCCATCGGGCCGAACACATGGCAATGGGCGTCGATCGCGCCGGCCGGAGGGGTGTAGAGCGGCTTGGACGGATTGCCGTGCCAGCTGGTGATGCGGGTCATATCTCAAAACTCCGTTCGCCCCTGGCCTGTCGAAGGGCAATTCTTTCTTGAAGAAAAGTGCAGGGCTTCGACAGGCTCAGCCCGAACGGGTTACGAAAAAACGATGCCGTCCATCAATTTGCGCGCGGTGCGCAGCATGGCTGCGCTGGTGACGGCGCCGCTTTCATCCAGTTCCATGACGCAGGTCGTTTCCCCGGTGGGATGTTCGACCGAGAGCGTCTTGCGATTGCCGTCCGGGATCGACGCGACCTCGGCCGCGGGTGATCCCTCGATCAGGCAGGCGGTGGCGACGCTGACCGCGCCGAGCACGCCGATCGAGGCATGGGCGCGATGCGGGATGAAGCTGCGCACCGTGACCGCGCCGCCGTCGCGCGGCGGCGCGACCAGCATCATCTTGGGCACCGACTTGTCCGTGACGTCGCCCAGGTTCATTCGCTCGCCAACGGCAAGGCGGATTTTTTCGATGCGCGCCTTGAGGTCGCTGTCCTTGTCGAGCGTGTCGCGATCCTCGTAGCCGGTGACGCCGACATCCTGCGCCTTCATGACGACGCACGGCATCCCGTTGTCGATCAGGGTAACGCGCACGCCCTCCACTTCGTCAAAGGCGTTGCCGGTGGGCAGCAGCGCGCCGCAGGAGGAGCCGGCGGTGTCACGGAACTCCAGCGGGATCGGCGCGGCGCCGCCGGGGACGCCGTCGATCTTTGCTTCGCCGTCATAGCGGACCTGGCCATCGGGGGTCTGCACCGTGGCGATGGCGATCTGGCCGGTATTCTCCATGAAGATGGCGACGCCGGTCTCATCCTGCTGCGTGGCGACGAGGCCGCGCTCGATCGCGAAGGGGCCGATGCCGGCGAGGATATTGCCGCAATTCTGCGCGTCGGTGACGACGGCCTTATCGACGAAGACCTGGAGGAAGAGATAGTCGACATCGACGCCCTCCCGTTCGGATTTCTTAACGACCGCCACCTTGCTGGTGAGCGGGTCGGCGCCGCCCATCCCGTCGATCTGGCGCGGGTCGGGCGAACCCATGATCCGCAGCAGGAAGGCGTCGCGCGCGGCCGTGTCGGCCGGCAGGTCTTCAGCCAGAAAATAGCCGCCCTTGGACGTGCCGCCGCGCATCCACATGACGCGGGCGCTGGTCTGCGCGCCCGCTGCTCCGGGCGCAAAACCGGTTCCCGCTTTTGCGGAGGGGGCCGTGTCAGACATATTTCAGGCCCATTTCTTCGAGGCGCGGGCGCATATTGTAGATGTCGAGCCCGAGTTCGCCGGCCGCAAGGCGGACGCGCTTGGCTTCCTCGGCAGCTTCGCGAGCCTGCGCTTTTTCGAGCACGGCGGCGGCATCGGCGCGGGGGACGACGCACACGCCGTCATCGTCGGCAATGATGACGTCGCCCGGATTGACCAGCGCATTGGCGCAGATGACCGGGACGTTGACCGAGCCGATCGTGTTCTTGACCGTGCCCTGCGCATGAACCGCCTTCGACCAGACCGGGAAGTTCATTTGCGTCAGATCGCGCACGTCGCGCACGCCCGCGTCAATGATGAGGCCGCGGCAGCCGCGTGCCTGGGCCGAGGTGGCGAGCAGGTCGCCGAAATAGCCGTCGGTGCAGGGACTGGTGGGGGCCAGCAGGAGGACGTCGCCTTCCTTGAGCTGTTCGATCGCGACATGGACCATCCAGTTGTCGCCGGGCGCGGCGGAGATGGTAACGGCGCTGCCGGCGATGCGGGCGCCGGCATAGATGGGGCGCATGTAGGAGGCGAGGAGGCCGGTACGGCCCTGCGCTTCATGGACGGTCGCCACGCCGCACTTGGCAAGGCCATCAACGACGGCGAGTTCCGCCCTTTCGATATTCTGGACGACGACACCGGACATGGAACTGCTCCTTCTCCCAAGATGGACAGCGACATGGACAGCTTTGCGACAATGCTCAAATCCGATCTAGCGCAGCATCATTAAATTTTGCTAATTATCAAATATGCAGCCCGATCAGTTCAATATCCGCCATCTCGCCGCCATGGCAGCCGTCGTCGACCAGGGCAGCGTCAGCCTGGCGGCGCGCGCGGTCAATCTGACCCAACCGGCGGTGACACAGGGCATCGCGAAACTGGAGGCGCAACTGGGCGTGCGGCTGTTCGAGCGGCAGCCTGGCGGCATGGCCGCGCTGGAGGCTGCGTGGCGGCTGAAGCCGCGCATCGACGTGGCCTTGCGCCTGATCGGCAGCAATCGGGTGACCGCGGCGCAGGTGCGCGCTTTCGTCGCGCTGGCGCGGGCGGGAAGCTATGCGGCGGCGGCGGCGGCGACAGGCGTGGCGGAACCGTCGCTGCATCGCGCGGTCGGCGATCTGGGACTGGCGGTGGGCAGCCGGCTGGTCGACCGGCGAGGTCGGGGCGTGATGCTGACCAAGGCCGGCACGACGCTGGCCCAGCGGCTGCGACTGGCGCTGGCGGAATTGCGACAGGGGCTGGAGGAACTGGCCGACCTGAAGGGCGAGGAAGGCGGGCGCATCCTGGTGGGCGCGATGCCGCTGTCCCGCGCGCGTTTGTTGCCGGAGGCCATCGCCCGCTTCCGGTCGGACTTCCCGCAAGTCGACATATCGGTCCATGAGGGATCCCATGCGGAGTTGGTCGGGCCGCTGCGCGACGGCGAAATCGATATGATGATCGGTGCGTTGCGCGACCCGGCCATGGAACTGGACCTGGGTCAGCAATCCTTGTTCGAGGATCGGCCGACCATATTGGCGCGGCGCGGCCATCCGCTGGAAGCGGGGTGGGATGCCGACGCGCTGCGCCGTTTCCCCTGGATACTACCACCCGAAGGGACGCCGCTGCGGCAATTGTGGCGGGCGATGTTTGCTGAATTGGGCGGTGGCCTGCCGGCCGTGCCGATCGAGTGCGGGTCGGTGATGACGATCCGGCAATTGCTGGTCGGCGGCGATTATCTGACCCTGCTGTCGCATGATCAACTGGCGCTGGAACTGGAGGTCGGGTTGTTGGCGGACATTGGCCCGGCGCCAGGGGCGATCAGCCGGACGATCGGATTGACGACGCGGGGCGATTGGCGCCCGACCCGGCTCCAGCGGCAGTTCATGGAAGCCGTGGAAGCATCCGCCAGAGCAATGACTTCGTAAATTCTTATGAAGCAATGGCGGATTCGATTGGCGGGCTTTGGCGCGATGCGGCATCCGATGTCGCCATGGAGCAGGAAGTTGGTCTGATCGGGTTCGGTGAAGCGGGGTCCACCTTTGCGCGAGCGGGGGACTGGGCCGCGGCCGCCCATGTGTTCGACATACAGACGGACGATGCGACGGCGCGCGACGCGATGCTGGCGGCTTATGCCGAGGCTGGCGTGCTGCCCGCCCGTTTGCTCGAGGACGCGCTGGACGGGGTTTCGCTGGTGCTGTCGCTGGTGACGGCCGACCAGGCACTGGCCGTGGCGCAAGCGGCGGCGGCGCTGATCGTGCCCGGCACGCTTTATTGCGATCTAAACAGTGTTGCGCCGCAGACCAAGCAGGCAGCGGCGCAGGCGATCGAGGCGGCGGGTGGGCATTATGTCGACGTGGCGGTGATGGCGCCGGTCGATCCGGCGCGATTGAACGTGCCTTTGCTGCTGAGCGGCACGCGGGCCGGCGACGCGGAGGCGCGGCTGCGGGCGCTGGGCTTCGGCAAGACCCGCGTCGTGGGCGCGGATGTCGGGCGGGCTTCGTCGATCAAGATGATCCGGTCTGTCATGGTCAAGGGGATCGAGGCGCTGACGGCCGAATGCGTGCTGGCGGCGGCGCAAGCCGATGTGCTGGACGAGGTGCTGGCATCGCTCGACGCGAGCGAGAAGGCGCGGCCCTGGGACGAACGCGCGGATTATAATCTCGACCGGATGCTGGTGCATGGCACGCGCCGGGCCGCCGAGATGGAGGAAGTGGTCAGGACGCTGGAGGGCCTGGGTACCGGCGCCGCGATGACGCGCGGCACGGTCGCGCGGCAGCGGGCGATCGGCGGGCTGGGCGTGAAGGCGCCGCCCGAAGGGTTGGGCGCGAAGATTGGGGTGATTTCTGCCCCTGCGCCTCTTCTGAACCCGGCTTCGCGGGAATGACGGAATTTGCTGGGCGGGCGTGGTGCACCTGCGCTGGGCCGACGGATAAAGGTTGAGGAAAGAGACGCGATGAGCCTGATTATCGATTGCCACGGTCATTATACCGTATTGCCCAAGGGGCATGACGCCTGGCGCGAGGAGCAGAAGGCGGCGTTCAAGGCTGGTACGCCATGCCCGCCCTATCCCGAGATCAGCGACGCCGAGATTCGCGAGACGATCGAGGCGAACCAGTTGCGTCTCATCAAGGAACGTGGCGCCGACCTTACCATCTTCTCGCCGCGGGCGTCGGCGATGGCGCCGCATGTCGGCGATGAAGCGATGGCGAAGGAGTGGGCGATCCGCTGCAACGACCTGATCGCCCGCGTGGTGGCGATGTTCCCCGAAACCTTCGTTGGCGTGTGCATGTTGCCCCAGTCGCCCAAGGCGGACATGAGCAACAGCATTGCGGAGCTGGAACGCTGCGTCAACGAACTGGGCTTTATCGGCTGCAACCTCAATCCCGATCCGGGCGGCGGGCATTTCACCCATCCGCCGCTGACGGACAAATACTGGTATCCTTTCTACGAGAAGATGGTCGAGCTGGACGTGCCGGCGATGATCCATGTGTCGGGCAGCTGTAATCCGGCTATGCACGCCACCGGCGGCTATTATATCGCCGCCGACACCATCGCGTTCATGCAGTTGCTGGAAGGTGACCTGTTCAAGGATTTCCCGACGCTGCGCTTCATCATCCCGCATGGCGGCGGCGCGGTCCCCTATCATTGGGGGCGCTATCGTGGTCTGGCCGACATGCTCAAGAAGCCCGATCTGTCGACGCACCTGATGAACAATATCTTCTTCGACACCTGCGTCTATCATCAGCCGGGCGTGGACCTGCTGGCCGACGTGATCGAGAACAAGAATATATTGTTCGGGTCGGAAATGGTGGGCGCGGTGCGCGGCATCGACCCGACCACCGGCTTCTATTTCGACGACACCAAGCGCTATGTCGATGCGCTGGAGATCAGCGATGAGGAACGCGCCGCGATCTTCGAGGGCAATGCCCGCCGCGTCTTCCCGCGCCTCGACGCCAAATTGAAGGAGAGGGGAATATGATAACAGAAGATCCCAAGCATCAGGATATTCACGAATATCTGGCCGAGTTCGAGGATATTCCGGGAACCCGTGTCTACACTGCCAAGCGCGCGCGGCAGGGCTATCACATGAACCAGTTTGCGATGAGCCTGATGAAGGCGGAGAATCGGGAGCGGTTCAAGGCCGACGAGCGCGCCTATCTGGACGAATGGCCGCTGAGCGAGGAGCAGAAGCAGGCGCTGCTGGACCGGGACTATAATCGATGCCTCGATCTGGGCGGCAATGTCTATTTCCTGTCCAAGCTGTTTTCGACCGACGGGATTCCGTTCGCCGAGGCGGTCAGCACCATGACCGACATGGCGTTCCCCGAATATCGGGAGATGATGATGAAGGGCGGACGCTCGCCCGAGGGCGTGCGGTCGATCAAGGCCAATGAAGCGGCGGCTGCCGCCAAGAAAGAGGATCGCTGAGATGGCACGGATTACTGCTGGCGTGGCGTCGAGCCATGTGCCGCTGCTGGGCGTGGCGTCCGACTTCAACAAGGATCGCGACGATTATTTCGGTCCGATCTTTGCCGGTTATGACTGGACCCGCGAATGGGAAAAGGCGGAAAAGCCCGATGTCGTGATCCTGGTCTATAATGACCATGCGTCCGCCTTCGACATGAAGATCATCCCGACCTTCGCGATCGGTTGTGGCGAGCGCTACAAGTCGGCCGACGAAGGCTGGGGGCCGCGCGCCGTGCCGGACGTGGAGGGGCATCCCGACCTTGCATGGCACATGGCGCAGAGCCTGATCCTGGACGAGTTCGACATGACCATCATCAACGAGATGGATGTCGATCATGGCCTGACGGTGCCGCTTTCCATGATGTTCGGCAAGCCCGATGCCTGGCCCTGCAGGGTCGTGCCGCTGGCGGTCAATGTCGTCACCTATCCGCCGCCGTCAGGCAACCGTTGCTGGGCGCTGGGCGAGGCGATCCGCAAGGCGGTCGAGAGCTTCCCCGAGGATCTGAACGTCCAGATCTGGGGCACGGGGGGCATGAGCCACCAGTTGCAGGGCGCGCGCGCGGGGCTCATCAACAAGGAATGGGACAATATGTTCCTGGACGGGCTGATCGGCGAGAGCGATCATCTGCGCCGGATTCCACATATCGAATATCTGCGCGAGACGGGCAGCGAAGGCATCGAGATGGTGATGTGGCTCATCATGCGCGGGGCGCTGGGCAAGAAGACCCGCGCGCTGCACCGCCATTATCATGTGCCCTGTTCCAATACCGCGATCGGCCATCTGGTGCTGCGCCCGGATAATGGCGAAGGGCTGGACATGACCGGCAGCGGCGTGGCGGCGATCGCGGCGGAGTGAGGATCAGGCGGGAGAGTGCGGCATATGCCTCGCTCCCCCCACCCCCAACCCTCCCCTGAAGGGGAGGGGCCAATAATGGAGTAGTTTCCCATGCGTATAGCTCTGGCTGGTGCCGGCGCCTTTGGCGAAAAGCATCTTGATGGCCTCAAGAATATCGACGGCGTGACCGTCACGTCGATCATCGGCCGCGAACTGGACGCGACGAAGAAGGTCGCGGAGAAATATGGCATCGGCCATGTGACGACCGACCTGAACGAAACGCTGGCGCGCGATGACGTCGACGCGGTGATCCTCTGCACGCCGACGCAAATGCACGCGGCCCAGGCGATCGCGTGCATGGATGCGGGCAAGCATGTCGAGGTCGAGATTCCGCTGGCCGACAGCTGGAAGGATGCACAGGCGGTGCTGGCCAAGCAGCAGGAAACCGGCCTTGTCTGCATGGTCGGCCACACCCGCCGCTTCAACCCGTCGCACCAGTTCGTCCACAACCGCATCAAGGCGGGCGAGTTCAACGTCCAGCAGATGGACGTGCAGACCTATTTCTTCCGTCGCAAGAATATCAATGCGAAGGGCGAACCGCGCAGCTGGACCGACCATCTGCTGTGGCACCATGCGGCGCACACGGTCGACCTGTTCGCCTATCAGGCGGGCAAGATCGTGTCGGCGCACGCCATGCAGGGACCGATCCACCCGGACCTTGGCATCGCCATGGACATGTCGATCCAGCTGAAGAGCGAGACGGGTGCGATCTGCACCCTGTCGCTGTCGTTCAACAATGACGGTCCGCTCGGCACCTTCTTCCGCTATATCGGCGACACCGACACCTATATCGCCCGTTACGACGATCTGGTGAACGGCAAGGAAGAGCCGATCGACGTGTCGAAGGTCGCGGTATCGATGAACGGCATCGAATTGCAGGACCGCGAATTCATCAGCGCCATCCGCGAAGGCCGCGATCCCAATTCGAGCGTCGCCAAGGTGTTCGATTGCTATCGCGTGCTGGGCGAGCTGGAACAGCAGCTCGGCTGAGCTTGAAATCCCTTCGGGGTCGCAAGGAAGGGCGTGGCGGGTGACCGCTGCGCCCTTTTTGTGTTGCGCCTGCTATCGATGCAGCTTGGCAACGCGATGCGCCCAAGCTATGCCTCAGCCCGGCCGGTGGAGACGATCCGCCGGTCGTTGATCGCGCCGGTGCCCTTGCGAAGGGGCTGAAAATGGGAATGCGGTGAGAAGGCCTGGCCCCTTCGATTCCGCGGCTGTCCCTGCAACTGTGAGCGGTGAGCATGTTGCATAGGCTTTTCTGAAACAGGGAAAGCAGCCACTGGGCCGGACGCTAAATCATGCGAGGCCTGGGAAGGCCATGCAGCATCGCTATGACCCGCGAGCCAGGAGACCTGCCGGCGTCTGGTCGCTCTTGCCTGGTCCAGGGGATGGCCGTGGCACGGTATGCTCCGTCTGAGCGACGAAGAAGCGGCGGGGGCCGCATTGATGACGCGCGTCTGCGCCGGATGGCGTCCGGCGGAGCGCGCGGCCCCTGTCATGTCGCGCGACGCCGGAGTGTCTGTTCTGCCATGGTCCATCCCGAAATATCTTCCGCGCCGCGCCTGCGGCATCGCGTCACCGGGCTGATGGGCGCGCTGGTCGCGGCCAATGTCGCCGTCTGGCTCTGGGCCATCGCCCAGTTTCATGCCCAGCCGCTGATGCTGGGGACGGCGCTGCTGGCCTGGGGACTGGGCCTGCGCCATGCGGTCGATGCCGATCATATCGCGGCGATCGACAATGTGACGCGCAAGCTGATGCAGGACGGGCAGCGGCCCATTACCGTGGGTTTCTGGTTCGCGATCGGCCATTCCGCGATCATCGCCGTCGCCTCCGTCACCATCGCTCTCACCGCCAGCGCCCTGTCGCGCTTCGAGAGTTTCCGCGAGATCGGGGGCGTGGTCGCGACCAGCGTGTCGGCGCTGTTCCTGTTCACCATCGCGGTGATGAACCTGATGATCCTGCGGTCGGTATGGAAGAGCTTCGCCCATGTCCGGGCCGGCGGCGCCTATGTGGAGGAGGATCTGGACCTGCTGTTGGGCAATCGCGGCCTGCTGTCACGCCTGTTCCGCCCGATGTTTCGGCTGGTCCGCCGCAGCTGGCACATGGCGCCGCTCGGCTTCCTCTTCGGGCTGGGGTTCGACACGGCCACGGAAGTCGCGATCCTCGGCCTGTCGGCGAGCCAGGCCGCGGATGGCGTGGCGATCGGCACGGTCTTGGTGCTGCCGGCGCTGTTCGCGGCGGGCATGGCGCTGGTCGACACGGCTGATGGCGTGGTGATGCTGGGCGCCTATGAATGGGCCTTCGTCAAGCCGATCCGCAAACTTTATTATAACATCACCATAACCCTGATCTCGGCCCTGGTCGCAATCGTCATTGGCGGGATCGAGACGATGGCGCTGGTGGGCGACAAGCTGGGACTGGACGGAGCGCCCTGGCGGATAGCCGCGGACCTGGGCGAGCATTTCAACAGCCTGGGCTTCGCCATCATCGGCCTGTTCGTCCTGTGCTGGGCGCTCAGCTTCGGGATCTACCGCTGGAAGCGCTTTGACGAGATCGAGGTGCGGGTCGCGGGCTGAACGCCATTGGCTTGGACCGAATTTTGGTCTAGGGCAGGCTCATAGATCGCGCCGGTGCCCCGCGAGGGGCTTTAAATGGGAATGCGGTGCGAGGGGCCTGCCCCCTCAATTCCGCGGCTGTCCCTGCAACTGTAAGCGGCGAGCGCGATGCACATGTCCTCTTGTCGAGGGCGGCCACTGGACCCACTGGTCTGGGAAGGCGTGCATCAAGCCTTGACCCGCGAGCCAGGAGACCTGCCGGCGTCTGGTCGCTCTTGCCCTGGTCCAGGGGATGGCCGCGGCACGGTAGGTTCTTCCGTCTGAGCGACGAAGCTGTGCGGCTGGGGCTGCACGGTGCGGGATGCCGGGCGCGGTCGCGCCCGCCCGTCGTCGCGCGCCGGCTGGTGTCCAGGAAGGGCGTCGGCAAGCCCCCGCCCGTCGTCGTTCCGGCGCGCGGGAGAATGATATGGCCGATTTGGCCAAGCTGCCGGTCACGATCGTCACCGGCTTTCTGGGCGCGGGCAAGACCACGCTCATCAGTCATCTGATCCGCAATGCGGGCGGGCGGCGGCTGGCGGTCGTCGTCAATGAATTCGGCACGCTGGGCGTCGATGGCGACATCCTCAAAAGCTGCGCCATTCCCGATTGCCCGGCGGAGAATATCGTCGAGCTGGCCAATGGCTGCATCTGCTGCACCGTGGCCGACGACTTCATCCCTACGGTGGAGGCGCTGCTGGCGCTGGAGCCGCGTCCGGACCATATCCTGATCGAAACATCGGGACTGGCGCTGCCCAAACCCCTGCTCAAGGCGTTCGACTGGCCTGCGATCCGGTCGCGCATCACCGTCGATGGCGTGATCGCGCTTGCCGATGCGGAGGCGGTGGCTGACGGACGCTTCGCTCCCGATCTGGCGGCACTGGACGCCCAGCGGCGCGCCGATCCCGGCATCGATCATGAAACGCCCCTGTCCGAAGTATTCGAGGATCAGCTGGCCTGTGCCGACATGGTGCTGCTGACCAAGGTCGATCTGGCCGGGCCAGACGGCGTCGCCGCCGCCCGAGCGGTCATTGCGGCGGAAACGCCCCGGCCGCTGCCGGTGATCGAACTGGTCGATGGCGTGATCGACCCGCGGGTGTTGCTGGGGCTGGGCGCGGCGGCCGAGGATGACCTGGCGGGCCGACCCTCGCACCATGATGGCGAGGAGGATCATGAGCATGAGGATTTCGACAGCGTCGTCATGACTCTGGGCGAGATCGCCGATCCCGCCGACCTGGTCGCGCGGATCGAGGCGTTGGCCCGGACGCAGCGGATATTGCGGGTGAAGGGCTATGCCGCCGTTGCGGGCAAGCCGATGCGGCTGCTGGTGCAGGCGGTCGGCGCGCGGGTGCGGCATCATTATGACCGACCCTGGCGGCCGGGCGAAGCACGCGCAACGGCGCTCGTCGTGATCGCCGAGCATGATCGTATCGACGAAGCCGCGATCCGGGCCGTGTTGCAGGACTGAGCGTCGTCCATGCACGTCATCTTCCGCGAGACTCACGGGATCGAGGAAACGGCTGTCCCGCAGGATCTGGGGCAGGCGCCCGCCGATCTTGTGCTGCTGTCCTTTTCGGACAGCGACCTCGGCGCCTTCGCGGCGGGATGGCATCGGGCGCAGGGACGATTGCCGACCCTGCGGCTCGCCAATCTGGCCGCGCTGGCGCATCCCCTGTCGGTCGATACCTATGTCGAACGGACCCTGAGCGGCGCGAAGGCGATCCTGATCCGGCTGATCGGCGGCGCATCCTACTGGAGCTACGGATTGCAGCAGGTGGAGGCGCTGGCGCGCACGCGCGGGATCGTGCTGGCGGTGTTGCCGGGCGACGGGCGGCCCGATGCGCGGCTGGACATCGCGTCGACCGTGCCGGTGACGAGGCTGCGCACATTGGCCCGGCTGTGCGACGAGGGCGGCCCGGCGGCGGCGGGGGCGGCTCTCGGACTGCTGGCGCGTGAAGCGGGGCTGGATGGCCCTGTCGCCCCGGTTCCGCCATTGCCGACGGTCGGAGCCTGGGATGGGAATGTGACCTGTCCAGCGACCTTTACCTTGAGTCTGACTCGGCCGCGCGTCCTCCTCATCTTCTACCGCTCCTACCTGAGCGCCGCCGACACGGAGCCGTTCGAGGCGCTGCGAGACACCTTCGCCAAGCGCGGCTTCGACCTGATCGGGCTGTTCGCGCCTTCGCTGAAGCCGGTCGAGATTCGCAGCTGGATCGCGCGCTGGGTGCGGGCGCTTGCGCCCGCCGCGATCGTCAACGCCACCGCCTTCTCGGCGCGGGGCGAGGACGGCGCGACCCCGCTCGACGGCGCCGGCGTGCCGGTGTTTCAGCTGGCGCTGGCGACATCGGGGCGGCAGGCGTGGCAGGAGTCGCCGCGCGGCCTGTCGCCCGCCGACCTTGCCATGCATGTCGTGCTGCCCGAAGTCGACGGGCGGCTGTTCGCGGGCGTGGTGAGCTTCAAGGAGGCGCAGGCGCGCGACCCGGCGCTGGAGTTTGCGCGCGGCGCGCATCGGTCCGACCCGGCGCGAACCGCCGCGGTCGTAGAGCGGGTGGCCGGCTGGATCACCCTGCGCCAGCGCCCGGCGGGCGTGCGGAAGCTGGCGTTGATCCTGTCGACCTACCCCGGCAAGGCGCACCAGATGGCCCATGCCGTGGGTCTGGATGCGATCGCCTCCGCGCAGGCCATGCTGAGCGACCTTGCCGATGCGGGCTATGGCGTCGCGGCGGCGGGCGATCTGGTAGGCGACCTCCAGATCAAGCGGTTGCACTGGCCGCTCGCCGACTATTGCGCGGCGCTGGCGACATTGCCGGGGTCGCTGCGCGATGATCTCCACGCAGCTTGGGGTGCGCCGGAGGATGACCCGGCCGTGCAGGGCGGCATGTTCGCCTTTGCCGCCGTCCGCCGGGGCGCCGCGATCGTGGCGTTGCAGCCCGAGCGCGAGCGGAGCGCCGATCGGGCGGACAGCTATCATGACCTGACACGCTGCCCGCGCCATGCCTATGTCGCCTTCTATCTGTGGCTGCGCGCCGAGGGCGTCGACGCGTTGGTCCATATGGGCGCGCACGGCACGCTGGAATGGCTGCCGGGCAAGGCGGTCGCGCTGTCCGATGTTTGCTGGCCGGAGGCGCTCGTCGGGCCGACGCCGGTTCTCTACCCGTTCATCGTGAACGATCCGGGCGAAGCGGCGCAGGCGAAGCGACGGATCGGCGCCGTGACGATCGGCCATGCGCCCCCGCCGCTCGCGCCGGCGCAGGAAGGTGCCGGGCTGGGGCGGATCGAGACGCTGCTCGACGAATTTTCCAATGCCGATGGGCTGGACCCGGCGCGGCGCACGCGGTTGCAGGCGGACATCCGGGACGAGGCGCGGACCCGGGGGCTGGAGGCCGAGCTGGGCATAGATGACGCCATGTCGCCCGCCGAAGCGATCAGCCGGATCGACCGCTTCGTCTGCGACATCAAGGAAGGGCAGTTTGGCGACGGGCTGCATGTCTTTGGTCGGGGTGAGCAGGGGCAGGGCGAGCGCGCGGGCCTGCTGGCGGCGCTTGACGGACGGCGGGTGGCGCCGGGCCCTTCAGGCTCGCCGCATCGGGGGCGGTCCGACGTGCTGCCGACCGGGCGCAACCTCTTCATGGTCGATCCGCGCGCGGTGCCATCCCGTGCCGCCCATGCGCAGGGCGTGCGGCTGGCGGAGGAGCTGATCCGCCGCCATTTGCAGGACCGGGGCGATTATCCCAGGGGGCTGGTGGTCGACCTGTGGGGATCGGCGACGATGCGGACGGCGGGGGAGGAATATGCCATGGCGCTCCACCTGCTGGGCGCGGAGCCGGTATGGGACTTCGCGTCCGAACGGGTGACGGCGGTCGACATCCTGCCCCTCGCTATGCTGGACCGGCCGCGGATCGACGTGACGTTGCGCGTGTCGGGACTGTTCCGTGACGCCTTCCCGACGCTGCCGGTCCTGTTCGGACAGGCGGTGCGGGCCTTGTGCGGCAGGGACGAGCCGACCGACTGGAATCCCTTCGCCGGGAGGCCGCCGACACCGCGCGTCTACGGGCCGGAGCCGGGACATTATGGTCTCGACATGGGGGCAACGGCCGACACCTATACGGTCGAGGCCCGGCGCGCGGCGGGGGAGGCATGGCTCGCCGCATCGCGCCATGCGCTGGACGGCGGCGTGACGGACGCGGCTGGGCTCCGCGCCCGCGTCGCGGCGGCGGATGCCTTCGTCCATGCGCAGGACCTGCCGGAAACCGACCTGCTGCTGGCGGCCGATTATGCCGCGCACGAGGCGGGCTTTGCTGCGGCCCAGAGCGTGGTGGGCGGCAAGGCGGCGCTCTATCATCTCGACGCCCGCGATCCGGCGCGGCCAAAGACAAGAGCCTTGACCGAGGAGGTCGCGCGGGTCGTGCGGGGGCGGGCGGCCAATCCCCGCTGGGTCGACGGCATGATGCGGCATGGCTTTCGTGGGGGCGCGGAACTGGCGGCCACGCTCGACCATCTGGGCGCCTTCGCCCATCTGGCCGGGTGCGTGCCCGATCATCTGTTCGACCTCTATCATGATGCCACGCTTGGCCGGGAGGAGGTGCGTGCCTTCCTGGCACAGGCCAATCCCGGGGCGCTGGCGGCGATGCGGGCGCGCTTTTCGGCGCTGTACGCCGCAGGCCTGTGGCGCACCCACCGCAACTCGATCCTCGCCGCTCTGGAGCGCGCGCCGTGAGCGTGGTGAAGGGCCGGTGCCCCGACGCCTGGCACCCGATGGAAGCGGGCGATGGCCTGCTGGTGCGGGTGCGCCCGTCGCTGGGACGCCTGGACGGGGCTCAGCTACGGGGGCTCTGCGAAGCGGCCATGGCGTTCGGCAATGGCCTGATCGACCTTACCAGTCGGGCCAACCTTCAGATACGGGGGGTAAGCGCGCAGGCCTGGCCCTTGCTGGTCGAACGGCTGAAGGCGCTGGCACTTATCCATGCTGATCCGATTATGGAAATGCGGCGGGCGATATTGGTGTCGCCGGACTGGACCGAGGGCGACGACACAGTGGGGATCGCGCGCGAACTGGCGGCGCGGCTGGCGGAATTGCCGACCTTGCCCGCCAAGGTCGGCTTCATCGTCGATACCAAGGATGCGCCCTTACTTATTGGAGAAACGGGTGATTTTCGCATCGAGCGCGGGGCGCACGGTGGATTGATCCTGCGCGCAGACGGCCGGCCGACGGGCGTGGCTGTCGAACCCGGCGACGCAGTGGATCAGTTGATCCGGCTGGCGACTTGGTTCTTGGCAAGCGGCGGCGCGGATGCGGGGCGGATGGTGCGCCACCGCGCGCCGCTGCCAGGCTGGGCGCAGGGCGCCCTTGCGCCGGCACGCGTCGGCATGTCGATCCGCCCGGGGTCGCATCCGCTGGGCTTCGCCTATGCTGTGCCCTTCGGCACGGTCGAGGCTGCGACGCTGGCGCAATTGGGGAATGTTGCCGTGCGGCTGACTCCCTGGCGTATCCTGATTGTCGAAGGCGGCGCGGGGCGGACGATCACGGGATTGTCGAGCGATCGGGCCGATCCGCTGCTGCGCGTCGATGCGTGTCCCGGCGCGCCCCGCTGTCCGCAGGCCAGCGTCGAGACGCGGGCGCTGGCGCGGCGGATCGCGCCCCATGTCGCCGGGGGGCTGCATGTGTCGGGCTGCGCCAAGGGCTGCGCGCGGGCGGCGCCGGCCGAACTGTGCGTGACCGGGCGGGAAGGGCGATACGATCTGGCTCGCGATGCGCGGGCCGGCGCGCCGCCGCAGCGGGCGGGAATGGATGCAGCAGCCCTGCTTGATTATCTGGGAGCCGATTGATGCCCTATGTCTACGAAACCGATGGCGCGGAGATCTATCGCCAGTCCTTCGCCATCATTCGCGCGGAAGCGGCGCTCGATCGCTTTTCGAGCGAGGAGGAGCCGGTCGTCGTCCGCATGATCCATGCCGCCGGAATGGTGGAACTGGCGCCGCATATCCGCTTTTCCGCAGGCTTTGCACTGGCGGCTCGCGCGGCGCTGGCCAGCGGCGCGCCGATCCTGTGCGACGTGCGGATGGTGTCCGAAGGGGTGACGCGGGCGCGACTGCCTGCCGAGAACCCGGTGATGTGCACGCTGGGCGAGACATCGGTGCCTGAACTGGCACGGGCGATGGGTACGACCCGATCCGCCGCGGCGCTGGAATATTGGCGGCCGCACCTGGCGGGCGCGCTGGTGGCGATCGGCAATGCCCCGACCGCGCTGTTTCATTTGCTGGACATGCTGGCGGACCCCGCCTGTCCGCGTCCGGCCGCGATCATCGGCTGTCCGGTCGGTTTCGTGGGCGCGGCCGAATCCAAGGCTGCGCTCTGGGCGGAACAGCCCGTCCCCTGCTGCATCGTGGATGGCAGACTGGGCGGCAGCGCGATCACGGTCGCGGCGATCAACGCCCTGGCGAGCCGCGCAGAATGAGCGGGATGCCGGGCACCATCCATGGCGTGGGCCTTGGCCCCGGCGCCCAGGACTTGTTAAGCGTGCGGGCCGACCGGCTGGTGCGCGAGGCGCGTCATGTCGCCTATTTCCGCAAGGCGGGGCGGCCGGGACAGGCGCGGCGCATCGTCGAGGGGATGCTGCGTGCGGACGTGGTCGAGATCGCGATGGAATATCCGGTGACGACCGAGATTCCGCTGAGCGATCCGCGCTACAAGGCCTGCCTGTCGGCCTTCTACGCCGATTGCACCCGGAAGCTCGCGGCGCTGGCGTGGGCGGGCGAGGATGTCGTCGTGCTGTGCGAGGGCGATCCCTTTTTCTACGGTTCCTTCATGCATCTGCACAGCCGCCTGGCGGGCGCCGCGCCGGTGCGGATCGTACCCGGGATCAGCGGCATGGCCGGCGCCTGGACGGCGAGCGGAACGCCGATCACCTGGGGCGACGACGTGCTGACGGTGCTGATGGCGACGCTGCCCGAGGACGACCTGGCCCGTCGTATCCGCGACACCGATGCACTGGTGGTCATGAAGATCGGCCGCAACCTGCCCAAGCTGCGCCGTGCGGTTGCGGCGGCCGGGCGCGAGGCCGAGGCGTGGCTGGTCGAACATGCCGCCATGCCCGAACAGAAGGTGACGCCGCTGGCCGATGCGGACAAGGTCACGCCCTACTTCTCTATCCTGCTGATCCATGGTCAGGGGCGGCGGCCATGAGCGGGTGGATCGCCATCGCCGGGCTGGGACCGGGCAGCGAAGCGCTGGTCACGCCCGAAGTTACGGCGGCATTGACCGAGGCGACCGACGTGGTGGGCTATATCCCCTATGTCGCGCGGATCGCACCGCGCGATGGCCTGACCCTGCATCCCTCCGACAATCGGGTGGAATGCGAACGCGCCGCTCATGCGCTGGAGATGGCGGCGGCCGGCCGACGGGTCGTCGTTGTGTCCTCGGGCGATCCGGGCGTCTTCGCGATGGCGGCGGCGGTGTTCGAGGTGCTGGAGGCCGGGCCGGGCGCATGGCGCGATCTCGATATTCGCGTGCTGCCGGGTATTACCGCGATGCTGGCGGCCAGTGCGCGGGCGGGCGCGCCGCTTGGCCATGATTTTTGCGCCATCAACCTGTCGGACAATCTCAAGCCCTGGGCGCTGGTGGAGCGACGGCTGCGGCTGGCGGTGGAAGCGGATTTCGCCATCGCCCTCTATAATCCACGATCCAAGGCCCGGCCGGAGGGTTTCGTGCGCGCGCTCGACCTGCTGCGCGATGCGAGCGGAGACGACCGGCCCATCCTGTTCGCGCGGGCGGTGTCGATGCCTGAGGAAACGCTGCATGTCGTCCCCTTGTCGCAGGCAACGCCCGACATGGCCGACATGCGGACTTTGGTCATCGTCGGATCGAGCCAGACGCGGATGATCCCGCGCGATGGCGCGCCGATCCTCTACACGCCCCGGTCGGCGCCATGATCGAGCCAGCGCAGCACGGCCTGCGGATCATGCAGTTCCAGCCGGTCGGGCAGGGCGGGCCGATCGATCATCAGCACGGGCAGGCCCAGGTTGCGCGCGGCGGCCAACTTGGCCTGTGCGCCCGTTCCGCCGGCATTCTTGCAGAGGATGAGGTCGATCCGGTGCGCCTGCATCAGTCGCGCGTCGCCATCCATGTCGAAAGGCCCGCGATCGACGACCAGATGGTGATGGGGCAGGGCCGGCGGCGCGAGTGGCTGATCGACGAAGCGCAGCAGATAGAAATGCTGCGGGCGGACAGCGAAGGCATCCGCGTGCATCCGGCCGAGCGCCAGCATGATCCGCATGGTGGGGCCGTCGATCGCCTCCATCGCAGCCGTCAGGTCCGGGACATGGCGCCATCGGTCCCCGGTGGTGGCGGCCCATGGCGGACGGGTCAGGGCGACGTGAGGGATGGCGGCGATGCGTGCCGCCGCCACGGCATTGGCGCTCATCGTCGCTGCAAAGGGGTGGGTGGCGTCGACCAGATGCGTGACGCCCTGCGCGCGCAGGTGGTCCACCAGCCCCTCCACCCCGCCGAAGCCGCCGACCCGCACCGGAACGGGCTGGGGACGCGGGCTTTCGACCCGGCCGGCATAGCTGAGCGTCGCCTGATCGCCGCGCTGTGCGAGCAGGCGGGCAAGCGCGCTGGCTTCGGTCGTGCCGCCCAATATGAGGATGTTGCGCATGGCTGATAGTCCGGCACGGCCATGGCTGACGATCGTCGGCATCGGCGAGGATGGATGGGACGGCCTGGGCGCGCCAGCCCGCGCGGCGATTGATGCGGCGGAACTGGTCATGGGACCAGCCCGGCATCTTGCGCTGCTGGGCGAGCATAGGGCGCGGATGCTGCAATGGCCAGTCCCCTTCGCCGATGGCATCCCGCTGTTGTTGGCGGAGCGCGGCCGGCGGGTGGTCGTGCTGGCGTCGGGCGATCCTTTCTGGTTCGGCGCGGGACGTAGCCTGGCCCAGGAGCTGGGGCGAGCGGAATGGGTGGCCTGTCCGACGCTTTCCACATTCTCGCTGGCGGCGGCGCGGCTGGGCTGGGCGGTTCAGGACATGGCCTGCGTCCCGTTGCACGCGGCGCCGGTTACGCGGCTGCGGCCGGACCTCGCGCCGGGGCGGCGCATGGTAGCGTTGCTGCGCGATGGCGCGGCGGTGAGCGAGGTGGCGGCCTACCTGCGCGATCAGGGCTTCGGCGCATCGACCCTGCACCTGCTGGAGGCGCTGGGCGGTCCGCGCGAGCGGGTGCGGGTCGTGCGCGCCGACAGCCCGATGCCGGACGATATAGCGCACCCCGTCGCGATCGGGATCGACTGCGCGGGAGAGGGCAGGGTGCTGTCCTGCGCATCGGGCATCGCCGACGAATGGTTCGATCATGACGGGCAGATCAGCAAGAGGCCGGTGCGGGCGCTGACCCTGTCTGCTTTGGCACCACGGCCGGGCGAACTATTGTGGGACATCGGGGCGGGATCGGGGTCGATCGGGATCGAATGGCTGCTGGCCCATCCCGCCAATCGCGTCGTCGCGCTGGAGGGCGATCCGGTGCGCGCGACCCGGATAAAAGTGAACGCCACGGCGCTGGGCGTGGACCGGATCGACGTGCTGACCGGTCGTGCGCCAGACCTGTTGCCACACGGCGTGCCGGATGCGGTCTTCATCGGTGGAGGCCTGTCGGAGGCGCTGCTGGAAGCGCTCTGGGCGCGCTTGCCTGTGGGGCGGCGATTGGTCGCCAATGCCGTGACATTGGAGTCCGAAGCGCTGCTCGGCCGTTGGCACGCGGCCAAGGGCGGGCATCTGCTGCGGATCGACCTGGCGCAGGCCGCGCCGATCGGATTGCGGCGGGGGTGGCGCGCGAGCTATCCGCTGGTGCAGTGGAGCGTGACCCTGTGATCGTGGCGGGTTTCGGATTTCGCGCCGGGGCGGGTGCGGCATCGTTGCGCGCGGCGCTGGACGGCGCGGGGCGTGGCCTGCCTCCAGTGACGCTGATCGCGGCGCCCGATGACAAGTTGGCGCTGCTCGCACCGCTGGCCGAGGAACTCGGAGTGCCGCTGGCGGGCCTTGCACCCGATGCGTTGATGGCCGTGGCCACCCCGACCCGATCCGCCGCGAGCCTCGCGGCGCGCGGCGTCGGCAGCCTATGTGAGGCAGTAGCGCTGGCGGCCGCGGGACCGGGCGCATCGCTGATCGCATCCCGCTTCATCGCACCCGACCGGATGGCGACCTGCGCCATCGCCCGAGGAGCTTTTTCATGACGATATATTTCATCGGCGCCGGTCCCGGCGCACCCGATCTGCTGACCCTGCGCGGCCGGGACCGGATCGCGGCATCGCCGGTCTGCCTCTATGCCGGGTCGCTGGTGCCGATCGCCTTGCTGGACCATTGTCCGCCCGGCGCGCGCATCGTGAACACGGCGACGCTCTCGCTCGATGAGATCATCGCCGAAATGGCGGCCGCCCATGTGGCGGGCCTGGATGTGGCTCGGTTGCATTCGGGCGACCTGTCCGTCTGGTCGGCGATGGGGGAGCAGTTGCGCCGCCTGCGCGCGCTCGCCATTCCCTATGAGGTGACGCCCGGCGTGCCCGCCTTTGCCGCCGCCGCCGCCGCGCTGGAGGCGGAACTGACGCTGCCGGGCCTCGCCCAGTCGCTGGTGCTGACCCGCACCCCCGGCCGCGCCAGCGCCATGCCGGCGAGCGAAAATCTCGCCGCTTTCGGGGCGAGCGGCGCCACGCTGGCCATCCACCTGTCCATCCACAATCTGGCGCAGGTCGTGGCCGACCTGCTGCCGATCCACGGAGTGGACTGTCCGGTGGCGGTCGTTTGGCGGGCCAGCTGGCCGGACCAGAGGATCGTGCGCGGGACGCTCGCCACCATCGAGCAGGCCGTGGCGGGCAGCATCGAGCGCACGGCGCTGATCCTCGTGGGCCAGGTGCTGGCGGCTGAGCGCTTTGGTGAAAGCAGCCTGTACGCGCCCGATTACGATCGCCGTTTCCGGCCACAGTCGGCCGATTCACGTTTTGCGGGTATCACCGAATGAATGCGCCCGGACTGATGATCGCCGCACCGGCCTCGGGGACGGGCAAGACCACGGTCATGCTGGGTCTGTTGCGGGCGCTGAGCGAGGACGGGTTGGCCGTCCAGCCGTTCAAGAGCGGGCCGGATTATATCGACCCGGCCTTTCATCGCGCGGCCTGCGGGCGCGCCTCGTTCAATCTGGACAGCTGGGCGATGACGCCGGGGCTGATCGACACGATCGTTGCCCAGGCGACCGGAGCCGATCTGGCGATCGCGGAAGGATCGATGGGCCTGTATGATGGTGTGGCCAGCAGGGGCGGCGCCGGTCATGGCGCGAGCGCCGACCTGGCGCGGCGGATGGGATGGCCGGTCGTGCTGGTGATCGATGTATCCGGGCAGGCACAGTCCGCCGCCGCGACCACGCTGGGCTTTGCCCGCTTCGATCCCGGCTTGCCCATTGCCGGCGTCATCCTCAATCGCGTCGCCAGTCCGCGGCATGGACGGCTGGTGCGTCGCGGCATGGAGATGGCCGGCATCCCGGTACTGGGCGCGCTCCCCCGGCGCGGCGACCTCAGCCTGCCGGAGCGGCATCTGGGTCTGGTGCAGGCAGTCGAGCATCCCGATCTCGACCGGGCGATCGCTGATTATGCCGCCTTCCTGCGCGATCATGCCGATCTCACCGCGATCCGGCAGGCGGCCGCAGGCGTTGTTGTTGGGGGCGGCGGGGCGTTGCCGCCGCCTCCCGCCCAGCGCATCGCGTTGGCGCGCGACGAAGCCTTTTCCTTCATCTATCCGCACCTGCTGGAAGGCTGGCGCCGCGCCGGCGCCGAGCTACAGGCCTTTTCCCCCCTGGCAGACGAAGCGCCGGCAGCGGATGCCGATCTTGTCTGGTTGCCCGGCGGCTATCCCGAACTTCATGCCGGGCGAATCGCTGCGGCCTCGCGCTTCCTGGCGGGGCTGCGCCGCCATGCGGCGAACCGGCCGGTGCATGGGGAATGCGGCGGCTACATGGTGCTGGGCGAAGCGCTGGTCGACAAGGACGGGGGGCGTCACGCCATGGCCGGCCTGCTGGGCCTCGTCACCAGCTACGCCCAGCGCCGGATGCATCTGGGCTATCGTCACGCCGCGCTGCTGGCGCCGGTCGGGGCGCTGGCGGCGGGAACGGCACTGCGGGGCCATGAATTTCACTATTCGACCATCCTCGACCAGCCCGACGCGCCACTGGCGCACGTGACCGACGCCGATGGGGCGGCGGTGGCGGAAACCGGGTCGCGGCGGGGATGCGTCACCGGCAGCTTCTTCCACATGATCGCGCCCGCCGCATGATCGACCTGACCCTGATCGGTATCGGCACCGGCGATCCGGAGCAACTCACGTTGGCGGCGATCCGCGCCATGAATGCCGCCGACCTGATACTGCTGCCCCGCAAGGGCGAGGACAAGACGGACCTGATCGCGGTGCGCCGGCATATCTGCGCCAGCGTGCTGACGGGCGATACCCGGATCGTCGAGTTCGACCTGCCGGTGCGACGGGGGCAGGGCGATTATCTGGGCGCGGTGCAGGACTGGCATGACGCCATCGCCGCCTGCTGGGCCGAGCAGTTGGCCGTGCATCTGCCCGCTGGTGGCCGGTTGGCGCTGCTCGTCTGGGGCGATCCGTCGCTCTATGACAGCACGTTGCGGATCGCCGAGCGGCTCCGCGCCTTGGGCGTGGATTTGCGCGTGTCGGTGGTGCCGGGGATCAGCAGCCTACAGGTTTTGACCGCCGCGCACGCCATTCCCCTGAACGCTCTGGCGGAGCCGGTCGTTGTCACCACCGGACGGCAATTGCGCGACCATGGCTGGCCGGCGCAGGCCGACAGCGTCGCCGTGATGCTGGACGGCGGCTGCGCGTTCCAGGCGGTCGACCCGGCGGGCGTGCGGATATGGTGGGGCGCCTATTTGGGCATGGCGGGACAGACCTTGGTCGCCGGGGAATTGACGCTGGTCGCCCCCCACATCGTGGAGCAGCGCGCGGCGCTGCGCGCCCGGCACGGCTGGATCATGGACATTTATCTGATGCGGAAGGAGAAAGGATGACGCAGGACGCCGAAGCGCGCCACGCCGAGAAGATGCGCAAGAAACAGGCGGCGCAAGCGAAGATCATGGCCAACAAGACCCAGGAAAAGGGGCTGTTGATCGTCCATACCGGCAAGGGCAAGGGCAAGACCAGCGCGGCGCTGGGCATGGTCGTGCGCGCCATCGGGCATGGCATGAAGGTCGGCGTCGTGCAGTTCGTGAAGGGCGCGATGGCGACCGGCGAGAAGGCGGTGTTCGATGCCTTCCCCGACAATGTCGCATTCAAGCCGATGGGGGAGGGCTTTACCTGGAACACGCAAGATCGCGCGCGCGACGTCGCGATGGCGCGCATGGCGTGGGAGGAAGTGAAGCGGATGATCGCCGATCCGGCCTATGACATGGTGCTGGCCGACGAACTCAACATCGTGCTACGCTATGATTATCTGCCGCTGGACGAAGTGCTGGCCGCAGTCACGGAGCGGGATGCAATGAAGCATGTCATCATCACCGGGCGTAATGCGCCCGATGCGCTGGTCGAGGCGGCCGATCTGGTGACGGACATGGTGATGGTGAAGCATCCCTTCCGGTCTGGCGTGAAGGCGCAGAAGGGCATCGAATTTTGAACGCAGCGCCGCCCGATTTCGACGCCACTTTCCTGGAGCAATTCGACGCGCTGCTGTGCTGGCGCCGCGACGTCCGGCATTTCCGAACCGATGAAGTGCCGGAACCTGTCATGCAGGAGCTGCTGGCCAAGGTCAGCCTGGCACCGTCGGTCGGCAATGCGCAGCCCTGGCGGCTGGTGCGGATCGGATCGCGCGATCTGAAAACGCGGATTGCCGAGCATGTCGATCGGCAGCGCTGCGCCGCCGCAGATCGCTACGCGGACGCCGACCAGCGCGCTCACTATCTTTCGCTCAAGCTGCATGGCGTGCGCGAGGCGCCCCAGCTGCTCGCAGTCTTCTCCGACGAACATCCCGAAACGGGCCACGGCCTTGGCATCGCGACCATGCACGAGATGTTGCGCTATTCCACCGTCATGGCGATTCACACCCTGTGGCTGGCGGCACGGGCGCGGGGCATTGGCCTTGGCTGGGTGTCGATCGTCGACCCGGCGACGATCGCCGCGATGCTGGAGGTGCCCGACGACTGGCGCCTGATCGCCCTGCTCTGCATCGGTTATCCCGACGGACCATGCGCCACGCCAGAACTGGAACAACGGGGCTGGCAAGCGCGCGAGGCGCTGAAGGATCGTCTGTTCGAGCGTTGAGCGCCGGCCACGCGGGCTGTTTGCTTACTCCTCGTCCGGTTCGGCCAGGATACGCATGGCCGCGCCGTCCAGATCGTCGAACTGGCCGTTGCGCATGGCCAGAAAGAAGGCTGCCAGCGCGACCAGGCCGCAGATGAGCGCCAGCGGGACAAGAAGGACGAGGCCGGTCATCGGGCGCTCCCGTTCAGGCGCAGGGCGTTGGCGACTACGATCAGCGAGGAGAGCGACATGGCGACCGCCGCGACCAGGGGTGTGACCGCGCCGCCGATCGCAAGCGGCACCGCCAGCACATTATAACCGATCGCCAGCGCGAAATTCTGCTTCACCACCCGCACCGTCCGTCGCGCGGCGCGCAGCGTGACCGCCACTGGCGCCAGACGATCACCCAGAAAGACGATGTCGGCGGTCAGCTGGCTTGCGTCGCTGGCGGATGCGGGCGCCATGCTGGCATGGCCCGCCGCCAGCGCCGGCCCGTCATTGAGGCCGTCTCCCACCATCAGCACCCGCCGCCCCTGCCGCTTCAGTCGCTCGATCAGGGCCAGCTTTTCCGCAGGCCGCAGATGGCCGATTGCGGTGGTGCGGGTCGCGCGAGCGATCTCCTCCAGCGCCTCGGGCCGGTCGCCGCTGGCGATGAGGGTCTGGAGCCCGGCTTCGCGCAGGTCCGCGACCACCTCCAATGCATCGGGACGGATCGCATCGGCGAAGCAGAGCAGCGTCGCCGTCTCGCCGCGCCGATATTCGCTGGCCAGCCCGAACAGGTTGATGAGGCTGCGCGGGCGGGCGAGTGCGACGGCTTCGTTCCGGTATCGGGCGAACACGCCCTCGCCGGCGACCTCCCGAACATCCGCGATCGGGGCCGCTTCCATGCCGTCGAGCGCCTGGCGCAGGGCGTTGCTGAGCGGATGGCGGCTGGCGCGCGCCAGCGCCAGCAGGATGGCGCGATCTTCGTCGGCGAGCCGATCAAGATTGCACGGCACCGGGCGGCCGAGCGTCAGCGTGCCGGTCTTGTCGAAGACAATCTCGTCCACCTCCGCCAGCCGCTCCAGCGCCGACCCGTCCTTGACCAGCACGCCGCGCCGCATGAGCGCGCCGCACGCGACCACCTGGGCGGCCGGGACCGCCAGCCCGAGCGCGCAGGGGCAGGTGATGAGCAGAACCGCGACCGCGATCAGCAGCGCCTGATGGACGCCCGCTCCAGCGACCAGCCAACCGAGGAAGGACAGGGCCGCCAGCGCATGGACGCAGGGCGCATAAAGCCGTGCCGCCCGGTCCGCCAGCCGCACATAGCGCGACCTGCCCTGTGCGGCCTGTTCCATCAGGCGGGCGATGTCGGCGATCACGGTATCCGGTCCTGCCGCCGTGACCGCGACGCGGATCGGCCCTTCGATATTGAGCGCGCCGGCCTGCGCATCGTCGCCGGGACCGACACGGACGGGCGCGCTTTCCCCGGTCAGGAACGATATGTCCAGACCGCTGGTCCCCTCCAATACGCGCCCGTCCGCCGCCAGTCGCTCCCCCGCGGCGACCAGCATCTCCATCCCCGGCCGCAACGCATCGGCCCTGGTCCACACGCTGCGTCCGCCGGCTTCCAGCACCAGCGCGCCCGGCGCGGTCTGCCTGAGCAGCGCGGCGACGCCCGCCCGCGCCCGCCCGCGCATCATGCTGTCGAGGCAGCGGCCCGCCAACAGGAAGAAGAGCAGCATCACCGCCCCGTCGAACCAGGCGTGGTCGCCGCCGGTCAGCGTTTCAAAGAGACTCATCCCCGTCGTCAGCAGCACCCCGATGCTGATCGGCACGTCCATGTTGGTGCGCCGTTGCCGCACCGCCGCCCAGGCGGAGCGGAAGAAGGGTCGGCCCGCATAGGCGACGGTCGGCAGCGCGATGAGGGCGGACAGCCAGTGAAACATCTGCCGTGTCGCACCGTCCGCGCCGGACCAGATCGACACCGACAGCAGCATGATGTTCATCGCGGCAAAGCCCGCCACCGCCAGCGCCCGGACGAGCGCGCGATTTTCCGCCGCGGCAGTATCGACGGCAGGGTCGGCCAGCGGTTCCGCGTCGAAGCCCAGTGCGGCGATGGCGGCTTTCAACGCAGGCGGCGCCAGCGCCGGATCATGCCGGATCGCCACCCGCCTGGCGCTCATGTTGACTCGTGCGGAATCGATGCCGGGCACCTTGGCAAGGCCATTCTCGATCTTGGAAATGCAGCCGGCGCAATGGAGCGAGGGGACGGCGAACAGGCTTTCGATGGTGGCGGGAAGGGTGTGCGGCGCTGGTTGGAACAGGGGTTGGGTCGCCATCACATCACCTCCCGCAACAGATGCTGCGCGCCATGGTCGATGTCGAAGCGCAGCTGCCAGCGCCCGGCCGGCAGGGCGCGGTCGCTGGCATAGCGGCCCGGCGCCGTTTCGTGGAAGATGAGCGGAATGTCGGCCGCGCGACCGAGCGGATGCTCCGCCACCGCCGTCACCGGCGCACCGAGGATCGGCGCGCCTGAGCGGCCGGCCAGCGCCAGCGTCACCTGGCGGCGGTCGGTCAGCGCCACATGATCCTTCCAGCCAAGCTGGTCCTGCGCCCGCGCCTGCGTCAGATAGCGGTTGAACTTCTGGCTCTCGACATAGCTGTTGGCGACCACCGTCCCGCCAAAGGAGCGGATCGCGACCGTCGCCATCAGCAGATTCACGGCGATCACCACGGCGAAGAAGGCGACCAATATGCCGGTCATGTGCCAGCCGGTGAAGCGTCGGGTCTGCATGGGTCAGGGCCTTTCAAAACGGGCGGGTTCGCGCGCGTCGCCGCCTTCGCGGTCGGTGGCGGTCACGGTGAATCTGAAATCCTGCCGCGCGGGTCCGGCGGGAGGGGCGGCGATGAAGATCCGCAACTTGGCCACGCTGTCGGCCGGGACCGTGGCGGTGACGGACGGCGCGGCGGCATCGCGCGGCATGGCGTCGGTCCACAGCCTGGCGTCGGCCAGTCCTTCGACCTGGACCCGCACCGGGCGCGGCCGGGCCTCCATGTTGCGGACCTTGACCATATAGGCGTTGCGGATCGCGCCATCGGACAGCCGGACGAAGATGGGGTTGCGGTCCTGCTGCGCGGCGATGTCGATGCGGGTGCGCGCGCCGAGCGCGAACAGCATGGCCGTGCCGATCGACGTCCATATCGCTGCATAGGCGATAGTGCGCGGCCGCAGCAGCGTCTTCAATATCGGCCTGGATGGCGCGCCATTCTTCTCGGCCTCGGCATCCTCCTGCGTGCAATAGTCGATCAGCCCGCGGGGCCGGCCGACCTGAGCCATCACCTTGTCGCAGGCGTCGATGCACAACGCACAGGTGATGCAGCCGATCTGTGGCCCTTCGCGAATGTCAATGCCGGTCGGGCAGACCGCGACGCACTGATTGCAGTCGATGCAGTCGCCGAAATCGCCCGGATGCGCCTCCGCCTTCTTCAGGCTTGCACGCTTTTCCCCACGCCAGTCCTTGTAGGTGACGACCAGCGATTTTTCATCCAGCATCGCCGTCTGGATGCGCGGCCAGGGACACATGTAGATGCACAGCTGTTCGCGCAGGAAGCCGCCCAGGATGAAGGTCGTGGCGGTCAGCACGCCGACCGTTCCATAGGCGACGGGCGCGGCCGAACCCGTCCAGAATTCCCGCTGGAGCGTCGGCGCGTCCGCGAAATAGAAGATCCACGCGCCGCCGGTCAGGAAGGCGATGGCCAGCCATACGCCCCATTTGGCGAGGCGCCGGGCCGCTTTGGCGGCGCTCCATGGCGCCTTCGCCAACCTGATCTGCGCATTGCGGTCGCCGTCGATAAAGCGCTCGACATGCTGGTAGAGGTCGGTCCAGACGGTCTGCGGGCAGGCATAGCCGCACCAGGCGCGGCCCACCGCCGATGTCACCAGGAACAGCCCTATCCCCGCCATGACGAGCAGGCCCGCCACATAATAGAATTCGTGGGGCCAGATCTCGATGGCGAACATGTAGAAGCGCCGGTGGGCGAGGTCGACCAGCACCGCCTGATCGGGCGCGTAGGGACCGCGATCCCAGCGAATCCAGGGCGTCCCCCAGTAAATAGCCAACGTCACCGCCATGATCGCCCATTTCAGGCGGCGATAGAAGCCATCGACCGCCTTGGGATAGACGCCCTTGCGCTTCTCGTAGAGGTCGCCGGAGGCCGGAGGCATCAGCACGTCACCGATCCTCCCCTGCAAGGGGAGGGGGACCGCCGCCCGAGGCGGTGGTGGAAGGGTGTCGCCCTGTCGATGGCGCGACGCCCCTCCGTCATCGCGTCGCGATGCCACCCCACCTTCCAGAGGAGGATTTGCGGGGGGTCACTCCGCACCATTGGCCGCTTCCACCGGCGTCGCCTCGCCGCCGCCCAGGCTGTGGACATAGGCCGCCAGCATCCGGATGGTTGCCTTGTCGAGCTTGTCGTCCCAGCGCGGCATCACGCCCTGGCGGCTGTTCCATATAGTCTCCCGGATCGTGTCCGCATCACCGCCATAGAGCCAGATGCCGTCGGTCAGGTTGGGCGCGCCCAGAGTGCGGCTACCCTTGCCGTCCGCGCCGTGGCAAACCGCGCAATTGTCCGCGAACAGCCTGGCGCCGCGCTGCGAGGCTGCGCCGGGCTTGACCTGCCGGCTGATGACGCGGACATGGGCGACCAGGTCGTCTACCTGCGTGCCGGTCAGCAGCTGGTCGCGGCCGAAGGCGGGCATGATCGACTGGCGCGTCGCATCATGATCGGGATTGCGCACCCCGTCGACGATGGTCCTTTCGATGGTGGCAAGATCGCCGCCCCACAACCAGTCATCGTCATTGAGGTTGGGATAGCCCTTTGCCCCGGCAGCGCCCGAGCCATGGCACTGGACGCAATGGACCTTGAAGGCGGCGCGGCCGCCCTCGACCGCCGCCTGCATCAGGTGCGGCCGGCCGGGCAGGTCGGTGATCGACGTGTCCGCGATCGCCTTGTGGATCGGCGCGATCTGCGCCTCGCGCGCCGCAAGTTCCTGCTCCAGCGTACCCCGGCTCGACCAGCCAAGCGTGCCCCGCGTATAGTCGCTCACCAGCGGCCAGGCGGGATAGGCGATGCAATAGCCGATCGCGAAGAGGATGGTCGCATAGAAAGTCCACAGCCACCAGCGTGGCAGCGGCGTGTCCAGTTCGGCGATGCCGTCCCATTCATGGCCCTTGAGTTCGGTGCCGGTGGCGGTGTCGATCCGCTTGTCGCTTGCGTCAGCCATGGTCGGCCTCCGTCTCAGTCTCGGTGAAGATCATCGTGGCGGCGCGCTGGCTGTGCCGGCGGCCGCGGGGCAGGAAGTGCCAGCCGATGAGGATGAGGTAGCTGACCCCCATGAAGACCAGCCCCCAGCTGTCGGCGAAATGGCGCAGGGCGTCGTAGTTCATCGCGACCCCTCCTGCGGCGCCTTTTCCAGGGGCTTGGCCGCGTCGACATCGACCAGAGTGCCGATCATCTGGAGATAGGCGACCAGCGCGTCCATTTCGGTCAGCTTGTTCGGGTTGCCGTCGAAATCGCGGACCTGCGCCTTGGGATAGCGTGTGCGCAGGTCGGCGGTGTCGGCATCGGGATCGGCCTGTGCCATCAGGTCGTCGTTCGCCTTGGCCACGTCATCCTTGCTGTAGGGCACGCCGACCCGCGTCAGCGCGGTCAGGTCGCCGCGCATGTCGCCGGTCTTCAGCTCGCGCTCGCCAAGGAAGGGATAGGTCGGCATGATCGATTCCGGCACCACGGCGCGCGGATCCTTGAGATGCTGGACATGCCATTCGTCCGAATAGCGGCCGCCGACCCGCGCCAGGTCCGGCCCGGTGCGCTTCGACCCCCATTGGAAGGGATGGTCGTACATGCTCTCCGCCGCCAGGCTGTAATGGCCATAGCGTTCGGTCTCGTCGCGGAAGGGGCGGATCATCTGGCTGTGGCAATTGTAGCAGCCTTCGCGAATGTAGATGTTCCGGCCCGCCAGCTCCAGCGGGGTATAGGGGCGCACCCCCTCCACCTTCTCGATCGTGTTGTCGATCCAGAAGAGGGGCGCGATTTCCACGATGCCGCCAATGGCGACGACGATGAGGGAGGCAATGCCCAGCAGCGAGATATTGCGCTCCAGCCTGCCATGATCGAAATATTTGGAAACCATGTCCCGTGTCTCCCTTAGGCTGGCTGAGCGGCGATGAGGGGCTTGTCGGCGATCGCGTCATAGGCCGCGTCGCGCAGCGGCTGTTCCTCGCGCAGCGGCTTGCCCGCGATGGTCATGCCGATGTTCCAGGCCATGATGATCGCGCCGGAGAGGTAAAGCAGCCCGCCCGCCGCGCGGATGAGGTACATGGGCCACATCGCGCGCACGACTTCGGAGAAGGCGTAGACGAGATAGCCGTCGCTGCCATATTCGCGCCACATCAGCCCTTGCATGATGCCCGCGACCCACATGGCGGCGGCGTAGAGGACGATCCCCACGGTCGCGAGCCAGAAGTGCCAGTTGATGAGGCGCAGGCTGTAGAGCCGCTCGCGCTTCCACAGGCGGGGCGTCAGATAATAGAGGCAGGCGAAAGTGATGAGGCCGTTCCAGCCCAGCGCGCCGCTATGGACGTGGCCGATGGTCCAGTCGGTATAGTGGCTGAGGCTGTTGACCGCCTTCACCGACATCATCGGCCCTTCGAAAGTGGACATGCCGTAAAAGGCCAGCGCCATCACCATCATGCGGATGATCGGGTCGGTGCGGATCTTGTCCCAGGCGCCGTTCAGCGTCATCAGGCCGTTGATCATCCCGCCCCAGCTGGGCATCCACAACATGATCGAGAAGACCATGCCCAGCGTCTGCGCCCAGTCGGGCAGCGCGGTGTAATGGAGATGGTGCGGCCCCGCCCAGATATAGAGGAAGATCAGCGACCAGAAGTGGATGATCGACAGGCGATAGCTGTAGACCGGCCGTTCCGCCTGCTTGGGCACGAAATAATACATCATGGCGAGGAAGCCGGCGGTCAGGAAGAAGCCGACCGCATTATGGCCGTACCACCATTGCGTCAGCGCATCCTGCACGCCAGCAAAGGCGCTGTAGCTCTTGGACCCGAGCAGGCTGACCGGCATCGACAGATTGTTGACGATGTGCAGCATCGCGATGGTCAGGATGAAGCTGAGGTAGAACCAGTTGGCCACATAGATGTGCGGCTCCGACCGCTTCATCACGGTGCCGCCGAACACGACCAGATAGGCTACCCAGACGATCGTCAGCCACAGGTCCACATACCATTCGGGTTCGGCATATTCCTTGCCCTCCGTGATGCCGAGCAGATAGCCGGTCGCGGCGAGGACGATGAAGAGCTGATAGCCCCAGAAGACGAAATCGGCGAGCTTCGGCGAGAACAGCCGTGCGCGGCAGGTGCGCTGCACGACATAGAAGCTGGTCGCGATCAGCGCGTTGCCGCCGAAGGCGAAGATGACCGCCGAGGTATGGAGCGGCCGAAGCCGTCCGAAGCTGGTATATTCGAGACCCAGGTTGAGTGCGGGAAAGGCAAGTTGCAGCGCGATGTAGAGACCGGCCAGAAATCCCGCCAGACCCCAGAAGACCGTAGCGATCACGCCCCAGCGGATCACATCGTCATAATAGAGCCCCTGGTCGGCCGGCATCTTCACCAGCCCGCGCATGATGCCGGCATAGTCGGCGCTGCGCATGGCGGATATCGCCAGCCCCAGCGCCACCGCGCTGATGATCCCCATATGGACGGCGAAACCGCCGTCCGCCGCCGCCAGCATCGCTGCGAAGGCGGCGAGTGCGAGCGCGAACCAGCCGCCCGTCCTCAAAACCAATCTGTCCATGGACATTCCCCGCTTGAAGGCTTTGCGACGCCCCTGTCCGGAATGCCGCACCCATGGCCTGCGTCTGTCAAAAGTGGGAGGATGGGTCTTTACGGGAAAATGCGTAGGCCTGAGGGCGAAGAGGGGCGCGACATGCCCCATTCACTTCGTCGTTCCCGCGCAGGGAGGGAAGCCCATGAAATAAGAGATTGCGGTCGTTAAAGCCGGGCAGGCGCTAATCCGCGTCCGCCAGCCGCTCCAGCGCGGCCTTGTCGACCAGCCGAACGCCGCGTCGCCCGATCAGGTCGATCACGCCCGCGCGTTTCATCTCGGTCATCTGGCGCGACACCGTCTCGATCGTGATGCCCAAAATGTCGGCGATCTGCTGGCGCGAGAGGGGCAGTTCGATCACCCCGTCACAGTCGGCGCGCAGCCGCCGCCCCATGTCGAGCAGGAAGGTCGCGACCTTCTCGCGCGCGGTCTTGCGTCCCAGGAGCAGCATCCAGGCACGGGTACGATCGAGATCGTCCAACGTCCGCTGGAGCAGCCGGTGCTGCAATTCGCCATGCCGCATCGCGAAACCGTCGAACGCGCCGCGCGGGAAAAGGCAGAGCCGCGCATTGGTGAGTGCTGTAACGCTGTGTGGCGTGCGCGCGCCGAAGGGACGACCGATGAAGTCGGACGCATAGACCACGCCGACGATCTGCTCGCGCCCGTCGCCGGTCGAGGTGGCGAGCTTGAGCGTGCCTTCGATGACGTTGGCGACAACAGTGCTGTCATCCCCTTCCCACATCACCGTCTGCCCGGCATGGAGAGCCACCCGCCGCCCGATCCGGCTCAGCGCGTCGCGATCGGGATCGGAAAGGTCGGCGCAAATGGCATGATCGCGCACGACGCAACTGTCGCAGGACTGGCCGCCGCAGGCGCGGGCCATGGTCGGGAGGGCGGCATTTTGCGCCATGTCAAATCGCATGTCCATGATCGCTGCATGACGCGGCCGCAGGCGTCGACCTATCCGTAAATGTCCCTAAACCAGCGACGCCGCCATGGACCGTCAGGCCTTGGCGGACCAGGCGCTCAGTTCTTCCAGGTCAAGGTCGCGCTCCAGTTCCTGAAGGACATGTTCGTCGATGTCGCCGGCCCGGTGCAGGCGGAGCAGTTCGGCGCGGCCGGCGGCGATCGCTTCCAGGACCAGGTCGAAATGGGCATGGAGCCGATCGGCATAATGTTCTTCCTGGCCCGCATAGTCGGCGGATATTTCGGCCCGACGCTGGTAGCGGGTCAGGAGCTGCGGATGCAGCAGCGTTCCGTCCGCATCATAGGCCAGCGCCTCGACCCTGACGGCCTGGGCCTTCGCCATGGCGGCTTCCGCCTCGCTCATGCTGAGGCGCGGCCGTTCATGCTCGGTGTCGCTGAGGCCGGCCCAGCGGATGAGCAGGCCAAGCGTCGTCCCCTGGAGGAGAACGGTGCCGAGGATGACCCCGAAGGCGGCGACCAGCATGAAGTCGCGACCGGGGAAATCCTGCGGCACGCTGAGCGCCACCGCCAGCGTCACCACGCCACGCATTCCTGCCCAGCTCAGCACGGCGGAGCGCGCGGCGCCCAGTGGCGCGCGATGGGGCAGCCCCATCGCGCAGAAGAGGCGCAGGAGCGCGTCCGCTCCGAACACCCAGGCGAAACGTGCAACGATCAAGGCGAGCAGGATGACGAGTACGGGCACCGCCATGTCGTCGAGCACCACGCCGAAGCCGCCGACACGCTCCACCACGCCGCGCAGCGACGAGCCGATCAGCATGAAAACGGTCGCTTCCATCAGGAAGATCATGACCGCCCAGAAGGACGTGCCGCGCATCCGCACGGCGGCGGAAAACACGACATGCTGGTACCAGCCGCAGATGAGACCCGTCGTCACGGTGGCGATCACGCCCGAAACGTGGAAGGTTTCGCCGAGCAGATAGGCCGACCAGGGCGCCAGCATGGAGGAGGCGATCATCAGATATTCGTCGCCCAGTCGCCGCACCAGCAGCACCCAGGCTGCGCCGATCGCTGCGCCTACCAACAGGCCGCCGACCAGAAGCGCCAGGAAGCTGCCCAGCGCGTCGACCGCGCTGAAGCTGCCCGTCACCCCGGCGGCGATGGCGAAGCGGAACAGGACCAGGCCGGTGGCGTCGTTCAGCAGGCTTTCGCCTTCCAGCAGGATCGATAGGCGGCGGGGCAGCTTCACCCGTTGCAGCACGGCGCGCGCCGACACTGCGTCGGGCGGCGAGACGATGGCGCCCAGCGCGGCGCACGCGGCCCAGGGAAGCGAGGGCATCAGCAAATGGACCACCACCGCCACGAGAAGGGTGGTGAAGATCACCGCCCCGACCGCAAGCGACACGATGCCGAGCATGTGGCGCTTCATATGGCCAAGTGCGATGAACCAGGCGCCGTCCATCAGCAGGGGCGGCAGGAAGATGACGAGGACCAGTTCGGGATCGAGCGAGATGACCGGCAGGCCCGGCAGGAAGGCGAGCAGCGCGCCGCCCGAAAGCAGCGCGACGGCCGGGGGCAGGCCAAGGCGGTGTGCTGCGTAGTGGAGCGCGATGATGGCCAGCAGCATCGCCACGAGAAGTTCGAAATATTGCATCGGGTGCATGGGCTCGCTCTGGCTGACGCGGGTGGGATGACCCTAGCGCAGGGTCGCTTGCTGTCCAGCGCATAAGCGGTCGCTTATTGGTCGTACATATATCGACATGGCGTGCAAGATCGGCCAGATCATCGTCCATGCCGACCTATCGGAGATGGAATATGTCGCCAAGTTTCAAGATTCTGCGGTTCATGACCGGTGCCGCTCTGTTATCCGCTTCCGCCATGGCGGTGGCTGCTTCGGGCGCCGCGCCGCAGTTCGACGTCCAGCGCATCGTCACCGACATCAAGACGCTGGCCAGCGACGAATTTGAAGGGCGCGGCCCCGCGACCCCGGCGGAGGCCAAGACGATCGGCTATATCGCCGCGCAGATGAAGGCGGCGGGGCTGACGCCGGCCGGCGACAAGGACGGCTGGTTCCAGGACGTGCCGCTGCGCATGTCGAACATCACGGGCACCCCGGCACTGTCGATGACGATCGGCGGCGCGACGCAGCCTCTGGCGCAGGGCGGTGAGATCGCGGTGCGCGCGGCCGAGACGGGCCAGTCGTCGGTCAAATTCGCGGACTTGCCGCTGGTCTTCGTCGGCTATGGCGTCAAGGCGCCCGAACGCGGCTGGGACGACTTCAAGGGCGTGGACCTGAAGGGCAAGATCATGGTCGTGCTGGTCAATGACCCGGACTTCGAGGGGGGCGAGGGCGATTTCGGCGGCAAGCTGATGACCTATTATGGCCGCTGGACCTACAAATATGAGGAAGCCGCGCGGCAGGGTGCGGCCGGCGTGCTGGTGGTGCATGAAAGCGAGCCGGCCTCCTACGGCTGGGCGACCGTTAAGAACAGCAACACCAACACCATGTTCGACATCGTTCGCGCCGATCCCAAGGCCGCGCATACCCAGATGGAAGGCTGGATTCAGAAGGATCTGGCGGCCAAGATTCTGGCCGCGTCAGGGATCGATTTCGAGGCGGCCAAGGCGGCGGCCCGCAAAAAGGATTTCAAGCCGATTCCGCTCAAGGCGACGATGAGCGCGGATTATGCGGTGAAGTCCGAGATCATCACCTCTCACAATGTCGCGGGGCTGGTGCGGGGCAGCAAATATCCCGATGAGACGGTGATCTATTCGGCGCATTGGGACCATCTGGGCATCGGTGCGCCGGACGCGAAGGGCGATACCATCTATAATGGCGCGCGTGACAATGCGTCGGGCACCGCCGCGCTGCTGGAACTGGCGCGGGCCTATGCCAAGGGGACGAAACCCGAGCGCAGCGTGTTGTTCCTGGCGGTGACGGCGGAGGAAAAGGGGCTACTCGGCTCCGAATATTATGCCGACAATCCTTTGCGGCCGCTCGCGACGACGGCGGGCGTCGTCAATATGGACGGACCGTTCGGCGTCGAGAAGACGACGAATTTCAGCATTTCCGGTGCGGCCAGGCTGGACCTGCTGACCATGCTGACCGAGGAGGGCGAGAAGCTGGGCCGGCATTACACGCCCGACGCGCGACCGGAGGCCGGCAGCTTCTACCGCTCCGACCATTTCCCGATGGCGAAGCGCGGAGTGCCGGCGATTTCCTTCAATCCGGGACGTGAGCTGGTCAATGGCGGCGCTGCGCGCGGCAAGGAACTGGGCGACATCTACACGCGCGATCGCTACCACCAGCCCGCCGACCAATATGACGATAGCTGGGACACGGGCAGCTGGGCGGGGGATATGACCCTGCTTTACAATGTCGGGCGCCGGGTCGTCGATGGTCATGGCTGGCCGAACTGGTCCGCCGACAGCGAGTTTCGCGCGGCGCGCGACGTCAGCGCGGCGCAGCGCAAATAAGCAGGGCACCCGCGGTCGCCGGCCGGGCGATCGCGGGTGACATCATCGACGGGAGGTGGATATGAATCATGGGCTTCGGCTGCTCGCGATGTTGCTGGCGCTGATCTTTGCACCCGTTGCGCTTGCGCAGAGCCAGTACCGGCTGCTGGTGCTCTCCATCCCCAACACATATCATTATGAATATATACCGGTGGCCCGCGACAGCCTGGAGCGGCTCGCCAAGTTGCACGCATTCGAATTCACCTGGGCCAACCGGACGGATGTGTTCGACGGCGATCTCAGTCAATATGCGGCGGTGATGTTCCTGAATACGCCGGGGGAGGAATTGAATCCGGCGCAGCGCAGAAAGTTCGAGGACTATATGCGCGCGGGCGGCAATGCGATCGTGGTGCATCGCGCCGCAATCACGCCCCCCGGCCAATGGACGTGGTACGAGACGATGGTTGGTCGCAGCTTCGTCATTCATCCGATGTTGCAGACCGGGGTGGTGACGGTGGCGGACAGGGGCTTCCCCGCCAGCTTCGGCGTGCCGGATCGCTGGATATGGAGCGACGAATATTATGTCCTTTCCAATCCTCATGATGTCCGCATCAATCCGGTGCTCAAGGTCGACGAGAGCAGCTATGATCCGACGAAGATCTGGCCTGGGCAAGTCTCCAGGCCGATGGGCAAGGATCATCCGGTGGCCTGGTATCATCATCATGAAAAAGGCCGGGTGTTCGTGACCACATTGGGGCATGATGTGGAGATGTATCGCGATCCGAACTATCTCGCCCATCTGATGGGCGGCATCTATTGGGCCGCGACGGGGCGGGGGCAGCAGCGCTGATAATCCCCTAACCCAGGCCCAGCAATGTTACCGCATTGTCCTTCATGATGAGGGGCAGCACCTCTTCGCGGAAGCCGGCTTCGCGGGCCGCGTCGATCCATTTTTCCGGGCGGATCAGCGGCCAGTCGGAACCGAAGAGCATCTTGTGCTTCAACTGCGTGTTGGCATACTGGATCACCTGTTTCGGAAAATATTTGGGCGACCAGCCGGACAGGTCCATGAAGACATTGTCCTTGTGCAGCGCCATCGACAGGCTTTCGTCGGTCCAGGGCCAGCTGGGATGGGCGAGGATGATCTTCATGTCGGGGAAGTCGACCGCGACATCGTCCACCAATATGGGCTGACCATATTTCAACCGCACCCCGCCGCCGCCGCGCATCCCGGTGCCCATGCCCGAATGGCCGGTGTGGAAGATGGCGGGCAGTTTATATTCGGCGATCACTTCATAGATGGGATAGGCGACCCGGTCGGCCGGGTGGCAATCCTGCATGATGCCGTGGAACTTGAAGCCCTTGACGCCATAATTTTCGACCAGATCGCGGGCTTCACGCGCGCCGAACTTGCCCTTGCGCGGGTCGATCGACGCGAAGGGGATAACGATGTCGCTGTCGTTCGCAGCCAGTTCCGCCACTTCATAATTGCTGATCCGCTTGGCCCCGATCCCGCTTTCGCAATCGACGGTGAACAAGCAGAAGGCGATATTCTGCTGCCGGTAATAAGCGATCGTTTCGGGGATGGTCGGCCGCTTGCGATCCGCCTTGAAGTAAGCGGAGGCAGCGTCGAAATATTTGGCCATCACCGGGTCTTCGGGATCATGGCACGACACTTCGGCATGGACATGGACGTCGATGGCGATGACTTTGCTCGGATCAACGGGCATTGGGTGTGCTTTCCAGTGTCTTGTCCTCATTGGCTCGGTGAATGACATAGGCGCGAATATCCTCGATATCCTTGGCGGAGAAGATCGAGGCGAAGCTGACCATGCCATTATCCTTGAGCGCGCCGTCATGCACGATCATCTGCCATGTCGCCTCGTCGTTCAAAGTGGCGCTGTGGCGAAGGTCGGGGACGATGCTGCCCCCGACTGCCGCATCGCCATGACAAGTGCTGCAATAGCGGCCGAAGCGCGCCCCGCCCGCTGCGATCTCCGCAGCGCTGGCGGTGGAGGGCGGCGGGTCGAGCGGCATCTTCGCCAGCGGCGGAGCGGGGGGCAGGGCGGCCTTCCCGTCCAGCTTGAAAACCAGCAGGCGGCTGATATTGCGGCTGGGTCCGCTCTTGTCGGACAGGATGCCGGGCGCAAGCGCCCAGACTCCGCCCCAACCCGCCATCACCGCCACATATTGCTGCCCGTCCAATTCATAGCTGATGGGCGCTGCAACGATGCCGGTCTGTGCCGGGAAGGACCAGAGTTTGCGACCGTCCACGCTCGCATAGGCGTTGAAGTCGCCAGTCGCCGTCCCCTGAAAGACGAGGTCGCCGCCGGTCGCCAGCAGCCCCCCATTCCATGGCCCTTTGTAGGAGACGCGCCATTTTTCCTTCTGCGCGACCGGATCCCAGGCGATGAGCGCGCCCGTGGTCGCGTTCATCGCCGCCGCGCGCACGGCCTTGTCGGCCGGCATCGCGGCGGCCGCGATATCGACGCCGACATTGAAGCCCAGCTTGTTGGCCCTCCAGCCCTTTTCCGGGATATAGGGGAAGGCGGCGAGGTTGGCGGGAATGAAGACGGTCCGGCTCCTGGGATCGAAGGCCATCGGGTGCCAGCTATGCGCGCCGGTCGCGCCGGGGGAGCCGATGAAGGGCTTGCCGGTCCTGTAATAGCGGGCTTGCGGATTTTCGATCGGACGGCCGGTCTTCATGTCGATGCCGCTCGCCCAGTTGACCGGCACGAAATTCCTGGCCGACAGGAGCTTTCCGTTGGTACGGTCCAGCACATAGAAGAAGCCGTTCTTCGGCGCCTGCATGAGCACTTTGCGCTTGGCTCCGCCAATTTCCATGTCGGCGAGCATGATGTGCTGGGTGGCGGTGAAGTCCCAGCTGTCGCCGGGCGTGGTCTGGTAATGCCAGGCATATTCGCCAGTCTTCGCGTGGACCGCGACGATCGAGGACAGATAGAGATTGTCGCCCTTGCCCTCCGATCGGTAGGCCTGATTCCAGGGTGACCCATTGCCCACGCCGATGTAGAGCAGGTCCAGTTCAGGGTCATAGGCCATGGCGTCCCATACGGTGCCGCCGCCACCCTGTTTCCACCATTCCCCATACCAGGTGGCGGCGGCTTTCTTGAGATAGTCCGGTTCCTTCTCGGTGCCGGGCTGGGCCGGGACGGTGTAGAATTTCCACTTTTCCTTGCCGCTATCCGCGTCATAGGCCGCGACATAGCCGCGCGCGCCGAATTCCGCGCCGCCATTGCCGATAACGACCAGGCCGTTCACCACCCGCGGCGCGCCGGTGATGGTATAGTTTTTCGTCTGGTCCAGCGTGACGACGCTCCAGACCGGCTTGCCGCTCTTGCGATTGATGGCGAGCAGTCGACCGTCGAGCGTGCCAACGAACAATTTGTCGCCCCATGCCGCGACGCCGCGATTGACCGCGTCGCAACAGGCCTTGACCAGGGTCTCGCGCGGCACTTCGGGGTCGTAGGACCAGAGCAATTTGCCGCTGCGCGCATCATAGGCCTTCACAATGCTCCAGGCGGTCGAAACATAGAGGGTGCCGTCGATGAAGAGCGGTGTCGCCTCCTGCCCGCGATTGGTGTCCATGTCGGCCGACCAGGCGAGGCCAAGCTGGCCGATTGTAGCCTGATTGATCGCCGATAGCGGACTGAATCGCTGTTCGTCATAGGTGCGGCCGGTCGAGAGCCATTCGGCCGGCCTGGCGGCGATAATGCGTGCTGCGTCCACCGTTCCCGAACCCACGGCTTCGGTCTGGCTCGCGCCCTGCCCGCAGGCGGACAAAGCCAGGCTCGTTCCCAACAGCAGCGCAATCGCGACCCGCATCCTCTTCCTCTCCTTATGCGGTGCAGATGTTTGCATCCGTCACCTAATTGACCATCCGCGCGCCGGTCCACCACGCGGCGCGAAGGGCTTTCTTGTCCATCTTTCCGGCGGCGGTCCGGGGAATCGACGGGACGAAGGCGACGCTCTTGGGCGCCTTCACCCCGCCCAGCCGGGCCTTTGCATGGGCGATAATCTCTGTCTCCCCGATATTGTCGGCGACGACAATGGCGTGAACTGCCTCCCCCCATTTTTCATGGGGGATGCCGATGACCGCACATTCGCGCACCTGTGGCAGTTCGGTAAGGGCGGCTTCCACCTCCGCGGTGAAGACGTTGAATCCGCCGGACACGACCATGTCCTTCTTGCGGTCGACGATGTAGAGATAGCCGTCCGCGTCGCACCGAGCGATGTCGCCGGTATGATGCCAGCCATGGGTGCGGATTTCGGCTGTGGCCTGCGGCATCTCATAATATTCGCGCGAGACGAGGACGCCGCGGACCACCAGTTCGCCCGTCTCGCCATCGGGCAGGAGGTTGCCGTCCTCGTCCATGATGGCGACCGTCACGGGACGGGTCGGCCGGCCGCAACTTGCGAGTCGTTCGGGCCGGTCGCCGGCCGCTGCCGCGGCGACATCCTCAGGCGAAAGCCAGGTCACGATCATTGGCGATTCGACCTGACCATAGGCCTGGCAGAGGCAGGGACCGAAGAACTGAACCGCGCGGCGCAGTTTCTCCGGGGAAACGGGAGAGCCTACGAGGAGGAATATTTTCAACGACCTGGTATCGCTGTCCGGCAGTTCCGGCGCGTCGAGCAGGCTGTAGAGCGCAGTCGGGGGCATATAGACATGGGTGATGCCATGGCGTTCGATCGCGTCCAGAACGGCGGCCGCATCGAAGCCCGGCAGAATAACCTGCGCGGCGCCCAGAGACAGCGTCGCCAGCGCCACTGGCCCTGCGGCATGGGTGATCGGTGCGACAACGAGTGAGACTGGCGTGTCGGTCCTGCCATCCACCGCCGCCGCCAGCGTCTCGACCATCGTGCCCCAGCCCAGATTGGTGACGACCACCCCCTTGGACGGACCGGTGGTGCCGCCGGTGGGGAAGAGGCCGACGATATCGTCGGGCTTGCCGAACGGATCGGAAAAGTCGGGCAAGCTGTCAACGTCGCAGTTCGCGATGAACTGATCGAGCGAGGGATCGCCATCCTGCGCGCGGTCGAGGCAGACGAAACGGGAGAGGCTGGGCACCCGCGCCTTGAGCGCGGCCACATCCTTCGTCTGGCTGCTGTGATAGAAGAGCCAGCCGCAGCTGACATAGTCGAGATAGGCTGCATTGGCGTCGATCGCGTTGCGGGTATTGACCGGCACCCACTGGCCATTGGCGCGCCAGATCGCGAGCAGGGCGACCATCATGATTGCGCTGTTGGGGCCATAGAGTGCGATCGGCTGCTGATCGCGGAAACCCGCTGCATGGAGGGCGACGGCGATCCGCCGGGTCAGCGCCCCGACCTGGGCGAAGCTCAGCGTCTCGCCGCTTTCCGCGTCGATCAGGCAGGGGCGTTCGGGGTCACGATCATGGCCCCTGTCGAAATAGTCGATCGCGCGCATCGCATCAGCCCCAGCGGTTGATCTCCGGGCCGGGCGCCCAGATGGCTTCGGGGTTCGGGACGGTCGCGAGGTCGCGCGCCTGCCGCACGGAGGCGCGCGCGCGCAGGCGCATTTCCCAGGCGTCGGTCAGCGGAGCGGAGGCGAAGGCTTCGGGGACGAGAGGGCGCATTCCGGCGAGCCAGGCGAAGCTTTCAAGGTCGGCTATGGAAAAATCCCCTATCAGCCAGTCGCGTCCGTCGGCCAGTTGCGCTTCGATCTTTTCGACCGCCTGGACGATCTTGGCCCGGCTGTCGGCCAATTGCGTGTCACTTGCCCTGCCTTCGACGGCGTCCTGCCAGCGCTCGGCGAGATCCGCGCTGGCGATCCCGACAGGGACCGCGTGCGGGGGCGCGGCAGCATTGCCCAGCGCGGCGGCGGCCGGGGCGACCCGTTCGATCACATAGCGGCACCAAGCCATCATCTGCCATCGAGCGTAGGGATCGATGGGCCGGATGGGCGGGCCGTCTCCTGCCTCGTCCAGATAACAGGCGAGGAATACGCTGTCGGTCATGGCGACGTCGCCCACGACCAGCACCGGGCCTTCGCCCTCGATCGACTGGTCCACTTCGAGGGGATGGGGGAGGGCGGTGGAGTGTCGTTCACCCGCACGAAGGTCGATAGGGTGGAGGTCCAGGTCGACGCCTTTCTCGAAAGCGGCGGCGAGGACAGTGAAGCTCGGGCCGTTGGGCTGGCCATGATAGAGGATGCCGGTCATGCAGGTTCGCTTTCGAGCAAGGAAATGCGGCGGGCGAGATCAGTGCGGCCGAGCGCCCAGCAGGCGCGGGTCGCCGGCCGCGCGTAAATGGCGCGCAGCCAGCGCATGATGTTGGGCGTGAGCTGGTCGTTGCAGAGCTGCGGCTGCGACAGGGGCATGGCATAAGCGAGGTTGAAGCCGTTGATGTCGGCCAGACTGTAGCTGTCCGACGCAAGCCATGGGCGCTGTCCCAAGGCATTTTCCAGATAGCCGATGCCGAGGGCGACGCGGCGCTGCGATTCCGCCATTTCCTCTGGCGAGAAGGCGCCGTTGATCGCCTTGCGCCAGGCGGTGCGCCGTTCGGGCATGGGTATGCGGTCGATTGCGGCTTCCAGTTCGGCCGCGTCTTTCTGCCGCACGGAAGGGCCGACGAACACGCTCCATCCGATCATCGAGAAGCTGGGCGCCAGCCACTGGTCGAGGAACTTCATCCACCAGCGCGCGCGCCACCGGTCGACCGGATCGGCCGGCATCAGGCTTGGGCCGTCGAACGCCTCGTCCACATATTCCATGATGGCGGTGGATTCGGTCAGAACCTTGACCCCATGCGTCATGGCGGGAATGGTGCCGAGCGGGTTGACCGCCAGATAGGCGGGCCTGTGCTGGTCGAAGTTGAGCAGGTCGAGATAATGGCTGTCGAAGGCGACGCCTTTCTCGAACAGGGCCAGCATCGGCTTCCCCGAATTGGCATTGGGTTCCCAATGATAAAGCGTGACGTCGGTCATGCCTGGTGCATCTCCATGAAGCGAACCGGGCGACGAGGCGCCGCCCGGCCGGGAAGTCAGAATTTCTTTTTCACCGTCACCGCCCATTCGCGCGGATTGCCGGGGCGGCCTTTGCGGACACCCGCGCCCGCACCACGCAGGTCGAAGACGGAGAGGAAATAATATTTGTCGAACAGGTTGGTGACTTCGAGCGAGACGTCGAGATCCTCGTCCGCATTGGCCCAGGTCAGCCGCGCATTGGCGAGAGTGTAAGCGGGAACGAAATTGAGGATACGGGCGCCGTTCACCACCGACCCGCCGCCGAACTTCTTGTCTTCATAGGTGACATCGAAGCGCGGTGTCAGGCTGCCGGCCTTGTCCAGGTCGATCTTGTATTGCGCGCCCAGGCTGAACTTCCATGGCGGCGACACTGGCGGATCGTCGGGGGACACACCGCCCGGATTGGTGGGATAGGCGGCGGCGGGATTGAGGCTGTCGCCTTTATACTTGAAGTCGAGATAGCTTATCGAGGCGTCGATCGCGAGGCCATCGACCGGATAGGCGGACAGTTCCGCCTCGAACCCCTTGACCCGTGCGTCACCAGCATTGAGGCGTGCGGCGCAAGGCGCGCCGGGGCAGGTCAGCACCGGAATCTGGATGTCGACATAGTCGTTGATGAAGGCCGCAGCATTGAAACGGACGCGGCGATTGAAGAAGTCGCTCTTGAAGCCGATTTCATAGGCGGTCAGCTTTTCCGGGCGGAAGGCGATGACCTGGCTGCTGTTGAAGGGGCGCGGGTTGCTGCCGCCGCCCTTGAAGCCGGTCGACACAGACCCGTAGACCATCAGGCTGTCGGTCAGGCGATAATCGGCCGCGACGCGATAGTCCCAGCGCTTGGCGCTGTAATGGGCAGTGAGGCCCGACAGCGCAGTGACCGTTTCGGTGATGTTGCCATTGCCATTATAGTCGAGCGTGTCCGCGCCGGAATAGCCGAGGCCATAGGTTGCGCCGACCGGGTCGAGGAAATGATTGACCGTGCCGTCATAATTCAGGCGATAATAGGTCTGATCCTTGCTCTCGCTCGTGTAGCGCACCCCCCCGCTCAGGGTCAGCCGGTCGATGGGTTTCCACGAGATGTGGGCAAACACCGCCTTCGCGTCGGCATCGGTCGGGTCGGGCTGGCGGAATTGCAGCGGATAGACCGGGACATAGCGGATGTCCTGGAGCGAATCATAGGTCGACTTCTGCTTGAAATAATAGGCGCCGACCGTGCCGTTAAGCGCTTCACCCAGTTCCGCGTTCAGCCGGACTTCCTGGCTGAAGCTCCAGTTTTCCAGATAGTTGCGGCCGAAGCCGATATTGGCGGGCGAGATGTCGTCGTCCGAATCGAACTGGGTGTTGAAACTCCGGTAGCCGGTAATCGAACTCAGCTGGAAAGCGTCGGACAGGGCATAGTTGATCTGTCCGGACACGCCCCAGCCCTTGTAGAGACTGCGATCGGTCCCCTGAGTGGCGGCGAGCGGCGTGCCGGCCGCGCCGAAGGGGTCGACCGGGATCGGCGGAGTCCAGGTGCCGGCGGGCTGGCCGGTGCCGATATAGTTGCAATAGCGGCCGCAGATGAAGCGATTGTCATAGGGGACGCCCGGCGCTGCGTTGGTGTTGGGCGAATTGACCGGGCTGGTTTCCAGCAGCACTTCGCCTGCAATCGTATGTTCGTCGCGCGTATAGTCGCCGATGATCGTGACATCGAGCTTGTCGCTCGGCTCCCAGAACAGGATGCCGCGGATGGCCTGATAGCCGACGCCGCCCAGCTTGCTGATCGTGCAATCGCCGGCGGGCTGGGTCGAGGCGATACCGTTGCCCGGATTGGCGCAGCCATAGTCGATGCGGTCAACGAAACCGTCCTGCTGCTTGGCGACCCCCGAGATTCGCACGGCGAGCGTGTCGGTGATTCCGAAATCGGCGGCCGCGCGAATACCGATGCGATTGCGGATGCCGTAATTCACCTCGACGAAGCCGCCGCCATCGCCCGATGGCCGCTTGGAATAGAGCTTGATCGCGCCGCCTTCGGCATTGCGGCCGGCAAGCGTACCCTGCGGGCCACGCAATATTTCGACCCGGTCGAGGTCGAGCAGTTCGAACACCGCGCCGGTCAACTGCGGATAATAGACGTCGTCGATATAGATGCCGACGCCCGGTTCATAGGCGGGGTTGAAGTCGTTTTGCCCCACGCCCCGGATGGACGCGGTGATCGACGGGCCGAAGGAGGCGCCTTGCGGTTTCAAGGAGACGTTGGGCGCTGCATCGGCCATCTGCGCCAGGTTGGTCTGGCTCTTCGCCTCCAGCTCCGCCGCGTTGACTGCGGTGATCGAGATCGGGGTGTCCTGCAACCGCTGCGCGCGGAACTGCGCGGTGACGACGATGTCGGCGACGGTGCCCGCGGGCAGTGTGTCCTGTTCGGCCGCCTGCGGCGCGGGCGGGAGCGGCTGGGACTGCGCTAGCGCACTCGCCGGGGTGGTGATCGCAGCTATCGAAGCGGACGCCAACAGGGCGCGCGCCATCATTGCACGAAGATCGTGTTGCATGGGAAATCCCCTCTCCTAGACCGGCTTCAGATCCGCCCTGACCAGACGTGATCCGCCGTGAACGCCTTCCGTGATATTGTTAGTAAGGCATACAATTTTTATCGATGCAAGAGGCCGAATGCCCCTGCAGCCATGATAATGGAAATATTTGCCGATATTGGGAGAGGGCAAATAATATCGGTATTTCCGTTGGTAGTAGTGGAAGTAACAGGATCGAACCACTTGCTCGGTTCGACGGAAGTATCAGACGTAGACGCGACGCAATAGTTCGACCAGCATTGCCGTTTCCGCTGGCGTGAATCGCGCCTTCAGCCATTTCTCGTGCTCGGCGATGCAGGCACGCGCCTGTTCCAGCGAGGCGTGCCCGGCGTCAGTGAGGCTGAGCGTCTGGCGGCGGCGGTCCTGCGTCGACGCGCCCCGCTGAACGAAGCCACGGTCCTGCATCCGGTTGACGATCGCCATGACACTGGCCCTGTCCATCTTCAGGCGGCGGCCGATATCGGCCTGCGCGATACCGGGTTGGTCCTCGATCAGCCAGAGTACGGCCACCTGCTTCTGCGTCAGGCCCAGGTCGCTGAACGTATCGGTGAAATGCTGGTAGACGGCCGCGCTCGCCAGCCGGATGTGGAAACCGACAAGTCCGTCAATGCCGCTGAGACGAGGATCGGGAAAGAGGCCGAGCGGCTCCATAGCGTCCATGGTATTCATTGTAACAGTGTGCGGACTAAATAGTTTCGCGTCAATCCTGCGGCTTGAAAAGTTGTCAGTGTAACATACAATATCTCTGACCAAGAAGCAGGGAGAGGATCAGCCGTGGCGCATTTTCCGGACACACCGTCCTTCACGGGTTTCAACACGCCGTCGCGGATTGAGGGCGACGTTGCCGACCTGGACGTGGAAGGCGCGGTGCCGCGCGAACTGGACGGCGCTTTCTACCGGGTGCAGCCCGATCCGCAGTTTCCGCCCCTGCTCGGCGACGACATCGCCTTCAATGGCGACGGGATGATTTCCATGTTTCGTTTCCGGGATGGCAAGGTGGATCTGCGCCAGCGCTGGGCGAAGACCGACAAGTGGAGGCTGGAACATGAGGCGGGGCGCGCGCTGTTCGGCGCCTATCGCAATCCGCTGACTGACGACGAGTCGGTCAGCGGCAGGATACGTGGCACTGCCAATACCACAGCGTTCGTCCATGGCGGGCGGCTTTATGCGCTGAAGGAGGACAGCCCGGCACTGGTGCTGGACCCGGTAACGCTGGAAACCGACGGCTATACCCGTTTTGACGGCAAGATGACCGGCCAGACCTTTACCGCCCACCCCAAGATCGATCCCGCAACCGGCGACATGATCGCTTTCGGCTATGCGGCCAAGGGGCTGCTGACGCGCGACATGACCTATTATGAGGTCGCTCCCGACGGGACGCTCAAGCGTGAGCTATGGTTCGAACTGCCCTATTATGCGATGATGCACGACTTTGCGATCACGCCGGATTATGCGCTGTTCCATGTCGTGCCGAGCACATCCAGTTGGGACCGGCTGGAGCAGGGGTTGCCGCATTTCGGCTTCGACACGACGCTGCCGGTCTACCTTGGCGTGCTGCCGCGTCGGGCCGATGCGACGGCGAGCGACATACGCTGGTTCAAGCGCGACAATTGCTTCGCCAGCCATGTCATGAACGCCTTTCAGGAGGGGACGAAAATCCATTTCGACACGCCCGAGGCGAAGAACAACATGTTCCCCTTCTTCCCGGACATCCATGGCGCTCCGTTCAATCCCCAGGAGGCAGCGAGCTTCCTGACGCGCTGGACGATCGACATGGCGTCCAACGGGGAGGATTTTGCGGCGGTACGGCGACTGACCGACATGATGGGCGAGTTTCCCCGCATCGACGATCGCTATACCGGCCTGCCCTATCGCTATGGCTGGATGCTGGTGATCGATCCGACCAAGCCGGTGGAATTGAAGGGCGGCAGTCCGTCCGGGATGTTGATGAACACGCTGGGCCTGATCGACCATCGGACCGGCGAGGAGCAGAAATGGTGGTGCGGGCCGGTTTCCTCTTTGCAGGAGCCCTGCTTCATTGCGCGCAGCGCGGACGCGCCGGAAGGCGATGGCTGGATCGTCCAGCTTTGCAACCGGCTTGAGGAGCATCGCAGCGACCTGCTGCTGTTCGATGCGCTGGACATCGCCAAGGGACCGATTGCGGAGGTGCGAGTGCCGATCCGCTTGCGCTTCGGGCTGCACGGCAATTGGGCGACAGCGGAGCAGATCGGCCTGTCGTCCTGACGGTCAGACGGCCTCCCCCGCCGTTCGCGCGCGGGGGAGCAGCCTTTCATGGTCCCGCTCGACGCGCAGCAGCAGCAGCACCAGCAACAGCAGTATCAGGGGCGGCGCGACCCAATTGATCGACAGGATCGCCCCGCCGAGGTCGCCGCCCCGCGCATCGCTTATCATGCCCACCGCATAGGGACCGATGCCGAGGCCGAATATGGTCGAAACGACGATGTAGAGGCTGACCGTCAGCCCGCGCATCCGTGGCAGCACCTGTTCGAACAGGACGGCATAGAGCGGCGGCATCCACATGGTCAGCACCAGGCTGTAGAGGGTGAAGCGCAGGTAGAAGTCGCCGGCTTCGGGCGCCCGATAGACCCAGAGCGCCAGGCAGGGCGACAGCCCCATGGCGAACAGCGCCACCCAAACGCGGCGCGACAGGCGGTTCGCGCCGATCCGGTCGGACAATGGCCCGGCGATCAGAGGCCCGACGACGCCGAGCGCGGCGGACAGCAGCCCGAATTGCAGACCGGTGTCGGCAGGCGAGAGGCCGTAGCTATTCATCAGGAAGGACGGGGTAAAGCCCATCACTCCATAATTGATGACGCTCTGGAGCGCGCCCGCCGCGATGCAGAGCAGCAGCGAGGGATTGCGGGTGATGAGCGCGAAGGCGACCGGATCGCGGCCTTTGAGATTTTGCAGCAGGTTGGCAATGACGAAGGCGCCAAAGCCGATCACGCTCCATTGCACGACATGGGGGCTGATCGACACGCTGCCAAGAAGCAGAGGCGGACGGGGCGAGAAGGCTTCGGCCCAGCCGATCGCCAGCAGCATCGCGACGATAATCAGCGCCAGCAGGCCGATGTTCAGCGCCCAGTCCCGCGTCGTCGCCCGCATTCGCGCCAGGCTGAGCCAGTGAAACCCGGGCGTCACCGCGCCCAGCACGTCCAAGCTGGCGCGGAAGGGATGGGGATCGTGGGCGGTCGGAATGCCGTCCATTGCGCCGCGCTGCGGTTCGGGCAGGCGGCTCATCAGGGCGGCAATGAGGAAGCCAGGCGTCGCGGCCACAGCAAATGCGAATTGCCAGCCTTTCAGACTTAGCGGCGCGGCGCCCGCGGGATAGCGCGCGTCCCACCATTGCGCCGCCATACCGCCGATGATGAGCGACCCGCCCAGCCCAATGGCGATCGCCGCGGCCATCACCGCCATCACCATGCCGCGCTTCTCGCGGGGGAAATAATCGTAGGTAAGGCTGGTGCCTGCAGGCTGCGACGCCGCCTCGCCGATGCCGACGCACAGGCGTGAGAGCATCAGGGTGAAGAAGCCGGTGGCCAAGGCTGCGCCCCCGGTGGCGAGCGACCAGAAGCCGATGGTGATCGCCAGCAGCTTCGTGCGTATCCAACCGTCCGCCAGCCGCCCCAAGGGCAGCGAAAACAGCGCGTAGAAGAGCGCGAAGACGGTGCCGTAGAGCAACCCCATTTCCGCGTCGCCGATCTTGAGGTCCGCCTTGATCGCGGGGGCCAGGATGGCCAGGATGTTGCGGTCGAGCAGGCTGACCAGGTTGGTTCCGGCCACCAGCGCCAGTGCATAATAGGCCGTGGCGCGCGAAGGGGGCGCTGCGGTCACAGGTTGAACACACGCTCGGCATTGGCCTGCATCAGCTTGCGCTTGGCTTCGTCGGTAATGTCCAGCAGATCGTGGGTCCGCACCTCGTCCGCCACATATTCATAGGGATAGTCCATCGCATACATGACCCGGTCCTCGCCCAGCACCTGCTGCGCGAATTGGATCGCCGGTGCCCATGCCATGCCGCTGGTGGTCACGCAGACATTCGACCGCATATAATCGTGGATGCTTTTCTTGAGCGGCTTCATCCGCTCATAGCGCTGCGACCGCACGCCCGCCTGGTGCATATAGTCAAGGCGATAGAGCCAATAGGGCAAGGCTTCGCCCATATGGCCGACGACGATCTGCAAGTCGGGATAGCGATCAAAAATGCCAATGGTGATGAGCCGCAACAGGTGCATCCCCGTCTCGACGCCAAAGCCGAAGATCGCGCCGTCCAGCCCCGCGTCCAGCATCGGCCCGATCATCGCGTCGGGCGGGGTGGACGGGTGGATGTAAAGCGGCTGGCCGGTATCGGCGAGGGCGCGGAAAATCGGGTCGAACTTGGCATCGTCCAGATATTCGCCTTGGGTGTGGCTGTTGACCATCACTCCCTTGAAGCCGAGTTCGCCCGCGCCGCGCCGGATTTCGGCGGCGGACCAGTCCGGGTCTTGCGGCGCGATCGACGTCATGCCGACGAAGCGGGTGGGATGGGCGGCGCAGCGATCGGCGAGATGATCGTTGGCGCGGGCCACCATCGCCTTGGCCTCATCCGTGTCGAGTAGCGGCTGCACCCCCGGCGAAGTCAACGACAGGATCGCCACGTCGATGCCGGTCGCATCCATGTCCGCCAGCCGGCGGCCGCCCAGGTCGAGCAGCCGGTCAATTATCTGGGTGGCGCGCTCGGACGGCGACTGGGCATAGAAGCCCCAGAGCGACACCATGCCCCGGTCGGCGGTTCCATCGCGCACCATGCGGAGATAGGCGTCGATCTGCTCGCGCGTGGCGAAGGCTTCTTCAGTGGCAATGCGCAGATAGCCGCGGTCGCCGCCGGTCTTGAGTTCATGGCGCATCGCTTATCCTTCATGGATGGCTTTGGTGACGAGGCAGGCGTCGATCCCTTCCGGGCCGTCCTCCGCGCCGTGGCCCGACCATTTGACCCCGCCGAACGGTGAATCCGACCCGCCGATCATCGCTGTGTTGATGCCGACCATCCCGGCCTCGACTGCCCGCGCGATGCGGCGTTGCCGTGCGGCGTCACTGGTCCAGGCATAAGCGGCCAGGCCATAGGGCAGGCGATTGGCCTCCGCGATCATCGCGGATTCATCAGCATAGGCGTTGATGAGCGCGACGGGACCGAACGGCTCGTCGTTCATGATGGCGGCGTTCAGCGGCGTGCACGATAGCACGGTGGGGGCAAAGAAATAGCCCGCATTGCCGATCCGTTCGCCACCCGTCTCCAGCTTGGCGCCCTTGGCCACCGCGTCGCCGATCAGCCGGTCCATCGCGTCCAGCCGCCGCGCATTCGCCATCGGTCCCATGATGCTGGCAGCGTCCGATCCGTCGCCGACCGTTACCTTCTTCGCCCGCTCGACAAAGCCCGCAAGAAAGCGATCATGCACGCCCGTTTCCACGATGAAGCGGGTGGGCGACACGCATACCTGCCCGGCATTTCGATATTTGCCCGCCACCACCGTATCGAGCGCCCGCTCGATGTCGGCATCGGCGAAGACCAGCACCGGGCCATGGCCGCCCAGTTCCATGGTCGTGCGCTTGCAATCCTCCGCCGCCAGCTTCGCCAGATGCTTGCCGACGACGGTGGAGCCGGTAAAGCTCATCTTGCGGATGATGGGCGAGCCGAGCAGGTGGCGCGACACCTCGTCGGGCACGCCGAACACCGCCTGCGCGACGCCGCGGGGAAGGCCCGCGTCGAGCAGGCATTGGAGAACCCCCAGCGCGGATGCTGGGGTTTCCTCCGCCGCCTTCAATATGACCGAACATCCCGCCGCGATCGGCGCGCCCAGCTTGCGGCCGGGATTGCCGAGCGGGAAATTCCAGGGCGCAAAGGCTGCGACCGGGCCGACCGGCTCCTTCGTCACGGTCGATCGCTGCCCGGCCGGACGCACCAGCGCCCGGCCGTAGAGGCGGAAGACTTCGCCCGCGTAGAAATTGAACAGGCCGACATTCATCATCACTTCGATGCGCGCTTCGGCCAGCGTCTTGCCCTGTTCCAGCGTGGCGATGCGGGCCAGTTCCTCCTGCCGCTCGACCATCAGCCGGGCCGCGCCTTGCAGCACGGCCGCCCGCTCATAGGGCGTTGAATCGCGCCAACGGTGGAAGCCGCGCTGCGCCGCCGCCAGCGCCGCATCCAGATCCGCCGCATCGGCCAGCGGCAGGTCGGCGATCGCCTCGCCGGTGGCGGGGTTGACGACCTTATGGGTGCGTCGCCCGCCGCCCGACAGCCGCTGGCCATCGATCATAAGATAAAGGTCGGGATAGGCCATGGGGTCAGGCGCTCACGGCTTCGCGCGCCGCGCGTTCGCGGTCGATATCGCCCTGCCAACGTTCGGCGACGATTTCCTTTCCCGTTACCGGATGGACCATGTGGAACGGCACCATTTTGTGCGTCGGCCACAACCAATGATCTTCGATCAGCGCATCGGGGCCGGTCGGGTCTTCGGGCCAAGTGATCTTGGGGAAGGGCACATATTCGGCAGGCGTGTTCGCCCAGCCCTTGTCGAAATCGGCGTGCCATTGCGGCATGTAGTTCAATATCTCGATGCGCCAGATGCCGTCCACCTTCTTGTAGGTATTTTCGTAGATGCCGCCTTCCCACCACTGGCGCGCGCCGAGCATCGGGTTGGTAGGATCGGCATAATCCTTGTGCCGCCCCGCCTGCATCATCGACCGCGCGCGGGCATGGGCGGTGATGCCATCAGGATCGATATCGACAATGTCCTGCAACTGCGGATGGTCGAGCAGGAAGCCGTCGATCGGTCCGTTGGTGCCATGGGTGAAGCGCGCCTGGAAGCGCTCGACATAGAGACGGCGGATGCCCGCCTTGCCGCGCCAGACGCCCCCGAAAAAGCGGACTTCGCCGTCGTCGGTAAACAGATCGACTGTTTCGTTATAGAGGCATTTGTCGATCAGATAGCCGTAGAGATGCTGGAGCTTTCGCACATCCAGCTCATCCTCGCGCCGTTGCAGACGAGTCGCGAGGTCAGCGACCGACTGTTCCAGGCGGGCGATGCGGTCGGCGTCGGACATGATATTCTCTCCTATTATTGTATGTAATACTTACGAATTACGCGACTTCGGCGGCCAGCCGCTCCACTTCCTCACGATAGGGGCGGATGGCGCGGACCATGCAGAGGGTGGCGATCGGCAGAAGCACGCCGGCCGTCAGAACCAGCGACTTCCACAGTTGGCTGGGGTCGCCGATGACATAATCCTGCACCAGCCCGACCAAGAAGCTGCCCATCGCCCCGAAAAAGGTGAACATGAACAGGTAGATGGCCGTCACCTGGCCGCGCATGGCGTTGGGGGCGACGCGCTGGATCGCCGCGTTCTGCGGCACTGCGCCGGCAATGCCGAACATCGCGCCGAAGCTGGCGACGCCCAGCGAGGCATAGCCATTGGGCATCAGCGGGGCGAGGATGGCGCATATCGTCACACAGCCGAAGAAGATCGCGGCGGCGCGCACATTGGCATCGGCATGACGCTTGGCCAGCCATTCGACGAAGATGCCGCCCAGCAGCAACCCGGTCAGAGAGGCGAGCAGCGTCAAGCTCCCCATGACAGCGCCGATTTGTGCCTCGTTCCAGCCATAAGTGCGGATCATGAAGGGAACGCGCCAGAATTGCAGGCCGAACACCTCGATCGCGCTCAGCGCGAGGCCTGCGAACAGCGGATAATAAACACGACGCTTGGCATGGATCGCCCGGGCGGCGTCCAGCCCGGTGAAGGTCAGGATGCGGCGGCCCAGCGATGCGTCAGCCGGCGGCGTGATGCTTCCGATCGGGGGCGTTTGGCGCGGTGGCTCCCTGATCGTCAGGAACAGCAGCGCGACCAGCAGGGCCGGCAGCCCCAGCCAGATCATCAGCCATTGCCAGCCCAATATGGTCAGGCCCCCGTGCTCGGTTGGCGCCCACCCCGCCGCCGTCGCGATCAGAAGCCCGCCGATTGCCGGCCCCAGCGTCGTGCCGCCAATGAAGCCGAATTGCAGCAGCGCAAAGGCGCGGGTGAGGATGCGGGGCGGAAAGGCGTCGGCCAGGAGAGAGTAGGAGGAAGGTGCATGGGCCGATCCCCCCGCCGCCAGGAAGACCCGGGTTCCGACGAACTGGCCGAAGGTCTGGGCGATGCCGCCGAGCGATGTGATGACGCCCAGCGCTGCGCACCCGCCTGCCAGAACATATTTGCGCGGAAAGATGTCCGCCAGGCGCGCCAGCGGGATGCCGACGAACAGATAGCAGATGATGCTGGCCGGACCGGCCAGGAAGCCAAGCTGCGAATCCGACAGTCCGAAATCCGCCTTGATCCGCTCCGCCAGCATGGCGAAGACGACCTGCTCGAAGAAGGTGATGAACGTGGCAAGGATGATGACGAACAGCGCCCAATAGGCGGCAGTCATCGAATAGGGTTGCAATCCCGGTCGGGCTGGATCCGGGGATGTCGTCTCATCCTCGTTCCACGGATTGTCGGTCGCAATAGGCGCGGGCGCCAGGGCCATGACCATCTCCTCTCCACTTCCCCCTTTGTTCACAGGGGTGAAATTTCGGCTTGGCGAATTTGTAAGTGAACTATACGAATATGGCGAGAGAAAAATGCACGCTCGTTATAAAGATGCGACGAAGGAGAATGGGATGCTGGAATTTGCAGGCCGCACAGCCTTTGTGACCGGCGGCGCGAACGGGATCGGCCTGGGCCTTGCGCGCGCCCTGCTGGCGCAAGGGTGCAAGGTCGCGATCGCCGACATTCGCGAGGATGCGCTGGCCGCCGCGCTCAAGACGCTCGACAATCAGGCGGTCACAGCTGTCCATGTCGACGTCGCGTCCCGCGCCGGCTTCGCGCAGGCGGCCGACCGGGCGGAAGCGGCGCTGGGACCGGTCAGCCTGCTGTTCAACAATGCCGGTATCAACCTGTTCCAGACCATCGACGAGTCCAGCTATGATGATTGGGACTGGGTCATGGGGGCCAATCTGCACGGCGTCATCAATGGTATCATGACCTTTGCGCCGCGCATGAAAGAGGCGGGGCTTGGCGGCCATATCGTCAACACCGCATCGATGGCGAGTTTCCTGTGCGGCGGTGCGCCAGGCATCTACAACACCACAAAATTCGCGGTGCGTGGCATGAGCGAATCCCTGCGCTACAGCCTGGCGCCGCACGGCATCGGCGTTTCGGTACTTTGCCCAGGTCTGGTTAAGAGCCATATCTACGCCAGCGACGAAGTCCGCCCGACGGGCCTCAGCGCCGATGCCAAGCCCGTGGACGGGGCAGCGGTCGAGCGGCTGGCCCAACTGCACCAGTTCGGCATGGAACCGGACGTCATCGCCGCGCGGACGCTGGAGGCGATGCGGGAAAACCGCTTCCACATCTTCCCGCATCCCGAATTTCGCGACGAACTGGCAACAGTGTTCGAAGAGATACTGGCGGATTTTCGGGACTATCCGCAGGATGTCGGTTTCGACCAGCGCGCCGGCTTCGAAAAGATGCGGCGGGAGAGCTACGCCAGGGCGCGGCAGGCAGCGCGCGAACGGGCTTAGGAGGCGAACAGGTCTCCCTGGCGCGGCCGGGGCGCCGCGGGCCGTTGCGCGGCAGGCGGTGCGCCGACCAGCGCCCGGGCACGCCCGGTCAGCGTATAGACAGCCTGGCGCTGCGCCCCGCGATTGAGATGATCGACGCGGAAGCCCTGATAATGGCGCTTGAGCAGGCCCGCCTTCACCAGTTCAGAGGCCGCGCGGCTGAGATTGGTCTTGCCCGATGCCCGTACCCGCGCCCGCACATCATCCTGCACCTGCGCGTCATCCGCTGCCATGTCGCCGGACAGTTTCCCGGCTTTACGCAGTTCCTCCCGCACCCGCTCCACCAGCGCCATGCGGCGCGGGTCGCGATGGCCCATCGGCGTCAGCGCGTCGCACAGCCAGTCGCGCAACGGGATGAGGGCGTCACCCACCCGCACGGACGGACCGGCGCTGCCGTCGGGGCGGGCGACATCGGCAATCAGCGTCAGCAACATGAACGCGTAACGGGGCCGTGAGCAGCAATGCGACAACTGGTCGAGAAGCAGCGAAATATCGCTGCCGCCAGCAATGCGAGAGGGGACGGAGCCATGAAACATAAGGTGAATCAAGCACAGTGCGGACTCCTTGTGAATCCGCTTTTTTGGCCGAGTCGCACTTTTGTCGGCTGTGACACTTTGCCCTCCGGTAAAGTGTCATGTCGGAAACTTTACCGGAGGCGAGGCCCGCCGGTGTGCCAATGCAAAAGGCGGCACCTTGGGGAGGCCGCCTTTTTGCATCTGCCAGATAAGGAGGAAGCGGCCTCCGCCTTGTCAGACGGTAACGCGTTCCAGCCGGGGGGAAAGCAGGTGAACTGCCGCCAGCGCAATGAAATAGGCGCTTCCAGCTACTGCGAAGAGCGGCGTGTAACTGCCAATACCATCAAGGATATAGCCGGCATATTTGGCCATCGCCATGCCGCCGACCGCGCCCATCGTGCCGCCGATGCCGACCACCGAACCCACAGCGCCCCGCGGGAAGATGTCCGAGGGGAGGGTATAGAGATTGGCCGAAAAGGCCTGATGCGCAGCGGTGGCTATGCCGATCACGAGCACGGCGAGCCACAGATTGTCGATTTCCTGCGCGAAGAAGATCGGCACCACCGCGAAGGCGCAGATCAGCATCGTCAACTTGCGCGCGGCGTTGACGCTCTTCCCGGCTTTCATGAGTCGGCTCGACAGCCACCCGCCGAAGATGCTGCCACCGTCCGAGAGGAGGTAGATCGCCACCAGCGGTGGCCCGAAGCTGACCAGGTCGAGACCGTAGCGGGTCCCGAGATAGCCGGGCAGCCAGAAGAGGAAAAACCACCAGATCGGGTCGATGCAGAACTTGCCGATCGCATAGGCCCAGGTTTCCTTTACCGTGGCGATGCGGCCCCACCCGATCTTCTGCACCGGGTCGGCGGGATCCTGTTGGATATAGGCGAGTTCGTCGGCCGAAACCTTGGGATGTTCCTCCGGCCGGCGATAGATGGCGAGCCAGGCGATCAGCCAGACGATGCCGAAAATGCCTGTGGCATAGAAAGCGACGCGCCAGCCATAAGCCACCGTCAACCAGGGGACGAGAAGCGGCGTCACGATCGCGCCGACATTGGCACCGGCGTTGAACAGGCCGATGGCGAAGGCGCGCTCCTTCTGCGGGAACCATTCGGCAACGGCCTTGATGCCTGCGGGGAAATTGCCGGATTCACCGACGCCGAGCCCGAAGCGGGCCATTGCGAACTGGGTCACGCCATGGACACCGCCATGCGCCATATGCGCGATCGTCCAGATCACGACCGCCACGGCATAGCCCATTCGCGCGCCAATCACGTCGACGATGCGGCCAAAGCCCAGATAGCCGACCGCATAGGCGGCCTGGAACCAGAAGACGATATTGGCATAATCGGTTTCCGACCAGGCCATTTCCTGGGCCAGCGTCGGTTTCAGCACGCCGATCATCTGCCGGTCGACATAGTTGATCGCGGTAGCCGCGAACAGCAGGCCGACTATCACCCAGCGATAGCGCCCGACCTGCGGCGCCTGCTTAGCAACTTCCTTCATCATCCTGCTCCGTTTCTGAAATCGGCCGCTTATCGCGGCTCTTGCGCGTCGATCCGGCAATGGAGGGTGCCGAGCGGCCCGAAATCCATCTCCACTTCCTGCCCCGGCCGCACCGGATGTACACCGGTGACAGCGCCTGTCGATACCCACCAGCCCGACTGGATGGCAATTCCCCGCGAGGCAAGATTTTCGAGGAGGAAGCGGACAGACCCCAAGGCGCCGTGTGAGAAGGCTGATGCGGCACCGGTGCCGACCTCCGTACCGTCGATGCGGGTCGTCACACTTTGCTCCGCATAGGCGCCGCTGGTCCAGTCCGGCACCGCCGGACCGATCAGCAGGCCATTGTTATTGCCGAAGTCGGACACCGTCACCGCCGGTCCCATCGCGTTGATGCCGACGAAGGGTGAACTGGCAATCTCGACGCCGATATGCACAGCATCGACATGATCGGCTGCCTCCTCCAGCGTGAAGTGTGTAATTCCCGCTGGCGGTGTCTTGCCGATCCGGAAGAGAAATTCGGCTTCGATCGCGCCGAAGCCGTCGGCGAAGACCAATCCGCGGGAATGGGATTCGATCGCCGCGACCGTGCGGGCCAAGATCGGGCCGGCGAGGCGATCGCTGCCATATTGGCCGGAAAGCGGGGGCAGGATGCGTCCGACCTTCCAACCGGCCACCCTGTCTTCCACGCGGGCCAGCGCCGCATCCTGGATGGCATAGGCTTCTGTCAGCGTGTCAGGCACCGTACCGGGATAATCCGCAAGGCCCTGTGCTGCCCTGCGTGCCGACAGAAAGCCTTTCGCGATGGCATCGGCCATGCTGCTGCTTGCGCTCACGCAATAATCCTTTCCTTGAACATAGCAGCTAGAGGTATAGGAAACCGGTGTCATTGACAAGCCATAGCCTGCAACGCCGCTGGCGCTGGCCGTCAACTGGGCTATAAGGCGGCATGGCCAAGCAGAAGCAGGATGAGGGGTCGACCCCCAAACTGACGATCAACGACATCGCGCGTATGTCCGGTGTATCCAAGAAAACCGTCAGTCGGGTGATCAACCGGTCACCGCTGCTCAACGGAGAAACGCGCGACAAGGTGGAGGCGATCATCCGGGAGACGGGTTATGTGCCCAACCCTCAGGCGCGGGCGCTGGCGCTGGGACGCAATTTCCTGATCGGGCTTATCTACGACAATCCCAATGCGCAAATGGTGTTGTCGATGCAGCGCGGCATATTGGAAGCGTTGCATGGGACGGAGTTCGAACTGGTGATCCGCCCCGTCGAGCGCGGGTCGAACCATGTCATGGACGATATTCGGGGCTTCGTGACACGTCAGCGCCTGTTCGGTGTCGTGGTCCTGCCGCCCATGTCTGAAAATGATGCGCTGGCACGGATGTTGGACGAGCAGGGTTGCCGCTATGTCCGCATGGGGTCGGCCATGCTGGACGATGCCGAACATATGGTCGCTTCCAATGATCGGGAGGCGGTGGCCGATGCCGTGCGGTATCTCATTGCCCAAGGGCATCGGCACATCGGCTTGATCGCCGGGCCGCACGGGTTCCGTTCCGCGCAGGAACGACGCGAAGGCTTCGAGCTGGCTTTGGCCGAGGCGGGCATCAGCCTGCCGCGTAGCCTTGTGGCGGATGGGCAATACACGTTCGAATCGGGCCTGTCCGCTTCGGAAAGTCTGTTCGACCTGACGCCCCGTCCTACGGCGATATTCGCCAGCAATGACGAAATGGCGGCCGGCGTTTTATATGCGGCGCGCCTGCGGGGCATCGCCGTGCCGGAGGAATTGTCGATCATCGGTTTCGATGACACGCCTGTCACGACCCGCGTCTGGCCGCCGCTGAGTACGGTTCGCTGGCCGATCGTGGCGATGGGACGCGCCGCTGCGTTGAAACTGATCGGCACTGCCATCGGTGAGGCAGGGGATGTCAAGGAGCCGTCCATGTTCAGTTCCACGCTGATCCGCCGCGGATCGGTTGCGCCGCCCGCCAACAATTGATACAAGCACAGAAATGACACCGGTGTCTAATGCTATGCCGGGATCAAGGACGAGGAAGCAGCATGTTCGAGAAGACCTATCACGCGACGCACCCAGACATGATGGAGTGCGTGGACAATGAGAGCCTGCGCGACCGCCATCTGGTGGGTGGCATGTTCGTCGAGGGTAAGGTCGTCCTCAACTACAGCCATAATGAGCGGTTCGTGATCGGCGGCGCGGTGCCGGCCGGTGGCAGCCTCAAGCTGCCCGACCAGACCGAACCGGCCTCGGCGGCGGGCCATCCCTTCCTGGAGCGGCGTGAAGCGGGCATCGTCAATATCGGCCCGCAACCGCCAAATCCAGGAAGGCATCCCCGCCGGCCGCTGGGGCGATCCCGGCGACATCGG
>NZ_LXVX01000037.1 GCF_001650725.1 Sphingobium sp. TCM1 | reverse complement strand
TGCATTGTTCTGCTTCGGAAATTCGGAGGCTCCGATAGGGACACCATTAACCCTTGGAATATCAAGGGAAAATGGTGGGCGCGACAGGGATTGAACCTGTGACCCCACCCGTGTGAAGGGGGAAGCCAATCCCATACAGGCAATTGATTCAAATGACATATTCGTCAATCCTCTTCTGCGGATGTACTCAAATTGTACGATTCAGCGCTAGTGGAAAGCGTCAATCCGGTCAGTTTTTCGGCGTCTCTAAGGCCTCGATAGAAGGCGTCATGCACCTTATCTGTGACCCCCTCGGCATGGGTGTAGGTGCGCTTCATGAGGGCCGTGTCTGACCAACCCCCGAACTCACCGGCGGCCTTCTCATCGATAGCCTGCCGGACGTTCATTTCCTGCCCGAAGCCGTGACGACCAGCCGCGTGGAACGGGATATAGGGGATACCCGCTTCCTCGCACGCCTTGTTCCATCCCTTGCGCGGGCTGGACCGGTCAGCAAAGCCAAACAGGCGCTGGTTCTCCTCGATCCGTTTCGCGCCGCGCGGGTAGAATTTAGTCAGCGCCTTCAGTTCCTCCACCAGCTCGGCCGGGATTGGAAGCCACCGGTCATCATGTCCCTTGGCTGCCGGGATACAGATCATCCCTTCATCCAGCTTGCAATGGTGCTTCGGGTGCATGGCAATCGCCTGGCTGATCCGGGCGCCGGTCACGAACATCGTGAGTGCCAAGGCAGCGTGCCGCTGTGGCGCGTGCTGGCGAAACTTGAGCAGCCATTCCCAGCTACCCGGCTCCTTGCGGACGCGGCTTGGCTTTCCCCGCGCCTTATCCTGGGCAAGCCGCTCCTTCTTCGAGAAGCCTTTGACGCGGAACGCTTCACCCTTGTCGCTGTCGCGGAAATTGTTGATGACTGCGCGCACGGGCGTGATGACGTGCCGCGTCCATGTGTCAGTGGAGGCTTCCGGATACAGCTTTCGGGCCAGAGCGCGCACGTCGCGCGGCGCGATCGATGACAGCATCTTGCTTCCCCACTCCTCCACGATCGGTATCAAATAGACGGCTGTCTTCGGGTTGGCACTGTAGAGCATGACCGCCTCGGCAAACGTCAGGGTCTTGTTCTCACCCAACAGGTGTTGGCTTATGCGGCGCTCTTCTTCGTCGCGGCACCATGCCCAAGCGCCCGCTGCTTCAGATGCACCAGTGCTGCATCGGTAGTATTCTGTGATCGGCTTGCCGAGATATTCGATCCGGCCCTTTGCCCACCACGTCGCGCCCCTTCTGTAGGGTTCGAGCGGCATCTTTTGTCTCCGAGGATTTCGTCCATCTGCGCCGGGGTGATCAGCATCACCCTGCCCAGCTTGTGATATGCGTTCAGTCTGTGCGCCTTGTCGCGCAGGGTCCGTTCCGAGATTGAAAGGCCGCGGCCAGCGAGGATCTGCACCCACTCCGCCGGCGGGCGGCCTCGGTCGAGTATGGTCGATCCGGTCTTATCGCCACTCATAAACTCCCCTCCCCCGCCCCCGGCACGGTATCGATGGGTTCAAGCTGGCCTCCCTTGCCCGCCTGGTCGGCGAGGGCTTCGTCTATTGCGTCCAGCGCCTCTTTCGATGGCCCGAGCCAGTCTGCATCAGCGTATTCGCACGCGGTCACATAGTCCGCTTCAACAATAGGCCGCGCCAGTTCCAGCGCCTCCCGCAACTTCCCGCCATCGGGCAACGGCATGGCGCGTCGGCTGCGCACTTCAAGATAGGCACCCGCTGTTGCCGGTATACCTAACTCTTCACACAGCCGCGTGAATGCCTCGCCGACATGATCCCCCGCATGGCTTCCGATGGAGGCGCGCGCATCAATCGCCGCCGCGAACTGCTTTGTCCAATCGTCCGCCTCATAGTCGCCGGACATCATCCATTCCTGCACGAACTCGACGGTCGATTGGCTTCCGATGGTGGCGTCAGTCGTCAAGGATTGCTTGACAGGTGGGAGGGGCATGTTGCGGATAGCGTTGGCGATGCAACGACGTGTCCAGCCACATGGGCTTTCCAGAGGGTGTTGCTGGACCGCGTGGCCATCAACTGGCGTCCACGACAGGGCGATCTTTGCCGCCGCCTCACGGACGTCAGCCGGGGTGTTGTTGCTGGTCATGCCTTGCCTCCCTGATGGAGCCGTTCGCGGTCGCCGTGCTCCCAGCCATCGGCCCAATCGTCGTAGAAAATGGTGCCGGGCTGGCGGTTGTTGCTTTCGCGCGGCTTCCCGGCCTTTGCAGCCTTGTTGCCAGCGGTCCATGCCTGCTGTCTGCGATACTCGCTCACGCCTTGCCTCCATCCGTCTGGGGTGCGGAAAACTCTTTCCAATGGGTAGGTTGCCAATCCCAGCATGTGAGCGAAGTGGAGGCGGCTTCGCTATCGAACCAATCACCGTCCTCACCCCAAAACCCGGCACGGACGTGCGGCTCGTCGTATAATGCGCCGAACAAAAGGCACCACGTTCCATCCATCGGCGCGCTATCTATCGACTTCCACCCCTCCTCCTCCTGCTCGCTGACTGGCTGGGCGGAGAGCGCGGAGAGTTCGTGGCGCAACACCCGAAGTTCAGTGATGCTTGCCTTCAACGGCGCGAACAGATGGTCCGGCAGGCAATGGGCGAACCGCTTTTCGGCATCGGCTATCTTACCTTCCATATCAGGAATGATGCGGGACAGGTCGCGGTGAGCGTCAGTCTCATACCAAGGCTTTGCGCCCACCGCCTCCCCATCGGCTTCACGCTCTGCCGGGAGGGGTGCAATACCAGCATCGACCGCAGCATGGAAGTCGGCGACCGACAGGGAGATGTCGTGCATCGCCCGCGCATGGTCCGCAAAGGAGGTGCGGGCTTCCGGCTTGTCGGCGGGCTGGGCGAGGCGGGAGAGGACAGCGATGGCTTGCAGCAAGGGATGATCCGCGCGCCAGACGTGGGCATCCGTGGCGAGATCCCAGCCACCCTGACGCATGAGGTTGCGGATTGCGTTGGCCAGCTCGCGGTTTGCCCAGGTCGGCTCCAGCGCCTCCATCAGCGCCCTGTTTTCGGTGGTCATGGGGTTGGTTCCTTCATTGCCCAGCCCGTCCCCGCCATTGCCGCATTATATTCAGCGGCTGTCGGTTCGGGTCGCGGGTCGCGATAGTGGGGCTTGTGAGCGCGGCACAGATGACCGGGCTGCAAAATCTTCGGCTGGGCGTTTGGCAACTTCTCGCGACAGGCCGGGCATGGCACACCGAACGCTTTCCGTTCAGCCTGGCGCAAATCCTTCAGGTCGCGGAAGGCGTCGATCATGTCACTCATAAACCGCCCCATCGCTCTTGCCATGCTTCCACACAGACGTTGACGTGCCAGATGGTTGCCTCTTGCGGCGGTCGCTCAGCACAATTGGCGGATTGCGATCACCAGCTGCGTGGACTGCCCGCCAACGATGTTCGCCGGGGCGAATTGCTCGCGCGGGGGTGGAGGGGTGGCGGTTCATGCGAGCCTCACCTTGCTGTTGCGTTGGAATTGACCGAAGCTTAGGCTGTCATTGACATCGCTGATGTCGAGCCATTTCGAATAGCGCGCCTTTGCCCGCGATATGGCGACGACCTCCATCTGGTAGCCAGCATACGACACGACCCAGCGCCGATGCTTGTCGCCTACGGCTTTGAGGTGCGCCGCCAAAGCTGCCCGCCCTTCCGCAGTGACCGAGAAATATTCCCCTTCCCTCGTCTTGCCATCGCTCTGCCAATGTGGGGAGGATGCCATCTCACGACGTAGGTCGGTTTCGCCAATCACGTAGAAATAATTGCGGTGCGTCTCAGCGCGAGGATCGACCGGGCGTCCAAGCGCATGGTCGATGTGATCCATCGCCTTGTCTTCGAGATAGCGGTTGACCTGCGTCATCTCTCAAAATCTCCCGCAGTGACGATTTCCCATTTCGTCACCGCTATGCTGCCCATGTCCGCTTGGGGGTTTAAGCGGGGAGAGGCGGTTGATCTGATCAGCAGAGGCCGTAGCGCTCCGTGAAGGGGCGCCAGACGCCTTCGTAGAAGCCCTCGCCGTCCACATCTGTGGCGGGGTCATAATCCTCCCCGAAAGCTTCCAGCAGGAGCGCGCGGAAGGCCGTGTCATCGTCCGCCGCGTCATCAAATTCGGCATCCATGCCGCGCACTTCGGAACGGTCGGCGGCTATGTCGAGGATTTCGAGCGCCGTCTCACCATCCTTGCGGCGCTCGGCGATTGTCTCTGCGATTGCGACCATTGCGCGGCCAACAGCATGGTTTCCCATCACACCACCTCCGACTGCTTGGCCGGTTCTGCGAAATAGACGCCGACGATGTTGTGCTGGCAGAACTCGGCAAGGCAGGTGTCGCCAGCCCAGACGCGGACGTAGGGAATATTCGCGTGCAGGCCGGACTTCTGGCAGGCATCGATGCGGGTCACGCCGTTGCGGCCGACAATGTACCTGCCTTCACCACCGGGAATGGTGTCAATGTCGATCGCCCGGATTGGCTGCTGGATAGGATGCTCTTCCATCACGACGCCACCCCGCCCCGCTCAGCCGCAGCCCGCGCCTTGGCCTTCGGGCCGCCGGGGATCAGGTTGCCGTTGGAGCGGGCGCGCGCGGACTTGAGGGTGGAGAGTTCGGCCAACAGCCGCGCATTCTCCCGCTGCAACCGCCCGATGGTCTGGTCCCGGTCGGTGATTACCACCCCGCGCGCCTCGAACAGGTCGCGATAGTGCTTGATGGCCGCCTCATGCTTCTTCTTCGTCACGAACATGGTGGTTCTCCTCGGTTAAGCCGCCAGTTCCTCATGGCGGGCGAGTGTCATCAGCCGACCGATGACGCTGTTGTGTGGGCGGTTCACGGCGCGCGCGATTTCGACGATGCCGGCACCGGCCTCGCGCATTTCCAGCAGGGTCGCGTCCTCATGCGCGGTGAAGGGTCGCCCGCGTCCGAAGTGCGCCCGGCGATCGACCTGCGCGCCCGGCGGGAAGGCACCGACCCGGAGGCATTGCCAGTAGAGCGCCTTCGGGCTGATCTTCACGCCTTCGGCCGCGAATCGTTGCGACAGTTGGCCGATGGTCAGGCCGCGCTCGCGCATCTGGGCCATGCGTTCGATCTGCGCGGGGGTGAGGATGCGGGCGGGCATTTAGGCCTTTGCCCCCAGCTCGTTCTTCCGGATGCCCGCGTGAACGTGCAACTCGTCGCCATCCTCTTCCGACAGGTCGGCGCAAAGGGCGTCCAGCTTCGCGTCCACGTCGATGACCGTGGCGCAGCGGTCGATTTCCGCCATGGCCTGGTCGAGCGTCAGGCGCTCGCCGCGTTGCTCGTCGGCGGGGCCTTCGCACTCGCTCTCTTGCCCCGCTTCGATCTGCTGTTCCAGCGCCTCCAGCCGCCCAACTGGCTGCTGATCCGCTTCAATCTGATGTGGAGCCGGTTCTGCCGCCATCGCGATTGCCGCCGAACGCGTCAGCATGGTTTCATCGCGTTCGAACTCGGCTTCGATGTCAGTCGAACTCGGCAGGCGCTTGGCGAACCGACGCATGACCGTCTTTCGCGCCATTTCGCCCCACCAGTCGACCCACGGCCCCTTATCCGACGCACGCGACACCTTGCGCACGGCCTCGATCTGATGGACGTTCATGATCTCAGGCGGAACCACCTCTCCGGTCTTGAGCGTAGCGATGGCATACGCGCCGACCGGTGCGCCGCGATCCGCGAACCAATCCGGCTCGAATACAGGGACGGCATCAAGGCCGGGCCGATAGGTGAATTTGTCATGCTCGTGGACGACATGGACATCGACGCTGGCAATCTCGCCCGATTGCCTGATCTTCTTCAGGACACCCGCGATCATCGGCATCCACTGGACCTTCTTGTCCCAGCCGCCCGACTGTCGGTTCTTCTGATTGAAGATCACCAACGCGCCTTCGCGACCATCCGGAAGCAAACCGTCCTGCGCTGCCTTGACCACCGCGCCGAACAGCGACCTGCGGTCAGCGTTCAACAGTTCGGGGTTGGCCTGGATCGCGGTCATGGTGACGCGCTGGAATTTCTCGACATTGATGTGCGAGGGGAGCGCCATTTTGAGCTGATCCCCCATTTGGGTCAGGCTTTGGCGAAGTGCGACAACCGGGTCGGCCCGGCGCTCTTGAAGCTGGGTAGCCATTATGCTGCTTTCTCCGTTATGCTGAACCGCCTGTAGGATTTGCGGCCCTTGATGGTTTCGCCGACATTCTCGGCAGTGATGATGCGATCGGGTGTTGCCTTCACGGTCGGGCATTTGACGGTCATGCCGTCCAGCAGCGCGACACCGGCATCGCCCAGCTTGTCCATGATCTCGGCCTGTGCTGCGTCGGCCTGCGCCCTGCCCTGCTTCTCCAGCGCCTTGCCGGTCAGCCAGCGGGCGGCGGCATCGACGGCGAGATTGTCAGTGCGCAGGTCGATCACCTCGCCCGTCGCCTCCGGATAGAGCGCGCTGATCGTAGGCAGGTCGCGGCTATAATCCGCCGCTGGAGCGTCGCCTGCCGCAATCGATCGCCAAAAGGCAGCGACACGCGCCTCGATGTCAGCCCAGATGACCGGGCGGAATTGATACTGGAACCGGCGCAACTCGTTGCCCCCGACCAGCACAATCACATCGCCCCAATCGCAGCCTGCCAGGCCCATGTACGTCATGACCTGAAGCAGGTAGTTCAGCGGCGGCTCATCGCCCCAGCCCTTCGCGACCAGCCAGTCCGCGGTCTTCACTTCCAGCACACCGCGCCCGCGCTGCGGACACATGACGATCTGGTCGGGGTGGCCGCCAAGCCCAGCATCGTTGGTCAGGCGCTTGGGCGTTTCGATCCGCTGATAGCCGAAGCGCTCGCACGCGCCGTCGATGATGACCGGCTCAAGGCGCACGCCCCATTCGGCCCGCTCGTTTCCGCTGAAGTCCGGGGTGGCGACGTTGCCCGCTTTCCGGTGCCACAGTTCGAACTCGGTCAGCCAAGGATGCTGGCCGAACAGCGCCGCCACTTCGGACGCGCCAACAACGGACGCGCGGAATGCGTCGTCGCCATCGCCAGCAAGGATGGAGGTTTGCGCGTTCACAACGCCCCCACCAGTCCCAGCCCCACAACCACGCCCATGAAGAAGGCGCAGGCGCACAGGCTCAGCTTTTCGCGAAGGGTGTAGCGGATGCAGATGCCCGGCTCCGGTGCGCGTTCGTCCTCGAAAGGAACGGGGAGAATAGAGGGGATCATCAGAGTAGCGCCTTCCACAGCATGTCGGGGTCTACGTCGGCGTCAGCCAGAGCGGCGCGAGCGTGGGCGGTTGCGGAGTTCTTGACCTTCTCCAGGCGAAGCCGCTGCTCGAATCCTATCCGGTGTTCCCGGAGCGCGGCTTCGGCCTGCTCCAGCATCTGGAGGGCAAGCATCAGATTGACGGCTTTTGCGGCATTGCAGGCGCTGACCGCCGCACCCGCGCGCTCGACTGTCCGGGTCACGCTCATGCGGCCCTCCTCGTCTTGCCATGGTGGTAGAAGCGCGGCTCGATGGCCTTCATCGCCACCACCACGCTCAGCGCATCGCGAAGCCCGCAGGTCAGCGCGTGTTCGATCACGTCGGGATGCGCGTCACGGACTGCGCTGCAATCCGCGGTTGGGCTAACCGTCGCCATCTTCGCTATGAGGCGGTCGAATGCGGTTTCTTCGGTAGAGATGACTTCGTGGCGCACCGGCCATTTCCTCCATCGGCGTTTGCCTGCCGGGCTGCGGGAGAGCGCCGGCTGATGGAGATGTGTATAAGGTGTGTTATGTCACACCGTCAATAGGGAAGTGTGTTTTGCCACACATTTATTTTTGCGCGCACGAAAAGCCCCGCCGCGAGCTGGTCGGGCGGGGCTTCGGCGCTAGCGCTGTTATCGGATCAGGCGGCTAGACGGAATTGCCCCTCGTCCAGCGATCGGAAGGATACCCTCTCACCTGCCATCGCGAGCAGATTCATGGCATCAGCCGGCCAATGATCTTGGTCATCATCATATACCAGGATCGGGCGGGCATGAATTTCCGGCGCCTGCTTGGCGTCGAGGCTTTTCACGATCGCGGCGTTCACCGATGACAGGTCAGGACTGACCGCATCCAAGACAATGATTTCGTTCTCGGTCTGAAGTCCAAAGTCGAACTTCTGTAACCGCGCCTTGCCATCAACCTTGAAATCAGCGCGGCCCGCCGGGTAGCGCGTTAGCATCGAGTTCTTGAGCCGCACGTCGAGCGGTAGGCCGGTCTTCACTTTCGCGTGCGCAAGCATGAACGTTGCTGCGCGCAGCGACGCGTCGGCCACCAACGCAACTCCGACGCCGACCTGTGCCGGGTCAATGTCGTGCCTGAAAATTTCACCAGTCGGCATCAGCTGGAAATCAGTTTCAGCCAACATGCGTTTCACACCACCGCTCGACTTCAATTCCCCACCGTGGCGGGCAAGCTCATCGAAGGCAGCACCGTTGTCGTGAATGGAAAGCCTGCCATCTCGCAACTGGATGTGAACTCGTATCACCGCGCCAGACGGCATCATCGTATCGGTGCGGACGCTATGACCATCATGAACTGGCTTGAAGCCACGGGCGTCGCAAAGCGCCTGCCTGATCTCCTGCCAATCCATTAGAAAAATCCTCCTTGGTCCGGCCAACGCACCGGGAGCCAACCCGGAGATTCTATGCCAACACGGTCTAAAAACCAAGTAAATGCGGCGTCCCTTCCCTCGATTTCCGCTGGCAGTGGGACGCAATACGGCAGGCTGGCGGCAACTCTTGCCGGTAGGTGCCTGTTCATTGACCAATCATGAAAATGTGCGCCCTCTATAGCTTCTCCGGTGACGCGATTGTTATGCTCGACATCCAGTCCTATGCACAATCTCGCTATGCAGGGCGGGGCGATCAGCACGGCGACAAGGTAGTTCGGATCAGATGACTTGAGGGTCATTTCCAACTCGATCTTGGAGACGGCCCCATTCGCTTCGATAGGGATCCTGGCTTTCTGCTCACCGACGCGCGACGCATGATCGCGCCAAGTCGGCGCAGCTGGCAGGCGCTTCGACCGGTCGGAAAAGAACGCCTCAATCTCTTCTACCGTCAAAACGGCACCCCCACTTATCCACAGCTAGAATAGGAAATCCGTCAGGTGTAATCGTCCGCCGTCAACACGCGATCGATCCGCAGAACGTCAGCCATATCGATGCGGAATATTCGCGCCGGATTGTATTGCTCCAGCTCGACAAATTGGGCGGATCGCTTGACCAGGCGCTTCACCAGAACGCAGACGGCCCGATCGCCATCATCGCTCTCGTCTTTCGGCCGGAGATAGACCACCACGTCATCATCCACCCGCAGGCGGGCGTCGCGCTGGGCGAAGAGAAACGCGCCGTCGCGATGCGCCGGATACATGCTCGCGCCCTGCACATAGAGGCCATAGACCTTCTCGACGCCGTGACTGATTGGAGGGCGCTTGCGATACTCGATTATGTCTCCGGTATTCAGCATGGTCTGTTCTATGCGTTCACCCTCTATCACCATTTCCGCGCCCAGCGCGGTCCCGAAGACGGGTAAGTCATCGCGCACGCGCTCCAGAGACGCGCCCTCGAATTGAACGGTCTTGGCATTAGTCTGGGGGATAAAGGGGCGGCCGGAGGTTGTGGCTGTTCCAGCCAGAATATCCTCCACTGACACACCGTAATGTTGAGCAATGGCCGACAGCTTAGGACCGCCTACGCTCTTCGTCTTTTCCAGAAATATGTCTCGGATGCCGGTTTCGCTAAGGCCCAGCTTGGCCGCCAGCGGCTTCGGCTTGTCGCCCTGCTCTTCCATCAGCCGGCGGACGGAATCGCGCACCGCTTCAATAGGGAATGATTGTTTACTCACGTGTGATGTATCACACGAAAGTCGATAATCTTTATAGCGTGGTTTCGACACACCTTGACGGTGTGTTTCGACACACTTATAGTCCGCATTCATGGACACGCTGCTCTCAGACATCGAAGCCTTCCTGAAAGCTCAAGCGCTTGGCGCCGCAACGTTCGGCGACCTTGTGATGAAGGATAGGCACCTCGTTCGCCAGTTGAGGAACGGGCGCCGCCTCTGGCCGGAGACGGAGCGCAAAATCCGCCACTTCATGGCCACCTACCGCCCCGCCAAGACAGCGGAGAAGGCAGCATGACCCGCGAAGACCACGACGCCGCCACACTGGCGCTGATCGCCCGCTATGTCGGTCACATCCTCCCCTGCCAGCGCGACATGGCCGCGATGCTGGGAAGCAATGGCTCCCGCGTCAATCACAGCATTGCCCGCCTGCAACAGCAGGGCAAGATCAGGGTCGAGGGGCTGGGCAACTGTCGCATGATCGACGTGATCGGCGTCGGCTGCACGCTCCCGCGCTACACCAGCCGCGAGGTCGCCACCTATCAGCCGCGCGAAGTCGAGCCGGTGCGCCTGGAGAGCTATTCCTGTCCGAGGTGCGGGGCGAGGAATTGCCAGCGCCACACCGCGTCCTTCGTCAGCAGCGGTCGTCCTGGGGGATGGCAGCGGTATGCGGGGGTGCGGTGAATGATCCTCATCCCCATTTCCGAAATCGTCCAGCACCAGGCCGCCGAGTTTCTGGAAGACCTTGCAGACGCCCTCGCCGGCATCGATCGCTGCGCCGCCTGTCAGCAGGCCATTTGCGATCACAGCGACCTTGAGTTTGCCGGGCTTGTGCCCAGCGACACCCTTCATCCCGGAGCCGTCCGGTCGCACGGCGGCGAGCTGAGCAAATCGGCCGCCGCCAACTGTTTTGGTCCCGTACATGAGGATGCTTCTGCATGATGCACCGCAACAATTCAGGTGACGATTGCGAGATCGTCAGCCCCGATAGGGTCCGTGTGACCATCCAGGGTATCCTTCGCGCTGCACAAGCGCAGGGCTGGACGGATGAGAGCTTGGCGTCGGCTTCGGGCGTGAAGGCGTCCACGATCAAGGGCTACCGGGTCGAAGGAAAAGAACCGTCGCTGTCGAAGGCGCTGTCGCTGGCTGTCGTGATCGGATCGAGCGCGATCAATCCGTTGCTGGCGCTCATCGGGTACGCCGCGCGGCCGCTGGAGGAGGCGGACGAAGCCTGCCCCATGCAGATGACGGCTGCGGCAATGGCGCACCTGTCCACGATCGCCAGCGCGGCCGCTGATGGGCGGATCGACCATACCGAAGCGCCCAAGGTGCGTGAGGCGGCGGATCAGTTGATCGCCACCATCCTGCCGGTGAGCAGCCATGGGGATGCGGCGTGAATCGGCCTTACGCAGACTTCCTCGCCAGCAAGGCAATCAGCGATCCATGCACTGGCATGACCGCAGTGCCGGCCCTGCCCGACTGCCTGTTCCCGCATCAGCGCGATATCGTCGCATGGGCGCTCCGCCGTGGGCGCGCGGCGATGTTTGCTGGGACTGGCCTGGGCAAAAGCCTGATGGAACTGGCGTGGGCGCAGGCAGTGTCGCGCTTCACCGGCAAGCCGGTGCTGCACCTAGCCCCGCTGGCGGTGTCCGCGCAGATGGTTCGCGAGGCTGAGAAGTTCGGCATCCCAGCTCACATGGGCGATGGCGAGGGCATCTGCATCACCAACTATCAGCGACTGGATCACTTCGACCTTTCCCGCTTCGGCGCAATCATCCTTGATGAAAGCAGCATCCTCAAATCGACGGACGGGCATTACCGCAACCGACTTATCGATGCCTCGCAGGCGATCCCTTTCCGACTTGCTGCAACTGCTACCCCGGCGCCGAACGATTTCATGGAATTGGGCAATCATGCCGAGTTCTTGGGCGTCATGTCCTATACCGACATGCTCGCAACCTTCTTTGTGCATGACGGCGGTTCGACGCAGAACTGGCGCCTGAAGGGGCACGCTGAAAACGAGTTCTGGCGCTGGATGGCATCGTGGGCGGTTATGCTCCGCAAGCCGAGCGATCTTGGCTATGACAATGCAGGATACGACCTTCCTCCCCTGCATTACCATCAGCATATTGTCGGTGTAGAATATGCGCCGTCGATTGAAACCGGTATGCTGTTCCCCGTGCAAGCCGCAACGCTGGCCGAACGCATTGCCGCGCGCCGTGACACGGTAGTCGAGCGCGTCGCCATGGCCGTCGAAGTCACGCCTTCTGATCGTCCTTTTGTCTGGTGGTGCAACCTCAATGCCGAAAGCGAGGCTATCGCCAAGGCGATCCCTGATGCGGTCGAAGTTCGCGGCTCGGACGATCATGATACCAAGGAGCGCAAGCTAATCGATTTCAGCGAGGGACGCATCCGCGTCCTTGTCACCAAGCCGTCGATCTGCGGATTCGGCATGAACTGGCAGCATTGCGCCGATACTGGATTCGTCGGCCTGAACGATAGCTTCGAACAGTTATATCAGGCAATCCGCCGCTTCTGGCGCTTCGGTCAGTCCAAGCCGGTCAACTGCCATATCATCGCCGCCGAAACCGAAGGCGCAACCGTCGCAAATATCCGCCGAAAGGAAATGGATGCCGACCGGATGGCCGCTGCGATGGTCATGCACATGGCCGACCTGTCGAGCAGCGCGATCAAGGGCAGCGTCCGCGACAAGCCGAATTACGACCCGCGCCAGCCGGTCATTCTCCCCGCATTTTTGGAGCACGCCGCATGACGATCAACGCCGTCGATCAGGTCATCACCAATGACTATGCCATTTACCAGGGCGATAGCTGTGAAGTCATCCGCGCAATACCGGGCGATAGCATCGGATTCGGCATCCATTCGCCGCCGTTCGAAGGCCTGTATAAATTCAGCAACTTCGACCGTGATATCAGCAATAACGATGGCCCGTCCTTCTGGGAGCATTACGCCTTCCTGATTTCGGAACTGCTGCGCGTCACCAAGCCAGGCCGACTTCACAGCGTGCATGTGATGCAGTTGCCCATGTCGAAAATCCGCCATGGTAATATCGGAATGCGTGACTTCCGGGGCGAGGTTATCCGCGCCTATGAGGACGCCGGCTGGATCTTCCATAGCGAGGTCTGCATCTGGAAAGACCCTGTCGTCGCCCAGCAGCGCACCAAATCGATCCGGCTCCTGCACAAGCAAATCGTGAAGGACAGCACGATCAGCGGCCAAGGATTGGCCGACTATATCGTGACGTTTCGCAAGCCTGGCGAAAATGCCGAACCGGTCGCCGGATGCTTCGACAGCTACATCGGCACGGATGAGCCTGACCGTTCGAAGTTCACGACGCCGACCGATGGCCGTAACTGGTATTCGATCGAGGTATGGCAGCGTTACGCCTCGCCGGTATGGATGGACATCAACCAGTCGCGTACCCTCCAGTATCGCGGCGGGCGGGATGAAAAAGATGAGCAGCATATCTCGCCGCTGCAACTCGACGTCATCGAACGCTGTATCGATCTGTGGAGCAATCCCGGCGATACCGTCCTGACTCCGTTCCTTGGTATCGGAAGCGAAGTCTATTGCGCTGCACGCATGGGCCGCAAGGGTATCGGCATCGAATTGAAGCCATCCTATTTCGCGCAAGCTGTCCGCAATCTGGAAGCCATGGATCGTGATGCACCCGGATTGTTCGCGGAGGCCGCGGCATGACCGCTCCCCTCACCCAACAACAAGCCCTCGCCATCGCCGCCCGCAAGGCGCGGCGCGATAGCGACCACTGGATGCGCCAGAGCCATGGCCATGCCGAGCGCGCCGCAGTCGCTGAGGAGAAGCGGGAGGTGGGGAAGTGATGGAACTCACCCTGCGCCGCCACATGGCTGAAACGCCAGCGTTTTTCGACTTCCGGCGCGAGCAGTGGCGCCGGGCGCAGAGGCAAGGCCTTTACCGCCGCGATGCGCAGGGACGCTTCACCTCATCCTGAAAAATTCGCCGGGGTGGATGGGCCGCGCCCCGAGGAAAGCGAGACACGGCCCGAACTACGCCGATGGAGAATATAGATGGAAACGATTGACGAAGAAACTGGGGAAATAATCGAGCATCGGGCGGCCGATGGAGGGCAGCGTTATCCTGCCGCCTCAACGCTGTCCGACCTCATCCTCATGTTGAAGGATGGCCAGTTCAATGCGGATAGCTGCGAGCCTCTGCGCGAATTCGCCACCAAGCTGGAAGCCGTTGGAATCGACACTGGCAAGAAGGCAAAGGGCAAGATCACGCTGACCATCGAGGTCGATTATGACCACGACCGCGAATTTTCCGTCCTGACGCCCAGCCTCGCTTTCAAACTTCCGGTCGAGAAGCATGGGGCAACGGTGGCTTGGTTCACCAGCGATGGCCGCATGAGTCCGAACAAGCCGAACCAAGGAAACCTGTTCGGCACCATTCGCGAAATCAACACCGAAGCCCGCGTTGTCCGCGGCTGATTGAGGATACCACCATGACCGACACCAAGACTGTTGCAGACCGCACCGGCGAATTGATGGAAACCGCCTTCAACCTCGCGGAAAATCACCTCCAGGCGAAGGCCATTGAACTGGCAGATCCTCGCGACGGCACAAAGGCTCATTTTGCCGTGTCACACGAGGGCTTGGTTCCGGTCGCGCCTGGCGCGTGGGATGCATTTCGGCCGTCCCCTCTCCATCGCTCCGGGACAGCGGCGCTGACCCAGCTTCAATCGTTCATCGATCTGGTGAACCGGTTCAAATTCCCACACTCGGCAATCTTCGCCAGCGATGATTCCGCCAAGCCGTCACTGACCGCGATCTTCGACTATCACCCCGACAACGGCGAGGTGGGCGGCGAGCTATCCGCTAATGCGGTTCAGGCTCGGCGTCATAAGGCAAGCTATGCGTTTCCTCTCTCCAAGGAATGGCAAGCCTGGATCGGCAAGAACGCGAAGCCGATGGGTATGGGTGATTTTGCCCGGTTCATCGAAGACAACATCGTGGACGTGTCCGCCGATCAGGTGGAATCCTTCGCCAAGGCGTCGCAGGATTTTGTGAGTGCGAATCGCGGCACCCTCGCCAGCCCTTCAAAGCTGGTCGAAATTTCGCGCGGCCTTCAGGTCTATGAGCGGGCCGTCATCAAGGAGGCCAAGAACCTTTCCACCGGCGAAGCGCAGTTCACTTTCGACAGTGAGCATACGGACGGCGACGGCAAGCCGCTGACCCTGCCAACCATGTTTTCGATCACCATCCCGGTATTCGCGCGTTCGACCGACGTGTTCCGCCTGATCGCCCGGTTCCGCTACCGCAAGACCAGCGACGGACTGCTGTTCTGGTATGAGTTGTGGCGGCCTGACCTGACGTTCGAGACGGCCTTCAACGAGGCGATAGAAGAGGTCGGCAGCAAGACCGGCCTGCCGATCTTTGTCGGCGCGCCTGAGTAAGCGCTGGCTTCACCGGACCCCGGAGCAATCCGGGGCGAGGATGAAACCAGTGAGTGTCCGATGAAATTCGACCTGCCCTTTCCTGCTTCGTCTCTGTCCGGCCATACCGATGGCAAAGGGCATTGGCAGAAGATTGCCGACACGAAGAAGCATCGGGAGTGGGCGCGTCGTGCCGCGCTTGCCGTGCGTGCTGCGATGCCCGCCACCGGCGATATCACCGTGCGCGTCCGGTTCGTCCCTGCCGATCGGCGCGGCGACCGGGTGAATTACCCGAACCGCATGAAGCCCTATTTCGACGGGATCGCTGACGCGCTGGGCGTGAATGATAGCCGGTTCGTGCCGGCCTATGAGTTCGCTGCGCCTGAGAAGCCGGGGCGGGTTGAGGTGGAGGTGATAGCGCTGTGAGTATGGCCGCCCTTATGCGCCGCATGGCTGATGCTGGCGCGCCGATAGAGGCCATCATTGTGGCCGTCGAAGCGCTTGAGGCTGAACATGACCGCGTTGCGGCGGCGAAGGAAAAGGTTGCTCAACGCAAGCGCGATCAGCGCGCCCGTGAGCGTGACATGGCTGTGACAGTCACAGGACAGTCACAGGACATGGCTGTGACACCACCCCTTTCCTCCCCCTCCCCTTCCTTTCCCCCAGACCCCCAAACTAACCCCACCCCCCCCCCTCCCCCTGGGGAGATAACACCC
>NZ_LXVX01000036.1 GCF_001650725.1 Sphingobium sp. TCM1 | reverse complement strand
AAATGAAACAAATATTTTTAATTTAAAACTAAAATAAAAACAAATCTATTTTAATTTAAAATAGATTTGTTTTACAAAAATATTTAAAATAAAAAAGGATTAATTTGTTTTTTATTTAATTTAAATGATGAGGTTAAAAAGAAAATATTTATTTTATATTTTTATGTAAAATAAAAATATAAATGTTTTGTTATTATCGTGTAAACAAATGAAGAAAAGGTGAATAAACATTGATAAATCAATGTTTATGATAATGTTTTATTTTTATTTTAAAATAAAACAAAGTAAAAAATAAGAAAAATAAAAAATAAAACAAAGGATATTTATTTTAAATAACAAAATAAATATATGTAAGTTTATTTTATAAAACAGTGTAAAATAAATGAAAATTATTTGTCAGAAAACTTGAAACAAAATGATTTGCGCGCTATAATTAAGGTAGAAAATAAGTCGAGTTTATTTTAAAAATTAGGGGGAAAAATAAATTATGAAAATTGAAAATATTCAGTCAATCGTGAGTAAAATCGAAGATTTAAAAAAGGGAAAATTTTCCAGTGAGAAAATCATGCAGATTTTAGACCTTGAAGAGAGTCCAGAATCAATTTTAAAAAAATATGAGAAAGAACAAGGTTTGTATTCTATTGAAGACGCAGCAGTGAAGATTGGTGAAGAATTGAACGACAAATCATGGAATTATCGTAAGTTGTACAACCTTATCAATTGTGAGAATCCACAACTTAAATTTGTAAAACAAAGCAATAAGAAAGGAATCAAGATTCATATAAAGGAAATTAATCGTTTCATTTCGGAAAAGAAACTGACACGAGAAGATTACAAAAACTTATTTGACCGTGAAACAGAAAAGAAGATGGAAATCGAAGAACAAATGAAAGTATTAAAAGAAGAAAAAGATCAAAAGATTACTGAATTAGAAGCGAGAATCGCTGAATTAGAAGCACAGTTGAAGAAACCTGCACCAAAAGGTCGTCCAAGAAAAGATGAAAAGGAAACTGGAAAGGTTGAGTAGTCTCAATCTTTCCACGGTTTCAAAAAAAATTTTCATCAACCCTTGTTTCCAAAAATCATCTGAGGTACATTGCAGGTAAGGTTTTAAGATGTTCAATACAAACAGTCTTTTGGTCTGGGTGTTTGAAGAGGTGATAGTCTATCAAACATACAAACAATTAGATATGTAATTTTTTTATACATATGTGTCTCAAAGGTTTACCTTTAGCAAAGTCCTTGGGACTCTAAGGGCGAAACGCAGCAATAAGGGGTTGTAGCGTCTCAAAGGTACGTTTCAAATAGGAGGATAAAAATGATATACGGTTATGCGCGGATTTCGAGTTCGGACCAGCAAATTATTTCTCAAATTAGTCAATTAGAGAAATTTGGTTGTGACAAGATAATAGAAGAAACAATTACAGGAATTGCAGAAGAAAAAGAGTTGAATCGATTGATTGCTACGTTGCAGCAAGGTGACACACTTGTTGCAACACGCATGGATCGCATGGGAAGAAATACACGACAATTGCTAGAGTTAGTAGAAGAATTAGAGAAAAAAGATATTCATTTAGTGATTTTGGATTTGAATATAGATACAAGATCAAATACAGGAAAGTTCTTCTTAACTGTCATGGCAGCTTTTTCGGAATTAGAACGTAGCAACCTAAAAGAAAAACAAAAACGCGGTATTGACGTTGCAAAGGCACAGGGAAAGCATTTGGGAAGACCAAGATCATGGAAAAAATCAGGTATGGAAGAAGCAATTAAGATGTATCAGAATCATAGAATTGTTGCCGAGATAGAAGATATTACAGGAGTGAGTAAAGCTTCGCTTTATCGAGAATTGAAGAGAAGAGGAATTACGAGAAATTAATTCAATAAGTAAGCAAAGGGGGTGTTTGGAATGGAAATAAATAATATGCAATTTACACAAATAAAATATGGGAAAATTGAGCTTTTAATTCAAGAAAATGCAGTTGAAGTAGATCACTATACTGTTGAAGCAAAAGAAATACATAATCCTGCTTTGGAACACTTTACGATTATATTTACAGAGGTTTTGGACAAAAGTCTTTTGGAAGAAAATGCAGAATTATTCTTCATAGATCGCGTAGCGATTGGACTTACGAATGTGGAAGGTCAAATGTATGGTTTTTATCAGTACAGTAATACGTTTCCAACGATAGAAGAGGAACGTAAGTTCATGGAATACCTAATCCATAGAGAAGATGTACTGGAATCTTCTAAGAAATATGAACTTCTATATAAGTATTTAAAGGAAAAACCTCGTTTGGATGGTTATACCATCATGGAGAAATTCTACGATGAACATGCAGGGAAAATGAAGGAAATGGTCATGTATGTGGATTATGATGAAGAGGAAGATGAAGAAAAAAGAATATTTTACTAGATTTTTATCGATTTTTGCTTTAAATTTAGAACAACAGAATAAATGAGAAAAAGCCAACGATTAGGCCCGTTGACTTTTTCAAATAGGTTAAATCTCACTCTCGCAAAAGATGAAAGATTAATTAATAGATTTGTTACTACAAATAATACTTTCTATAAGTGTATTTGTCAAACAAATTATGATTCCTTTTTTATAGAAAAATGTAAAATAAATTTCATTTATTTTGCAAAAGAATACAAAAAGGAAAACGGATAAAATTGTGAGTTTTAACCTTCCATTTAAGCATTTTTATGCAAAAGGGGAGGTTTTTTATATGGGTGTATTCAGTCTTGTCGATGCAGGAGACTATACAATTCAAGATTTAGTAAGAAAGAGTCGAATTGGTAAAAACCCAATTCAAATATACAACGGTACAAAAGAATCAAAAATGGTTTGGTTCGATGAACCAAAGATTTTACGAGATTTCGAGGACCAGGTGGAATATTATTTTGGTTGGATTCCAGATATGATGGACAACCGTTCACGTTACTTGTATAAAGGATGGAAGTTTGATGGAATCGATTATCAAACAAAAGAAGATATTGTCATCTTCCAAGAAGCTGGTTTTGATTACAAAACATTACGTCGTGACATAGCAAAGAAAACAAATGGAAAAGAAGATCAATATTTAGTTCCAAATATCCTTTCATTCCCAACAACAAGAAAAGTATCAACGTTACGCGAATTGCAGTTTTTGTATAGCGACTGTGATGACTATAAGGTTATTGACGGTGGCTATACATATGAACAAATCATGAAAGTGATTGATAAATTAGTAGAAGAAAAGAAAATGCCAAGACCAACTGCTTTGTTAAAAGCAAGAGGATGGCAACCATTATGGAAACATTCACCGATTCCATTTTTCCGTGAATTTGAATGGAAGAAAATGCAATCATTAATCCTTGCAGGATTAAAAGAAATTGGTGCTGATCCAGCAGCCACTGATGCGGTTCGTTATCTGAGAGCCAACAATTCTATTCATTCAGGAACAAAAGAACGTGTAAAAATGTATGTATTCACCGATGATTTTTACAGTTTTGATGATTTATATAAAACATATATTGGACCAACGGAACGACCAAAACCACATAAGAAAAAGGAATATAAGAAAGCAGGTAAAATTACACCTGGTAATTATCCTTTATGGAGAAAGTTCAAGTGGGGTTCACCACAACAAATTCGTTCATTACACATTGCAAGAATGATGGATTTAGAGAAACTTGTATTAGAGTTGCGTGGTGGTTGTATTACTGGAAATCGTGAATATGTTTGTTTCTTATATCGTTATTGGCATTTATGTAGTCATGGTGATGAAAAATCAGCTATTTGTGCAATGTTGGACTTTTATCATAGTTTTGCAACTGTAAATGCTCCTTATTCGGACCATGATTTAATCAGACGCACTAACAGTGCGGAAACGGCCTGGAACAATTGGTTAAAGAATGAAAAAGACGGATACAATTACAGTAATGAACGATTAATTGAAGTATTAGACATTACTGCTGATGAAGAAAAAGAATTAGAAACAATCATTGGCGAGAAAGAACACCAAAATCGTAATACAAAATATGTTACTCAAAAACGAAGAAACAATGGTGTTCGAACAAAAGATGAATATAATGCAGACAGAAAAGAACAAGTAAATGACAAGTTAGAAGAATTGAAAAAGTTGTTAGAAGAGAATCCAAAGATGAAAAAAACAGCTTTAGCAAAAGCACTTGGAATCGGAAGAACTCGTTTGTATCAATTGTTAGAAACATTAGTGGACACGAAATAAAAAGTGTTCACTGATGTGTCAGTTAAGATTGTAAAAAAAGGTGTATATATTCGGAGAATATATAATTTCTTAAAAGAAATAAAAAAATTAATATCTTTTATCTCTTAAGCTCTTTTCACTCTTTTAAAAACATATAATGTAATTGTGGGTGTCCTGTATTACACTAGTTCATATTTATCATTTAACACAACAGTTCTTATACACTGTTGTGTTATTTGTTTTCTTGTTACATATATTATAATGGTTGGTAGCCTTTTATATATTGGGAGGTACTTTTATGTCGGATGAAACAGAAAATGAAAAACAATATGAAAAAAAAGAAACAAAAACATTTACCATTGAAGATGGGGTAAAAATGAAAAGAGAAAAAAGACTAAAAGAACAAAAAGAATTTGAAGAAAAACTAAAAGTACTAAAAGAGAAAACGAGAAAATTAAAAAAAGAATTAGGGTATGAATGAAACACTATCTTACAACCAAAAAGACATTATGACATGCAACTGAAGTTTTGCAAGTCCTACTATCTTTTTGATTGACGGTAGTGTTTTTTTTGTTATGTTCTTTTTACATACAAGAAATAATGAAATGACTTAATAGATTACCTGCACAAGTACAAGTAATAGTAACGACAACATTGATAAGTATTTGTTTCATGATGTATCATCTCCTTTCATTTTTTTAACTATGTATATTACGATGGAAAATTTGTTTCTATCACAAAGATCGGTTCTATATGGTAGAACTTAAAGATTTATATGTATTTTTGGCGTTTTGGTGTTTTGGCAGCTTGGGGGAATGGTTTATGGAACTACTTACAAATGTGAGTGTAGATGCTTTTTTGTTTATTGCTCCGCCAACAATGATTGGTTTAGTTTTTTTCTTTTTTCTATTTAGAAGTATTTTGATAGAAGAAGAGAAAGAAGAAAATATGAAATAAATATATTTTTTAGGAGGTGAGAGGATTGGAATTTAAAGATGTAACAATTGAAGTATTGAAAGATATGTCGGAAAAAGAAATTATTGCTATTGCAATGAAAAGCTTTTTGGAAATTCCTAATTTAGATGTAGATCAAAAAGTATTAGATGCATCTACTATGTATCGAGCGGATTTCGATTTAGTAAAAAGGCACATAAAGTATGATTTTAAGAACTTTGTGGTGACGTACCCTTATGTGAATGAACAAGAAGATGTTTTATATAGTAAAGGGGTATTTTCGAAGGAACAAGCAGATTTCTTTCCAATGAATTCTTATTTTATTTCGGTTCTTGCGGATGTAACTGTAATGCCTTACGGCATGTTGGAAGTAACTTTTACAGGAGAACATATTTTTCGCAATACCAATGATTATCGTCATCATAAAGCGAATAAAATTTTCGAAACAAAAGATTATTTTTATTATGATTTCGTCAAACAAGAATTTGTACAAGTGAATGAATCGGACCTTGTTAATGGACGTAAATTGAAGTTAAAAAATGAAGCTACTTATTTACAAAAAACAAAGAAACATATACAAGAATACATAAAACGTGAAGAGTTGTTAGAGTACACGAAACAACGTTTAAAAGTCCGTGCAAGATCGTATCAAGAGCGTTTTCGTAAGTTTAAAGAAGTATGGGGTTTAGGATCAAAATTGAATACTTTCATAAAGATAGAAAAGTATTTTGAGGAATATATTAGTTTTTTAGAAGAATTAGAAGTAGGTTTACAACTAAAATTAATATACTCAAAGCTTACGAATCGTGAATTTCTGCAATTAGAAAAAATCCGTAAGGATTTATTAGAAACGGATATTCCCAAATGCCAAGAAACGCTCCATCGATTAGTTGAAGCAATCTGTGCAAAGGAAGAAAAATATCAATGGGATAATATCAAGGAATTCAATTTGAATTCGCTTGATGATGATGATCTGGCGATTCTGAATGAATTTAGAGATGTAGATGTTAGAAGATTATTAGATTTCGTTACACCGCGGTCAATGGATTTTAACCCTTCTTTCATTTTGCAAGGTTATATTGGGTATGATTTAAAGTTAAAAGAACTCTATCCAAATTTAGCACAGTTGGAGAAAAGGGAAATGAGAACGGATAAAATGGGTTCTGATTTATTAGAACGTGAACGAAAGAAAATGACGTTAGATCGTTTAGAACAACATGCAGCGAGAGCAGAAGAGCCATCTGAGGAGAAAGAAGATGAATATGTAGATGGTTGGTTTACTTTAGAAGAATTAAAGATACTCATTCAATTAAGTACTTCTGAACAATTATCAAAGGTACAAACAAGACGTGATGAATTAGGATATTCTAGAGATGAAGGTATGGAAAAATGGGGAGAAATCAAGGCAATGAAGAAAGAGGATTTGAAGAAGATAGAGAAGTCATAGAGACTTCTCTTTTTTTACTTGACTAATTGAAACGACGGTATAATTTAGGTACAACATTATTTATTTCTTTTTTCTATTTTATTTCCACGACTTGTATAGAAAAATGCGTATCTCGTGACTGAATACGATTGACACACTGTAACTTTAATTTTTTGGACAAACAATAAAAGAAATTATTATTCCATTGATACCAACGACGTTAACTTGTTGAATCAATTTCATTATATAGATAAGGAAAAAATACAAAATTAGGAGGATTTTATCATGTTTGAGCTCTATTTTAATAATCTGCATCATATTGTTTAGTGAAACAAATTTTAAGATGCCTTACGCTTTATTTTAACTGTTTTTGTATCTTTTAAGGTAATTGCATTAAATCTCTTTAAGAAAGGACTTATTTGACGAAATAAGGACTAGTTTTTAGCAACATGGATGAATATAAGCAACACAAATTAAAAATTGAAATGGAGGAGATAATTTAATAGAAAAATTGATTCATTGTAACAAAGTAACACAAGAAAGCACTTGTTGTAACATGTGATTAGTAAGAAATACTCTCATCTCGTCGTTCTCGAAATTGAGAACATGCCGAAAGGCGCTGAAGCCCCAAGGGCTCGTAAAATTATGCTTGGGCAGCCTAAACGTAGCGGTACGTTTGGGGCACAGATTATGAAGGTCTTCTGTGTGCATTGTGACAAATCCAACGGATTTGGAAGGGTGTCTGTAACTGCACTGAGCAGATTGATTCCTATGGAATCAATTGTGAGATTCTTTAGTGCGGTATGACGAATGAGTGGAGGTTACGACTAATCATGATGGCGGCGCATTGTTTTTTAACTATCGGGTTCCTTTTTCAAAAAAAGAAGGAAACCGATAGTTAAAAAACAATAAAAGTGCTTGTTGAAGTGCGTCCTCAAACTGGTTTTGACCTTGTTTTTTAGCTTTTGAACTTGCTTTTTAGATCTTTTTAGTTAGTTTTTTTGGGAGGTGATGATATTGAAAACGTACGAAAAGAAGATAGAAAAGATTTTCGAAAGGGGTCGTCAAAAAGGTCTTGTAACGAACAAGAACAGGACGTATCAAGAAGCAGTAAATCGTATGGCGAATTGGTTTGAAAAGACGTATGGACCAAAACAGGCGAATCCTAACCACTGGAGAGCACACATGGTGGATAAATATATAGATCATCTGGTAGATCGATATGATCGTGGAGATATTGCAGGTTCTTCTGTTCAAAAAGCGGTGCATGCGATTGAAAAAGCTAGGGTAATAGTGAAAGAAACAAAATGCTTAGGCAAGAAAGACGGAAAACCTATCACAATCCGTACAGGATTGAAGGATGAACGATTGGAAATGTTGTTAGAAAAAGGCGTAACGAAGTCCAAAAATGAAATATCTGCACGGAAATCAACGTTGGCACAAGGTGATTTGGTTCGTAGTCATTTGGATGATAATTTGAAATTTGCCTGTGAAACAGGCAAAGATACTAACATTACCAGAAACTCTGAAAATATCGCTAATGTGGTGCATTTCCAACAATTATTAGGTTCGAGAATAACTGCAGCCATGAAATTGAAAGTAGAGGATATAAATTTTGAAAAAGGTTATTTAACGTTTCATAAAGATAAAAACAACTTCACTCGTAGAGTGAAAATGTCTGATGAAGCAAGAGAGTTTTTAAAAGGTGTTATAAAAGGTAAAAACCCTAGTACACCAGTATTTGAATTTCGTGATAAAAAAGGAGATACAATGTCTCCAAAGAAAGCTAATTCGATTGTGCAAGAGCAAGTAAAGAATGCCGCGACTGCGGCTGGTTTGTATACGAAAGAATCAAGATACACAACGCATTCATTTAGAAAGGCATATGCACAAGGTGTATATGATTCAACTCGTAATATGAGTAAATCAGAAATCAAAAAACTGATTGCAGAGCATTTGTCTGCACAAGGAAGTAATAAATCACAGATCAAGAAAAGATTAAAAAATGAAATGAAACGAATCAATAAAAATAATAAATATAAAAATAATTTTTCTCACGAACAATACAGAAGACTATATATTTCACTTCTGTTGGGCCACAGTAGAATTGACGTGGTTGCAAGGCACTATATCAAACCAGATAAACCTGCTAGAGTTAGTAAAGTAGCATAGGGAATCATGACGAAACTAAGGGAATCCTAACGGATTCCTTTTTTGTATTTTAAAAGAATCCTAAAGGGCATTCTTTTTTTAGTGTAGAATTGTTTTTGTAGGAGGTGGACGTGTCCATGGACAATCAAAATACACAAACAAATACAACAGAGAAAGCTTACTGGGCTTCTGAAGCAGCGGAGAAATTAAAAACAAATCCATCTACTTTGAGAAACTGGACTAATGCTTTAGAAAAGGAAGGATATTTATTTGTTAAAAATGAAAAAGGGCAACGCGCTTTTTTAGATAAAGATATTCAAAATTTAAAATTGCTCCAAAAAAATTTAAAAAATAATATAAAGATGAAAGACGCTGTCCTTGCTGTTATGGCAAGTGTTAAGGGTGAGATACGGACAGGTAGTGTCCGTGAAGAAGAGCGTCCATTGGTGCGTCCGCTTAGTGCGGACACTGTTCAAAAAATCGTAAATGAAGCTCTAGAAAAACAACAAAAAGCATTTGATAAAAAACTAGAAGAACAAAACAAAGATTTCGAAGAAATGATGAATCAGAAAATGACTGAACAAGCTGAATTCATCATGAAGAAAATGAGTGAAGCAACAGAACAAAGAGATCGGCAATTATTATCTAATATACGAAGTATACAAGAAGAAAAAGAAGCTCGAAAAGAAATAGCAACAACAATAGAAGAAAAGCCAAAAACAGGATTTCAGAAACTTTTAGGATTCTTTAAATCTTGATTTTGGCTATGATCGGCGCAATTGTGCTGGTTCGCTGGTATAGAAACATACAATGTAGATGCTCGTTGTCAATACAGGTCCATCGTATTGATCAATGAGAGACATTGTATGTTAGCCTAAATGGGCAATCCAGCCCAATGCGCCAACTTGAAGTATAGTTGAGCATTAAGGAATGAAAATTTTCAACTTATAACATAGATTTATAAATGTTTTCTGCTATTCTTTTTATTACTGGAACAACAACAGAATTTCCCGCTTGCTTATAAAGATGTGTAGGAGCTAACTCAGGTAAATTGAAATTTTCAGGATAACCTTGGAAATTAAAACACTCTCTAGGAGTTAACTTTCTAATTCCATGTTTTGTTTTAACAAGTGGAACGTTATGCCCGCCCGTCCCCATATTTGCGGTTAATGTAGGACATACATTACTTTTATTTTCTCTCACATATTTTCTACGCCATTGATATATTGTCTCTTCGGAAGTCATTTGTTCTTCTAAAAGCGAATAAAAAGAACACTTATCGTCTGTATAATAAAATCGATCATCTAGTTTATCTGAAAGATTTATCATATCTTTTATTGTTAGTTTTAATGCTTGTGGCATTGGGAAATCAAAGTTTTTATAGTATTCAATATTTCTAAAACCAACGATATAGATACGTTCTCTATTTTGTGGGATATTGCCGAAATCCTTTGCATTCAATACTTGATATTTGATATGGTATCCGTTGCTTTCTAAAGCTTCACAAATGACTTTAAAGGTATTTCCATTGTCATGGCCCACAAGATTTTTAACATTTTCTAAAAATATAACTTGTGGTTTTTTAGCTACAATCAAGCGTAAAGTTTCAAAAAATAAATCTCCACTTTTTTCATCTTCAAAGCCTTTTCTATATCCAGCTACGCTAAAAGAAGTACAAGGGAATCCTGATAGCAACACATCAAACTCAGGAACATCTTCTACTTTGATATTTCGAATATCATCTATAATTAATTTGTTTTTAAAATTTGATTGATAGGTAATAGCTGCGTTTTTATCATATTCATTTGCCCAAACGGTTTCAAAATATCCAGTTTGTTCAAATCCTAAATCAATTCCGCCTACACCTGCGAATAAACTTGCTATTTGTAACATCTTTTATCCTCTATTCCTTTGCATGATTATCAAATTATAGCATAAATTGCGGCGCGCCGCATTAAAAAAGCAAGGAAGCACACTACCTCCCTTGCTTTTTTTATAATTTAATAATTTTTTTGGTTCGTAATTCAACTTTCGCAACTGGTAAAATTGCATTTTCTTCGATGACAAATTTAATAACACTGAAGCGTGGACGACGCCCTTGCAACTGTTGATCTCCAAGTGTTTGCGTTTTATTGACTTGGATAAGTTTCAAAGTATCTGAATTAATTCCAGTGTCATAAATATAAAGCTCATCATCTCGTTGATTTAATCTTAAAAAATATAGTGCATCGAAGCTCTCGGATGGAGAAAAAGAAGTTGTATCTTTATCCCAATTCGATGTAGCTTTCGCTTCGATAATTCGATTCGTTTGAGGATCACGAGCATCGCCCCCAGTACCTCTGTTTAGTTCAAATCCCATCGCTGAACATAAAAGTGTTTCTGAAATGGTTTCAGGAAAATTGATTCCTCTATTGTGACTGTTTTTGATAAGAGCATTTAACTCTTTCCAAAGGAAATATGCTTTTACAGCATCTTCAAATCTAGATTTATCTATTTTTACAAAATCGTGTAATGCCATGTTTTTATGTGTGCTTCACTATGTATCTATTAATATTTTAACTTAATCTATACATATAATCATCTAGAACTAACAATTTCCATCTGAAAATCTTCATTTTTTTGCATTTTGGAGAAAAACGAGAATCATGCATTTTGTGTGAATCTCGTTTTTTGTTGATTTAATAAGGTTTCTGTTTTATTTTACAACAAAATTTAATTTAAAAAATGATTTAATTTAAGAGTATTTTACATTCAATTTGAATATAAAATAC
>NZ_LXVX01000035.1 GCF_001650725.1 Sphingobium sp. TCM1 | reverse complement strand
AGATGTGTATAAGAGACAGGAACTGGACAAGTCGGTGACCTCACGCGTGCCGACGCGAACCAACACCGACGACCGTTATTTCACCGACACCTACCAGGCCATGCCGAGAGACGGCTTCACCCATATGTTCGAACGGATGCTCGACCATCCGAACATCGACCTGCTGCTCGGCGTCGATTTTACCGAAGTGCGGCAGGCCTATCCGCATCAGCACCTCGTCTTCACGGGACCCATCGACGAATATTTCGGCTATTGCTACGGCAAGCTTCCCTACCGCTCCCTGCACTTCCGGCACGAAACGGTGGATCAGGAACAATTTCAGCCCGTGGCCGTGGTGAACTATCCGTCAGAGGACGTTCCGCACACCCGCATTACCGAATATAAGCATTTGACCGGCCAGACCGCGCCGCGCACCAGCATCACCTATGAATATCCGAGCGGTGAGGGCGATCCCTACTATCCCATTCCACGCGCCGAGAACCAGGCGCTGTTCAAGCGCTACGAAGCGCTGGCGCTCGCCCAGCCCGATGTGAGCTTTGTCGGCCGGCTGGCGACCTATCGCTATTATAACATGGATCAGGTGGCCGGTCAGGCGCTTGCTACCTATCGCCGCCTGAAGCAGCGCTGGGATGCCGACCGCCAGCCCGCAGCCACCGGCGCGCGCGCCGGAACGACCGTCGTTGCCGACGCATGATATTGATCCGGCTCCCTTTTGCGCCTCGCGCGTTGTGAGCCGGACCTTTCACGAGCCAGATGGACGTCACGCGTGCTGGAACCGCAGGATGAGGTGTCCGAACGGGAGGTACAGCAGGGCCTGAGGGCCTTGCTGGTCGACGCCTCCTTCGCCACCGCCATAGGCGCCCTTAACAGCGGCGTGGTGCTCCTTGCGCTCGCGCTGCATGTCGGCGTGAGTACGGTCCAGATCGGCATATTGGCCGCCATCCCCCTGTTCACCCAGATCTTGCAGGCACCCGCAGTTTCGCTGGTGGAGCGGTTGCGCACGCGCCGCCGCATCTCCGTCATCAGTGTTTTTCTCGCGCGGCTCGCCCTGCCCATCTACGCCGTCGTGCCGTTCATCCCCGACCGTAATGTCGCCGCCGCATCCCTGATGGCGGCGGCCCTGTTGCACTACGGCCTCAACGCGGTGGGTGCGTGTAGCTGGAACAGCTGGATGCGCGACCTCGTGCCGGAGGAGGAGCTTGGGCGTTTCTTTGCCCGGCGGACCCTGTTCGGCACGGCGGTTAGCGCGGTCGCTACTATTGTCGGAGCCTACGCGCTCCAGCAGGCTGGGACGGACCGGGCTTTCGGCAACAGCATCTTCTGCGGCCTCTACCTTTTCGGCTTCGCTTGCGGTCTCGTCAGCACGGTCGCGCTCGCCCGCGTGCCGGAGCCACGTATGCCCCCCGGCAGTGACGATGTGCCGATCCGGCGGTTGCTGACCGGGCCGCTGCGCGACAGGAACTTCCGGCAGATGCTGCGCTATCTTGCAAGCTGGCAATTCGCCGTGAACCTCGCAACGCCGTTCTTCACCGTCTATTTCGTGCGCGAACTCGGCTTCGGCATGGGGTTCGTGCTGATCTTCAGCTTCATCAGCCAGATCGCGAACCTCGCCGTCATCCGGGGATGGGGCCGCCTGAGCGATCATTTCTCCAACAAGTCGGTGCTGAGCGTGGCCACGCCACTGTTCATCTTCTCCATCGTCGCCATGGCCTTTGCCAGCGATGTGGACGGCATGACAGCCCGGTCCGCCTATCTCGTCATGCTGCACATCATCATGGGCGCGGCGGCGGCGGGCGTGGGGCTGGCTTCCGGCAATATCGTGCTGAAGCTCAGCCCCGGCGGCGCGGCGACCGGCTATCTCGCCTCCAACGCCATTATCGGCGCAATCGCCGCCGGCATGGCGCCCATCATCGGCGGCTGGGCCAGCGACTTCTTCGCCGCGCGCAAGCTCACCCTTGCCGTGCGATGGACCAGCCCTGAGGGCGCGGCCGAACTCGGCGTCATGTTCACGCACTGGGAATTCTTCTTCCTCGTATCGGCCGTGATTGGCCTCTATGCCCTCCATCGCCTGAGCCTCGTTCAGGAAAGCGGCTTCACCGGCCGCAGGGAGGTGGTGTCCCACATCGTCTACTCTGCCCGCCGCAACCTCGGCAACATCTCCTCAGTGACGGGACTTCGCGAAGCGATGAGCTTCCCCGCCGGTGAACTCATCAAGCTGCGCGAGCGCAAGATGGCGATCATCCAGGGCCTGCAGGAGCGGCTGCGGAGCAGCCTCAGCCTCAGCACCAGGCGGCAAGTCACGGGATGGGTGCTGGAGGCGGGCTATGCGGTGCCCCCGCCTGATCCTTCGCTGGACGATCTGCTCGACAGGATTGCATGACGGAGGGAAGCTGCCCGCCGGCGCGACGTGGCCGAACCCGCATGGCACGGAGGATCGCAGCATGACCGTCACTGACATCGCGACACGCACCTACAACCATAATTTCCGGCTCGACCCTATCGTCCGCAGCCTGCTCGACACGGATTTCTACAAGCTCCTCATGCTCCAGATGATCCGGCACATTCATCCGGATGTGGAGGCGACATTCTCCGTCATCAACCGCACCCGCTCGGTCCGTCTCGCCGACATCATCGACGAGGAGGAGCTGCGCGCCCAGCTCGACCATGCGCGGGAGGTCCGCTTCGCCAAAAAGGAGCTGATATGGCTGACCGGCAACAGCTTCTATGGGCGGCAGCAGATGTTCAGCCCGGAATTCATTGCCTGGCTCGCCGATTTCCGCCTGCCCGACTATCGGCTGCGCAAGGTGGACGGTCAGTATGAACTCTGCTTCGAGGGTCCATGGACGCACACGACCATGTGGGAGATTCCCGCGCTCGCCATCCTCAACGAACTGAAATCGCGCGCGGCCATGCGCAACAAGGGCAGGTTCGCGCTCGACATCCTCTATGCGCGCGCCAAGACCAGGCTGTGGGAGAAGGTGGAGCGGCTGAAGCTGCTGCCCGATCTCGTCCTCTCGGACTTCGGCACCCGGCGGCGGCACGGCTTCCTGTGGCAGCGCTGGTGTGTCGAGGCGCTGAAGGAAGGGTTGAGCGACCGCTTCATCGGCACGTCTAACGTCCTCCTTGCCATGGACAGCGATCTGGAGGCCATCGGCACCAACGCGCATGAATTGCCCATGGTCGCCGCCGCGCTGGCCGGGGACGATGCATCGCTCGCCCGCGCGCCCTATCAGGTGCTGGAGGCGTGGCGACGGCATTATAACGGCAATCTGCTTATAGCCCTGCCCGACGCCTTCGGCACCACCGCCTTTCTGCGCGATGCGCCCGGCTGGCTTGCGGACTGGACCGGCTTCCGCCCCGACAGCGCCCCGCCCATCGAAGGCGGCGAGCAGATCATCCGCTGGTGGCAGGATCAGGGCGTCGATCCGCGCACCAGGCTGCTGATCTTCTCCGACGGCATGGATGTCGATACGATCGAGGCGACATACAGGCACTTCAACGGGCGTGTGCGGACAAGCTTCGGCTGGGGCACCAACCTCACCAATGATTTTCGCGGCTGCGATCCCGACGGTGACGAAGGGCTGGAGCCGATTTCCCTCGTCTGCAAGGTCACAAGCGCGAACGGACGTCCGGCGGTGAAGCTGTCCGACAATCCCGCCAAGGCGACCGGCGATCCCGCCGAGATCGAGCGCTATCTGCGGGTCTTCGGATCCGCTGGCCATGCCCCCTCGCCGGTCGTGGTTTAGCGGCGGATTTCCGTTCGCTGTCTGCGACCGGACGTGGCGCCATCAGGAATGAGGGAGGGCAGCCCCCTCCTTCCTTTTACCCGACGCTTTTCCGTCGGTACCGGAAGTACCAGACCTCAGAGCGAGAACCGGTATATCGACTTGAATTATAATAGGAAAATATGGAATTTTTCCCTTCAGTTTCGGGCATGGTAATCACCGGGCAATCACCATTCACATCGCGCTCGCGCACCATAGTGCGCGGTAGGATCGACTCTGCGCATAAGCTATCGGAAAATGCATCTACACGCGCATGGCGCGACCTCCAAAATCAGAGCGACCATGCCGTCTCCTACGATCGATTTTCGCACCATCCGACCACATCACGGAAGCCAGCATAGCGGTTTTGAGGAGGCGATTTGTCAACTCGCCGCGTTAGAAACCGCTCCTGACGCGCCATTCCACCGTAAGGGCGCTGGGGCTGACGCTGGCCTCGAATGCTACCGCGTCGAGGCAGATGGATCGGAGACTGGCTGGCAGGCGAAGTATTTCTTCGAGTTCGGCAGCAGCGAAGCGTCGCAGCTCACCGAATCGCTAAGCCAAGCGATCGCACGCCACCCCCAGCTTGGGCGCTTCATTGTCGGCTTACCCTTCAACCTATCGGACGGGCGAGTGGGCAATCGGATTTCCGAAAGGGATCGCTGGAACCGCTGGGTGCAAGCTCGCGCCGACGCAATCCTTCCGCGTGTCGTTACGATTGAGCTTTGGGATGAGACCCAGCTCATCGAGCGCTTCTCTCGAAATGAGCCGCAGTACGCGGGTCGACGGCACTATTGGTTCGATCTGCTGCATTTCACGCCCGACTGGTTTCAAACGCGCTTCGCGATCACTCGCAAGGCGCTGGGTACGCGCTACACACCCGAACTCAACATTGAACTCCCGATCCGCCGCGGGCTGCTCGCGATCGCTCGTGATCCTGCCTTCATTGAGAGTTTGACGCGCCTCGCTGATGAACTCGACGAGGCGCGGCATCGCACGACCGATAGCGTTGCGAGGATTCTGGCAAGTGGCCCCGCCGCGACGCAAGCTGCGGACCTGGATGTTCGATTTCGGGCGATCAGCAGTTTGATCCGGACGGCGTCGATCAGCCCAGCCGATCCAGTTCCATTTGATCCGTGGGTAAGGGCTCTCGATGAGGCGAGTGAAACGTTAGGTGTTTGTTCGGCAGCGATCTGGGACTTGCGTACTCAGCAAGGCGGTGATCGCGACGAGGTGCGGCGTGTCCAATTTTTCGTCGAACACCTCTATGAAGCAATCGAGAAGGTCTCCGGGATCATCAAGCGGCCAGTCAGCCGGCTGGCGAACGAACATCGGTTGCTTGTGACCGGTGAGGCGGGGACTGTCAAACGGCGTTCAAAAGGGACCCCCGATCGGCGTCGAAGAGGGACCCCCTTTTCAGATAATATGATGCTGGTTTGTTGAAGATGGCCTTG